>DASYAL010000027.1:0-80221 GCA_036501365.1 Allostellaceae bacterium | reverse complement strand
ATAGCCGGCGAGATCGATCGCGATGGTGCGGAACCACGACGAGAATCGCGCCGTCTGATACATCCACAGCCGGTGGTCGTCCGGCGTCGAATGCAGGAAGACCATCGGCAAGCCTTGCGCGCCGTGCTGATCGAAATAAAGTGGCCCCGGAATATGGCGCGCCACGACGACCTCCTCCGCTGCGTAAAGGCGGTGCGCGCAATTTTAGCGCGAAGGCAACGCGAGTCGAGCACGCTTGCATCGGCAGCGCGCGCTCTATTTATTCATTGCCGAAGACAGGCGGGCGGCAGGGGAGGAACAACGCATGCGTGCAATAATCGGCGCCATTCTTGCGCTTGGCGTTTTGGCGGCGTTGCCCGCCGCGGCTCAAACCAAGATCACCGTCAGCTATGGCCCTGGCTATCCGTGGATGCCAGCCTTCGTCGCCAAGGACCAGGGGATCTTCGCCAAGCATGGGCTCGATGTGACCTTGCAGTTCATCGCCATCGGCTCTAACCAGCCCGCGGCGCTGATCGCGGGCACGTCGCAGGTCGCCGGGCTCAACCCGACCATCGTGCTGTTCGCCGATGAAGGCGGCGCCGATCTCCAGATCATCGCCGGCGCGAACGGCCAGTCGAAAACCGGCTCCTCCGGTGGCGCGATCGCGCGCGCCGGCCTCGCGATCAAAAGCCCGGCCGATTTCCGCGGGAAGAAGGTCGCGGTGCCCGGGCTGCAAAGCGTCATCCATATCGCCTTCATGAAATGGCTGAAGGATCGCGGGGTCGATCCGGCCGCGGTCACCTTCATCGAGGTCCCGATCAATCAGATGAACGACGCGCTGAAGAACGGGCAGGTCGATGTCGCCCTGCCGGCCGCGCCCTTTACCGACCAGATTCTCGCCGCGAAGACCGGCACGCTGGTCGCCGATTATCAGGCCGATCTCGCCGATCCCTTCACCGTCTATTCGGTCTGGGCGATGGAGCACAAATACAAGACAGCGCATCCCGAAGTCGCGCCGGCCTTCAAGGCATCGCTGCGCGAGGCGATCGACTGGATCGGCAAGAACGACAAGGCCGCGCGCCAGACGCTCGTGACCTATCTGCATTTGCCGCCGCAAGTCGCGATGTCGGTCGGGCTTGGCCAGTTCACCGCCGAGATGACCCTGGCGCAGATGCAATGGTGGATCGATGCCTGCAAGGAGCTCGGCCTCGCCAAAGGCAATGTGCCGGTGCACGATATGCTGGCCCAGTGACGGGAGGCTGAATTGGCAAGGCACATTCCGGGACCGCTTTATTTCGAGCAGCAGGGTGCGTCCGGCACCCCGATGCTATTCCTTCATTCGACGCCCGACGATCATCGTCTCTGGATGTTCCAGACCGCACATTTCTCGGCCTGGTATCGCTGCATCGCCGTCGATTTCGCCGGCTATGGCCGCTCGCCGGCGCCGCAGCCGGGCGTCCGCATCGTCGACCAGGCCGATGCCTGCTGGGAAGTGGTGGATCGTATCACCGCGGGCGGCATCGTCATTCAGGGCAATTCGATGGGCAGCATGGTCGCGCGCGTGATGGCAGCGCAGCGGCCGGAACGCACGCTGGTGCTGATCATCTCGGGCTGCGCCTATCAGCCCGAGCGCAGCCAAATGAAGGAGTGGGGCGAGCGGTTCCGCCAGGAAGGGCTGGCGCTGCGGCGCGAGCAGATCCTCTATCACTTCGCGCCGGCGTATCGCGATCTGCCGTTCATGCAGTGGTATGCCGACATGCTGTGCGGGCTCGACAATATCGCGACCGTCGAGAGCATCGTCGCCATGAACGACGCGCTGCAGGTGACGCATCCGGCGGAATTCGGCGAGGGCATCACCTCGACGGCGCTGCTAATCTCGGGCTCGGCCGATCGCAACCATCCGAACGCCGCCGAACTCGCGCGCCGCGTCAAGGGCTGCGAATACCGGGTGATCGAGGGCGCGGGCCATTCCTCGATGCTGGAAGCGCCAGCGGAATTCGATCGCTACTGTATCGAATTCTTGAAGAAGCACGGCCTTTTCCCCGGCTGAGGGTCGCGCGGATGAGCGATCTCTACGCCACGCTGAGCCCTTGGGCGTGGCTGCTGTTGCGCGCGACCGCCGGCCTCGTGCTGCTGCCGCATGCGCTGCAAAAGCTCTTCGGTTTTTTCCCGGAGAGCAGAGTCCCCGCCGATCTCGGCGAACTCGCCGCCTCGCTCGAAGGGTGGGGCTATCGGCCGGGGAGATTCTGGGCGCTGGTCGTTGCCGCGACCGAGCTGATCGCCGGGCCGCTGCTGGCGCTCGGCCTTTTCACGCGGGCGGCGGCGCTGCCGACCTTTGTCTTCCTTGCGCTATCGGCCGCAGCACATGGCAAGCGCGACGGCTATTTCTGGACCGTTCACGGCGCCGAATATCCGCTGGTCTGGGCGATCGTCGTGCTGTTCTTCCTCGTCAACGGTGGCGGGCCGCTGTCGCTCGACCGGCTCTTTGGCTTCGCATCCTAGACGCGCGTGCGCGGATCGCTGAGATCCTCGGCGACGGGATTGGCGTCCATCGCGAAACGATCGCCGAAATCGAAAGCGTCGTCGTGCTGGAAGCCGTCGTAGAAGAGGACTTCCCACCAATTATGGTCGAGATCCTCGAAATAGAACGAATAGACACCGTGGCCGAAAGCCGGATCGAGGATGGCGTTGATCTTGTATTTGTCCTTGAGGTCTTTGGCCGCTTGATGGACGCGGTCGACCTCGGCGCGGCTGCCGACTTCGAGGCCCCAGTGATTGTGGAGATGCGCCGGCTTCAGCGAGTTGCCGGCTTGCACCGCGACGATGTGGAATTTGGTGCCGCAGCGCATGAAGATCGCCGGCTTGCCCTGGCGCACGCATTCGAGGCCGAGGAATTCCTCGTAGAATTTCCGCGTCTCAGTGAGGTTGTAGCATTGCAGCGTGCCGTGCGAGAGCATCGCCGGTCGTACCACCGACTCCTTGTTGTTCGGCGTGAAGACTGGGTTCTCGATCGTCGTTACGTCATCCATCGGCGCCTCCCTCGAATGCCGGCATTATATCACGATGCCGCGGCGAGTTCCGCCTCGGTCAGGAACGCGTCGGCGAAGAATTCGCCGGGGGGCAGGCCGCATTGCACCGCGAAATCGCGCCGCGCCGCGTCGACCATGACCGGCGCGCCGCACGCATAGACCTGATGGCCCGAGAGGTCGGGGAAATCCACCATCACCGCACGATGGACGAAGCCGGTACGGCCGGTCCAGGTATCTTCGGGCGGCGCATCCGACAACACCGGCACGAAGCGGAAGCTCGGCGCCTCGCTCGCCCAGCGCTCGGGCAGGTCGAGCATGTAGAGATCTCGGCGCGCGCGACAGCCCCAATAGAGCGCGATTGGCCGCTGCGCTGACAGGTTACGCCGCAACGCGTATTCGATGATCGCTTTGATCGGGCCGAAGCCCGTGCCGCTCGCCAGGAAGATGATCGGTCTCGCGCTGCCTTCGCGCAGATAGAAAGTACCGAGCGGCCCTTCGAAGCGCAGCACCTCACTGGGCTTGAGCTTGCCGAAGATGCGATCGGTGAAGAGACCGCCGGGCGAGTGGCGGATATGAATCTCGAGATCCATCATGCCGCCTGCGAGCATCGGCGCGTTGGCAATGGAATAAGAACGGCGCTTGCCGCCTTCGAGAAGGAAATCGACATACTGTCCGGCGGCAAAGAGCATGTTGTCGTTGTAGGGCGTGCGTAGGTGGAGCGCGACGACATCGGGCGCGAGCTTGCGGATCTGCTTGACGCGGCACGGCACGACGTTCGGCTTGGCGAGGTGGAGCGTCAGCTCCTCGATCTCGACGGTGAGGTCACTCAGCGGCTTCGCTTGGCAGAGGAGGGCGAAGCCCTGGTCACGCAGGGATTGCGGCAGGTAGGTGTCGGTCGAAAGCGCGTGATCGACTTGGCCCTCGAGGATGCGGGCCTTGCAGGTCGAGCAGCCGCCGGCGCGGCAGCTATAGGGCAGGTTGAATCCGGCTTCGAGCGCGGAAGCCAGAACATTCTTCGCTTCCGCCGCTTCGAAACTGTGGCCGCTCGGTTTGAGCGTGACGCGAAAACCCATGCTCCCGCCCCGGTTTGCAGGCTCGGTAGCATGCACCCCGGAGCGCGTCAATTTGCCGGCAGGTCAGTGACGCTTGAAATATTGCACCGCGCGTTCGTGCTTTTCCGCGGCGCCGCGGCTGCCGAAGGTGCCGAGATTGCGCCGCCGACCGGTCTTCGGATCGGTCTTACGCGAATAGAGCCGGTATTGTCCGGATTTGAGTTTGCGGATCATGGCTTGCCCTTCATTCTCACCAGCTCGACGCCTTCCTCGACGAGCGCGCCCGGCGCGAAAGCGACGGCTTCGACCACGCCGTCGGTTGGCGCCGTGATGGCGTGCTCCATCTTCATGGCTTCGATCACCATCAACGTCTGGCCGCGTTGCACGGTTGCGCCCGGCGAGACAAGCACCGCGCTCACCTTGCCGGGCATCGGCGCGACGATCTTGCCGGCGCTGGCATTGGCTTGTTCGCTCGGCGCAAGCGGATCGAGATAGGTCAGGCGGCAGGCGGCGTCGGGCAGGATGACCCAAAACTCGTTGCCGAGCCGCACAACTGCGGCATCCGCTACGCCGGACCCGAACTCGAGACACTGGCCGTCGCTCTCGCCGCGATAGCCGCTCGGCGTATAGGTGAGCCGCAGTTCGTGCAGGTGTTCGCCGGAGCGGAAGCGGAACACGTCGCTGGCCGCGCCGCCAAGGCGCCAGCCGTCGCGGCTTTGCCACGGCGAATGCGGATCGCCCGAGGGTTGCGGTTGGCCGCGCAAGATGCTCAGCCCTGCCGTGGCGAGCGCCGCCAGCGGCACCTCGGCCGGCGGTAGCAGCGCATCGTGATGCCGTGCGATGAAGCCAGTATCGCCGGCCCGCGCGACGAAATCGGGATGCGCGAGGATGCGCTGCAGCAGCTCGCGATTGCTGACGACGCCTGCCATCCGCATTTCCGCCAGCGCCGCGCGCAGCCGCTCCAGCGCGACCTCGCGCGTCTCGCCCCAAGCGATCAGCTTGGCGATCAGCGCGTCGTAATAAGGGCTGACGCGGTCGCCCTGGCGAAAGCCCGTCTCGACGCGCAGGGTGTCGCTCGGCGCGGGAAAACGCAGCAGCGCCAGCGGTCCCGCGCTCGGCAGGTAATCGTGCGCCGGGTCTTCGGCATAGAGCCGCGCCTCGATGGCGTGTCCATGGCGTACGATCGCCGCCTGGGTCAGCGGCAAGGCTTCGCCGGCGGCGACGCGGATCTGCCATTCGACGAGGTCGAGGCCGGTGATCATCTCGGTCGCGACATGCTCGACCTGGAGCCGCGTATTCATTTCGATGAAATAGAATTGGCCGGCGACGGAAACGAGTTCGATGGTGCCGGCGCCACGATAATCGACCACGCGCGCCGCGGCGATCGCGAGGGTGCTGAGCTGTTGCCGTTGCGCGTCGCTCAAACCCGGCGCCGGCGCTTCCTCGATCAGCTTCTGGTGGCGTCGTTGGATCGAACAATCGCGCTCGAAGAGATGCACGACATTGCCATGGCTGTCTGCAAAGACCTGCATTTCGATATGTCGCGGATCGATGAGGTATTTCTCGATCAGCAGCCGGTCGTCGCCGAATGCCGCTTTCGCCTCGCGCCGCGCTGCCGCCAGCGCGGCCAGCAAATCGCTTGGCCGCGTCACGATGCGCATGCCCTTGCCGCCACCGCCCGACGAGGCTTTGAGCAGCACCGGATAGCCGATGGCGCCGGCTTCTTGCGTCAGCCGCTCGTCGTTCTGCTCGGCGCCGTGATAGCCGGGCACCAGCGGCACGCCAGCCCTCGCCATCAGCGCCTTGGCTTCGGCTTTCGAGCCCATGGCCCGGATCGCGGCGGCGGGCGGGCCGATGAAGACGATGCCCGCGGCCTCGCAAGCGGCGGCGAGATCGGCATTCTCGGAGAGGAAGCCGTAGCCAGGATGGATGGCCTGCGCGCCGCTGCGCCTCGCCGCATCGATGATGCGCGCGATGTCGAGATAGCTGTCGCGCGCCGGCGGCGGGCCGATCGGGATCGTCTCGTCGGCCATCGCCACATGCAGCGCGCCGGCGTCGGCCTCGGAATAGACCGCGACCGTGGCGATGCCGAGCCGCTTCGCCGTGCGCATGATGCGGCAGGCGATCTCGCCGCGATTGGCGATCAGGATTTTGGCAAAAAGCGCGCTCACATCCGGAAGACGCCGAATTTTGTCCGGCCGATCGGCGCATTGAGGCTCGCCGAGATCGCCAGCGCCAGCACGCGGCGGGTATCGGCGGGATCGATGATGCCGTCGTCCCAGAGCCGAGCGCTCGCGTAATAGGGATGGCCCTGGGTCTCGTATTGTGCGCGGATCGGTGCCTTGAAGGCTTCCTCGGCCTCGGCGCTCCAGCTTTCGCCACGCGCCTCGAACCCGTCGCGCCGCACCGTCGCGAGGACATTGGCGGCCTGCTCGCCACCCATCACCGAGATGCGCGCATTGGGCCAGGCGAAGAGGAAGCGCGGGTCGTAAGCGCGGCCGGCCATGGCATAATTGCCGGCGCCGAAACTGCCGCCGATGATGACGGTGAATTTCGGCACTGCGGCGCAGGCGACTGCGGTCACCATCTTGGCGCCGTCCTTGGCGATGCCACCCGCCTCGTATTTCTTGCCGACCATGAAGCCGGTGATGTTCTGCAGGAACACCAGCGGCATGCCGCGCTGAGCGCAGAGCTCGATGAAATGCGCACCTTTGAGCGCGCTTTCGGAGAACAGCACGCCGTTGTTGGCGACGATGCCGATGGGATAGCCCCAGAGCCGGGCGAAACCGGTGACGAGGGTCGGGCCGTAGAGCGGCTTGAACTCGTCGAAGACGCTGCCATCGACCAGTCGGGCGATGATCTCGCGTACGTCGTAGCTCTTGCGTGTGTCGCTGGGCACGACGCCATAGATTTCTTGCGCGTCGTAGAGCGGCTCTTGCGGCGCAACGATATCGAGGCTTGCGCGCTTTATGCGGTTGAGGTTGCCGACGATGCGCCGCGCGATGCCGAGCGCCTCGCCGTCGCTGCGCGCGAGATAATCGGCAACGCCCGAGACGCGGGTGTGAAGCTCGGCGCCGCCAAGCTCTTCCGCGCTCACCACCTCGCCGGTCGCGGCTTTGACCAGCGGCGGGCCGCCGAGGAAGATCGTGCCTTCGCCCTGAACGATGATCGCCTCATCGGCCATCGCCGGCACATAGGCGCCGCCCGCGGTGCACGAGCCCATCACCAGCGCGATCTGCGGAATGCCCGCCGCGGACAGCGTCGCCTGGTTATAGAAGATGCGTCCGAAATGCTCGCGGTCGGGAAAGACCTCGTCTTGGCTCGGCAGATGCGCGCCGCCCGAATCGACGAGATAGAGGCAGGGCAGGCGGTTCTGCCGCGCGATCTCCTGCGCGCGCAGATGCTTCTTCACCGTGACCGGATAATAGGTGCCGCCTTTCACCGTCGCGTCGTTGGCGACGATCACGCATTCGCGGCCCATGATCGGTGCGATGCCGGCGACGATGCCGCCGGCCGGCACTTCTTCGTCATAAAGGCCATGGCCCGCGAGCGGCGACAATTCGAGGAACGGTGCGCCGGGATCGATCAGCGCCTGGACGCGATCGCGCGGCAGCAGCTTGCCGCGGGCGAGATGGCGCTGCCGCGCGGCTTCGCCGCCGCCTTGCGCGATCGCCGCGAGCTTGCCCTTGAGATCGGCGACCAACGCGCGCATCGCCTGCGCGTTGGCACGGAAGGTGTCGGTGTTGCGGTCGATGGCGGTCTTGAGCGGCATGGTCATCATGCGGTCTCGTCGAAGAGTTCGCGGCCGATCAGCATGCGGCGGATCTCCGAGGTACCGGCGCCGATCTCGTAGAGCTTGGCGTCGCGCAACAGCCGTCCCGCTGGCGATTCGTTGATATAGCCCATGCCGCCCAGCGCCTGGATCGCCTGCAGCGCCATCTGCGTGGCATTTTCGGCGGCGTAGAGGATGGCGCCCGCCGCATCGCGCCGTGTGATCGCATTGCGATCGCAGGCGCGCGCCACCGCGTAGACATAGGCGCGGCTCGCGGCGAGACTCGTATACATGTCGGCGATTTTGCCCTGCATGAGCTGGAACTCGCCGATCGCCTGACCGAACTGCTTGCGTTCGTGCACGTAAGGCAGCACGAGATCGAGACAGGCCTGCATGATGCCGACAGGCCCGGCAGCGAGCACGGCGCGCTCGTAATCGAGGCCGCTCATCAGCACCTTCACGCCTTCGTTCACCGGCCCCAGGAGATTCTCCCCCGGCACCTCGCAATCAGTGAAGACCAGCTCCGAGGTCGGCGAGCCGCGCATGCCGAGCTTGTCAAGCTTCTGCGCCGGCACGAAGCCCTTCATGCCTTTCTCGACGATGAAGGCGCTGATGCCGCGCGAGCCGCCCTTGGGCTCGGTCTTGGCATAAACCACCAGCACGTCGGCATAGGCACCGTTGGTGATCCACATCTTGCTGCCATTAAGGACGAAGCGGTCGCCTTTCTTCTCGGCGCGGGTGGTCAGCGCGACGACGTCAGAGCCGGCGCCGGTCTCGCTCATCGCGAGCGCGCCTACATGCGTGCCGTCGATCAGTTTCGGCAGGTGGAATCGCTTCTGCACCTCGCTGCCACTGCGCCGGATCTGGTTGACGCAGAGATTGCTATGCGCGCCGTAGGACAGGCCGACCGAGGCCGAGGCGCGGCTGATCTCCTCCATTGCGACGACATGGGCGAGATAGCCCATGCCGGCGCCATCGAACTCCTCCTCGACGGTGATGCCTAAAAGGCCGAGCGCGCCCATCTTCGGCCAGAGATCGCGCGGGAATTCGTCGTTGCGGTCGATCGCGGCCGCACGCGGGGCGATCTCGCTTTCGGCGAAGCCGCGCACCGATTCGCGCAGCAGATCGATCTCGGAGCCGAGATCGAAATCGAGACCGGGTACGGCGTTGGGCAAAATTCTCTCCGGGCTCAAATCACGCGGCGCGCGCTGGCTGGGTGCTCGGCGAGGACGGATGCAGCAGTCGATCCGCGAGCGTCCGCCATTCGCGCTCGAACCGGTCGATGGCCTTCATCTTCACCGGGCCGAAGCCGCGCACCTGATCGGGCAGCGCCGCCAGCGCCACCGCGCAGGCATAGTTCTCGGCGCAGAGCGTCGCGGCGATTCGGTCGAGGCCGCGCTCATAGGTCGCGATCAGGCCGCGCTCGCGCCGCCGCTCGGCGCCATAGCCGAAGATGTCGAGCGGCGTGCCGCGCAAGCCGCGCAGTGACGCGAGCATACGGAACACCGGCACGATCCACGCACCGAATTCGATCTTGCGCGGCCGGCCGATATTGGGATCGAGCCGCGACAGCAGCGGCGGCGCGAGATGGAAGGCGAGCTTGGTCTTGCCCTCGAAGGTCTCGTCGAGCCCTGCCTGAAAGGCCGGGTCGGCGAAGAGCCGCGCCACTTCGTATTCGTCCTTGTAGGCAAGCAGCTTGGCGTAATTGATCGCGACCGCGCGGGTAAGTTCCTCGTCCCGGCCGAGCTTGGCATCGAGCGCGCGGATTTGCGCGATGCGCGTGCGGTAGCGCTGCACCAGCCGTTCGTTCTGATAGGCGGCGAGATGGCGGGCGCGATGGGCAATGATTTCGTCGAGGCTCATCGCCGCGAGCGGCCGCTGCAGTTCCTCTTCCGCGATCAGCGTGTCAACGCGGTTGGGGAAGGCGGCGATGAAGCGGCCCCAGCGGAAGGCGGCGAGGTTGAGCGCGACGGCGACGCCGTTGAGCTCGATGGCGCGGATCAGCGCGCGCTCGGTGAGCGGCAGCCAGCCATGCTGATAGGCGCAGCCGACCAGCATCATATTGGCGGCGATCGAATCGCCGAAAGCATGCAGTGCGAGGCGGTGGAAATCGAGCTTTGCCGGCGGCGCATGCAAGGCGCGCTCGATCTCGCCCAAGGTCGCCGGCGCCTGGAAATCGAAATCGCGGTTGTGAATGAAGCTCGCAACCGGCGTCACATGGGTGTCGATGACGGCGCGGCTGCGGGCCCGGGAGATGAGCTGCCGCCCTTCGATCGAAGCAGCGACGACGAGATCGGTTGCGAGCAGCAGATCCGCACCGCCCGCTGGAACGCGCTGTGCCGCGATGGTCTTCGCTTCGCGGGCGAGCCGGACATGGCTTACCACCGCGCCGCCTTTCTGGGCGAGGCCGGTGATGTCGAGCACCTGCGCGCCGATGCCGTCGATATGCGCGGCCATGCCGAGGATATGGCCGATGGTGAGGACGCCGCCGCCGCCAACGCCGGTGATCGCGATATTGTAGGTCTCGGCCGCCGGCAATTCGGCGGTCATCGGCACCGGCAGTTCCACCGCCGGCAATTGTGCGCCTGCCTGCTTCCTGACCGTACCACCGGTGACGGTGACGAAGGATGGGCAGAAGCCCTTGAGACAGGAGAGGTCGGAATTGCAGGCCGACTGGTTGATCGCGCGCTTGCGGCCGAATTCGGTCTCGAGCGGATCGATGGCGATGCAATTGCTCTGATCCGAGCAATCGCCGCAGCCCTCGCATACCGCGGAATTGATATAGGGGCGCGATGCCGCCTGGGGCACGAGTCCGCGCGCGCGCTTGCGGCGCAGCTCGGTGGCACAGGTCTGGTCGTAGACGATCGCGGTGCAACCGGGAATCTCGCGCAGCTCGCGCATCACCCGGTCGATCGCGTCGCGCGACTCGACGGTGACGCTCTTGGGCAATGACACCCCGGCATAGCGCTCGGGCTCGAGCGTCAGGAGATAGATTTTTCGGACGCCCTCGTCGGCGATCTGGCGGATCAGCATCGGCACATTCATTTGCGCATCGACCGTCTGACCGCCGGTCATCGCCACCGCGTCGTTGAAGAGGATCTTGTAGGTGATGTTGGCGCCGGACGCGACCGCCTGGCGGATCGCGAGGATGCCGCTATGCGCATAAGTGCCGTCGCCGAGATTGGCGAAGACATGCTTCTCGCCTGTGAAAGGCGCGATGCCGAGCCACGGCACGCCTTCGCCGCCCATCTGGGTGAAGGTCTCGGTGTTCCGGTCCATCCACTGCGCCATGTAATGGCAGCCGATGCCGGCGAGGGCGCGACTGCCCTCGACCACGCGCGTCGAGGTGTTATGCGGGCAGCCCGGGCAGTAATAGGGCAGACGCGTGGTCGGCGGCTTGTAGTTGTCGAGCCGCTTGCGGCGCGCGCGGATCGCCTCGGCCTTGGCGCTGATCGCGGCGCGTAGATCGCTCGGCATATCGATGCGTTCGAGCCGAGTGACCAGCACATCGGCGATGATCTCGGCGGATATCTCGTGCTCCAAAGGCAGGCACGGCTTGTCGTTCTCATCGAACTTGCCGATGATGCGCGGTCGCTGGTCGGAATGCCAGTTGAAGAGATGCTGCTTGATCTGGTTTTCGACCATTTCGCGCCGTTCTTCGACGACAAGAATCTCTTGCAGCCCTTGCGAGAATTCGCGAATGCGTACCGGGTCGAGCGGCCAGGGCATGCCGATCTTCAGGAGGCGCAGTCCGATCTGCGCCGCCGCCCGCTCGTCGATGCCCAAGAGGGCCAGCGCCTCGCGCAGATCGACATAGGCCTTGCCCGAGGCGGCGAGACCGAAGCGCGCGTTCGGCGGGTCGAGGATGATGCGATCGATACCGTTGGCGCGGCCGAAAGCGATCGCGGCATAGCCTTTGTAATTCTGCAGCCGGTAATCCTGCGTCCAGCGGTCGTCGGGCCAGCGCAGGTTGAGACCGTCGGGGGGCAACGGGAAATCCGTCGGCGCGACGAAGTCGATCTGCTCACCGGTGAGATCGACGGTCGCGCTCGATTCGACCGTGTCGGCGATCACCTTCATCGCCACCCAGCAACCGGAATAGCGCGACATGGCGAGCCCCAGGAGGCCCAGGCCCACGAATTCCTGCACACCCGAGGGATAGAGCACCGGGATGATCGCCGACATGAAAGCGTGATCGCTTTGATGCGGGATGGTCGAGGATTTGGCGCCGTGATCGTCGCCGGCAAGGCACAGCACGCCGCCGTGTTTCGAGCTGCCGGCGGCGTTGGCATGCTTCAGCACATCGCCGGAGCGGTCGACGCCCGGGCCTTTGGCGTACCAGATGCCGAAGACGCCGTCCTTTTTCGCGCCGGGCGAGAGTTGGAGCTGCTGCGTGCCCCAGATCGCGGTCGCGCCCATCTCCTCGTTGATGGCCGGCCGAACCACCACGCCAGCGGCGTCGAGATAGGCATGGGCGCGCTGCAACTCGAGGTCGTAGCCACCGAGCGGCGAGCCGCGATAGCCGGATATATAGCCGGCGGTATTGAGGCCGGCTTTGCGGTCGCGCGCGATTTGGACGAGCGGCAGTCGCACCAGGGCCTGGATGCCGCTGATGAACACCTCGCCCGAGTTCTGGGTGTAGACGTCGCTTAGCGTCGCGTCCGCATAAGGCATGTGCTAGCTCCGACCGCGCACTTCACTTCACGGTCTAAAACGTAGGTCGGGCCGGAAGGGATGCCAAGGCGGACGCGGCCCGCCTAGGCTTTTTCGAGCACGTAGTCGGTCTCTCTCAGGGTCGTCTCGAATTTAATGATCTTGTCATCCGCCGGATCGCGCAAAACGTAGAGGGGGTCCCGGCCAACCGCAACCGCGTCGATATCCTCGCGCAGTTTGCGCCGCAGCATGACGATGCCGCGATCCGATTCGGCGAGATGCTCCAGGGTCCGGTCGGTGATGACGCCCTGGGTCTCCTGCGCCACCCGGTCCTGCTCCATCGACGGAATGTTCCAATATCCGTCTTGCTCGCGCGGATAGATGCCCGGTTGCTTGCCGGCGAAGCCCATCACCTGCTGCTCGAAAGCGGCATTGGCGAGCGGATGGAAACGGATCCAGAAGCTGTAAGTGAGCTGGTCGTCGATCGGCACGCGAATGCGCATGTCGTGGCTCGGCAACATGCCGGTGCGCGGCGTAGTCGAAATGCGCGAATGCGCCGGCATCACGAAATGAATGATCCGCGGCGGCAACTCCGGCATTTTGAGGATGCATTTGAAGCCGTAGGGCATGTCTTCGTAGTCGTAGCCGAGCGGCGTCTTCATCGCCATTTTCGGATAGACGCTCGCATGTAGGAACGGCAGATGCGGCAGATCAGCGCCGTTCTCGGCCTTCTGCAGCCAATTGCAGTAATCCTCGTCGCAGCCGATGATCCGCTTGCCGTCTTCGCGCAGCAGCACGTCGTAGCGCGGCAACACCGGCGCCGGCTTCGGCCCGATATAGACGAAGACGAAGCCGCCGAGATCGCGCGCCTCATAGGCGTTGGCGCGGACGCGGTCCTTCAAGCTGCTTTCCGGACGCTCGGCCGGCGTCTCGAGGCACTGGCCGTCATGGGCGAACAGCCAGCCGTGATAGCAGCAGCGGATGCCATGCTCCTCGACGCGGCCGTATTCAAGCGAGGTCAGGCGATGCGGGCAGTGGAGGTCGAGCAGGCCGACCTTTCCTTTGCCGTCGCGAAAGAGGACGAAATCTTGGCCGAGCAGCCGGACCTTCAGGGGCCGGTCCTTGACGTGGTCGCTAAACTCGATCGGCCACCAATAGCGGCGCAGCATCTCGCCACCTGGCGTGCCCGGGCCGGCCTGGGTCATGATCCGGTTCTCCGCGTCGCTCAGCATGGCTCCCATCCCTTCCCCGATCGCCGCCATTGTGACGCAAGGCCGGCCAGGTTTGCAATTCGCGCGCCTGGCCGGCAAGGTGACGGCAGAAGATTCGCGGCGGGAGGAGGACGGAGTGGCGATGCGTGGTTGGTGGGCGGCGGTGGTCGCTCTTTTTCTGCTCGGCGGCATCGCGAGGGCGGAGGAGACGACCCTGATCTTCGCCACCGACGGGCCGGCCGGCACGCATGTCATTGTCCGCGTATTCCATCCCTGGGCCGATCACATCAACGATGTCGGCAAAGGCGTGTTGCATCTCGACGTCCGCGATGGGATGAGCATCGTCAATCCGAAGAATTTCTACGATCGCGTCATGAGCGACGTGGTGCAGGTGACCTGGGGCAGCATCGGCAATCTTTCCGGCACGTTCCCGCTCGCCGAATTCTCCGCCCTGCCGTTCCAGGCCGAGAAATCGGTGGACGCCTCGGTCGCGTTCTGGCGGCTTTACAAATCGGGGCTGCTCGATCGCGAGTTCCAGGACGTCGTGCCGCTGATGATGACGATCTACCCGCAAGCCGAAGTGCATCTCGCGAAGCCGCCGAAATCGATCGATACCCTCGCGGGGCTGCGGCTGATGGTGGTGGCGAAGACAGCGGCGCAGTTCGTCGGCCTGCTCGGCGGCTCGCCGAACTCATTGCCGTTGCCCGATCTCTACGAAGGCTTACAACGCGGCACGGTCGACGGGACGGTGATCGCGTGGACCGCGTTCCAACCCTATAAGCTCGACGAGGTCACGACCTATCACTACGAGACCCAGCTCGGCGCTTCGGCCGGCATGGTGTTCATGGCGCGGAAGCGCTACGACGCGCTGCCACCGGCGGCGCGTAAGCTCCTCGATGAAAATTCGGGCGAGGTCGAAAGCCGCGTTCTTGGCAGGGCCTGGGACGAGGTCGCCGACGAAGCGCGCAAGGCGGCGGAGGCTGATCCCAAGCAGCAGGTCGTTACGCCGACGGCCGCCGCGACCGAGAAATGGAAAGCGCTGGTCGCGCCGGTCAACGCCGATTGGGTGAAGAATACGCCCGGCGGCGAGAAGGTCCTGATGGCGTTCCACGCCTACCTCGCGCAGGTGAAGGCCGGACAGTGAGGCCGGTCACTTCCAGCTGAGATCGCTGACCTCGTAGCCGAGCGGCGTGAAGCGATCGGATTGGCTGATCGCGACCTCCTTGGTGTGGACCAGAACCGTCGGATAAGGCGCGATCGGCAGGAAATAGAATTTCTCCGTTGCCCGGTCGAACATCTTGCGGCCGATCGCCTTGCGCGCGGCGGGATCCATCGTCGTGTCGCTCTGAGCCGCGAGCTGATGCAGCTCCGGATCGCCAGCATAGTCAGATGGCCCCGCGGCGAAGAAGGCGTCAACCGTTGCCGATGCGTCCGGGATGTTTCCTCCTGGCCAAGCCGCGACAATGACCTGGATTTTTCCTTCCTGCTGCTTCTTGCGATAGGAGACGACGGCAAGCGAATCGATCTTCGCGTTGACGCCGATCGCATGCCACTGGCCCGCGACCGCCTCGGCGATCTGGCTCGGCGGGCCGGTGAAGCTCGTAATCTCGATGTCAAAGCCGTCGGGATAACCCGCCTCGGCGAGCAGCTTTCTGGCGCCGTCGGGATCGTAGGCCGGCAGCGGCGCCGAATAGTCGCAGCCGCCCTGGCTGCGCCAGCACATCGCTTCGGGTTGCGGCACTTTCGCGTCGCCTGCGACGAGCTTCAAGAGCGCCGCGCGATCGATCGCCATGGTGAGGGCCTGGCGAACGCGCTGATCGGTCATGGGCTTGGCGCCGCTGCGGCCGCGCGCGTCATAGGCGACGTACATGAAGGAAGAGCCCTGCACGATTGTCGTCTCGAAGCGCGGATCCTGCATCAGGTCCTGGGCTTGCTGCAGGGAGACGTGAATCATATCGAGATTGCCGGCAAGGAGTTGCGCCACGCGCGTGCCTTCTTCGGGAACCGGCAATAAGGTGATGCGCTGGATGTTGCCGCCGGGCTTGGCCGGATTGCCGTGGCGATAAGCGTCGTTGCGCTCGAGGACGATTCCCTTGGCGTCGTCCACCTGGGTCGCGCGATAAGGGCCGGTGCCGATCGGGTGATAGCCCTTGTCTTGCGGGCTGCCCGGCTGACGAACGGGCAGGATCGTCGTTACATAGGCGAAACGTGTGAGGTCGTAAGGTGTCGGCTGGCGTGCATGGATGCGGATCTTGTCGTCGCCGATTTGCTCGACCTTGTCGATCCAGCTCCAATCCCCCCGGAAACGCAGCACTGTTTTCGGATCGGTCAGCCAGTTCAAGGTGTAGGCGACATCGGCGGCGGTGAATTTCACGCCATCCTGCCAGGTAACGTCGTCGCGCAGATCGAATTCGAGGGTCTGCGGATCGATCCGCCGCCAAGCCTTTGCCAATAGCGGCTCGACCTGGCCTTGGGGCACGTCGTAGGAGACCAGCGCGTCATAGACTGCTTCGGATTCGAACACCGTGTCGGGTGAGGGATCGTAGTAGTAGCTTACCTCTTGGACGGGCTGTTCGGCGGCGAGACGCAGCGTGCCGCTCGCCTTGTCGGCAAGAGCCGGCGTCGCCATGCCCATCGACACAGCCGCGGCTGCAAGTCCAATCCAGTGGGAAATTTGCGTCACCCGGCCTCCCGATCATCTTTGCCGCTATAGTGTCGCGAGACGACTGCGTTGCGCAATGGCGCATTGGGGACGGCAATGGCAAAGCGGCATCAGGTGATCATCATCGGCGGCGGGCCGGTCGGAGTGGCGCTCGCGGTCAATCTCGGCTTGCGCGGCATTTCCGTTGCACTGGTCGAGCGGCGGGTCGGGCTCTCAAACATCCCCAAGGGCCAGAATCTATCGCCGCGCACGCTGGAGCATTTCTATTTCTGGGGAGTCGTCGATCAATTGCGCGCCGAGCGGCTGATGCCGCGGCCCTATCCGATCAGCGGCATCACCGCCTATGGCAGCCTGATGAGCGACTACTGGTTCGCGCCGCCGCAGCGCGAGATCATTCGTTCCTATTATTTCCAGGACGTCGAGCGGCTACCGCAATACCTCACCGAGAAGGTGCTGCGGGCGAAAATGGAGACGCTGCCCAATGTCGAAAGCCGCTTCGGCTGGCGCGCGCAGACCGTCCAGCAGGACGACAAGGGCGTGCGCGTCGCGATCGCGCAAGAAGGCGGCAGCGGACGCGAGACGCTCGAAGCCGATTACCTCGTCGGCTGCGACGGCGCTCGCTCGCTGACGCGCGAGCAGATCGGCATCGAGCGCGGCGGCGCCGATTTCGATCAGCTCATGGTGCTCGCCGTATTCCGCTCAAAAGAGCTGCATGAAGGGTTGAAGCGTTTCCCCGGCCGCTCGACCTACAACGTGCTGCGGCCCGAATACAAAGGCTATTGGCAATTCTTCGGCCGTATCGATGTCGGCGAGGGCTGGTTCTTCCATTCGCCGGTGCCGCCCGGCACCACCACCGACAATTACGATTTCCACGGTCTCATCCAGAACGTGGCCGGCTTCCCCTTCAAGGCGGAGTTCGATCATGTCGGGTTCTGGGACCTGCGCGTCGCCGTTGCCGAGCGCTATCGCGTCGGCCGCGTCTTCATTGCCGGCGACGCCGCGCACAGCCATCCGCCCTATGGCGGCTTCGGCCTTAACAATGGTCTCGAGGACGTGGCCAATCTCGGCTGGAAGCTCGCGGCGCGGCTCGAAGGCTGGGGCGGCGAGAGGCTGCTCGATTCCTATAGTGAAGAGCGTCATCCGATCTTCAAGGAGACCGGCGAGGATTTCATCGCCGGACGCATCGAATGGGACCGCAAGTTCCTCGAGCGCTACAACCCCGAGCGCGACCGCGCCGAGTTCGAGCGCGCCTGGACCGAGCGCGAGAACGGTATTAGCAGCCGTCTGACCACCTACGAACCGAATTACGAAGGCTCCTCGGTGATCGCGGGTCCGCCGGGCGGCAAGACCACGGCGCATGGCAGCCACAGCTATAAGGCGCGCGCCGGCCACCACCTGCCGCCGCAGCCGCTTTCCTCCGCCCGCAACGTGTTCGAGGAACTCGGCCTGGGCGTCGCGCTGCTGGCGTTCGATGCCGCCGACAGTGACGTCAAAGCCTTCGAGCAGGCGGCGCAATCGCTGCACCTCCCACTCAAAGTCATCCACGACAGCCAGGCCGGCGGTCGCGAGGCCTATGAAGCGCGGCTCACGCTGGTGCGTCCCGATCAATATGTCGTCTGGACCGGCGACAAAGGGCCGGCCGATGCACGCGCCTTGCTGAGCCAGGCGGTCGGGCGCTCCTAGCGTTCCAGGTTCCGTCTAAGGGTCGAGGCCCTGCCCGGTTTCGGGGCAGGGCCTCTTGCTTTTAGGGCTCAACTTGCGGGGCTGCGGCGGAAGTGTTCTAATTTTGCCCAACTGGAATATCGCACCGGCATGATGTTCCGAAGGGGAGAAATGGACACGATCGCACCGCAAGGCCCGTCCGCGAATGCCGATCGTCTCGACGGCTTCGTCCATAAGTTCATCAAGAATGCCTGGTATGTCTGCGCCCAGGCGCGCGAGGTCGAGCATGCGCCGCTCGGCCGCCGCCTCCTCAATCAGCCGATCCTGCTCTATCGCACCGGCGCCGGCAAAGTCGTCGCGCTGCATGATATCTGTCCGCACCGCTTCATGCCGATGTCGAAGGGCCGTCTCGTCGGCGACAAGATCCGCTGCACCTATCACGGCTCGCTCTTCGATGCGACCGGCACGTGTGTCGAGATCCCGAGCCAGGACAGCATCCCGCCGAAATGCTTCCTGCGCGCCTATCCGGTGGTCGAGCGGCGCAATTGGGTATGGATCTGGATGGGCGATCCCGCCAAGGCCGATCCCGCGCTGATTCCCGGCGAGAACTATCTCGGCTTCGGCCACGAGGATTATTCGACCGTCGATCATCGCTATCGCCTCGTCAAAGGCCGCTACGGCCTCTGCAATGAGAATTTGATCGACGACACGCATATCTCGTTCCTTCATCTCGGCCAGTTCGAGAGCGGCGGCCGCGTGCACACAATGCCGGAGGTCTCGCAAGAGGGACCGTGGATCAAATCGCGCTGGTTCGATCCGCACGAGAAGATCAGCCCGTTCTTTCACATGCTGTTCGATGTCGATTACGAGATCGCGCCGCGCGCGCTTGTCGGTCATTTCCATCTGCCGGCGACGCATGTCGTGTGGATCGAGATGTACAACCCGAAGGCGCCGCAGGAAAAGCCGCGTGTGCTGCGCGTCGCGCTCGCTTTCACCCCCGAGACCGAGACCACGACGCATTGGTTCTGGGCGGAATCGCGCAACTTCCGCCAGAAGGACGCGGCCTGGGACGCCTTCGCGAGCGATACCTCCTGGGCGATCCAGGATCAGGATTTCTTTGCGATCGAGGCGATCGAGGCCTTGCTGCAGCAGAATGCCGAGTTGCCGGAAGAGGTGAGCTTCAAGGCCGATGCCGGCATCATGCGCGCGCGCCGCGTCATGAATCAGATCATCCGCCAGGAGGGCGGGCAATGAGCGCGCTGCTCGACGGAATCGCGCAGCGTCTTGCCGCGCATGCACAAGAGGATCTCGGCATCGGCGCCGCGGTGGTGAAATTCGATGCTGGCGGCGATGGCGTGCTGGTGCTCGACGCCACTGCGAAACCGGCGAAGATATCGACGGCCGACCGTCCCGCCGATTGCACCATTAAGATCGCCGCGCCATTGCTGATGAAAGCGGTCAGCGGCGAAATGCCTTGCGGCGCCGCTTTCATGAAATTCGTCCGCGGCGTTCAAGGCCGACCCGGCCTCGCGGTGCAGATTCAGCCTTTCCTGCGCAACGTCGCGGCGAAGGGGCGCTCTTAGCCCGCGATCTATTTTGTCATCGGTGTGCCGGGGAGGACGAGCGCGGCGACGTCGATCGGCTTGTGGATCAGGTCGAGCTGGCGGCAGATATCGACCCAGAATTGCAGATCCGAGAGCTTGACCGCGAGCGAGGCCAGCGGCGGCGACGGATCGCTGTAGTGGAAATATTTCAACGCGATCGCGTTCGCGTCATCGGGATGGTCGCGGATGAAGGCGAGCGCGTCGGCGAGCGATTCGCGGAAGGCGGCGATCGCTTGCGGATGGGCGGCGGCCCAGTCGCGCGTCGCCGACCAGAAGGTTGCGGCGAAATCGGGATCGACCGCCGATTGGATGTCGACCGATTTTGTACCGGCGCCCGAGGCGAGGATGCGGCCGAGCATCGGCTCGACCGGAAAAGCGGCGTCGATCTGTCCGCTCTTGAGGTTGTCGCCCATGAGCTGGAACGGCAGCTCGACGACCGTGACCTGATTAGGCTTCACGCCGCCGTCGAGCAGCCATTTCTTCATCACGAGATCGAGCGAGGAATTGATGCCGGGATCGGCGACCCGCTTGCCGATGAGATCGGCGGGCTTCGTTACCGTGAAGCCCGCACGCGTCACCAGTGCGGAATGGGGATTGGTCTTTTGAATGCGCGATATGCCCGAGAACACGACCAGGTCGAGGCCGCCGTCCTCGGCGAGGACGAGCACCGGTCCGGTGTTGAAGGCGATCTGCGCCGCGCCCGAGACCAGCGCCTGCGGCGTAAGGCCGCCATTCGTGAACACGGTCAGATCGACATCGAGCCCGTGCTTGGCGAAGATGCCTTCGTCGCGCGCGGTGAGCGCGGCGAGGAAGTCCGAAGCGATGCCATAACCCACGGTGAGCTTGGTTTGTGCCCGCGCCGATGGGATTGCGCTCATAGTCAGCAGAAAGAGCGCCGCGGCGGCAACCCGGAATCGCGCCATCTTTTCCTCCCCGATTTGTTCGACGAATAGAGCTTATCGTCGCCACGCGGCCAAAGGGAAAATCGTTGTCGCGTCGGGCCGCGCCGAGCGGAAGATGTGCCGCGGCGGGACATTGAACTGCCTCCGTTTCCGTGGCACGCTCGGCGCAGAACAAACGAGGAAACGCGCATGTTGACGTCGGAGGACAATCGCCTGCTGACCGAGGTCGGGCCCGGCACGCCCGGTGGCGAGCTGTTGCGCCGCTACTGGATGCCGGTCTGTCCCGTCGCCGAGCTCACCGCCGAGAAGCCTAAGAAGCGCGTCCGCATCCTCGGCGAAACGCTCGTGCTGTTCCGCGACGACAACGGTGAGATCGGACTGATTGCCGAGCAATGCGCGCATCGCCGCGTCTCGCTTTATTTCGGCTTCGTCGAGGAGGACGGGCTGCGCTGCCCATATCATGGCTGGAAATACGCAACCTCCGGCCGATGCATCGAGCAGCCTTTCGAGCCGAAAGGCAGCGCGCTGAAGGACGAAGCTTGCGTCGTCTCCTATCCGGTGCAGGCGCTCGCCGGCATCCTCTTCGCCTATCTTGGCCCGCTGCCGGCGCCGCTCTTGCCGCGCTGGGAGACGCTGGTCAGCAAGGCGGGCACGCGCACAATCACCGTGTTGCCGGTTCACAACTGCAATTGGCTGCAAGCGCAGGAGAACTCGGTCGATCCGGTTCACACCTATTATCTCCATGCGCATATGCTGATGCATCAGGCCAAGGCCGATGAACGGCTCAAGAGCTCGGCCGCCTATTTCCATCGCCCGATCCAAAACATCGATTTCGAGCTGACGCGCGAAGCGGCCTGGACAGGCATCCGCAAGATCCGCACCTATGGCGGCGCGCTCGCCGAGCGCGAGGTCGGCCATCCGGCGATCTTCCCCAACATTCTGATCGTGCCGCAGGAGAAGAATGCGCTCGTCACCCATTGGCGCGTGCCGATGGACGACGATCACACTTATATCCTCTGGCTGCATTTCACACCGACGGCCGATGGCAGCGAGGTCGCGCAGGCGGATGCCGACATCGCCGTCGCTTATCTGCCGCATCCGCTGGCGCCCGACGGCGAATACGATCTCACCGACTTCCCACAGCAGGATCTGATGGCCTGGGAGACGCAGGGCTCCGTGTTCGATCGCAGCAAGGAGCTGCTCGGCACCACCGATCGCGGCATCGTCATGTGGCGTAATCTGCTACGTCAGCAGATCGCCTTGGTGCAGGCCGGCAAGGAGCCGGACGGCGTCATCCGCGATCGGACGATCAACGAGATGATCGGGCTGCAGATCGAACAGCACCGGCAGGCGCGCTTCGAGCGCGAGCTGGCCGCGGCGAAATAGCGCCGCTCGAGCGATGATGCGAAAGATCGGGTGGCTGGCGCTCGCGGCGCTGACCGGCATCGCTGGCGCCCAGCCCGCTCCGGCGCAGCAGAGCTGGGACGCGGTCGTCAAAGCCGCCAACGCCGAGGGCGAGGTCGACGTCCATGGCGGGCCGGGCAAATCCTATGAGGAAGTGCTGACCACCGGCTTCAAGGCCGCCTATCCCGGCATTAAGCTCAATTTCGTCGGCACCAGCGGCCGCGATGTCATCTTGCAGATTATGCGCGAGCGCGCGGCCGGGCTTTACAAATGGGACGTCTATGTCGGCGGCACGCCGTCGATCTTGCAAACGCTGAAGCCCGCCGGAGCCTTCGCACCGCTGCGCCCGGCCCTGATCCTGCCGGAAGTGACCGACGACAAAGCCTGGCGCGACGGCTTCGATGCCGGCTGGATGGATAAGGAGAAGAAATACACTTTCGCCTTCGACTACACTTTCAGCCCGCTTGCCCTCGTCAATTGGGATTTCGTCGCACGTGCCGACCTCAAGACCTTTCACGATCTGCTCAAGCCGCAATTCGCGGGCAAGATCGTATGGGACGATCCGCGCTTACCGGGGCAGGGGCTGCTCACCGGCCAGGTGCTGCTGAAGAATTTCGGCGCCGATTTTTTGAAGCAGCTCTTCGCGACGCAGAAGATCGTCTTCATCGCCAATCGCCGCCAGCAAGCCGAGGGCGTGGTGCGCGGCCGCTATCCGATCGGCATGGCGGCGCCGGTCGACGAGGTCGGCCAGTTCCAAGCGCAGGGCCTCGGCAAGAACATCGGCGCGTTCAACGGCGACATCAAGGCGCTCTCGGGCGATACTGGCTTCGGCACCGTGTCGCTGATGGACAAGGCGCCGCATTCCAACGCCGCCAAGGTCTACATCAACTGGCTGCTGTCGAAGGCCGGCCAATCCGATTGGGGCAAGGTCTTAGGCAACAGCCGGCGTCTCGATGTGCCGCCGGGCGCGCCGAGCGAGGTGCCGCCGCCGGGCATGCCCTATTCCAATCTCCAGGCCGAGGACCAGATCCCGATCCGCGATCAGGTCTCCGACCTCGCGAAGAACAACATTCCCGCTGTCAGCCAGTAAAGGAGCCCAGCCATGAGCGCGGCCGATGATCTTCGCGAGCGTGTCGCCCAAGCCTGCCGCGTGCTGGGTCAGCTCGAGCTGACCGACGCCGCGACCGGCCATATCAGCGCGCGGATTCCCGGCACCGACCGCGTGCTCATCCGCGCGCGGGGGCCCGGCGAGCTCGGCGTGCGGTACACCACCCTCGACGAGGTGGTCGAGGTCGATCTCGACGGCAAGCTGACGAAGAGCCGCGACGATGGGCTCGAAGTGCCGAACGAGGTCTTCATCCACACGGCCGTCTATAAGAAGCGGCCCGAGGTCCGCTCGGTGGTGCATGTCCATCCGCCGACCGTCGTGCTGTTCACGATCTGCAACAAGCCGCTGCTGCCGCTCTACGGTGCTTACGATCCGTCAGGCGCGCAACTCGCGCTCGCCGGCATTCCCACCTTTCCGCGCAGCATCCTCGTCAGCAATCCCAAGCTCGGAGACGATCTCGTGAAAACGATGGGCGATTCGCGCGTCTGCCTGATGCGTGGCCACGGCATCACGACGGCGGGACCGAGCATCGAGGACGCCTCGCTCGACGCGATCGCGCTCAACAAGCTCGCGACCATGAACTATCAGGCCTATCTGCTGGGCAATCCCCAGCCGATCCCGCAAGAGGATCAGGAAATCTTCAAGTCGATGGCGGGACGGGCGCGGGCGACGCCGGAATCGGGCGGCAAGCCGGGCGGGCGCGCCGCAGCGCTGTGGCGCTATTACCTGACATTGACCGGCGCCGAGCACGCGCCGTAAGCGCGCGGTTCAACGGCTCGGAACCTGGCGCGACAGCGCAATCTCTTTGCCGCTGCGCGCGGATTCGATGATTGCGAGGCAGACCTCGAGCGTCGCCGCGCCCCAGCGCCCGTCGGGAAAGGCCGCATACTCGCCCCGCAGCGCGTCGCGCAAAACGGTGAGCTCGGCGGCGCGCTCGGGATTGGGCGGTACCGCGACTTCAGTGCAGCCCATCTCATCATAAACATAGAGCCCGTCGGGCGATTGGCGTATGGCGCCGCGCTCGCAGCTCACAACGGTGAGGCCGAAGAACGGCATGCGTTTCGCGGGTTTCGCCGCATCGGGGGCGAAAGCGGGATTGGCCATCTTGTCTGCCTGCGTTGTCGCACCGGTGCGGCGCGGGCGCTTCGGCGCTTGCGGGTCCTTCTGGTCGCCATAGACGCCGATGTTCCAGTAGAGCTCGGTGACGTCGAAATGGCCGTAGCCGCCGAAGCCGATGGTCGCGGCAGCGCCCGATTCGAAAATCAGCAGCGCGCCGAAATTTCCTTCGGTGGCGAAATGCGGGTCCCGGCGGCCGGCCACGCCGCGCACGCTCTTCACCATGCCGCCGCCGAGATAGCGCACGATATCGACGAGATGCGGTGCTTGGCGGAATACCACCCCGCCGCCGCGCGCGGTATCGACCTCCGCCGCCACGCGCGGCCGCTGCAGCCAATCGTTGAACATCAGCGAATTGATCTGCACGACCGCGCCGAGCGGGCCTTTGACGATAAGGCGGCGCATCGCGGCGATCGGCGTGTCGAAGATCTTGGAATGCGCGGCGAGAAGCTGGACGCCGGCGCGATCGGCGGCCGCGATCATGCGGTCGGCTTCGTCGAGCGTGATCGCGATCGGCTTCTCGCAGAGGACATGCTTGCCATGCTCGGCGGCGACGATGCTATGCGCGGCGTGAAGGTCGTTGGGTGTCGCGATCCAGACCGCGTCGATCTCAGGCGACTGGCACATTGCTTCGACGGTGTCGAAAGTCGGGCGGTCGTAGCGGCGGGTGAAATCGTCGCGCGCCTCCCGCCGCAGGTCGGCGGCAGCGGCCAGAACGGCGCCGTCGCAATCGGCGAAGGCACGCAAGACCTGGGTTGAGACCGCGCCGAGCCCGGCGAGGCCGACGCGCAGCGGAGTGCCGGGGTTCTTGGGCGCCATGCTCGCGAGTCTAGCATGGCGCCGGCGTAAAGCAGCCGTGCAAAGAAACCGATGCAACCGCGCGGCCGGCGCGCTAAGCCACGTCGGTCAATCGAGCGGTGGAGCGTGATGCCGGCCGAGGCTGTCGAACCGGGAACGAGTGCCGCGCCCGCGATCGGGACGCAGAACCGTGTCCTCGTCTTCATCGCCGCGCTCGCCTCGGTCTTCATCACCGCGATCGAGAGCACCATCGTCTCGACCGCCATGCCGACGATCGTCGCCTCGCTCGGCGGCTTCGACCTCTTGAGCTGGGTCTTCACCAGCTATCTGCTGACCCAGGTCGTGACCGTACCGATCTACGGCCGGCTTTCCGATCTCTATGGCCGCAAGCCGATCCTGTTGATTGGCGCGGGCCTCTTCCTCATCGGCTCGGTCCTGTGCGGCTTCGCTTGGAGCATGCTGTCGCTCGTCTGCTTCCGCGTCGTTCAGGGCTTGGGCGCGGGCGCTTTGATGCCGGTCGGCCGGACCTTGATCGGCGACATCTTCAACGGGCCCGAGCGGGCGCGGATGCAAGGCGTGGTCTCCAGCGTCTTCATCGGCGCCGCGGTGCTCGGCCCGATGGTCGGCGCCTTCCTCGCGACGCATACGATCTGGCCGATGATTTTCTGGGTGAACGTACCGATCGCCTTGATCGCCGGCGCGATCTTGTTCTGGGGCTTCCGCGAGCGGATCGAGAAGCGGCGGCATCGCATCGACTGGGGCGGTGCGCTGCTCATCTGCCTCGGCACCGGCGCGCTGATGTTCGCCCTGGCGCAGACCTCGTCGCTCGGCCTTGGCCTCGCCGCGGCGCTGGTCGTCGCGGCGGTCGTGGTGCTCGCGATCTTCGTGCTTTACGAGCGCAGCGTCCCCGAGCCGATCTGGCCGATGTCGCTGTGGCAGGACCGCGTCGCCAGCAGCGGCAATCTCGTCTCGCTCGCGCTCGGCGCGACGACCATGGGGATCGCCGCCTACCTGCCGGTCTATATCCAGGGCGTGATCGGCGACAGCGCGCTGGTCTCGGGCATGACCATCATGGCGATGTCGGCGGCGGGGCCGGTCGGCGCGATGGCCGCGGGGCAGGCCATGCTGCGCACCTCCTATCGCACGACGGCGAGCGTCGGCGCCGCAATCTATATCGTCGGCAGCGTGATGATGACGCTACTCGACGCGCAGAGCAGCGCCGCTTGGGCGGCGGCGAGCGGGTTGCTGATGGGGCTCGGCATCGGCATGAACAACAACACCTATCTCGTCGCGGTCCAATCGGAAAGCGCCTGGAACCAGCGCGGCATCGCCACCTCGGCGCTGGTCTTTTCCCGCATCCTCGGCCAGGCGATCGGTGCCGCCGCCTTCGGCGGCATCCTCAACGCCGCGCTCGCCCGCTATCTCAACGGCCACGGCGATCTCGTGACCCAGATCATGACGCCGTCCGGCCGCGCTGCGCTGCCCGCGGCGACCGTCGGGCCGGTGATCGCGCAATTCGACCACGCGCTGCATCTGATCTTCTATATACTTGTGGTGCTGGCGATCGCCGTCATGGCGGTAGGCCTGATGCTGCCGGAAGGGCGCGGCATCCGTCACTAGCGGGGAGGCGATATGGCCGGTGACTTCACACTCATCGAGACTACCATCGCCGACATCCACGCCGCTTACAGCGCCGAGGCGCTGACGGCGCGACAATTGGTGCAGATGTATCTCGACCGCATCGAGGCCTACGATCGCAACGGCCCGCGCATCAACGCGCTGATCGCGCTTAATCCGCGCGCGTTGGACGAGGCAGATCGGCTCGATGCCGCTTGGCGCGCCGCCGGTCCCGTCGGGCCCCTGCACGGCATTCCCGTGGTCATCAAGGATCAGGCCGATGTCAAAGACATGCCGACGACGCTGGGCTCGGTTCTCTTCAAGGACCATCGTCCCGAGCGCGACTGCTTCGTCGCGGCGAAGCTGAAACAGGCGGGCGCGATCTTCATCGGCAAGGGCACGCTGGGCGAGCTCGGCGCCGGCGACACGCATGGCTCGCTCTTCGGCTCTACCCGCAATCCATACGATCTGGCGCGCACCGTCGGCGGCTCCTCCGGCGGGCCGGCGGCGAGCGTCTCCGCGAATTTCGCGACCGTGGCGATCGGGCAGGAAGGGCTCGCCTCGATCCGTCGGCCGGCGATCTGGACCGCGATCACCGGCATGCGGCCGAGCACCGGTCTCGTCAGCCGCACCGGCGTCTATGGCGGCTGGCCGACGACCAACGGCTCGCTCGGGCCGATGGCGCGCACGATCGCCGATCTGGCAAAGCTGCTCGACGCCATGGTCGGCTACGATCCGGAGGATCCGGTCACGGCCCGTGGCGTCGGCCGCGCGCCGTCGAGCTATGCCGCGCTGCTCGATGCAAACGCGTTGCGCGGCGCACGGATCGGCATCTTGCGCGAGCCGATGGGTCTCAACAGCGATCCGAGCGCCGAAGACTTCATCGTGACGACGCGGCTGTTCGATCAGGCGATCGCCGAGCTGCGCGACTGCGGCGCGGTCATCCTCGATCCGGTCATGATCCCCGACCTCAAGCCGCTACTCGCCAAGCGGAGCTTCGGCACGCCCGAGGCCGACGAAGCGATCAAGCTTTATCTTGCCGGCAGCGCCAAGCCGCCGTTCCGGTCGCGCGAGGAAGTGATGGCCTCGCCGCTCTTTGCGCAGTTGCTGAAGCCGACCCGCGACCGCTGGCAGCGCGTGATCCCGTCCGGACCGGCGGCGACCGAGCGCCAGCTCGCCTCGCTCAAGGCGCGCGATGCGTTGCTCACCAATATGCTGAAGATGATGGCGGATCATCGGCTCGACGCGATCGTTCACAAGGCCGTCGAGCACCTGCCGACCTTCATCGAAGAGGGCGTCAACCCGCCCTTCACCGAGCAGAAGGGCGCCTCGCATCTCAATACCTTTCTGGAGATTGTTCCCTCCGTCGTTGTGCCGGCGGGCTTCACCGCGGAGGGGCTGCCGACCGGCATCACCTTCCTCGGCCGGCCCTATGCCGATGCCGAGATGCTGCGCTTCGGCTATGCCTATGAGCGGGCGACGCATCATCGCCGGCCGCCCAAGACAACCCCGTGAATGTTGACCTGAAGCCAGGCCTCGCCGCAGACTAGGCACAACGCCGCCGCCGGTTCGCCGTCGGATGAGGAGCAAGAGAGCAGGGGATGGAAATGACTTCTCGGGTAAGCGACGACGCCACGAAATATCCGGCCGCGATGACCGCATTCTACGGGCTGTTCTGCCTGCTGCTGTGCTATTTCATGTTCTTCGTCGACCGCAACATCCTCACCCTGCTGGTCGGCCCGGTGCGCCGCGATCTCGGCATCAACGACACCGAGATGGGCGTCCTCAACGGCTACGCGTTCTCGGTGCTCAACGGCCTCTTCATCATCCCCTTCGGCTGGTATTGCGACCGCAAGAGCCGCCGCAACGTGCTGATCTTCGGCATCACCTTGTGGGGGATCAGCACCATCGCCTCGGGCTTCACCACCACCTTCACCCAGCTCGTGCTGACCCGGATGGGCCTCGGCCTCGGCGAGGCGGCGCTATCGCCCGCGGCCTTCGCGATGATCTCGGATTATTTCCCCAAAGCGCGGCGCGGCACTGCGGTCGGCATCTATGGTATCGGCGGCTTCGGCGGCATCGGCCTCTCTTATCTGATCGGCGGCGCGATCCTCGCGAGCTTCCGCGGCATCGACACCGTCACCTTGCCGCTCGTCGGCCAGACCCCGATCTGGCATGCCGCCTTCATCGTCGTCGGCCTGATCACGATCGGCCTCGCCGTGTTGATGACCACGGTGACCGAGCCGCCGCGGCTCGCCAGCGCCGAGAAGCCCGCAGCCGGCGAGCAGCCGTTCTTCGGGCATTTGAAGCAGCATTGGGGCGCCTTCGCCCTGGTGATGGGCGGCTATATCTGCCTCGGCATCCTCGCGATCGGCTGGTTCGCCTGGCTACCGACCTATTTCATCCGCGTCTTCAAGATGCCGCCGATCCAGGCCGGGATCCAGGTCGGCTGGACCACGACCATCGCCGGCGTGACCGGCGCGGTGATCGGTGGCTACATCGCCGATTGGATGATGCGGCGCGGCGTGCGCGGCGGGAAAGTGCCGACTCTCATCATCATGTTCCTCGCCTGGATTCCCTGCGCGCTCGGCATGTATCTGGCCGAGACCCCGGGCATGGCTTTGTTCTGGGCCTTCGTCTTCACCTTCGCCGACGGCATCGGCTTCATGCAGTACGGCAATGTGATGCAGGAGATGTTCCCGCCGAGCATGCGCGCGCGCTCGATCGCTGCTTGGGGCGTCACCAGCACGATTCTCACCTACGGCATCGGCCCGGCGATGTTCGGCGCCTCGCTCGATCTCGTCTTCCACGGCGATGCCGGCCTGCAAAGCGCGCTCGGCCTCGTTTCGCTGCCGATCATCTTGATCGGCCTCACCTGCGCCTGGTTCGCACGCAAGCCTTACGACCGCGCGCGCTACGTGGTCGATCCAAGCCAGAACATCGACGTCGAATGGCTTGATCCGGAAGGATTCGCGGTGCCGGTGAAATCGTAAGGGCCAAATCCTGAAGGAGACGAGCGATGGTCGAGACCATCAAGGACGACGCCATCGGCCTCTACGCCGACTTCG
The DNA here is from genome assembly GCA_036501365.1 of Allostellaceae bacterium. Lineage (GTDB taxonomy): Bacteria > Pseudomonadota > Alphaproteobacteria > ATCC43930 > CGMCC-115725 > CAIKMD01. Next base: position 50,584 of record DASYAL010000027.1, on the reverse strand, counting down.
ACAATCGCGAGCGGCTGCGCTCGCTGACCGCGTCGCGGCGCTCGGCCAAGACGTTGCCGGCGATCGATTTCGCCGCCTATAGCGAGAGCCGCGATCTTGCCGCGCGCCGGGCGGTGGCGCGGCAATTGCGCGACGCCTGCACGGATACCGGCTTTTTCTATCTCGTCAATCATGGCATCTCCGCTTCGGAGCTCGACGTCGCGCATGATTGGGGACATCTCTTCTTCGAGTTGCCGCGCGAAGGCCCGGCGCTGACCGGCGGCGGGCGATGGCCGAATGAGGAGCTTCTCCCCGGCTTCAAGGCTTTCAGCGAGGCGCATATCTTAAAGCGCATCGCCGTGGTTCATCGCCTCTGCCGTGCACTCGCGCTGAGCCTCGATCTGCGCGAGGATTATTTCGACGAATCGCACCGCTTCGTGACCACGGCCTATGTCTACAACTACTATCCGGCGCTCGATCCGGGGACGGTCGGCCGCACCCAATGGGGTATCTCGCCGCATACCGATTACGGCAGCTTCACCCTCTTGTCCCAGGATGCGCTCGGCGGGCTCGAGATCCGCGACGCCTCGGGCGCGTGGTTCGAGGTGCCGCCGCTGCGCGGCGCCTTCGTCGTCAACATCGCCGACCTTTTCGCGCGCTGGACCAATGGGCTCTATGTCTCGAGCCTGCACCGCGCCTCGAATTTCAACCTGGGCGGCCGCGCCCGCATCTCGCTGTCGCTGTTCGTCATCCCGCATCCCAAGACCGAGGTCGCCTGCCTGCCGACCTGCCAAGGGCCCGGCAATCCGGCGAAATACGAACCGGTCGAGGCGGGGCCCTATGTCCGCATGCTGCTGGAGCAGTCTTACCGCACCGGCCGGCCGGGCGTGATGCAGAAGACCGCCGAAGAGCGGTTCAAGACGCTGTAGCTCGAACGCCTCGCCCCGTTCTGATCATCCGCCGCCGCCCCCGGGACGGATCGCCAAATCGCGCTTTTCAAATTGACATAATGATGTCAGTATGACATGATTATTCCAATTTAGAGGAAGCTCCGCTCATGAGCGTAAAGGATCGCGACGAGACGCTCGGCGTGGTGCCGCTGATCATCGCGGACATCTATCAGCTTGCCGGACAATTGCGCCGCAATGCCGATGCGATCGCGCGCGCCATCGGTCAGACGCAGGCGCGTTGGCAGGTGCTGAGCGCCGCTTCCGCCGATTCCAAGACCGTGCCGCAGATCGCGCGGCGTCTTGGCATCGCCCGGCAGAATGTCCAGCGCATCGCCGATCTCCTCATCGCGGAGGGGCTCGCGACCTTGCAGCCCAATCCCGATCACAAGACCTCGCCGTTTCTCGTCCTGACGGAATGCGGCCGATCGACTTTCGCGCAGTTGATGAGGCACGCACGGGCTTATTACCGCGAGCTCGCATCCGAGCTGTCGGGAACTGAGCTCGCTGTGCTGCGCCGCAGCCTGCGGCGATTTTGCGATGCGCTCGATAAGCGCGAAGCCGACCTTGAAAGCGACGACTGAAACCACCGAGAAGGAGCACGTCGATGAACGCGAATACCCATACCACGGCGCGATCGATTACCAAGACGGTGCGCATAGGTTGCGAGCCGGACGCCGCTTTCGCCTTTCTTGCGAACCCTGGAAATTGGCCGAAATGGGCGATCGTCAATGTGAAATCGATCAGCCCGACGAGCGATCCCGATTGGTGGGACATGATGACGCCGCATGGCGCGGCGCGGCTGCGTGTCCGCGCCGATGCGCGTCATGGCATTCTCGATCACGATTTTGTCGATCCACAGGCGAGCTGGACGGTACCGGCGCGCGTTGTCGCCAACAGCGGCGGCGCCGAATTCATGATCACCTTCTTTCAGCCGCCGGGCTTCAGCGACGATTCCTTCGACCAGCAGATCAAGCTCGTCGATATCGAGCTGGCGCAGCTTAAAAAGATGCTTGAGTCGCCGCGCGTCTAGAGATCCGCCGGCGGCAGGGGCGGCCGGCCGCGCAGCACGTCCGACGCCTTCTCGGCGATCATGATCACCGGCGCGTTGAGGTTGCCGCCGATGGGATCGGGGATGATCGAGGCGTCGATCACATAGAGCCGCTCGGTGCCGCGCACGCGGAATTCCGGATCGACCACTGCCATTGCGTCGGTGCCGATCTTGCAGGTGCCGGCGGGGTGATGGATGGTCGCGACAGTGGCGCGCAGGAACGCGTCGATCTCGGTGTCGCTTTTCACCTCGGGGCCGGGCAGCACGCGGCTGCGCGCGAAGCCGGTGAAAGCCTTGGTTTCCTCGACCGTGTGCAGCGCAAATTTCATGCCCTCGCGCATCGCGCGCCGGTCGTATTCGGTGGCAAAGAAATTGTTGTAGATCTTGATCGGCGCCAGCGGATCGGTCGAAGCGAGCTTCACCTCGCCGCGGCTTTCCGGGCGCAGATGGCAATAAGTCAGGCCGAAGATATCGGGCTCGGGCGGACGGACGACCGGGAACCACTCATGCGCGCGGAAGCCGCCGCCGCCGCAATAGAATTGCAGATCGGGCGCCTCCAGATCGGCCGCGCTCTTGGTGAAGGCGGTGCCCATCGCGGGGACGCGTGTCGCGAAGCCGGTGCCGAAGAGGAAATACTGCGCAAGGCTGACTGCCAGCCGGTCCATCCGCAAGCCGCGATGGAAGGTGCCTTGGCCTCTGGCGCGCAGCCATTGCGTCGAGGCGACCGGATGATTCGACATGTTCTTGCCGACGCCTTTGAGATCGACGCGCGGCATGATGCCGACCTCTTTCAGCTCGTCGACGGGACCGATGCCGGAAAGCAGCAGAAGCTGCGGCGAGTTGAAGGCGCCGCCCGCGAGGATCACCTCGCCCTCGGCGCGCGCTTCCTGCTTCTGCCCGTCTTTCACATATTCGATGCCGACGGCGCGCGGCCCGTCGAACAGCACCCGCGTCACATGCGCGTCGGTGACGAGGGTAATGTTGCCACGCTCCATCGCCGGCCGGAGATAAGCGACCGCGGTGCTCGAGCGCCGGCCGTTGCCGATCGTATGTTGCAGCCGGCTGAAGCCCTGCTGCTCATCCGCGTTGAAATCGTCGACCATCTCACAGCCGAGCTCGGGCGCCGCCGCGGCGAAGGCGTCCCAGATCGGGTCGGCCATTAGATTCTTGCGCGTTTTCAGCGGGCCGCTGTCGCCGCGATAGAGATTGCCGCCTTCCTCCCAAGTCTCGGCGCGTTTGAAATAGGGCAGCACATCGGCATAGGACCAGCCTTTGAGGCCCATCTGCGGCAGCCGGTCGTAGTCGATCCGGTGGCAGCGCACATAAGCCATGATATTGATCGAGGACGAGCCGCCGACGACCTTGCCGCGCGGATGATCGATGCGGCGATTGTCGAGATGCGGCTCGGGCTCGCTCTTATAGCTCCAGTTCCAGCGCGGGTCGTTCCACACCTTGCCGACGCCCAAGGGCAGATGGATCAGCCAATGCTTATCCTCACCGCCGGCCTCGAGGACGAGGATGCGCCGGGCGGCGTCCTCGCCGAGCCGCGCCGCGAGCACGCAGCCGGCGGAGCCGGCGCCGACGATGATGGTGTCGTAGGTGGTCATGGCGATTTTGGTGTTTCGATCGTTGCTTCTAGGCCTCGGCAATCGAGTATAATGCCGTAACCTGGGCCGGAAAGGTCCGGCGATCCGGGAGAGCGGCGGAGACGGCGTCATGCAAACGATCAAGGACGATGAGGTCAAGCTCTACGCCGATTTCGACAATCGGCAGCGCGTGCGGTCGCTCGGCCAGAAGCGCCGGCCCGGCAAGACCGTGCCGGTGATCGATTTCTCGGCCTATACGAATGACGGCAGCCTCGAGGAGCGCCAGCGCGTCGCCCGCGCCTTGCATGACACCTGCATCGATACAGGCTTCTTCTATCTCGCCAATCACGGCATCTCCGAGGCCGAGCTCGAGTTGGCGCATGACTGGGGCCGCATGTTTTTTGCGCTGCCGCGCGAGGTGAAGGCGGCGTGCAACTACACGCCGGTCGGCGGCAAGAATCCGAGCGCCAATCCCGACAAGGAAGCCGATCAGAAAGAGACCTACAGCTTGCCGCGGCCGCTGCTGCCCGGCGAGATCGAGGACCAGTCGGTGCGGACCTCGGGGCGCGGGCAGTGGGTCGATCCGGCGCTGATGCCGGGCTTCCGCGAATTCACCGAGGCGCATATCGTCAAGCGCATCCGCGTCGCGCAGCGCCTCTGCCGCGCGCTGGCGCTCAGCCTCGACCTGCCCGAGGACTATCTCGACGCGCCGCATCGCTTCCCGTCGGGCTCGATCACCTACAATTATTATCCGCCAGTCGATCCCGCGACCGTGGGACGCACGCAATGGGGCATCTCGCCCCATACCGATTACGGCAGCTTCAGCCTCTTGTCGCAAGACGAGCTCGGCGGGCTCGAAGTGCGCGATTCCGCCGGCACCTGGATCGATCTGCCGCCGATCCCCGGGACCTTCGTCGTCAACATCGCCGATCTCTTCGCGCGCTGGACCAACGGCTATTACGTCTCGAGCCTGCACCGTGCCTCGAACTTCAACACCGGCAGCCGCGCGCGCGTCTCGTTGCCGCTGTTCTTCAATCCGCACGCGAACACGATCATCGAATGCCTGCCAAGCTGCCAAGGTCCGGGCAATCCGGCGAAATACCCGCCGGTTGAGGCGGGGCCCTACGTGCAGGCGCTGATCCAGCAGTCGAATCGCATCGGCCGGCCTGGCGTGATGCAGCAAACCGTCGAAGAGCGGCTGAAGCTGATGTAAGAAAAAAGGAAGCGCCCTTCGGGTCGAAGGGCGCTTCGCGTGACGGTGCTGTTGGCGGATCCTGCTAGTAGCTCGACAGGTACCAGTCGGCGGGCGAGCCATAGTAATCGTGGATCGCCTTGCCCCAGGCCGGATCGCCCATATCGGGCCATGTGCCGTTATCGAAGCTCGGCGCGTCCTTCAGCCGCTCTTCCGGGATGCCGATGACGTAAGCGTCGCGGCGGGTGTCGTATTTGAGGACCTCCCACGGCAGGGCGAAGAGCTTGCCGCCCATGCCCAGGAAGCTGCCGTAATTGAGCACGGCATAGCCGACGCGGCCGGTAATCTTGTCGATCATGATCTCCTCGATATGGCCAAGGCCGTCGCCCTTGGTGTTCTCGACCTTGGCCCCGGTCACCTTCTCCGAGGAGATGAGGCGGCTCGTCTCTTGTGTCGCCGAGGTCGGCTGGATCGTCGCAACCATTCTAAACTCCATCACTTCGAGTGAATTCGCCCGCGTCACAACAACCGGCGCGCTGGGCTTTGGTTGCTCGGTGGACGCTTGACAGCGCCTGCCGTAAAATCGATCGTCCGACGATTGGCAAAAGCGGCGAGGAACGCCCATGACACCCGAAGAGAACGAGATGCTGACGCGCGTCGGCCCCGGGACGCCGGGCGGCGAGATGCTGCGCCGCTATTGGTGGCCGGTCTGGTTCGAGGAAAAGATCGAGAAAAAGCCGATCATGGTGCGCCTCCTCGGCGAGGATTTCGTGCTTTTCCGCGACGGCAAAGGCCGGATCGGCATGCTCGATCATATCTGCGCGCATCGGCGCACCTCGCTGCAGTTCGGGCGTGTCGAAGAACGCGGCATCCGCTGCTGTTATCACGGGTGGCTCTATGGGGCCGATGGCCAATGCCTCGAAATGCCCGCCGAGCCGCCGGGCAGCCGTCTCCATGAAGACGTGAAGCAGCGCACGGCGCGGATACAGGTCGCGGCCGGGCTGGTCTTTGCCTATATCGGGCCGGAACCGGCGCCGATCCTGCCGCGCTACGACCTGCTCTGCCTGGAGGAATGCGATCGCATCATTTGGGCGAGCGACGATCACTGCAATTGGGCGCAGCGCGCCGAGAACGGCATGGATCCCTATCACAGCATGGCGCTGCACGCTTCCGTCTATCCTTCGATCGCATTGAAACGGCCGGAGGTCGGCTACACGCCGACGTGGTACGGTTTCCGCACCGAGTCGCAATATCCTGGCGGCAATCGCAACATCGTGCACGACATCTTCCCATCCTCGACGCGACGCCACAACGCGCGCGCCGGGACGACCCCGAGCGATTTCTTTCATATCCGCGTGCCGACCGACGATTTCACAACGATGACCTTCTTCGTCGAGAGCCGCTTCAAGCCGCAAGGTCCCTATAAGCGCGAATGCCGCGGCTTCGAGCACAACCAGCCCGGTGTTTACGAACGGGTGGAAGACGGGTGGTGGGGCATTGCCTCGGGCGACCAGGATCGAGCCGCGCAGGAAGGCCAGGGCGTCATCCACGACCGGACCAAGGAATTCCTCGGCACCTCCGACCGCGGCGTGGTGATGTGGCGCAAGGTCGCGTTCGATTCGATCGCGGCGGTGAAAGAAGGTCGCGATCCGCACGGCATCGTGCGCGACGCCGGCCGCAACGACATTATCCGCCTCGACGCCGGCAAGAATTTCTCCGATCACGAAAAATCGCCGGTCCTGCCCGCGTGATGCGCATGATCCGGCCGGTGGCCGCCGCCGTCGCGGCCTGCGTTGTCTTATGCGGCGCCGCGCAGGCGGAGGAGCCGAGCCCGGCTCTCGCCAAGGTGATCGACGCGGCAAAGAAAGAACCGCGGCTCAACCTCGAATGGGGCGGCGGCATCCTCGCTGGCGCCGATGGACTGAAGCTTATCGGCGATGCCATGAACGCGAAATACGGTACCAACATTGCCATTCGCTTCACGCCGGGCCCGTCTTTGCCGGAGATCGTCAATCAGGTCGTGCTCGCGAACGCCGCCGGCAGCCCGTCGCCGACGGACGCCGTCATCGGCTCTGACCAGCATGCGGCCGATCTCGCCGCCAAAGGCGTGTCGGTGCCGATCGATTGGGTGTCGCTGCTGCCGGGCAGGATCGACCCGTCCTCGGTCGAGGCGGAGGGGCGCGCGATCCGCATCTACACGACCATGCCGGGCGGGATCGTCTACAACACCAAGCTGGCGCCGATGGTGCCGACGAAGCTCACCGATCTCCTGCGACCGGAATGGAAGGGCAAGATCGCCTCGACGCCTTACGCCGGCTCGTGGGAGCTCTTGACCGGCTCCGATGTCTGGGGCGAGCGCGGCGTCGAATTCGCGCGCGAACTGTCGCCGCAGCTCGGCGGGCTGATCCGATGCTCCGATCTCGAACGCGTCGCCTCGGGCGAGTTCGTCGGCTTCGCCATGGACTGCAGCGGTCGCGAATGGGTCGATCTCGTGAAGAAAGGCGCGCCGATCGCGCATGTCACCCCGGAGGATTTCGCGGCGCTGCGGTTTTACTATTTTTCGATCCCGAAAAATGCCGCGGCGCCCGATGCCGCGATCCTGTTCGTTACCTTCCTCGAGACTCCGGAGGGTCAGCGGTTCGTCTGGAAATACGCCAACACCGATCTTTATACCTATCCCGATTCTCAGCTCGCGCCCGAGATCGATGCCGCGAAAAAACGCGGCATCCAATTCCACTATTTCACCATTCAATGGCATCGCGACCATCCCGAAGGCCAGGTCGGGCTGGAGAAGGCGGTGAAGATCCTGTCGGGCCGTTAGGCTAGGTCGTTGCCGCGAGCGGCCGGCTAACGAGATAGACCAGGAATCCGGCGAGGGCGCCGACGGCCGCGATGACCAGGAAGAAATCCGCCTTCGCCATCGTGCTCCAATAGCTGCCGAGCCAGCCGGCGAGGAAGCTGCCGGCGAAATCCGTCGCCAGCCACACGCCCATCATCAGCGACACCATCGAGGCAGGTGCGATCTTGGTGACGAGCGACAGGCCGGTCGGCGAGAGATAGAGCTCGCCGAGCGTGATCACCACGAAATAGGCCAAAAGCCACAGCCAGCTCGCTTTGCCGCCGTCGCCGACATGCCAGGCGGCGACGGCCATGATGAGGTTGGCGAGGGCGAGGCCGAAGCAGCCGAAAGCGATCTTGGCCGCGGTCGACGGCTCGCTGCCGCGCTGCGCCTGCCGCCGCCACAGCGCCACGACCAGCGGCGTGAAGGCGAAGATCATGAATGGGTTGAAGGCCTGGAACCAAGTGGTCGGAATGGTTCCCTGCCAGAAGCCGAGATCGATGGCGCGATCGGTGAAGCCGTCGGCCCAGAGTGCGATGGTGTTGCCTTGCTGCTCGTAGCCGGCCCAGAACAGCGTGACCGGCACGCAGAGCAACAGGATCGCAATCACGCCGCGGCGCTGCGGTGCGTCGAGTGTGCGTCGAGGCTGTGACCGGCGTTCGCGCTTGAACGGCGCATCCTCGGGCAACAGGCGCAAGGCGAAAAAATAGATGCCCAGCGCGACGAGCATGCCGACACCTGCCGCGCCGAAGCCGTAAGCCCAGCCGACTGTCTCGCCGAGCGATCCGCAGACCAGCGGCGAGAAGAACGCGCCGATATTGATGCCGACATAGAAGACCGAATAGGCGCGGTCGCGGCGCTGGTCGCCCGGCGCATAGAGCCGGCCGACCTGGGTCGAGATGTTCGGCTTGAAGGCGCCATTGCCGAGGATGAGCATGAGCAGGGCGACGAGGAAAAGCCGCTCGAAGGCCATCATGAAATGGCCGAGCGCCATCAGCACGGCGCCAATGATCACCGTGCGGCGCTGGCCGAGCACCCGATCGGCGAGGAGGCCGCCGAAGATCGGCGTCAGATAGACGAGGCCGGTATAGAGCCCGTAGATCTGCGAGGCGAGCGGCTGGATCGCGAGCGGGCCGAACATGGCCTCGAGCGTGGCTCGCAAAGCCGGGAAGCCGACGATGGTCTCGACCTGGCCGGGCACGAGCAGATATTTCACCATATAGAGTACGAGCAGCGAGCGCATGCCGTAATAGGAAAAGCGCTCCCACATCTCGGTCGAGAAGAGATAGGTCAGCCCCTTCGGATGGCCGAAGAGTTCTTGCCGCGCCGCTGCGGCATTCGCGATCGAGGTTGTTTCCATTGCCACCCGCAAGACCAGACGAATTTCACGGTACCGGTTTCTGCGGTATTGTCGATGGCGGAAACCGGTGAGGTCGGGGCGGGAGCGGGCGATGGCGCATGTGGTGGCGGTCGATATCGGCGGGACATTCACCGATCTCGTCGCCTTTGATCACGATACGCAGAAGGTGGTCTACACCAAGAGCCCGACCACCTACGCCAATTTCGTCGAAGGCATCCTCGACTGTTTTGCCAAGGCGAAGATCGCGCCCGCCGCGGCGAATTTCTTCAATCATGGCACGACGCTCGTCATCAATTCGCTGATCCAGCGGCGCGGCGCGCGTACCGCGCTCGTGACGTCTGCGGGGTTTCGCGACGTGCTCGAGATCGCGCGCGCCAACCGGCCCGACCCGTTCGATCTCCATTACCAGCGCGACGAGCCGCTGATTCCGCGCGAGTTGCGCTTCGAGGTTCCCGAGCGCATCGACGCCAGAGGCGAGACCGTGACGCCGCTCGACATGGCTGCGCTCGAGCAGGTCGCCGAGGAGCTGAAACGGCAAAAGGTCGATTCGATCGCCGTCTTCTTCATGAACTCCTATCTCGATGCGACCAACGAGACCCGCGCGGCGGAAGTGCTGACGCGCATGCTGCCCGGGGTCTATGTCACCTGCAGCACCGAGCTGACGCGCGAATGGTATGAATACGAGCGCTGCTCGACCGCGGCGGCGAACGCCTATGTCGGGCCGCAGGTCAACACCTATATCCGCCGCCTCGATAGCGACCTGACCGAGCGCGGCTTTCGCGGCGCGCTGTTCATGATGGGCTCGAATGGCGGACTGCTCTCGGTCGCGCGCACCTGCCGCCAGCCGATCGCGCTGGTCGAATCCGGGCCGATCGGCGGCTGCATCGGCGCGGGCGCTTATGCCGAAGCGCTCGGCATCGACAATGTCGTCGCCTTCGACATGGGCGGCACGACGGCGAAATGCGCCCTCGTCGAACGCGGCCGGTTCTCGGTCGACTCCGTCTATTACGCCAACGGCTATATCAAGGGCTTCCCGATCAAGTCCCCTGTCATCGACATCGTCGAGGTCGGCTCGGGCGGCGGCTCGATCATCTGGCTCGACGAGCAGAAGCGCCTCCATGTCGGACCGCAAAGCGCGGGCTCGACGCCGGGTCCGGTCTGCTATGGGCGCGGCGGCGAAGCACCGACCGTGACCGATGCCAATCTCGTGCTCGGCCGTCTCAATGCCGATCGCTTCCTCGGGGGCGAGCTGACGCTCACCGCCGATGCCGCCAAGCGTGCGCTCACGGAGCAAATCGCGACACCGCTCGGCTATCGCGGCGAGGCAGGCATGATCGAGATCGCCGAAGGCAGCCTCGCGATCGCGACGGTGACGATGGCCGGCGCGATCCGCCGCGTCTCGATCGAGCACGGCCTCGATCCGCGCGATTTCGTGCTGTTCTGCTATGGCGGCGGCGGGCCGCTCCATGCCTCGGCCTTGGCGCACGAATTGTCGATCCCGACCGTGATCGTGCCGCCCGAGCCGGGCAATTTCTCGGCCATCGGCATGCTGCTCGCGGACGCCCGCATCGATTTCGCCAAGACGTTCACCGGCCTGCTCGACGACAAGATCGTGGCCGCGCTCGAAACCGAATTTCGCACCATGGAGGCCGAGGCCGCCGCGGCGCTCGCCCGCGACTTTGGCGCCACCGACATCTTCTACGAGCGCCATGCCGAGATGCGCTATCGCGGCCAGCGCCACAACATCAAAGTGCCGATCACCGGCCTTGGCACGGCCGACGCGATCCACGAAGCCTTCACCCGCGATTACAAGCGCCGCTACGGCCATGCCGATTCCAAGGCGCCGGCCGAGCTCCAGGCGCTGATGGTATCGGGCTTTGCCAAGCTGCGGCGCCCGGATATCGCGCGGCTACCGCGGCGCCTCGGGCCAGCGCGTGCCGAGACCGGCCGGCCGGTCTATTTCGGCAAGGCCGCCGGCATGGTGACGACACGCGTCTTCGACCGCGACGCGCTCAAGCCCGGCTTCGAGGCGCCGGGCCCGGCGGTCATCGAGGAATATGGCTCGACCACGCTCGTCTGGCCGGACGACCGCTTCAAAATCGGGGCGATGGGCGAGATCCGCATCGAGTGCGGCGGAAAGGAAACGAGGTAGTCATGGACACGATCACGCAAGCCGCCGCGAAGCTCGATCCGATTACGCTCGAGGTGATCCGCTACGGCGTCGTCTCGATCGCCGACCAGATCGACGCCAACATCACGCGCACCGCCTTCAGCCCTTATGTCTACGAATATAAGGACTTCGCGGTCGGCCTCGTGAACACCGAGGGCCATCTCGTCGCGCAATCGACCGGCGGCATGCCGCCTTTCGTCGCCGACACGGTCGGCACCGCGGTGCGCGACGGGCTGAAGATCTATGGCCGCGAGCGCTTGTTCGAGGGCGATGTCGTCGTCTGCAATCACGCTGCGGTACAAGGCCAGCACCTCAACAACACGGTGATGTACACGCCGATCTATGCCGGTGGCCCGCCCAAGGCGCTGATCGGCTTCTTCGCCATCAACGCCCACTGGATCGATATCGGCGGCGTGCCGAGCGGGCATACGACCGACATCTTCATGGAAGGGCTTCAGCTTCGCTCGATCAAGCTGTGGTCGAAGGGCGAGCCGATCGAGGAAGTCTATCGCATCATCGAGAACAACACGCGGCTGCCGGTCGACCTCATGGGCGATATCTCCGCGCAGCTCGCAGGGTGTTTCCTCGGCCGCGATCTCACGATTGCACTTGCCGAGAAATACGGCATCGAGACCTTCAACGCCGCGATCGCGATCATTCTCGACCAGGCCGAGGCTGCGGCGCGCGTCGCGATCCGCGCGATCCCCGACGGCGTCTATGAGACCGAGACCTGCCTCGACAACGACACGATCACCGACGACCCAGTGCCAATCAAGGTGAAGGTGACGATCGCCGGCGACGAGATGACCGTCGACTTCACCGAGATTTCGGAGCAGCGGCCCGGCAACATCAATTCCGGCTATTTCGGCGGCGGCATGACGGCGGCGCGCGTCGCCTTCAAATATCTCGTCATGCCGCGCGAGCCGGCGAATGAAGGCATGTACCGGCCGCTGAAGCTGATCCTGCCCGAAGGCAAGATCATCAGCGCGCGGCCCGACGCGCCGATGGGCGGCTATCCCTTCCCCCTGCCGACCGTGATCGACGCGATCATCCGCGCGCTGCAATCGGCCGTGCCCGGCAAGGCGACCGGCGCGCATTTCGGCACCCATTCGGGCTTCATGGTGCGCGGCAAATGGCCCGACGGCCGCGCCTTCCTCGCGCATGACAGCGGTCATGGCGGCTGGGGCGCGGGCGACGGCCATGACGGCGCCGGGCCGTTCCGCACCATGGCACATGGCGATACGCGCCTCATCCCGATGGAGCTGCAGGAGACGTTGCTGCCGTTCCGCGTCGAATCGCTCGAGTTGCGCGCGGATTCCGGGGGCGCTGGTAAGTTTCGCGGTGGGCTCGGCTTCCGCAAGAAATATATCATCACCTATCCCTGTCTGCTGACGACGAATGTCGATCGCACGCGCGATCCGCCCTGGGGCGTGCAAGGCGGGCAGGCGGCTCGGCCCGGCTGCGTCACGGTCTATAAGGCCGCGGGCGGCAGCGAGATCATCTCCAAGGTACGGAATTATCCGGTCGAGCCCGGCGATGTTGTCGTGCTTGAGACCGGCGGCGGCGGCGGCTGGGGACCGCCCGCCGAGCGCGCGCTCGCGCTGATCCGGCGCGATCTCGCGCGCCGCTATGTCACGCCCGAAGCCGCGGCGCGCGATTACGGGGTCACGATCGCCGACGGACAGGTCGAGCGGAAATAACGCGGCGCGGCAGGCGCATCACCTCTCGATCCCGGCGCGGCTTGGGCGAGCCGTAAAAATTCTGTCGAGTTTGCGGAACCAATGTGCGCGCGCCGCCGTAATGGTGGTGGATTGCGAGGCAGGCTCTGTGCTGTACCTTTCGCTAGACATATCGTATTACGATATGAATCATGCTGCGGCGTGATCTTCTCGCCGGGACCGCGGTGAGCCTCGCGCTCGGGGCGCTGCCAGCCAGCGCGAAAATCATCGCCGGCAGCCTGCCCTGGCAAGCCGATGCCGGCGATCCGCCGGTTCAGGTGACGCCGGGTCCTTGGAAGTTCTTCAACGCCGACGAAGCCAAGACGATCGAGGCGCTGGTCGATCGCCTCATTCCGCCCGATCCGCAGACCCCCGGCGGCAAGGACGCCGGCTGCGCCGTCTATATCGACGCGCAATTGGCCGGCCCCTATGGCAGCGCGCGCGGCCTCTATATGCGTCCGCCATTCCAGGACGGCACGCCGCAGCAGGGCAATCAGTCGCCTCTCACGCCGGCGCAGCGCTATCGCCAATCATTGGCGGCGGTCGACAAATATTGCCGCGATGCCTTCGCCGGAAAAAGCTTCGACGAGCTCGGCGACGACCAGAAGGACAAGATCATCGGCGCGATGGAAAAGGGCCCGCTGAAGCTCGAAGGCGCGAGCGCGACCGCTTTCTTCGAGCTCCTGGTGAAGAACACGCAGGAAGGCTTTCTCGCCGATCCGATCTATGGCGGCAATCGCGACATGGTCGGATGGAAGATGCTCGGCTTTCCCGGCGCGCGTTACGACTACCGCGACTGGATCGATCACCACAACGAGCGCTATCCGCTGCCGCCCGTCGGTATCGGCGGCCGCAAGGATTGGAATCCCGCGTGACGCAGAAACTCCCCGCGGCCGACGCCGTGATCGTTGGCCTGGGCTGGACCGGTTCGATCCTCGCCGAGGCGCTGACCCGCGCCGGGCTCAAGGTGGTTGCCATCGAGCGCGGGCCGTGGCGCGATACCGCGACCGATTTCCCGACCACCTATGCGCAAGACGAGCTGCGCTATCGCGTGCGGCACGATCTCTTTCTGCGTCCGGCGCAAGAGACCATGACCTTTCGCAACAAGGCGAGCCAGACAGCGCTGCCGATCCGCAGCTGGGGCTCGTTCATGCCGCCCAACGGCGTTGGCGGCGGCGGTGTCCATTGGAACGCCGAGACTTGGCGCTTCCTGCCGAGCGACTTTCAGCTCAAGACCCATTTGACGCAGCGTTACGGCGCGAAATTCCTGCCCGAGGACATGACGATCCAGGATTGGGGCGTCACCTATGACGAGCTTGAATCGGGCTACGACAGGTTCGAATATCTCTGCGGCACCTCCGGCAAGGCCGGCAACATCAAGGGCGCGAAGCAGGACGGCGGCAATCCGTTCGAAGGCGCGCGCTCGCGCGACTACCCGACGCCGCCGCAAAAACAGCCCTACGGCCCGACGTTGTTCGCTCAAGCGGCGAAGGAACTCGGCTACCATCCTTTCCCGCAGCCCTCGGGGAATCTGTCGCAGGCCTACACCAACCCGCTCGGTGTCGCGCTTGGGCCCTGCACCTATTGCGGCTTTTGCGAATGGTTCGGCTGCGGCAATTATTCGAAAGCGAGCCCGCAGACGACGCTGCTGCCGATCTTGGTGCGGCGGCCGAATTTCGAGGCGCGCACGCTCTGCGAGGTGACGCGCATCAATCTCGACGGCTCCGGCAAGCGCGCGACCGGCGTGACTTATGTCGATTCCGATGGCGAGGAATGGGAGCAGCCGGCTGAACTCGTGCTGCTCTGCGCCTTCCAGCTCTTCAACGTTCACCTGCTGCTGCTCTCGGGCATCGGCACTCCCTATGATCCGACGACCGGCCAGGGCGTCATTGGCCGCAACTATTCCTATCAGGTCACGTCGAGCGTCAACGCGTTCTTCGATAACAAGATATTCAATCCGTTCATCGCTTCGGGCGCGATCGGCATGTGCATCGATGAATTCAACGGCGACAATTTCGACCATGGCCCGTTGGGTTTCGTCGGCGGCGGCTATATGGGCGCGGTACAGACCAATGGCCGGCCGATCCTCGGCTCGATCCTGCCGAAAGGCACGCCCATCTGGGGGGCGGGTTGGAAGAAGGCGATGGCCGACAATTATCTCACCGCCTACCAATGCGCGACGCATGGCAGCTGCTACAGCTATCGCGACGCCTATCTCGATCTCGACCCGACCTATACCGACCCGCTCGGCCGCAAGCTGCTGCGCATCAATTTCGATTTCCATCCGAACGAATTGAAGATGTCGCAATACCTGACCGATCGCCTCGCCGAGGTGGTCGAGAAGATGGGACCGAAGAAGATCGACAAAAAACCGCGCACCGGCCCCTATACGATCACCGATTACCAGACGACGCATACCTGCGGCGGCGCGGTGATGGGCACCGATCCGAAGACCAGCGCGCTTAACCGCTATCTGCAGAGCTGGGACGTGTCCAATCTCTTTGTGACCGGCGCGACGGTGTTCCCGCAGAACGGTGGCTACAATCCGACCGGCACCATCGGTGCGCTCACCTTCTGGGCGGCCGACGCGCTGGTCAATCAGTATCTCAAGCATCCCGGGCCACTGGTGCCAGCATGAGGTATGGCGGTCTCATCTTCGGCCTCTCGATCGTGCTCGGCGCCGGCATCGCCTTGGCCGCTACGAGCCGCAAGGATGAGACCGCGCATAACGGCCAAGCCTATGACGAGATCGCGCGTGGCCGCTATCTCGCGACCCTAGGCGATTGCGCGGCCTGTCATACCAGCGAGGGCGGCAAGCCCTATGCCGGCGGCGAGCCGATCGAGACACCGTTCGGCATCGTTCTCGCCGCCAACATCACGCCCGATCCCGATACCGGCATCGGCAGCTGGAGCGACGACGATTTCGTCACGGCTTTGCAGCAAGGCAAGGCCAAGAATGGCGTCCACCTTTATCCGGCGATGCCCTATCCATATTTCGCCAAAATGTCGCGCGACCAGATCCTGGCGATCCGCGCTTATCTCGATACGCTGGAGCCGGTTCACCACCAGGTTGAGACCGACCAGCTTCCGTTCCCGTTCAAATTCCGGCTCGGCATGGTCTTCTGGAACACACTGTTTTTTCGCGGCGCGGCGTTCCAGCCGGTGGCCGGCAAATCGAATGAGTGGAATCGCGGCGCATTCATCGTCGAGGGGCCGGGACACTGCGCAGCGTGTCACACGCCGAAGAACTTCCTCGGCGGCGACAAGACCGGCGAGCCCCTGGTGGGCGCGACCTTGCAAGGCTGGTTCGCGCCCAATCTGACGAACGACCAGCGCAGCGGCATCGCCGATTGGTCGGCGGACGACATCGTTGCTTATTTGAAGAACGGCCATGACCGACATGCGGCGGCGACCGGTACCATGGCCCAGGTCATCGCCGACTCGACCTCGCAGATGCGTGACAGCGACCTCAAAGCAATCGCGACCTATCTCAAGGATATACCGGCACCGCATCAGCCCACGGCGCAGGCGGTCGCGCAGAATGACCCGGCGATGCGGGCGGGTCGGGCGATTTATGTCGACAATTGCGAGGCCTGTCATGCCGGCGACGGTACCGGCGTCGCCAATCTCGTTCCGCCGCTCAAGGATAGTCCGACGGTGCAATCGCCCGATCCGACGACCTTGGCCCGCGTCGTGCTGCATGGCACCCGGAACGTCGCGACCACCGGAGCGCCGACCAGCCCCGCCATGCCGGCGCTCGGCTGGAAGCTCACCGATCAGCAAGCGGCGGCGGTGCTGACCTATGTGCGTAATTCCTGGGGCAACGCGGCGCCGGCCGTCAGCGACGGCGAGGTCAGCAAGCTGCGCTGAGCGCAAGCGGGAACTTGCTCTCGCGCCCGCCGTTAAAATCCCGACATTTCTCGTAGCGTCGCACTTTGTCACCGCAACGACGGCTCGATGGGGCCGCCGAACAAAAGGCCATCGTTATGTCGAATTCGCAGAACGGCGGAGCGGGCTGGAGTCGCCGCGACATCCGGCACGCCGCTGCGGCGACGACCACGGGCGGCATCGCCGGCGCCACCCCGGTGCGGACCGAAACAGAGGCGCCGTCCGCCACGCTCTCGACCGCCCGGCCGGCGGCGCGCACCACAATGGCGGTGCTGTTCCGGGTTAACGGCGTCGATCGCCGGATAGCGATCGATCCGCGCACCACGCTGCTCGACGCGCTGCGCGATCACCTTGGCCTCGTCGGCACGAAGAAAGGCTGCGACATGGGCGCTTGCGGCGCTTGCACGGTCCACGTTGATGGCCGGCGCGTCGTTTCGTGCCTCACTCTCGCGGCTTCGGCCGAAGGCAAAGAGGTCACGACGATCGAAGGCCTGGCGCGCGAAGGGCAGCTGCATCCGATGCAAGCCGCTTTTCTCGAGCATGACGGCTTCCAATGCGGCTATTGCACGCCCGGCCAGATCATGTCGGCGGTTGCGCTCCTCGCGGAAGGACGCGACCTGTCGCCGGCGACAATCCGCGAGTTCATGAGCGGCAATATCTGTCGTTGCGGTGCCTATCCGAACATCGTTGCCGCGATCAAAGACGGCAGCGGAAAGGTCTAGGCCATGGTTCCTTTCCGATATGAGCGCGGCCGTGATGTCGCGAGCGTCGTCACCGCCGCGGCGCGCGACCCTTCGGCCGAGTTCCTCGCCGGCGGAACCGATCTGCTGCAGTTGCTGAAAGACGATATCCGCCATCCCGCGCGCCTCATCGATCTTGCCGGCCTGGCCGATCTCGATCAGATCGAGGCCGGTCCCCAAGGCCTGCGTTTCGGCGCGCTGGTCAAGATGAGCGATGCCGCCGACCACCCCTTGGTGCGGAAGAATTATCCGATGATCGCCGAAGCGCTGCTCGCCAGCGCTTCGCCGCAGATTCGCAACATGGCGACGATCGGCGGCAATCTCTTGCAGCGCACGCGCTGCGTCTATTTCCGCGACCACGGAACCGCCTGCAACAAGCGCGAGCCGGGTAGCGGTTGCGGCGCCATCAACGGTGAAAACCGGCTCCACGCGGTTCTCGGCGGCAGCGCACATTGCATCGCGGTGCACCCCTCGGACCTGGCCGTGGCGTTAGTTGCGCTCGACGCGATAGTGGTGACCGAACGGCCTGGCGGCGGGCGACGGATTCCGATCGAGTCGTTTTATCTCCAGCCCGGCGACACGCCGGACCACGAGAACCTGCTCGAGCCGGGCGAGTTGATCGTCGCGGTCGAGGTGCCGACGCTCGCCTATGTGCAACGCTCGCATTACCGCAAAGTGCGCGACCGCGCCTCATTCGAGTTCGCGCTCGCCTCCGCTGCTGTTGCCGTCGATATCGAGAACGGCATGGTACGTGCCGCGCGGATCGCGCTGGGCGGCGTCGGCACCAAGCCGTGGCGGGCGCGCGACGCCGAGCAGGAGCTGATCGGTCAGGCTTTTGCCGCAGCCTCTTTCGAGCGCGCGGCGGCGCAGGCCGTCGCAGGCGCCCAAGCGGCGACGCAGAACGGCTTTAAAATTTCCTTGGCGCAGCGGACGGTGGTTCGTGCGCTTTCTCAATTGAAGGCGTAAGCCATGGCCGGCATCATCGGGGCAGCGATCGCTCGCGTCGAGGGACGTCTCAAAGTCACGGGCGCGGCACGCTATGCCGCAGAGGCGGCAGATTTCTCCGATCTGACCGAAGCAGTGCTGGTGCAAAGCACGATCGGCGCCGGACGGATCGCCGCGCTCGACGCCGCGGCAGCAGAAAGCGCACCGGGAGTCATTCTGGTGATGACGCACCGGAACGCGCCGCGTCTTGCCAGTACGAAAGCCAGCCCGATGCAGCCGGGCGAGTCCTATCCGCTGCTGCAAGACGACCGTATTCTCTTCAACGGCCAGCATATCGCGCTGGTCATCGCCGAGACCTTCGAGCAGGCGACGCATGCGGCAACGCTCATCTGCGTCCGCTATACGGAGGAGAAGCCGGCGGCGCGGCTCGAAGCAGCGCTCGATCGACTCCAGGTGCCGAAGAATTTCCGCGGCGGCGAGCGCCCGCCCGATTCGCGCCGCGGCGATCCCGATGCCGCTTTCGCGGCCGCGCCGGTGAAGATCGATCAGACCTACACCACGCCGGTCGAGCATCACAATCCGATGGAGCCGCACGCGGTAATCGCCTCGTGGCAAAGCGACAAGCTCACGCTCTATCACGCGACGCAGGGCGTGATGGGATCGCGCGAGCGCGTCGCGACCTTGCTCGGCGTTTCGCCAGAAAACGTTCATGTCATTTCGGACTATGTCGGCGGCGGCTTCGGCACCAAAGGTTCGTGCTGGCCGCATGTGACCCTCGCCGCGATGGCGGCGCGCATGGTCCAACGGCCGGTCCGTCTCGTCTTGACGCGGCGGCAGATGTTCACCTCGAACGGCTACCGCTCCAAGACCATCCAGCGGATCCGCCTCGCCGCCGACAGCAACGGCAAGCTGGCCGCGATCCTCCACGACGGCAAGTCCCAGACCGGGATGATCGGCGAGTTCGTCGAGCCGGTCGGCCTCGCGACCGAGATCATGTATTCCTGCCCGAATGTCGCGGTCACCCATCGTGTCGCGCCGATCAACGCGGGCATGCCGACCTTCATGCGCGCGCCGGGCGAGGCGAGCGGCATGTACGCGCTCGAATCGGCGATGGACGAGCTCGCTTGTGCCCTGGACATCGATCCGTTGGAGTTGCGGTTGCGCAACTACGCCAAGCGCGACGAAGCGAAGGACCTGCCCTTCACCAGCAAGGAACTGCGTGTCTGCTATGTGCAAGGTGCCGAAGCCTTTGGCTGGAGCCGCCGCGCTCCGGCGCCGCGCTCCATGCGCGACGGCGACTTGCTGATCGGTTGGGGCATGGCGAGCGCGACCTATCCGGCCAACCGGTCGGAAGCCGGCGTCACTGTGCGGATCGAGTGCGACGGCTCGGTAATCGTGCGCAGTGCGACGCAGGATCTCGGCACCGGGACCTACACGGTCATGGCCCAGGTCGCGGCCGAGACGATCGGCGTGCCGCTCGGGCGGGTGCATGCCGAACTCGGCGATTCGACGCTGCCGAAGGCGCCGATCTCGGGCGGATCGCAAAG
Organism: Allostellaceae bacterium; assembly: GCA_036501365.1. Lineage (GTDB taxonomy): Bacteria > Pseudomonadota > Alphaproteobacteria > ATCC43930 > CGMCC-115725 > CAIKMD01. The sequence continues at coordinate 30,622 of DASYAL010000027.1, read as the reverse complement.
CGCGGCGAGCGTGCTGCCGGCAGTGCAAAAAGCCGCGCAGGCCGCGCGTGCGCAATTGCTGGCGCTCGCCGCCGGCCGTAACGCGCCGGGGCCGCTGCAAGGCGCGCGGGCGGACGATCTGGATATCGATTCGGGAACCGTCTTCCTCAAAAGCGACCGCGGCCGGAAAGCTTCGCTCGACGCGCTGATTCGGAGCGCCGGCCGCGATGCCATCGAGGCGACCGAGACAGCCAAGCCGGGCGATGAAGAAAAGACCCATAGCGCGCATTCCTTCGGCGCGCATTTCGTCGAGGTGTCGGTTGATCCCGATCTTGGCGAGGTGCGGGTCCGCCGCTATGTCGCGGCTTTCGCCGGTGGACGAATCATAAACGCCAAAACCGCACACAGCCAATATATCGGCGGCATCGTCTATGGCCTCGGCATGGCGCTGACCGAAGAGACCGAGGTCGACGCGCAGACCGGCCGCGTGGCCAACGCCAATATCGCCGAATATCTCGTGCCCGTGCATGCCGACGTGCCCGATATCACGGTGCTGCAGATCGCCGAGCAGGATTCCGTTTTCAATTCGCTCGGCATCAAGGGCATTGGCGAGTTGCCGATGGTCGGCGTCGCGGCGGCGGTCGCTAACGCGGTCTACCACGCTACCGGCAAGCGCATCCGCGATTTGCCGATCCGGCCCGACAAGCTGATCGGCGCCTAGAGTTTACCCGTCATCAAAGGATGTTCCCATGTCTTGCCAACGGATCGTCTTGAGTAGTATCGCCGCCTTGGCGGTCATTGGCGCCACCAACGCGCAGACGCCACAGCCGCCAAAAGCGGTGCCCGAAGCGCCGGCGATGGGCGGAGAGCCAAACACCAAGCCGGGGCCACAGCCCATCGCGTTGCGCGCGAACGAGGTCAAGCTCTCGGGGCTCGCCAATGCCGGCCTCGTCCATATCACCAAGGAGCAGCTTGGGCAGTTGAGCGAGGTGCTATATCCCAACAGCGCCAAGCAAACGGCGCAGGTGCCGCAGAATATCGGCACGGTCACGACTGCGTTGCTTGATCCCGCGCGCCACGCCATTACTTTCATCGGCGTGAGCGCCAAGGGCAAAGTCATGGCCGTTTCCTGGTCGGAGGTGCAACCGATCAATCAGCCACACGATGAATTCGCTACCGCGCTCACTGCACAACAAATCGCCAGCGCGCCCGCTTTCGACGAGACGAGCCGGAACGTGATCGATGTCGAGAAAGCGCTGGTGGGACGCCCTATCCGGACCGCCGACGGCAAGCAGGCAGGCACGCTCTCCGACCTAGTCTTCGAGGTGAAGAGCGGCAAGGTCGATTATGCCGTCGTGAGCCAGGGGGGCGTTCATCTCGGCACCAATAACGGACCCTACGCCGTGCCGTGGGCGAAGATAAAATCCGTCTCGGGTGGCAAGACACAGCCGATCACGCTGACGCTCAACGATCAACAATTTGCAGCGCTGCCTATCTTCGGCGCGTCGAAAGCGCAAGAGACGCCGGGCACCCGCGCCGCGAGTGCGAAGGTAGGCGCGACCGAGCAACCGCCGCCCTGAGCGCGGCGCTGTGCCCGCCGCCTTCCGCCGCGACTATTTCGCGGGCGCGGATTCTTTCTGAATCGCCTGGAAGTTGTTCTCGTACTTCGAGTCGAAGGCCTTGAGCGTCGCGCCTTCGCGTTCGATCACGATCATCGGCTCGTTCTCGGCGGAGTCGCGAACGACACCCATCGGATCGAGCCCTTGCTCGACGCGCTCGCACTGCTCGAACAGCATCTTGTGATAGAGCGCGACGCCGCGGTCGCTGGTCGCGAGATGCTCGCGCGTGCGATCCGAGATCGGACCCTGGCCGATCCAGGCGATGCAGTCCTGGATCGGGATGGTGTTGGCGATGAGCTTGCCGTTATCGTCGAGGACGCGCTTTTGCGTGACCTTGATCGGCAGCTGCGCCGCGCCGGGCTTGCGTTTCGCCGTGCGGTACATGATCTGGAAGGTATGCGTGTCGTCGATCGGCACCCGGATCTGGAAGCCGGGCGCCTCGGCGGCGCCTTGCGCGAGAATCTGCGGGAAGAGCACCGGATGGCCGACGGTCCAGTCGTCGGAAGTTTCCGGCTCGCCTTCGAGCAAGCGGCGCTTGTAGAAGCCGTATTTGAAGACGTCGAAAGCGATCTTCACATGTCGCGCCGGATTCATCGCCGGCGGACGTCCCGCCTTCTTTTCCTGATAGTTGCCGAATTTCGCGTGCAGGAATTCGAAATGCACCGGATCGGCGGAATTGTCCATGCACTGCACCCAATTGCAGGGCAGGGTGTAGATCTCGATCGCGCGGTCGAAGTCGTCGCGCACCAGCAGGTCCCACCGCGGCAGCAGCGGCGCGGGGGCGGGGCCGAAATAGGCCCAGACGAAGCCGCCGAGCGGCTGGCAGGGATAGGCTTTGATTTTGATCTTTTCTTTGTAGCGCAGCTCCGGATGCGCCAAATCCTCGTACGGCATTTCGAGGCAGTTGCCCTTGGTGTCGAACATCCAGCCGTGATAGGCGCAGCGCAGGCCGCATTCCTCGGGGATGCCGAATTCCAGCGACATGCAGCGATGCGGGCAGCGGTCGTCGATGAGGCCGTAATCGCCTTTCTCGGTGCGGAATAGCGTGAGGTCTTCGCCGAGGATGCGAACGCGCTGCACGGGCTCTTTCGCGAGCTCGGCCTCGGTGCCGACCACTTGCCAATAGCGGCGCAACAGGTTGCCCATCGGCGTGCCTGGGCCGATCTGCGTCAGACGCTCGTTTTCTGCCTGTGTCGTCATGTGCTTCCTCCGGATTTCACCATTCTATCCCGGCCTTGACGGACCTCCAAGCCCGGTGAGGCCGGGATAGAACGGCCTCCGGCGGTCCCTCCTCACGGCAGAGTTGGCGCTCAATCTTTGGAACGCCACAATGCGGCCCCGCTGCAACCAAAGAATCCCGAGAAAAGGTAGGCGGAAGACAAGAATGTTTCGCGGAAGTCCCGGTAGACGGTCAAGGTCGCGTTCGACCTCGGCGTTTAGGTCCAGGTCTTCTTGAGCGGTGAAGACAGCATGTTAACCAAAGCTTAGCTGTCGAATACTCGGGGTCTTGTATGACAGTATCAGTTGAGTTGACCGGCGGTGGCTACATCGTCGCGTGGCAGACATCTGACGGCATTTCATTTCAGGAATTCGACGCCGATCTCCAGCCGGTCGGCGCGCCGACCGTGGCCGAGACGGGTACGGCGGCCTGGCTCAGCGCGACCGCGCTGAGCGATGGCGGTTTCTCGATCATCTGGGATACCAGTGCGCCCGCGCTTCCGATTGCGCAGGATTACGACGCCTCCGGCACGGCGGCCGGTGCGGCCCACACACTGACCACGCCGCCGCCGAGCGCTTCGATAGCTTTCGCCTCGCAAACAACCGATCCCGACGGATCGGGGCCTTGGACGGCGCCGCTCGCCAATGGCGACAGTGTGACCGTTACCGATTCCAACGGTTCGAGCGGCCCGTCGCTAACGATGCAGCAATATGATCCCTCGGGAAATCCTGTCGGGCCGGCTTATGTGCATAGCATCCAGGGCCTGCCCGGTCTCGGCCATGTCGAGATCGCGTCGCTAGCGAATGGTAATTACGCGGTCAGCTTCGTCGATGAGAGCAATTACGGCGCGCAGTCTTTCGTCGATCTCTTCGACCCGTTGGGCAACCATCTCGCCGGCGATCCGGTGGCGAGCGCGGGCTATGAGCTCATCCCGGCCCAGGCCATAGCGGGTCTTGCCGATGGCGGCTTCGCCGTGAGCTGGGTGGCGGCGGAATACAACACCAATCCGGGTACCTCGTCGCCTTACGCGGTCTTCAGCCAGGAATACAATGCCGCAGGATCGGCGGTCGGCGCGCAGCAGATGCTCGCGGTGCTGCCCGGCAACACCACGACCGCCCCCGAGATTGACGCCTTCGCGAATGGCCAATACGTCATCTCCTGGACGGCGAACGGCGCGGCGCAATCCGCGAGTTTCACCGAACAAGGCACGGCGATCACGCCGGACACCAATGATACGATCGCGACGCCGGCAATCGATTACACCCTCCCGGTCGGCCTGCATGACGTCGCGCTGATCGGCGATTACGCGCAAACCGTGACCGGCAACGATCTCGGCGACACGCTCACCTCGAACGATTACGCCTCGACGCTGATCGGCGGCACGGGTAACGACACGCTGATCGCCGGTCACGACGCTGATGTGCTGATCGGTGGCGGCGGCGATGACACCTTCGTGTTCGACGCGTTGCCATGGAACCCCGGTCACATCACCGATTTCAACACCGCGAGCGATACGCTCGATCTGAGCGGCATCTTCGCCTCGATCGGCTATACCGGAAGCAATCCCGTCGCCGATGGCTATTTGACTTTCGCTTCCGACGGATCGGGCAATACACAAGTCTATGTCGATACGCATCAGCCTTCCGATCCCTGGCCGAATCTCGTCACCATGCTCGACGGCGTCGCGCCGTCGAGCATCACCCCGGCCGATTACGGCTATGACTCGTCTGGTTCCGACATCGGTTCGGGAGGCGGCGGCAGCGGCGATTCGGGCCCCGGCTCGGGCAGCGGTGGCTCGACGGTAGATGATTCGCAGCCGAGCTACACCGCGCCGGATGGCGTCACCAACATCGTCTTGACCGGCAGCGCGGCTCAGACCGTGACGGCGAACAATGCAGGCGACACCATCACCTCGAACGACTATGGCTCGACGATCATCGGCGGCAGCGGGAACGACACGCTGATTGCCGGCCATGACGCCGATATGCTGACGGGCGGCGGCGGCAACGACAGCTTCGTCTTCAATTATCTGCCGTGGGATGCCGGGCATATCACCGACTTCAACCCGAACACGGACATGCTCGACCTCAGCGGCATCTTCGGGTCGATCGGCTATACCGGCAGTAATCCGGTCGCCGACGGCTATCTGAGCTTCGTCGACGACGGCAACGGTAACACCGAGGTGATCGTCAATCCGCACAATGGCGACGATCCCTGGGGGGCGCTGGTCACGACTCTCGACCACGTCGTCGCCTCGAGCATCACGGCGCAGGATTACGTCTTCAATTCCACCTCCGGCGGCGGCGGCATGGGTGGCACCGGCGGGACGGGCGGCGGCAGCGGCTCGGGGGGCGGCGCGACCGTCGATGATTCGCAGCCCACCTACACCGTGCCGGACGGCGTCACCAATGTCGTGCTCACCGGGACGGCGGCACAGACCGTTACCGCGAACAACGCAGGTGATACCGTCACCTCGAACGATTACGGCTCGACCCTCATCGGCGGCAGCGGCAACGACACGCTGATCGCCGGCCATGAGGCCAACATCTTCACCGGCAATGGCGGCGACGACAGCTTCGTCTTCAATTACCTGCCGTGGAACGCCGGCCAGATCACCGATTTCAACACCGCGAACGACGTGCTCAATCTCAAGGGCATCTTCGCGGCGATCGGCTATACCGGCAGCAACCCCGTCGGCGAGGGCTATCTAACCTTCACCGATGACGGCCATGGCGACACCCAGGTCTATGTCGACACGCATAGCGCGTCCGATCCCTGGCCGAACCTCGTCACCACGCTCGATCACGTCTCGCCGAGCGCCATGCATGCGGGTGATTATCTGTTTGCCTGAGCGGCCGGTGTTTCGCGTTCTTTCGCGTCGGGAATTGAGCTAGGCTCCGGCAAAACCGGTTCCCGTCGGGAGGGATCATGCTGAGTTGCGAAGAACACGAGCTGCTCACCCGTGTCGGTCCCGGCACGTCGCTCGGCGAGTTGCTGCGCCGCTACTGGCAACCGGTCGGCCTTTCGGAGTTGGTCACGTCGAAGCCGCAGCGCATGAAGACGCTGGGCGAGGAGTTGCTGCTCTATCGCGGCGCCAGCGGCAAGGTGGCCGTGACGCAGCTGCGTTGCGCGCATCGCAGCCTTGCTCTCGATTACGGCCGGGTCGAGGGCGACTGCATCCGCTGCCCTTATCACGGTTGGCTCTACGACGCCGAGGGCCACTGCCTCGAGCAGCCGGCAGAGCCCCAAGGCAGCGGCTTCAAGGACAAGATCAAACTCAAGGCCTATCCGGCGCAGGAAATCAGCGGCTTGGTCTTCGCCTATATGGGCCCAGGCGAAGCGCCGGTGCTGCCGACCTACGATCTCTTCGATATGGAAGACAGCGTCAAAGGCGCGCAGATGCGCAATGTCAACGCCAATTGGCTTAATGCCGCCGAGAACATCGTCGATATAAGCCATCTCTCGTGGCTGCACGGCTACACCTTCCCGGCCTATGGCGCGAAGAAGATTACCTATCACTGGGAGCGCAAGGATTACGGCATCGACAATGTGCTTCTGATCGACGGCGTGCCGGATTCGCACATCTCCTGCTACGCCTTCCCGAACGTCAACCGCTTCTCCGGACCACCGGTCGAGGAGGACGGCTCGATCGTCAACTCCATGATCTGGCGCGTGCCGATGGATGACGAATCGGTGATGCAGTATTTCCTGCGTTTCTATTCCAGTAAGACCAAAAAAAACTTCAAATCGCTGCGCAGCCATGCCGAGCTCGGCAAGTACAAGCCGCTGGCCGAGGATTGGTGGGGCATCGATGTCAGCGACCAGGACCGCATGGCGGTCGAGCAGCAGGGGCTTCGCGCCGACCGCGAGAACGAGCATCTCGGCGTCTCCGATGGCGGCATCATCCTCATGCGCAAGCTCATCCGCGAATCGATGGCGTCGATCGAGGCGGGCGAGGACCCGCTTGGCGTGATTCGCGATCCCGCCAAGCATCATATCCACTTTCCGCATAAATCGCCGGCGATGGCACAGCGCAGCGAAGGCGTCGCTTACGGTATGGGGCTTCGCCAGGACGCCGCCGAATAGCGGGCCGACAGGTGGAAGCGCTGACGATACTCCGCGCGAAAACCGTGGGCCTTGGCGCGGCTCTGGCGTTGGCTGTCGCCGTGCCGGTGCGCGCCGATGTGATCCTGACCATGAATGTGGCGATGCCGCGCGCGAGCTCGTTCTTCGTCGGCGTGCAACAGCCTTGGGCGGCGATGGTCGAGCGCGCATCGAACGGCCGCATCAAGATTGTCATGCCGGCGGCATCGATGGCGCCGCTGTCGCGGCAATGGGATCTGGTGACGAACGGCATCGCCGACATCGCCGAGACGCCGAGCGAATATATCCGCGAGCGCGTCAAGCTGCCGCTGCTCGCCGAGATACCGTTTCTCGCGCCGAACGGCGTCGCCGCTTCGGTCGCGATCTGGCGTACCTATCAGAAATACTTCGCCGCCGCCAACGAATATAAGGGCGTGAAGTTGCTCGGCTTCTGGACCACGGGCGGCAACGATCTACAGACGCTGAAGCGCCCGGTGACGAAGATCGAGGACTTCCAGGGCCTGAAGATCTGGGTAGCGACGCCGAACATGGCGACCATGATCCAGAATTTCGGCGCGACACCCGTCCTCGGCATGCAGATGTTCGACGCGATGTCGGGCGGCATCGTCGACGGCGCCGTCGCCGGCAAGGGCGCGCTGATCTCGTTCCAGCTCGCGCGCTACACCAAGGAAATGACCGTCTTCCCGGGGCAGCTCGGCTACACGCTGCAATCGTTTTTCATCAATCAGCGCAAATACGACAGCCTCTCGCCCGAGGACCGCGCCGTCATCGACAAGTTCTCGGGCGAGCCTTTCGCGCAGATGGCGGGGCAGGGCTTCGTCGACCAGGACAATCTTGCCGATCCGCTGATCAAAGAGAATGGCATTGCGACCCATGAGGCGAGCCCCGAATTCATGAAAATCCTGCGCGAGAAGACGCGTTTCTATACCGACAACTGGATGGCGGATGCGAAAGCGCGCGGCATCGATGCTGAGGCGGCCTACGATTTCTACGTGAAGACGGCGCAGGAGGCGGCGTCGCTGATGAAATAGGGCGCCCGCGGCGGCCGGCGACAAGCGGCCGGCGCGGTATTATAGTGAGCGGTAACGCGGCTGGGCTCGCCCATACGGTTTCTATGGGCGCCGCGAAGGAAAGGGAGAATCCGATGAAGACTGTCACGATTGCGAGCATCGCCGATCTCGAACTCTATGAGACCCCCGGCTTCGGCCGCGAGGGCAGCAGCGGCGGCAAGGCCTTTCCCCTCGACACGGGCATCCCCGGCGTCGTCCTCGAATTCAGCTGGAGGCGCTACGACAAGGGCTACGGCACGCCGCGCCACAAGCACATCTTCGATCAATACCGCTACAATCTCAGCGGCAAGCGGCAGATCAAGGACGGCTTCCTCGAGGCGGGCGAAGTCGCCTTCTATCCCGAAGGCGTCTATTACGGGCCGCAGATGCAGGAAGAGGAATGCATCGGCCTCGGTCTGCAGTTCCAGGGCCTCTCCGGCATTCCCTATCTGACCCACAAGCAGTTGCGCGACGCGCGCAAGGCAATGATCGCCGAAGGCGCGGTGTTCAAGAACGGCATCTACACGCAAATCCTTCCCGACGGCCGCAAGATCAACAAGGATTCGCACCTCGCTCTGACCGAATACGTCTCGGGCAGAAAGGTCGAGTTCCCCGAGGGCCGTTTCGAGAAGCCGATCGTGATGAGGCCGCAGGGCCATCCCTGGATCGGCGACCGCAAGCTCGACGGCGTCGAGCACAAGCGGCTGGGTACTTTCGGCGGCTCCGGCATCCGGCTGACTCGGCTTGCGCCTGGCGCCAAGATTCCGGCACGGCGCGAGGACGACGCCGAGATCCGCTATCTCACCGAAGGCTCGATCGAATACGGCGGCAAGACTTGGCTCGGCGGCAAGACCAAGGACCAGGGCACCTATATGTTCTTCCAGAACGGCGCCGAGGTTGGCGAGATCACGACCAAGACCGGCGGCGAGTTCTACGTGATCGAGTTGCCGATGCTCGCCGATATCGAGGCGCAACGGGCAAGCGAGGGTCGCGCGGCGAAAAGCTCCTGGGCGCTGGCGGCCGCGCAGTAGCGCCGTCGCTCTCGCTGCGGTCCGTGGCAGAGGTCAGGGCTGGGCGACGGGCGGGTTCGGACAAGTCTGCGCGCCGCCGCAGGCATTGGCGATCGCGTCGGGCGTATTGAAGCGCCACGCGATGACGTAGCTCCCGAAAGACTGGCCGGTGTCCGGCGTGCCGACCGGCGCCAACGAATTCGCGTAATCGGCGGGCGCGATCATCTTGCCCTGCCCGGTGCGGCCATAAACTACCCAGAGATCATGGCCGGGCGACAGCCGCGCGGCATCCGCCGGCGTCCAGGTGAGCGCCACGCGCTTATCGAGCCCGTTGCGCGCCGCGAAGGCGCTGAACACCTCGTAGGCGTCCCGGCTGTCGACGAGGATGACGTCACCCGGTTGGGCCTCGGCAGCGAGGGTTTTGGCGGCAAGATCCCAGCGCGGCTTGGTCTCGTCGTGGTAATAGGGCGCGAGATTGATCAGAGCGACCATGGCGATCGCCGCGCCGGCAACGGCGAAGCGCCGGCTGGCGAGCTGGCCGATTCCCGCCCCTGCGAGGACGAAGAACGGCGCCGCGCTCCAGGCGAAATAGCGCGCGACCAGGACCGGCGTCAGCAGCGACACCAACAGCAGGAGTAGCGGCAAAGCGAGCGCGCTGCCGCCGATAACGGCGAGGATCGCCGGCCGATGCCGCAAGCGCCAGGCGCCGGCGAGCGCCAGCAAGGCGATGATGGCCGATAGCCACGGCACGGCCGAAGGCATCAGGTCGAAGGTGATAAAGGCGCTGATGCGGTAGAGATAAACCGGCGCGACGATCGACCAGAGCGTTGCCCAGGTCTCGGGCGGCGCCCAGCCTTCGCCGCGCAAGACCGTGCCGTGGCTCAGGACGCATACGGCGATGAAGAACGGCAGCCAGGTGACGAGGACGAAAGCCTGCACCCAAGCCCAATTGCGCCAGAACGCCTTGCGGCCCTCGCCGGCGCGCCAAGCGATGGCGAGGGCCGCGAGGTTGGCGGCGACCAGCCACGGAATCGCGACGTTCAACACATTGAGCGCCGCCGTCGTGCCGAAGCCGTAAGCGATCCAGGGCAAAGGCGGCCGGTGCTTATGCGATAGCGGCGTGCCCACGAGCGTCGGCTCGCGCGCCAGGCGCACGAGGCCCCAGAGCGCGATCAGGATCAGGCAAGCGACGAGCGTATAGGATCGCGCTTCCTGGCCGTATTGAATGTCGAAAGGCGATAGAGCGAGCAGCAGCCCCGCCGCGGTGCCGGTGCGCCGTCCGTCGGCCTCGTTACCGATCGCATAGGCCAGCGCCGCGCTGACCGCGCCGAACACAGCCGAGGGCAGCCGCAACAGCCATTGCGACGTGCCGAGTTTCGCCACCAGCCACAGCAGCATAAAATAGCTCGGGTAGTGCTTGCTATGCAGCGATTCGGCGATGAGGTTCGGCAGCGTTATGGTGGCGCGGTGAAGGGTTGTGACCTCGTCAAGCCAGAACGGCTTGTCGCCCAGCCCATGCAGCCGCAGCGACAGCGCAACCAAGGCAACCGCGGCCGGCGGCAGCCAAGACGCCAGCTTGGCGAAACGCCCGAAGCCGTTCGCGAATCGTGTTGCCTCGACCAACCAATTCTGCATTTCGCCACTCACAGCCAAGCAAAACAATGCGTCGGCAATTGGGCGTGCCTCCAAAGACTAGATAGGCACCGAAACGCCTGCCGTGCCTCCGTGCAAAAGGCGCGCCATCGATAAAATCGGCGAGCTAAGCTTGTTGTTCCGAAGCAACGGTGCGCGCGATGACGGAGACGACGGCGATGCCCGCAACGTCCGCGACCGAGTTCTGGTTCGAATTCGGCAGCAGCTATAGTTATCTCGGCGTGATGCGCATCGAGGAGAGCCGGCACGGCGGCACGGCGTGCGCATTGTTTGGAAGCCGCTTCTGCTCGGGCCGATCTTCCGCGCCTTGGGCATGGAGACTTCGCCCTTCCTGCTGCAAAAGGAGAAGGGCATCTATATGTGGCGCGACATGATGCGTCAGTGCCGTAAATATGGGCTGCGCTGGACCCAGCCGAGCAGCTTTCCGCGCCTCTGCGTCATTCCAGCGCGCATTGCCACGATTCACGTATCGAAAAGGAGCCGCCGCTTCTTTTCGATACGTGAATCGTGCTCTCGATTCAAAAGTTTAGACCATAACTCACGGATGAGACGGAATCGCTTCGCTTCCGTCTCGTCCGATCATGGCTTAGCGCAGATAGCCGCGCTCGCGCCAGAAACGCTCGGCGCCGGGATGCAGCGGCAGGTACAAGGGACCTTCCTTGCTGTCCTTGCAGAGCTTGTCGAGCGGCATCGGGCCTTTGCCGTACCACGGGATCCGGTCTTTACGCGCTTCGAGCGCTTCGCAGAATTTGTAGATCATCTCTTCCGGCGCGCTTTCGCGGCAGAAGATCGGCCAGCCGCTGAAATCCAAGGTCGCGACGTCCTTGTCGAGGCCGGGAAATTCCTGCCGCGTGATCAGCGCGCGCATCAGCCCGTCGGCTTCGAGCGCCTGAAGCTGCGGCTCGTCGATCGCGAGGAAGCGCATACCGAGCTCGAGCGCGCGCGAGGCAAACATCGGCAGCGCTTCGTCCCACAGCGCATCGACCTCGCCGCGCTCGACAGCACCGATGCGGTCGGGCGCGTTCGGCAGGCCCTCGCTCGGAACGAGCTTGCCGCCCCAGCTCACGATGTCCTCGAGCGACATCCCATAAGCGGCGAGGACGCAATTGCAGATCAGGTGGACCGAATGATCCGGCTGGCCGCGCAGCGAGATTTTGAGCGGGTAGCGCGTGCGCTTGAGATCGGCCAAGGTTTTGAGCCCGGTCGAGCCGTTCACCGCAAAGCCGAGCTGATCGAATTGCGGAATCGCGAGTATCGAGCGGAGCGGGATCGGCTTGCCTTTCCAGGGCCCGCGTCCTGCCGCCGCCATCGCCAACACGCCGCCCGGATTGCAGATCGCGATGTCTGCGTCGCCTTTCGCGACGGCATCGACCGAGCCCGGCGCGTCACTCGCGAAAAAGCGGATCTTCCAGGTGCTATCTCCCTGCACGCGGAACTGGATCAGGGTTTGCTTCTCGGCCCATTCATTGGCCGCAACCAGTTCCGACGCGACCTCGAGCATGAGCCGCGAGCGCATGATGACGGGCGTGCGGATCGGATTGGGGATGGTCAACATGACGGACGGCTCCTCCCATTAGGTTATGCCGCCGATCATAGGCTGGCGTCGGCGCTGCTGTAAGCCGGCCGGAGTGGCCACCCCGCCACATCGTAAGCAAAACGACATCCGTCATGCACGATTCTTATCTTCCTTGCATATTCGTAATGCGAAACCCGGTTGTGCGGGTGCTTTGAAAGCAGATAGCCTCGGGGGAACGAATGCGTTTCGTCAAACCCATCATCAGACTGGGCGTGCCCACGGTTATGCTCGCCGCGCTCTGCGGTTGTGCGCCCGATTACTCGCCCGATACCTATACGAGCCTCGCCGTTCAGCAGGCGAACAAAGTCGATTCCGGCATCGTGATCGGCTATCGCGAGGTGAAGATCAGCGACGATGGTGCGGTCGGCGCGGTCACGGGTGGCGCGGCCGGCGGCATCCTCGGCGCGGAAGCCGATGCCAACACGGTTCCGACGGCGCTCGCCGCCCTCGGCGGCACGGTTGTCGGCGGCATCGTCGGCAACACCCTCCAGCACACGACCGGCGATACGACCGGCTGGGAATACATCGTCCGCGAGCCCAAAGGCGATCTGGTCTCGGTGACGCAACGCGAGCCGAAGCCGATCCCGATCGGCCAGAAAGTCCTTGTCATCGAAGGCAAGCAGGCGCGTATCGTGCCCGACTATGCGTCGACGGCCTACGATCAGCCGTCCGCCACCGCGTCCAAAGCCGCAACCGATAGCAAATCGGCGCCAGTTGCCGCCGCGGCGTCGGCAGGCGCGCCGGTCGCGCCCCCGGCCAGCGCTGCGGCTCCGACCGTGGCGCCGACGACCGTGACGGTGACGAATATGCCGTCGGCTGCGCCGGCCGCCCCGGCGAGTGCGCCGGCCGCGCCGGTAAATCTCACTCCACCCCCTGGAGCGCCGCCTTCTGCCGCGGCCTCGCCGCCTCCGACGGCAGCGTCGCCAACCGCGTTCGGCGACACGGCCGCGCCGGCCAATCCGCCGCCTTCGCCAACTAGCACTGAGGATCCGGCCCCGCCATCGCCACCGTCGTAATCGCCCCCTGCCCCCCGGCCGCGTCACGGATAAGTGACGCCGACCCTCCAGGGAGCACCGATTAGAGTGAGGGCTGCGAGGCCAGGTAAGCCAGGTAAGCGCGGCCGCGCATCGGGCGCATGCCCAAAGCAAATCGGGGGCGAATGAAAGACATAACGTTTCCTGCCGGCGAGCCGCAGCTGGTCGTTCCGGCGCTAGCGCCTTTTTACGCGCTGGTTCGCGAGCTGTCCTATCCGCTGATGCGCGTCACCGTCGGCGGCGTGCTGCTGGTTCGCGGCATCGTCAAAGTGATGGGCCCCGGCATCACCGGCTTCGCCGCCGGCCTCGCGCCGCGGCATAGAGCCGTCAACGCTCTTTGCCTATATCATCTTCTTCAACGAGACCATCGGTGCGATCTGCTTGGTGCTCGGTCTCCTGACCCGGCCGATTGCCGCGAGCATCGCGATCGAATTCGCCATCATCACCTTCGTCGCGCATTTCCATAACTTTGCCTTCACCAGCCCGGGTGGTGGCTGGGAATATCCTCTGCTCTGGGGGCTAATGGTCTTCGCGATCGCGCTGCGCGGTGGTGGGCCTTACTCGCTCGGTCGCAGGCTCGGCAAGGAAATCTGAGCGGGCGCTACTCCGGCTTCGGCTCCGGCGCGGCGATCGCGCCGCTGTGGACGCGGATGTTCCAATAGACGATCAGCACCACGCCGATAGCCGTGGGACCAAGCCATGGTACCAACTGCGGCAGCTGCGTCAGGTTGACGACCGCGAAAGCGGTCGTCGCCGCGATCATTGCGCCGACCATGCGTCCGAGATGACGGCTCAGCCGCTCGGGGCCGCGCGGCAGTGTGTGGATGAACGTGCGCACGTCGTCCACGGCAAGCGCGCCGCCGAGGATGCCGAACACCAGCAGCGCGGGGTTGAGTTCGATCGCGCCCGTGAGCATTTGTTCCCCGCGCGGCCGATCATGAAGAGGCCGGCCGCGATCATGATCCACGCCGCCGCCCAATCGACCGGCTGGACCTTGGGGCCGCGCGCGACGACGGCGCGCCAGCCGGCGAAGACGAGGTAGAGCGAGAACACGCCGATCGCGAAGAGGAAGGCGCTCGGGTGGAGGGTCGCGAGCACGAAGGAGGCGAGGGTGTTGGCGACCATGGCGTAGAAGAACAGCGTGCCGGCGCGGCGATGGATGCGCTCGCCTTTCCGCGCCAGCAGCGCCACCGTCCCGCTCGCAAGGCCGAGGGTGCCGGCGGCGATATGGATCGTCAGGAAGACCGTCAAGAGCATGACATCCTTCCTTCGGCTCCGTCGCGTTATCCGCCGGCGAGCCAGGTCTCGTTCTCGGCGCGGAGCTGCTTCTCGCTCGCCGTGCCGCCGAGCGGCAACTCCGCGAGCTTGCCGCCACGTTTTTCGAGCCGCCATTTCATCAAAGCCAGCGCGGCCTGCGGGCCCCGCAGATCAACGCCATCGAAGAAGCCCGCCGGGATCGAGCCGGCGAGCACGGGATCGAGCCGGTCCTTGTCGTAGATCGCATCCATGCGAAGGATTTTCCACTCGCCCTGGCGCCGCTCCAGCCGGTCGTAGAGCCGGATATAAAGGGTGAAATCGAACATATGGCCGCTGAAGGTGGTGCGGCCCAGGACCATGGCATCGCTTTCGAGCAGCGCGCGGTCGCCCTTTACCCAGGCGCGCGAATTGCCGAACCAGTGCTTGCTGCTCTCGCCGGGCGGCCGTTTTTTGGCCGATGCGATCGTTTCATCGAGAAAGCCGGCGACCGGCCCCGAATACCACGCCACGCGGACCGTCGCGTCGCGATGGAAACAGGCGCGCATCGTCTCCCATTCGCCATGATCGCGGGCGAAAGCCCAGATCTGGCGCACGCGCTTGACGGCGTATTCCTCGGCCAGCTGCTCGACATTCATGGGGGCGCTCCTCCTTATCGCTTCTGTCGCCAGTGTAGTACATTCGCGGGAGGAGACACGCATGGCCAAACCGTATCGCATCGACGTTCACCATCACCCGACGCCGGTTCTCGAATTGATGGGGGGCCGCGTCAGCGGCTCGCCGGGAATCAAGAGCTGGATGGCGGCGGTCTCGCTCGAAGACATGGACAAGAACGGCGTCGCCACGGCGATCTTGTCGATGCCGAACCGCGCTGCGGTGTGGCGTGCCGGCGATCAGGCGCGCAACCGCGCGATGGCGCGGCAATGGAACGAATTCATGACCCGCCAGGCGACCGATCATCCCGGCCGCTTCGGCGTCTTTGCCGCGGTACCGATCTTCGATATCGAGGGCAGCCTGCGCGAGGCGGAATACGCGCTCGACGTGCTCAAGGCCGACGGCATCACCCTGATGACCAACATGGGCGATAAATGGCTCGGCGATCCGCATTATTTCCCGCTGTTCGAAGAGCTCCATCGGCGCAAGGCGGTCGTCTATACCCATCCCATCAGCGCCGACTGCATGCAGAACATGCTGCCCGATGTCGACGATTCGGTGATCGAATTCACCGCCGATACCAGCCGCGCCATCGCCCGGCTGCTGTTCTCGGGCGCGGCGCATCGCTTCAAGGATATCGGCTTCATCTTCTCGCACGCCGGCGGCACCATGCCGTTCATCCTCGAGCGCTTCACGCGCCATGCGCTGAGCGACAAAACGCTGGCCGAGCGCGTGCCCGATGGCGTCATCGCCTATCTCCAGCGCTTTTATTACGACACGGCGCAGGCCTCGCATCCCTCGGCGATGGCGTCGATCACGGAATTCGTCGCGATCACACAATTTCTCTTCGGCACCGACTTCCCGTTCCGCAACGCGGCGGATCACGTCAGCGGGCTCAATGCCTGCGGCTTCTCGGAAGCCGAGCTCGATGCGATCGAATGCGGCAATGCGCAGCGCCTGTTGCCGCGCTGGCGCTAGCGCACGATTCTAAGATTTAGACCATGATTCACGGCTGAGGCGGATTCGATTTTCGACTCCGTCCAGCCAATCATGGCCTGGCGCTCAGGTCTTCGGCAGATAGGCTTCGGTGTAGAGCTTCGTCATATCGACCGGCCCATCGATCGATTTGAGATCGGCGAATGAGCTCTTCAGCGCTTCGATCGCCGCGGGCCGCAGCCTGCCGTCGGTCGACATCTTTGGCATGAAGACATCGTAAGCACGCGCCGCAACCTTGGGCGGATAGGTCATCGCCTTGGCGGCGAGCGGCACGATTTCGTCCTTGTGATTCTTCATAAAATCCACCGTCTCGTACCAGGCGGCGAGGAAGCTGCGCACCGCGTCCGGGTTCTGCTGCGTAAGGGCCGTGCTGGCGAAGGTAGTAAAGAGCTCGAACGGTCCGACATATTGTCCACAATCCGCCAGCAGCCTGCCTTCGCCCTGTTCCTCGAGCAGGAAGCCGGTCTGCGTCGCACTCAGGCTTGCCGCGACCAGCTTGGTCTTGAGCGCGGCGAGACTCGCAGCCGTCGAGCCGCCGACCACGACCTGCTTCGCGCGATCGTCGCCCGACCAGCCTTTCACGCGGTTCAGCTCATCGACCAACCAATAGGTCAGCGAGCCGAGGCTGGCGATGCCGATCTGCTGGCCTTTCAGATCGTCGATGCTGCGGACCGGCGAGTCCTTGTCGATGCACAGGCCCATGAAGACCGGCGATTCGGTGATCGAGGCGACCGCGATCTCGGGTGCGCCTTTGGCGACGAATTGCATGTCCGGACCGGCGCTCAACGAGATGTCGACGGCACCCGCGGCCATCGCCTGGGCGATCTTGGCGCCGCCGGTGAAGCCGATCTCTTCGATCGCCAAACCGTGCTTTTGGAAGATGCCGTATTGCATGCCGATATCGAGCGGCACATAGCCGAAATTCTCGGCGACGGCCTTGCCGACGCGGAGCTTGTCCGCGGCTTTCGCCGCGCCTGTACCGAAGAGCGCTAGCGCCCCGCCCATGCCGGCCAGCGCAGCGCGTCGCGAAATGATCGGAGCGATGTCTTCCTCCCTGCTCTGGGGTCGAGACTAGTCCCCCCGCCGCATGCGGAGAAGCCGTCACGCAACAAAACCGGCCCGATGGGGCTTTAAGATCAGGGCCGCTCGGGGCCATTTCCAGCCAAGGGGTGAGATCGATGATACGTCCGCTCGTTGCCGCATTCGGTTTCGTACTTGTCGTCGCAACGACACCGGTGTTCGCGCAGGCGCCGGCCCAGGGTGCGGAGGCCAGGCAATTCGTGTCCGGCCTCGGCGACCAGGTGATCCAGCTCATCGGCGACAAGCAGGCGCCGGCGGCACAGCGCAAGCAGCAATTCGCCAGCCTTGTCGACAAGTCGTTCGATGTCGACGGCATCGCGCGCTTCATCCTCGGTCCCTACTGGCGAACCGCGACCGAGCAGCAGCGCGCCGATTTCCAGCAGGTGTTCAAGACCTACATGGTCAACGTCTACTGGGCGGATTTCAGCCAATACAGCGGGCAGAAGCTCGCCGTCACGGGCCAGCGAGCGGAGAGCCCGACCAGCACCGTCATCAACAGCGAGATCGAGCAGCCCAACGGCAAGCCGCCGGTCAAGGTCGATTGGCGTGTCGCCAGCGCCAATGGCGGCTATAAGATCACCGATGTCACCGTTGGCGGCGTGAGCGAGCTCGTGACCTATCGCCAGGAATTCGCCGACGTCATCGCGCAAGGCGGCGGCAATGTCGCCACGCTGACCGACAAGCTGCGGCAGAAGAATCAGCAGACCGGCGCGAGCTAAACGCGGCGCCTGCGGCCGCGCTCTCAGGCGGTCTTTGCCGTCACGGCGACCGGCTGCCAGCGCGCGTCGCGCAGCCGCACCAGCCGGGTGGCGCCGGTGCGGATGTCGAGCTTGGCGCCGAGTTCGAGTTCGCCCACGACCTCGATGGGTTGCGCAGGATCGACGAACCGGGTGTCGCCGTCGAGCAGGGCGAGAACGACGTCGTCCGGCCAGTTCGTCCCCGGGTCGCAGAACGGGCAGGTGAAGGCCGGCGCGCGGGTCAGCACGAAGAAATCGCTTTTGTCCAAATCCGGCGGCGCCATATAGCCGCGGATGCGGACGGGATTGCCCGCGAGCTCTTTGGCACGCGCGCCGAGCCGAAGGCCGATCGCCCCGACGGTGGCGTAGATGTCGTTGAAAGGGAGGAGCGGATAATTGTCGGTGAGCGCGGCGAGGGGCGGGAACGCGTCGGCGGGAAGCAGGCCGGGATGCCGTCGCGCATGCTGCGACAAGATCCGGGTGAGCGTCATGCTCAAAGACCCTCGCGATGGACGATCTGGCCGCCGCTCACGGTCAAAGCCGAGCGAATGTCTTTCAGGCGATCGGGCGGAACGGTGAAGGGATCGTCCGTCAGCACCGCGAGGTCGGCGAGCTTGCCCTCTTCCAGCGTGCCGACCGCGCTTTCCATGAAGCAGGTCTCGGCGCTGCCGCGGGTGTAAAGCTCGAGTGCGGTGCCCGGATCAATCGCCTCTTCCGCCCCGAGGACGCGGGTCTTGTCGCGCAGATAGACCTGACGCGTCACCATCCACCAGATCGATTCGAACGGATTCCAGTCCACCACCGGCGCGTCGGTGCCGCCGCCGGTTGGAATTCCCGCGCCCACGATCGTTCGCACCGGAATCGAGCGGGCGGCGCGCGCCTCGCCCCAATAGCGCACCATGTTGTGGCCGAGCTTCACCGGCTGGTCTTGCACCGTCGCGCGCAGACCGAGGCGCTTGATTGTCGCCAACGCCCGCTCGTTCGGCAGGAAGATATGGACCATCACCCAACGCAGCGTCCCGAGCGGATATTTCTCGGCCACCTTTGCCACCACCTCGAGGATCGCGTCGATCGCGGCATCGCCGACCATGTGCACTTGGAATTGCCAGCCGCGCGAGGCGGCGACGGTGAACATCTCACGCAACTCGTCGAGGCCGCCCGGCGGCAGGACCAGCTTGCCGGTGAAATTCGGATCGGGCTGCTCGCCCTCGACCACGCGATAAGGATCATGCATGAAAGCCGCTTCGATGCCGCCATCGGCGGAGAATTTGAAGCCGCCGATCCGCAGGCGATCATCGCCGAATTCCGGGGCGAGCACGGAGGAGAGCGCGCTGACGTCGTCGAGGCAGTGGACGCGCTGCAACAGGCGCACCCGCGTCGTCATCTCCTTGCGCCGCCACAGCTCCATATAGGCGGCGATCTCGTCAAGGGTGAGGCCGGGCTCCAGCGTGCTGGTGATGCCGCGGCTGTTGAGCTTGCGCGTGAAGAGCTTCAGCCCCTCGACCAGCTCGTCCCGCGTCGGTGGCGGGACGTGCTTCAGCAGCAGCGAAAACGCGGCGCGCTCGACGAGAACTCCCGTGGGCTCGCGGGTCTCGGCATCGCGCACGATCACGCCGTGCTGGGGATCGGGCGTCGCGCGGTTGATGCCGGCGATCGCGAGCGCGGCGCTGTTGGCGACGACGACATGGCCCCCGCGCCGCATCATCACCGGATGGTCGGGCGTTGCCTTGTCGAGCTCGAAACGGTTCGGCAGCCGCCCTTCGGCAAGCTGGCTTTCGTGCCAACCGCTGGCGCCGCGGATCCATTGGCCTTTGGGCGTGATCCGCGCGCGCTCGGCAAAGGCGGCTTGCACATCGGCGATCGAGCGCGCCTTGCCGAGATCCACTGCCATTTCGTTGAGCCCGCCCATCATCGTATGGATGTGGCTGTCGAAGAGACCGGGAATGACGGTGCGGCCGCCAAGATCGATCACGCGCGTCGCCGGGCCGGTCAGCGCTTCGGCCTCCTTGTCGCGCGCGAGGATGCGCCCGCCGGCGAGCGCGATCGCATCCGTCCGCGTTCCCTCGGCATCGAAGGTCATGATGTTCCCGCGGCGCAGGACAAGATCGGCGGCGAGCATGGGCTTTCTCCTTATCGGTACGCGATCACCCGCGACAGCGGATCGATGATCAGCTTCTCGCCGGCGATGAACAGCAGCACGATGGCGAAGCAGGTCGCGTAAACGGTCGCGGCGTCCGAGACGATCTCGGCTTTCAGCATAAGGTAACCCAAGCCGCTCGAGACGCCGAACAGCTCGGCGACCAGCGCGATCTTCCATCCGACGCCATAAGCGATTCGGACTGCCGACATTACGTAAGGCAGCAGCATCGGCGCGACAAGTTTCCAGAAATGCCGCCCGCGATGGCGTGTGAAGCTTGCCCCCATCTCGATCAATTCGCCGTCGAGTTCTTTCAGGCCTTCGAGGAGGTTGATCAAGCAGAACGGTGTGAGAATGACGACCTCGACGAAAAGGACGGCGGCGTCGGTCGTGCCGAGCCAGATCATGGCGAGGATCGCCCAGCCGACCGAAGGAAAGGAGTTGAGGAAGGGCGTGATGCGATCGCGGACGATGGCATCGGCGACCGGCCAGCGATAGGGGATGAGCGCGAGGATTGCGCCCAGGATGGTCGCGAGCGCCACCGCCGTGACGACGCGGGCGGCGCTCGCCGCGACGTCCGCGAGCAGCGACGGCGTAACGAAGAGATCGACGAGCCGCGTCGCGACTTGCCATGGGCTCGGCATCAGAAACTCGGGCAGCTGGAGCGACAAGAGCCACCAGCCGGCAATGGCGGCGACCACCAAACCGTCGGCGATCGCCCGTTCGGAAAGGCGCGCCCGGATCGTCATGCGAGTCCGGCCTCGGCCCGGCCGAAACGCGCCTGCAGCGGCGCGAACACCAACCGATCGGTGCCGTAGACAAAAGCGATGATGATCACGATGACCACGAGGATGAGGCGCACGTCGAAATTCTGCTGCGCCAGGTTGAAGAGATAACCCAAGCCGGTGCGGCCGCCGAACAACTCGGCCCCGAGCGCCACTTTCCACGACACGCCGAAGCTGATCCGCAAGGTAGCGAAGACGAACGGCACCAATCCCGGCAGCACGATGCGGATGAATTGCCGCCAGCGGCTGCGCGTGAAGCTCGCTGCCATCTCCAAGAGCTCGCGATCGAGCGTCTCCAGCCCCTCGCGCATATTGATGATCGCGAAGGGTGTCAGGACCACGGTGATCGCGAATACGATCGTGAATTCGTTGACCCCGAACCAGACGATCGAGAGCAGCGTCCAGCCGATGCCCGAAAAGGAATTGAGGAAGGGCGAGAGCCTGCCGTGGATCGCCAGCCGCAACACCGGCACGTAATGCGCGAGAAACGCGAGCACGCTGCCGACCACGAAGGAAATCGCAATTCCCGCCGCGATATGCTCGAGCGAGGCGAGGGCCTGCTTATAAAGATTGTAGGTCGTGAAGAACTGAAACAGCCGGACCGCGACCGGCACCGGGCCGGGCAGCACGAAAGCCGGCACGACCAGGCTATACGCCCACCAAGCGAGGAGGAAGGCGAGGGTGAAAAGATGAGCGGCGAGCCGCGAGCGGCGCTCGACCGTCCATGCCGCTCCGACCGGCCGTCGCCCGATCTCCGTGAAGCTATTCGCGGATGGCATCTTTCCAAACGACCGTCTCTGCCTTGGGATAATCGCCCATCAGGCCGAGCGCCTTCGCGTTCTCCCACACCACCTCGATCGACTTGAGATCGCCCGCGCTCACGACGCCGGGAAAGGTCGAGTAATTCTTCAGCCACCAACCGAAGAATTCCGGCGAGATCTTGAACTCATCGGCGATCGCCTTGCCGACCTCGTCGGTATGCGCGTTCGCGTAATCGACCGATTCCTTCAACATGCGGTCGAATTCCTTGTAGTCCTCGGGGTGGGCATCGACCCGCTCGGGATAGGCGACGTTCACCGCCGAGACCGGCGCGACGCGGAACGTCGTATTGATGTCCTTGGCGGTCGGCAGGAGCGAGCGATAGGTGCCGGACTTCAGCGCCTGAAAGACCTGCAGGTGGATGAGATTGGCCGCGTCGACGTGACCGGTCTGCAAGGCGCCGAGCAGCTCCGTCGCGGGCATCTGCACCCATTTGAAATCGCCATCGTCCAACGCGACATTGGCGCCATGCGCCTTCCACAACGCGATGCGCGTCCAGGTCGTGCCGGTTGATTCGAGCGCGGTATCGCCGAGGGTCTTGCCTTTGAGATCGGCGAGCGTCTTGAACGGCCCGTCGCTTTTGACCCAGACGCCACCGCTTTCCGATCCCTCGACCGAGCGTAGTGCGGTCGAGAGAATCTCCATGCGAAGGCCCTGATCGAGCGCGCGCGGGATCGACAGGACCGCGTTCATGACGACGTCGTATTGCTTGGTCGTCGTCGACTGGATCAGCGCGGGGATCGGCAGCGGCGTCGCAACGATGTCGACGTTCGGCGACGTCACCTTGCCGCTCTTGATGCCGTAGAGCACGCCGTCGAGCGCGGGATCGATGAGATAGGCATAGCTGATCTTATCCTTCGCCGCGGAAGGGAGGGGCGCGGCGGCAAGCGCCGCCAAGATGGGTATCAAAAATCGCTTGGTCACTTTGTCCTCGCCGGTTCAAGGTCGTTGATCTCCGCCGCTTCGGGCTCGAGCCCGCGGAAAAGCCGATGCAGATGGTCGCGATGGCCGCGCAGCTCGGCGGAGGTTTCGATGGCGCGCGGTCGCAGGGTCTTGATCGCGATCGTCTCCATCACGCGCGTTGGCTTATTGGACATCAGAATCACCCGGTCGGCGAGCATCAGCGCCTCGTCGATGTCGTGAGTGACAAAGACGATCGTCTTGCCCGTGCTCTCCCAGATCCCGATCACTTCGGCGCGCAGCCGCCGCCTGGTGTTGAGATCGAGTGCGGCGAAAGGCTCGTCCATCAGGATGATCTTCGGATCGACCGCCAAGGCCCGCGCGATCGCCACGCGCTGGCGCTCGCCGCCCGAGAGCATGCGCGGATATTTATCGGCGTCCTTCGCCAACCCAACAAGATCGAGCAGCGCGCGGCATTCCTGTTCGCGCTCGCGCTTGTTGCCGCGGCCGAAGCGAAGCTCTTTGGCGAGCATCACGTTGCCGAGCGCTGAGCGCCAAGGAACGAGCCGCGGAGCCTGGAAGACATAAGCGATTTGATCCCAGGCTTCGGCCGGCGAGCGGCCCCCGACCGCGACGCGGCCGTGACTGGCCGGGAGGAGCCCGCCGATCAGCCGCAGACAGGTCGATTTCCCGCAGCCGGACGGTCCCAGAATGCAAAGGAACTCGCCGTTCGACACCGTGAAATCGAGCGCGTCGTAAATCCGGTCACCGGTGAGCTCGACGGACACATCAGCCAAGCTGATGACCGGGCTCTTAGTCTGCGGCGTCCGATCCATAACCCCCCTGCCGGCGGTTGCTCGATCCTACGTTACCCGAGCGCCCCCTACCGTTCGTCAACGCGTTGGAATGTCCGCGTTTCTTGGCGACGCCTTAAATCTAACGGATTTCCCCGGCAAAGAACACGGGGGGGAGGGTGTCTTTGCCTCGGATCGAGGCCCCTCCACCGTCCGCCCGTGGCGGCGCCGGTTCAGTTCTTCTGCAACAGCTTGACGAGGGCGTTGAAATCCTGATCGACATTGGGGTTGGTCTTCCACCACGCGATGTCGACGATGCGGAACGTCACTCCCTCTGCCTGGAGCGTGGCGACCCGGCGATGCGCCCAAGTCTCGGGGTAATCGTCGTCGTCGATGCCGTCCATGCCGAGAGCGACGTCGTGCTGGCCTTCCGGCGAGACGAGATAGAGCGCGGCGAGGATCGCGGCGTTGGGATGGGCGGCGTTGCTCGGGATCTGTTCGTAGACATAGCGGCGCATTGCGATGTCGCTCGGTATCTGCGTGTCGAGGATGCCGTGATAGCGCGAGATGTTCTGGGCGCTGCCGCTGCAATCGATGACCAGTGCCGGCACTTCGCCCGAGGCGATGCGGTCGGTGCCGCTGCACGCCATCAGCCCGCTGACCTGACCCGCGAGCTTCGTGACGAACGCCTCGGTCTTGGCCTTGCCCCAGGCGCCTTGCGCGACCAGCGCGTCGAAGCCCGAGAGATAGGGCGTGGTCGCGAACTTGCCCTTGTATTGGGGCTTCAGGACGTCGGCGATGACGTGGATATCCTTGACCCAGGGCGCCGCCTGCACGTTGTAGAGGATGCCGGGCAGGAACGTCTCGAAGCGCAGCGAGCGATCCTGCTCGACCGCGCTGTCCTTGACCCGGTCGGGCCAATACTGCGCCCAGGGGATTTTGCGGAAAAGATCGGTGTCGATATAAGGCCCGAGCTGCGGCGCAGCGCCGAAATAGATGTCGCTCGATGCCGGCACGCCAGCTTGATACTCCTGCTGAATCTTCGCGAGCATCGGCGCGAAAGACGGCGCCGGCGCCCATTCCACCGGGATATCGACACCGAACATGCGCTTGAGGCCGGCCTTGATCGGCGCCGCGCCGTCAGCGCCGCCGATGACATTGCCCGAGGTGCTGAGCGTCAGCATGCCCTCCTGCTTGGCGACGGCGATGACTTTCTGCAACGCCGGCGGCCAATCGGCGGCGCGGCCCGGTGCTGTCGCGGCCAGGGTGCCTGCTGCCATGATGGCGAGCCCCAGCACCAGCCTCTTTCTTGCGCGCATGATAATGTCCTCCCGATCCTCGGTTCTTTTGCCCGAAGTTTACCGGGTTTTACGCGCGCTTCACCATGTTTGAAGCGGGGATCGCGCCGGGCGGCTACCTCGCCCGGCTGGCCGTTTTGTCACGGCACCCCGCCGCCGCCCGCGATCAGCGCGTCGAGAAAGATGATGAGCGCGACCAGCGCGATCGAGACGAGGACGGCGCCACGGCCAGGCTCGGCGATCATGCTGGCATGTCTCCGGTAGCTCAGCGCTGATTTCATGGCCTGACGCGTTCCCGAAGGTTCTACCCCTTGGTCTTATCATCGAGAAATTAATCGGCGGCTAATGCGGCGCGGCGACGCGGGCGCGAAAAGCCCCGGCAAAACAGGCTCTTCGCCGCTTTAACCATAGACTCTTCAGCTATCGCGACCGACTGTGGCTGATGGCTTTGGCGAAGGGTTCGCGGGTAAGCCCATGACCGGCTAAGCTCACGGACAACGACCGCCATAGAGTACGGTTCACGCGCGATTTTCCTTGAATGATCTGAATCCATCGGAGGCAGGATGCCCGATTCAACGTCCGTCATCGCAGCGGGGCCACGCGTCGCCCAACCGACGCCGGCTGAGGCAGCGGAACGTCTGGCGCTCAAGCGCCGATTCCCGACCTCAGCGGATCTGCGGGCGCATGCGAAGAAAAGGCTGCCGAATTTCGCCTATGAATATTGCGATGGCGGCGCGGGCGGATCGGATACCGGCATCGCGCGCAACAACAACGCTTTCGACGCGATCGAAATGGTTCCGCGCTATGGCAGGGTGGTTTCGCCTCCGCCGGCGGACTGCGAACTGTTCGGGAGACATTACGCAGCGCCCATTGGCGTTGCCCCGGTGGGTGGACCCGGCACGGTCTACCCGGGCGCGGAAACGTATCTGGCCAAGGCGTGCCAGGCGGCGGGCGTGCCTTACACGCTTGGCCTGTTGTCCGGCATCAGCCTCGATACGGCGGCGAGGCTGGCGCCCGACGTCTTGTGGTTCCAGCTCTATCGCTTTGCCCGCAACGAGCACGCCATCGGCCTCGATCTCGTGAAACGCGCCGACGCCGCCGGCGTTCATGTCCTGATGCTGACGATGGACACGCCGATCCGCACGGTGCGGACGCGCGAGGTCAAAAGCGGCATCGTCACGCCGTTCCGCCTGACCACCCGCCTGAAACTCGATGCGCTGTCTTCGCCGCATTGGACGCGCGCACTGATGCGCAACGGGATTCCGCGATTCGTCAATCTGCAGCCCTATATGGGGGCTGATACCGGCATCGAGGCGGCCACCGCCTTTCAGCAGCGCGAAGGCGGCGGGGCATTCACCTGGGACGAGGTCGCGCGTTATCGGGATAAGTGGAAGAAGCCTCTAGTGGCGAAGGGCGTGCTCCATCCCGAGGATGCGGAGAAAGCCGCTGCGCTCGGTCTCGACGGCATCGTGGTCAGCAATCACGGCGGCCGACAGATCGACGCGCTGCCGGCGCCGATCGATACCTTGCCGGCGATTACATCGGCGGTCGGGAAACGGATGACCATCATCTACGACAGCGGCATTCGGACGGGCGTTGATATAGCGCGCGCGATCGCGCTCGGCGCCGATGCGGCCTTGGCGGGAAAGCCTTTCCTCTGGAGCCTCGGCGCGTTGGGCGAAAAGGGTCCCGCGCACATGATCCGCATCTTCATCGACGAGCTGCGCGCGACGCTCGGCCAGCTCGGCTCTCCGACGGTTCGCGATCTGCGCAATGTGGCGGTTCGTCATCCGGGCGCCTATCGTGCGGAGGACCTTATCGTCCGCGACTGACGGCAGCGGCCGGCGATGATTGATATCGCGCTTCGGCGATCGCGGCACGGTCGTCCGGGTTGGCGCCACCTGAATACCTCGGCCCGCTTCGGCTGAGGCTTTTCTTTATGCGCAAACCGTCCCGATTCGTGGCAGGATGCCGTCTGCTCTTGGCAGCTTGAGATATCATCATGACAGCAAGCCGCGGCTCGAAAATTCTGTGCGCAGCGATTCTCTTTGCGGGCGTCGCCGCACCCGCATCGACAGCACTTGCCGCCCCGGTTCCGCCCCTGGCGAATTTGGATCTGAGTTGCAGCGACTTCACGCACAACCAGGACGGGTCTTGGAATCCCGCCCATCCGATCGCCATCGCCGGAATGGTAATTAATGTGATCTCGTCGTTTCACGCGGGCGATACTATCGGCGGCGTCGACCTCGGCGCGATATTGGACCGAGACTGCCGTAATCCGAAATGAGAGTAATCGCGCGGCGCTTTTGCAGCTGAGTCTAGCCTTCTGGGAAGTCAGGTATCTTGCGGCCAGCAGCTCGACGCCCCTAACACCGGTCTTGATTGCTCGGCGTCGATCATCTGCTTTCCGGCACCGGCAGATTGATAGAAATCGGAGAGATGCCGTCGGCCGATGGGGCTAAACTGCGCCACGTCTTTAGCCGCCGATAAAAACGCGGTGTATCACCGGAGGTCACATGTCATGCTGAAGACGGGCCGCGATTTCCTCAACGGCCTTAACGACGGCCGTGTCGTTTACGTCGGCGGCGACCGCGTCGAAGATATAGCGGCACATCCGGGGTTCCGCGGCGCGGCTCGCTCACTCGCGGCGCTCTACGATTGGAAAGCCGATCACGCGCAGCGCGGTATTCTTTCATTTGCCGAGGACGGCGACGATTACAGTATGTGGTTCTTGCGGCCGCGTTGTCGCGAGGATTTGGCGCGGCGAATGCGGGCACATAAGCTGATCGCGGATTTCTCGTTCGGACTGTTCGGGCGCGCGCCGGATCACACCGGGAGCACGCTCACCGGCCTTGCGATGGGCGCCGCTGTGTTCGACCGCATCGGCCCAGGCTTCGGCGCCAATATCTTGCGTCACTATGAATATTCCCGTCGTAACGACATCTTCGCCGCCTATGCGATCGTGCCGCCGCCGGGCGCGCGCGATCCCGATTTTCACGCGCGGTCTGGTAAGCCGACGCCGGGCCTGCGCGTGGTGAGCGAACGCGATGACGGCGTCGTTATCAGCGGCATGAAGATGCTCGCAACCGGCGCCGTCTACGCCGACGAGATTTGGATCGGAAACGCGCATCCGGTCGCACCAAGCCAGACCGCGGAGGCGATCACGTGCGCCGTGCCGTGCAACGCGCCCGGCTTGTCGCTGTGGTCGCGCAAGCCCCTCGCGTCGGAGCTCATGAGCCCCTTCGATTATCCGCTGGCGGCGCATTTCGACGAGAGCGATGCCATCGTCATGTGCGAAAGCGTGTTCGTGCCCTGGGAACGGGTGTTCGTGCATCGCGACACGGAAATGACGCGGCATATCTATCAGCAGACGCCGGGCCAGTGTTTGGGCAATCACCAGTCGAATGTCCGCTTCTGGGCCAAGCTGGGTCTGCTTTGCGGCGTCTTGAACCGTGTGGCCAAGGTATCGGGCACCGATAACATCCCGGCGGTTCGCGACATGCTGGGACAGATGGCGTCCTACGAGGCTCTGATCGGCGGCCTCGTCCATGGTCAGATCGACGCTTTCGAGAACTGGCCCGGCGGGCCGGAAGGCTACGTCTGCTTCAACCGCCGAATCATGTACGCCGCGCTCAATTGGTGCACCGAGAACCACAGTGCCATCGTCGAGATGCTGCGCGAGCTGACCGGCGGGAGCATCTTCCAAATGCCGGCCGATGTGTCGGTTCTCGGGAATGAGGAACTGGCCGGCAAATTCGATGCCCATTGGTGGTCGGCCAATGCGAGTGCACGCGATCGTATGAAACTCTATCGCCTCGCCTGGGACCTGGTGGGGTTCGAATTCGCGGGTCGTCATCTCCAATACGAGAAATTCTATTCGGGTCCCGGCGTTGTCGTCCGCGCGCACAGCGTTCGCGAGGCGCCGTGGGCGACATTCGACGCGATTGCCGAGCGGGCCACCGCTTTGCAGGATCGCTCCGATGGTGCCGCGCCGTCGGGCGAGGGTCTACCGAGGGTGTGGTAGACAAACGCGGATAGGACGAACAGCAGCCACGTTTCGGTTAAAGCGACGTGAGCTTCGGCATCGCCTCGATCGAGAAGTGCCGCATGGCACGTTCAGCGACCTTGGCTGGCATGGTCGAGGGCAGGATATGAAGTGATGCACTCTCGAAGCCAGCCGACCGCGGCCGCGTAAGCGCACAACATTTCGATCGCGGCGGCAGGGGTGCCGACGAGGCCGACACCCGTGCTGATCTGAACCAGCCCGGCCCCTCGTGCTTTAAGGCAACTGCGGCGCGAGCGTTGGTTGCGCGATGCGGCCCGGCTCGCGCGTGAGCGCGATAGCGACGACAATGACCGCACTCGTCGCGACGAAGAACCAGCCCAGCGCCGCGTATCCGAAGCCCTGCGCCAACGCCCCGACGATAAAGCCCGAGAAGCCGGCGACGAGATGGCCAACGCCGCTCACTGCGCCGCTGTGCGCGCCGAGATCCTCGGCGCGGGCGAAATCCTGCGCGTAGGCAACGCCCAGCGGGTAGAAGGTGCCATTCGCCGCCTGGAAGATCGCGGCGAGGATCGCCGCTGACCAGAAGCTCTGCGGAAGCACAAAGAGCGGCGCGGCGAGGATCAGCGCGATGCAGCCCATCAACATCAACGTGCGCCGGCGGCCCAGGTGATCGGACATGTATCCGGCGATGAAGCTGAAGGCGAAAGCCGACCAGCCGGCGATCGAAGCAACCCCCGCGGCTTCCGACAACGTGAAGTGCTGCGCGGTGCGCAGATAGGTTACGAAAATGCCGAGGAACCCGTACTGCGTCAGGCCCCAAAACATCATGACGACCAGGAGCAATAGCATGTTGCGATTGGTGAGCCAGGCCCAGCGCGATTGGGTGTGCGTTACCGTCGGTGCCGCGAGGTCACGCAGCCGGGTCTCATAGATTGGGTTTGCGCCGCGTCCGACCAAGAAGATGCAGCCGGCGAGGATCAGTCCGAAAACGCCGAATCCGATGAATGGCGTCTGCCAAGCGCCGGTGGCGCGAAACATGTCTTCGGTGAGGATCGGGTTTACCGCGGCTCCGACCGTGAACATGCCCGCGAGGCTCCCGAGCAGAAGGCCGCGACGCTTGCCGTAGATTCCTCCGATGAAGGCGAAATAGGCGGGAATGAACATTGCCTGGCCGACGCCGAGCAAAATCCGCATTAGGTACAAAGTCGTCAGATTTGTCGCGACGGCGGTCAAAACGCTGAACAGCGAATAGACTGTGATGCCGAGGACGAGCGTGCCGGTGCGGCTCCACCGGTCGGAGATATGTCCGAAGAACATCTCGGTAAGGCCGTCCCCCAAAAGGGTCGCGGTCGAGATCATCCCCGCGGCGGCGAGACTCGTCACGCCGATTGCACTCATGACCTCCTTCAGGATGATCGCGATGTCGAGGCGCGTGGGTGCCAGGAGCGCGAAGCCGGTAGCAGCAAAGATGATGGCAATCACAAGATGTCTCTTGCGGGAAGCGCTCAGCTTGCTCTGAGAAGAAGTCGCCGAATCCATTGAAGCCTCGCTGTTCAGGAATGTGGAACCGTGGAATGTGCCCTTGACCTCAGCGCCGCGTCACCTGTTCGGTTATCCAGGCGACGATCTGTGGAAATAGGTCTGGGCCGTGGCCCATGTGACCACCGGGAAAGAAGCGTGCGGCTTTTACGCTACCGTGCCGCAGCAGGAGGTACATGTCTTCGATCGGAAAGACCGAATCGTCGACGCCGTTCACGCACAGCAGAGGCGCGGACGGCTTGTCCAAAATGCCTTGATCGAGCAGCGACAGGCGCGGCGCGTAGTCAATCCATTCCGCTGCCGTCTCGCGGCCGAAAGCACAGGCGAGCGTCTCGGCGAGTTCGAAGGGATATTCGCCGCGCGCTGCGCGCATGATCCAA
>DASYAL010000026.1:0-28050 GCA_036501365.1 Allostellaceae bacterium | reverse complement strand
CGACGCGGCACGAAGATCGAAGACCGGTAGCCGCAGCTATTTCGAATTCTGCTGCTGCTGGATGAGGCGATCGAGGTCGTGCTGCTCGTCTTGGGTGTAGGTCGGCGCGGCATTCGCCGCCCGCGCCGCGCCGCCGGCGGGGTGGGCGAAGGCGCTGATCGCGCGCTCGGCCTCGCTGGCGGCCGAATTGGCCGCCGTGTTGCCGAAGCCGGCGGTGATGCGCGCGCCGGCGCCGGCGGGCAGGGGGATGAAGCCGCGCAGCGCATCGGCGCCGGCCTCGACATAGGGCAGCGAGCGCGAATCGGCGAACCAGCGCGGCCGCTCCTTGCCCGGCGGCAGCATCCAGGCGAGGGCGATATAGGCGAGGCAGACGATGATCGCGCCGCGCGCCAAGCCGAAGAGCAGGCCGAGGCTGCGATCGACCGGCGAGAGCGCGCTCGAGCGCACCCGCTTCACCATTCCGCCGGCGATCATGTGGAGAATCACCAGAGCGAGGATGAAGACGACGGTGGCCGCGGCGCCGTTGGCGACCATGCCGCGCGGCAGGACCTTCTCGGCCAGCGGCACGACATAAGGATAGGCATAGGCGGCGACCATGCCGGCGAGGATCCAGGCGGCGAGCGAGAGGGCCTCGCGCACGAAGCCGCGCGCATAGGCGAAGATGCCCGAGATCAGGATCACGCCGATGACGACGAAATCGAACACGGTGAGGCTCATCAACGCGCCGTGCCCAAGACCCGCGCCGCCTGCGGCACGGCATCCTCGAAGAGCGCGACGAGCTGGCGCAGATGCGCGAGCTCGCGCAAGGCGATGCCGCCGTTCTCGCCGCCGCGCGCGCCGCGCCGCGGCGGCGTGATGGCCGAAGCGAAGCCGAGCTTCGCCGCTTCCTTGAGGCGCGCTTCGGCCTGGCCGACCGGCCGTACCTCGCCCGAAAGGCCGATCTCGCCGAAGACCACGGTGTCGGCCGGCATCGGCTCGAGGGTGAGCGCCGAGACCAGGGCGCTGGCGACCGCGAGATCGGCGGCGGGCTCGCTGATGCGCAAGCCGCCGGCGACGTTGAGATAGATGTCGCGCGCGCCGATCTGCAGCCCGCAGCGCGCCTCGAGCACGGCGAGGACCATCGCGAGGCGGTTGCCGTCCCAGCCGACCACGGCGCGGCGCGGCGTGCCGTAGCTGGTCGGCGCGACCAGCGCCTGGATCTCGACCAGCACCGGCCGCGTGCCCTCCATGCCGGCGAAGACCGCGGCGCCGGTCACTTCCTTGCGCCGATCGGCGAGAAAAAGAGCGGATGGGTTCGGCACTTCCGCCAAGCCCCGATCGGTCATCTCGAAGACGCCGATCTCGTCGGTCGGCCCGAAGCGGTTCTTCACCGCGCGCATGATGCGGAACTGATGGCCGCGCTCGCCCTCGAAATAGAGCACGGTGTCGACCATGTGCTCCAAGACGCGCGGGCCGGCGATGACGCCTTCCTTGGTGACATGGCCGACGAGCACGACCGAGAAGCCGCGCGTCTTGGCGAGACCGATCAGCTCCTGCGCCGAGGCGCGCACCTGGCTGACCGTGCCCGGCGCGCTGTCGAGCGTGTCGAGATACATGGTCTGGATCGAATCGACGACCACGAGATCGGGCCCGCCGGCATGGTCGAGGCTCCCCTGACTGAGGCTGGCGGCGATGTCGCGGATGCTGGTCGACGCGGCGAGCGCGACCGGCGCCTTCTCGACACCCAGACGCGCCGCGCGCAGCCGCACCTGGTCGAGCGATTCCTCGCCCGAGATATAGGCGCAGCGATGGGGCTTGCCGCCCTGGCCGGTGGCGAGCGCCGCCACCGCCTGCAACAGCAGGGTCGATTTGCCGATGCCGGGATCGCCGCCGACGAGCAGCGCCGAGCCCGGCACCATGCCGCCGCCGCAGACCCGGTCGAATTCGGCGATGCCGGTGACGCGGCGCGGGATCTCCCGCGAGTCGCCCTGTAGCCCGGTGAATTCGAGCCGCTTGCCTTTGGCCTTGCCGAAGCCGGATTTGGCGAGGCTCTTGGCCGGTCCCGCGGCGACCGCCTCCTCGACCAGCGTGTTCCAGCCGCCGCACGCGTCGCAGCGCCCGGCCCATTTCGAATGCGCCGCGCCGCATTGCTGACAGACGAATTGAGTCTCGTGCTTGGCCATGGCACTACTTTACGCGATTGTCGCTGTCACAGCGCGCGGATTTCCATCTGGATCGGCCCGTCGGCGCGGCCGTGGATGAACTGGTCGACGTAAGGGTTGCCGGAATGGTCGATGTCGCGCGCCGGCCCGTCCCAGATGATGCGGCCTTTGTGGATCATGGCGATGCGGTCGGCGATCTTGCGCGCGCTCGCCATGTCGTGGGTGATCGAGATCGCGGTCGCGCCGAGGTCGTGCACGCATTTGACGATGAGATCGTTGATCACGTCGCCCATGATCGGGTCGAGGCCGGTGGTCGGCTCATCGAAAATGATGATCTCGGGCTCGGCGGCGATGGCGCGGGCGAGGCCGACGCGCTTCTGCATGCCGCCCGAAAGCTCGGCCGGCCGCAGCTCGCCGACCTCGGGGCCGAGGCCGACGGCGCCGAGCTTGGCGAGCGCGATGTCCTTGGCCAGGCGGCGATCCATGCCGCGTCCCTGGATCAGGCCGAAGGCGACGTTCTGCCAAACGGAGAGCGAATCGAACAAGGCCGCGCCTTGGAACAGCATGCCGAATTTCTGCATGAACGTCTCGCGATGGCCGCGCGACAGCGTCGTCACCTCCTCGCCGTCGATCTTGATCGAGCCGACATCGAGATCGAGCAGGCCGAGGATGCATTTCACCGTCACCGACTTGCCGGTGCCCGAGCCGCCGATGACGACGACGCTCTCGCCATGGCCGACATCGAGATCGATGCCGTCGAGCACGACTTTCCGGCCGAAGGATTTTTTGAGGCCCCTGACCGAGATTTTGGGGACGGAAATTTTCGCCGCGTCGGTCATGGCGCCCGCATCCTCGTCGTTGCGCGGAGCGAAGCGACGAAGCAATCCGGCGCGTCACGTGTGCTTCCGGGATTGCTTCGCTGCGCTCGCAATGACGGTGTTGAAAATGGGCGCATCAGAACAGCACGCTGGTGAGGAGGTAATCGCACAAGAGAATCATCACCGAGGCCGAGACCACGGCATAGGTCGTCGCCGCGCCGACGCCTTGCGCGCCGCCGCGCGAGTGATAGCCGTAATAGCAGCCCATCAGCGCGACGATGAAGCCGAACACGGCCGCTTTGATGAGACCCGACCAGATGTCGTTGGCGGTGAGGTGGGTCGCGGTGTCGTGGAGATAAGTCGCCGGGTTGAAGCCGAGCTTGTAGGTGGCAACGATGTAGCCGCCGAAGACGCCGATGATGTCGGCGACGAAGACGAGCAGCGGCAGGGTGGCGAGGCCGGCGATGATGCGTGGCACCACCAGATATTTCATCGGATTGGTCGAGAGCGTCGCGAGCGCGTCGATCTGGTCGGTGACGCGCATGGTGCCGATCTCGGCGGCGATCGCGGCGCCGATCCGGCCCGCGACCATCAGCGCCGCGATCACCGGGCCAAGCTCGCGCGTCACCGAGAGCACCACCACCGTCGCGGTGGCGCTCGATGCGCCGAAACGGCTGAAGCCGGTATTGGTTTGCAGCGCCAGCACCATGCCGGTGAAGACCGCGGTCAGGCCGACGACCGGCAGCGAGTAATAGCCGATATCGATCACCTGCCGGCCGATCAGGCGAAAATAGATCGGCGGCCGGACGCAATGGCTGAGCGCCGAGAGGGTGAAGATCGCGAACCGGCCGCTGGCATTGAGGAAATTGATGAAGACGCGGCCGATCGAAGCGAGGAACTCCATCGCCTAACGCGCCCCGCCGCGATAGAGGCGATGGAAGCGGCCGCCGAGCGAGGTCAGGATCTCGTAGCCGATGGTTTGCGCGGCGAGCGCCGCGTCGTCGACGCCGTACTGCTCGTCGATCAGATCGACATACTGGCCGGGGCGCAAATTCGCGGGATCGTGGCCGGTCACGTCGAGAGTCGCAAGGTCCATGGAGATCTGTCCGACGACGGGAGCGGGCTTGCCGGCGATGCGGGCGGCGCCGCGCTGCGATGACGACCGCAACCACCCGTCGGCATATCCGATCGCGATCGTGGCAATGCGTGTCGGCCGGTCGATGCGATGCGCGGCACCGTATCCAACGCTCTCGCCCCTGTCAACGTCGCGCACTTGCAAGATTTTCGCTTTGAGGCGAATGACTTGGCGCATCGGATTGGGGCGGCCCGGGGTCGGGTTGACGCCGTAGAGCGCGGCGCCGACGCGCACCATGTCGAAGAGGAAATCGCCGCCGAGGAAGACGCCCGAAGACGCGGCAAGGCTCGCCGGCGCGAGCGGCAGGCGCTTCAGTGCGGCACGAAACGTTTGCAGCTGGGCGAGATTCATCGGATGCGCCGGCTCGCTGGCGCAGGCGAGATGCGACATCACCAGCGCGAGGGTGAAGCCCTTGAGCAGCGCCGGCTCGGCGACGAGCGCGGCGATCTCCTTGGGCGGCAGGCCGAGCCGCGCCATGCCGGTATCGAGATGCAGCATTGCCGCGGCGCCGCCGCGCCGCGCTGCGTAAGCTTGCCAGCTGCGCACTTGGCCGAGATCGTTGAGCACGGGCGTGAGCGCCGCCTTGACGAAATCGGCGGGCGCGGTGGTGACGAGGCCGTTGAGGACGGCGATCTGCGCCCGCGGCAGGAGCGCGCGCAACTCCAGCGCCTCGTCGAGGGTCGCGACGAAGAAGGTCTTGGCGCCGGCGCGGGCGAGGGCGGGCGCGACCTTCGCCATGCCGAGGCCGTAGGCGTCGGCCTTCACCACCGCGGCGCAGCGCGCCGCCGGCCCGACCCGGTCGGCGAGCTTGCGCCAATTCGCGGCGATGGCGTCGAGATCGATCTCGAGCGCCGCGCCGGCGCGCTCGCCCGCCCGCCCCCGCACGGCCGCGCGGCTCTCCGGCCGCGCGGCGCCGCGGGCGCGCGAGTCAGTCAATGCCATCGGGGAGGCGGTCGCTGCCGACGAAGTTCTCGAATTTCGTGGTTTCGTGGGCAAAGCGTAGGGTCACCTTGCCGATCGGGCCGTGGCGTTGCTTGGCGATGAGCACTTCCGCCGTGCCGTGACACTGCTCGAGCCGCGTCTTCCAATCCTCATAGCGCAGATTGTAGCGCTCGTCGCTCTCTTCCGGGCGCCGCGCCGGCTCGCCGCGGCTCAGGTAATATTCCTCGCGATAGACGAACATGACGACGTCGGCGTCCTGCTCGATCGAGCCCGATTCGCGCAAATCCGAGAGCATCGGCCGCTTATCGTCGCGCTGCTCGACCGCGCGCGAGAGCTGCGACAGCGCGACCACCGGCACGTTGAGCTCCTTCGCCAGGGCCTTCAAGCCGCGGGTGATCTCGGAGATTTCCTGGACGCGATTCTCCGTGCCGTACTCGTCGCCGCGGATGAGCTGCAGATAGTCGACGATGACGCAACCGAGGCCCTGCTGGCGCAGCAGCCGGCGGGCGCGGGTCCGGAGCCCGGCGATCGACAGCGCCGGCGTGTCGTCGACGAAGAACGGCACCGAGGCGAGGCGCTGGCTCGCCTGGACGAAGCGGTCGAAATCCTCGTGGCTGACCTCGCCCTTGCGAATGTTGTTCGAGGAGACGCCGGATTCCTCGGAGAGGATGCGGGTGGCGAGCTGCTCGGCCGACATTTCGAGCGAGAAGAAGCCGACCACCGCGCCGTCCTCGGCGATGGTCTTGCCGTCGGGCGCCTTGGCTGGCCGATAGGCGCGCGCGGCGTTGAAGCCGATATTGGTCGCGAGCGCGGTCTTGCCCATCGACGGCCGGCCGGCGAGCACGACCAGGTCGGAGGGATGCAGCCCGCCGAGGAGCTTGTCGAGGTCGAGGAAGCCGGTCGAGACGCCGGTGGTCTTGCCGCTGCGCTTGAAGGCGGCCTCGGCCTGGACGATGGCGGTCGAGAGCGCGCTGATGAACGGGCGGAAGCCGCCTTCGGTCTGGCCGGTCTCGGCGAGGTCGAAGAGCTTTTTCTCGGCCTGCTCGATCTGGCGGGTCGCCTGCCGGTCGAGATCGTGCTGATAGGCGTCGTTGACGACGTCCTCGCCGATGGTGATGAGCTGGCGGCGGAGATGGAGGTCGTGGATGGTGCGGCCGTAATCCTCGGCATTGATGATCGTCACCACCGAGGCGGCGAGGCGCGAGAGATATTGCGCGCCGCCGACCTCTTGCAGCGCGTCGTCCTGCTCGAAGAGGTTTTTGAGGGTGACGGGGTTGGCCAGCTGGCCGCGCTCCATCAGCTTGGCGATCGCCGCATAGATCCGGCCATGGACGCCCAAGGCGAAATGCTCGGCGCGGAGGAACTCGGAAACGCGGTGGAAAGCGGCGTTGTTGACGAGGATCGCCGCCAAGAGTGCCTGCTCGGCCTCGATGTTGGAGGGCGGCTGGCGGTAGGCCGGCTCGCCCTCGCGGAGCGGTGTGACGTTGCTCGTCGCGGTATTTTCCATCGCCAATACGTTCCCCCGTTCGCACGCGATGTTACCAAAAGCGGCCGGCAACGCTATCGCGCTTTCGACTCGAAAGACGGGGATAACGGGGATCAAGTCGAAAGCGGGAATAATCCTCTCCGCGCGGAGCGGGGAGCGGGAGGGACCCATCGCGTGGGCGATGGGAGGGTGAGGTGTGTTGCAACGGACGCCCACCTCACCCGCTCGCACCCTCTGCCCCCGCAAAGCGGGCGGCGAGGGTTATATTGAATGTGTCCCGAGCGAGACTAGGCCGCGCGGCCTTTCTGTTGCGGCTGCGCCGGCGCGTGGCTGCGTTCCCAGTCGAACATGTAGTCGCGGGTCAGCGGCACGGAGTCGACGCGCTTGGCGATCTGCATCTGGAAATTGACGTGGCCCTCCCAACGGAAAGCGACTTCCGAGCCGGCGAGATAGAACTCCCACATCCGGCAGAAGCGCTCGTCGTAGATCGCCTTGACGCGCTCGCGGTTGGCGAGGAAGCGCGCGCGCCAGTTCCTCAAGGTCTCGGCGTAGTGCAGCCGCAGCACCTCGATATCGGTGATCCAGAGCCCGGTCTTCTCGACCACCGGCACGACCTCGGAGATCGCCGGCGAATAGCCGCCGGGGAAGATGTATTTGCGGATCCAGGCATTGGTATGCCCGGGCCCGTCGGCGCGGCCGATCGAATGGAGCAGCGCGATGCCGTTATCGGTCAGCAGCTCCTTCACCTTCTGGAAGAAGGCGGGGTAGTGGACGACGCCGACATGCTCGAACATGCCGACCGAGACGATGCGGTCGAAGCGGCGGTCCGTCACCTCGCGATAATCGGTGAGCTCGAACTTGACGCGGTCGGCGAGGCCGAGCGCGGCGGCGCGGCGCTCGGCGACGCGGAGCTGCTCGACCGAGAGGGTGATGCCGGTGACGCGCACATCCGCTTGTTGCGCGAGATAGAGCGCGAGCCCGCCCCAGCCCGAGCCGATATCGAGCACCTGCTGCCCCGGCTCGAGGCGCAGCTTCGAGGCGAGATGGCGCTTCTTGTTGGCCTGCGCCTCTTCGAGCGGATCGCTCGGATCGTGGAAATAGGCGCAGGAATACTGCCGGTCGGTATCGAGGAAGAGGTTGTAGAGCGTGTCGGAGAGATCGTAGTGATGGGCGACGTTGCGGCGCGCTTTCCACAGCGGATTGTATTGCTGGAAGACCCGCAGCAACCGGCCGAACGTGTCGCTCATCCGCGTGATCAGATGCGGCGGCGCGAGGCTCATATTGGCGCCGATCAATTCGAGCAGATCGTAAACGCTGCCATCCTCGACGGTAAGGCGGCCATCCATGAAGGCCTCGCCGAGCTTCAACGGCGCGTTAAGGAAGAGGTCGCGCGCGACCTTGCGGTCGTGGAAGCGCATGGTGACGGTGCGCCCGGGCTCTTTCCCGGCGAAGGTGTGAAGCTGATCGTCGGCGTCGATCACGCGCAACGTACC
Source organism: Allostellaceae bacterium (assembly GCA_036501365.1). Lineage (GTDB taxonomy): Bacteria > Pseudomonadota > Alphaproteobacteria > ATCC43930 > CGMCC-115725 > CAIKMD01. The sequence goes on along the minus strand of DASYAL010000026.1, from coordinate 20,035 downwards.
GCGGCGCACAAAATGGCGCAGTATCGGCGAAAGCAGCATCGGGCCATTCCCCTTAAAGATTCTTGCGATGCTTTTCCCGACCACTAAACCACCGGGCGGGGGTTCAAGACAAGCCCGGAATTCCGCCGTTTTTATGGCAGCAGTTCTGCTTTTTGAGCATGTCAGAGCATGTCGAGCGGCGCCGCGCGGCGGGGCGGGGGGAAGGCTTTGTCGAGTGTCGCACATTCCTCGGCGCTCAAAGCGATATCGAGCGCGGCGAAGTTCTCGCGCACATGCTGCGGCTCGGTCGCTTTGGGGATGGCGACCACGCCGCCCTGGCGCAGCACCCAGGCGAGCGCGATCTGCGCCGCGCTGCAGCCGCGCGCCTTGGCGAGCTCCGTAAGCGTGCGGTTCTTCAGGATGCGGCCCTGCTCGATCGGCGAATAGGCCATCACCGGGATGCCGCGCGTGCGGCACCAGGGCAGGAGATCGAATTCGATGCCGCGGCGGGCGAGATTGTAGAGCACCTGGTTGCTGGCGACGCCGCTGCCTTCAAGCGGCGCCGTCTCCGCGAGATCGAAATTGCTCACGCCCCAGCGGCGGATTTTCCCGGCGCGCTTGAGCGTCTCGAAGGCTTCGATCGTGCCGGCGAGCGGATGGCTGCCGGCCCAATGGAGCAGATAAAGATCGAGCCGGTCGGTGCCGAGGCGCTGGAGGCTCGCCTCGCAGGCGCGGACCGTGCCGGCGCGGCTCGCATTCTGCGGCAGCACCTTGCTGACGAGGAAGATCGCGTCGCGGCGGCCGGCGATGGCCTCGCGCACGATCGCCTCGGCGCCGCCATCGCCATACATCTCCGCCGTGTCGATGAGGGTGAAGCCGAGATCGAGGCCGAGCTTCAAGGCGGCGAGCTCGGCGGCGGCCTTGCCTCGGCTCTCGCCCATGCGCCAGGTGCCGAGGCCGAGGACCGGAATGGTACCGCCCGAGGGAAAGCTGATCTGCCGCATCGCCGGCTCCTGCTCCGTGAGGCCAAGGCAATCGCCTCCGCCCCAGCGCAGCCCGCCGGGCGGGCTTCGTCAAGCGCCGGCGATCAGATTTCGATCTGGCCGCCGAGCTCGACGACGCGGTTGCTCGGGATGCGAAGGTATTCGGTCGCGCTCAGCATCGTGCGCTGCATGAGGATGAAGAGGCGCTTGCGCCAGGTCCAGCTGCCGCGGCCGTCGGCCGCGACGACTTTCTCGCGGCCGATGAAGAACGAGGTCTCGAGCAGGTTGAAGCTGAACTGCATCAGCCGAAGCTGGGCGAGAGCCCGCGGGACGTCGGGCTCGTCCATGAAGCCGTAGCGCACCAACACCGTATGGAAATTGTGAGCGAGGTGCTTGATCTCGATCCGCCGGTCGTCGGCGACATGCGGAATGTCCTCGGTCTCGATCTTCATCAGCACGACGCGCTCATGCAGCACTTTGTTATGCTTGATGTTGTGCAGCAGCGCCGCCGGGACGATGGTGTCGTTCGCCACCATGAACACGGCGGTGCCCGGCACGCGCAGGGGCCGGTCGGGCTTGAGCGTCGCGAGGAAAGTGTCGAGCGGCAACGCGTCCTGCCAGCGCTTGGTCAGCAGCGCTTCGCGCCCGCGCAGCCAGGTCAGCATGATCGCGAAGATCGTTGCCGCGACGCCGAGCGGGAACCAGCCGCCTTCCTCGATCTTGAAGAGGTTCGCGCCGAAAAAGGCGAGGTCGACGCAAAGGAAAAGGCCGAACACCAGCACCGCGACCAAGCGGTTCCAGCCGGCGATGCCGATCGCGTGGACCAACGCCAGCATGGTCGTCAGCGACATGGTGCCGGTGACGGCAATGCCGTAAGCGGTGCCGAGATTGTCGGAGCTGCGGAAGCCGATCACCAGGGCTGCCACGGCCACGAGGAGCAGGAGATTGACCTTCGGCACGTAAATCTGGCCGATCTCGTGCTCCGAGGTGTGCCGAACCTCGAAGCGCGGCAGATAGCCGAGCAGCACCGCCTGACGCGTCATCGAGAAGGCGCCGGAGATCACCGCCTGCGAAGCGATGACCGTGGCGGCCGAGGCGAGCACCACCATCGGGTAAAGGCCCCAACTCGGCACGAGGTGGTAGAACGGATTGTCGCGCATGGCGGGGTCGTGCAGCAGCAAGGCGCCTTGACCGAAATAGTTCAGCAGCAACGCCGGGAAAACGAAAGCCAGCCAGGCGAAGCGGATGGCGCGTTTGCCGAAATGTCCCATATCGGCGTAGAGCGCTTCGACGCCGGTCACTGCCAGCACCACCGCCCCGAGCAGCGCCGCGCCGCGCGCCGGCTCCTGCGCCAAGAGGCGCAAGCCATAAACGGGACTCAACGCGCGCAGGATGTCCGGCTGCCGCGCGATCTCGACCGCGCCCAAGAGCCCGATCGTCACGAACCAGATGACGGTGACGGGGCCAAAATAGCCGCCGACGCGCGCCGTGCCGCGCGATTGCACGAGAAAGAGGCCGAGCAAGACCGCGAGGGTGAGGGGAATGACGTAGGGCTCGAACAGCGGCGTTGCGACGTTGAGGCCTTCGATCGCGCTCAGCACGGAAATCGCCGGCGTGATCACCCCGTCGCCGTAGAACAGCGCGGCGCCGAGCAGCCCCGCCGCCAGGATCCACCAATGAAAGCGCGAGGCCGAGCGCGCGACGCGCAGCGCGAGCGCCGTCAGCGCCAGGATGCCGCCTTCGCCGCGGTTGTCGGCGCGCATGATCACGCCGACATATTTCAGCGTCACGACCAGCATCAGCGCCCAGGTGATCAGCGACAGCACGCCGTAGATCGCGGCCGGCGTCGCGCCGCCGAGCGCGTTGAAGCACTGCTTCACTGTATAGAGCGGCGATGTGCCGATATCGCCATAGACGACGCCGAGCGCGCCGAGCACAAGCCGATAGGGCGCGGTCCCGGGGCGCTGCTGGTGTGCGGCGACGCTGCCGGTCGATCGCTGCGAGAGAGTGGTGCTCATAAAACCCGAAGGCTAGGTGCTCGATGGCCGGCGCCAACTGACCGTTGCGCTTCGAGCCTATGTGGGGCCCGATCCAGCGTCGCCACCGCGAGGACGGACGATCCTCCACGCCGCATAAAAATTCGATGTTGGTTCCGGGCGGGGAAAATATAAATTCCATATATACCGGCGCTGCTGCCGCTGCCTAAAGCCACGGCCCGGCTATGAAAAAACTATTTTTCCGCCCGCCGAACCCTCTCGATCCTTAACGCGAAAAGGGCCTTTTCTTGGGGCATGCGCGATCGTTGCGCCGTTCCTCCGGGAGCTCTTTTCCATGGTCTATCGCAAAAGTGACCTGCATGGTCGCTGGCCCGAAGCCGCGCGCCCCTTCGCGGATCGCGACGCGCGGCCGGAAGACACGCCCGCCAATCCCGCCAGCTCGCTCTCGCTCCAGGATGCGCTGACCGAGCTGGCACTGACGGTCGTCGGCTTCGTCGCCGCGATCGTGCTGATCACGGCGGTGCTCAACCTGTTTCATCTTTCATCGTGAATCAGGGCACCGTCCTTGACCTGGATCAATCGGCCGCCCGGCTCGGGGAAGGATCTTGCACAAGCGGAGAATCTCATGCTCGACACTCTGATGCTCATCGCCGGTTTGGCCGGCTTCGCGCTGACCGTGCTCTACGCCTATGCCTGCGATCACATGTGAGGAGGATGCGATGGTCTTCGATTATGTCCTCGGCGCGATCGTGAGCCTCGTCATCGCGATCTATCTCGTCTACGCGCTGGTCAATCCCGAGCGCTTCTAGCGCGCGGCCCGGAGTTCTCCCATGACCGTCAACGGCTGGCTGCAAATCGCCGTCTTCGGCCTCGTGATCATCGCGATCACGCGGCCCTTGGGCGGCTATATGACGCGCGTCTTCAACGGCGAGCGCACCTTCCTGCATCCGGTGCTGCGTCCGATCGAGCGCGCGATCTATTGGTGCTGCGGCGTCGACGAGGAGCAGGAGCAGCACTGGCTGACCTATGGCGTCGCGCTCTTGTTGTTCAGCGTCGTCGGCTTCCTGACGCTCTACGCGCTGCAGCGGCTGCAGGCGATGCTGCCGTTCAACCCGCAAGGCCGGAGCGCGGTCGAGCAAAGCCTCGCCTTCAACACCGCGATCAGCTTCCTCACCAACACCAACTGGCAGTCCTACGTCCCCGAGACGACGATGAGCTACCTGACGCAGATGGCCGGGCTCGCCGTCCATAATTTCGTCTCGGCCGCCGCCGGCATGGCGCTCGCCATCGCGGTGGTGCGCGGCTTCGCGCGGCGCGAGGCCAGCACCATCGGCAATTTCTGGGTCGATCTCACCCGCGCGACGCTCTACGTGCTGCTGCCGCTCTCGATCGTCATCGCCCTGGTCTTTGTGTGGCAGGGCGTGCCGCAGACGCTCGGGCCCTATGCCGCAGCGACGACGCTCGAAGGCGCCAAGCAGACGATCGCGCTGGGACCGATCGCGTCGCAAGAGGCGATCAAGATCCTCGGCACCAATGGCGGCGGCTTCCTCAACGCCAATTCGGCGCATCCGTTCGAGAATCCGAACGCGCTGACCAATTTCATCCAGCTGCTCGAGATTTTCGCCATCGGCGCGGCTTTCACCAACGTGCTTGGCCGCATGGTGAAGAACGAGAAGCAGGGCTGGGCGATCTTCGCCGCGATGGGGATTCTGTTCCTCGTCGGCGTCTCGACTGTCTATTGGGCCGAGGCCAAGGGTAACCCCGCTTTCGCGCAGTTCAACGTCGACCAGAGCGCGAGCGCGACCCAGGCGGGCGGCAACATGGAGGGCAAGGAGGTGCGCTTCGGCATCGCCGATTCCGCCCTTTATGCGACCGAGACCACCGACACCTCCTGCGGCTGCGTCAACTCGATGCATGACAGCTACACGCCCTTGGGCGGCGCGGTGCCGCTGGTCGACATGCAGCTCGGCGAGATCATCTTCGGCGGCGTCGGCTCCGGTCTCTACGGCATGCTCGCTTTCGCCATCGTTGCGATGTTCGTCGCCGGGCTGATGGTCGGGCGGACGCCCGAATATCTCGGCAAGAAGCTCGAGGCGAAGGACGTGAAGATGACTATCCTCGCGCTCTTGTCGCTACCCTTGTCGATCCTCGGCTGGACCGCGCTCGCGACCGTGCTGCCGGCGGGGCTCGCCGGGGTCGACAACCCCGGCCCGCATGGCTTCACCGAGATCCTCTATGCCTATACCGAGGCGACCGGCAACAATGGCAGCGCTTTTGCCGGGATCAGCGCGAACACGCTGTTCTACAACACGACCCTCGCCGTCGCGATGCTGATCGGCCGCTTCATCTTCGTCATCCCACTGCTCGCGGTCGCGGGCTCCTTGGCGAAGAAGAAGCTCTTGGCGCCCTCGGCCGGCACCTTCCCGACCCATTCGCCGCTCTTCGTCGGATTGCTGGTCGGCGTGATCCTGATCTTCGGCGGCCTCACCTATTTCCCCGCGGTTTCGCTCGGGCCGGTGATCGAGCAGGTCGCCATGACTCACGGCACGCTCTTCGCCGCGTCGCCCTCGCCTTGAACGCGCTTTTCGGGACATCCTGACATGAGCCTCTCATCGCCCTCGGTCCATTCCGGTCTCTACAAGCGCCAGATGCAGCCGCTCTCGCTGTTCGAGAGCGCGCTCATCGTGCCGGCGATCAAAGCCTCCTTCGTCAAGCTCGACCCGCGCACGCTGGTCAAGAACCCGGTGATGTTCTGCGTCGAGATCGTCTCGGTGCTGACGACGATCTTCTTTCTGCGCGACCTTATCGCCGGCAGCGGCACGGTCGTCGGCACCAACGCGCTGTTCTCGGGTCAGATCACGCTGTGGCTGTGGTTCACCGTGCTGTTCGCGAATTTCGCCGAGGCGATCGCCGAGGGCCGCGGCAAGGCGCAGGCGGATACGCTCCGCCGCATGCGCACCGAGACCACGGCGAAGCTTCTGCCGAACGACCGCGCGACGAATTTTCGCCAGGTCGGGGCGGTGACGCTCAAGAAGGGCGATGTCGTGCTGGTCGAGACCGGCGACGTGGTCCCGAGCGACGGGGAGGTGGTTGAGGGCGTTGCCTCGGTCGATGAATCGGCGATCACCGGCGAAAGCGCGCCGGTCATCCGCGAAAGCGGCGGCGACCGCTCGGCGGTCACCGGCGGCACCCGCGTCACCTCGGACTGGCTCAAGGTCCGCATCACCGCGGCGCAAGGCGCGACCTTCGTCGACCGCATGATCGCCCTCGTCGAAGGCGCGGTGCGGCAGAAGACGCCGAACGAGATCGCGCTCAACATCCTGCTCGCCGGCATGACGCTGATCTTCGTCTTTGCCACGGTGACCATCCCGAGCTTTGCCTCCTATGCCGGGGGCGCGGTGTCGGTGGTGGTGCTGATCGCGCTCTTCGTGACGTTGATCCCCACCACCATCGGCGCGCTGCTCTCGGCGATCGGCATCGCCGGCATGGACCGGCTGGTGCGCTTCAACGTCCTCGCCATGTCGGGCCGCGCGGTCGAGGCGGCGGGCGACGTCGACACGCTGCTCCTCGACAAGACCGGCACCATCACCCTCGGCAACCGCCAGGCGACCGAGTTCCTGCCGCTGTCGGGCGTCGACAGCCAAGCGCTCGCTGATGCGGCGCAACTCTCCTCCTTGAGCGACGAGACGCCGGAAGGTCGCTCGATCGTGCTCCTCGCGAAAGACAAATACGCGCTGCGCGGGCGCGAGATGGCGCCGCTCAATGCGCGTTTCATCCCGTTCTCGGCGCAGACCCGGATGTCGGGCGTCGATATCGAGGGTCACGCGATCCGGAAAGGCGCGGTCGATGCGATCCTCGACTACGCCGGCCAGAAGGCCGCGCCGCCCGAGGATCTCGCGCCAATCGTCGAGCGCATCGCCAAATCGGGCGGCACGCCGCTCGCCGTCGCCAAGGACAGCCGCATCCTCGGCGTCATTCACTTGAAGGACATCGTCAAGGGCGGCATCCGCGAGCGCTTTTCGGAGCTCCGCCAGATGGGCATCCGCACGGTGATGATCACCGGCGATAATCCGCTGACGGCGGCGGCGATCGCCGCCGAGTCCGGGGTCGACGATTTCCTTGCCCAGGCGAAGCCCGAGGACAAGCTGAAGCTCATCCGCGACGAGCAGGCAAGGGGCAAGCTCGTCGCCATGTGCGGCGATGGCACCAATGACGCGCCCGCGCTCGCCCAAGCCGATGTCGGCGTCGCAATGAATACCGGCACCATGGCCGCGCGCGAGGCCGGCAACATGGTCGATCTCGACAGCGACCCGACGAAGCTCATCGAGATCGTCGCGATCGGCAAGCAATTCCTGATGACGCGCGGCGCGCTCACCACTTTCTCGATCGCCAACGACGTCGCCAAGTATTTCGCCATCGTTCCGGCGATGTTCGCGGCCTTCTATCCGCAGCTCGCCGTGCTCAACGTGATGCATCTGCGCAATCCCGAAAGCGCGATCCTCTCGGCGATCATCTTCAACGCGCTGATCATCATCGCGCTGATCCCCTTGAGCCTCAAAGGCGTCACCTATCGTCCCGCCGGCGCTGCCAGCATCCTGCGCCGCAACCTCATGATCTACGGCATCGGCGGCATCGTCGTGCCGTTCATCGGCATCAAGGCGATCGATCTGCTGGTGACCGCCATAGGATTGGCGTGATGTTTTTTTCACCGTCATTGCGAGCGAAGCGAAGCAATCCAGGGCCTCGCATGAACTGCTGGATTGCTTCGTCGCTCCGCTCCCCGCAATGACGAAGGAGAGAATGAAATGACCCGACAAATCCGCCCCGCCGTCACGATGATCGTCCTGATGACGATCATCACCGGCCTCATCTACCCGCTCGGCTTGACCGGCATCGCCCAGCTCGTCTTCCCGTCTCAGGCGAATGGCAGCCTCATCGAGAAGAATGGGACCGTGATCGGCTCCGAGCTGATCGGCCAGAACTTCACCGCCGATAAGTATTTCCATCCGCGGCCCTCGGCGACGACCGAGCCCGATCACAAGGACCCGACCAAGACGGTCCCTGTGCCCTACGCCGCCGATAATTCCGCCGGCTCCAATCTCGGCCCGACCAACCAGGCGCTGGTCGACGGTGTCAAAGGCTTCGCCGGCGATCTCGCGAAGGAGAACCCGTCGACGCCGATCCCGGTCGATCTCGTCACCGCCTCGGCGAGCGGCCTCGATCCCGACATCACCCCGGCGGCCGCCGGGTTCCAGGTCGCGCGAGTCGGCAAGGCGCGCAACCTGCCGGTCGACAAGATCCAGGCGCTCGTCGCCAGCTACACACAAGGTCGCGTGCTTGGTATCCTCGGCGAGCCTCGGGTGAACGTCTTGAAGCTCAACCTCGCTCTGGACGCGCTCGCCCCCTGATAGGAGGCCGATGCCTGCCGATACGTCGGACCGCGATTCGCGTCCATCGCCCGATGCCCTGCTGCGCGAAGCCAAAAGCGCGCAGCAGGGGCGGCTGAAGATTTTCCTCGGCGCGGCGCCCGGCGTCGGCAAGACCTACAAGATGCTCTTGGCGGCGCAGACCGCGCGCGGCGAAGGCGTCGATATCGTCGTCGGCATCGTCGAGACCCATAAACGCGCCGAGACCGAGGCGCTGGTCCAGGGGCTCGAGGTCGTGCCGCGGCGGCAGATCGAGTATCGCGATCACGGGCTCGACGAGATGGACCTCGACGCCATCCTCGCGCGCAAGCCGAAACTCGTCCTGGTCGACGAGCTGGCGCACAGCAACGTCGCCGGCGGCCGCCATCCCAAGCGCTACCTCGATGTCGAGGAGCTGCTCGCCGCCGGGATCGACGTCTATACGACGATCAACATCCAGCATGTCGAGAGTCTCAACGACGTCGTCGCGCAGATCACCCATATCCGCGTGCGCGAGACCGTGCCCGACGGCATCCTCGACCGCGCCGACGATATCGAGGTGGTCGATCTCTCGCCCGCCGACCTGATCGAGCGGCTGCGCGAGGGCACGGTCTATGTCCCGGCCGAGGCCGAGCGCGCGCTGCGCAACTATTTCCAGCCCGGCAACTTGACCGCCTTGCGCGAGCTCGCCCTGCGCCGCACCGCGCAGCGCGTCGACGAGCAGATGCTCACCTATATGCGCGCGCATGCGATCAGCGGCCCGTGGCCGGCGGGCGAGCGCGTGCTGGTCTGCGTCAGCGAGGATGCCGCCGCGCTGGGCCTCGTGCGCTATGCGCGGCGGCTCGCCGACCGGCTGCACGCGCCCTGGACCGCGGTCTATGTCGAGACCACGCGCTACCAGCGGCTCGACGAGGCCGCGCGCGACCGCATCGCCGCGGCGCTGCGCCTCGCCGAGCGCCTCGGCGGCAAGACCGCGACCGTCCCCGGCCGCGGCATCGCCGAGGACCTCGTCGCCTATGCCCAGGACAACAACATCACCCAGCTCGTCATCGGCAAGTCCGAGCGGCCGCGCTGGTTCGAGATGCTGCACGGCTCGATCGTGCACGACCTGATCCGCCGCGCCGGCAACATCAGCGTCCACGTGATCGCGGGCGAGGCGGCCGAAGCCGAGCCGTCGCCGCGGCCGGTCGGCGCCGCCGCGCCGCGCGCGCCGCTCGATTGGAAGCCCTATCTCGCCGCCACCGGCATCGTCGCCGCCGCGCTCGCCCTTGCCTTCGCGCTCCAGCAATTCCTGTCGCTCGCCAATCTGTCGCTGGCCTTCCTCACCGCGGTGCTGGTGGCGGCGGCGCGCTACGGGCTGACGCCGTCGCTCTATGCCAGCCTCTTGAGCGTCCTCGCCTACAACTTCTTCTTCCTGCCGCCGCTCCATACCTTCACCATCGCCGATCCCGAGAACGTGCTGACCCTGGTCGCCTTCCTGGTCGCGGCGGTGATCGCGAGCAATCTCGGCGCCGGCACCCGCGCCCAGGCGATGGCGGCGCGCTCGCGCGCGCGCGTCACCGAGGAGCTCCTGGCTTTCAGCCGCAAGCTCTCGGGCGTCGCGACGCTCGATGATCTGCTCTGGGTCGCGACCTACCAGATTGCCTCGATGCTGAAGCTCCATGTCGTGATCCTGATGCCCGACGGCATCGATCTCGTCGTCAAGGCGGGCTATCCGCCCGAGGACGAGCTCGCCGGCGCCGACATCGCCGCGGCGAAATGGAGCTGGGCCAACAACCGTCCCGGCGGCCGCGATTCCGACACGCTGCCCGGCGCGCGGCGGCTCTTCCTGCCGCTCCGGACCGGCCGCGGCACGGTCGGCGTCATCGGTCTCGATCGCGAGGCGCCGGGCGTGCTGCTGACGCCCGATGGGCGGCGGCTGCTCGATGCGCTGATGGACCTCGCCGCCCTCGCGATCGAGCGCATCCATCTCGAGAGCGATCTCGATCAGGCCAAGCTCCAGGCGGAGAGCGAGCGGCTGCGCTCGGCGCTGCTGACCTCGATCTCGCACGATCTCGGCACGCCGCTCGCCGCGATCATCGGCGCGGCCTCGAGCCTCAAGAGCGTCGGCGACCGCTATGCCGGCGAGCAGCGCGAGGCGCTGGCGGGAACCATCCTCGAAGAGGCCGAGCGCCTCAACCGCTTCGTCGGCAATCTGCTCGACATGACGAAGCTCGAATCCGGCGCGATCGCGCCCAAGCAGGAGATGCTCGACCTCGCCGAGATCGTCGGCACCGCCTTGCAGCGTGCCGGCAAGGTGCTGGCGAACCATCGCGTCAAAGTCGATCTCGGCCGCGACCTGCCGATGCTGCGCCTCGATTTCGTGCTGTTCGAGCAGGTGCTGTTCAACCTCCTCGACAATGCCGCGAAATATGCGCCGCCGGAATCGACCATCGAGATCCGCGCCCGCCGCCGCGACCACGTGGTCGATCTCCATGTGCTCGACGAGGGCGCCGGCATCCCGCCGGACCAGATCGAGCGCATCTTCGACAAGTTCCATCGCGTGTCGGAAGGCGACCGCAAGCGGGCGGGCACCGGGCTTGGCCTCGCGATCTGCCGCGGCTTCGTCACCGCGATGGGCGGCACCATCCGCGCGCGCAACCGCGCCGACCGCCGCGGCGGCGATTTCATCATCGAGCTGCCGATCTCCGATTCCGGCGGGCCGCCGCAGCACGCCGAGGCGGCATGACGACGCGTCCGGTCCGCATCCTCGTGATCGACGACGAGCCGGCGATCAGGCGGCTCCTCAAGACCAGCCTCAGCGCCGAGGGCTACGAGGTCGAGGAGGCGGCGACCGGCGAGGCCGGCTGGACGCAGTTCGGCCGGGTGAAGCCCGATCTCGTGCTGTTGGATTTGGGTCTCCCCGATATCGACGGCCGCGAGGTGATCCGCCGCATCCGCGGCGCCGGCCTTATCCCGATCATCGTGCTCTCGATCCGCAGCGACGAACGCGGCAAGGTCGAGGCGCTCGATCTCGGCGCCGACGATTACGTCGCCAAGCCCGTCGGCATGGACGAGCTCAACGCCCGTGTCCGCGCGGCGCTGCGCCACCGTTTGCAGCAGGAAGGCGCCGAGCCGATCTTCAAGGCCGGCGATCTCGCGGTCGATCTCGTCCGCCGGCACGTCACGGTCAAAGGCGAGGAGGTGAAGCTCTCGCCCAAGGAATACGACCTGCTGCGCGTCTTGGTGATGCATGCCGGCAAGGTGCTGACGCATCAGATGATCATGCGCGAGGTGTGGGGCGCGTCGACCGACGTGCAATATCTGCGCATCTATGTCCGCCAGCTCCGCCACAAGATCGAGGTCGATCCCGAGCGCCCGGCGCTGATCCAGACCGAAGCCGGCGTCGGCTACCGGTTGAAGGTCGAGGGGTAGAGACGATATTTCGATTTGGTTTTTTTCCCTAAGCTGCCTCCTCATCGTCATGCGCGGACTTGTTCCGCGCATCCACGTGTTAGTTATAAGAATAACCCGTGGCTGCCGGGACTCGGTCCTTCGCTAGGCTCAGCACCGGCCCGGCCATGACGATTGAATAGTTTGGCCATGGCGACGAAAACTATTTTTCCGACCGCACGCTTCGTACCGCACAGGAGGATCGTATGCGACGTTTTTATCTGCTCGCGGTCGCTGCCTTGCTCTCGGGTACACACGTCGCTGCCGGCGCCGAGATCGATGTGCTGAGCGCCGGCGCGGTGAGCAAGGCGCTGACGGTGTTCGCGGCCGAGTACAAGCAGAACACCGGCATCGACGTACATCTCACCTTCGGCAATGTCGGCCAGATCGAGGATCGGTTGAAAGCGGGCGATGCCGCCGATGTGGTGATCCTTTCGGCCAGCGCACTGGGCGATCTCGCCAAGGGCGGCGCGCTCGTCGCGGACTCCGCGCAACCGCTGGGCCGCGTCGGCATGGGCGTCGCGGTCCGGGCCGGCGCGCCGGCGCCGAAGATCGCAACCACCCAAGCCTTCAAGGCCGCGCTGCTCGCCGCGCCGTCGATCGCCTATTCCGATCCGGCGGGCGGCGGCTCGAGCGGCGTGTTCTTCGACGACCTCATCCAGAAGCTCGGTATCGCCACTCAGGTCCGCGCCAAGGCGGTGCTGATCCGCGGCGGCTCCGCGGCCGATCCGGTCGTCGCCGGCAAGGCGGCGATGGCGGTGCAGAACAGCTCGGAGCTGATCGGCATTCCCGGCATCCGCTATGTCGGCCCGTTCCCCGCCGCCGATCAGAACTACATCACCTATTCGGCCGCGATTTATATGCCGAGCGTGCAGCAGCCGGCCGCCGGCGCGTTCATCCGCCTGCTTACGCAACCGGTCGCGGCCAAGACCTGGCATGCCGCCGGCATCGAGCCGCCGGCCGCGCCATAGCCGCGGCGGGATCGCGTCGCGAAACGCTCTTATGCGAATTCCGGGGGATGCGAACCCGCCGCCTTCGGGCTAAGACCCGCCGTGCCAAGAAAATCGCGGCGCGAGGTTGAAGGGCGATGCCGGCGGAGACGACCAAGGACGAGCTGAGCGCCGCGCCGGGGATTATGGCCGAGCGGCGGGTACTCATCTTCATCGCTGCGCTGGCAACGGTCTTCATCACCCAGATCGAGAGCACGATCGTCGCTACGGCCATGCCGACGATCGTCGCCGCGCTCGGCGGCTTCGAGCTGCTCTCCTGGGTCTTCACCGTCTATCTCCTGACCCAGGCGGTGACGACGCCGATCTACGGCCGGCTCGCCGATCTCTACGGCCGCAAGCCGGTCCTGCTCGTCGGCATCGCGCTGTTCCTGATCGGCTCGGTCGCCTGCGGCCTCGCCTGGAACATGACCTCGCTCGTGATCTTCCGCGCGATCCAGGGCTTCGGCGCCGGCGCGATCTCGCCGGTCAGCCGCACGCTGATCGGCGACGTCTATCACGGCGCCGATCGCGCGCGGATGCAGGGCTATGTCTCGGGCGTGTTCGTCGGCGCGGCGATCCTCGGCCCGGTGGTCGGCGCCTTTCTCGTCGCGCATACGATCTGGCAGATGGTGTTCTGGATCAACCTGCCGATCGGCTTGATCGCCGCGGCGATCCTGATCTGGGCGCTGAAAGAGCATGTCACGCGGCGCCGCGCCCGCATCGATATCGGCGGCTCGGCGCTGCTCGCTCTCGGTACGCTGATCCTGATGTACGCGCTGGCGCAGTCGGCGGCTCTGCCCGGCGCCTGGTTCGCGGCGCTGATCGTCATCGCCGTGGCGGTCCTCGCGCTCTTCGGCCTTTACGAGCTGCGCGTCGCCGAGCCGATCTGGCCGATGAGCCTCTGGCGCGACCGCATGTCGACCAGCGGCAATCTCGTCTCCTTCTCGCTCGGCGTCACGATGATGGGGATCGCCGCCTATCTGCCGGTCTATATCCAGGGCGTGATGGGCGAGAGCGCGATGACCGCGGGCCTCGTGATCATGTCGATGTCGGCGACGAGCCCGATCGGCGCGGTGCTGGCGGGACAGATCATGCTGCGCTCGTCCTATCGCCTGGCGGCCAGCATCGGCGGCGTCGTCTATATCGCCGGCACCGTGATGATGCTGATGCTTGACGCGCAGAGCGGCCCAAGCTGGGCGGTCATCAGCGGCTTGCTGATCGGCTTCGGCCTCGGCCTCAACAACAACACCTATATGGTCGCGATCCAGGCGGAGTGCGGCTGGAGCAATCGCGGCCTCGCCACCGGCGTGTTCATCTTCGCCCGCATCCTCGGCCAGGCCCTCGGCGCGGCGGCGTTCGGCGGCATCCTCAATGCCGGCCTGGCGCGTTACCTGAACGGCGAGGGCGATATCCTGACGCGCATTTTGACGCCGGAGCAGCGCGCGAGCCTGCCGCCCGGAACCCTCGCGCCGCTGATGCAGGCGTTCAGCCATTCGCTGCACGTCATCTTCATCGTCCTGGTGGCGCTCGCCGTCGCGACCTTGCTGATCGGCTTGATGCTGCCCAAGGGCCGCAGCATCCGCCGCTAGGCGCGCCGGGTGGCATCAACGCAGCGAAGTCCCGATGCAATGCCGACCAAAATCTATCCTCACCCTGAGCGGAGCGCGAAGCGCGTCGTCGAAGGGCGCAGGTTGCTCTTGCAACGTTGCAAAACGATCGCGCGTCCTTCGACTACGCTTCGCTCCGCTCAGGATGAAGAACACTGAGTCATGACCCTAGGCGCCAACCTCACTTCGGCAGGAATTCTTCGGTATAGAGCGCGCTGTTGGGCGGGATCTTGCTGACGCCGCTCGCCTGCATCGCCTCTTTCACCACCGCGAAGCCGGCGGGATCGAAATGCCCGTTGTCGAGGAACATCGGCATCAGCTCGGCATAGACCTTCTTCGCCGTCGCGTCGTCGAGCTTGGTGATCGGCTGCGTCGAGGCAAGCGTCTCCGCCTCATGCGTCTTCATATAGGCGATGGTCTCGAACCAGCCCTTCAAGAAACCGCGCACCTCGTCGGGATGCTTCGTCATCATGCTGTTGGTCGCGTAGATCACATGGGTGATGAATGGGTTGATGTATTTGCCGAAGGGCACGAGGCTCTTCGCCAGGCCTTGCGCTTCGAGCCGATAGCCGGTCTCGATATTGCCGGCGACGCCGTCGACCTGGTTGGCGCGCAGCGCCGCGACCTGCGCTTCGAGGGCGCCGGTCGCGACCGGCTTCATCGCCTCGTCGCCGGACCAATGGAGGCGGCGGTTGAGCTCGGTCGTCAGCCAATAGGTGAGCGAGCCGTTGGTCGAGACGGCGACGACTTTGCCTTTCAAATCGTCGACCTTGGTGATCTTGCCGTCCATGCGCACGAGGATCGCGAGATTGATCGGGGCGCTGGCGAAAGCGGCGACGCCTTTCTCGGGCGCGCCCTTGGCGATGAATTGGAAATCGGTGCCGGAGCCGAGTGCCATGTCGATGCTGTCGGCGGTCATCGCCTGGTGAAGCTGCGCGCCGGGCAGGGTGACAGTGGTGATCTCCAGCCCCTCTTTCCTGAAGATGCCGGCATCGATGCCGACCTGCAGCAGCGCGAAATCGTAATCGGTCGAATCGGCTTTGCCGACGCGCAGCGGGTCGGCCGCCGCCGCGCTGTCGAGCCCGACCCATCCGATCGCCAGCGCGACAGCAAGACCGGCGATCAATTTCTGCGGCGTCATGGATGATTCCCCCGAAGCGATGTGTTCTTGTCCGTGTCGCGGCGGAACCTAGCCGAGGCGCTCCGACAAGAGAAGCGTCGCCCGGCCGGCGCGGGCGTATAATAGCGGCGACGGCAGGGAGGCGGGGCTCATGGAACAGGCGATCGAATTCGAATCGGCGGGCCTCACCTTGCGCGGCGTGCTGCACGCGCCCGAAGCCGGCGCAACGCCGCGGCCGGCGCTCATCCTCTGCCACGGCTTCGGCGGCTCGTGCCGCGGCGCCGGCCATCCCGAGCTGGCGCGCGCGCTCGCGGGCGCCGGCTATGTGGCGCTGCGCTTCGATTTCCGCGGCTGCGGCCAGAGCGCGGGCGAGCGCGGCAGCGTCATCTGCGCCGAGGAAGCGGAGGATCTGCGCGCCGCGATCGATTTCCTCGCCGCGCAGCCGGCGGTCGATCCGCAGCGTGTCGGCGTCATCGGCGCAAGCCTCGGCGGCTCGGTCGCGATCGAGGTCGCGGCGGAGGATGCGCGCGTCAAAGTTTGCGTCGCCAACGGCGCCATCGGCAATGGCGAGCGGCGCTTTCGCGCGCAATATCCCGATGCCGAGAAGTGGCAGGAATTCCTCAATCGGCTGGACGAAGCCAAGCGCGTCCGGGCCCAGACCGGGCATTCGGTGATGTTCTACCGTTTCGACGTCGTCCATATCCCCGAGCGCGACCGCGCCGGCCTGCCGCCAGGCGCGATCATGGAATTCACCGCCGAGACCGCGCGGAGCTTGTTGGCCTCGGCGCCGGAACAGGTGATCGGCAAGATCGCGCCGCGGCCTGTGCTCTTGGTCCATGCGCGCGGCGATGGAGTCGTGCCGGTCGCCGAGACCGAGGCGATGGCCGCCGCGGCCGGCCCCACTTGCGAGAAGCACATCATCGAGACGCATGAGCATTTCAGCGCCGGCAGCCCGGCGCTCGCCGGCATCGTGCTCGATTTCCTCGAGCGGAAGCTGCCGGCGGCGTAGTTCGGCACGTTCGTTTTTTAACGTCATGCCGGGACAAGCCCGGCAATGACGAGATTGGGGCCATCGCCGTCTTTCGGAAGCCTGGACTTCACGCCTCCAAAAGCGCCGCGCTATACTCGGCCCATCGGGCATTTGACGGGAGGGCGCCATGACGACCGCGCGCGAGAACGAGATCCTGACCCGGGTCGGGCCGGGCACGCCGATGGGCGATGTCATGCGCCAATACTGGATCCCGATCGCCCAAAGCGACGAGATCAAGAGCGACGGCGATCCCGTGCGCATCATGGCGCTGGGCGAGCCGCTGATCGCTTTTCGCGACACGTCGGGCCGCCTCGGCGTGATGGATCACCGCTGCGCCCATCGCTGCGCCTCGCTGTTCTTCGGCCGCAACGAGAAGGACGGCATCCGCTGCGTCTATCACGGCTGGAAATACGACGTCGACGGCAACTGCCTCGACATGCCGAACGTGGCCAAGCACCAGGACGTGAAGCATCGCGTCCATGTCAAGGCCTATAAGGCGATCGAGCGCTACGGCGTGGTCTGGATCTATATGGGCGAGCGTCAGGTGCCGCCGCCTTTCCCCGATTACGAGCTCAACGAGATCCCGCAAGACGAGATCCGCGTTCAGCTCATCCAGCAGGAATACAATTGGCTGCAAGGGCTCGAGAACGATCTCGACACCTCGCATTTCGGCTTCCTGCATCTCGGCGGCGCCGATGTTTCGGATCTCGTGCCCGGCGACACGATGTATTACCTCGCCTCCGATCCGGTGCCGCAATTCCACATCGAGGAGACGCCGCTCGGCCTGATGTACGGCGCCTACCGCCCGGCGGACGAAAGCAACGCGCAGACGCATTGGCGCCTGGCGCAGCTCGTGGTGCCGTTCTGGGTGATCCCGCCGGCGGGGATGCTCGCCGATCAGATCATGATCAAGGGCTACGTCCCGATGGACGACACCCACACCATGGTCTTCACCATCCAGCGCAAGACGGCGCAGATGCGCTCGCGCACCAAATCCGGCAAGCCGATCCCGGGCTTGGGCTTCGTGCCGAGCGCCGGCAACGAATACAAGCCCAATACCACCGACTGGTTCGGCCGCTGGCGGCTGGTCAACGACGCCAGCAACGACTGGCTGATCGACCGCGAGGCGCAGCGCAACGGCGGCATCTTCAGCGGCATCAGCGGTCTCAACGTCCAGGACGCGGCGGTCGGCGGCATGCTCGGCGAGCTCAGCGACCGCACCCGCGAATATCTCGTCTCGAGCGACGCGATGATCGTGCGCGCGCGGCGCAAGCTGTTGCAGCTCGTCGAAGGCTTCGCCGCCGACAAGACAATGGCGCTGCCCGGCGTCGACGATCCTGGGGTCTATCGCGGCCACCGCGCCGGCAATTTCCTCGCCCCGACCGGCAAGCCGTTCCGCGAGGCCTATGAGGAGCAGATGCGGCAGCACGCCAACGCGGCGCCGCGCTGGGCCGCCGAATAAGCATTCGCTCGCACGCATGAGGCAGGGCGCGCTCGCGCTCGCGGCGCTGGTCGCGGCCGCTCTTCCGGCGCGCGCCGATACCGCGTTGAAGCTGCTCTACACGCCGGGCGATAGCTTCACCGAGAGTTATGTCGCCAAGGATCAGGGCATCTTCGCGAGGCACGGTCTCGACGTGACGCTCGCGCCGGCACAGAACGGCTCGGTGATCACCGCGGCGCTGATCGCCGATTCGGCGCAGATCGGCGCGCCGACCCCGACCGTGTTGCTGCAGGCCGACGAGCAAGGGGTCGATCTCGTCATCCTCGCCAGCGCCAACCGCAACCCGGTGCAGCCGCCGCGCGCCGAGACCGGCATTGCCGCGCGCCAAGGCAGCGGCATCAAGAGCGCCGTCGATCTCGCCGGCCGGAAGCTCGGCGTGCCCGGCCTCGGCGGCACCATCGATGTCATGACGAAGAAATGGGTCGCGGCGCATGGCCTCGACGATCGCAAGGTCGATTGGGTGGAGATGCAATTCCCGACCATGCCCGACGCGCTGAAGGCAGGGCTCGCCGATGCCGTCGCGGTGGTCGATCCGTTCCTCGCCCGCATCCTCGCGAGCGGCGGCGGCTACGCGATCGGCGATTTCGGCGAGGTCATGCCGCCGGGCACCATGGTCGTGGTCTATGCCGCGACGCGCGGCTGGGCCGCAGCGCATGCCGATGCGGTCAAGGAATTCCGCGCCGCGCTCGCTGATGCGCGCGCCGTCATCGAGGATCCCGCCAACGCCGCCGCGGTGCGCGCAAGCATCGCCCGCTATACGCATTTCCCGGGGCCACCCGCGGCGATCCAGATCCCGACCAATCTCGATCCTGTGCCGCGGCCGGACGGCATGGCTTTCTGGATCGCCGCCTGCCGCGAGCAAGGGCTCATCAGCGGTACGCCAGATCCGGCCAAGCTGATCGCGCCTTAGTTGCGCCCGGGCAACCCTCCGGCGCTCCCGTCCTAAGCCTGTTTTAAGGCGCGATTGCTATTTTTTGAGGCGCCTGCGGCCGGAAAGCGTTAACCAATGCTTAAGCGCCTCGAGAACGTCAGCATGATGAAGAAGGTCGTCATCCCGACGGCCGTCATGCTCGTGGTCGCGCTTGGCATCGTCGCGTTCGCCGAGCGCGGCCTCAGCAAGCTCACGGCGCAGACGCACACGATCATCAACGTCACCGCGGCGCGCCAAGCGCTCGCGCTGTCGATGACCGCCGCGGTCAACGGCGTCGCCGCCAGCGAGAAGAACGCGATGCTGATGACCGATCAGGGCGGGCTCGATGGTTTCGCCTCGGCCTATGTCGGCGAGATCGATCACCTCAAGGACGATGTCGGGCAGCTCATCGCGCTGGCGAGCGATACCGACGAGATCGCGCGGCTCGACCGCATCGGCCAAGGCATCGAGGCCTATTACGCGACCGGGCGGCAGCTCTATCAGCTCATGGTCGCCAAGCGCTACGACGAGGCGCATGCGCTCTCGACCGGCGCGGCGCAGGACGCGCGCGAGAAGCTCATCGCCCTCATCAACGAAGAGGTCGACCAGACCACCGTCGACATGCGCCGCGCCGACGCGCAGGCCGATGCGCTCTACCGGCGCACTTTCGGCCTCCTCGCCGCGTTGTCGCTCGGCGGCCTCGTTCTCGCCCTGGTGACGGTCTACTGGATCACCACGCGCTTCATCGTCCGGCCGCTGACCGGTATCACCGATTCGATGGGGCGCATCAGCCGCGGCGATTTCGCGGTTCCGATCGATGAGGCCGGCCGCCGCGACGAGATCGGCATCCTCGGCCGTGCCCTCGCGGTGTTCCGCGAGCGCAGCATCGCGCTGCGCGAAAACGCGCAGCGCCTCAAGACCGCGCATGACGAGATCCGCGCCCTCAACGACGTGCTGGAGCGGCGCGTCGAGGAGCGCACGGCCGCGCTCAACGAGGCGCATCGCGAGCTCATCGTCAAGGAGCGGCTATCCTCGCTCGGCGAGCTGACGGCGACCGTGGCGCACGAGCTGCGCAATCCGCT
>DASYAL010000025.1:0-1536 GCA_036501365.1 Allostellaceae bacterium | reverse complement strand
ACGCCCATGCCGGCGCCGACCATCTGCACCAGCGTCGACAACGAGCTGGCGTCGAGCACTTCGCGCGGCAGCGACGAATGCCGCTTGCAGAACGACAGCGCCTGATCGCGAAAACAGTGTCCCTCTTCCAGAAGCAGGAGCCGCATGTCGCGCAAATCCTCGCGGCTCGGCGCCGGCGCCGCCTCGTCGCGGTCCGGCCGCACCAGGAGGAAATTCTCCGCAAACAGCGCGGTCTCGGTCAGCGACGGCTCGGATACCGGCAGCGCGACGATGGCGGCGTCGAGCCGGCCTTCCGCGAGCTCCAAAATGAGCTTCGAGGTCAGCGCCTCGCGGACGTGAATGTCGAGCTGGGGATGGCTGCGCGCCAGGTTGCCGATGATGGTCGGCAGCAGATACGGCGCGATCGTCGGGATCATGCCGATGCGCAATTGGCCGGCGAGCCGGTCGCGCGAGGCGCGGGCGAAGTCGCCCAGCTCGTCGACCGAGCGCAAAATGTCGCGCGCCCGCGCCGCGGCCGCTTCGCCGAATCGGGTCAGCCGCACTTGCCGCGCCCCGCGCTCGATCAGCACGGCGCCGAGCGTTTCTTCCAACTCCTTGATCTGCATCGACAAGGCCGGTTGCGAGATCGCGCAGGCCGCGGCGGCGCGGCCGAAATGACTATGGGTGGCGAGCGCATCGAAATAGTGAAGCTGCCGGAGCGTGACGTCTGTCATGAGAATATCCCCGTCATAAGTATATCTTATCGCAGCCATCACTATTGTCAATTTTACCTGATGGATTATGGTGCGCTAAGCTCGCCCCAGAACACCCCCTAAAGCCCGATGGAGAAACCCCATGGATGACGTGACCAAATGCCCATTCACCGGCGCGCGCGGACCCAAGAATCGCGACTGGTGGCCGGATGCGCTCGACATCGAGACGCTGCATCGCAATTCGTCGCTGTCCGACCCGATGGGCGCGGCGTTCGACTACGTCAAGGCATTCAAGAGCCTTGACCTCGATGCGGTGATCAAGGATCTGCGCGCGCTGATGACGAATTCGCAGGACTGGTGGCCGGCCGATTTCGGCCATTACGGCGGCTTGATGATCCGCATGGCCTGGCACTCGGCCGGCACCTACCGCATCACCGACGGCCGCGGCGGCGCCGGCGCCGGCCAGCAGCGCTTTGCGCCGCTCAATTCCTGGCCGGACAACGCCAATCTCGACAAGGCGCGCCGGCTTCTTTGGCCGATCAAGCAGAAATACGGCCGCAAAATCTCCTGGGCCGATCTCATGGTGCTGGCCGGCAACGTCGCGCTGGAGTCGATGGGATTTAAGACCTTCGGTTTCGCCGGCGGCCGCGCCGACGTCTGGGAGCCGGAAGAGCTGTACTGGGGACCGGAAGGGACCTGGCTCGGCGATGAGCGTTACAGCGGCGAGCGCCAGCTCGCGGAGCCGCTCGGCGCGGTGCAGATGGGCCTCATCTACGTCAATCCGGAAGGCCCGAACGGCAAGCCCGATCCGGTGGCGGCGGCAAAAGACATCCGCGAGACCTTC
>DASYAL010000024.1:0-1520 GCA_036501365.1 Allostellaceae bacterium | reverse complement strand
TCGCACACCAATTCGTTGATGATGACGCGCTTCTCGGGATCGGGGAACGTACCGCGCTTGCGGCGGCGGCGTTTCTCCGCGGCGCAGGTCTGGTCGTAGATCAGCACGGTGACGCCGTCGATCGCCGCGAGCTCCTTCTGCATCGCAATGAGATCGTCGCGGTGATGGATGGTGAGCCCCGGCGGCCACGCGGTGTCGCGCGGATATTTGTCCGGCTGGTCGGTCACCACGACGACGCGCCTGGCGCCTTCGGCGGCGACCTGGCGCGCCACCTGCGGCACGGTCAGGCCGCCGTCATTGGCCTGACCGCCGGTCATCGCCACCGCGTCGTTGAAAAGTATCTTGTAGGTGATGTTGGTGTTCGAGGCGATGGCGGCGCGGATCGCCATGATGCCGGAATGATTATAGGTGCCGTCGCCGAGATTCTGGAAAACGTGCTTACGGTTCGAGAATGGCGCCTCGCCGACCCAGTTGGCGCCCTCGCCGCCCATTTGCGTGTAGCCGAGCGTCGAGCGGTCCATCCATTGCGCCATGTAATGGCAGCCGATCCCGGCATAAGCGCGCATGCCTTCCGGCACTACGGTCGACGAATTATGCGGGCAGCCGGAGCAGAAATACGGAATGCGCTGGGCGACGTCCCTGGTTTCCGCGGCGATGCGCTGGAATTCCTTGAGCCGCGCGACGCGCGCGATGAGCTCGTCGTTGCGGTGATAGTTGAGAAGCCGCTCGCCGATGCAGATTGCGACCTCGTTGGGATCGAGCGCGCCCTTCACCGGGAACAGCCAGTTGCCCGCTTCGTCTTTCTTGCCGATGCAGACCGGCTGATTGGCGGTGCCGTACAGCTCCTCGCGGACCTGCACTTCGATGAGCGAACGCTTCTCCTCGACGACGATGATCAGATCGAGGCCGTCGGCGAATTCGGCGAGCTCGCGCCGGCTCAGCGGCCAGACGCAGCCGACTTTGTAGAGCCGAATGCCCAATTCGTTGCATTTGATCTCGTCGATGCCAAGCTCGTCGAAGGCCTGGCGGACGTCGAGATAGCTCTTGCCGGTGGTGATGATGCCGATCTTGGGAACACGGCCGCCCGAGGTGATAATGCGGTTGAGCTTGTTGGCGCGCACGAAGGCGAGCATCGCGTCGCGCTTGAAATCGTGCAGGCGGGCTTCCTGCGCCAGGATCGGATCGTTGAGCCGGATGTTGAGGCCGCCGTCCGGCATGGCGAAATCGGTCGGCGTGACGATGTTGATCCGATCGAGACTGGCATCGATCGCCGCCGTCGATTCGATGGTCTCGTGCATCGTCTTGAGCGCAGTCCAGGCGCCGGTGAAGCGCGACATGGCCCAGCCATAGAGGCCGTAATCGAGCACCTCCTGCACGCCTGCCGGATTGAGGATCGGAATCATCACGTCGATGAAGTGGTATTCGGATTGGTGGGCGGTGGTGGAGGATTCGGCGGTGTGATCGTCGCCCATCAGTGCCAGGACGCCGCCGTGCTTGGCCGAGCCGGCGAAATTGGCGTG
>DASYAL010000023.1:0-1818 GCA_036501365.1 Allostellaceae bacterium | reverse complement strand
GCGACGCCCTCCTCATGGGTCAGATCGGCCGGGCGCTGGCCGGAGACGATGGTGGCAAGCTTGTCGTCGGACAGGCCGCGCTTTTCGCCGGCGATGACATGGGCGTAAAGCTCGTAAGCCGAATGGAACGTCGCGCCGGTGACCAGGATCGCCACTTCCCGCACCGGACGCGGCAGCGACGGCGAGATCGAGAGCGCCAGCGTCAAATCCCAGATCGGTTTGCCGAATTTCGGCTCATGCAGCCAGGGATTCCACGGGCCCAACAGCGTGCCGTCGTCGGCGATGGCCTTGAAACCGGAAAAGTTCTTCTCGATGCCCGCTTTCATGTTGTCGTAAAGCGGACGTTGCTCGGCGGAAAGGGCCGTGGGCGGAATAGGAGGCAGGCGCATGAGAATTCTCCTCGCATGCTTGCGGCGATCCCCGTGCGGCGTACTCCCCTAGTGACTTTTTTTGCGCGACTACGCGCTCGTTGGCGACGCTTAGAAAAACGCCTGGATGCCGGTCTGCGCGCGGCCGAGGATCAGGGCATGGATGTCGTGCGTGCCCTCGTAGGTGTTCACGGTTTCGAGGTTGCACAAAACGCGCATGACGTGAAATTCCTCGGCGATGCCGTTGCCGCCGTGCATGTCGCGGGCGAGCCGCGCGACGTCGAGCGCCTTGCCGCAATTGTTGCGCTTGAGCATTGAGATCGCCGGCGGCGACGCCTTGCCCGCATCGATCAGACGCGACAGCCGCAGCGCCGCGTGCAGGCCGAGCGTGATCTCGGTCTGCATGTCGGCCAGTTTTTTCTGCACCAGCTGATTGGCGGCGAGAGGCCGGCCGAATTGCTTGCGGGTGAGCGCATAGTCGCGGGCGCGGTGCCAGCAGAATTCGGCGGCGCCGATCGCGCCCCAGGCGATGCCGGCGCGCGCGACATTGAGGCAGCCGAACGGCCCGGCGAGTCCCGAAACATTCGGCAGCAGGTTCTCTTCGGGCACCGCCGCGGCTTCCAGCACGATCTCGCCGGTGATCGACGCGCGGAGCGACAGCTTGCCCTCGATCTTCGGCGTCGAGAATCCCTTGGTGCCGCGCTCGACCAGGAAGCCGCGAATCTTGCCGTCGAGCTTGGCCCACACCACCGCGACATCGGCGACCGGCGCATTGGTGATCCAGGTCTTGGCGCCGGTCAGGCCATAGCCGCCGGCGACTTTCTCGGCGCGCGTCACCATCGAGCCCGGATCGGAGCCGTGATCGGGCTCGGTGAGCCCGAAGCAGCCGAGCAACTCGCCGGTCGCCATTTTAGGAAGATATTTGCGGCGCTGCGCCTCCGAGCCGTAGGCATAGATCGCCTGCATCGCCAGCGAGGACTGCACCGACATCGCCGAGCGGAAGCCGGAATCGACCCGCTCAAGCTCGCGCGCGATCAGCCCGTAGCAGACATAGCCGAGACCGGCGCCGCCGTACTCTTCCGGGATGGTCGAGCCCAGCAGTCCGAGCGCGCCCATTTCGCGGAAGATCGCGGGATCGGTCTGGCCGTCGCGATTGGCGGCAAGCACGCGGGGAAACAGCTTCTCCTGCGCATAGTCGCGCGCGGTGTCGCGGACCATGCGCTCATCTTCGGTCAGCTCGCCTTCGAGATCGAGCGGATCGTCCCATTTGAACGCAGCGTCTTTGATCAGCGCGCTCTTCGGCACGTGTTTTTCGGTCTTTTCCGCAAGTTGTGACATCGGGCCGGCTCCCTGCTCGGGGCAAGATGTGTTGGGACAAGACTAGGGGCCGATCGGGCGAGCGGCAAGCCGCCGTTGCCGCACCGGCGGCGTTTCGCTACTACTGCCTGCG
>DASYAL010000022.1:0-16854 GCA_036501365.1 Allostellaceae bacterium | reverse complement strand
GGTGTTCTTCAGCCGCGACCTCATCTCCGAACCCGCCAACGTGATCTACCCCGAGACGCTCGCCGAGGCGGCGCGCTCCCTGGAAAAGCTCGGCGTCGAGGTCGAGATCCTCGACGAGAAGCAGATGAAGACGCTCGGCATGAACATGCTCTTGGGTGTCGCGCAAGGCAGCGCGCGGCCGCCGCGGCTCGTCGTCATGCAATGGAAAGGCAATCCGCGCGCGAAGAACAAGGCGCCGGTCGCTTTCCTCGGCAAGGGCGTGACCTTCGACACCGGCGGCATCTCGATCAAGGGCGCCGGCGGCATGGAAGACATGAAATGGGATATGGGCGGCGCCGGCGTCGTCGTCGGCCTGATGAAGGCGCTCGCCGGACGCAAGGCCCGCGTCAATGTCGTCGGCATCGCCGGCTGCGTCGAGAACATGCCCGACGGCAATGCCCAGCGCCCGGGCGACATCGTCAAGTCGATGTCGGGCCAGACCGTCGAGGTGATCAACACCGACGCCGAAGGCCGGCTCGTCCTCGGCGACGCCCTCTGGTACTGCCAGGACCGCTTCAAGCCGCAATTCATGGTCAATCTCGCGACCCTGACCGGCGCGATCATCGTTGCCCTCGGCCATGAGCAGGCGGGCCTCTTCTCGAACAACGAGCAACTCGCCGATCGCCTCATCGCCGCCGGCAAATCGGTCGACGAGCGGCTGTGGCGCATGCCGCTGGGCGACGGCTACGACCGCATGATCGACAGCGACGCTGCCGACATGAAGAACATCGGCGGGCGCGATGCCGGCTCGATCACCGCAGCGCAGTTCCTGCAGCGTTTCGTCAACGGCGTGCCCTGGGCGCATCTCGACATCGCCGGCACCACCTGGTCGAAGAAGGACACGGCGACCGTGCCCAAAGGCGCCACCGCCTTCGGCGTGCGGCTGCTCGAGCGTTTCGTCGCCGATCACTACGAAGGCAAGTAGCCTGACCGAGATCGGCTTCTATCATCTCAAAGCGACGCCGCTCGAGCGCGCGCTGCCGCGGCTGCTGGAGCGCGCGCTGAAGGACGGCTATCGCGTGCTCGTCATGGCGGGCTCGGGCGAGCGTGTCGAGCATCTGAACCAAGCCCTCTGGATCTATGACGAGGCGAGCTTCCTGCCGCATGGCAGCGCCCGCGACGGCAATGCCGACCGCCAGCCGATCTTCCTCAGCGCGAGCGAGGGCAATCCCAACAACGCGACCATGCTGGTGCTGGTCGACGGCGCGCACGGTGCGGCGCTCGAGAGCTACGCCCGGGTCTGCGACATGTTCGACGGCAACGACGAGACCGCGGTCGAGGAGGCGCGGCGGCGCTGGCGCGAGGCCAAGTCCGCCGGCCATACGCTCACCTATTGGGAGCAGACCGGCGCGGGCTGGGTGAAGCGGGGCGCGGAAGCGGCGTCGGGCGCTGCCGGTTGAAGCGGCGCGACTCGCTCGCTATACCATCCCGCAAAACACCCCCACAAAACCGAAACGGATAGACTTCATGGCGCTCGAGCGTACCCTGTCGATTATCAAGCCGGATGCGACCCGGCGGAACCTCACCGGCCAGATCAACGCCCGGTTCGAAGCGAAAGGCCTCAAGATCGTCGCGCAGAAGCGGCTGCAGCTTACCCGCGCCCAGGCGGAGGCGTTCTACGCCATCCACAAGGCGCGGCCGTTCTTCGGCGAGCTGGTGGCGTTCATGATCTCGGGCCCGGTGGTCGCCCAGGTGCTCGAAGGCGAGAACGCGGTCGCCGCCAATCGCGACATCATGGGCGCGACCGACCCCAAGAAAGCCGCCGCCGGCACGATCCGCCGCGATTTCGCGGAATCCATCGAGGCGAATTCGGTCCATGGCTCGGATTCGGCGGAAAACGCCGCGACCGAGATCGCGTTCTTCTTCGCGGAGGTCGAGATCGTCCCCTGAAACGCCCGTCGCCGAGGGCTGCCTAAAAATTAAGCATCTGAAATTTATGGGATTTTAGCCGAATCCCCGCATACAGGGTGGATGGAACGGCGTTCCCGCAAACCGGTCGGCAAGCATATGACCGCCAAGCGTCCGCGCGCGATCTCGGCGGCGCGGCAATGGCCGCAGGGCCTGCGCGCGACGCATCAGCAGGCGCAGTTCTATCGCGGCATTTTCGAGAACTCGGTCTGGGGCATTTTCCAGACCACCGCCGATGGCCATTACCTCATGGCCAATCCCGCCCTCGCCCAGATCTACGGCTATGAGGCGCCGGCGGCGCTGCTCGCGGCGCTCACCGATATCGGCGGCCAGCTTTACGTCGACCCCAAGCGGCGCGACGCCTTCATCCGCCAGATGCGCGAGCGCGGCGTCGTCTCGGGATTCGAATCGCGGGTCTATCGCCGCGACGGCAGCGTGATCTGGATCTCGGAAAGCTGCCGCGAGGTGCGCGCCAAGGACGGGCGCTTTCTCTATTACGAAGGCATGGTCGAGGACATCACCGAGCGCAAGCGCGCCGAGGAAGAACTGCGCGCGGCGAAAGAAGCGGCCGAGGCGGCGAACCGCGCGAAAGCCGAATTCCTCGGCGCGATGAGCCACGAATTGCGCACGCCGCTCAACGCCATCATCGGCTTCTCCGAGGTGATTTCGGGCGAGCTGCTCGGGCCCATCGGCGTGCCGGCCTATAAGACCTATGCGAGCGACATGCTCGCCAGCGGCCGCCACCTGCTGATGCTCATCAACGACATCCTCGATTTCGCGCGGGCAGAGTCCGGCCGGCTGGCGCTGCATGAGGAGATATTCGATGCCGCCGCGCTGATCGAGGCCACGGTGCGCTCCATCATGCCGCGCGCCGCGGCAAGCGGCATTCGCCTCAGCCTCGATCTCGCCAAGCCGCTGCCATATATCTTCGGCGACGCGACGCGGCTGCGCCAGGTGCTGCTCAACCTCATCGACAACGCGGTGAAATTCACGCCGCACGGCGGCCGCGTCGACCTGCGCACGCTGCTCGGCGCGGACGGCGACATCCGGATCGAGATTCGCGACAGCGGAATCGGCATGTCGGCTGCCAATCTGGGACGCGCTTTCGAGCCCTTTCACCAGGCGGATGGCGGGCCGGCGCGCAACCACAACGGCACCGGCCTCGGCCTTGCGATCTGCGACCGGCTGATGCGGCTGCATGGCGGCCGCGTGGCGCTGAAGAGCGAGCTTGGCCGCGGCACCACCGCGACGGTGATGATTCCCGCCGCGCGCGCCAAGCGCGCGGCCGGCCCGCCAGCGCGGTTGAGCGCTTAACGCTCGACGGGCGGAAGGCTAGACTAGGCGACGAAGGCCGCCAGTCCCGCCAGGATGATAATGACGGCTGCGACCGTCCAGCGCATCAGCCGGGCAAAGCCCAGCCAGGTTCCGCGGTGGCGTTCAAATTCGTGGTCGAGGTCGACGGCCATTCCTCAGGCACCTTTTGCATCGATGTCGGCGCCGCTGATATAGCCGACACGACGGCCCGGTGCCAGCGCCAATGACAGCAGGATGGCGTAAAACGGCAGCCACCAGAGCTGGTAATTGTGATGCGCGCCCGGTCCGGCGAGGATCGCGCCGATGCCGAGCATCGCCGCCAGCGCGGCGCGGCCGGCGAGCGGCGGCGGGCGGCGCCAGACTGCGACGGCGACCGCGAGGGCGGCGGCGGCGAAAGCCACATGCACCTCGCCGGCGACGCCGGCCGGCATCCCATGCAGCCAGCTCGTATCGTCGGCGCTGCGCGCCAGGTTGAACAGCACGATGTTGCCGATGAAGGCCTGCGGTCCGGCGACCAGGAAGGGCAGGATCGGCAGCAGGCCGGTCGCGACCCCGGCGGCGTAAAGCCCGCGGCGCTCGGCCGGGATCAGCGCCGGCAGCAGCGCGACTCCGGGCAGCAGCTTGGTCGCGATCGAGAGGCCGGTGCAGACGCCGCCCCAGAAACTATTTCGCTCGACCAGCGCCAGCGCGCCGAGCAGCGGCAGCACCGCGGCAAGATCGGTCGCGCCCTTGGCGAAGATCTGCTCCGCGACCAGCGGCAGCATCGCCAGCAGCAGCGGCGCGAGCCGCGCGCAGGCGATGCGCTTCATCAGCCAGAGGCAGGCGAGCAACAGCACAAGATTGGTGATCAGCACACCGCGCTGGCCGAGCGTCGCGCCGAGCGGCAGATAGGTCGTGATCATCACCGGCATATATTTGTAGCCGGTGAAGCCGGCGCTTTCCGGCCCGGTATCGATCGGCACGGCGTAAGGATTGGCGCCGTGCAGCAGCGTCTGGCCGGCGGCCAAGGTCGTCAGCGCGATGTCGATGACATGCGGCGCGACGATGCGCGCGCCGAAATAAGCGAGATCGAGCGCCAGCGCGAGACCGAGCGCGATCTTGACCATGCGGGCGAGCGTGGGCCTGTGCTGCGGCGTCGCCTTGCGGGCCAGAGTGAGCAGCAGCGGCGCCGCCAGCAGCAGGAGCAGCATCACCAGCGCCTTCGGGATGTCGCTGCCCCAGTTGAAGGTCTGGATGAGGCCGACCGCGAGCCAGAAGAGGAGGACGGCGCCGATCTTCGCCGTAGCGCTCACGCGCCGCTGTCGTCCGAAGGGTTGAGCAGCACGCGCGCCGTGCCGCCGCTGCCGGCGATGACGACATGCTCGGCGACAACCTTGGCGCGGCCTTCGCCGATGAGGCGCAGGGCCAGCGGATAGGCGCGATGCTCGGCTTCGAGCACGCGCGCGGCGAGGCTTGCTTCGGTATCGCCCGGCAGCACCGGCACCGCCGCCTGGACGATGATCGGCCCGCGATCTATCTCGGCGCGGACGAAATGCACGGTGCAGCCGGCAAAGCGCACGCCCTCGGCGAGCGCGCGCGCATGGGTGTCGAGGCCGGGGAAGGCCGGCAGCAGCGAGGGATGGATGTTGATCAGCCGGTCGCGCCAATGTGCGACGAAGTCCGGCGTCAGCAGCCGCATGAAGCCCGCGAGACAGACAAGCTCGATCTGCGCTTTCTCGAGCGCGGCGGTGAGCGCGGCATCGAAGGCCTCGCGGCTTTTATAATCGCGATGCGGGATGACCGCGCTGGCAATGCCGGCGCGTTTGGCATGATCGAGCCCGCCGGCGTCGGCGCGGTTGCTGATGACGAGGTCGATCGCGGCGGGGAAGTCTTTCGCGGTGCAGGCGCCGATCAAGGCTTCGAGATTGGAGCCGCGGCCCGAGATCAGCACCGCGGTCTTCAGCCGGGCCACGCGCGCTCCGTGCCTTCGAGGATCGTGCCCTCATTGCCGGCGGGGCGCTTGACGATGCGGCCGATCTCGTGGACGCGCTCGCCCGCGGCCTCGATCGCCACGCGCGCGGCCGCGGCTTTTTCCGGCGCGACAATCGCCACCATGCCGATGCCGCAGTTGAAGGTGCGCGCCATCTCGCCGCGCGCGATCTGCGCCGTCTCGGCCAGCCAGCGGAACACCGGCGGCAAGGTCCAGCGCGTCGCATCGAGCCCGGCGGCGAGATGATCGGGCAGCACGCGCGGGATGTTGTCGACGAGGCCGCCGCCGGTGATATGCGCGAAACCATGCGCGCCGCCGGCCTTCACCGCCGCGCGGCAGGCTTTGACATAGAGCCGCGTCGGCACCAGCAGCGCCTCGGCGAGGCTCGTGCCGGGCGCGAAGGGCGCGGGCTTGGCGTAATCGAAGCCGCCACGCTCGACGACGCGGCGCACCAGCGAGAAGCCGTTGGAATGGAGCCCGCTCGATTCCATGCCGAGCACGATGTCGCCCTCGGCGACGAGGCTGCCGTCGAGCGCCTGGCCGCGCTCGACCGCGCCGACCGCGAAGCCGGCGAGATCGTAATCGCCGGCCACATACATGCCGGGCATTTCGGCGGTCTCGCCGCCGATCAAGGCGCAGCCGACCTCTTGGCAGGCGCGGGCGATGCCGGCGACGATCTCTTTCGCTTTCGCGACTTCGAGCTTGCCGGTCGCGAAGTAATCGAGAAAGAACAGCGGCTCGCCGCCTTGCACGACGAGGTCGTTGACGCACATCGCGACGAGGTCTTGGCCGATGGTGGCGTGGCGATTGGCGGCGATCGCGATCTTCAGCTTGGTGCCGACGCCGTCCGTGGTCGCCAAGAGGATCGGATCGCGATAGCCCGCGGCTTTGAGATCGAAGAGCGCGGCGAAGCCGCCGAGCCCGGCCTCGGCGCCGGCGCGCGCGGTTGCTTTCGCGAGCGGCTTGATCGCCTCGACCAGCGCGTCGCCGGCATCGATATCGACGCCGGCCGAGCGATAGCTCTCGCCGCTCATCTGGTGGCTTGCGCGGCGCGCGCGGCGCAGCCGAGAAGGATGCCGGTGAGCGCGTCGGGCAGGTCGAGCATTACATTATGCCCGCACGGCACTTCGAAATACTGCCATGCCGGATCCTTGCGCACGACCTCGGCGAATTGCGCGAAGGTCGGGCGCGGCTGGCCGGCGGCACGGATATAGGCGAGGTGCGGGATCTTGCGCCAGGCGCCGGTCGCTTTCGATTTTTGGTCCATGGTCGCCAAGGGCTGGTCGACGGCGCGGCGGTCGAGCCGGGCGATGTCGTCCGAGCCCTGCACACGGAACTCGGCGGCGGAGATGCGTGCGACGCGCCAGCCGTCCTTGGCGCTGTTCTTTTGCGCCGCGGCGGCTTCGGCCGGGAGGAAATCCCACAGCGACTTGCCGGCCTCGGGAATGAAAGCGTCGAGATAAACCAGCGAGGCGATCTTCTGCGGCACGCGATCGGCCGCGCCGCCCACCACCATGCCGCCATAGGAATGGCCGACGAGCACGCTGTTGCTCAATTCGTGATGCTCGATCACGCCGAGCACATCCGCAACATGAGTCTCAAGGTCTATCTCGGGACCGGCAAGATGCGCGCGCTCGCCAAGACCGGTCAGCGAGGGCGTATAGACGCGGTGGCCGGCAGCGCGCAGCCGGTCGGCGACGCGCTCCCACACCCAATTGCCTTGCCAGGCGCCGTGGACGAGGACGAAGGGCGGCAGCGGATCGTTCATCGCCGCGCTCACGCGAAGGACATCTTCAAGAGCTTCTCGGCATTGCGCCGCGTCACCGCCTCGCGCAGCGGCCGCTCGAAATCGCGCGCCTCGATCGCGTCGGTATGGAGCTTGATCGGGCCGAAGGGCGCGTCGGAGGCGAAGACCATCTTATCCTCGCCGAAGAATTTCAGCGCGCAGTCGAGGCCGAGCGAATCGCCGAAGAGCGCGGTGTCGGCGTAGAAATCGTGGAAGTAATCCATGAACGGCCGCTTCAAGGATTTGAGCACGCCGCTGTAATCCTCTTCCTTGGTGCGGCCGCCGAGGCTGGCGAGTCCGTGCTCGATGCGCTTGTCGTAGAACGGGATCATGCCGCCGCCGTGATGGGTGATGACCTTGATCTTGGGATGGCGGTCGAAAAGCCCGGTGAAAACGAGCCGCGCCATCGCCACCGAGGTCTCGTACGGCCAGCCGAAGCACCACCACATCTCGTAGCGCGAGAATTTCTCGCTGGTGTAGTCGGGGAAGTCCGCGGTGCGCGTCGGATGCAACCAGACCGGCAGGTCGTATTGCGCGGCGAGGGCGAAGAGCGGCGCGTATTCCTGGGCGTCGATCGGCTTGCCGTTGACGTTGGTGAAGAGCTGGATACCCTTGGCGCCGAGCTGGTCGATCGCGCGCTTGGCCTCGGCGAGCGACGGCTCGACTTCGTGCATCGGCAGCGCCGCGACGAAAGCCGGGAAGCGGTCCGGGTGCTTGCGGCAGAGCTCGGCCATGCCGTCATTGGCGACGCGCGCCAGCTCGATCGCCTGCTGCGGCGTGGTGAAGGCCTCGATCGGCGGATTGGGCAGCGAGATGATCTGGCGATAGTCCTTGATCTGGTCCATGTCGCGGAAGCGCGACTCGAAATCCCACACATTGCGCACCGATTTCATGCGCTTGGCGATGCCGAGGCCCGAGCCCAGCTGCTCGATCGCCGCGGCGACCGCCGGCGGCAGGATATGGGTATAAATGTCGACGAACATTTGACGCGCCCTCTTTTGCCTCGCGGGCGCGAGTGTAGAGCGCGGGTCGCGGCGTCTCAACGCCGCAGCTCGGGTGATCGCGGCGCGCCTCACGCCTTGGGCAGGAATTTCTCGGTATAGAACTTCGCCATGTCGGGCTCGGTCGGGAACGTCTTCATCACGACGTAGGAGCGTGCCAGGGTCGCGAGGCCCTTGGGATCGAAGCGCCCGGTGCGCGACATCTTGGGCACGATGATGTCGTAGGTCTTGCCGACGATATCCGAATCGAAATGCATGATCGGCGTGCCGATGCGCACGGTCTGTTCCTTGTCGCGCTGCATCACCTCGACCGCCTCGAACCAGCCGGCGCAGAACGCGGTCACCGCCGCGGGCTTCTCGGTCATCGCCTTGGTCGAGGCGTAGTTCGCATGCATGACGAAATCGGTGATGTAGCTCGAGCACGGCGCCAGCACGCGCGCGATCTTCTGCGGCTCGAGGAAGAAGCCGGCCGCGACGTCGGAGACGATCGCCTCGACCTGCTTGGTGCGGATGGCGGCGATCGAGGCCTGGATGCCGCCGAGGCCGACGGTCTTCATGTCGCTCAGCGGCCAGCCTTTTTGCCGCGCAAGCTCGAAGAGAACCCATTCGGTTACCGAGCCGGCCGAGGCAACGCCGGTGACGCGGCCGCGCATGTCGTCGGGTGTTTTGATCGGCGAATCCCACGGCACGATGATCGCGATATCCGCGGGCGGCCCGAGCGTCTCGGCGATGCAGAGCGAAGGCTCGCCCTTGCCGACATCCGACATCGTCGCGCCCGAGCCCAAGGCGATGTCGATGCTGCCGGCGACCATCGCCTGATGTAGCCGGGCCGAGCCGTCGAACGCCACGACCTCGAGATCGAGCCCGTGCTTCTGATAGAGGTTGTTGGCGAGACCGACATCGATCGGCGTGTAGGCGAGCAAGGTCGCGACCGATTTGCCGACGACGAGCTTCTCGCCCGCCGCGCGCCCGATCCGCGGCATGGCGAGCGAAGCGGCGGCCGTGGCCGCCAAGCCCTTCAGAACCGGGCGCCGTCCCAGCCGGTGGTTGCTCATCGCCGTGCCTCCCTCGTCTCATGTTATGTGGAGCGCAGAATAAGCGCGGGGATTTTCGCGCTCAAGCGCTGCGGCGCCTTGCGCCGCGCGGACAGTGGGGCGAATATCGCCGCGCGTAAAGGAGCGGATATGTGCGGGAGGAGACGGCAAGGATGAGCGGCGCACCGATCACCGGGACCGCGATTCTCAACGAGATCGCGGCGAGCGGCATCGAATTCGTGGTCTCGGTGC
The DNA here is from genome assembly GCA_036501365.1 of Allostellaceae bacterium. Lineage (GTDB taxonomy): Bacteria > Pseudomonadota > Alphaproteobacteria > ATCC43930 > CGMCC-115725 > CAIKMD01. Next base: position 7,551 of record DASYAL010000022.1, on the reverse strand, counting down.
CCGATATCACGACCAGCGCCGGGCTGCTCTGGCCGCTGGTCGAGGACAAGCGCTTCCGGCTGATCCGCGTCTGCAAGGAGGACGAAGGCGTCTCGATCTGCGCGGCGATGTCGATGTGCGAGAAACGCGCCTTGCTGCTGATCCAGTACACCGGGCTTTTGGATTCGCTCAACGCGCTGCGCTCCGCCGGCTGCGAATACAAGATGCCGGTCTGCGTGATGGCGGGGCTGCTGGCGAAAGAACCCGGCGTGGCGCCGACCCAATCGAAGAGCTTCGGCGTGCGCATCGTCGAGCCGATCCTCGATGCGATGAGCATCCCGCATGCGCTGCTCGAGGATGCCGGCGACGAGCGCCACATCCATCCCTCGATCGATGCGGCCTATGCGCGCTCCTATCCGACCGCCTTGCTGATCGGGAGGCAGATGTGAGCGATCCGATGCGCCGCGATCTCTGCTTCAAGATCCTCGCCCGCCATATCCGCGACCAGATCGTCGTGCCGGTCTATCAGGCGGCGCAGGAATGGCACGGCCTCGCGCCCGATCACGCGCTGACCTATTACTCGATCGGCGCCATGGGCCAAGCGTCGTCCTGCGCGCTCGGCCTCGCCTTGGCGCGGCCCGACAAGCGCGTGATCGTGCTCGACGGCGACGGCAGCCTGCTCATGAATCTCGGCACGCTGGTGACGATCGCCAGCCAAAAGCCGACGAACCTCATTCACTTCGTCTGCCAGAACGGCGCCTACGAGGCGAACGGCAACCATCCGATCCCGGGCCGCGACCAGGTCGATTTCGCGGCGCTGGCGCGCGCCGCCGGCTACGCCCGTGCCGACACGATCGCGACGCTCGCGGACCTCGAGGCGAAGATCGGCGGCATTCTCGCCGAAGAGGGACCGGTCTTCGTCGCGCTGAAACTCGTCGCCGGCCCGCCGCCGTCGCAGGATTACGCCTTCATCCACGGCGCGCCGACGCGCGCCGCCTTCAAGGCGGCGCTGCTCGAGAGCTCGGGGCGGCGCGGATAAGCATCCAGCGTCCTTCGACTGCTCGCTTCGCTAACGCTCAGCGTCGCGCTCAAGGACGAGGGTCTATGGTAGATGCCATTTTCGATTTTCCTCGCCCTGAGCGGAGGCGAAGCCGTCGTCGAAGGGCGCTGGCTGGGAATGCAACGCGGCTCTAAACGATCGCCGCGTGGACGCAGTTGCTGATGAGCTCCAGGCGGCGCGAATGCCACGGATCGGGAATCTTGCTGTTCGAGATGTAGGCGAAGCTCACCCCTGACTCGGGATCGGCCCAGCAATAAGAGCTGCCGACGCCGCCATGGCCGAAGACGCCCGGATGGGCGAGCGAGCCGAGGCCGCGGATCACTTCGCTTTGGCCGCGCACATGCGGGCCGAGGCCGCGATGCATGGCGATGCCGCCCATGCCGTCATCCGGCCGCTCGGCGGTGAAGTTGCGCGTCACGTATTGCACCAGCCGCGGCGACAGCACGCGCTTGCCGCCGAGCGCGCCGCCGGCGAGCAGCATCTGATAGAACGCCGCCATCGCCCGCGCGGTGGCGAAGCCGCCGCCCGAGGGGATGCCGGCCTGGCGATAAGCGGTGGTGTTCTCGGCGGCGATGAGCTTCTGGCCGCCGTCGGTGCCGGGCTCGTAGATCTCGGCGCAGCGGCCCTGATCTTTATCGTCGATGCCGACATACATCTCGCCGGCGAGGCCCAAGGGCTCGATGAGGCGGCTCCTGATGAAGGCGCGGAAATCCATCTTGGTCAGCGCCTCGATGATCAGCGCCAGCACCCAATGCGCGGAGTAGCTGTGATAATGCAGCCGCGAGCCGGGCGTCCATTCGAGCGTGTAGTCGCAGACGAGGCGCTTCAACAGCTGGTGATCCTCCCAGCTCTCGGGCGGCATCACCGGCGCGTTGGGGAAGCCCGCCTGATGCGTCAGCACCTGCAGCACGGTGATCGCGCCCTTGCCGTTGCGGGCGAAATCGGGGAGGTGCTCGGCGACGCGGTCGTTGAAGGAGAGGAGCCCGTCCTCGACCAGCAACCAGATCGCCGCGGCGGTGATGACCTTGGTGTTGGAATAGAGCCGCCACACCGTGTCGTCGCGCGCCGGCATCTGCGGTGCGAGCCGCGCGAGGCCGTAATTGCGGGTGAGAGCGAGCTTGCCGTGGCGCGCGATCGCGACCTGCGCGCCGGGATAGCGGCCCTCGGCGATATGCTGCGCGATCAGCTTTTCCAGCCGCGCGATCGGCTCGGGGCGCAGCCCGGCAGCCGAGGGCTCGACGGTTTCGAGAACGAAGCTCATGCGAATCCTTCCCTTGATACGGGATAAGCGACTTTATCAAACGCGGCGCCGCGCCGATACTGCGCGCCGCCATGCTGCGTCTCGCGGTGATCTTCTGCGGCCTCTGCTCGTTCCTCGATTTGTGGGCGACGCAGGCGCTGTTGCCGATGCTGGCCGACGAGCTCAACGCCACGCCGATGGCGGTGAGCTTCACCGTCAGCATGCCGCCGCTCGCGGTGGCGCTGGTCGCGCCGTGGACCGGGGTCATCGCCGACGTCTTCGGCCGCAAGCGCGTCATCGTGACGGCGATGTTCGCCCTGGTGGTGCCGACGGTGATGGTCGGCTTTTCGACGACGCTGGGGGCGATCATCTTCTGGCGCTTCGTCCAGGGCCTCTTCGTGCCGTCGCTGTTCGCCACCACCGTCGCTTATATCGCCGACGAATGCCCGCTCGCCGAAGCGACCGGCGTCACCGGCCTCTATACCGGCGCCGGCGTCTTCGGCGGCTTCTTGAGCCGCTTCCTGACGGCGTTCCTCGCCGCCCATTGGGGCTGGCGCACGGCCTTCCTCGGCCTCGCCGCGCTGACCTTCAGCCTCGCGATCGGCACGCTGCTGACGATGCCGCGCGAGCGCGGCTTCCGGCGCTCGGCCTCGCTCCTCGGCTCGGCCGGCGAGATGCTGACGCATTTCCGCGACAGCCGCCTGATTGCGACCTACAGCGTCGGCTTCTGCGTGCTCTTCGTCATCGCGACGCTCTTCACCTTTGTCGGGTTTCACCTCGCCGCGCCGCCTTACGACTTGTCGACCGCGGCGCTCGGCGCGGTCTTCCTCTCCTACATCGCCGGCGTGGTGACGCCGCCGCTCGTCGGCCGCGGCGTCGCCTGGCTCGGACGGCAGCGCATGGCGCTGCTGGCGATCGCGCTCTGGTCGGTCGGCGTGACGGCGACGCTGTTGCCGAGTCTCGTCGCGATCGCTTTGGGGCTGGTCGCGGTCGCCGTGTTCGGCTTCGCCTGCCAGGCCGCCTCGACCAGCTATGTCGCGCTCACGGCGCAGCGTGGGCGCTCTTCGGCGGTCGGGCTCTATGTCAGCGCCTATTATCTCGGCGGCAGCGTCGCGGGTCCGGTCGCCGGCATCGCCTGGACGATCGCCGGCTGGCCCGCCTGCGTCGCCGCGGCGCTCGCGGTGCTGGGGATCGTCGCGCTGATAGTGCAGCGCTACTGGATCGAGCCGGCCTAGCGGTCAGCGCCCGCCGGTGACATCGAGCACCGTGCCGGCGATGTAGGAGGCCTCGTCCGAGAGCAGATAAAGGATCGCGGTTGCGACTTCCTCGGCCTTGCCGGCGCGCTTCATCGGCAGATTCGGCCCGACGCGCGCGGCGCGGCCCTCGGGCTGGATCTCGGTGTCGATGACGCCGGGACTGACCGCGTTGACGCGGATGCCCTCGGCGACGACCTCTTGCGCCAAGCCGAAGGTCAGACTGTCGATCGCGCCCTTGCTCGCGGCATAGGGCACGGTCTCGCCGGCGCCGCCGATGCGCGAGGCCGCCGAGGAGAGATTGACGATCGCACCGCCTTTGCCGCCATGCTTCGTCGACATGCGGCGGATCGCCTCGCGGCAGCAGATCAGCGTGCCGGTGATGTTGATGGCGAAGAGCCGGTCGAGCCCGGCGGCGTCGACCGCGTCGATGCGGCCATGCGGGCCGATGATCCCGGCGCTGTTGACGAGGCCGTCGAGCCGGCCGAAATCGCGATCGAGCGTGGCGAACATCGCGGCGACCGCGGCATCATCGGCGACGTCGGCGGCATAGGCAGCGGCCTTGCGGCCGACGCGCTTGACCTCGGCGACGATCTGCTCGGCGCGGGCGCTCTTCTCGCGATAATTGACCGCGACGTCCCAGCCGGCGCGGGCCGCGGCGAGCGCGGTCGCGGCGCCGAGGCCGCGGCCGCCGCCGGTGATCAGCAGCGTTTTGGTCATCGCACCCCTTCGCCGCGGTTCGGCCATTCGATATGGGCGCGGATCTGCTTCTGCTGCTCGTCGACCCAGCCGTATTTCTTGGCGACGCCGATCATCGCCGTGAGCCCGTCCTGCCAGGAAGCGGCGTTGTCCTGCTGCCGCAGCCACGATTCGTTGACCCAGGCATGGCCTTCCGGATCGAGCCGCGCGACGCCATCGAGCGCGGTGCTGATGCGCGCGGCATCGCTGCCCGGCGCCTCGATGACGAGCTTGAACTTCTTGAAGTCCTGCGACTCTTCGAGCGCGACGGCGAAATCCTTGGTGACGTGGATGAACATGGCGCTGCCTCGCTTGTGGCTTGCGACAAGACTAGGACGCGGGCACGGACGATGATAGTTTTACGGCATGCGAAAATTCCGTCGCAGCCTCGGACTGGTCGCGCTGCTGCTGCTGCTGGCGGCGGCGCCGGCGCGGTCCTCGATCTGGAGCGAGCAGCGCACGCCCTCGCAAGGCCCGGCGCAGGCGATCGGCAAGAGCGATGCCGGCTGTCTCGCCGGCGCCCAGGCCTTGCCGTTCAGCGGCCCGGGCTATCAGGTCATCCGCCTCAGTCGCGTCCGCTACTTCAGCCATCCGCAGACCATCGCCTTCGTCGAGGAGCTGGGACGCGCGGCGGCGGCGGCGGGCTTGCCCGATTTCTATGTCGGCGACATGTCGCTGCCGCGCGGCGGGCCGATGCCCAACGGCCATGCCAGCCATCAGACCGGCATCGATGTCGATGTCTGGTTCAACCTCGATCCGAAGCCGATGCTGCCGCCGGCGGCGCGCGAGGACGTGCCGCTGCCCTCGATGCTCACGCCCGATCACAAGGCGCTCGATCCGGCCCGGTTCAGCGCCAAGCAGGTGACGCTGCTACGGCTCGCGGCGAGCGATCCGCGCGTCGACCGCATCTTCGTCAGCCCGGTGATCAAGCGCGCGCTGTGCGAGGGCCGATACAGCGCCGCGGTCGGCGACCACAGCTGGCTGCACAAGATCCGGCCCTGGTACGACCACGACGATCATTTTCATGTGCGCTTGAGTTGCCCGGCGGGCTCGCGCGACTGCGCGCGCCAGGCGCCGGTGCCGGCGGGCGATGGCTGCGACGCCTCGCTCGCTTGGTGGTTCGAGCCGCATCCCGCGCCAGCGGCGCCGGTCACACCGGCGCCGGCCAAGCCGCGCCTACCGGTTTTGCCGGCCGCCTGCCGCCAGCTCGTTGCACCCTGAACCCGCTCAACAAAAAGGCCCGGCAAAGCCGGGCCTCTTTATGAACTTGCGAGCGGCGCTTACTTCGCCGAGACCATTTCCGCGTTGCGCAACCGGCGTGCGATCATCTTGCGCATCAGCTTGCGGCGCATCAGTTCGCGGGGGCTGATACGTCCGCCCTCGGTGACGGCCATGCCAAAGCTCGGCGTGCCAGGAAAGCGGGCCATCTTCATTTTGTCGTCCATGCGGCGCCTCCGGGTTTTTATTGGGCGGAAGGGTGCCAACCTTGGCGGAAAAGCACAAGCCCGATTCGTCTCAAACCGCCTAAAAATCACGAATTCGCCATTATTCGCCGGCGGATTGAAAAAAAAATATTGTAAAACAAATACTTAGCGGCCGCTCCCGAGGTGACGCCGTTCGTTTGGACGATATCCCGCGCCAGGCGCACAAGGAGCTGCCGGATCTCGGGGCTGCGGATCGTACGGAAGGCGCGGACGAGCTCGATGTCGGCGCGGTCGAGGGTGCCGATGCTCGGCATGTCCGAGGCGGCGAGCCCCTCGAAGAAATAATCCGAAGGCTTGGCGAAGAGCCCCGCGAGCTGGAACAGCCGGCTCGCCGAGATGCGGATTTCGCCCTGCTCGTATTTCTGGATGACCTGGAAGCTCATATCCAGCGCGCGGCCGACCTCGGTCTGGGTCAGCCCGGCCAGCTCGCGGGCGAGCTTCAACTGCCGGCCGACATGAAGGTCGATCGGGTCTGGTCCGTGTTCCTTAGCCGTATGGCGCCGCCGCGGCGGGTGGGTTTTCCGGGCGGCGGCGCCGTTGTCACGTTGGGACATGAATCTTGCTGAACATGCTTGAGGAGATTAGGGATTGGCTGCATCCGGCGGAGCAGGGGCGCGGAGCATACTCTGCTCCGGGACGGCTTCAATACAGGACGTTGGGGATTTTACCGGTTTTGCAATCAACGGTTGCCTCCCTGTTAACTTTCCCATGGCGCATGGTAGACCGGCGCCAATTGTCCCAATTGACGGAGATCAACGGTGGATGACGAGCTGCTTTACGAGGTGAAGGACGGGATCGCCCGCGTCACCTTCAACCGCCCGCAGGCGCGTAACGCCTTCACCTTCGCGATGTATGAGCGCCTCGCCGAGATTTGCGCCGGCACGGGGGACGACCGCTCGATCAAGGCGATGCTGCTGACCGGCGCCGGCGACAAGGCCTTCGCCGCGGGCACCGACATCTCGCAATTCAAGGCGTTCAAGACCGCCGAGGACGCGCTCGCTTATGAGAGCCGCATCGACCGCGTGGTCGGCGCGCTCGAACAGTGCCGCGTGCCGACGATCGCGGCGATCGCCGGCGCGTGCACCGGCGGCGGCGGCGCGCTCGCCGCGGCCTGCGACCTGCGCATTGCCGCGGCGAATGCGCGTTTCGGCTTTCCGGTGGCGCGCACTCTCGGCAATTGCCTCTCGATGGGGAATTATGCGCGGCTCGCGGCGCTGATCGGCGTCGCCCGTTCCAAGGAGATCATCTTCACCGCGCGGCTGGTCGAGGCCGATGAGGCGAAGAGCATCGGCCTCGTCAGCGAGGTGCTGCCCGATCACGCGGCGCTGATGACGCGCGCCGAGGAATTGGCCAAGCACGTCGCCAGCCTCGCGCCGCTCACCCTGCGCGCGACCAAGGAGGCGCTGCACCGCTTGACGCCGCGCATCCCGACCGAGGAAGGACGCGACCTCATCCTCATGTGCTACATGAGCCAGGATTTCCGCGAAGGCATGGACGCCTTCCTCAACAAGCGCCCGCCGCAATGGAAGGGCGAGTGACCGCGACCGCGTGACTATCCCATCGTCATCGCGAGCGAAGCGAAGCAATCCAGCATCTCACGCGCTGTCCCTGGATTGCTTCGTCGCGCCGAAGCCCTCCTCGCAATGAGGACTGGAACTAGAGCGTTTCACGGCTTAGTTGAATCGGAAGGGATTCCGGTTTGGGCGGATTTGTGATTCAAGATGCTGGCTGGAGTGGAGGTCAGCATCCGATGGCCCGACCCTTGTCGATGGATCTACGTGAGCGTGTGGTTGCGGC
>DASYAL010000021.1:0-28126 GCA_036501365.1 Allostellaceae bacterium | reverse complement strand
GAGGATCCAGTTGCCGACGAAAGTCGCGGTGCCGGTCGCGAGCGCGACCGGCAGGAAGGTGCGCACGCTGACCTCGGGTAGCATCAGCTCGATCGCGAACATCACGCCGCCGATCGGCGTGTTGAAGGTCGCGGCGATGCCCGCGCCGGCGCCGGCCGCGACCATGGTGATGCGCTGCCACGGCGCAAGATGCAGCAATTGCCCCAAGGTCGAGCCGAGCGAGGCGCCGATCTGAATGATCGGTCCTTCGCGGCCGACCGCGGCGCCGCTGCCGATCGAGAAGGCCGAGGCGAGCGATTTCACTGCCGCGACCTGCGGCCGGATGACGCCTTCCTTGTAAAAGATCGCATCCATCACCTCGGGCACGCCATGGCCGCGCGCCTCGGGCGCGAAGTTGTCGACCAGCGCGGTCACGACAATGCCGCCGATCACCGGCGCGAGGATGATCCACGCGCCCCACGGACCCGCAGGGGTGAAGAGATTGGCGTTATAGGCGAAAGAGAATTGGCCGAGGAAGAAGACGTTGTGGATGAGGCCGATCAGGGCGCGGAACGCCACGGCGCCGATCCCGGTCACCAAACCGATCGACACGGCGTAAAGCGAGAGCCTCGCGAGGCCGACGGCCCGCGTCGGGGCAACGGAATCGGCCGTAGCGGTGGTCGCGGCCATGGTGCGCCTCGCACAAAAACAAATGAACCGGCACGCGGCCGGCCCTCGGCAGGCACTATGTGGCAAACGATTAGCGAAGGCTAGAGGCCAGCGCTCTTCCGCCGCAGGTCGAGCGGGGTGTAGCCAGCGGCGCGGCGCGCGCGTCTTTCCGGGCGGGCAAGAAGGCGCGCCGGTTTTGCGCTATCCTCGCCGGAGTCGATCATCAAGAGGAGGCGGCGATGCGCGCAGTCGGGCTTTTCACCTTCGGCGGGCCGGAGGTTCTGCAAATCGTCGATCTGCCCGAGGCGCATGCCGGCGCGGGGCAGGTGCGCATCCGCAATCATGCTGCGACGGTCAACCCGACCGACACCTATCTGCGCGGCGGCATGCGCGCCGAGCAGATGAAGGCCGATCCGCCGCCTTACGTGCCGGGGATGGAAGCGGCCGGCATCGTCGACGAGGTCGGCGCCGGCGTCACCGGCCTCAAGCCCGGCGACGCGGTGCTGGCGATCGTGGTGCCGAAAGGCAGCCACGGCGCCTATCGCGAGCAGCTCGTGCTCGATGCGCGCTCGGTGGTGCTGGCGCCCAAGGGCAAGAGCCATGCCGAAGCCGCGACCTTGCCGATGAACGGTCTCACGGCGCGCCAGGTGCTCGACAAGCTCGGCCTCAAAGCCGGGCAGGCGATCGCCGTGACCGGCGCCGCCGGCGCGATGGGCGGCTATGTCGTGCAGCTCGCCAAGGCGGATGGACTCAAGGTGATCGCCGACGCCGCGGAGACGGACGAGGCGCTGGTCAAATCCTTGGGCGCCGATATCGTCGTGCGCCGCGGCGACGACGTCGCTTCGCGCATCCGCCAGCATTTCCCCAATGGCGTCGACGGCCTCGCCGATGGCGCGAACTTGCAGGGGAAGGTGGTCGCGGCGGTGAAAGACGGCGGCGGCTTCAACTCGGTGCGCGGCTATCAGGGCAATGGCGAGCGCGGCATCCGCTTCACCACAACCACGGTGAGCGGCGACGTCTTCGCACACGACAAGCTCGATGCGCTGCGGCAGCTCGTCGACGCGGGCAAGATCGCGCTGCGCGTCGCCGTCACCTACAAGCCGGAAGAAGCCGCCGAAGCGCATCGCCGCCTCGAGGCGCACGGCACGCGCGGCCGGATCGTGATCGCGTTCTAAAGGGTAATTCGCGACCTCATCTCTGATTGGACGACGAGTTGCCGCGCCGCGCCGGGTCGGCGCGCAAAGTATTGGTTTGCCATTGGCCCGGCGATCGGCCGACCAGTTTCTTGAACGCGCGGCTAAACGCGGCTTCGGACTCGTAGCCAACCTCATAGGCGACGGCGGCGACCCTGACGCCGGGCTGCGCCAGGCGCTTGGCAGCCAGCTGCATGCGCCACCGGGCGAGATACTGTATCGGCGGACATCCGACGAGGTGCGCAAACCGGTCAGCCAATGCCGAGCGCGACGCGCCGACGTCGGAAGCGAGCTCATCCAGAGTCCAAGCGCGGGCGGGCTGCGCGTGCAGCAAGGTGAGCGCGCGCCCCACCAGCGGATCGCGCAATCCCGCGAGCCAACCCGTGTTGTTGTCGCCAAGCCGGGTCATGTGCACGCGGATGACCTCGACGAACATCAGTTCCGAGAGACGGTTGAGGACGCTTTGACTGCCGGCCCGTTTGTTGCCTGTCTCGGCGGCGGCGAGACGGATAAATTGGTCGAGCAAACCGCCGGGGTCCTCCGATGTGTCGCGGCCAAACCGCATGAAAGGAGGCAGCGAATCCAACAACGGGTTGAAGGGACGCGTATCGCAGCTGAAGAAACCGCAGATCAAATGGGCATCGCTCGGTCCGTCGCCGCCGGTCCGGAGCGTGAACGGCAAGGCGCTTTCGTCTTCGGGGCGGCGGAAGATACGCAAATCGGGCTCGGCACGCATACCCGGCGCGCTCGAAACCACGTGCGCATGGCCATGCGGTATCACGGCGATGTCGCCTTCCGCGAGCTTGACTGGCGCGAAGTCGCGATCGCCAACGAGCGATATCCAGCAAGAGCCGCGGACGACGACATGGTACTCGATCGTATGCTGAGCGCCGGGCGTAACCGCATCCGCGATCTGCGCGGAGGCAGGGGCCTCCGCGACCCAGGGCGATCTGGCGGTGACGTCGAAGAAGATCGATCCCGACAAATGGATGGCGGATAGAACCTCCGACAACGCGTCCGTGCCCATCGGTGACATCCTTCGCGAAGCGAGAGCCGCATCTCGAGGCGTGGCGTGACTTCTGGACGGAAGAGCAAGCCGCGCGGACGAGCGGCCAAGGACGATAGCAAGTCTGGACGCGCGAGCAAGAAATCCGGCGGCGCGATCATTCAGCTCCGTCGGCGACGGTCATAGGTTTTTCGGAGCGCGCCATATCGCGACGCTGACTTCCGAGGAGAACCATCATGACCACGACCATCGACTGTCACCCCACCATCGCCGAAAAGCCCGCGCCGGACCTGAAGGCCATCAAGGCCAAACAGCAAGGAGCGTGGTCTTCGGGCGACTACGCCGTCATCGGCACGACCTTGCAGATCGTCGGCGAGCAATTAGCCGAGGTGCTGGATTTGCGCGCCGGCCTGTCCGTGCTCGACGTCGCCGCCGGCAACGGCAACTTCACGCTCGCTGCCGCCCGGCGGTGGTGCGAAGTCACCTCGACCGATTATGTCGCTTCCCTGCTCGATCGCGGCCGCAAGCGCGCGGAGGCGGAGGGCCTGCAGGTCAAGTTTCAGGTCGCCGATGCCGAAGACTTGCCGTTCGCAGACGGCTCCTTCGATGCGGCGGTTTCGATCTTTGGCGGGATGTTCAGCCCCGATCAGGACCGCACCGCCGCGGAATTGATCCGGGTGTGCAAATCCGGCGGCCGGATCGGGCTCGCCAATTGGACGCCCGACGGGTTCATTGGCCAAATGTTCAAGACGATCGGCAAATACGTGCCGCCTGCGGCCGGCGTCAAGTCGCCGGCAGCCTGGGGCACGCGAAGCTTTATCGAGACGACATTCGGCGCTACGGCATCCGCCATCGTCGCGCAGCCGCGCCACTTCGTGTTCCGGTATCGCTCCGGGCAACACTTCCTCGATATCTTCAAGACCTACTACGGACCGATGCTCAAGACCTTCGAGGCGCTCGATCAAGCCCGCGGCAAGGCGCTCGCGCGCGATCTCCTCGACCTCGTCGGACGCTTCAATACGGCCGGCGACGCGACCATGCTCGTTCCGAGCGAGTATCTCGAAGTCGTCATCACCAAGCGATGAGCGCGGCGGCGGCGGCGTGCTAAAGCGCGATGGAGGAGGCCCGGCGCGAGCCGGACCTCCTTTTGCCCGAGCTGCGCATCGCCGCTTCGAGGCGCGTGGCACGCGCGGAAAGGATCGTCATCGGGTTTTGATGCTGTTCTGAGCCTGGGCGAAGTCGCCCTTTGACAAGCTCAGGAGCCGCAGGTTGGTTTTGCAACGTTGCAAACACGCCGTGCGTCCTTCGACTTCGCTCAGGACGAGGAAAACCAAGTCAGGGCATCAACCAATGGTCGCTTCGCGATCCAAGTCCACCCGCTTGCCTTCCCCTTAGCCCCTTGCAACAATCCGCTTTATCAGCGCGTGCGGCTGCCAAGCCCCGCACGATAGGGAGGGATAACCCATGGCATTCGGCGTCGGACAATCCGTCACCCGCAAGGAAGACCCGCGGTTCCTGACCGGCCGCGGCAAATATGTCGCCGATATCGATCTCGCGCGGCAGACGCATGGCGTCTTCATCTTCTCGCCCTATGCCCACGCCACCATCAAGTCGATCGATGCTTCGGCGGCGCTGAAAGCGCCCGGCGTCGTCGGCGTGCTGACCGGCAAAGACTATGCCGCCGACAAGCTCGGCCCGATCATGGCCGAGGCCATGCCCGAGGATTTCGGCGGGCCCAAAGGCTATCGCAGCCAGCATTTCCCGCTGGCGGTCGAGCGCGTGCGCTATGTCGGCGAGCGCGTCGCCATCGTCATCGCCGAGACCGAGGCGCTGGCGCGCGACGCGGTCGATCTCGTCAATATCCAATACGAGGAGCTGCCGGTCGTGGTGCGGGCGACCGATGCGGTGAAAGACGGCGCGCCGCTGGTCTACACCGAGAGCCCGAAGAATATCTGCTTCACCTTGCGCATGGGCAATGTCGACGCGGTCGAGCCCGCTTTCGCCAAGGCGGCGCATGTGACGAAGCTCGATCTCTTCAACAACCGGCTCAACGCCTTCACCATGGAGCCGCGCGGCTGCCTCGCCGAATACGACACCGGCACCGGCCGCTTCACCCTCTATTCCTCGACCCAGAACCCGCACGGGCTGCGCCACGGCCTGTCGCATCTGATGCATCTGCCCGAGGCGGCGTTCCGCGTCATCGCCCGCGACGTCGGCGGCGGCTTCGGCATGAAGGGCAATTTGTATCCGGAAGAAGTCGTCGTCCCCTGGGCGGCAAAGCGCGTCGGCCGGCCAGTCAAATGGATCCCGACGCGCTCGGAAGCCTTACTCGGCGACGACCAGGGCCGCGACATCCATGTGACGGCCGAGCTCGCCCTCGATGCCGACGGCAAGTTCCTCGCGCTGCGCTGGAAGGGCTTGCACAATGTCGGCGCCTATATCGAAGGCTCGGGCATCGTGCCGGTGATGTTCGTGATGAAGCTGGCGCCGACGGTCTACGACATCCCCGCGGTCGCGGTCTTCAACAGCGCCGTCTTTACCAATACGCCGCCGACCATTCCCTATCGCGGCGCCGGCCGGCCCGAGGCGGTCTATATCATGGAGCGGCTGATCGATAAGGCCGCGCATGAGATGAAGCTCGACCGCGCCGAGATCCGCAAGAAGAATTTCATCCAGCCGGCGGCGATGCCTTTCGCCACCAAGACCGGCTGGACCTACGATACCGGCGATTTCGCCGCGGCGATGGGCAAGGCGCAGGGCCTTGCCGATTGGGCGGGCTATGAGGGGCGCAAAGCGGCGAGCGAGAAAGCCGGCAAGAAGCGCGGCCGCGGCATCGTCGCCTATGTCGACAACACCGGCATCTTCAACGACCGGATGGAAATCCGCTTCGATCCCTCGGGCATGTGCACCGTCCATGCCGGCACCTTCAGCCACGGCCAGGGCCACGAGACCGTCTATCCGCAGATGGTGGCGGGCTGGCTCGGCATGCCGATCGAGAATGTGCGCTTCGCCCAGGGCGACACCGACCAGGTCGCGGCCGGCCGCGGCACCTATGCCTCGCGCTCGATGATGGTCGGCGGCAGCGCCTTGCGCGCGGCGGCCGACGAGGTGATCGAGAAAGGCAAGAAATGGGCGGCGCATTTCCTCGAGGCGAGCCCCGCCGACATCACCTTCGCCGAGGGCAAGTTCACCATTGCCGGCACCGACAAGGTGATGCCGCTGCAAAAGCTCGCGGCGATGTCGTTCATCCCGGTCGGCATCCCGGCCGAGCTTGGCGTCGGCCTGACCGGCGCGGGCGCCTTCTCGGCCAACGTGCCGAGCTTCCCCAATGGCTGCCATATCTGCGAGGTCGAGATCGACAGCGATACCGGCGCGGTGCAGATCGATCGCTACACGGTGGTCGACGATATCGGCACGGTGATCAATCCGCTCCTCGCCCAAGGCCAGATCCATGGCGGTGTGGTGCAGGGCGTCGGCCAGGCGCTGCTCGAAGACATCATCCATGACGAGAACGGCTCGTTCCTCACCGGCTCGTTGATGGATTACGGCGTTCCGCGCGCCGACAACATGCCGTCGATCAGCGTCGATTTCAGCCCGGTGACGTCGAAGTCGAATCCGCTCGGCGTCAAGGGCGTCGGCGAGGGCGGCACCGTCGCCTCGACGCCGACGGTGATCAACGCCATCCTCGATGCGCTGCAGAGTTACGGCGTTGGCAATATCGAGATGCCGGCGACGCCGCAACGCGTCTGGGCGGCGATCAACGACAGCCGGCGCAAAGCCGCGGAGTAACGCGCGGCTCCCTCCGCTCAGGGTGAGGTGAGATTTTGTGCGGCATCGATAGATGATGCCAAAACAAGGTTTACCTCAGCCTGAGCCTGTCGAAGGCCGCACGGCGCGATTGCAACGTTACGGCTTTTTGACGTGACCAGGCTTCGCGGCTTTTTCCACACGCTCGTCATCCGCCGGCGGATCGGAGACCAGCGCCTCGACCGCCTGGGCGACGAGCGCGCGGCGCTCGGCCATATCCTCCAATTCCTGGCGGGTGCCGGGATCGCGGGCGCGGCGGGCGAAACTGCGCAGCGTCTCCGCTTCCTTGGTTAGCTTCTCGGGCCGCAGGGCCGGACGGTCTTTGGCCGGTCGAGGCCTTTTCGTTGTCATGAAGACTCCCTCGCTCTTCGCTAAAGGCAACGCCCGATCCCAGCGGAGGTTGCCTTCCGGAACTCGCCGCGCGGCTGGCGGTTGGGTAGACTGGCCGCGGGGCTTTGGAGGAGGTTCGCACATGGATCAGGATTACGCGTCCTATTACCCGTCGATACCGGTGATCGTCGCCTTCGTCGCGCTGTGGATCGCGCTCGCGGTCGGCAACGGCTTCATCGCCCGCGCGCTCGGCAAGCATGTCGTGCTGTGGGTGATTCTGTCGCTGATCCCGATCGTCAATTATTTCTTCTATATCTATATCGTTTACGCCGTGGTGCTCGGCATCCTCCATCGCCTCAACGCGATCACCGCGCGCAGCGGCGTGGTGGTTGACACGTAACTGATACCGTCATTGCGAGGAGCAAAGCGACGAAGCAATCCAAGGAACTCAACGCGAATCTGGATTGCTTCCGCCTCGACAAGCTCGGCGTCGCAATGACGTGTTGATGAGGGAGTGACCCCATGCGCCTCAACGACGAGCGACTGTTTCGCCAGCACGCCTATATCGACGGCGGGTGGGTCGAGGCCGAGAGCCGCAAGACCTTCGCGGTCAACAATCCCGCCGATAACGGCATCCTCGGCCAAGTGCCGGATATGGGCGCGGCCGAGACGCGGCGCGCCATCGCCGCGGCCGAGCGCGCTTTGCCCGATTGGCGGGCGCGCACCGGCAAGGAGCGCGCGGCGATTCTGCGCCGCTGGGCCGATCTGATGATGGCCAATCAGGAAGACCTGGCGCAGCTCATGACCGCGGAGCAGGGCAAGCCGCTGACGGAATCGCGCGGCGAGATCGCCTATGCCGCCGCCTTCATCGAGTGGTTCGGCGAAGAGGCGAAGCGCGTCTATGGCGACGTCATCCCCGGCTTCACCCGCGACCGCCGCATCATCGTCTTGAAGCAGCCGATCGGCGTCTGCGCCGCGATCACGCCGTGGAACTTCCCGGCGGCAATGATCACGCGCAAGGCCGGGCCGGCGCTCGCCGCCGGCTGCACCATGGTGGTGAAGCCCGCCGAGCAGACGCCATTCTCGGCGCTCGCGCTCTGCGAGCTGGCCGAGCGCGCCGGCGTGCCGAAAGGCGTCTATTCCTGCGTCACCGGCGATGCCCAGGCGATCGGCGGCGAGCTCACGAGCAATCCGACGATCAAGAAGCTCAGCTTCACCGGCTCGACCGAGGTCGGCAAGCTGCTGATGGCGCAGTGCGCCGGCACGGTGAAGAAGCTGTCGCTCGAATTGGGCGGCAATGCGCCGTTCATCGTCTTCGACGACGCCGATCTCGATGCCGCGGTCAAAGGCGCGATCGCCTCGAAATATAGGAATGCCGGCCAGACCTGCGTCTGCGCCAACCGCATCTTCGTGCAGGATACCGTCTACGACGATTTCGCGGCACGCCTCGCCGCCGCGGTGAAGCCGCTGAAGGTCGCCCCCGGCGCCGAGGACGGCGCGGTGATCGGGCCGCTGATCGACGCGGCCGAGCTGCAAAAGGTCGAGAGCCACGTCGCCGATGCGCTGGCAAAAGGCGCGCGCATCGTCTTGGGCGGCAAGCGCCACGCACGCGGCGGCACTTTCTTCGAGCCGACCGTGCTCGCGAACGTCACGACCCAGATGAAGATCGCGCGCGAGGAGACGTTCGGCCCGGTCGCGCCGCTGTTCCGCTTCCGCGACGAGCCGGAGGCGATCCAGCTGGCGAACGACACCGAATACGGTCTCGCCGCTTATTTCTACGGCAACGACATGAAGCGCGTGTGGCGCGTCGCCGAGGCGCTCGATTTCGGCATCGTCGGCATCAACGAAGGCATCATTTCGACCGAGGTCGCGCCGTTCGGCGGCGTCAAGGAATCCGGTTTCGGCCGCGAGGGCTCGAAATATGGCATCGACGAATATGTGACGGTAAAATATCTCTGTCTCGGCGGGATGTGAGGGAGACTATCGGTTCCATTCGCGTCATTGCGAGCCCGAAAGGGCGAAGCAATCCAGGCGGCTCATGCTCAATCTGGATTGCTTCGCTTCGCTCGCAATGACAACGGAAAGGGGGATTCCATGAACTTCTTCGATGCGATCAAGACCTGCTTCACGAAATATGCCGACTTCACAGGGCGCGCGGCGCGGCCGGAATATTGGTGGTTTTTCCTTTTCTGCATCATCGTTCAGCTTTGCCTGCGGGTCCTGTGGATGCCGCTGGAGATCGTGTTCGGCATCGCGATCTTGTTGCCGGCGCTCGCGGTCGGCGCGCGGCGGCTGCACGACACCGACCGCTCGGGCTGGTGGCTGCTGATCGATTTCGTGCCGGTGGTCGGCTGGATCGTGCTGCTGGTCTGGTTTTGCCAGAAGAGCGAGCCGGTCGCCAACCGCTTCGGCCCGCCGCCGCTGCCGCAGGAAGCGGTCGCCGCGGCCTAGCCCGCGTCGCTGAGCGCGAAATCGAAAGCCGGCGGGCGCTTCAAGTCGAGCGTGCGCCAATCGGTCTCGCGCGGGAAGCGGATGGCGAGGGCGCGGATCGCGCGATAGTCGATCGCCCGGTCGAGGCCGAAGGGCAGCTTCCCCGCTTTATGCTCGTCGAGCGCGTTGAAGAACAGCCGGCGCGCGCGCACGATCACCGCGTCGGTCGAGCCGAGGAACTCGCGACTGCGATCGGCGATCGGCCCCATCGATTCCTCGATGATGAAATCCTCATAGACGAAATTCTTGAGGAAGCCGCTGAAATGGCCGCCCGCCATGGCGCCGCGGTCCTGATGCCAGCTATTCGCCCTATCGCCGCGATCGGCGGCGAAATCGTCGTGATCGGGGCCGCTGCGGTCGAGCGCCTGCTGGCGATACCAGTCCGGCACCGGGCCGAATGGATTCATGTAGTAGTACCAATGCGCGCTCCACTCGTCGTCGATCGGCACCACAACGACGACGAAGCGCGGCTCGCCGTGATTGCCAGGAATGAAGGAATAGTAGGGCAGCACCACCTCGCGGATGCGCGCATAGAACGAGCCGTCGGGCATCGCGCGCAGCGCCGCCTCGCGGAAGCCGTAGGGCCGGTCGATGAATTCGAAGCGCGGCGCCGAATCCGAGGCGACCATGTTGCCGGTGCTGCGCGCGTTGGAGCGCCCCGGCACCGAGGAGCGATGGAGGAAATTGAGATGCGCGGAATCGAGTTGGCCTTCGAAGCCTTGCAGCCAATTGCCGTGGACGATGGCGCAGCGCAGCAGCGATTCCGCGGGCGGGAAATGGAATTCGAAATCGTAGAAGGATGGCGGGCTCGCGCGCCGGCCCATATAGATCCAGACCATGCCGCCGGCCTCGCGCGAAGGGTAATGCGTTACCGGCACGGTCGCGGCGAAAGCGGCGCGGCGCTCGGGCGGCTCGGTCGGGACATCGACGACCTTGCCCGCGACGTCGATCTTCCAGCCGTGGAAAATGCAGCGCAGCCCATTCTCCTCATTGCGCGCCAAGGCGAGCGAGGAGCAGCGATGCGGGCACTGGCGGGCAAGCACGCCGACGCGGCCGTCGGTCGCGCGGAAGGCGACAAGGTCCTCGCCGAGCAGGCGGAACTGCTTCGGCATGCCGTCGGCGATGAGGCTCGCCGAGCGCAGCGCCGGCGTCCAGCATTCGCGCAGCATCTCGCCCATCGGCGTGCCCGGCCCGACGCGCGTCAGCCGCTCGTTGTCCGCTTTCGACAGCATCACCGCCCTCCCTAAACCTGGGCGATCTTACAATTTCTTACTCTGTTGGAAGAGCCCATAAAATTGGTCCTCAGCCTGGCCGACCCGGTCGATTGCTCTCGCAATCGGCCCCTTCGGGTTCACGCGCGAAGAGCGCGCGAACGGAGTCGGCAGTCGAAGGCCGCACAATCGTTTTGCAAGGTTGCAAAACCAGCCTGCGCCTCCTGAGCTTGCCGAAGGGCGACAAGCTCAGGGTGAGGGAGATCGAGAAGGGCATCTACCAAAGGAAGTTGGAACGATGAACGGATGGGGTTAAAAGCGCTCCCATGTCCAAAGCCGACATCCTCATCCGCGGCGGCGCGGTGATCGACGGCAGCGGCGCGCCGGCGGCCGAAGCCGATGTCGCGATCGAGGGCGGCCGCATCGCCGCCATCGCGCCGAAGCTGAGCGTCGACGCGACGCGGGCGATCGACGCGCGCGGCCTCGTGGTCGCGCCGGGCTTCATCGACATCAAGACCCATTCCGACTGGACCCTGCCGCTCAACCCCAAGGCCGAGAGCAAGATTCGTCAGGGCGTCACCACCGAGGTGATCGGCCATTGCGGCTATTCCTGCGCGCCGGCGCTGCCGGGCAAGGCGGCGCTGTTGCGCGATTACCTGTCGCCGAGCGCGCCGTGGCTGACCTTTATCGATCAGAGCTACGCCGATTATCTCGCCGGCTTCCCCGCGACCTCGACCAACATCGTGCCGCTGGTCGGCCACAACACGCTGCGGCTGATGGTGATGGGCCTCGCCAATCGTCGCGCATCGAGCGACGAGCTCGAGGCGATGGCGACGTTGCTGACGCAATCGCTCGATGCCGGCGCCTATGGTCTCTCGACCGGGCTTTTCACCCCGCCCGGGGCTTTCGCCGCGACCGATGAAATCGTCGCCCTCGCCAAGATCGTCGCGACCAAAGGCGGGCGCTATTTCACTCATCTGCGCGACGAGGCGAACCAGGTGTTCGAGGCGCTCGATGAGGCGATCCGCGTCGGGCGCGAGGCTCGGGTCCATGTGCAGGTGGTGCATCTGAAACTTTCGGGCCTCGACAATTGGGGCCGCGCCGGCGAGATGCTGCAGCGTTTCGACGCCGCGCGCACCACCGGCGTCGCGATCGATTGCGACCAATATCCCTATACCGCCGCGAGCAACCCGCTGAAGAATCTGCTGCCGCGCTGGGTGCAGAGCGACGATCTCGGCGAGATGCAGGCGCGGCTCGCCGATCCCGCCAACCGTACGCGCATCCGGCAGGAGATCGCAGGCGCCGGCCTCAACAATTTCGGCCGCATCAAGGATTGGGATAGGGTCCGCATCTCGGTCAGCCCGAATACGCCGCATTTCGCCGGCCGCACCGTCGCCGAACTGGCGCGCGAGAGCGGCGCCGATCCGGTCGATCGCGTTTGCGATTATCTCATCGCCGACAAATGTGCGACGCGGGTGCTGGTCGATTCGATCAGCGAGGACGACATCCGCACCATGATCCGCTCGCCGCATGTCTGCGTCGGCTCGGACGGGAATTGCGTCGCGCCCTACGGCACGACCGGGCAGGGCAAGCCGCATCCGCGCTTTTACGGCACTTTCCCGCGCATCCTCGGCCATTACTGCCGCGAGCTGAAGCTGATCGATCTGCCGCGCGCGATCTGGAAGATGACCGGCGCCTCGGCCAAGGCGCTGGGCTTTGCCGATCGCGGGCTCCTGAAACCGGGCTATGCCGCCGATGTGACGATCTTCGATCCGGCGGAATTCGCCGAACGCGCGACCTATGCCGACCCGCATCAATATCCGGCGGGCAAGGCGACGACGGTGCTGGTCAACGGTGCCGTAACCGTGGATCATGCCGAGCATACCGGCGCGCTGGCCGGCAAGCTGCTCACGCGAAGCCCACGGTAATCCATGTATCTACCAAAGGAATTCGCCGAAGACCGCATCCCCGTGCTGCACGATGCGATGCGCGCGATCGCCTTCGGGACGCTGGTCACGACCGGCGCCGGCGGCCTAGCCGCGAGCCACATCCCGCTGCTGCTCGATGCCGAGCCGGCACCCTACGGCATGCTGACCGGGCATTTGGCACGCGGTAATCCTCAAGGTAGAGGGTCGCAAAGTCGCGGCGTGCCGGCGGAGGGTGTCGAGGCACTGGCGATCTTCCTGGGCCCCCACGCCTATGTCAGCCCGTCCTGGTATCCGTCGAAACACGAGAACGGCAAGGTCGTGCCGACCTGGAATTATGTCGCGATCCATGCCCACGGCACCTTGCGCTTCATCGACGATCTCGATTGGAAGATCGCCCATGTGACACGACTGACGGCATCGCAGGAAACGCGCCGGGCCTCGCCGTGGGCGGTAAGCGACGCGCCACCCGATTACATCACCGGCATGGCCAAGGGCATCACCGGCTTCGCGCTGCCGATCGCACAGCTCTACGGCAAATGGAAGATGAGCCAGAACCGCCTGCCGGCCGATAGCGCCGGCGCGGCCGAAGGCCTGAGCCGCGAGGGAAACGCCGCCGTCGCCGCCATCGTCATCGATCGCAACGTCGCGAACTAGCGCCAAACAAGGATTGTTCATGCCCAAATACGATTTCGATCTTTTCACCATCGGCGCCGGTTCGGGCGGTGTCGCCGGCTCGCGCCGCGCCGCCTCTTATGGCGCCAAGGTCGGCATCGCCGAGAACAGCCGCATCGGCGGCACTTGCGTGATGCGCGGCTGCGTGCCGAAGAAACTCCTCGTCTACGGCGCGCAATTCGCCGACGCGTTCGAGGATGCGGAGGGCTATGGCTGGGAGGTCGCGCCGCCGCGCTTCGACTGGGCGCGGCTCATCGCCAACAAGAACAAGGAGCTCGACCGGCTCGAAGGCATCTACCGCAATCTTCTGAAGGACTGCACCCTCTTCGAGGCGCATGCCACGCTCGAGGACGCGCATACGATCGCGCTCTCAAATGGCAAGCGCGTCACGGCGGAGAAGATCATGGTCGCCACCGGCTCGCATCCGGTGACGCCGCAGATCCCCGGCATCGAGCATGTCGTCTCCTCGAACGAGGCGCTCGAGCTGCCGCGGCTGCCGCGCCACATCGTCATCGTCGGCGGCGGCTATATCGCGCTCGAATTCGCGAACATCTTCTCGACCCTCAAAGCCGAGGTGACGCTGGTGATCCGCGGCGAAGAGGTGCTGAATGGCTTCGACGACGACGTCCGCGTCGATATCGCCAAGGAGATGCGCCAGCGCGGCGTCGTCATCCACACCCGCACCGAGGTCGAACGCATCGAGAAGATCCAGGACGGCTATACCGTGCGCACCAAGGCCGGGGCGGAGCTCTCGGCCGATCTCGTGATGTATGCGACCGGCCGCAAGCCCAACATCAAGGGCATGGGCCTCGAGGAAGCGGGGGTGAAGCTGCATCGCGACGGCCGCGTCATCGTCGACGAATGGTCGATTACCTCGGTGCCGAACATCTACGCCATCGGCGACGTCACCGACCGGCTGAACCTGACGCCGGTGGCGATCGCCGAGGGTCGCGCGATCGCCGAGACGCTCTACAACAAGAACCCGATGACCATCTCCCACGAAAACGTCGCGACCGCCGTCTTCAGCCAGCCGCCGATCGGCACGGTCGGGCTTAGCGAGCGCCGCGCGCGCGAGAAGGGCCACACGCTCGACGTCTATCGCACGCGCTTCCGGCCGATGAAGAACATCCTGCCGGGCCGCGAGGAGCGGACAATGATGAAGCTGGTGGTCGACCGGCCGACGCAGAAGGTGCTCGGCATCCATATGGTCGGCGTCGATGCGCCAGAGATCGTCCAATGTCTCGCGGTCGCGATCACCTGCGGCGCGACCAAGCAGCAATTCGACCGCACCATGGCGGTCCATCCGACCGCGGCGGAGGAGTTCGTTACCCTGCGCGACAAGGTGCCGGAGCCGCAGAAGGAAGCGGCAGAGTAGGGCCCGTTTCGGTTCTCGCGCGGCGCTATTTTTCGAGGGCCGCGCTCTTCGCCGTCTTGGCGTAGAGGATGAAGCGCTTGTCGACCAGCGAGCTTGCATCCATCCGGGTCTTGAGCATGCCCTGGTCGTGATACCAGTCGAGCACCTCCTGGAGATCGGTGAGCACGATCCGGTTCCGCGGATCGAAATAGCCGATGCCGCGCGCGACCACCTCGGGCGGCTCGCCGAGCGTCTTGGCGACGATGCCGATCATCTCTTTCGCCGTCGGTTGATCCTTGCGCTCGCCGTTGGCGTCGAGGAAGGCGGCATCCCAGGTCGCGCCGCCTTTGGCGAAAGCGGCGAGGAAGCGGCGCACGATTTCGGGATGCTCTTCCGCCATCTTGCCGGTTGTGAAGGTCACCGTGCTTTGGCCACTGCCGAGCTCGTCGGCCGTCCAGCCGAGCAGCTTGGCATCGCCGCGCGCGACGAGGGGTGTGATGTTGGCGACCGTCTGGATACCGACGTCGATCTCGCCGCCCTTAATAGCGGAAGCGATATTCTGATTCGATTGCAGCGGCACGAATTTCACGTCGCTCATCGCGATCCCGTATTTCTTCAGGATGCGCGCCATATCGTATTCGAGCGGCGTGCCGAGCTGGGTGATGCCGACCGAATGGCCTTTCATGTCCCCGAAGGAATGGAGGCCCGCGGCGTGAGCCTGATTGGAGACGAGGAAGCCGATGGTCTGGAAGCCGGGGCGTTCCCAGCTGCCCGAAGCGATGATCCGCAAGGTGCCCTTCGCGGCGAGATTGCAGAACGCCGCGGTGAGCGCCGTCGAGCCGAAATCGATATCGCCCGAGGCGGCGGCGACCGCGATCGGCGCCGCGGAATTGAAGAGCACGAGCTTGGCATCGAGCCCTTCGGCTTTGAAATAGCCCTTGTCCAAAGCGACGAACGTGGAGGCGCCGCCTTGCGAGTGAACGGTGCCGATCTTGATCTCGTCGGCGGCGGCGCAGCCGGTGCCGAACGTAACACCCATAATAAGTGTCACGATGACGATCAGGGCGTGTCGCAAGGGCACGCAGCGGAAACGGGTGGTGAGCATGCCGGTCTCCTCCCTGGATGGCTTCGGCGTCAGTGCGAGCCGGCGGCGGTTTCGACATTCACCGGCACGAAGCGGCGGCTGAGGATCTGATCGTCGCTCGGGACCGCCGGCAGGGTCTTCATCGCGACCCAGGATTGCTTGATCACCTTCAGCGCGACCGGATCGAAGCGGCCGTCTTTCGACATGATCGGCATTTCGCGGTCATAGGCGCCGTCGAGCACGGTCTTGCCGTCATGTAGCACATCGTCGGCGATCGCGATCGTCTCGGTGCGATGCGTGCGCATGTAATCGAGCGTCGCGAAGAACGCCTTGACGAAGCTCTCGACCTCGGCGGGCTTGCTGGCGATGAGCGCCTCGCGGGTGAAGATGACATGGGTGATGAAGCGCGGCTCGAACTTGTCCATGGTGACGAGCGGCCGGGCGCGGTGCTTCTCCTGCAGAGTCAGGGCACTTTCATAGGAACCCATGCCGGCATCGACCGAGCCGCTGAGGATCGCCGAGGTCATCGCCGGACCTCCGCCGGTGGCGACGATGCGTATGCCGTCCTGTCCCCAACCTTCACGGATCGCGATCTGCTGTGTCAGCCAGGCGGTCAGCGAGCCGACGGTGCTCACCGCCATGACTTTGCCCTTGAGATCGGCGACGGTCTTGATCGGCGAATCCTCCTTGACCGTGACAGCGATGTTCGCTGGCGCGCCGAAGTAGGCCGCGACCGCGCGCACCGGCGCGCCTTTCGCCGCGAAAGCCATGCCCGGCCCACTGCCCAGGCCGAAGTCGATGCTGCCGGCGGTGAGGCCTTGCTGCAGCTTGGCGTCGCCGGTGAAATTGACGATCTCGACCTTGAGTCCGTACTGGCTGAAGATGCCTTGGCGATTGCCGATGTCGAGCGGCACGAAGGTGAAAGCGGTCGGAACCGCCTTGCCGACGCGCACCGTTTCGGCGGCGGCGGCGGCGGCATGCGGCGCGGCGGCCGCGACCAGCGCGGCGGCAAGTGCGGCAAAACCAAGACGCGAAAACACGTCGCTGAGCCCGTTCATGCCGACCTCCCTGTTCCCGCTCGCGCTGTTCTGCTTTTTGTGGCGGGGACGCTTGGTACCCCGCATTTTGACCGAACCAACCCTGGCGCGATATTAGTTAGTTTAATACAACGAATAACGCGTCAGGGCAAGCCGACGCTCGGCGCGCAAAAAACCGGCTCGCGTGAACGAGCCGGTTTGGAGTCCGCGGGAATAGGGTGCGGAAAGCGAGGCTTACCACGCCACCTGGGTGCGCAACGCGATGGCGTTGAATTTCAGGCCGACATTGCTGCCGAGCGGCGCGCCGGCGACGCCGGCTGTGCCTTCCGGCTTGCTGATGCTGCCGTGCAGATAGTCGAGCATGAAGCGGATGTTGTTGTTGACGTACCAGTTGGCGCCGATGGTGATGACCTGCTGCTTGCCGCCGGCGACCGCGTTGCTCGAGGCGCTGGTGACGTTGCCGGTGTTGTAGTTGCTGTTGAGGTCGATGACGCTGTAGCGCGCGCCGAGCTCGACCGCGCCCCAGGCGCCGTTCACGAAATGCCCGATGTCGAACGGATGGGCCGGGCTGATGCCGCTATAGGCGCCGGTCGACGGGTTGTATTTCCGGTGCTCGCCGGTGAGTGTGTAGCTCGCCTGGACATAGCCGCCGTTGAAGCTCGCGGTGGAGAGCCCCTGGCGGTCGACGTTGTAGTGGAAATACTCCGCCTGGGCGAAAGCTGAGCCGAGGCCGCCGGCGAGCTCGGCACCGAGCACGTTGGCGCCGGTCACCGGGTTGGTGACGCTGCCCAGCGTGCCGGTGGTGAGGATCGAGGTCGGATCGATGCGCAGCTCTGGCCGGTCGGAGAAGTTGGTGACGACGCGGACGCCGCCCGAAGTCTCCGGCTTCAGCAGCTCCTCGGCGTCGGCGCCGAGATGCAGCGAGTATTGGTCGCTCTGCAGGAGCTGGAAGGTCGCGCGCTGGGTGGCGCCGATCTCTTGCGCGACGCCGTTGGTGATGCCGTGGATCGTGCCGGTGGCGGGGCCGGTGAAATAGCCGCCGAGCCAGAGCCGATCGGTATTCCAATGGGCGCCGAAATTCGAGCGGAAATCGCCGGCGGCGAGATTGGCTGCGATCACCTGCGAGGACGAGCGCTCGATGAACATGATGTCGTTCGAGCTGGTCGCCTCATCGAGAGTGAAGGGCACGTCTTCGATGCCGCCTTCGATGGTCAGCGGACGGAAGCCGTTATAGGAAAGCTCGGCCGTCTCGACGCCGCCGCTCGCGGCCGCGGCGGTGCTGCCGGGCGTGCCGGGGCCGTTATCGGTCGAGCCGCCGAAGTCGTAGATCAGCGCGTAGTTCCAATCGCCGAACGCCTTGCCCTGAAGACCGAGCCGCGCGCGGCGCAGATTTTCGCCGCTGTTGAGATCGGTCGGGCCGACATGCGCGTTGTTGGCATGGACGCCGAAATAGTCGCCGACGTCCCAATGGATGCGGCCGACGAGGGAGACCGTGTTCTGGCCGTCGGCGGTCGAGAGCGTCGGGCGCATATTCGGCATCGAGGCGACGATGCCGCCCGGCCCCGCTGCCGGAGCCGGCGTCGTCTTCATCTGCGTCACGGTCTCGGCAGTGACCGCTTGGTTGCGCTGGGTCTGGACGACCTGGCTTTGCAGATTCTGCAATTGCCCGTTGAGAGCGCGGACCTGGTCTTGCAGGGATTGGATCTGGGCGTTGAGGGAGGCCGAGCTTTGCGCCTGTGCCGGCGCGACCAAGGCGAGCGCGCCGCAAGCGGCGGCGCTGCCGAGAAGATACTTTCTGAGCGACATCACGGATCCTTCTTATGTTTTCCTCGACAAAGCCGCGCTCGTTCTGCGGCGCAGCGCGGCGATCCTAGGGCTGCCGTGTGACGCTTATTGTTCTTTGGGATGACGGACTTGTTACATGCAGCGGGATTGCGCCGGCCGTGACATTTTTGCCGCAATGCAGCACGCAACGGTTGACCGGCGCCGACGAAATGCGCGGCTGACGCCGCGACTCGCGGTCATGCTATCGTCGCGGCGCAACACCGCCGCACAAAGCGGCGATCCTGGGGGCAGCGAAATCGAGATGATGAAGCGGCTTGGATGTCTGATCGCGGCGCTCGCGACGGTGGGATTGGCTGGCGCTGCAAGCGCCGATATCGCGAAGCTGCCGCCCAAGGTCGTCGCCGGCATCGCGGCGCTCGGCCCGGTGCTCAACCCGGACATGATCGCGAAGACGAATGCGCTGATAGGCCCGCTCGCGCCGACCACGCCGCCCGCCTCGGTGACGGTCGCGAAGGACGTGGCTTACGGCGCCGATCCCTTGCAGAAGCTCGATGTCTATTCGCCGAAGGGTGCACGCAACCTGCCGATCGCGGTCTTCGTCCATGGCGGCGGCTTCGTCCGCGGCGACAAGAAGGATTACGACAATGTCCCGACCTATCTCTCGCAGCACGGCATCGTCGCAGTCAACGCGGATTACCGCTTGGCGCCGAAGGTTACTTGGCCGGCCGCGACGCAGGATGTCGGCGCCATGGTCGCGTTCCTCAAAGCGAATGCCGCGCGCTATGGCGGGGACCCGAACCGCATCGTGCTGATCGGCCATTCGGCAGGCGCGAATTCCGTCGCCAGCTATGTCCTCGATTCATCGCTCCACCCCGCGAGCGGCCCGGGTGTCGTCGCGGCGGTGCTGGTCAGCCTGCCGGCCTCGCGGCGCGAGAGCATCGGCCAGCGCGATAGTGCCTATTTCGGCGACGATGCCAGCCTCTATGCGCAGCGTGCGCCAGCGACGCATGTCAACGAGAGCAAGCTGCCACTGCTACTCGTGACGGCGCAATACGATCCCGTCGAGCTGGCGCCCGATGCCTATGATCTGGCGGCGAAGATCTGCCTGCGCGACAAGCAATGCCCGCTCTTCCTTTATGTGAACGGGCACAACCATATCTCGGAAGTCGGAAGCATCGGCACCAAGGACGACCAGCTCGCCCGGCCGCTCGCGGCTTTCGTGCGTGCAGCGCGGTGATCCTCGCGCAATCGTGTCTTGCCCCAGGCCGGGCCGCGGGTCGGATAGCTTAGGCGAAAAAGGGGGGGGGTAGGATGAAACGCTTTCTGGTGCCTCTCGCGGCGATTCTGGCCGTTGTCGGCAGATCGTGCCCGGCCATGGGCTCCTCGCGCATAAAGCCGATCTGGTCGCTTATCGCGCTTTCCTCATCGAGGCGCGCCGCCGCATCGCGAAGCTGCTCAAGGCGGGCAAGAGCGAGCAGGACGCGGTCGCGGCGAATCCCTTCGCCGATTGGGACGCCAAGCTCAACGCCAACGATCAGGCGAGCGCCAACTTCACGCGCGTCGTCTACAACTCGCTGAAGCCACCGAAGACGAGCTGACCTATCGGTCGCCAATAATCTCCACGTCATGGCCGACCCCCGGGCAGCCGCTGCGACGCGGCTGTCCCGGGGGTTGTCCCGGCCATCCACGGTTCTATTTAATTAACACGTGGATGCCCGGCATGGCCTCCGAGAGCGGCGCGTCGCAGCGCCGCGCCGGGGCCGGGCATGACGCTGAAATGTGCCAGATAGGATAAGTTCTCCATGGATGCAGCCGTCGCAGAAGTTTTCGCCGATTACGACCAGCGTTTCGCGCAAGAGGAGGCAGGCCGCGCCGGCAGCCGCCGGATGAGCAGCGACGACCGCTCGCTGCCGATTGGGCCGGAAGGCGGCGCGCTCTTGGATCTCCTGGTGCGGTCCCTCGCGCCGAAGCGCATCCTCGAGATCGGCACCTCGAACGGCTATTCGACGCTCTGGCTTGCCGCCGCGGCGCGCGATACCGGCGGCAAGGTCATCACCATCGAGCAGATCGCAAAGAAACAGGCCTATGCCCGCGCCGCGCTCGAGAAGGCCGGTGTCGCGAGCGCGGTCGAGTTCCACAACGGCGACGCGCTCGAGATCTTGAAGACGCTGCCCGGCCCGTTCGATTTCGTGCTGCTCGATCTCTGGAAAGACCTCTACGTGCCGTGCCTCGATCTCTTCTACCCGAAGCTCGCGCCCGGCGCGGTGATCGCCGCGGACAACATGATCCATCCGTCATCGCACCACGCCGAGGCCGCCGCCTATCGCCGCGCGGTCCGCGCCAAGCCCGAGATGCAATCGCTCCTGCTGCCGCTAGGCCAGGGCATCGAGCTTAGCCGCTACGCCGGGAAGCTGCCGCCGCATCTCGTTTAACCGGCGCTGCTGCGCTAGCATCGCGCCCGGCCTAAGGGCAAGCCAGGGAGGG
Organism: Allostellaceae bacterium; assembly: GCA_036501365.1. GTDB lineage: Bacteria > Pseudomonadota > Alphaproteobacteria > ATCC43930 > CGMCC-115725 > CAIKMD01. The sequence goes on along the minus strand of DASYAL010000021.1, from coordinate 7,097 downwards.
CGCGGACGTGAACGAGACCTTCGTCGAGCTGCGCGACGCAAAGCTGTTCCTGCGCCGCGATGGCGCGGGCGAGCCGCTCTTGTTCCTGCACGGCGTCCAGGGCCTGCCGGGCTGGACCGAGGCGCTGGCGCGCCTTGCCGAGCGCTTCACCGTGATCGCGCCCGACCATCCGGGCTTCGGTCGCTCCGAGGCGCCCGAGGCGATCGATGATGTCGACGACCTCGCCTATTTCTATCTCGATCTCCTGGCGAAGCTCGCCGACGGCCGCGTCCACGTCGTCGGTCATTCCTTGGGCGGCTGGATCGCGATGGCGATGGCGATTCGCACGACCGCGCAGATCCAGAGCCTCACCCTGGTCGATGCCGCCGGCATCAGCGTGCCGGGCGTGCGCCGCGGCGACATGTTCATCGGCTCGGCCGCCGAGACCGGCAAGCTCCTCTTTGCCGGCGAGGAAGCGGCGTCGCACTGGTCGGCGCTGTGGCAGGCAAGCGAGGAGATGAAAGAGACCTACGACAAGAACCGTGCCGCGGCGGCGAAATACACTTGGCAGCCGCGGCTTTACGATCCGCGGCTTGCGAAATGGCTGCATCGCATCGACGTGCCGGTGCATATCATCTGGGGCGAGGCGGATTGGCTCATCCCGCCCGCCCATGCCGAGGCGCTGCAACAGCAGATCGGCCAGGGCGGCGCGGCGCTGACGATGCTGCCGGGTGTCGGCCATCTCTGCGACATCGAGGCGCCGGCGCGCTTCGCCGAGGCGGTCGCTCCGTTCATCGCCGGCCTTTCGGCGCAAGGACGGCAGCCATGAAGGTCCTGTTCTTCCATCTCATGCCCTATGCCGATCTCGATCTCGACTATCAGCAGAAATACCGCACCGATTGGGTGATCCTGCCCAACACCTATTTCGATCCGCAGAAAGGCCACGCGCTCTACAACCGCTATCTCGACGAGCTGGAGCTTGCCGCCGAGCTCGGCTTCGACGGCGTCTCGGTCAACGAGCATCACCAGAATGCCTATGGCTTGATGCCGTCGCCGGTGGTGATGGCCTCGGCCCTGGCGCGGCGCGTCAAGACGGCGAAGATCGCGATCCTCGGCAACGCCTTCGGCCTGCGCGACAACCCGCTGACCCTCGCCGAAGAGCATGCGATGATCGACGTGCTGACGGGCGGGCGCCTGATCTCCGGCATGGTGCGTGGCATCGGCGCCGAATATTACTCGATGGGCGCCAACCCGGCCTTCAGCCATGAGCGCTTCCACGAGGCGCATGATCTCGTGGTGCAGGCCTGGACGCGACCCGGGCCGTTCGCCTTCGAGGGCAAGCATTACCGCTTCGAATATGTGAATGTGTGGCCGCGGCCCTTCCAGCAGCCGCATCCGCCGATCTGGTGCCCGTCCCTGGGGTCGAGCGAGACCGTCGACTGGGCGAGCGCCAAGGAGCGGCGCTACGTCTATATCCAGAATTTCTCGCCGGTCGCCTCGGTGATCCGCTATCTCAATCTCTACCGCCAGACCGCCGAGCGGCTGCACGGCTATACCGCGAGCTCGGATCAGATCGGCTGGGCGGCGCCGATCTACATCGCCGAAACCGACGCGCAAGCGCGCGAGGAGGCGAAAATCCATATCGAGCGCCTGTTCAGCAAATACCTGAACCTGCCCTTCGAGATGATGTTCCCGCCCGGCTATGTCTCGGCGAATTCGTTGAAGGCGATGCGCGCGGTGAAGCGCCCGGCGCTTGCCGCCGGCACGATGACGATCGACAACCTCATCGATGCCGGCATCTTCCTCTGCGGCAGCCCCGACACGGTGAGGAAGCTGCTGGTCGAGGCGCACCGCAAACTGGGCTTCCAGAATTTCCTCGCCAATCTCCATTTCGCGACCCTGCCGGCCGACTTGACCGAGAAGAACCTGCGGCTCTTCGCGCGCGAGGTGATGCCGGCGCTGCAAGCGCTTTCCGACAAGGAATGGCAGGGAATGGAGCCGCAGGCGGCGGAGTGACTGGTTGAGGCCAGACTCCCCTATTCCTCAGCCTGAGCTTGTCGAAGGCCGCAGGTTGTCGCCGCAACGTTGCAAGACCAGCCTGCGCGCTTCGACTTCGCTCAGCATGAGGCCGGCCGGAGTCCCGGCCCCAAGCAGTCGGTAGCAAAAGGTGTTGGGCTACGCCGCGGCGGCGGCGTCCCTTTCGGGCTCGACTGCGCCGATGGCCTCGATCGCATGCGCGAGACGGATCGTCACCTTGGTGCCCTTGCCGGGCGTGCTGGTCATCTCGACCGTGCCGCCATGTTGCTCGATCACCTGTTTCACCATCGGCAGGCCGAGGCCGCTGCCGAAGCTCTTGGTGCTGAACAGCGGCTCGAACACTTTCGGCAGCACCTCGGCGGGGATGCCCGGCCCGTTATCGGCGATGACCAACTCGAAGCCGTTGAGCCGCGCCGCGGTGGTCACGACGATGCGGCCGTTGTTGGAGGAATGCACGGCGGCGGTCATCGCCTGCGCCGCGTTCTCGACGAGGTTGATCACCACTTGTCGCATCCGGTCGCTGTCGAAATTGATGATGTGGCCGGGCGCGGAGAGGTTGCGCACGAGATTGATCCCGGGCGGCAGGCTCTGCTCGTTCAGAACTTCGTCGAGCCATTTGTCGAAATGGGCGGCGGCGGGATGCAGCTCGCGGACGCGCGTGTAGTCGAGCAAGTCGCCGATGATGCGGTCGCAGCGCATGATGCTGCGCTCGACGCGCTCGATCGGCCGCTCGATATTGACCTCGTTCTTGGCGGCGATCTCCTTCATGGTGTGGATCGTGTTGCGGATCGCGCTCAAGGGGTTGCGCAGCTCGTGCGCGACCGTGGCGGTGAGCTGGCCGAGCGCGGAGAGGCGCTCCTGGCGCAGCAGCTCGGTGGCAAGGCGGCGATTCTCGCGGCCCCTGTCGCGGAAGACGGCGAGGATGCGGGCGAGGTCGCCGATCTCGTCGTCGCGCTCGGTGAAAGGCGCCTCGGTGTCGAGATTGCCGTCGGCGACGGAGCGCATCGCGATGGTGATCCGTGCGATCGGCTGCACGATGCGGCGGATGACGAACATCGTCGCGAAAATGCCGAGGCCGAGGAAGAAGATGGTGAGAGCGATCGCGCCGCTCAAATTGTGAGTTGCCGCCGTTTCCTGCTCGGCGGCCTGGATGTCGCTCAGGTCGAAGGCGGTATTGGCGACGTTCATGATCGCGGCGAGGCCGGGATTGGTGAGGTTGACCCATTCGACGCCGGTGATCGGCGCCGCGCGCCCGGCCGCGAGATCGTCGAGCAGCGCCTGGCGCTTGGTGCGCATCTCGGTGAAATAGAGCCGCTGCGCGTCGGCGATGCTGGTCTTGAGCGCTGCGGGCAGAGCGAGCCAACGCGCATCCTCCGCGATCGCCTGCCAGCCGGCATCGATGCGCCCGCCGAGGATGTCGAACTGACGCTGCTGGTCGCGAGACACGCCGCCGCTGCCGGCGATCACCATGCCGACGTCCAGCCGGTCGACGCCGGCGGCGTCGCGCACGACCCAGGCGAGCTGCTTGATCTTCATCATCTCGGTGATGAGCGGATCGGCCTGATTGATCTCGCCGGAGAGGCGCTCGGAGAAAGTGTCGATGGAAGCGACCAGCTTGCCGCCATTGGCGACCCAGGTGGCGCTGAGATTGGCGGGACGCTGCGCCTTCGGCAGCAGCAGAGCCATGTCGGCGTCGGCGCGGCTGTGGCCGAAGGCTTCGCGCGCGGCGAGGACGTGGGAGACGTCCGGGTCGTCGGCGGGAATCCCCATCGCCTTGATCTTGGCGAGAGCGGAATCGAGCGCGGCGCTGGAGCGCGTGCGCAGACTCCCGATTTCGCGTTGGGTTTCGCTGTCGGCCGGATCCGCTGCATCGATGGCGGCGTTGACGGTGCCGCGCTCGACGCGGATCGTCTGCATGGCGAGGAAAAGATCGCGCGAGATATCGACCACCCGATGCACGCGCTCGGCGACGGCGCGGCCGGTGAAAGCCTGTTGTGCCGAGGAGGCGAAGACTGCCACGACCGTCAGCGCCATCACGCCGGTCGCGACCAGGAGCAGGATTTTGATCGAACCGATTTTTCGCACGGCGGGCAGAACCGCTTGGTTTAAAGCAGGTTACGGGCCGCTCATCGTGCCCCTGGGAGGGTAAGCGAGTGGTTAACGCGCGGAAGTTATCGCCGGTTTTCCGGCCGCGGCGGCGGGGAACGTCCGCCCTCGCTCAGCAGCTCGAGACGACGGACCGCGGGGGGTTAACGAAGCATCAATCCATCGACGCGCGAGGCCGTCTCAGTCCGCGGCGAGGGCGGGCGGCTCGGTCTCGAGCGCGGCGGCGAGCGGAATCCGGAGCCGCCATGCCCAGGCCCAGAGCAGCGCGCAGCAGATCGCGCCGACCGCGACCGGCAGGCGCAGGCCGGTATGGGCGGCGATCGCGCCCATGGTGAGGGTGCCGAGCGACGGCACGCTTTGCGCGATGATGCCGTAGATGCTCATCACCCGGCCGCGCACGCCGGGCTCGATCGCGGACTGGATCAGCGTCTGGTTGCTGACGCTCTGAACGATGAAGGCGAAGCCGATGAACGAATTGATCGGCGCGGCGATCCAGAAATTGCTCGTCTGCGAGAACAGGAGGATCGTTACCGACATCAAGAGGATATTGCCGAGAGTGATGCGGGTGAGGCCGGTAAGGCTGGCGCGCGAGGTCATCCACACCGCGCCGATCAGGGCGCCGATGCCTTCGCACGACAGGAGGATCGCGAGGCCGCTCGAGCCGCGGTCGAAGACCTGACCGGCGAAACCCGGCATGAGATCGGGCAGCGGCTTGGCCGCGACCGAGGTCACGATCAGGAGGAGGAGCTGCAGCCGGATGCCCTCGTGGTGGAGGATGTAACGGATGCCGTCGATGGTCTCGCGCCAGATCGAGCGGCGGATGTCGGTGATCGGCGGCAAGGTGAGGCCGGCTTTCTTGATCTCGCGCAGCGCTATGGTCATCACGCAGAAGAGGCAGAAGGCGCAGACAAACGTCCAGCCGGTGCCGGCCCAGGCGATGATCGTGCCGCCGATCGCCGGGCCGAGGAAGCGCGAGGTATTGAAGACCATCGAATTGAGGGCGAGGGCCGAGGGCAGGAACTCGCGCCCGACGAGGCCATAGATCACGGTCGAGCGCGTCGGCCGATAGAAGGCGATGACGACGCCGCGCATCAGCACCAGGCTCGTCAGCATCCAGATATCGATGACGCCGGTGAGCGTCAGCACCGCAAAGGCCGCCGAATAGATCAACGACCAGAGTTGCGCCAGGCGCAGCATCTTGAACTGGTCGACGCGGTCGATGACCGCGCCGGCGAACATGCCGATGACGATGCTTGGCCCCGCCTCGCAGATCGCGTTGACGCCGAGCCAGGTCGCCGAATGGGTGAGCTGCCAGGTCAGCCAGCCCATGGCGACGCGCTGGGTCCAGGTGCCGAGATTCGAGGTGATGTTGCCGAGGACGTAGAGCCGGTAATAGCGGAGCGTCAGCGTCTGCCGCAGAATTTCAAAGCCGATGGGAACTCTCATCGGCCGACCGGATCCGTCATCAATGTCTTCGCCCTATGCGCGCATTCATCTTAAAGCGCGCGCGCATGGGCTGCAAAGCCGCGTTTAAGGTGGCAGCCTAGTCGCCCGGCTGGTGATGCCGCGGGTCCGGCGGCAGGTCGCGGGTGCTCAGCATCGCCCAGAACAACACGCCAGTATAGGTCAAGAACGCCGCCAACACGATGGCAAGATAGGTTTCACCTGCAACAGTCATCGCATGCCTCCTTGAATAGAGGTGGCACGCGACTCGTGCTCGGCAAGATTACATCGCTGAAAGAAAGGGCGCGGGGTCCGCCCGTTATTTCGCCGGCGCCGGCTCTCGGATGCGGATGAAGCGGTCGACGGCCTCTTCCATCGTCATCGCGGCCGGCACGGAGAACCGCTTCGAGCGGACGCGATAGGCGCGCGGATCGAGACCCGGCAGCGTGGCGTTGCCGCCACGCTCGTGATCGCGCACGGTCTGCAGCAGCAGCCGGCGCAGCTTGATGATCGCGGTGTCGCTGACGCCGAGATGCTCGATGGTGCGATCGGTGATCGGTCCCATCGATTCTTGGATGCCGGTGTCCTGGCGACCGATGCCCTTGATCCCGGTATAGGATCGGCCGCTCTTCTGCAGCGCGCGGTCGATCAGGAAATCATTCCGGAGATTGGCGATCGGCAGGTCGGTGCCGGGGATGAGCTCGGGATGGATGAAAAAGGCATCGCGCGAATCCTTGGTGTCGTCATCGCTGAGCGGCGCATCCTCGCGATAGTCGATGCAGTAGTTCATCGTCGTGTTGTCGTCGATCGGAACCCAGGCATGGGCGCCGGGCGGATCCGTCGAGATCAGCTTGTGGAACGGCATCAGCATCACGCTGCAGGTCCAGAAATTGGTGTCGCCCTTGTTGCGGCAAGTGCCGGAGACGAAGCCGAAATCGAACGGCATCACCTCGTAGCGCGAGGGCAGCTCTTGCCGCACGCCATCGCGCGTGCCGTCATCGCCGCGATGGAGAAAGGTGAGATGGCTGGTGTCGAAGCCGCCTTCCAAGGCCTGCAGCCAGTTGCATTCCTGGATGTGGCGCGTGACGTAGCGCTGCGTCGCCGGCAGCCGCGTCCAGAGGAGATCGGGGAATTCCGGCTTCAGCTCGGGCGGGCCCATATAGGCCCAGACCAACCCGCCGCGCTCGAGGCAGGGGTAGGCGGTGATCTTGATCTTGCGCTTGAAATCCTTGTCCCAGGGCTCCGAGGGCAGATCGACGCAATTGCCCTCGACGTCGAATTTCCAGCCGTGATAGACGCAGCGCAGGCCGCATTCCTCGTTGCGGCCGAAGAACAGCGAGGCGGTGCGGTGCGGGCAGCGCTCGTCGATGAGGCCGATACGGCCTTGCGTGTCGCGGAAGGCGACGAGCTTCTCGCCGAGGAGCTTCACCCGCACCGGCGGGCAATCGGGCTCGGGCAGCTGGCTCGCGAACAGCGCCGGGATCCAATAGCGCCGCATCAGCTTGCCCATCGGCGTGCCGGCCCCGGTCCGC
>DASYAL010000020.1:0-2166 GCA_036501365.1 Allostellaceae bacterium | reverse complement strand
GGGCCGGCCGGGTCACCCGCTGAGCACGCTCTCCGCCGGCGTGTAGGGGAGGCCGTGCGCCGCCGCGACCGGCTCGCAGGTGAGCTTGCCGTCGTGCACGTTCAAGCCCGCGCGCAGGTGCGGGTCGTCCTTGAGCGCCTTCCAGCCCTTGTCGGCGAGCGCCAGCGCGAACGGCAGCGTCGCGTGGTTGAGCGCGAAGGTCGAGGTTCGCGCGACCGCGCCCGGCATGTTGGCGACGCAATAATGCACGATGCCGTCGACGACATAGGTCGGATGCGAGTGCGTGGTCGGCTTCGACGTCTCGCAGCAACCGCCCTGGTCGATGGCGATGTCGACGATCACCGCGCCCGGGCGCATGGTCTTGAGCATATCGCGGGTGATGAGCTTGGGCGCGGCCGCCCCGGGCAGCAGCACCGCGCCGATGACGAGATCGGCGTTTCTGACGAGATCGGCGATCGAGGCGCGGGTGGAATAGATGGTGCGCAAAGCCGAGCCGAATTCGGCCGAGAGCCGCTTCAGCGCTTCGTGCGAGCGGTCGACCACGGTCACGGAAGCGCCCATGCCGACCGCGATCGTCGCCGCGTGGGTGCCCGACACGCCGCCGCCGAGCACCAGCACGTCGGCCGCCGCCACCCCCGGCACGCCGCCGAGCAGCACGCCGCGCCCGCCTTGCGCCTTCTCCAGCGCATGCGCCCCGACTTGCGGCGCGAGGCGGCCGGCGACCTCGGACATCGGCGTCAGCAGCGGCAGGCCGCCATGGGGGCTCGTCACCGTCTCATAGGCGATGCAGGTCGCGCCGGAGGCCATGAGGTCGCGCGTCTGCTCGAGATCTGGCGCGAGATGCAGGTAGGTGAACAGGATCTGCCCCCGGCTGAGCCGCTTGCGCTCCTCGGCGAGCGGCTCCTTGACCTTCACGATCATCTGGGCTTCCGCGAAGACATCGGCCGCGGTCGGAGCGATCGTGCCGCCGGCGCGGACGTATTCCTCATCCGGAGACCCGGACCCAAGGCCGGCCGAAGTCTCGATGATGACCTGATGGCCGTGATGGACGAGCTCGGCGACCGCGGCCGGGGTCATGCCAACCCGGAATTCGTTGTCCTTGATTTCCTTGGGAACGCCGACGAGCATGGGCCTGCCTCCGCGCGCTTAAGACCAACGCGAGGAGGTTATCGCAGGAAATTCGCCGCCGGAACACTCGCTTTGGCTCTTCATCGTCCTCTCTGTTATAAGCGGCGTCGACTCGCTGCGGCTCTTGCAGGCCGTGAATCCGCGAGAATTCATAAGGGACAGCGCATGAGGTCGATCGGACGGCTCAAGGCGTTGTCCTTCGCGGCGGGCGCAGCGTTGGCTTTGGGATCAGCCGACGCCGGAGCTCTCGACAAAGTGCGGCAGGACAAGGCGCTCCGCATCGCCTTCCGCGACGATGCGCCGCCGTTCTCGTTCACCGACGAGGCCGGCCTGCCTGCCGGCTTCATGGTCGATCTCTGCCGCTCGGTTGCGAAGCATATCGGCGAGCAGCTCAACATCAACGACCTCGAGGTCAACTATGTGCTGGTGACCGCTGCGAACCGCTTCGACGCGATCGAAAACGGCAAGGCCGATCTTCTCTGCGAACCGACTTCGGAAACCCTCTCGCGCCGCGAGCAGATCGACTTCTCGATTCCGACCTTTGTCGATGGAGCGAGCCTGCTCGTCGGCGCCGACGCGCCCGGCGACTTCGCTGCGCTCTCCGGCAAGAAGATCGGGGTTCTGGCCGGCACAACGACCGAGAAGAGCCTGCGCGACACGCTGGCGAGCGCCGGTCTCGTGGCGGAGATCACGCCGGCGAAGACCCACCAGGAGGGGCTCGCCATGCTCGACAAGGGGGAGATCGTCGCCTATTTCGCCGATCGGGCCATCCTCTCCTATCTCGCCTCCAAAAGCAGCGATTCGAGCAAGCTGCGCCTCGCCAACAACTATTTCTCTCTCGAGCCCTATGCCCTGGCGCTGCCGCATGGCGACGAGGATTTCCGGCTCGCGGTCGATCGGGCGCTGAGCCACATCTACCGCTCGGGCGAGATCGCCATCCTGTTCGCGCACACGTTCGGGGGCGAGATGCAGCCAAGCGACGTCTTAAAGACCCTCTATTCAGTTTCGGCCTTGCCCGATTGAAGCGACGTCTCAAGG
>DASYAL010000019.1:0-124538 GCA_036501365.1 Allostellaceae bacterium | reverse complement strand
AAGGGCGAGTAGTCGAGGGTTCGGCCAAGAACGTCGCAGGGATTACTGACGATAACGTCGATCCCCTGCCGATAGCATTCCGCTGTCGCTAGGACTCCGTGCATGTCGAGAAACGGGAAGCCAAAGGGATGAAATCCCATTTGCGACAATATTCCGCGATAGGCAGGGGTATTGCCCGATACGAAGAGAACCGACAGGGCTAAAAAGACGGCGACCAGTATCGCGCCGGGGATATAGCGACGGCGCTCGATTTCGGACACGGCGCGGAACGGATGACGGCCCACCGAAGAACCTGACTTTCGCGCTGGTTTAACAACGCGCTCGGCCCGTCACCCCGTTCGAGCGAAGCTGAGCACGGCGCCCTTGCCGCGCACCTCCGCTTCCTCGAACTCGGCGGCGGCAATCGCGCGGTCGAGAGCCGCGCGCAACGCCATGGCCGATTCCAGCGTCAGCTCGACTCCCGCCCGCGCCCCTGGATCGAGGGCGACGTTGATGAAGTCGAGCGTGATGACGTCGCCAAACGGTGCGTGCCGCGCGTGGTCATAAGCGACCACGGTTTGCGACAGCGGGAACCATTCGTCGCCCCGCTTTGCCATGCCTTCCGCCCGGGCGATCTCGATGATCGATGTGCACATGCCGTTCCTCCTACTTCGCCAGATGCTTGCCGAAGAAGACGTTGATCTTGCTCCAGCCATCCATCGCTTGTTCGATCCGATACATCGGCCGGTTCCAATAAAAGAAGCCATGGCCGGCGCCGTCGTAGCGGTGGAATTCATATGTCTTGCCGTGCTTCTTGAGCTCGGCTTCGTGCTGGTTCACCTGCTCCGGGCTCGGCGAGCGATCGTCGTTGCCGAAGAGGCCGAGCAGCGGGCACGAGAGGTCCTTCGTCATGTCGATCGGCGCGACGGGCTTTTTTGCGTTGAGGTCTTCCTGGGCCATCACCACGTTGCCGCCCCATTGCTCGACGCAGGCATCGACGTCCTTGCGCTGGCAGGCGTAGATGAAAGCGTGCCGGCCGCCCGAGCAGGAGCCGATCAGGCCGACCTTGCTGTTGTGATTGGGCTGTGCGCGCATCCACGCCACGGCGCCGGCGGTGTCGCCAACCATCTGGGAATCCGCAATGCCGCCCTGGGCGCGCACCTTGGCGCCGACGTCGTCCGGATTGGCGTCGCTGCCGCCACCTTCGCGCTCGTAGAGATTGGCGCAAATCGCGAGATAGCCGTGATGCGCGAACCGGCGCGTCTCGTCGATGTAGTACTCGCTCCAGCCCGGCGCATGGTGAATCAGCACGACGCCTGGAAACGGACCGGGGCCCGATGGTTTCGCCACGTAAGCGGTGATCGGGGTTCCCTTGTCGCCTTTGATGGTGACATTCTCGCACATCATGCCTCGGTAGAACGACATTGCTTTCTCCTTGGGGCGGGGCTGCCGTTGGGTCAGCCGAGTGCGCCCCCACCGACAGGCGGGGCGAACCGGCATCGCACAGCCAGTATTCGGTCATCACATACGGGACGCAACAAGAGACCGATAGCCGCCGCAATCGGTGCCCCAAACGGCATCACTCGGGGTCACGAGCTTTCGAGGCATCGATGTCGGCTATCGCAAAATCAGCCGCGATCTTCTGCCCGAGCCAAGTGTGGCCGGTAAGTCCGACACTGGCACTGCCCGTTAGAACCGGTGCCCCGGAAGTTGAGGCACGAGCCGGTTCCGTCGTGCCGGAATCCTCGACGCAGCGAGAAGGCGATCCTCTCGCCCAACATCCCTGATACGCTGAATAAATTCCCTGTTCGGCGCGCTAGGGAATTTTCCAGAGAATTGGGTGAAGCCCGAGCGTTTTTTGTCCGCGCTAGGGACCGGTCAGGCACATTTTCGATCGGATTCCCTGTTGTTTTCCCTGTTAGCAGGGAATACCGCAGCGACGGCGACGATTCGTTCGTCATCGCGTCAAAAGGGACGGGGGCGATGGTCGATTTTTCGGCATGGGATTACGCGAAGACACGTTGCGCTACGATTTGTCCAATGGCGACGACGAGTCGTTCCTGGCCTAGGTCCGTGCAAGTGCCCGCTAAGTGCCATTCCGTGTTCTTTTCCGTCACGATGCGTTAGATTTCGGGCACCCAATATCAGTGGGGACCTTCGACGCTTCCACAAAGGCAAAGCAGGGTGCAGGTGACGAAAGACAATGCGCCCGCCGAGCCGGAAATTATCGATCGGATGGCGACGCTGCTGGCACTGCCGCGCGACGAGCGCTGGCAATAGATTGTTGCCACGGTGAAGAGTCCGGGACCGAAGACAAGGCCGCTGCAAGTGTGACTTTGCCCACCGTCGTTCCGCCCGCGCAAGCTGCAATGCCGAGCGAGGAGGTGCGGCGCCTGTTTGCCGCCGCGCTCGAGCGGCAAGGCAACGGCGATGCGCAAGCCGCCATCGATCTCTATGTCCGTATCATCGAGCTTCAGCCCGAACTCGCCGACAGCTACAACAACATCGCGATCCTGCTGAAAGGCATGCGGCGGCTCCCGGCCGCGGTGGGCTGCCTCAAACGCGCGGTGCAGCTGGCGCCCAATTCCGGCTCGCTCTGGTCCAACCTCGGCAACATGCTGTGGATGTCGCTCGATTTCGAGCCGGCGATGGCCGCCTTTCGCCGCGCCCTCGCGCTCGAGCCGAAGCGGCCCGGCCGCTACTCGACGCGCTTGGGATTGCAAGCAAAGGTTCTGATGCCGCCCGATCTCGCGCGCGGCGCTTTAGCGGGAACCGCGACGAGAAACAGGTTCGGTGTCTCCGCCGCACGCTGCTGCACGCGCGCGTTCATTCTGGCGTTTTCCGCGTGACGAGACGGGGCTCGGCGCCCAACCCCCGGCGATTGGCGCGTGGGAACGGGCTCCCGCGACGGGATTGCCTTTGGCCGGGACGCGGTAAATAATCGTCGCGCGTCAATCAAGCGGCCGGCTTCGAGCCTGCCGGCAACGAGAAGCCAAATTCAGGGAGAGAGCGCATGAAGGCCCAGAGAAGCAAGAATTCCTTTTCCCGCCGCCGCGTTCTGCAGGCCGCCGCGGCGGCCGCCGGTACGCTGCCCTTCGTCCACGCGCCGCAGATTTTCGCCGCGGAGGAGTCGATCGGCAACTGGCCGGCGGGCGCGCAAGGCCCAACCGTCTTTGTCGGCGTCACCACACCGCTGACCGGTCCTTATTCGGCGGATGGCATCGACCACCTCAAGGGTTATCAGCTAGCGATCGAGCATCTCAATAACGGCGAAGGCCTTGTCCCCGAGGTGCCGAGCCTCAAGGGCAAGAAAGGCGTGCTTGGCAAGAAGATCGTCTACAAGAACGCCGATACCCAAACCCAGCCGAATCCGGCAATCCAGGCGCAGACCGACTACATCACCCAAGACAAGGCGATCATGATCACCGGCGCGCTCAACAGCGCGGTGGCGATCGCGATCGAGAAGCTTGCGCAGCGCTACAAAGTTCTGAACATGGTTGGCTGCAGCGGCGCCAACGAAACGACCGGCGTCGATTGCCAGAAATTCGCCTTTCGCTCCCAGCCTTCGGCCTATATGGCGGCCAAGGCGCTGACGCCGGTGCTGGGCAAGGTGATCGGCCGCAACAAGAAGGCGATCTATCTGGTGCCCGATTATGCCTATGGTCATTCGGTCGAGCATTCGACCGGCGAATTCACCGAGCAGGAACTCGGCTGGAAGTCGCTCGGCTCGCAAGTCTGTCCGCTCGGCACGAAGGATTACAGCTCCTACCTGCTGAATATCGCGAACAGCGGTGCCGATGTGTTCGTCAACGTCGCGTTCGGCGCCGATGCCGTCGCCTCGTGCAAGCAGGCGAAGCAGTTCGGCGTCCTCGACAAGATGAAGATGGTGGTGCCGAACATCTCCGCGTTCCAGGGCAAGGAGCTTGGCCCCGAGATCATGGGCGGCGTCTACGGGACGATGGATTTCTGGTGGACCCTCGCCGAGAGCAACCGCCTCGCCAAGATCTTCGTCGACACGTTCCACGAGAAGTTCAACTACCGCCCGAGCTGGCCCGCGCACATCGCCTACACGCAGATGATGGTCTGGGCGGACGCAGTGACGCGTGCGGGGAGCTTCGATCCGGTCAAGGTGATCGCGGAGCTAGAGGCCGGACACAAGCTGCAGATGCCTTTGGGCGAGGTGTGGTACCGCAAGGAGGATCACCAGCAGGTGCGCGCGGTGCCGGTCGTGGTCGGCAAGACCAAGGCGCAGATGCGGAATGACGAGGACTTCTTCGAGATCGTCGGGATGACGCCGGGACCCGATGTGATGCCGCCGGATTTCCTCGGCTGCAAGCTGCCCAGCAGCGTCTGACGGCCTAATCCGGGGTCACAGTAACGGCGAGAAGGGGCGACCGATGAGTTGGCCGCTATTCTTCTCGCAGGTGTTCAACGGGCTGACGCTCGGCGCGCTGCTCGTGCTCGTCGCCATGGGGCTGACGATCATCTTCGGCGCGCTCGGCGTCGTCAACTTCGCCCATGGCGCGCTCTATGCGGTCGGCGCCTATGCCGGCTTGGTCGCTTATGAGCGCACCAGCTCGTTTCTCGCCGCGATGGCCGCGGGCGCCGGCTTCCTGCTGATCCTCGGCGTCGTCATCGAGCGCGGCCTTATCCGCCTCTACTACCGAAGACCGCATGAGGATCAGATCCTGGTTACTTTCGGCCTTGGGATCATTCTCGTCGAGGCCATTCGCGCGATGTTCGGCGGGCTTGCTCGCGACATTCCGGCGCCGTCATGGGCGGCGGGGATCGTCAATCTTCATGTCACGCTTTATCCGACCTATCGCATCGACGTGCTCGCAATCGTCGCGACGGCGTTGGTGCTGCTCTATTTCATCCTCTATCGCACGCGCATCGGCTTGATCGTGCGCGCCGGGATCGAGGACCAGCTCATGGTCAATATCCTCGGCATCAACGTCACCCGCACCTTCCTCACCGTGTTCGGGCTCGGCGCCATGGCGGCCGGGTTCGCCGGGGTGATCAACGCCCCCATCGTCACGGTTACGCCGGACATGGGCGGCGACATCCTGGTGCAATCCTTCGTCGTCATCGTCATCGGCGGCGTCGGCTCGTTTTGGGGCGCGGTGGTCGGCGGCTTGATCGCGGGCGAGCTCTTGAGCCTTGCCGCGATGATCGCGCCCGCCTACTCGGAAGTTGTTTTATTCGCGGCAATGGCCGTGGTGCTGATCTTGCGCCCGCAAGGGCTCTTCGGCGTCGAGGGCCGCCAATGAGGGCGATGCGCTCGCGCCTGCGGCGCGGCGCGGTGGCGTGCGCGCCGGAGCTGGCGATGGCGGCGTTCCTGGCGGTGTTCCCCTATGCGATTCCCGATCTCGGCGGCTCGCTCGATACCGCCAACCGCATCCTCGATTGGGGCCTGTTCGGCATTGGCTTCGATCTTCTGTTCGGCTTCACGGGCTTGCTCTCCTTCGGCCAGGCGGCGTTCTTCGGCGCCGGCGGCTTCGTTGCGTCCTATCTGCTCGTGACGCCGATCACCGATAACGCGCTCTTGGCCCTGCTCGCCGGCGCCATGGCGGCCGGTGCAATCGGCCTCGTCATCGGCTATCTCTGCCTTCGCCGCACCGGCATCTATTTTGCCATGCTGACCCTCGCCTTCGGCGAGATGTTCTACTTCCTCGACATATCGCCGCTCGCGCATTGGACGGGTGGCGAAAACGGCCTCGCCGGTGTGCCGGCGCCGCATCTTGGCTTCGGCGTCTTCGCGCTCGACGTCGGCTCGGCTTTCGGCCTTTATTGGTTTATCGCGGCGCTGTTCTTCCTGGGCTTCTGGTTCGCGGTCAGGGTGGCCGGCTCGCCCTTCGGCGCTGTGCTGCGTGCAATCCGCGACAACAGCGCGCGTGTCGGCGCGCTCGGTCACGATGTGCCGAAATACAGGCTGACCATCTTCGTGATCGCCGCGGCCTATGCCGGCCTCGCCGGCGGCCTCCTTGGCCTACTCCAGGGATATATGCCGCCCGACGCCTTCTATCTCGACACGTCAGGGCAGCTCGTCGTGCAGACCGTCATCGGCGGCGCGGGGACGTTGGTCGGACCACTGATCGGCGCAACGATATGGCTGGAGCTTTATACCGTGCTGCAGAATATTTCCGGTGTCGGCGCACTCTGGAAGATGATTCTCGGCATCGTCTTCGTAGTACTCGTGACGACGTTCCGCTACGGCATCTCGGGCGGCGCGCTGCTGCTGTGGCGCCGCTTCTTTGCCGCGCGGCCGCGCGCGCGACCGACGGAGGTTCCATTCGCGATGCCGCACTCCGCGCTCGAAAGCAGTCCATCCGTATCGCGCCCGCTGCCGAACGGACCGGTCATCCTGGCGACGCGGAATCTCACGAAGCGCTACAACGGATTGACCGCCGTGCAGGATGTCTCGTTCGAGCTGCATGAGGGCGAGGTTCGCGCCGTGATCGGCCCCAACGGTGCCGGCAAGTCGACCTTCTTCAACATGCTGGCGAACGTTCTGCAGCCGACCTCCGGCACGATCGAATTCCGGGGCGAGAACATCACCGGCCTCGGCGCGACCGTGGTCTGTCAGCGCGGTATCGCGAAAAGCTTTCAGATCAACCAGATTTTTCCCACCCTCACGGTGCGCGAGAATCTCCGCATTCCGGTGCTGGCGCGCAGCTACGGAAAATTTCAGCTCTCGCTCTTCGGTTCCGCGGCACGCGATGCCGCGGTAAATGCACGCATCGCCGACGCGGCAGCAGCGGTTCAGCTTGCGGATCGGCTCGATACGCCCGCCGCGGAGCTCGCTTATGGCGACAAGCGGCGCCTCGAAATCGGCCTTGCGCTCGCGACGGCGCCGCAGGTTCTCCTGCTCGACGAGCCGACCGCCGGGATGAGTCCAGCCGAGCGGGCCGATACGGTGCGCCTCCTCAAGCGCATCGCGGCGGGCATGACGATCGTCATCGTCGAGCACGATATGGATGTGGTCTTCGGCCTTGCCGACTGTATCACCGTCTTGTTCAACGGCCGCAAGATCGCAGAGGGGGCGCCCCAGCAGATCCAAGCCGATCCCGACGTGCGCGCGGCCTATCTCGGCGAGGCTGTGCATGAGCCTGCTTGAGGTCGATGCGATCAATGTCTATTACGGCGACGCGCATGCGCTTTTCGACGTATCGCTGCGCGTCGAGGCGCATGAAGTGGTTGCCCTGCTCGGCCGCAACGGGGCGGGCAAGAGCACGACGCTCAAGACGGTGATGGGCGTCATGGCACCGAAATCAGGCGCCATCCGCTTCGACGGTGTGCCGATCCATGGCTTACAGCCATATAAGATCGCGCGCCTCGGCCTGCAGCTCGTGCCCGAGGAGCGGCGCATCATCGGTGGTCTCACGGTCGAGGAGAATCTGGTGCTTGCAGGCCTGAGCGCGCCGCGGCCCTGGCCGCCGCAACGTGTTTACGAGATGTTTCCGCGGCTCGACGAACGCAAGCGCGCTTATGGCCGCGAGCTTTCCGGCGGGGAGCAGCAGATGCTGGCGATCGCCCGCGCGCTCGTGCGCGAGCCGCGGCTCATCCTGCTCGACGAGCCTTTCGAAGGCCTCGCCCCGCTGATCGTCCAAGATATCCTGCGCATTTGCCGCGAGCTCGCGACCGAGGGCCGCACCATTGTCATCGTCGAGCAGAACGTCGAAGCGGCGCTCTCGCTCGCGAAACGCTGCTATCTTCTGAACAACGGGCAAATGGTCTACGAAGGAACGCCGGCCGAGTTGCGTGACAATCCCGAATTCATGCGGCGGCATCTTGGCGTCGAGACCGGGCGCCGCTAGGACGAGGCCGCCATCGCTCCTAATCCGTAGGCCAGCGAAACAATGTGATTCCCGGGCAATCCGTTCGCACCGCCGTTATACCGTAAAGCCGACGAAGCTTATTGGCCCGGCTCTCGCGCGCGGGGCGCCGATTTTTCGTCTGCTTACCGGGACAAAAGCAGCCTTACATGGCAAGAGCGGTTCGCTACCTTCCTCAATAGGCGAGATGAACGGAAGGTTGCTTAGCTATCCCGCGCGTTGGTGTGAGCCAGAGGAGAGAAGGCGATGAGCTTTTGCCTTGGACCTGGAGGTCGAAAAGCGCCGCCAACCACTAAACCGGTGCATCGCGGCGGGCGCTTACACTTCCCTGATCCTCTCGCTCAACATCCCTGATACGCTCAATAAATTCCCTGTTCGGTGCGCTAGGGAATTTTCCAGAGAACTGGCTGAAATCCGAGCTTTTTTGCGCGCGCTAGGGACAGGTCAGACGCATTTTCGCTCGAACTCCCTGTTATTTTCCCTGTTAGCAGGGAATTGCTATTCCCCCTGACGCTGGGGCTCGCGCGACAACCGTGAGGTCCCCTGGGCGTCACGATCGCGGCGCTGCTCGTGCGCGCTCAGTCGTAATGGGCGAGGGTGAAGCTGCCGGCGGAAACCTGATCGTCTAGACCGGGACGAGGCGCTGTTGCCGGATGCGCTGCATGAGCGCGATATCGGCTTCATGCCCGACGCGGCGGGTGACGACCGCGCCGGCGATCCTGCCGCCCGCCGGCATCAGCGCCGCGAACATGCCGAGCATGTCGAGCAGCCGGTGCCAGCACAGCTCCTCGAGCACTCGCGCTTTTTCGGCCGGCGCCGCGGAGGCGGGCCAGACGCCGATATCGCCTTGCGGCCAGCCGAGGCGCCGCGCCACCAGCGCCAGCGCGCGATGCGTCTTGGTCCGCCAATAGGCCCGCGCCGACGACAGTCGCTCGAGGTCTTGTTCCTCGCCGACGATGCCGCGCAGCGTCATCTCGCCGAGCTCGGGATAGCCGACGTTGATCTCGAAGCTGAGGCGGCGGTATCCGGCTACGGCGGGAACGAGCTCGATCGAGCGGTCGGGCGCGGCGGCGACGGTCAGGGGCGCGGCCGGTGTGAACCAGTCGAGCGGGCCTGCCGGCTCGCGCGCGGCTTTGAGCGCATCCCAGAAGAGCTTGGCGCGCCCGTCATAGGGTAGGCGGAAATCTTGTGGGGCGATCACGACACCGTCGAGCCCCGAGGCAAAGATCAGCCCCAAGAGGTGCTCGGGAATGCGTAGGACGTGATTGCCGTAGCGAAGGGTGAGGAAGCGGCACCAGCGGTTGACGCCGAACACCATCGCGCCGAGCGGCACGACCTCGCTGCTGGGCATTCTCACATGGATGCCGCGCTGGCTTGTGGGCTCGAGGACGCAAGCGGTATCCCAGCCGAGAAAGCTCGCGCCCTTCGCCACGACCGGCCTCGTCAACGCGGTCCGGTCCATCAAGTCTCCCTGCCGTGGGCGACGTTTACGTCGTCACGGGCCGATCGCTGTTGCTGTTCGCGCGCCATGGGGGTTAGGAGCGCCCTGGCGAAAACTGCAAGCTGCTCGATCCCGCCGTCCTCCGAGCGTGGAGACCCATTGCGAGAAAGGCGCGACCTAAGATGGCGACATCCACCCATGCCATTACGCGGCAATACCTCAAAACCGGCCGGTTCGCGACCACGGCGCTGTTCAGGACCCTCGGGGCCAAGTCTATAGCCCGTGGCGTAATTTCTCAGCAAAGGTCGTACGCGGCGGCTGTTGTCGCGATCGCGACAGACGAGCCAAATTGGTGCAAATGTCGCCGCGCTGGCGGAGCTGCGGGGGCCGGGACTATCGTCACGCCATGAGGGCGATACCGATCGTCATCGTCGGTGGCGGACCGGTTGGCATGGTCCTGGCGATGAACCTTGCCTTCCTGGGCGTCCCGTCCACCATCCTGAATACGGAAGCGAGTTCGCGCTGGCACCCCAAGGGCAACACCCACAACGCCCGCACCATGGAGCACTATCGCCGTCTCGGCATCGCGAAGGCGCTGCGCAAGGTCGGGCTTCCGCCCGATCACCCCACGGACGTCGCCTATTTCACGACCTTGAACGGCTGGGAATTGGCGCGTCATCTCTTGCCCTCCGAACAGGAGAAGATGGCGCGGCTCGCCGCGGCGGCGCCGACCGATCAAGTGCCGGAGCCGCTTTTCCGCGCCAATCAGATGTATGTCGAGGCGGAGCTGTTCCGTCAGCTCAAAGCGGTGCCGCAGATCGCAGCGCGTTACGCCTGGCGCTGTGCTGCGCTCGCGGAAGAACGCGACGGCACCTTCCGCGTCACGATCGAAGAGGTTGCCTCCGGCCGCCGTGACGAGCTGATCGCAACCTATGTCGTCGGCTGCGATGGCGGCCATAGCATCGTGCGGCAATGGCTCGGCATCGGCTATAGCGGCGAAAGGCCGTCGGAGCAGGCTTATGGGAGCGGCGCGACTTGCTCGAGCCATGTGAGCGCGCCGGCGCTCTATGGCCGCGTGCTGCGCAAGCACAAGCGGTGTTGGCACCATTGGGCGGTGAACCCGACCGTGCGGGGCCTCATCCAATCCTTGGACGGCGCCGGCGAATTTCTGTTCAACACCCGTATCAAGACGATCGACGAGCCGCCCGATCCGCAGCACATCGCGCGGACGTTTCTCGCCTGCGTCGGCGAAGAGGTACCGTTCGCTTTTCTCGGGCATTTTCCCTGGACGGCGGGGCAAGCGGCGGTCGCGGACTCGTTCGGCCGCGGCAAGGTGTGGCTCGCGGGCGACGCGGTGCATCTGTTCACCCCGACCGGTGGTTTCGGCATGAATACGGGAATCGACGACGCCGCGAATCTCGCCTGGAAGCTCGCAGCGATGGTCGAGGGCTGGGGCGGGCCGCATCTTCTCGCCACATATGAGGCCGAACGACGCCCGATCGCCTTCCGCAATACGGGCATGGCGAAGCGCTTCTCGCTCGATCTGGACGCGGCGCCGGTCGATCCCGAAATGCTCGAGGACAGTGCGGCCGGTGCTGCGGCGCGTGCGCGGACCGGCGGGTTCTTCGCGCGTTTTGGCGAGGAGTTCGCCTCGATCGGAATCCAATTGGGTGCGCGTTACGATGGCTCGCGTATCGTTATCTCAGACGGAACGGCATCGCCTCCAGACGATCCGACGGTCTATGTGCCGAGTGCTTGTCCCGGCGGCCGCGCGCCGCATCTTTTCCTCGGCCCAGGCGAGTCGCTGTTCGACCATTTCGGGCGCGGCTTTACGCTGCTGTGCCTCGCCGGTGATGCCGATGCGCGCCCCTTGACGCGGGCGGCGCAGGCGCGCCGCGTTCCGGTCGCCGTCTTCGATGTTCCGCTGCGAGAAGGACGCGAACTCTATGAGGCCGATCTCGCTCTCATCCGGCCGGATCAGCATGTTGCCTGGCGCGGCAACCGCTTGCCCGACGATTGCGATGCGCTCGTCGCGCGCCTAACCGGTTGGGCCTAGTACGCTTCGGCTTCTACGCCGTTGCTTGGTGTTCGGTCACGTGGTCGGCGGGTTCGCCGCCATAGCCGCGCGCGAGAGTCTCGTATTTTTGCGCCATCGCAAGCAGCCTTTGCCGGCCAACGCGATCGCCGAGCCGGCCCGCACTTTCACGCGCCTCTTTCGCTAGCTTCAGCCAATGATTTCGATACCGATCCATGGTGCCCTCTGCCTTCGCTGACGCACAGGATGAGCGAAATTTGCGAATTTTTTCTTGATCCCGGCGCTGGCTTCGGCGATAGCCCCTCGGATCGACGGGTCGGCCCGGACGCCGCCGGCCTAGTTCGTGGCCTTCTCCAGCTCGGCGCGGGATGCGCTTTGCGCGCCGCGTCCCGCATGCTGCCGCAACGTCTGCTTCTCCGACGCGCTTGCCGCCACGCCAACGTAGGTTTCGAAGGCACCGCCCGGACAGGCGGAGAAATCGTTGATGCGAAGCGCGCCCTCTGCCTGGAGATACCGCGACACGCAGAAGACGGAGGCCTGGTCGAGCAGCCAGTACGGCGTGTTCTTGAGCTTCGTTAAGGCATATTTGGAGATGAGGTCCGCGCAGCGTCGCGCCCCGGTTTTGGAAAAGTAGACCGTAGCGAGATGGCAGATCAGAGACGGCCGCTGATGCTTCATCTCGAAATAACCGAGGTCGAAGCCGCGCATGGCGTTTACGAGGCGGTCCATGTTGGACACTTTTTCGATGTCCATGTCCCACATCATCACGTCGCGGTCGTAACGGGCCAGGATTTCCGGCAGGCGCGCGAGGCGGCTGCAGGCATAATACGAAGCGCGGCTATAACCTTTCTGATCGCGCCGGTACGTCTCGGTGCTGAGCTGAAGATCGAGATTCGCGCACGCGGCCCTCAACCGCGCGAACTTGTGTTCGATTTCGTCGGATGGATCCACCACGTGCAAGTGATAAACGGTACGCGTTTTCGTATCGTCGAGGGCCTTCGTTACTACGCTGCCGAAGCGATCGAGGTAGCGCTCGTCGCAGGAGGAAAGAAAGATGAAGGGCGCTTCGATCGGCGACGAGGGTTGGCCGACGAAGCGTGCGTCGTGCTCTATATGGCCGAACGCGTCGATGGTCCCCGTCCGATCCTTCTGTTCGAGCGCTGCGATCGTCTCGAATGATTCGAGCACATCGCCCTCATGCAGCGCGGAGCACAACACGGGATCCTTCTCGAAATGCTCCGCACAGCCTTGCGCGGCGGCGGCCGCTGCTTTCAGTTCGTGGATGCCTCGCTCCGGATCATCGCCGCAGGCGGCAATCCCGGAGACGTAGAGAGCGATGATGAAGGCGAGGCTGTCGCGCGGCGTTGCCGCCAGTAGCTGTTGAAAAGGCTCGCGGTCGGACCATCGCAAGGTCGCGGTCAGGCAGTCGTGAAAGAGCCTCAGCCCGTCGCCGGACATCTCCTGCCGCTGGCCGATCAGATGGAAAAGCCCGGCATGATTGCGGACGGCCACCAGACACGAAGCGAGATCGAGCCAGCAGGTCCATTCGGAGGGAGAGGCGGCGCAGGCTTCAACCAGCAGTGGCAGGGCATCGGCATATCGTTGCCCGCGCACGAGCGCGGCTGCCGCATGAGATCGACCGCTCTTCAACTGGAGAGTCTCCCGCCTGGTTCCTCGGGCAAAAGTAACATCCGATGGTTAACGAACCGGACATCTCCGATAAGCACGGATTTACGTGCGGTTAACCCATTTAGTGTTAATCCGGTCGCCGAACGTGGAGGAAAGCCTCGTGCTTCTGTGCTCGCTCGTCCGCGAGGATCTGCTGCGTCTATTGCCGAAAGGCGGCGAGGTCGCCGAAATCGGCGTGGCGCAAGGCGAGTTCTCGCGCGCTATCCTCGCGAATGCGAGCCCGCGCAAGCTCCATCTGATCGATCCTTGGGAGCATCAGGAACGCGAAGACTACCAGTCCGACGGCAACAATGCCGAAGCGAACGAGCAGGAGCGTCGGCATCAGGCGGTCTGCGCCCAATTTTCGAAGGCGGTCCAAGCCGGACAGGTCGAGATCCACCGCGCCTATTCGGCGGCGGCGGCACAAAAATTTACGGCCGCCCAATTCGACTGGATCTATATCGACGGGCTGCACAGCTATGACGGCGTCAAATCCGATCTGCAGCACTACAAGGACAAGGTAAAGCCCGACGGTCTCATCCTCGGGCACGACTACGCCAATCATTGGCGCGCGCAGCAAATGAACTTCGGCGTCGTCGAAGCGGTCAATGAGTTCACCAAGAGCGAGGGTTTTGAATTCGTCGCTCTCGCCCATGATCTTTTTCCGACTTATGTGTTGGCGCGGAACGCCGAGGCGCCGGTTATCCAAACCCTGATCGCGAATCTTTTGCTCTGTGTCCCGGGCGTGGTGGAACTTCCAGAATTTCCGGCCAAGGGCATCTACCAGCAGAAGATCATCGATGTGAGCGGCAACCTGCGGGTCTTTCCCTCCTTCTGACGGCGTCGTCCGCTCGTTTCGTCGACGGCATCGTCCGCGGGGCGCGCCATTAGCGCAGTTTTAACCAAGGCCGCCCATCATATGCACGGGTCGTAAACCCTAAGAACGCATGAAGCGGACGATCGTCACGGTTTGTTGGAGCCACCCATGGACACAACGCTAACGCAGCGTGCCGGACAGGAACGACACGTTGGGCTCGCGACGCTGGCGCGCGGCGAGGGCTACCCGGAATTGGCGAAGAGCCTTGGGATGAAGGTGCTCGTCACGGGCGGCGGCGGTTACAAGGGTGTGAAGATAGCCGAGTCCCTTCTCGCGCGCGGTTGCGAGGTCACGATTCTCGACACCTTCTATTTTGGCTATTCGCCCGTTTTGCATGTCGCCAGCCATCCGAGATTGACCATCCTGCGCAAGGATGTGCGTGAGGATTTGACGACGGTGCTGGCGGGCCACGATGTCGTCATACACTTGGCGGGTCTCAGCGGATTTCCCGCCTGCGTCGCCAACCCGGGTGTGGCCCTTGCCGTCAATGTCGAAGCCACGGCGCAATTGGCCAAGAGCCTTGCCAGGGATCAGCTGCTGATCTTCGCCTCCACGACCGCCATGTACGAGGTCGCCCCTCAAGGCGAGGTCGACGAAACCACCAAAGTCTCGCCCGGCGGCCTCTATACCAAGACCAAGAAAGAGGGAGAGAACATCTGCCTCGGCGAGCATGCGAACACGATTTCCCTGCGGCTCGCGACCGTCATGGGCGTGGCGCCGCGGATGCGGAACAACCTGCTCGTCAACGAGTTCGTGATGCGCGCCGTCACCGAACGCAGCCTGGTGCTCTACGACGCCAACGCC
The DNA here is from genome assembly GCA_036501365.1 of Allostellaceae bacterium. Taxonomy (GTDB): domain Bacteria; phylum Pseudomonadota; class Alphaproteobacteria; order ATCC43930; family CGMCC-115725; genus CAIKMD01. The sequence goes on along the minus strand of DASYAL010000019.1, from coordinate 109,899 downwards.
AAGCGCACCTTCATGCACATCGACGATTGCGTGCGCGGCTACATGCTGGCCATCGACGAGCGCGAGAAGATGCGCGGCGGCATCTACAACGTCGGAAGCCGGCAGCTCAATTTCAGCAAGCAGCAGATCGCCGATGCCATCAAGGCGCAGGTACCGTGCGACATCATCAACAGCAAGTTGGCGGATAACGACTCGCGCAATTTCACGGTTTCGTTTGCCAAAATCGAAGCCCTCGGTTTCGAATGCCGCATCGGACTCGAAGAAACGATTCGCGAGCTGGTCAAGCTGTACCGCTTCTATCGCCCCCGGGCCAGCGATGAACAGCTCATCTTTTGATCGGGGTTAACGTGCTTTCCGCGCAGCCGAGCGTCGTCACGCTGTGCGACGACCGCCTAGAGCCCGAAGACTTCATCGCTGCCTTCGGCGAGACGCCGACGCCATATGTCGCGCGGCGCATCCGCAATTACGATTTTCGTTATCGGCAACTCGGTTCCGACGAGCGCGACGCGTGCATTCGGCGGATCGTCGATGTCCTGTGCAACGGCGGGCACGCGCCCGCGGGCGAGGCCCGCTTCGCGAACTGGAACGAGGGATGGGCCGCGCATCTTGGCCAGCTGGACAAGGATTTTCGACTTTCCGACATCGTGCCCGGATATTTCGGCAAATATCCGGTGCTACGATGGCAGCAGCAATTCATCGCTCCGCTCGACAAAGAATTCGAGTACCATAGCCTCGCCGTCATTGAAGATTGGCTGTTCGACAAATACCTGCGCGACGTCGGCTGCGCGTACGAATTCGGCTGCGGTACGGGGCACAACCTCTTCCGGATCCGCGAGGTCAATCCCGAGGCTGAGCTATGGGGTCTCGACTGGGCTCCATCCTCGCAGCAAATTCTCGCGCGACTCGGCCGTCTTGATATCGGCCGGAAAATATCGGGTCGCCGTTTCAATCTGTTCGCGCCCGATCATGACTTCTCGCTTGCTCCGGATGCGGCCGTTTTGACGGTGGCGGCTCTCGAGCAGACGGCCGACCGGTTTCATCCGTTCGTTGACTATCTCCTCGAGCAAAAGCCGGCGCTGTGTATTCACATCGAGCCGATCGCCGAGTTGCTTGATCCGGAAAACCTCCTCGACTCCCTGTCGCTCGCCTACTTTCACCGTAGAAACTATCTCTCCGGCTTTCTCGAGCATCTGCGCGTGCTCGAGGCGGCCGGCCGGCTCAAGATCCACCTGGCGCGTCGGACCTCGGTCGGTAGCATGTTCATCGATGGCTATTCGGTCGTCGTTTGGTCGCCCGTCTGACGGCGGTCGCGGCGACATGGATTCTCTCTCGATCGCGCCCCCCGATGCAGCGACCGAACTGCGCGCGCTGCGCCGCCGGATTATCGAAATCTCGGCCGCTTCCGGCGAAGGCCATATCCCCAGCGCGTTCTCGATCCTCGATATTCTTTGGGTCCTCTATGACGGCATCCTGAGGATCGATCCGCGCGAGCCGCAGAACGAGGATCGCGACCGCTTCATCCTGAGCAAAGGTCACGGCTGCCTCGGCCTCTATGCGATTCTTGCCAGCAAGGGCTTTTTTCCGTTCGCGGCTCTTGCGGACTTCGCCAAATTCAACAGCCCCTTCGGCGGACATCCCGATAGCACGAAGCTTCCGGGCGTCGAGGCCTCGACGGGTTCGCTCGGCCATGGCTTTCCGATGGCCGTAGGCTCGGCGTTGGGCATGCGAATCCGGGAACTGCGCCGCCGGGTCTTTTGCTTGATCGGCGACGGCGAAGCCAATGAAGGAAGCATCTGGGAGGCGGCGCTGCTTGCCGCCCACCATCGTCTCGCCAATCTCGTCTGCATCGTCGATTACAACCATTCGACGGATCGCGCCCTGGCGCTCGGCGATATCGGCAGCAAGTTCGCCGCCTTCGGCTGGGTCGTTTGCGATGTCGACGGCCACGACCATGCGGCGCTCCGCCGCGGGCTCGCGCTCGGCGGCGCCGATGCGCCGCTCTGCCTGGTTGCGCATACGGTGAAGGGCTTCGGCTGTCCGCCGATGGAGAACCAACCGGCATGGCACCATCGGAGTCCCACGCAAGCAGAAATGTACGAGCTCGTGCGGAGCCTCGCATGAGCATGCGCAAGCAATTCGTTGCCACGGTGTCGCGGCTCCTGGCGGAGGATCCGCGCGTTGTTCTGTTGCTCGGCGATATCGGCGTCTTTGGCTTCAATGAAGCAGCCGGCCGCTTTCCCGACCGCGTCTACAACATCGGCATCCTCGAACAGGCCACGGTGAGTTTGGCGGCGGGATTGGCGAAAACCGAGCTGATCCCCATCGTCCACACGATCGCCCCTTTCCTGACCGAGCGCTGCCTCGAGCAGATCAAGGTCGATTTCGGTTATCAGGCTCTCGGCGGAAACTTCGTCACGGTCGGCGCGTCCTACGACTATGCGGCGCTCGGTTGCACGCATCACTGTCCGGGCGATGTGCAGGCGGTCACGACCGTGCCGGGTGTCGAAGTGATTGTCCCGGGGACCGCCGCCGAATTCGACCGCTTGTTCCGCGAGACTTACGATTCCGGTCGGCCGACCTATTTTCGCCTCGCCGAGAACGAGCATCGTGCCGAGACCGCGGCGCCTTTCGGCCAGGGCTGCGTCGTGAAGGAAGGAAAAGCGGCCACGGTCGTCGTTATTGGGCCGCTTCTCGAATCCGTTCTCGAAGCGGCGCGGAACCTCGACGTCACCGTGCTCTACTATCACACGGTACAACCCTTCGACGGCGACACGCTTCGCCACCACGCACCGGCCGGCAAGGTGCTGCTCTGCGAGCCCTATTACCGTGGCGGCTTGGCGGCGGAAATCACTGAAGCGCTGTGGCCGCGCCCCGTTCTTCTGCGCAGCGTCGGCGTGCCGCGCCGGTTTCTCACCGAATACGGCAAGGTCGAACAACACGACGCCGCCATCGGCCTTGCCCCCGACGCGATCCGCGCCGAGCTGGAAGTCCTGATCCATGCTTAGCTTGGCGGAGATCATCGAAGAGGACGCCGCCCGGGTTTGCGGCGCCGTCGATCTCGCGCCGCTCGATGGCGGCTCCGTTTTGCTAACCGGCGCCTCTGGACTGCTCGGCCTGCACCTGCTGGCCGCGCTGCGGCAGCGCGGACGGCAAACCGGTCGGCCCATTCATGTCACGGCGATCGCGCGTAGCACGCCGCCGGCGGCGTTCGCGAATTTCTTCGACGATCTCAATATCCGGCTGCAAGCGATGGATTTGGCTGATTCGGACGCCATCCGCGCTCTGCCGCAGCATGACCATATCATTCATGCTGCTGGCTACGGCCAGCCGCACCGCTTCCTCAGCGATCCCATCAACACCATCCGCCTCAACACGGTCGCGACGCTGGCGTTGCTGGAGAAGCTGCCGGCGACCGGCAAATTCCTGTTTATGAGCTCGTCCGAAATCTACAGCGGCGCGCCTTCGCCGCACACCGAAGCGGATATTGGCACCACCGATCCGGGCCACGTCCGTGCTTGCTACATCGAAGGCAAGCGCTGCGGCGAGACCATTTGCCGCGGATTCCGCGCTCAGGGACGCGCCGTCAAAGCGGCGCGGCTGGCGCTTGCCTATGGACCGGGAACGCGCATCGATGATCAGCGCGTATTGAATACACTCATTCGCCGCGCGCTGCTGGAGCGCCGCGTAACCCTACTCGACCAGGGCCAAGCGCGACGCACCTACGGATACGTTACCGACATTGTGGAGATGCTCTTCTCGATCCTGCTCTATGGTCGCGAGCCGGTCTACAATGTCGGCGGCCGCTCCGCCACGACAATCGCGGAGCTCGCACGGACCATCGCCGATGTCGCCGGCGTGCCGATGACGGCTCCGGCGCAAGACCGCGCGCTTCCTGGCGCGCCCGGCGATGTGGCGCTTGATCTGTCGCTGGTATGCGGGGAATTCGGCAAGCGCGACTTCGTGCCGTTGCGCGAGGGCCTCGAGCGAACGATGGCCGCGTATCGTGCGCTATGTGGCGATGGCGCGGGCGATCGTCTTGAACGAGAGGCTTCATGAGCCCCGCGCATACGGAGCTGATCGAGCGGCTCGTCCGGTTCGAGCGCGCGAACGACCTCGGTTCGGCATTGCAGGCGCTCGGCGCCTATCGTCTCTCAGCCGAAGATTTGAGTGCGATCGCGGTCGCGCTCTTTCGGCATGACGTCAGCGCTTTGGCATTCGTCATCGTCGACAAGCTCTTGGAAGCGGGCTGCGAGACCTGGATACTGCGTACGCTCTCCTGCCATCTCGGTCTGCGGCTCGACCAGCCTGCGGCGGTGTCGGCGAGCATGCCACGACTCGCTCGACTGCTCGATGGCGCGAATCCGGCGCAGCGCGAAACCGCTCGGAAACTGCTCGATCCATTTCTGCCGCGCGACGTTATCCGGGCGTTCCGGGACGGTAACAACGCGCTGGTCTGCGGCTATGAGCGCCTGTGGGCCTTGCTCGATCCGCAATCGCATGAGCGCTTCGTGCTTCCGCCGCCTGGTCGCACGCCCGATCTCGCGCGTTTTCGCAATCCGGGAGACGACGCGCGCCTTTGCCGTAACGACCTCCCGCCCGCCGGCGCGGGGCGCATCGCACGCACGGCGGTGCTCGCGGCGCGGCGATATTGGGCGCCATCGGATCCTAACTCGCGCGAGCACGACATCCCGGCCCGCATCGCCGCCGCCATTGACAGCTACGGCTGGAGGTCCATTCGCTGTGACATCCGGAGCTTCGTCGATCCCGCCATCGTAACCGAGGATTACCGCGCGATCGCCGCGGCCTGCCGCGACAGCCGCGCCGATGTGCTGATCATCGATGAATTCCAACCCGCGCGCGGCAATCATGCGGCGCCGGGCGAAATCCTGCGGGCGCTCAAGCGTGAACAGCCCCAACTCCGCATCATCGGGCTCTATCTCGATCCCTGGCTGCCGGAGCAATGGAACGACATCGCCGCCGCGGCCGAGCTTGTCGACGGCCTCTGGTCGCCGGTCGGCACGGAGCTCTGGCGACGGCCGGCCTTCGGCGGCAAGGCACTCTTCATCCCGCTGCCGCACGGCGGGGTCTATCGGGCGCCGGCTCACCTCCAGCCGGGGTTCGGATTTCACGGCGGTGTTCAGTACTCCAATTGGGATAGGGCCTTCTGGTTCGCGGCCATCGCCGAATTGGGCTTGCCGGTCGAGGGCAGCATCAGCGGCCATCGCGGCGACGAACTCGCGCCGCTGGAGAGCTACCGCGCCTATATGGACCGCATGAGCGCGCATGAAGCCGTCCTCAATTTCTCGCGACGTTCCAACGGCACGCACACGCTCACCGCCCGCACCTTCGAGGTGCCTGCGGCCGGCGGACTCTTGGTGCAGGAACGATCGGACGATATCGATCGGTTCTTTGTCGCCGGGCGTCACTACTTGCGGTTCGAGACGCTGACGGATCTCGCCGACATCAGCCACCTCATTCGTACGGAACCGGATTTCGTGGAATCCATTCGGCGCGAGGGAGCGGCCTTCTTTCGCGAGCGCTATGCCGACGACCGGATTATCGCCTACCTCGACCATTTCTTGTTCCACCGTTCGGCTGCCAGAGCGGCGTGAACGCTGGGGGACGTATCGGCTTTCAAAACTACGCTGATATTGTTTGCGCGCACGGGCGCTTGTCCGCCCGCGCCTATTTCTGCCTCAACGCCGCCGCCAGCGCCGCGGCGCGGTCGGGATCGCCGTCGAGCGCGTTCATGATCGGCGTCGGATCCTCGCTCGCCCGCGCCAGCGCGACGAGCCCGTCGAACTGATGGTCGGCCGCCATGCGGATCTGCTCCTCGGCCAATTGCCGGTCATCCGGGTCGAGCGCCGGCCAGAGCTTCAGCGCGGTCTCGGCGCGCGCCAGTAGCAGCGCCGGCGCGTAAGGCGCGATCAGCACCGAACTGCGCCAGGCGAGCTGGGCGCCCGCCAGGTCGTGATCCTGATAGCGGGCGAGGGCGAGTAGCAGCCAGGCCTGGGGGTCGGCCGGGGCGCGCGCCAAGCCGCTCTGGAAATCATCGATCGCGCGCTCGATCTCGGCGGGATCGGCACCGGGGGTGCCCGCCGCCGATTGGAAGCGCAAGGTCGCGGCGCGGATCCGCGCGAAGGGATCGTGCCACCAGCGGTCGATGCCCTCGAGGCTCGCCGCTTCCCGGCGCGCCGCGGCGGGGTCGCTGGCAGTGGTAGCCGTCGCGAGGACCAGCGCGGTGTCGATGAGGCGCGGCAGGCCAAGGAGCAACAGCGCCGCGGCGAGGAGCGCGAGCAGCCCGCCTGTCTTGGAGAAGCGTCTCATTGCGGCGATTCGCATCAATGAATGCGGCTCGCGGCTTCGCGCACGAGGCTCAGATCGATATGCGGCGCCATGTCGAGCCGCTGCTTGAGCAGGCCGAGCTTGTAGAGCGTGTCGATGTTCCGCTGCAGGGCGGCCACGTCGGGCAGCGCGTCGGGCGAGCGGTATTGATCCTGCCGCGTGAAGGCCCATGCGGCGCGCGATACCGGCTGCTTGTTGAAATCGGCGACGATCTTCACCGCCTCGGCATGGTTGGCGGGGTCGAGATACCAGCGCAGCGCGCGGATATAGTCCTCGAGGAAATCGACGACCGCGTCGCGATGCGCCGCTAGGAACGATGCGCGTGCCACCAGCGCGCTCACCTGGGTCACGCCGACAGAGTCGGCCTGGATGAAGAGCGGCCGCGCGATCGCGCGCAACTCCGGATCGGCGCCAATCGCTGCGACGACGCCGACCATGTCGACCTTATGCGCGGCCAGCGCGGCTTTCATGTTCGGTGAGGCGACCTCGATGATGGTCACGTCCTTGTGATCGTCGATGCCGTGCTCGCGCAGCATCGCGCGCTGGCCGACATCGAGCATGCTGCCGATCGTGTTGATGCCGAGGGTTTTCCCTTTCAGATCCGCGATCGAGTGGATCGGGCCGTCTGTCAGCACCATATATTCGGCCGAATACCAGCCTGGCACGCCGTCCTGCTGGACGTCCCCGATCACTTTCAGATCGTCGATTCCTGCGCCCGCGATCGCGGCGGCGATGGTCGCATAGCCGAGGCCGCCGATATCAACGTCGCCCTTGGCGATCGCGCTGATGCTCAGCGGTCCGCCGCTGAAATGGAGCGGCTCGACGACATAGGATATGCCTTCATGGCGCGCGATGCCGGGATGCGCGAACAGGATCGGCGCCAACTCGCCGGGCGTTATCACCCAGCTGATGCGGATCGGCAACGGGGCCGCGGCATTGGCCGTCCCCGCGCCGACGATCAGGCAGAGACAGCAGAAAAGCCGTCGAAAACAGAGGAGCGATGGCATGGAGCGATCCCGGTTACTATTTCGAAAGTAAATGGAACGATAGGCGGCTTCAATATCGCTTTTGCCTTTCAACGGTTGCGCGATTTCGCTTTTAGTGATCAATCTGAGGGCTTGAGTCTGGAGGCTTCGCTTGGATCTCGAAATCCGCTATCTGCGCGATTTCCTCGCGGTGATTGCAAGCGGCTCGCTGGGCGATGCGGCGCGGCGGCTGAAGACCAGCCAGCCGACCCTGACGCGCAGCGTCAAGCTCTTGGAGCAGGCGGTTGGCGGCGCCGTCTTCGACCGCACGCCGCACGGCATGCGACCGACGGCCCTGGGCCGCGCCTTGGAGCAGCGCGCGCGTCTCATCCTCGGCGAGATCGGCAGCGCCCAGCGCGAGCTCGACGAGCTCGTCGAGGCGCGGCGCGGCAAGGTGGTGGTGGGGGCGGGACCGGTCTTCGGCACCGTGATCCTGCCGCGCGCGATTGTGCGCTTTCAGGCAAAGCATCCGCGCGTCGATGTCAGCGTCATCCAGAGCCAGATGCGCGACACGCTGCCGGGTCTCGTCGCCGGGGAGATCGATTGCGTGTTCCACTCGGCGCCCGCGAATCTCGCTGAACAAGACCTCGCCCACAAAGTTCTGCTGCGTGGCCAAAGGCCGTTCATCGTCGCGCGGCGCGATCATCCGCTGGCGAGGAAAAAACGCGTTGCGCTGACGGAGATCGCCGCCGGCCCATGGCTGATGCCGCGGCCGCCGGATTATCTGCGTGCGCGGTTCGAAGCGGCGTTCAAGCGCGCCGGCTTGGCGCTGCCCAAACCTGTTATCGAATTCTCCTCGATCCTCTCTACGACGCGATTCCTGCACGAGAATCCGCGTCTGGTGTCTTTCATCCTCGATACGCTGATCCAGCCGGAGCTGAAGAGCGGCAAGCTGGTTCGCCTCGCCGTGCCGGAGCTCAGTTGGACGGTCGATACCAGCGTGATCTTCCGTCGCGGCATGCCGCTCCCGCCGGCAGCGGCGCGGCTGATCGAATTCGTGCGCGAGGTCTGCGACGAGATTTCCTGACCTTGAGGCGGGTCAGGTCGAGATCAGATCCTGCTTCGTGCCTTCGAGCACCAGGCAGGTGAGGGTGCCGCTGGCGAAGGCGCCGGTATCGATGCCGATGCGGTTGAACTGGATGTCGGGCTGGCGGGTGATGCTGTGGCCATGCACGACGAGCTTGCCGAATTCCTGCTGGCTGTGCAGGAAATCGTCGCGGATCCAGAGCAGATCCTCCTCGCGCTGTTCCTCAAGCGGCACGCCCGGCCGGATGCCGGCATGCACGAAGAGATAATCGCCCTCGATGCGATAGCGCTGCAGATGGGTGAGGAAATCGAGATGGGCGGACGGCAGCTTCTCCGCCAGCTCCTGGCGCGCGCGCCTCACCTCGGCGTCATCGGTCGCCGGGTCGGGCGGCTTGACGCCATAGCTGAACATGGTGGCGATGCCGCCATAGGCGACCCAGAACAGCGCGTTCGAGCCGTCGGCGAGAAAGCGCAACATGCCGTCCTCGTGATTGCCCTTGAGGTAGACATGCTCGAAGCCGGCAAGGGGCTCGTTGATCAAGAGGTCGAGCACGGCGCGCGAGTCGAAGCCGCGGTCGACGTAGTCGCCGAGATAGATCAGGCATTTGCGCTCGATCGGATGCGCCGCCGCATGGTCGCGGATGGCGTCGCGCAACAGCCGCAGCGGCACCAGCGAGCCATGAATGTCGCCAACCGCATAGATCCGGCTGTCGGCGGGCGCGGCGCGGCGCGCCGGCTCGGCACGCGGCCGCTGGCGGAAGAGGCGAGACTTCATGGCAGGACTATACGGCAAGAAAACCGCCGAGTCGCGAACCGAGCCCCGGGACCCTCCGTTACAAGGCCTTGCGCAGGGTCAGATTGAAGCGCCAGGGGCCGATCACGACATCGTCGCCCGCTGGCACCGGATCGATCCCGTGGAAGGCCATCCGCGCCGGCCCGCCCCAAACCACGACATCACCGCTTGCCAGCCGCAGCCGCTTTGGCCGGTCGCCGCGCTTCAAGCCGCCGAACAGGAACACCGCCGGCAGGCCGAGCGATAGCGAGACGATCGGCTGGGCGAAATCGCGCTCGTTCTTGTCCTGATGCAGCGACATCCGCGCGCCGGGCGCGTAGCGGTTGACGAGACAGGCATCGGGGGCGAAATCGGCAAAGCCGGCGGCCGCGGCAGCCCGCGCGGCCAGATCGCGGAACAGCTTCGGCATCGCCGCCCAGCGCCGCCCGGTCAGCGGGTCGATCTCACTATAACGATAGCCGCGGCGGTCGGTGATCCAGCCGGCCGCACCGCAATTGGTCATGGCCACCGACATGCGGAAGCCGCCGGGCGTCTCCATGTTGCGGAAGGGCGAGGCTGCCGCGACTTTCTCGATCGCGCGCAGCAGCGCTTTTGCCTCGCCGGCGGCAAAGCCGCGTAGCAGCAGCGCGCCGGCCACGATGGCCTCGACCGGTGCGACCGGGAACAGCTCGGCGGCGGCCAGGCCCGCGCTGATGCTCATCGCGCGTCGTGGAAGATGACGCCCAGCGTCATGCGCGCGCCGGCGCGCAGCCGGCTGACGCCGTGGCGCATCGTTGCCCGGGAAAAGCCGCGCGCGCTTTTGACCGGCCGGTGGCGGACGGCAAAGACCACCCCGTCGCCTTGCGCGAGCGGCACCACCTCGGCGCGCGATTGCATGCGCGCGCGCTGCTCGACCAGGACGAATTCGCCGCCGTTGAAATCGCCCTCCGGCGGATTTTGGGCCGGCCGCGACAGCAGGAACGTCGCCTGCAGCGGGAAGACGTGCTCGCCGTACAAGTCCTGGTGCAGGCGGTTGTAGTCGCCGCCCTGATAGCACAGCAGCAGCGGCGTCGGCCGCGTCTGTCCGGCGCGGTGGCAGCGCGCGAGGAAGGCGGCGTGATCGGGCGGATAGCGTATGTCGATGCCCATCGCCTCGTTCCAGCGATTGGCGAGCGGCGCCAAGAGCGGATAGAGCGCGCCGCGCAGCGTGGCGACGAGCGGCGGCAGAGGGTAGGAGAAATACTGGTATTCGCCCTGGCCGTAGCCGTGCCGCGCCATGACGACGCGGCTGCGGAAGCGCTCGGGCGCGTTGTAGAGAGCGGCGAGCGCCGCGCATTCCGCCGGCGTCAGCAACGCCGGCAGCACCGCATAGCCGTCGGCATCGAGCGCGGCGGCAAGGCGCGACCCATCTCGCGCGGCGAGACGCTCGCCGATCGCGACCTCAACCTCGCGCGGCGCGCGCGCCGTTGCCGTCACGCGCGTGCCTCGCGGGCGAGCAGCGCGCGTTTGCGCGCGATGCCCCAGCGATAGCCCGAGATCGCGCCGTCGTTGCGCACGACACGATGGCACGGGATCGCCACCGCCAACTCATTCGCGGCACAGGCGCCGGCGACGGCGCGCACCGCCTGCGGTGCGCCGATGCGGCGCGCGAGCTCGCTATAGCTGACGGTCTTGCCCGCGGGGATGCGCGCAAGCGCCGCCCAGACGCGCTGCTGGAAGGCGGTGCCGCGGATATCGAGCGGCAGGTCCGGCCACGGGCCGGGGCGCTCGACGAAGCCGACGACCTGGGCGACGAGCGCTTCGAAATCGCGGTCGCCGCCGACCAGCTCGGCTTGCGGGAAACGGTCTTGCAGCGCGCGCAGCAATTTCTCGGGCTCGTCGCCGAGCGAGATCGCGCAGACGCCCCGCTCGGTTGCTGCGACCAGGATCGCACCGAGCGAGCACTCGCCGAGCGCGAAGCGGATCACCGCATCCTTGCCGCCGGCGCGGAAGGCCCTGGGCTGCATGCCGAGCAGCGGCGAGGCGGCGGCGTAGAAGCGCCCGCTCGAATTGAAGCCCGCGCCATAGACGGCTTCCGTCACCGTGCCGCCGCGCGTCAATTCGTGGCGCAGCTTTTCGGCGCGCCGTGCCGCGGCATAGGCTTTCGGGGTGACCCCGGTCGCCGCCTTGAAGACACGATGGAAATGGAAACGACTCATGCCGGCGGCCTTGGCGAGCACAGCAAGGCTCGGCTCCTCTTCCGCCGTCTCGATCAACCGGCAGGCCTGGGCGATGATCGCCGCCTGCTGCGCGGCCGGCGCCAGCGCATCCGGACGGCAGCGCTTGCACGGCCGGTAGCCGGCACGCGTCGCTGCCTCGCGGTCGTCGTAGAATGCGACGTTCTCGTGATTGGGCCGCCGCGACGGGCAGGACGGCCGGCAATAGACGCCGGTCGTGCGCACGGCATAGAAGAAGGCGCCGTCGGCGGCGGGATCGCGGGCGAGGACGGCGCGCCAGCGCGCCGCCTCGCCGGCAAAGCGCGGCCGTTCGGTGGTGATGTCCGCCATGGTCGAAATCATAGCATGCTCCTCATTTGGGGCGACAAGCGTCGGGGGCTTGTCCATGCCCCGATACTTGGCGATCCGGTGCCGGCGAACACTCCGGCGCTTGCGGTCGAATTCGAAAAGCTGGCCCCGTGACGGCGGGCGGCGCTAGGGCTAGATTTGGGGAACGGCGCGGCGCGCGCCATGGAGGAGAGGATGGGCAAGCTGCGGCATTTGGCGATCGTCGTGAAGGATCTCGAAGCGTCGTGTCGCTTCTACGAGCAATGCTTCGACATGAAGCGCGCCTTCACGGCGGGCAATCTCGCGGTTTATTTGACCGACGGGGTGATGAACCTCGCGGTGCTGGCATACGATGCCGTCAACCGGCCGGGCGCGCCGACGGCGGATGGCCGCCTCGGCATCCATCATTTCGGCTTCCGGGTCGACGACCTGAAGGAAACGCAGGCGTTAATCGAAGCGGCCGGGGGTCAATACTGCTTTGATTTCGGCGATCCCAAGGGCATGAATTTCGAGCGCAAATTCACCGACCCCGAGGGTATCCTGTTCGACATCTCGGAAAAGGGCTGGTTCGGCGCACTCGACGAGGCCGTGAAAGCCAAAGAGCCGGAGCCGGTCTAAGTCGGGCGCCGGTCAAGCCAGCCAGGACGGCTCAGGGCAGGCCCTTGGCGCCGTCGAGATAGGTATCGCCGAGATCGACCCCGGCGAGGTTGGCGCCGGTGAGGTTGGCGCCTTCGAGATTGGCGCCTGCGAGCGTGGCGCCGGTGAACACCGCGGCCTGCAGATCGGCGTCGCGCAGATCCGCGTCCGTGAGATTGGCGCCGGAGAAATCGGCGCCCGGCATCTGCGCCTCGCGCAGATGGGTGCCGCTGAGATTGGCGGCGTGGAACTTGGCGCGCTCGCCATTGGTGCGGAAATCGCGCTTGCCGGCGCCAACCGACCGGACCGGTCCGAGATCGGCGCCCGAAAGATCGGCGTCGTTGAGATGGGCGCGGTTGAGGCGGGCGCCACGCAAATCGGCCTTTTTTAGGGTCGCGCCGCGCAGATCGGCGGCGCCGAGATCGATCATCGCCATGGCGGCCTGCGACAGGTCGGCGCCGACGAGCTTGCCGTTGCTAAGGACGGCGAGGGCGAGTTGCGCCCGCACCATGCACTTGCCCCCGAGATCGGCGTCGCTCAGCATCGCACGCTTGCCGGACCGACCTTCGCTCTCGAGCCAGATGCCGTGACGTACGAGCGCGTCGCGGATCTCTTCCTCGGTCGGTGCGCGATAGGCCGAAGCGACGAGAGCCCTCAGCTCGATCGCGTTGATCGCGCGCGGGTCGAAGACCGCGCCGCTGATATTGGCGCCGTTGAAGATCGCACCCTGGATGATCGCGCCGGTCAGGTCGGCGCCTTGAAGGTTGACGCCGGCGAGGTTGGCATTGCTGAGATTGACCGCTTCGAGATCGGCGCCGGTGAAATTGGCGTTGCGGATATCGGCGTCCTGGAGATCGGCGCCGCGCAACACCGCGTCGGTGAAGTCGGCACGCAACACGACCGAGCCGCCGAGCTTGGCGCCGGTCAGGTTGATGCCCTGGGCCTGGACGGCGCTGAGATCGGTGCGGCGGAAGCGGCCGTTGCCGGTGATCGGCGCGGTCTCCTCGCCAAGGACCGGCAGGGCGATCTCGGACAGGTTGGCTTCCGTCATCAGCGCGCCGTTGAGTTGCGCGCCGCGGAACGACACACCGCGCAGATCGGCGGCAGTCAAGTTGACGCGGTTGGCATTCGCCATGCTGAGATCGGCGCCGACGAGGGTCGCCATCCGCAGCTTGGTGTCGTCGAGCATCGCGCGGACCAACCGCGCCTCGCTCAGATCGGCATGGGAGAGATCGCGGCGGGTGAAGATGCGGTCGGTCAGGTCGTAATGCGCCAGCTCCGCGCGAGCGCCATCCGGCCGGCGCGCGAGATATTGTTCATGCGCGACCAGGATCTTGTCGAGCTGGCTTTGCTCGAGCCGGATCGGCTCCGGTGTGAGGGCGGCCCGCCGTATTGCCATGGCAATAGTAAAGCCATGATCAGGTTAAGAAATTTAAAAGGCTCGGAATAAATGACTATAATTCAGGGTAATCGGAGCGGAACAGGCCGAGATCAAGAACGCCTTGTTAAAGCCGGTCGGCGCCGCAGCGGCGCGACCAATATTCCCAGGCCCGGGAGTTGCGATCCTGCGGGTTATGCCCGGCCTTCGCGACCTCGCCATCGGTCAGATAGGTGACCTCGCCGAGGCGCAGACCAGCGGCCTGAAGCTTGGCGTTGTCTTGGAGGAAAACCGCAGTATGCACTGTATCATAGAGAGATTCGCCGGCCACCGCGCAGCCATGGCCGCGCATCAGGCAGACCGACCCCGGGCCGAGCGCTTTTGCCAGATCCTGACCCTGCGCCAGGGTGGTGACGAGGAGATTGGTGTCGCCGAACTTCTCGCGGATGTCCCAGACGGGAATATGGGCGCCCATCGATGCCCCGGTGTGAAAGACCGGCCGCAGCCGGGTGGTCTTGGAGATGCTAAAGGGGATCACTTCATGCGAATGGTTGTGGATCACCGATTGCACATCAGGCCGCGCTTGGTAGATGCCGCCATGGATCGGCCGCTCGATATAGATGGAGCGGCCGCGCTGATCGATCGGATTGCAGTCGAGATCGAATTCGAGGAGATCGGCGCGGGTCACGAGCTCAGGGCTGCGCGAGACCGAAAGGAAGAACCGATCGGGCCGGTCGGGATGGCGGAGGCTGACATGGCCGTAGGCGTCGACGACTCCCTCATGGGCGAGAATCCGGTTCGCCACCACCAGGTCATGCAGCAATTGGTCGAGCTCGCGCATCGGGCCTCCTTCGCGTTGCCGATGCCATCATGCCTGGAACCGCGGCGGCGGCAACCCTTATCGCCATGCCACGGTTTATCCTGCGATCGCCTGCCGCCAACCGAGGGCCGGTCATGACAAAGCCGTTTCTTGCCGCCATCGTCATCGCGTCGGCGCTGCTAGCGCTTCCAAGCATGAGCCGCGCTGCCGGCCCGACCGGCGAGGTGCTGAGCTATCACGCCGATGCCGCACGCAGCGGCGATTTCGTCATCCCGAATCTCACGCCCGACCGCGCCCGCGGCCTTCACCCCGACTCGGCCTTCCACGCCGCGATCGCGGGCCATGTCTATGCCCAGCCGCTCTTCTGGCATCCCGATGGAGGGCAGGCCTTGGTGCTGGTCGCGACCGAGGACGACACGGTCTATGCGCTCGATGCGGCGAGCGGCCAGACGGCATGGCAGCGCTCGCTCGGCAAGCCGGTGCCGCGCGCGGCCTTGCCCTGCGGCAATATCGACCCGCTCGGCATCACGGGCACGCCGGTGATCGATCCGCGCGGCCAGGCGATCTATCTCGACGCGATGATCATGGGCGCCGCGGGACAGCCCGAGCATGCCGTCTTCGGCCTGTCGCTCCGGGACGGCTCGGTGCTGTCGGGTTGGCCGGTCGATGTGGGCGCGACGGTCTCCGGCTTTACGGCACGCAATCAGAATCAACGCGCCGCGCTCGCACTGTTGGGCGACAGCGTCTACGTGGGTTTTGGCGGCCATTTCGGCGATTGCGCCAGCTATCACGGCTGGGTCGTCGGCGCCAAGCTCGCCGCGCCGCATCAGCTGACGAGTTGGCGGACCGCGGCGCAGGCCGGCGCCATCTGGGCCCCGGCTGGGATCAGCAGCGACGGCACGTCGCTCTATATCGCGACCGGCAACACCATGGACACGCAGCAATGGAGTGACGGCGAGGCGGTCATCCGCTTGCCGCCCGATCTGCGCTTCTCGAACGCGACCAAGGACTATTTCGCGCCGAGCGACTGGCGCGCGCTCGACGCGCGCGATCAGGATCTCGGCGGCGTGGCGCCGGCGCTGCTCGATGTGCCGGAGCCGAACGGTGCCGCGTCGATGGTTCTGGCGCTCGGCAAGGACGGCAAAGCCTACCTTCTCGACGGGCGCAATCTCGGTGGCATCGGCCACGCGCTCGCCACGCGGCAGGTCTCGTCCGGTCCGATCCGCACCGCGACGGCGGCGTTCCCGGTGGGCGATGCAACCTATGTCGCTTTCGAGGCACGGGGCACCGATTGCCCTGCGGACCGGGCGAGCCACGATCTCACCGTGCTGAAGATCACCGCCGCGCCGCCGGCGATCGCAACGGTCTGGTGCGGCGCGATCGGTGGCCGCGGCGCGCCGATCGTCACCACCACCGACGGGCACAGCAATCCGATCGTCTGGATGCTCGGCGCGGAGGGCGATGACCGGCTCTACGGCTTCCGCGGCGATACCGGCGAACGGCTGGTCGTCACCGGCGCGATGCGCGGCCTGCGCCATTTCGAGACGCTGATCGCAACGCCGGACCGGCTTTATGTCGCGGGCGACAGCGCGCTTTACGCCTTCGCGTTCTGAGCGGCGCGGCGCTTTACGCGCGCCGCCGCCGCCCGCATAGTCTCGGGCGTCATGTCGAACCCCGATCCGCGCGCCCCTGACCCTAGACGTGGGACCAATCCGCTCTTCGGCCCGAACCGGCTGAAGCTCGGCCTCTTCGGCGTCAATGTCAGCAATGGCTGCGCCGTCACCACTGCCGCAGAGCGCTTCGGCGCGAGCTGGGCCGAAACGCTCGCGATCTGCGAGACCGCCGACCGCTTCGGCTACGAGGCGCTGGTGCCGGTCGCGCGCTGGAAGGGCTTCGGCGGCGAGACCAATTTCAACGGCACCAATTTCGACACCTACACCTGGGCCGCCGGCATCGCCCAGGCGACCAAGCACGCCTGCGTGCTGACGACCTCGCATGTGCCGACCGTCCATCCGATCATGGCGGCGAAACAGGCGACCACCGTCGATCACATCGGCAACGGCCGCTTCGCGCTCAATATCGTCTGCGGCTGGTTCGCGCCCGAGCTCGAGATGTTCGGTCGCGACATCATGGAGCACGACATCCGCTACGACTACGCGGCGGAATGGATCGAGATCATGAAGCTGCTCTGGACGCGCGAGGAGGAATTCGATTTCGAGGGCAAGTTCCTGCGCGTCGCCAAGGGCTTCGCGATGCCGAAGCCGATCCAAAAGCCGTTTCCGCCGCTGATGAATGCCGGCAGTTCGGGCAAGGGCCGCGATTTCGCGGTGAAATATGCCGACATGGCGTTCATCCATCTCGATCCGAACGACATCGACAAGACCAAGGCGCATATCGAGAGCTATCGCCGGCTCGCGCGCGAGGAGCATGGCCGCGAGATCCAGATCTGGGGCAATGCCTATGTCGTGCAGCGCGCGACCCAGAAAGAGGCCGACGATTATCTCCGCCGCTATGTGATCGAGCTCGGCGACGATCCCGCGGTCGAGAACATTCTCACCATCCAGGGCCAGCAGATGCAACGCTTGCTGCCCGAAGCGCGTGAGGCGATCAAGTTCAGCATCAAGGCGGGCTGGGGCGGCGTGCCGCTGGTCGGCACGCCCGACCGCATCGTCGCCGAGCTTCTCAAGTTCAGCCGCATCGGCCTCGACGGCATTCTCCTGAGCTGGGTCGATTACCTCGGCGGCCTGATCGCCTGGCAGCGCGAGGTCATGCCGCGTCTCGTCGCGGCGGGACTGCGGCTGCCCGCTGCCTAGATCGCAAACATTCCGGAACCATCGCAGCCGTCTCCGATTGAAGGAGGACAGAAAAGGAGCTGCGCGTGGGCCGTGGAATTTTACTGTGGCTGTTGGGCATCCCGATCCCGGTGATCATTATCATCTTGCTGCTGTGGCACTGAAAGCAGCGCGTCGTCACGCGGGCGTGAAGTTCAACGCGACGCCGTTGATGCAATAGCGCTGATGTGTCGGCGGCGGCCCGTCATCGAAGACGTGGCCGAGATGGCTGCCGCAATTGGCGCAATGCACCTCGACGCGTACCATGCCATGAGAGCTGTCGGTGGTGGTCTCGATCGCGCCGGCGATCGGCTCGTCGAAGCTCGGCCAGCCGGTGCCGCTCTCGAATTTGCGCTTCGCCTCGAAGAGGGTCTGGCCGCAGCCGCCGCAAGAGAATTTGCCGGCGCGTTTTTCCGAAAGCAGCGCGCAGCTGCCGGGCGCCTCGGTGCCGTGGCCGCGCATGACATCGTATTGCTCGGGGGTCAGGATGCGCCGCCATTCCGCATCGCTATGCGTCACCGGATAGGTCCGCTCCATCTTTCGCGCCTCCTTGCCATGATCCACTATCGGCGATCCCGAGATAAGGAGCCGATCATGGCACAGTCTAGAGAGCGGAGCGAAAAGTTCGAGCGCGGATTGAAGACGCGGCGCGCGGTGGTCGGCGACGTTTATGTCGACAAGTCGATCGCTGCGGCCGATGATTTCACCTGGCCGATGCAGGTTCTGGTCACCGAGAATTGTTGGGAAGATATCTGGAACCGGCCCGGCCTCGACAAGCGCAGCCGCAGCGTCCTCAATCTCGGCATGATCGCCGCGCTGAACCGGCCGCACGAGTTGCGCCTCCATGTGCGCGGCGCAATCAACAACGGCATGACGCGCGAAGAACTGCGCGAGGTCTGCCTTCAGGTCGCGTGCTATTGCGGCTTCCCGGCAGCGCTCGACACGCAGCGCATCGTGCTCGAGGTGCTGGCCGAGATCGATCGCGAGACCGGCGCCAAGAAATAAGCTGGGGCTGGAGCGGGTGAAGGGAATCGAACCCTCGTCGTAAGCTTGGGAAGCTTCTGCTCTACCATTGAGCTACACCCGCGTGACTTGATTTATACCGGTTCGGCGGCGATGCTCGCAAGGCAAGGCAGTCTTCGGGGGAACAAGTGTCTTCGCCTGCCGGCCTGTCGGTCATTGGCTTTGCGTTGTCGCTCGGCCTGTCGTTGTTCTTCGGCCTCGCCGTCGAGCAGTTCCATGCCCATACCGGTCTGCAGCGTCCCGGCGGCATCCGCACCTTCCCGCTTCTGGCGCTGGCGGGCGCGCTGCTCTACCTGCTCGACACATCCCGGCTGCTGCTGGCCGCGGGTCTGATCGCGCTCGGCGTCTGGCTCACCATCGCCTACTGGGAGCAAGCGCGCGCCGCCGAGCCCGAGCAGCGCAGCGTCGAGCTCGTGGCGCCGGTTTGCGCGACGCTTGCCTATCTGATCGGGCCGGTGGCGCTGGCGTTCCCGCCCTGGGTCGCGGTCGCCACCACGGTTGCGGCGGTGCTGCTCCTCACCGCGCGCGAGCAGCTGCATGCGCTCGCCGCGCGAGTCGAGATGGACGAGATCGCGACCGCGGCAAAATTCCTGATCCTCACCGGCATCGTGCTGCCGCTGTTGCCGAACGAGCCGGTGACGAGCCTCACCGCGATTACGCCGTACAAGGCGTGGCTCGCGCTGCTCGCGGTGTGCACCCTCTCTTACGCCAGCTACCTGCTGCAGCGCTTCCTTGCGCCGGCCGACAGCGATCTCGCCGTCGCCTGCCTCGGCGGGCTTTATTCCTCGACCGCGACCACCGTGGTGCTGGCGCGCGCCGCCGGCGCGCAGCCGGAATCGAGCGCGCTGGCGCAGACCGGCATCATGCTCGCGACCTCGGTGATGTATCTGCGCATCCTTGTCATCGTCGCCGTCTTCGACTGGCCGCTGGCGCAAGACCTCGCGCCGGTGATGGCGGTGCTGTTCCTCGCCGGTCTCGCGTTGGCGGCGCTGCAATACCGCTTCGCGCACGGGGCGAGCGCGTCCGCCGCGAGCGCGCCGCCGCGCAACCCCTTGGAGCTGACGGCCGCGGTGATCTTCGCGGTGCTGTTCGTCGTGATCTCGATCGCGACGCAATGGGCGCGCAGCCGCTTCGGCGCTGCCGGCGTCGAAGCCCTCGCGGCGGTGGTCGGCTTCACCGACATCGATCCTTTCGTGTTGAGCCTCGCGCAAGGCGGCACCGGCGCGCTGCCGGTCGCAACGGCGGCGACCGCGATCCTCGTCGCGATCGCCTCGAACAACGTGCTGAAAGCGGGTTACGCGGTGGCGTTCGCCGGCTGGCGCGCCAGCCGCGGCGCCGCCGCGGTCCTGATCGCGCTCGCTTTCGCCGGCATCGCCTTCGGGACTTTCCTCTAAGCGCGAATCGCGCCCGGTCAGGCGCTGGCGATGAACTCGCGCATCGAGCTCGCCTCGCCCTCGACCTCGTCGATGCGATGCTTCACCACGTCGCCGATGCTGACGATGCCGGCGAGCGCGCCGCGATCGACCACCGGCAGATGGCGGATGCGCCGTTCGGTCATCAGCGCGGCGAGATCGGCGACCGCGTCCTCGCGCCGGCAGGTGATCACCTCGCGGCTCATCAGCGCGGCGACGGTGAGATCGAGTGTCGCGGCGCCATGATCGGCGAGCGCGATCACGATGTCGCGCTCGCTGAGGATGCCGTCGATCGCCGCCCCGTCGCGGCTGACCACCAGCGCGCCGATCGCGTGCCGGCGCAGCAACGCCACGGCCGTGGCGATGCGCGCTTCGGGCGCGACCGTCGTAACGTTGCGTCCCTTGTTGCGTAAGATCGATTCGACCTTCATGGCGGGTTCCTTATCTCCGCGCGGCCGGCCTCGCCGGCGCGAGCCGTGCCGATGGGCATGGCTATAAGATAGTCCTTCGGCGCGGCGCGCCAAGCCGGTCATCGTGCAGCGCACAAATCTGGGCTATGCTGCCCGCAATCAATCCGGAGGCCGTCATGACCGAGCCGACCAAGGTTAACGACCAGTTCAGCGTCGCCGCGCAAATCTCGCTCGATGATTTGGCCGCCTTTGCCAAGGGCGGCTACGCGACCGTGATCAACAACCGGCCCGACAACGAAGAGCCGGGCCAGCTCGATCACGCCACCGCCGAGGCCGAGGCGAAGAAGCAGGGCCTCGACTACGTCTATCTGCCGATCGTCTCCTCGGCCATCTCGCGCAAGGATGTGCATGATTTCCAGAACCTCTTGCTGCGCGAGGGCAAGCCGATCCTCGCCCATTGCCGCAGCGGCACGCGCTGCTATCTGATGTATGCGCTCACCCGCGTGCTGAACGAGGGCGCAAGCCCGCTGGCGCTGGTCGCCGAGGCCGCGGCCAAGGGCTACGACATCCGCGCGCTGCCGATGCTGGCGGAAAAGCTCCAGGCGGAAAAATAAGCACCTCGCGAAGCGAACAACGATGACGGCAAAGCGCGGCGACCGGCCGAACTTCCTCTTTTTCATCGCCGATCAGCTGCGCTGGGATCATCTCGGCTGTTACGGCAACCGCATCGTCAAGACGCCACAGATCGACGCGCTGGCCGCGGCGGGCTTCGCGAGCGACGCCTTCTATGTCGCCTCGCCGATCTGCATGCCGAACCGCGCGACCTTGTTCACCGGCCGCATGCCCTCGGTCCATGGCGTGCGCCACAACGGCATCCCCTTGTCGCTCGATGCCACCACCTTCGTCGAGATGCTGCGCCGCGCCGGATATGCGACGGCGCTCATCGGCAAATCGCATCTCCAGAACATGACCGGCAATCCGCCGCAATGGCCGCTCGATCCGAAAGACCGGCTGGCGATCGAAGCGCGGCCGAGCGCCGCCGGGCGCTACGACCAGGAATGGGTCCCGTCGTGGAAGGCCGATCCCGATTTCGATCTCGATCTGCCGTTCTATGGCTTCGCCGCGGTCGATCTCACCATCGAGCACGGCGACGATCTCGAAGGCCATTACCGGCGCTGGCTGCGTGCGAAGCAGCCCGATGCCGAAAGGCTCATCGGCGAGAAGAACGCGTTGCCGGCGCCGGACTTCGAGCTGACGCGCTTCCACCAGGCCTGGCGCACGCGCCTGCCGCCCGAGCTCCATCCCAATGGCTATTGCACCGAGCGCACGCTCGCGCGGCTCGAGGATTACGCGGCGTCGGGCAAGCCCTTCTTCCTGATGTGCTCCTATGCCGATCCGCATCATCCTTTCACTCCGGCGGGCAAGTATTGGGAGATGTATCGGCCCGACGAGGTCGAGCTGCCGCGCTCGTTCCGCGCGCCGACCGATCGCCTGCCGCCGCATGTGAAATGGCTGCATGCGCAGCGCGACCAGGGCAAGGCGGTGAAGCATACGCCGATGCTCTTCGCCGCGACCGAGCGCGAAACGCGCGAGGCGATCGCGCTCAATTACGGCCTCATCAGCATGATCGACGCCAGCGTCGGCAAGGTGCTGGCGCGGCTCGACGCGCTTGGTCTTACCGACAACACCGTGGTGATCTTCACCGCCGATCACGGCGACTTCATGGGCGACCATCAGCTCCTGCTGAAAGGCCCGATCCATTACCGCAGCATCACTCAGGTGCCGTTTCTCTGGCGCGATCCGCAAGGCCCCAGGGCTAAGCGCAGCGCCGCCTTCGCCGGCACCATCGATCTCGCGCCGACGATCCTCGCCCGCGCCGGCGCCCCCGGCTTCAACGGCATCCAGGGCCGCAATCTGGCGCCGCTGATCGAGCGCGGCACGCCGCTTTATGAGGACATGCTGGTCGAAGAGGAGGGGCAGCGCCTCGGCGTCGGCCTGCCGACCCGGGCGCGCGTGCGTAGCCTGGTGACCGAACGCTATCGCCTCAGCCTCTATGACGGCGTCGCGTGGGGCGAGCTCTACGATCGCGAACGCGACCCGGATGAATCGATCAATCTCTGGGATGAGCCGGCGGCGCAAGCGATCCGCGGCGAGCTGCTCCTGCAGCTCGCGAAGAAGATGATCGCGGTCTCGGAAACCAGCCCCAATCCGACCGCGGTGGCTTAGCCGCTATCCTCGCCAGCGCGTCAGGCGCTTCTCGAGCCATTCCGACGCGATGAAGATCAACAGCACGAACACCATGATCACCAGCACCAGCGCCAGCATCAGCGCGGCGTTGTAGGTGCTCTGGGCGAAGGAGAGGAGATAGCCGAGGCCCTTGGTCGCGGCGACGAACTCGCCGACCACCGCGCCGGTGAAGGCGAAGCCGACGGCGACCTTGAGATTGCCGAGCACCCAGGCGGTGACCGACGGCATATAGACCTCGCGCAGCAAGGTGCCGCGGCCGCCGCCCAGGGTGATGACGCGCTCGACCAGCTTGCGGTCGACCTGGCGGATGCCGGTGTAGACGGTGAAGAAGATCAGCACCGCGACCAGCAGGAAGGAGAGCGCGACCTTGCTGGCGAGGCCGATGCCGAGCCAGATGACGAAGAGCGGCGCCAGCACCACGCGCGGCACCGCGTTGAGGAGGATCATCACCGGCTCCAAGAGCTCGGCGATCACCGGCAGGATCGCGGCGGCCGCGCCAAGGATCACGCCGACGATAACGCCGATGGCGAGGCCGCCGAGCGCCGCGGCGAAGGTCGCGGCGAGATGCGGCCAGATCGTGCCGCCGGCGAAAAGCGCATAGAGCGCGGCGCCGATCTTCACCGGCGAGGGCATGTAGAGCGGATTGAGCCAGCCGGCATTCGCCGCCGCCTGCCACACGATCAGCAGGACCGCGAGGCCGATGAGCTGGCGCGTCAAAGGCCGATCGAAAATCCGGCCCATTGCTCGTCCTTCCCCGGCTCGCCGACCACTTCGCGCGACAGATTCTGCCAGATGCGCTCGAGCAGCGGCCCGAATTCCGGATGGGTGCGCGCCTTGATGATGTCGCGCGGCCGCGGGATCGGCACCGGGTATTGGCCGGCGATCCGCGCCTTGGGTCCGCGCGACAGCAGATAGACGTTGTCGGAGAGCGCCAGCGCTTCTTCGAGATCGTGCGTGACGAGAAGCACGCTCAGGCGATGGTCTTCGACCAGCTTGAGCAAATCCTGCGACAGCCGCGCGCGGGTGATGGCGTCGAGCGCCGAGAACGGCTCGTCCATCAGCAAGAGTTGCGGCTCCAGCGCGAGAACCTGCGCGAGCGCGACGCGCTTGCGCTGGCCGCCCGAGAGCTCACGCGGATAGCGCGCCCCGAAACCATGCAGTCCCAAGCGGCCGAGCCATTCCTCGGCGCGCGCTAGCGCGTCGGCTTTCGCCATGCCGCGCAGCCTCAAGCCGAGTGCGACATTCTCCGCCGCGCGCCGCCACGGCAACAGCGCGTCGTCCTGGAAGAGGAAGCCGATCTTGTCCTTGGCGACGCCGAGCTCGACCTTGCCGGCCGAGGGCGCCTGCAAGCCGATGATCGCACGCAGGATGGTGCTTTTGCCCGAGCCCGAGGGGCCGACGAGGCTGACGAACTCGCCGTCCTCCACCTCCATGCCGACGCCTTCCAAGACCGGCGTCGCGCCGTAGGACAACGCCAGGTCGGTGACGCGGAGCACTCAGCCGCTCGCGAAGGCGGTATCGTAGAGTCCCGAAGTGTCGGTGCCGGGCGGCAGCAGGCCGGCGATGGTGAGCGATTGCGCGACGCGATCCTCGGCGGCGCGGTTCATCGCGACGCTGGTGGGATAGAGCGAGGCGCGATAGCGGCCGAGGATGTCGCGCATCTGGCCGAGATCGGCGCCGGTGGTCATCTCGGGCGGCAGCGCCTTGACGAGATCGTCCGGCGTCACCTGCTGCACCGCGACGAGGGCGCTTTGCAATCCTTTGACCAGCGCCGTGATCTCGTCCTTGCGCGCCTGGATCTCGCCGGCGCGGGCTGCAACGCCCATGAATTCGTAATTGCCGCCGAGATATTTCTGCGCGTCGGCGGTGTTCATCGCATTGACCAGCACCTTGCCGCCGGCTTGGGTGATGAGCGTCAGCGCCGGCTCCTGCACCATGCCGGCGTCGAGCTGGCCCTGGCGCAGCGCCTCGAGGAGATTGGTGCCGATGGTCGCGAACTGCACCTTCGAGGCGTCGGCGCCGGCCTTCTTCAGGAGGAAAAGCGTGAGCGCGTGATCGGCATTGCCGAGGCCGGAAATGCCGATCGTCTTGCCTTCGAGATCCTTGAGCGAATTGATCTTGCTCGCGTCTTGCGGCGAGACGACGAGCGCGAAAAGCGGCAGCTTGCCGGTCGCGGCGAAGCGCTTCACCGCCGCGCCATGGGCATAAGCCTGAAGCGCGACGTCGAGCGCGGTCGCGGCGTAATCGACCGCGCCGCCGACGAGCGCCTGCATCGCCGCTTGGCCGCCGCGCATATAGACGAGCTCGACCTCGAGCCCTTCCTTCTGGAAATGCCCGTCATGGCTGGCGACCACGTAAGGGATGATGCAAAGGAGCTGGCTGCAGAACGCGAGTTTCACGCTCTTGCCGGCGGCGCGCGCGGGATTGGCGCCGAAGACGCCGGCGAGCGCGGCCGCGCCCTTGAGGACGGTGCGGCGGCGCATGGTGACGCCGTCCCAGATCGCGAGGTTGGGATCGCAGCAGCTCATGGCCTGGGGTTAGCGCCGGCTATCGACTTTGTAAATAGAACGGGCCCGAGGCGCCGGCAGCGGCGTCTCGAAGCGTCAGCCTTCGTCCCAGTCCGGCGTGTAGCCGCCCCATTCGACCAGCCGGTCGCGCTCCTCGGCAAGCTCATCGATCGCGGCGCGATCCTCCGGCGTCAGCGCGAAATCGAAGATGTCGATATTGGCCGCCGCGTGCTCGCGGCGATCGGCCTTCGGGATCGCGCCGACCCGCTCTTGATCCAAGAGCCAGCGCAGCGCGACCTGGCCGCCAGACTTGCCGTAGCGACGCCCGATCGCCGCGAGCGTCGGATCGCGAAAGGCGCGGCCGCGCGCCACCGGCGCGTAGGCGGTGAGCATCAGCCCATAGCGGCGCATCGCCTCGCGCAGCGGCCGCTGCGCGAGGAAAGGATGATATTCGACCTGGTTGCAGAAGAGATCGGCGCCGTGGCGCTCGACTGCCTCGCGCAGCAGCGCCACGGTGAAATTGCTGACGCCGATGGTCCGCGTCTTGCCGGCGGCGCGCAGCGCCGCGAGGGCGTCGAGCGTCTCGCCGAGCGGCGTCTGCGCATTTGGCCAATGGATCAGCAGGAGGTCGACCTGATCGAGACCGAGTCGCTTCAGGCTCTCCTCATGCGAGCGCTTCACCTCGGCCGCGCGCAGATTGCTCGGCGCGATCTTGGTGGTGAGGAAGATCGCATCGCGGGCGATGCCGCTGTCGCGGATGGCGCGGCCGATCTCCGCCTCGTTGCCGTAGATCTGCGCCGTATCGATATGGCGGTAGCCGAGTTCGAGCGCGAGGCGGGTCGCCTGATAGGCGGCGTTGCCCGACAGCGCCCAGGTGCCGAAACCCAGCGCCGGAATGGTCACGTTTTTAACCGAAATTTGGTCCATCGGTTTTAACCTTCCTCGCGTCCCAAGCATTTTGCCGGTTTCGCGCCCGCCGCCATGCTAAAGGCTTGCATACGCCCGGCTTATGGTTAATGGTTTAGGACGAAAAGGGGTCGGCATTCGATGCCGAGAGTCGGTTTTTTTGTGCGGTGGCTGCTCGTTTTAGCATGCATCGGCGCATGGATCGCGCCGGGCCCCGTCCTTGCTGCGCCGGTTGCGGCCGATAGCACCGCGATCGCGGCGTCGCTCCAAGGCAACACCCCGCTGATGCTCGCGGGCCACGCGGTCGACAAGCCGACCCTCACCATCCTCTACGCGGCGCGCGATTTCCAGCCGGTCTGGACCGAGGCGCGCACGCAATCTTTCGAGCGCGCGGTGGCCGAGGCGGAATCGCACGGCCTCGAGGCGTCCGCCTATGCGGTCAAGGCGACCGGGCCGGTGGACCGCGAATTGCTGCTGAGCGACGCCTTCCTCCGCTACGCCTCCGACCTGGCGCGCGGCCATGTCGCGCCGCAAGACTTCGAGACCGACTGGCGGATCGATCGGCCGGTTTTCGACGCTGCCAAGGTTTTTAACCTGGCGATGGCGGGCGATGTCGCCACCGTGCTCGCGGCGCTCGCGCCGCATGAGCCGGGCTACGAAGCCCTGCGCGCGGCGCTGCAACGCTATGCGGCTTACGATCCGAAGGCGTGGCATGCCCTCGCAATCCCCAGCACCCTCAAGCCGGGTGACCATAGCGAGGTGGTTCCGGCGCTGCGCGATCGGCTGCTGGCCGAGGGCTATCTCGATGGCGGCGCCGTCGCGACGAGCGATCCGGCGCTCTACGATCCGGCGCTCGCGGCGGCCATGGCGAATTTCCAGGCGGCGCATGGCCTGGCGCCCGACGGCGCGATCGGCCGGCAAACGGTCGCCGCGCTCGACGTTTCGCCAACGGCGCGCGTGCACCAGATTCGCCTCAATCTCGAACGCTGGCGCGCGCTGCCGCGCATCGAGGCGGTCGATCGCATCGAGGTCAACGTCCCGGCGGCCACCGCCACGCTCTATCAGGAAGATCAGCCCCCGCGGGTCATGCGCGCGGTCGTCGGCGCGCCGATCCATCCGACGCCGATCCTCCGCGCGCGGATGCGCTCGGTGCTGCTGAACCCGCCCTGGCTGGTGCCGGATTCGATCATCGTGAACGAGATCCGCCCGGCGCTTAAGCGCGATCCGCGCTATCTGGCGCGCGGCGGCTACGTCTATCTCGAGGTCCCGGACGGCCAGGAGCTTATCCAGGTTCCGGGTCCGAAGAACTCGCTCGGCCGGGTGAAGTTCGAGATGCCCAATCCCGACGACATCTACATGCACGACACGCCCGACCAGCGGCTGTTCACCCAGGCGCGGCGCTATCTGAGCCATGGCTGCGTCCGCGTCGAGGACCCGCGCGAGCTGGCGCATATCCTGCTCGGTTCCGACCAGTGGTCACGCGACGCGCTCGATGCCGCAATCGCCACCGGCGAGACGCGGAGCGTGAAGCTGACCAAGAGTCTTCCGGTCTACGTGCTCTATTGGACCGCGTTCGTCGATCCCGACGGCGCGGTTGAATTCCGCGACGATGTTTATGGCCGCGACCATCGGCTCGCCGATGCGCTCGCGGCGCGTGCCGCCGCCGATCACATGGCGGCAAGGGACAATAAGGGTACCAGTAGCTGACGACACTATCGGGGACGGGGGAATAGAGAATGAAAGAGACGAAGCGCCACGCGCGGCGGGACCTGCTTGGCCTCGCGGCGGCGGCGGTGACGGGGATTATCGCCGCGCCGAGCTTTCCGAAGAAAGCCGCCGCCTTTCCGCGCGAAGCGATCAAGCGCACGCTCGCGTTTCACCACCTGCATACCGGTGAATCGCTCAATATCGTCTATTGGGCGGAGGGCCGCTATCTGCCCGACGCGACCGAGCGCATCGATTATCTGTTGCGCGACTTCCGCACCGACGAGGTCCGTCCGATCGATCCGCGGCTGTTCGATCTCCTCGCCCATCTGCGCGCGGCGCTGCGCAGCAACGCGCCCTATCTGGTGATCGGCGGCTACCGCTCGCCCGCGACCAACCTGATGCTGCGCGAGACCACCGAGGGCGTCGCCGCCAACAGCCTCCATATGTACGGCCAGGCGATCGATCTGCGCCTTCCTGACCGGCCGCTCGCGGCGGTGCAGCGCGCGGCGCTGAGTTTGCGCGACGGCGGCGTCGGCTATTATCCGCGCTCCGATTTCGTCCATGTCGATGTCGGGCGGGTGCGCCGCTGGTAGACTAGTCGGCTCGCAGTCATCGACGGCGCGACGATCGCAGAACAAGGAGCGAAAGAACCCCGATGGCCGACGCCATGCCTCTCAAAGTGCTCGCGCTTTCCGGCAGCCTGCGCAAAGGCTCGTACAACACGATGCTGCTACATGCGGCGAAGGAGCTCGCACCTCCGGGCATGAGCTTCGAGCTCTACGATCTCGCGCCGATGCCGATGTACAACGACGACGTCCGCACCGCCGGCTATCCGCCCGAGGCGCAGAAGTTCCGCGCCGCGATCGCGGCCTCCGATGCGATCTTCCTCGCCTCGCCCGAATACAATTATTCGGTCTCGGGCGTGCTGAAGAACGCGATCGACTGGGCCTCGCGCCCGCCCAACATGCCGTTCGACGGCAAGACCGCCGCGATCGTCGGCGCCAGCGGTGGCGCGCTCGGCACCGCGCGCAGCCAGCGCGATCTGCGCTGGATCCTTTCCGGCCTCAACGTCTATGTCGTCAACCTGCCGCATGTCTATGTCGGCGGCGCGGCGCAGAAATTCGATGCCGCCGGCAAGCTGACCGACCAGGCCTCGCGCGATTTCATCAAGCAATTGCTGGAAAATCTCGCCGACCTGACGATCCGGCTAGGACGCCGTTGATCCGTAGCGCAGAACTAGAGAAATTTCGATGAGCCCCTTCTTCATGCGTGCTCCACCAAATGCTCGATATCATTCCATACCGGGCGAGATCGGTAGCGTCGGGTCAGATTACGGCACCAGCACCGCGGCGCCGGTGAGGCGCCCCGCGCGCAGATCGGCGAGCGCTTCGTTCGCCTGCTCCAGAGGATAGGCGCGCGTCGTCGTCTCGACCGGCACTTGCGGCGCGAGGGCGAGGAATTCCTCGCCATCTTGTCGCGTCAGGTTGGCGACCGAGCGGACGACGCGCTCTTCCCATAAGAGGGAATAGGGGAAGCGCGGGATGTCGCTCATATGGATGCCGGCGCAGACCACCGTGCCGCCTTTATTCGTGGCGGCGAGCGCGGCCGGCACCAGCGCGCCGACGGGCGCGAAGATCAGTGCCGCGTCGAGCTTTTCGGGCGGCAATTCGCTCGAGCCGGCGGCCCAGACCGCGCCGAGGCGCCGCGCGAAGTCCTGGCCCGTGCGATCGCCGTCGCGGGTGAAGGCGAAGACGCGCTGTCCGCGATGGCGCGCGACTTGCGCGACGATATGCGCCGCCGCGCCGAAACCGTAGATGCCGAGCCGATCCGCCGCGCCGGCGAGACGCAACGCGCGATAGCCGATGAGCCCGGCGCAGAGCAACGGCGCCGCGGCGATGTCGTCGAGGCCGGGCGGCAGCGGAAAGCAGAAACGCGCATCGGCGACGGCGTACTCGGCATAGCCGCCATCGAGGTGATAGCCGGTGAAGCGCGCGCGATCGCAGAGATTCTCGCGGCCGCTGCAGCAGAAATCGCAAACGCCGCAAGTGAAGCCGAGCCACGGCACGCCGATGCGGTCGCCAGGCTTAAGGCCGGTGACGCCGGCGCCGATGCTTTCGACCACGCCGACGATCTCATGTCCGGGCGTCAGCGGCAGCTTCGGCTCGGCGAGCTCGCCGTCGACGATGTGGAGATCGGTGCGGCAGACGCCGCAAGCGGTGATGCGCAGCCCGACCTGATGCGGCCCCGGCTGCGGTATCGCCAGCGTCGCATCGAGCCGGAGCTGTCTTCCCGCGGCGTCGAGTCGCATCGCGCGCATCGCCGCCTCTTTAGGGCGTATCGCCGCGCAGCGAGGCGGGATGGCCGGGCATCTTCACCGTGCCGACCGGCATCAGCTTCTCGCCTTGCAGCCGGAGGATCGCGATCTCGCCGTCGCTGAAGCTGCCGACATAAAGGAAGCGGCCGTCGGGGCTGAAGGCGATGCCCTCGCAACTGCCGTCGACCGGCGCTTCGCCGATCTTGCGCACTTTCTTGCCGTCGATCTTCAAGAGCGCGACCACCGAATTGTCGTGGTGATAGAAGGCCGATTTCGGCGCGCCGCTGCCGTTGAGCAAAAGCGAGGCGGCATAGCCGCCGGCGGGACTCATCGCGAGACCCTCCGGCCCGTCGCCGACCATCACCTGGTCGATCACACGCGGCGGGTTCTGCTCGAGATCGATCACCGAGACCGTATCGGCCTGGCCGTCCGACGCGCCCGAGCCCTGGTTGTTGACGAGGGCGAGCTTACCGTCGGGCGTGACCTGCACGTTATAGGGAAAGATACCGGTGGTTATCGCATAGCCGGTATCGCTGACCTTGCCGTCATCGATCGCGAGCAGCGCGACCTTGTTGGCATGGGTCAGGGTGACGAGGGCATGCTTGCCGTCGGGGGTGATCGCGACCGCGGTCGGATCGGCATCGGCGATGCCGATCGGCACGGTAGAGGCGAGCGCCGCGGTCTTCGCCTTGCTGTCGATGGTGAGAACGCTCACCGCATCGTCGGCGCGGTCGGCGATCAACGCGAACTTGCCGCTGCGGTCGATCGCCATGCCCGAAGGCTGCTTGCCGACGGCGACCGTGCCGAGGAGCTTCGGCGGATTGGCGGCGGGATCGATCAGGAAGACCTCGTTGTCGGGCACGTCCTTCCAGCCGGCACCGTCGGCGACCGCATCGAGCGAATTGGCGACGAGGATCAGGCGGTCGTCGGGCGTCACCGCGAGGTTGGTCGGCGGGCCGTGGATCGTGTTCTTGATCGGCAATGTGCCGATGATATGGGGTTGGACGCGGTTGCGGATGTCGACGATCGAGACGCTGTCGCGGCCGGGCGGCTGATCGATCATCTTGCCGCTCTCGTCCCAGCTGCGCTTCTCGTCATTGCCCGAGACGAGGAATTGCGCGCGCGCGGTGCCGGCGACGCAGCAGAGTGCGAGGCCAAGCGCGGCGGCGAGGTAAGGCTTCATGGCCGAGCAGTCTGCCACGATTGCCGCCGCGCCGTCATCCTCTCGGGTACTTTTCCATCGCCGCGCTTAGCGGCTATGATGCCGGCCCCATGGCGCCCAAACGCAATCCCCTCGGCCTCAATCCGCTGCAGCTCAAGACGCTCGCGCTGTTGCAGGCGCTCGCGCGCCTGCCGGAGCATGGGCGCGAAGAGGAGGGCGGCGGGGTGTTGGTCGCGAACATGCCGCCGCCGCATGGCGATCATTTTCACTTGGGCGACGCGGTGGTGGCGACGCGCGACGCCTCGGGCCTCTTCAACCAGGCCGCCTGGGTGGCGCTCGAGCGCAAAGGCCTCATCAAGTCGCATTTCCCGGAAGGCGCGCTGCTGACGCGGGCGGGCCAGGACTACGACACGGGATTGGCGGATGCGATCCTGCACCGCGCCGATCACCACGGACATTAATTAGCGGCCTCGCGCTACCAGCGCAGTTCGTCGAGCGCCGCGATCGGCGTCGCGCCCGCGGCTTGCGCCGCCTTGGCGATGCGCGCAGGATCGGGATGCTTGCCCTCGCCGCAGCCGAATTCCTCGTAATGGATGCCGCCGGCGACGACGATCGCATCGATCCCCGCGGCATTGGCGCCGGCGATATCGGTGCGCAGCGAATCGCCGATCGCGAGGATACGTTTCGGGTCGGCGACACCGAGCCGTCCCAGCGCGGTCTTGTAAACGCCGGGATAGGGCTTGCCGTGCCACCGCACCGTGCCGCCGAGCGCCTCGTAGCGCTGGGCGATCGCGCCGGCGCAGATCGCGCGGCGGCCGAGATGGTGCACGACGAGATCGGGATTGGCGCAGACCATCGGCAGGTCGCGCCGCCGCGCCGCTTGCAGCATGTCTTCGTAGCGTTCGACGCTTTCGTCCCAGCCCCAAGGCCCGGTGTTGTGGATGAACTCCGCCGCCGCGATGTCGTCGACGCGCTCGAGGCCGAGGCCGTCGAGCGCGTCGCTCTCGCGCGAGGGTGCAATGTGATAACAGACGCGGCCGAGCGCGGCGTGGAAGGGATCGTCGCGCTGCTTCAGATGCTGCCAGGTCTCTTCGCCGGAGGTGTGGATGTGGTCGTAGAGCTCGCGGGCAACACCGATCTCGGCGAGGCGTTTGGCGACCGGCTCGGTGCGGCGCGGCGCGTTCGAGAGGACGAGGGTGCGCTTGCCGTGTGCCTTGAGGCGGTGGAGCGCATTGAGCACGCCGGGAAACGGCTTGGCCCCGTCATGCAGCACGCCCCAGACGTCGAGGATCACGCCGTCGTAATCCTCGACGATCCCGCCGATGCCGGCGAGCACCTCGATGTCAGAGACCATGCGGCGTCGTCGAGGGGAGATGCGCGTCGGCGCCGACCGCGGCGGCGACCGAGGTGAAGCCGTCGCGGGCGAGCAGGGCCGCAAGCTCCCCATTGATGCGCGCGACCAGGCCGGGTCCGTGAAAGATGAGCGCGGTATAGAGCTGGACCAACGACGCGCCGGCGCGGATTTTCTTATAGGCATCGGCGCCCGATGCGATGCCGCCGACACCGATGATCGGCAGCTTGCCCGCGGTCAGACGATACATCTCGGCGAGGATCGCGGTCGAGGGCTCGAAGAGCGGCGCGCCGCTGAGGCCGCCGGGCTCGTGCGCGGTGGGGCTGGTGAGGCTCGCCGGTCGTGCCACGGTGGTGTTTGCGACGATCAGCCCGTCGATGCCGGAGGAGAGCGCCGCCTCGGCGAGATCGGCGCGTTCCTCGGCGCCGAGATCGGGCGCGATCTTCAACAACAGCGGCGGCGGATTGCGCAGCGAGGTCTGGGCGCGCGCTTCCATCAGCTTGCCGATGAGCCGCGTCACCGCGCTCTTGCGCTGCAGATCGCGCAGGCCCGGCGTGTTCGGCGAGGAGACGTTGACCGCGAGGTAGTCGACCAGCGGCGCCAGCACCCGTACGTCCTCGACATAATCGCCGACATCGTCGAGCGTATCGCGGTTCTTGCCGATATTGGCGCCGACGAAGCCCGGGCGGCCGCGCCGGGCCGCGAGGCGCCGTGCCGTCGCCACGACGCCGGCGCTGTTGAAGCCGAGGCGGTTGATGACGGCGCGATCCTCCGGCAGCCGGAAGAGGCGCGGCTTGGGATTGCCGCGCTGTGGCAACGGCGTGATCGTGCCGCATTCGACGAAGCCGAAGCCGAAAGCGAGCATTGCATCCGGCACCTCGGCGTCCTTGTCGAAGCCCGCGGCGAGACCGACCGGGTTAGGGATTCGCTGCCGCCATAGCCTCACTTCGAGCGAAAGCGGATCGGAGGCCGCGGCCTTGGGCGCGATCCCGGCTGCCAGCGCGCGAATGGTCGCGCGATGCGCCGCCTCGGGCGGCAGCATCCGGAACAGCGGCAGGGCGAGATCGAAGATCGATGACATCGGCTAAACGCTAGCGCAGGCGCCGCGCCCGCGACAAGTGGCGGCGACAAGAGGCGGCGAACCCTCTATATGCTTGTCCCCGTGTCGCTCACCGATTCCTCCCGATTTTCGCCGCTCGCCGTGCCTGCGGCGACCGCGATCGGCCTGCCGG
This sequence comes from Allostellaceae bacterium, assembly GCA_036501365.1. Classification (GTDB taxonomy): domain Bacteria; phylum Pseudomonadota; class Alphaproteobacteria; order ATCC43930; family CGMCC-115725; genus CAIKMD01. The sequence continues at coordinate 76,252 of DASYAL010000019.1, read as the reverse complement.
CCGCGCCGGCGCTGGTCGCAGGGGCGGCGCAGGCGGCGTGGCTCTCGCCCGACGGCGAGGTCGAGCTTCTGAGCTTGGCCGAGGCGGGCCGCCGCGCCAAGGTGACGCCGCCCTTTCTCTGCCATGCGCGCGCGACCGCGCGGCGCCTCGGTACCGGCTCTTTCGCCGCGCTCGATCTGCTCGAGCTTTTCGCTTTCGTCTACCCGGCGCGGTTCTGCCTGCCGACGCCGCGCGGCCTTGCCGCCGCGCTCGGCCTGCCCGTGCCCAAAGGGATCGAGGCCGAAGCGCTGGCGCTGGTCGATGCGGCGCGCGCACTGCTCAACGTGTTGCACGCCACCGGCGACGGCGAGGCACGCGCGATCGCTCAGGCGATGGAGCGCGGCGGCTGGGGCTGGGGCGGCGCGGTCTTGGCAGCGCTGCCCGAAGGCGATCCGGGTCGGCCCGGCAACGGCCTCGCCCAATGGCGCAAGCTCACCGAATGGTCGGATCACGCGCCCGAGCCGCCGCCCGGCAACATCCCGGTCGAGGAGAGCGAGGCGCGGCAGCGCCTCGCCGAGCTCCTCGGCGCCGACGCCGAGCCGCGACCGCAGCAATCGGATTACGCCGCTGCGGTCAGCGCCGCGTTCCGGCCGCGCGATCTGCCGGATACGCCGCGCCTCGTTCTCGCCGAAGCCGGCACTGGCGTCGGCAAGACCCTCGGCTACGTCGCCCCGGCGAGCCTCTGGGCCGAGAAGAACGACGGCGGCGTGTGGATCTCGACCTTCACCCGCAATCTGCAGCATCAGATCGCCGGCGAGCTCGGGCGGCTCTATCCCGATCCCGCCGAGAAGAACCGCCGCGTCGTGTTGCGCAAAGGCCGCGAGAACTATCTCTGCCTCCTGAATTACGAAGAGAGCGTCGCGCAGCTGCCGATGCGCGCCTATGACGCCGTCGTGCTCGGGCTGATGGCGCGGTGGATAAGCGCGACCCGCGACGGCGACATGGTCGGCGGCGATCTGCCCGGCTGGCTGCCGGAGTTGATGGGCCGCGCCCAGACCGTCGCGCTCGCCGATCGCCGCGGCGAATGCATCCATTCCGCCTGCCCGCATTATCACCGCTGCTTCATCGAGAAGAGCGTGCGCCGCGCGCGGCGCGCCCGCCTCGTCGTCGCTAACCACGCGCTCGTGATGATCCAGGCGGCGCTCGGCGGCCTCGACGACGCCTCGCAGCCGACGCGCTACGTCTTCGACGAGGGCCATCATCTCTTCGAGGCCGCCGACAATGCCTTCTCGGCGGCGCTCACCGGCCAGGAAGGCGCCGAGCTGCGGCGCTGGCTGCTGGGTGCCGAGGGACGTGGTCGCTCGCGGGCGCGCGGGCTGAAGCGGCGGATCGAAGACCTCGTCGCCGAGGACGAGCTCGCGGCGAAGGCGCTCGACGAGATCGTGATGGCGGCGCGGGTGCTGCCCGGCGACGGCTGGGGCCAGCGACTGCGCGACGGCCGGCCGCTCGGCGCATTCGAGTCGTTCCTTGCATTGGTGCGGCAGCAGGTGCTGGCGCGCGCGCCCGACGGCGATCATGGCTACAGCATCGAGACCGAGCTGCGGCCCTGCCTCGACGAGCTGCCGCCGGCGGCCGAAGCGCTGGCGGCGAAGCTCAAAGCGCTCGAAGCGCCGGTCGTCGTGCTGGGCAAGCGCCTCGCGGCGCGGCTCGAGAACGAGGCGGCCGAGCTGGACACTGGCACGCGTATCCGCATCGAGGCGACGCTCCGCAGTCTCCATCGCCGCGGCATCGTCGAACTCGGCGGCTGGCGCGCGATGCTGGCGGCGACGCTCGGCGAGGCGTCGGCGGATTTCGTCGACTGGCTGGCGCTCGAGCGCATCGACGGCAACGATTTCGATGTCGGCATGCATCGCCACTGGATCGATCCGATGCGGCCTTTCGCCGAGCAGGTGATGCAGGACGCGCATGGTGTGCTCGTCACCTCGGCGACCTTGACCGACGGCAGCGGCGATCCGGTCAAGGACTGGGAGGTCGCTGAGGCGCGCAGCGGCGCGCTGCATCTTCCGGGCAAGCCGCTGCGCGCGCGCGTGCCGTCGCCATTCGATTATCGCCGCCAGACTCGCGTCTTCGTCGTCACCGATGTGCGCCGCGAGGATGCGGGCCAGGTCGCCGGCGCCTATCGCGCGCTGTTCGAGGCCGCGGGCGGCGGCGCGCTCGGACTCTTCACCGCGATCGCGCGGCTCAAGGCCGTGCATGAGCGCATCGCCGCGCCGCTTGCCGCGGCCGGGCTGACCCTGCTGGCGCAGCATGTCGATGCGATGGATGCGGCGACCCTCGTCGACATCTTCCGCGCCGAGGAGGACGCCTGCCTGCTCGGCACCGATGCGCTGCGCGACGGCATCGACGTGCCCGGCCGCTCGCTGCGCCTCGTCGTTTTCGATCGCGTGCCCTGGCCGCGGCCCGACATCCTGCACAAGGCGCGCAAGGCGCGCTTCGGCGGCGCCGCTTTCGACGACGCGATCACGCGCCTCAGGTTGCGTCAGGCTTTCGGCCGCCTCGTCCGCCGTGCCGACGACGCCGGGGTTTTCGTGCTGCTCGACCGGCAGATGCCGTCGCGGCTCCTCGGCGCCTTCCCCGACGGCGTCGAGATTCGCCGCACCGGCATCAAGGAGGCGATCGCCGAGACCGCGTCGTTTCTCGGGGCCTAGCGCGAAGCCAAGCCGGAGCCGTCGTCCCGCTCAGCCGCTCTCTTCGCGGCTGAGCCCTTCGGGGCCACTCGCGAAGAGCGAGCGGCCGGGGCGACCTTCAGGGCGACGGCGTCTTGCGAAGCTTCTTCAAGAAGTGGCTTCGCACGGTCGACCCGGTCGACCGCGCCGAAAGACCCGGCGCTCGCCTGTGCTACGCGGCGGCCGCCCTATCGACTATCGTCGGATTGACTATTGCAATGGGTGAAGCCGCCCACGCTGAAGCAATTGTTGCTTTTGGGCGGCCCATTGCCCTCAGTGAGAGTGGTGAGGCCAGCGAGCAGTTGCGCCGGCGGAGTCGCCGCGACGGAGCCGCCGATGCCGCTGCGTGCGGCGATACGCCGGTCGCGCTCGACGACGAGGCGCCGCTCGAGCTCGGCGAGGTCGCGCTGCACCGCCGCGGGCTTGGCGGTGCCGAAATCGATGTTCTCGGCGCCGATATAGCGTTCCTGGAGATCGAACAGCACCAGGTCCATGAACGGATAGCCGTTCTGCGCATAGACCAGCAGCACCGGCTGGCGCGCGCAGTCGACTGTCTGGCGATAGGAGGTCAACCGGCCCGCGCGGAGCTGCGCGTCGCAATTGGCGTAGATCGCGGCGGCGCCGTCATCGGCGGCCTGGGTTGCGCCGCTGAGATTGGTCGTGCCGCAGCCGGCGAGCGCCAGCGTTAGCATGGCGCCGAGGGAAAAGGAACGTATGGGAACCTCTCGCATCATGAAAGCTTAGCGGATGGCGGCGCGCTTGACAGCAGCGGCGGCCGTCATGGCACTCTTGGCGTGGACCCTGAAAGGACTTCTATGATCGATTCGCAAGCCGCGCTCATTTACATCATGGTCATGGTGGCGGCCGCCGATAACAACATGGCCGATTCCGAATTGCAGATCATCGGCGATATCGTCAACCACCTGCCGGTGTTCGCCGACTACGACCAGGGGCGCTTGACCAAGGACCTTAAAGATTGCGCGGCGATGCTCGGCCGCGATGCCGGGCTCGAGGAGGCGCTGAAAACCGTGAAGGCGGCACTGCCGGCCAAGCTGCGCGAGACCGCCTATGCGCTCGCCTGCGACGTCGCCGCGGCCGGCGGCGAGCTCACCCAGGAAACCCTGCGGCTCCTCGAGCTGCTGCGCCATCGCCTGCTGGTGGACCGGCTCGTGGCCGCGGCGATCGAGCGCGGCGCGCGGGTGCGGTTTACCCGTCTATAATCGGTGGATGGTCGCTCTCGCCGCCTCGTCGCGCCGCGAATCCGCTGAACGCGCGATCGGCCTTTGGCTGCTCGCCTGCTGCGCGATGATCTTCCTGATGGTGATCATCGGCGGCATCACGCGCCTCACCGAATCCGGTCTTTCGATTACGCAGTGGCAGCCGGTCGAGGGCGTGCTGCCGCCGCTCAATGAGGGCGAATGGCAGGACGCCTTCGCACGCTACCGGGCGATCCCGCAATACGAGGCGCGCCACGCCGATATGACTCTCGCCCAGTTCAAGCACATCTATTTCTGGGAGTACATCCATCGCCTCTGGGGCCGCCTCATCGGCTTCGCCTTTGCCCTGCCGTTCCTCTGGTTCCTGATTCGCGGTCAGGTGTCGCGGCGGCTGGTCGCGCCGCTGGCGGGGCTCTTTGTCCTGGGCGGGCTGCAAGGCGCGCTCGGCTGGTGGATGGTCGAGAGCGGGCTCGAGATGCGGATCGAGGTCAGCCAGTACCGGCTCGCCGCGCATCTCGCGATGGCGGTGGTGATCTATCTCGCGATGTTGTGGGTGGCGCTCGATTTGCTGGTTCCAGCATCACCTGTCCACAAAACCCTCTCCCCTCCGGGGAGAGGGCAGGGTGAGGGGGCTCGCGCGCGTGCCCCTCACCCGGCGCTGCGCGCCGACCTCTCCCCAGCGGGGAGAGGTGCAGCGATGCTTCATGCTTCCGCCTCGCTGATCCTTCTCCTCGTCTTCATCACGCTGGTCGCCGGGGCTTTCGTCGCGGGGACGCGCGCCGGCTATCTCGACAACACCTTCCCGCTGATGGAAGGGCAATTCGTGCCGCCCGATTATTGGCACCTGACGCCGCTATGGCGGAACTGGTTCGAGAACTTGACCAGCGTGCAGTTCGATCATCGCGTGCTGGCGGAGACGACCTGGTTCGCGATCGCGGCGCTCTGGGTCGCGAGCCTCCGCGCGCGGCTCGCGCCGGGCCAGCGCTGGGCGCTGCACGCGCTGTTCTTCTTCGCCTGCCTCCAGGTGGCGCTCGGCATCACGACCTTGCTTACCGTGGTGTGGCTGCCGGCGGCGGCGGCGCATCAGGCCGGCGCGCTCTGTCTGCTGACCGCGTCCCTGGTCGCCGTCCACGCTCTCAAGCGCTGACGTGGTATAATCCGCCGCATGGCGGATTTCCCGCAGAAGACTCTCGCCGATTGGGTGGCGCTTGCCGGCAAGGAGCTCGGCAAAGGCGCCGATGCGCTGACCTGGCAGACCGCGGAAGGCATAGCGGTAAGGCCGCTCTATACCGCGGCCGATCTCGAGCAGATCGAAACCGCGGGCCTCCCCGGCTTTCCGCCTTTCACGCGCGGCGTGCGCGCGACCATGTATGCCCGCCGGCCGTGGACCTTGCGCCAATATGCCGGCTTCTCGACCGCCGAGGAATCGAACGCCTTCTTCCGCGAGAACCTGCGCCAAGGCCAGCACGGCCTCTCGGTCGCCTTCGATCTCGCCACCCATCGCGGCTATGACAGCGACCATCCGCGCGTCACCGGCGATGTCGGCAAGGCCGGCGTCGCGATCGACAGCGTCGAGGATATGAAGATCCTCTTCGACGGCATCCCGCTCGACAAGATGAGTGTCTCGATGACCATGAATGGCGCGGTGCTGCCGGTGCTCGCCGCCTTCATCGTCGCCGGCGAGGAGCAGGGCGTAGCGGCAGAGAAGCTTTCAGGCACGATCCAGAACGACATCCTCAAAGAGTTCATGGTGCGGAACACCTATATCTATCCGCCCGAGCCGTCGATGCGGATCGTCGCCGACATCATCGATTTCACCGCCAAGCGCATGCCGCGCTTCAACTCGATCTCGATCTCCGGCTACCACATGCAGGAGGCGGGCGCGACCTGCGTGCAGGAGCTCGCTTTCACTTTGGCTGACGGGCTCGATTATGTGCGCGCGGCCCTGGCGAAGGGCTTGTCGATCGACGATTTCGCGCCGCGCCTCTCCTTCTTCTTCTGCATCGGCATGAATTTTTTCATGGAGGTGGCGAAGCTGCGCGCCGCGCGCCTGCTCTGGGCAAGGCTGATGCGGCCGTTCGCGCCGAAGAGCCCGGCCTCGCTCGCGCTCCGCATGCATTGCCAGACCTCGGGCGTCAGCCTCACCGAGCAGGACCCCTACAACAACATCGTCCGCACCGCGGTCGAGGCGATGGCCGGCGTGTTGGGCGGCACCAATTCGCTGCACACCAATTCCTTCGACGAGGCGCTCGCGCTGCCGACGGAGTTTGCGGCGCGGATCGCGCGCAATACCCAGCTCATCCTCGCCGAGGAGGCGGGGCTCACCCATGTCGTCGATCCGCTGGGCGGCAGCTATTTCGTCGAGAGCCTCACCCATTCGGTTGCCGCGGCCGCCGAGGTGCTGATCGCCGAGGTCGAGGCGATGGGCGGCATGGTCAAAGCGATCGAAGCTGGCTTCCCCAAGCTCAAGATCGAGGAATCGGCGGCGCGGCGCCAGGCGCGCATCGATCGCGGCGAGGATGTGATCGTCGGCGTCAACAAGTATCAGGCGCCGGCCAATCAAGCAGATGGGGCCGCGCCGGTCGCGATCCGCACCATCGACAACAGCGCGGTGCGCGAGCGCCAGATCGCGCGCCTCAAAGCGCTGCGCGCGACCCGCGATGCCGCGAAGGTCACGGCGGCGCTCGATGCGCTCACCGCGACGGCGCGAAGCGGCCGGGGCAATTTTTCGGAGCGCAATCTCCTCGAGCGCACCGTCGCGGCGATGCGCGCGCGGGCGACCGTCGGCGAGGTCTCCGAGGCGCTCGAGCAAGTGTTCACTCGCCATCAGGCGACGACGCGTCTCGTCTCGGGCATCTACGGCGCCGAATATGCCGAGGACGAAGCCTATGCGCGCGTGCAGGAAGCGGTCGCGGCTTTTGCCAAGGACGAAGGCCGCCCGCCGCGCATGCTGGTGGTGAAGCTCGGCCAGGACGGGCATGACCGCGGCGCCAAGGTGATCGCCACCGCTTTCGCCGATCTCGGCTTCGCGGTCGTGATCGGGCCGCTCTTCCAGACTCCCGAGGAAGCGGCGAAAGAGGCGGTGCAAAGCGACGTCGACGTGATCGGCGTCTCGAGTCTTGCCGCGGGCCACGCGACGCTGGTGCCGGCGCTGATCGCGGCGCTCGAGGCCGCCGGCGGGGCGCATATCCGCGTCGCCTTGGGCGGCGTCATCCCGCCGCAGGATTACGCCGCGCTCAAGGAGGCCGGAGTCGGCGCGATCTTCGGTCCGGGCACCAATATCCTCGCCGCGGCGAGCGCGATCCTGAAGCTCATCCAGACGCAGCGTGCGGTCGCTTGATCTTCCGCCCCGCATCGCGACACGAATGATTCAGATTGCGTTTGTACGCTAGATACGTTATAGATGGCGTGTTGATTTCGCCGCGCGGGGACCGGCTATTTCTAAAGTCGAAAACGCAGGCCGTGTTCAAAAAGCTAAGTCCTTGGCGCAAAAGTGAAAATATGAAAACTGCGAAACGAACCCAATTTTCCGGGCCGGGTCGCCCATCACCGCCGCAGCGCGATCAAGCCTCGGCGAGCTAGCCGCTATCCCTCTGTCTCGGGCCGCGAATCCGCGCTATTGATCCGCCCGTTCGATGGCCATCCTCTTCCTCATCGTCTTTATCGATCTGGTCGGCTTCGGGATCGTGATCCCGCTGCTGCCTTACTACGCGCTGCACTTCCACGCCTCGCCCATGGAAGTGACGACGATGATGGCCTGCTATTCCTTCGCCCAGTTCTTCGCTTCGCCGTTTTGGGGCCGGCTCTCGGACCGGTTCGGCCGCAAGCCGATCATCCTCGTCAGCCTCGGCTGCTCGGTGCTCTCTTATCTCTGGCTCGGCATGGCGGATGCGCTCTGGATGCTGTTCGCGGCGCGGCTTCTGGCCGGCGCCGGCGCCGGCAACATCTCGGCGGCGCAGGCCTATATCACCGATACGACGGCCGAGGAGAATCGCGCCAAGGGCATGGGCATGATCGGCGCCGCTTTCGGCCTCGGCTTTACCCTCGGCCCGGCGATCGGCGGCCTTCTCGCCGGCTCCGATCCGACCGCGGCGACGCTCGCGCGCCCGGCCTTCGCCGCCGCCTTCATGTCGGCGCTGGCGCTGGTCCTCGCCGTGATCCTCCTTAAAGAGAGTCTCGCGCCCGAAAATCGCAGCACCGCGGCGCGGCCGGGACGCTGGGCCCTGGCACAGGACGCCTTCGGCCGTCCGGGCTTGCGGCACCTTATTATCTTATTCTTCCTGACGACGACCGCCTTCGCCGGACTCGAATCGACTTTCGCGCTCTGGGCCAACAGCGTCTTCGGCTGGGGGCCGCTGCAAGTCGGCTGGATCTTCTTCTTCGTCGGGCTGGTGCTGGCCGCGGTGCAGGGCGGGCTGGTCGGCCGGCTGACCAAGCGCTTCGGCGAGGCGCGACTCGCGACCTTCGGCGCGGTGCTCCTGACCCTCGGTCTGCTCGGCCTGCCGTTCAGCCCCGACCTTGCCGCGATCCTCATCGTCATGGCGCTCTTGTCGATCGGCCTCGGCGTGCTCAACCCGGCGGTGACCAGCCTCGTCTCGCGCGCCGCCGGCGCCCAAGAGCGCGGCGGCATCCTCGGCGTCAATCAGTCGGGCCAGAGCCTCGCCCGCATCTTGGGGCCGCTCATCGCCGGGCTCGTCTACAGTGCGGCCGGGCGCGACGCCCCTTATTATGTCGGCGCGATGATCATGGCGGCGGTCGTGGCGATGGCCGCGAGCGTGCCGCGCCGGGAGAGAACGCGTTGAGCATGAGCAGAGATCGCGGCGGTCAACGCCGGCGGATCGACCGGACCCGCGAGGTCGGCTTCAAGCAAGAGCTGAAAGCGGTCGGCAAGCTGCTCCCCTTTCTCTGGCCGCGCGACAATCTCGAGCTGCGGATTCGCGTGCTCATCGCCGTCGGCCTGCTGATCGCCGCCAAATCCTTCACCGTCTATGTGCCGATGCTCTACAAGCACGCGGTCGACGCGCTGACGCCGGGCAAGGCGGCGCTGATCGCGGTGCCGGTGATGTTCATCGTCAGCTACGGCGTGGCGCGGGTCGGCGCCCAGGGCCTCGCGGAGCTGCGCGACGCGGTCTTCGCCAAGGTCGGGCAGCGCGCGGTGCGCACCGTCGCGCTCTCGACTTTTCGCCATCTCCATTTCCTCTCGCTGCGCTTCCACTTGGAGCGCCAGACCGGCGGGCTTTCGCGCTCGGTCGAGCGCGGCATCCGCGGCACCGAGTTCCTGCTCGACTATTTCCTCTTCAGCTTCGTTCCGACGATGTTCGAGATCGCGCTGGTCTGCGGCATCCTGTGGCGGCTTTACGACTGGATGTTCGCCGCCGTGACGCTGGCGACGATCTTCGCCTATGTCACCTTCACCTTCCTCGTCACCGATTGGCGGCTGCAATTCCGCCGCGAGATGAACGAGCGCGACAGCGAGGCCAACACCAAGGCGATCGACAGCCTGCTCAATTACGAGACGGTCAAATACTTCGCCAACGAGGATCACGAGGCGCGGCGCTTCGACGGCGCGCTCCAGGCCTATGAGCGCGCCGCGGTCCGCAGCCAGCACACGCTCTCCTTCCTCAACATCGGCCAGGGCGCGATCATCGCCTGCGGCCTCGTCGGCGTGATGCTCTTGGCGGGGCAAGGTGTCACCGCCGGGCGCATGACGGTGGGCGATTTCGTGCTGGTCAATTCCTATCTCGTGCAGCTCTACACGCCCTTGAACGTCCTCGGCATGGTCTATCGCAACATCAAGCAGTCGCTGACCGATCTCGAGGCGATGTTCCGGCTGCTCCAGGTGCGGCCCGAGGTCGAAGACAAGCCCGGCGCGCCGGCGCTCCATGTCACGCGCGGCGAAGTCGTGTTCGACCATGTTTCCTTCGCCTACGATCCGCGCCGGCCGATTTTGAAGGACGTGTCGTTCCGGGTCGCACCCGGCGGCACCCTCGCCATCGTCGGGCCCTCGGGTGCCGGCAAGTCGACGATCTCGCGGCTGCTCTTCCGCTTCTACGACGTCAATGACGGTGCGGTGCGCATCGACGGGCAGGACGTGCGCGACGTGACGCAAGACAGCGTTCGTCGCGCGATCGGCGTGGTGCCGCAGGACACGGTGCTGTTCAACGATTCGGTCTTCTACAACATCGCCTATGGCCGGCCCGGCGCCGGGCCCGACGAGGTCGAGGGAGCGGCGCGCCACGCCCACATCCACGATTTCGTGCGCGCGCTGCCCGACGGCTATGAGAGCCCGGTCGGCGAGCGGGGCCTTAAGCTCTCGGGCGGCGAGAAGCAGCGCGTCGCGATCGCGCGCGTCATCCTCAAGGAGCCGCGTATCTTGCTGTTCGATGAGGCGACCTCGGCGCTCGACACCAAGACCGAGCGCGAGATCCAGGCGAGTCTCGACGAGGTCTCGGAGAACCGCACCACCCTGATGATCGCCCATCGCCTCTCGACCGTGATCCATGCCAACGAGATCCTCGTCATGGATGACGGCCGCATCGTCGAGCGCGGGAACCACGCCCAGCTCATCGCCCGCCAGGGCATGTATGCGGCGATGTGGCAGCGCCAGCAGGAGGCCGATCAGCGCGCCGCCGAGCTTGCCGCCGTCTCGGGCGATCCCACGCCCGCCGAGGTCGCGGAATAGGGGCGGTCAAGGCTGACTTGACCGCCGCGAGCGATTCCCTTAAAAATCCGCCCTTCCCATACGAGGTCGAATTCATGTCGCGGCGGTGCATCATCACGGGCAAAGGCGTTCAGGTTGGCAACAATGTCAGCCACGCCAACAACAAGACCAAGCGCCGCTTCCTGCCCAATCTGCAGCGCGGCTCCGTTCTTTCCGACGCGCTCGGCGTTGCGGTGAAGCTGCGGCTCACCACCAACGCGATCCGCACCATCGAGCATAATGGCGGGCTCGATGCCTATCTGCTCGGCACGTCGGACGCCAAGCTCTCGAGCGAGGCGCGCCGCTTGAAGCGGCGCATCGTCGAGGCGCAGGCCAAGCGCCAAGCGCAGGCTTAATCATCAATCTTTCCTGACGCGGCGGCGGCGCGCCGGTCGGCACCGACGCGATCGCTCGCGCATCGATCCCGATTGCCGCGCGCCGAGGTCTTGAACAAAACCGTGCGAACGGGTCGGGCGCATGCCCAAAACCATCCCGTCCACATCAATTTCCCCCCGAGTCGCGAAATCGGGGCTCGGGCACGCGACGGGATCGGTTCCGCGGTTTTCGTGACCGCAGGAGCGCGCGGCGGAATTTTCGCGCTCGATCGCGCGCACGCCGGAGCGCGGACGCGCGCGCGACTCCGTCATCAATCATTTGTCGAGCGTCGATGACGTGCACGTGCGTCCTGCGCCGCGACCGATCGATCGCGCGACGCCGCGCGCTGCATGCATCGTCGCGCGCGTGTCGCGCCGCGCGGTGCGACGATGGCGCGCAGGTTCATCGCCGAAAGATTTTTTGTCGCGATCGATCGTCGCGACATCGCCGCTGGCGGATCGCGCGCAATGGCGCGACGCGCGCGCAAACCCGCATGAATTCGAGGCTTTTTAACGAGTGACGCGGCCGCCACGCGCTTGCCCGATGATCGCGACAGCGCGTGCGGATGCGGATCGATGGCGGAAAAATTTTGCCGGCGGAAGATGATGCGCGGTTGCGCCGATCGTTGCTGTTGCGCGCGCGCGTGGCGCGCATCCCCACAAAATGTTAGCGGGGCTGCCCCTGAGCTTTCCTTCGCTCGGGAGCAGCCCCGCCATGGGTAGAGGCTGAACTAAGGAGCCCTACTTCTTTTTCTTCTTCTTCTTGGCCTTCTTCTTGGCCTTTCTCTTCGCTGCCATGTGGCTGTCCTCTTAACGATGGGCGTGCATCGGCCCATCCAATGCATCAACCCCATAAAAAATTACCATCCCTCCCAGAATTTGTGTAGCGAGAAAGTCAAATCGCTAAATCTAGGGGTGTGGATAACTTGCCTTGACGGCAAGGGCCGCGAATGAAATGAGAGGCGCGCCAATCGAGGGAGGGCTTGATGGATTTCAAAGTAAGACGCGTCGTGACCGGTCACGACGCCAACGGCAAGGCGGTCGTGCTCTATGACGAGATCGGCAAAGAAGTGTCGTCGGGACGACCGGGCGCGACCGCTTGCGTGGTGTGGACGACCGAAGGCTGGCCGATCGGCAACGACGGCTCCGCTGACGAGGCCAAGCGCAAGACCGGCACCACGCTCGACAACGGCTCCGTTTTCCGCGTCGTGCGCTTCGATCCGGGCGTCGCCGCGCGCAACCACCGCACGGATTCGATCGACTACGCCGTGGTGATGTCGGGCGAGATCGACATGGATATCGACGGCGCGGTGGTGCACTTGAAAGCCGGCGACGTGCTGGTGCAGCGCGGCACGATCCATAACTGGATCAACCGTGGCAAGGAGCCTTGCGTCATTGCTTTCTCGCTGATCGCGGCGAAACCCGTGACCGCCGGCGGCAAGACTCTGAAAGCGCAGGGCTAGAGAAGCGGAGGCAGCGCTGGCTCGCCGCAGCGGTGTTGGCTAGGCTGCGGCGGGGACACGTTGGGGAGGACAAGATGGCCGAGGAAGCGCGGCGCAATTCGAGCGGGCTCGACGGCAAGTTCGAGACGCTGCACGAATTCATCAAAGCAGCGCGGCTGAAACTCTCCCCCGTGCTCTGGGACTACGTCACCGGCGCCGCCGAGACCGAGACCACCCTCAAGCGCAACCGCTATGCGATCGATTGCGTCGGCTTCCGGCCGCGGGTGCTGCGCGACATCTCGGGCGTCGAATGCTCGGGTACGGTCATGGGCAAGAAGGCGCGGCTGCCGGTGCTGCTGGCGCCGGTCGGCGGGCTCGAGCGGCTCGATCCCGGCGGCGCGGCGGCGGTCGCCCAGGGCGCGACGCTCTTCGGCGTCCCCCAGATGCTGAGCTCGGTCAGCGGACCCGGCCTCGAAGCCACCGCGAAAGCCGCGAACGGCCGGAAATTCTTCCAGCTCTACCGCCGCGGCCCCGACAAATTGACCGACGAGATCGTCGGCCGCGCGATCGATGCCGGCTACGAGGCTTTCTGCTACACGATCGACAGCGCCTTCTACGGCCGGCGCGAGCGCGACATCGCGCGCCGCGTCTCCAACCGCTCGATCATCGATGATGGCGGCGACAACCGCCAGCAATCGCTGTCCTGGGCCGAGGTCAAGCGCTTCAAGGACAAGCACGGCAGCAAGCTGCCGCTCATCCTCAAGGGCATCCAGACCGGGGAAGATGCCGCCATCGCCTGCGATCACGGCGTCGACGGCATCTACATCACCAATCACGGCGGAAGGCAGCTCGACCACGTGCGCGGCACGCTCGACATCCTGCCCGAGGTGGTGGAGGCGGTGCGCGGCCGGGCGCAGATCATTATCGATGGCGGATTCTATCGCGGCACCGATATCGTCAAGGCGCTCGCGCTTGGTGCCAACACGGTCGCGATCGGCCGGATTTATCTCTATGGCCTCGCCGCCGCCGGCGGCGCAGGGGTCGCGCGCGTCCTCGAGATTCTCGAAAGCGAGATCCGCACCTGCCTCGCCCTCATCGGCTGCACCGGCTTCGCCGAGGTGACGCGCAGCCACGTCGTCGCCGCTCCCGCGGTGACGATGCCGCATGTGTTCAGCGCCTTCCCGCTGCTGAACCTCGCCGACGAGGGATATGGCGGGCGCTGAGCGCGGGTCGCGCCAGGGCTATTCCTTGGCGGCGAGGACTTCGACTTCGATCAGCGCCTCGGGCCGCGCCAGCGCCGCGATCACGAGCAGCGTCGAGGCGGGCGCGAGCTTGCCGAGGAATTGCGCCCGCACCTCGCGATAGCCCGGGAGGTCCTCGCGTCGCGTCAAATAGTGGGTGAGCTTGACGATGTTCTCGTAGCCCATGCCGGCGGCCTGCAGCACGGCGCCGACATTGCGCCAAGCCTGCTCCGCCTGGCCGCGGATCTCGTTCGAGGCGAAGCTGCCGTCGGGCTTAAGCCCGAGCTGGCCGGCGCAATAGAGGACGCGCGCGTTCGGCGGCAGCTCGATGCCGTGGCTGTAGCCGGCGCCCGGCGCCAGGGTCGATGGGTTGTGGATCTTCATGACCGTGGGTCTCCTCCTTATTCATTCGTTACGGCCACTTTCGCGATTTGCCCGGGCCGGCGCAAGCCGCCGTCAAAGCCGTTTGGGATCGGCGCGGTCCCTGGGATATACTTCGCGCGAACGCGGCATCCCGCTGCGAGGTGAACGGGGCAGGCGATGAGGACCTTGTTGACGGTTGTCGGCGACGGCACCGCGACCCCGGTGCTCGAGACCGCTTTGCTGGCGGCGCGGAAATTCGACGGCCGGATCATCGGCCTCAACGCACTCACCACCGAATATGCCGTGGTGTTTGGCGGCGAGATGGGATTTTCGGTCTCCTCGGAGGTCGATCGCACGCTCGAGCGCGAGGGACACGACCGGCGCCAAGCGGCGCGCCAGCTGTTCGAAAGCTTCATGCGCGCGCGCAATGTTTCGATCACCGACGAGGCGGCGCCGACGCCAGGCGTCAGCGCCGAATGGCGCGAGGAATCAGGACGCCAAAACGCCGTCGTCGGCTCGCTCGGGCGCGTCTTCGATCTCATTGTCGTCGAGCGGCCGGCAAAGCTCGCCTCGCTCGCCGAGGCGACGCTCGAGGACGCACTCTTCGAAAGCGGCCGTCCGGTGCTGATGGCGCCGCCGATGCCGCCGAAAACCATCGGCGAATGCATCGTGATCGCCTGGAACGGCAGCACGGAGACCTCGCGCACCGTCGCGCTCGCGATGCCCTATCTCGCCCTTGCCAGCAAGGTCCAGGTGCTGTCGGTCGAAGGCGCGATGCAGCCCGGCCCCTCCGGCGACGATCTTGCCGCGGCGCTGCGCCGTCGTGGCATCGCCGCCGCCTCGCGGCGGATTCCGGCGACCAACCGCCAGGCGGGCGAGGTCTTCCTCGCCGAAGCCAGGGCCCTGGGCTGCGATCTGCTGGTGAAAGGCGCCTATACCCAAAGCCGGCTGCGCCAGATGATCTTCGGCGGCGCGACCCGCCATATCATCATGGAAGCCGACATCCCGGTGATCCTCGCGCATTGATCATGCAGCAGCGCGCGGCCGCACCTTCGGTCGCGCGGTCGCGCCGGCCTTAAACCGCGATCAACGCATTGGTGTGGCGGCTACGCGCGCGACCTCAAATCAATGCAGCGTGATCTCGACCACGCGGTTGCGCGGCTCGCGCACGCCTTGCGCGGTGGGGACCGGCGGCTGGCGCTTGCCCTGGGTCTCAATCGCGACGCGATTGCGCGCCACGCCGTCGCGCACCAGCTCGGCGGCGACCGCATCGGCGCGGCGCCGGCCAAGCGCGAGGTCGTAGCTGTCCGAGCCGGTCAGGTCGGCTTTGCCGACGAGGGTCGCGCTGCGGTTGCTCGCCTTCATCTGCGTCGCGAGCTGGGAGACGATCTGGCGCGCTTCCGGCGTCAGACGCGAGCGATCGAATTCGAAGAAGACATTGACCAGCGCGGCCGGCGCGGCGGTTGCGGCGCTCGCCGCCTTGCCCTCGAGCTCGTCCATGGCGGCGGCGAATTCGGTGGCGCAGGCCCCGTTTTGCGCGGTCGCCCAGTTGTCCTCCATCCGCTCCACCCAGCAGTCATACCGTGCCTGCGCGCGCGCCGCGAGCGCCGGTGCGCGCTCGCGCGCGCCGCTGTTGAGCGCGGCCATCAGCCGCCCCCGGGCTTGCGCCAGCTTGGTGCGGAAGCCGTAGGGCTGCTCGAGCGGGATGGCCCAATTGGCGTTGTCCTCGGGTGGAACGACCGCGCCCGGCGCCGCGGCGAGGCCTTTGCGCGCGAAATAATCCGCATCGACGACGTCGCCGTCGCGATCGAGCGCGGTCGCGAGCGCGGCGTATTCGCCGGCGAGAGCGGCGGTGAAGCTGGTCGGATTTTGCGGTGCCGCGGCGGTGACGGCGGCGAGGTTCCAGTGCTCCGTCTGCGGGTTGCCGTGGAATCCCGTCGCGCTCCAGTCGGAGCAGGCGGCCAGTGCAGTCGCTGCCGAGAGCGCGATCAGAGCGGTGAAAATGCGTGGCTTTCTCATAAACTCCCCCGGACAGGATACGGCGCGGCTTCTTGTTATCGTTATGGGAAAGCGCGACCAACCATCGCGCCTCGCCGCCGCTACTATTACATGCGCCATGATTCCGGTCTAGAACCAAGCTGGATGCTCATCCGGATTGACGGTCGCGTTGTTTCCAAACGATCGGAATCGCGCCGGATGGGATGGTCGCGACAGGCGCGCGGTGGAGAGGGATCATGCGGACATTCGCTTGTGGGACGCTGGCGCTCGGCTTCCTGTCGTGTGTGGGGATCGCGCCGGCTATCGCGCAGGTTGTGTCGGATCCGAGCGCGATCCGCTCGTGCCTGTGCGAGCAGCAATTCGTTTCGGTGCTCGAAGACAATGTGACCAACCGGCGTCAGGCGCTGGAAAGCAGCCAGCGCAGCCAGGCTGCGCTTACCAATCAGGTCGCGACCCGCCGCGCGCAGATCAACGTCTATGACAATGCCGAGATCGATGCGTTCAAGGCGCTCTTGCAGCAGCGCGACGCCGCCCAGGCCACGACTGCGACGGCGTCGCAAAGCTATGACGACGCCGCGACCCGCTACAACCAGGCGATCGATGGCTACAACGCGCGCTGCGCCGGCCGCTCCTACGACGAAACCGTGCTGCATCAGGTCCAGGCGACGCTCGCCTGCCCGCGTCCCTGAGAGCCGTCCTTAGCCGAGCTTAACGAGTGCGCCGTCGCGGGCGGCGCGAAAGAAGCAACTCTGCTCGCCGGTGTGGCAAGCGGGGCCGGTCTGCTCGACCTGCAGCAGCAGCGCGTCGCCGTCGCAATCGACGCGCAGCTCCTTGAGCTTTTGCACATGGCCCGAGGTCTCGCCTTTGCGCCACAGCGCTTGGCGCGAGCGCGACCAATAGCAGACGCGGCCGGTGGCGAGCGTCTCGGCGACGGCGTCGCGATTCATCCAGGCGAGCATGAGCACCTCGCCGGTATCGTGCTGCTGCGCCACCGCGGCGATCAGGCCGTTGCCGTCGAATTTCAGCGCCGATAGGACTGCCGTTGCGTCGGGCGCGCTCATGAGCTGCTCCTGTCCGAAAAACCGAGCGGAATCTGGGGCTTTAGCTGCGCCAGCGCAAGACCGCGTAGCACAGGCGCGCCCGCGAATCGTCAACGGCGCGCCGTCGTGCGAAGCAAATCAAGATTCTCTCAGCTGCGCCAGCGCAGCGTCTGGTCGGTTACCGGGTTGACGAAATCGCGGCCCTCGTGCTTGGCGCGGGCATATTCGGTCTTGAGGCGATAGTACCAGCGTGCCTGGGTGTCGGCGTCGTCGATCAGCGCCAGCGGCGGATCGTAGCGCAGCCCCTCGCGCTGGCGCACCATCACCGCGCGATCCTGGTTGAGGAAGGCGCGGACATAAGGGCGCAGCAGCGGCTTCAGGAGCGACAACAGCGGCGTCGTCCAATAGATCGCGTGGTTGATCTGCGTCTCCTCGGCGCCGAGCGGCGTCACCGCGGTGAGATTGACGACGTTATGCCGGCCGGCGGTGATGTGCTCGATCCGGACGCTCGGTAGGCGGAAGCTAATCTCGGTCTCGGGCGCGCCGCCGAGGAGCTTATAGGCGTTGGAATTGCTCGACGGCGCATGGCGCAGCATGGTGAAGCCGAAGGGGCTCGCGGCGAAGGCCTTGCTCTTCTCGTGGATCGAGCCGCCCTTGCGCCACCACCACGAGCGATGGACGAACGGCCCATGCGCCGGGTCCATCAAGCCGACGACCGCGTGATCGATGCTGCAGGGCAGGGTGACGGTATCGTAGAGATCGGGCCCGCGCTCGCCGATCGCGGGCAGCAGCGGCGGCTCGGGTGCCGCGGCGGAGTTGTTGCCGAAGAACACCCAGACATTGCCTTGCTGCTCGCGTGCCGGATAGGCGCCGACGGAAACCTGCCCGCGGTCGAAGCGCTGCCCTTCCGCGAGCGAAGGGATCGCGGTGCAGGCGCCGGCGCTATCGAAGCGCCAGCCGTGATAGCAGCACTCGATCTCGCGCCCGTCGAACCGGCCGTAGCTCAGCGGGATGCCGCGATGCGGGCAGATGTTGCGCAAGGCGAAGACCTTGCCGCCCGCGTCGCGGCCGAAGAGCAGCGGCTCGCCAAGCAGCGTTTTCGCCAGCGTCCGGCCGCGCTTCAAGCGCGCGCCGGGCATCGCGTAGTACCACATCTCCCGGAGCGGCGCGCCGCTGTCGCTATCCACGAAAATCCCCTTCTCTCACGCGGCCGAGAGTAACGATGCGGCTTTCGCGGCGGAAGGCCTGAACTTGTGATCGGGGAGGGCGCTCGGTAAGGTGCGGCAACTCCGTCCGAGGTGCAGGAATGGCCGATCAAATCGCGCGCGGCTATACGATCGACGACCTCAGCGTCGGCATGAGCGCCCGCTACGAGCGCACCGTCACCGTCGCCGATATCGAAGCGTTCGCCGCGGTCTCGGGCGATCACAACCCCGTCCATCTCGACGATGCTTATGCCAAGACCACGCGCTTCAAGGGCCGCATCGCGCATGGCATGCTCGGCGCCAGCTTCATCTCGACGGCGATCGCCTCGAAGCTCCCGGGACCGGGCTCGATCTATCTCGCGCAATCGCTTTCTTTCAAGGCACCCGTCCGGCCGGGCGACAAGGTCGAGGCGGTGATCACCGTGGCCGATGTCGTGCGCGACAAGAACCGCGTCGTCCTGAAGACGCAATGCCGGGTCGGCGAGACGGTGGTGATCGATGGCGAAGCCACCGTGCTGGTGCCGCCCAAAAGCTGAGATGCGGGTCTTCCGCCACATTGAGGCGAGCGGCGATGCGCGCGGTGCGGTGGTCGCCGCCGGCAATTTCGACGGCGTGCATCTCGGCCATCAGGCGGTGCTCGCCCACGCGAAAGCGATCGCGCGGCGCGACGCCGCGCCGTTCGCGGTGCTGACTTTCGAGCCGCATCCACGCGCCGTTTTCCAGCCCGGCCTGCCGCCGTTTCGCCTGACGCCGTTCCGCGCCAAATCGCTGGTGCTCGAATCGCTCGGCGTCGATCTGCTGTTCGTCTTACATTTCGATCAGGCCTTCGCGCAAAAAAGCGCCGAGGATTTCGTCGCCGAGACCCTCGTCGCCGGGCTCGGCGCCCGGACCGTGGTCGTCGGCTACGATTTCGTCTTCGGCCACAAGCGCCGCGGCACGCCTGACCTCCTGCAGGCCGAAGGCGCCAAGCAGCACGGCTTCGGCGTCGCGGTGGTGGCGCCGGTCGCGGCGGCGAGCGGCACGGTCTATTCCTCGACCCAGATCCGCGAGCATCTCGTCGCCGGACGGCCGCGCGAGGCGGCGGCGCTGCTCGGCCGGCCATGGGAGATCGACGGCCGGGTCGAGCTCGGCGACAAGCTCGGCCGCACCATCGGCTTTCCCACCGCCAATATCGGTCTCGCCGACTATCTGCGCCCGGCGCCTGGGGTCTATGCCGTTCGCGCCGGCATCGAGGACGGTGCGACGGTGCACTGGCATGACGGCGCCGCCAATCTCGGCTGGCGGCCGACGGTCGGCGGCAAGGACCTGCGGCTCGAGACCCATCTTTTCGATTTTTCCGGCGACCTCTACGGCAAGCATCTGCGCGTCGCGCTGATCGAGCGCTTGCGTCCCGAGCAGCGTTTCGACGGGCTCGACGCCTTGAAGGCGCAGATCGCCGCCGATTGCATCCAGGCGCGCGGGATACTGGCGGCCGGCTCGCCCGTTGGTTGACAGGCCCGCCGGGCCTCACCTATTTTTCCGCCATGGCTATGGCGCAGCAGCGGCACGCACGAATTAGCTGACCGGTCCTTCAGGACCGGCTGTCGTCGCTTGCCCCGTTTCCGACGCTGCCGCCGAGCATTTCGCGAATGGCGACACGTCCTTCAGGAACTGAACCGCCATGGCCACCGATTACCGCAAAACGGTCTTTCTGCCGCAGACCGATTTCCCGATGCGCGGCGAGCTGCCGAAGCGCGAGCCGACGCTGCTCGCGCGCTGGGAGAAGATGGGGCTCTATCCGCGCCAGCGCGCCGCGGCTGCGGGTCGCGAGAAATTCGTGCTCCATGACGGGCCGCCCTATGCCAACGGCAATCTCCATATCGGCCACGCCTTCAACAAGATTCTTAAAGATGTGATCAACCGCGCGCAGCAGATGCTCGGTTTTGACGCGCCTTACGTGCCGGGATGGGACTGTCACGGCCTGCCGATCGAATGGAAGATCGAAGAGGAATATCGCGCCAAGAAGCGCTCCAAGGACGAGGTGCCGATCCTCGAATTCCGCAAGGAATGCCGCGACTTCGCCGCGCACTGGATCGATGTGCAACGCACGGAGTTCCAGCGTCTCGGCGTGCTCGGCGATTGGGCGCATCCCTATACGACGATGGAATTCGCCGCCGAGGCGCAAATCGTGCGCGAGATCGGCAAGTTCCTGATGAATGGCGGGCTGTTCCGCGGCTCGAAGCCGGTGATGTGGTCGGTGGTCGAGCAGACCGCGCTAGCCGAGGCCGAGATCGAGTACCACGACCACACCTCGACCCAGGTCTGGGTGAAGTTCCCAGTGGCGAAAGCGAGCGTCAAAGCGCTCGACGGCGCGTCGGTGGTGATCTGGACGACGACGCCCTGGACCCTGCCCGGCAATCGCGCCATCGCTTTCAACGAAGCGCTTGACTACGTCGTGATCGAGGTCGAGAGCGTGCGCGAAGGCGGCCTTGCGAAGCCCGGCGAGAAGTTCGTCGTCGCGGCGCCGCTCGAAGTGAATTTCGCCGAGATCGCGAAGCTCGGCGGCAAGGTCGAGCTGGTCTCGGGCAAGTATCTCGCCGGCACGGTCTGCCGCCATCCGCTCCACGGCCAGGGCTATGATTTCGGCGTGCCGCTCCTCGCCGGCGATTTCGTCACCGATGTCGACGGCACCGGCTTCGTCCATATCGCCCCGGGCCATGGTGTCGACGATTTCGAGCTCGGCCAGAAGCATAACATCGCGGTCCCGGCGACCGTCGGCCCCGACGGCAGCTATTACGACACCGTGCCGCTCTTTGCCGGCAAGCGCGTCTATCGCCCGAACGGCAAGGAAGGCGACGCCAACCGCGCGGTGATCGATGCGCTGAACACGGCGGGCGCGCTCTTGGCCGAGGCGACGCTCGTCCATTCCTATCCGCATTCCTGGCGCTCCAAGGCGCCGCTGATCTTCCGCACCACGCCGCAATGGTTCATCGGCATGGAGAAGAACGATCTGCGCGCGAAGGCGCTCAAGGCGATCGACGAGACCAAATGGTATCCGCCGCAGGGCCAGAACCGCATCCGCGCGATGATCGAGACCGGGCCCGACTGGTGCATCTCGCGCCAGCGCGCCTGGGGCGTGCCGATCGCGGTCTTCGTCGAGAAGAAGAGCGGCGAGGTGCTGCGCGATCAGGCGGTGGTCGATCGCATCGCCGCCGCCTTCGAGAAGGACGGCGCCGATGCGTGGTATGCGCGCGACCCGGCTGAGTTTCTCGGACCCGGCCGCGATCCCAAGGATTACGAGCAGATCAAGGACGTCGTCGATGTCTGGTTCGATTCGGGCTCGACACATGCGTTTGTCTTGGAGCGGCGGCCGGAGCTCAAATGGCCGGCCTCGCTCTATCTCGAAGGCTCGGATCAGCATCGCGGCTGGTTCCGTTCCTCGCTCTTGGAGAGTTGCGGCACGCGCGGCCGCGCGCCCTACGACGCGGTGTTGACCCACGGTTTCTTGCTCGACGAGCAAGGGCGCAAGCTCTCGAAATCGTCGGGCGTCCCGCTGCAAGCGCTGCCGTCGGTCGTCGCGGAGATCGGCGCCGACATCCTGCGTCTTTGGGTCGTCGATTCGGACTACACCGAAGACGTTGCCATGGGTCGCGAGATCCTGAAATACCAAGGCGACGTCTATCGCCGGCTGCGCAACACCTTGCGCTATCTCCTCGGCGCGCTCGCCGGCTTTTCCGAGAGCGAACGGGTCGCCCCCGAGAAGATGCCGGAGCTCGAGCGCTATGTGCTGCATCGCCTCGCCGAGACCGATGCGCTGGTGCGCCAGACCGCCGAGGCTTACGACTTCCACTCGATGTTCACGGCGTTGCACAATCTCTGCGCCGTCGATCTCTCGGCCTTCTATTTCGACATGCGCAAGGACTCGCTCTATTGCGACCGACCGACGGCGCTGCCGCGCCGCGCGGCGCGCAGCGTGCTCGACCAGGTGTTCGAATGCCTGGTGCGCTGGCTCGCGCCGGTGCTGTGCTTCACCGCCGAGGAGGCCTGGCTCAGCCGCCACGGCGAGGGCGAGGATTCGAGCGTCCATCTCGAGCTCTATCGCGACATTCCCAAGGCTTGGCGCGACGATGCGCTGGGCGCGAAATGGGCGAAGATTCGCGAACTGCGTCGCGTCGTCACTGGCGCGATCGAGCTGGAGCGCGCGCAAAAACGCATCGGCGCGAGCCTCCAGGCCGCCGTCGAGATCGTGGTCGCGCCCGATTGGGCGGCGCCGCTGCAAGGGATCGATCTGCCCGAACTCTGCATTACCTCGGCGGCGATGCTCAAGCTTGGCGCGCCGGCGGAGGATATGTTCACCCTCAGCGACGTGCCGGGGGTCGGTGTGCGCGTTTCGCCGGCGGCGGGCGAGAAATGCGAGCGCTGCTGGCGGGTGCTATCCGAAGTCGGCACGCTGCCCGCGCATCCCGATCTGTGCAACCGTTGCGCCGAGGCGATCGAGGCTTTGGCAGGAGCAGGCGGATAATGTGGTTCGGTCTTGGCACCGCTGCCGCGGTCGTCCTTGCCGATCAGGCGGCCAAGACCTGGGTCCTCGGCTTTTTCGCCGGCCGCGGCGGCGCCCCGGTCGATACCGTGACGCCGTTCTTCAACCTGGTGCTGACCGGCAATCGCGGCGTCAGCTTCGGCCTCTTCAACAATAGCGATGCGATGAACACCGCGATCTTCACGACGCTCGCGCTCGCCATTGTGATCGCGCTGCTGCTATGGCTGCGCCGGGCACACAATCCAGTGATTCGGCTCGCTCTCGGCCTTATCATCGGCGGCGCGATCGGCAACGCCATCGACCGGCTGATGCGCGGCGCGGTGGTGGATTTCCTCGATTTCCACCTCGGCGCCTGGCACTGGTACGCCTTCAACCTGGCCGATGCGGCAATTTGCCTGGGGGTCGTCGCGCTTCTGCTTGACGGCTTGCTTGCCCGACCGAAAGCCGCTTAAGGTGTGGATATCTGCGACAATCGAAGGGAGCGCCGGGGCGTGAGGGTCGGGTCGTCATTGCTGGTGATGGCGGCGCTCGGCGTCGCGGCCTTGCCGCTCGGCGGCTGCGACAGCTTCAATCGCGCGATCGGCAAGACCCGGGTCATTCCCGACGAGTTCCAAGTGGTCTCGAACGCGCCGCTGGCGGTTCCGCCGGATTACGCGCTGCGCCCGCCGCGCGTCGGCAACGGCCCCGCGCAATCGACTCCGACCGAGCAAGCGCGCGAGACGGTCTTCCGCGCCGGCGACACCAACGGCCAGTCGGGCGGGGTAGCCGCGCCCGACAAGACCATGAGCGCCGGCGAGCAGGATCTGCTGAAAGCGGCCGGCGCCAACAATGTTCCGTCCGATATCCGCCAGACCGTCGATGCCGATCCGACCGAGGGCGTGCCGTTCGACCGCAGCCTCGTCGACAAGCTGCTGTTCTGGTCGGGTCCGACCACACCGGCCTCGACCGACGTCCTCAATCCGGGCCAGGAGGCGTCACGTATTCGGCTCGCGCAATCGGTCACGCAGCCCGGCGGTCCGGCGACGGCGGCGCCGACCGATGCCGTAACCCCGACCTTCGAGCGGGGGCCGAAGAAAAAAGGCTGGTTCGACTGGTTCTGATTTCCCGGTTGTTTTTGGGAGGGCCGATGAAGATGCCAAAAATCGGGGGCGGATCGCGATCGGTCCTGCTCCTGCTGTTGCTCGTGTTCAGCCTTGCCGCGCCGGCGCAAGCCAAGCTCTTCGACGCGCAAGAATTCACGCTGCCGAACGGCCTGCAGGTGGTGGTCATTCCCAATCACCGGGCGCCGATCGTCACGCAGATGGTCTGGTACAAGGTCGGCGCCGCCGACGAGATCACCGGCAAGTCGGGCGCCGCGCATTTTCTCGAGCACCTGATGTTCCGCGGCACCAAGACGGTAGGGCCGGGCGATTTCTCGCGCATCGTTGCCGAGAATGGCGGCGAGGATAATGCTTTCACGACGCACGACTACACCGCCTTTTTCCAGAACGTCGCCGCCGACCGTCTCGAGCTGGTGATGAAGCTCGAGGCCGACCGCATGGCCAATCTCATCATCAACGACGCCGTGGTCACGCCCGAGCGCGAAGTCATCATCGAAGAGCGGCGCATGCGCATCGACAACAGCCCCTCGGCGCTGTTCGACGAGCAGCTCGATACCGCACTCTATCTCCACCATCCCTACCGGAACCCGACGATCGGCTGGGAAGACGAGATGCATAAGCTCACCACGCAGGACGAGCAGGAATTCTATCGCCGCTGGTACGCGCCCAACAACGCCGTCGTCGTGATCGCGGGCGACGTGACCGTCGATCGCGTCAAAGCGCTGGCGCAGAAATACTTCGGCGTCATCCCGTCGCGGCCGGTCCCGGCGCGCGCGCGCGTCGAGGAGCCGGCCAAGATCGCCGCGGCGACGCTGACGATGAAGAGTCCGCGCGTCACCGACGTCGAATGGAGCCGGCAATGGCTGGCGCCGAGCTATCGCAAGGGCGAGACGCGTCTCGCCTACCCGCTGCAGGTCCTGGCCGAGGTCATGGGCGGCGGTGCGGCCTCGCCGCTCTATAAGGACCTCGTCATCGACAAGGGCCTGGCGCTGTCGGCGAGCGCCTATTACGACCCTAACCAGTATGACCTCTCCACCTTCGGCTTCGAGGCGACGCTCAAGAACGGCGTCTCGGTCCAGGATTTCGAGGCGGCGCTCAACGCGATCGTCAAGAACACGCTCGATGGCGCCATCACCGATGACGAGGTCGCACGCGCCAAGCAGCGCATGGTCGCGGATGCCGTCTATGCCCGCGACAGCCTCGCTGGGCCGGCGCGCATCGCCGGCGCCGCGCTCGCGCTCGGCCGCACGCTCGACGACGTGCAGAGCTGGCCCGACCGGATCGCAGCGGTGACGACCGACGAGGTCCGCGACGCGGCCAAGGCCGTGATCCGCGACGATATCGCCGTGACGGGCATTCTGATGCCGGGGCCGACGTCGTGAGAATCGCCCCCGCTTTCTATCGCGGCTCGCTGGCCGGTGTCGCGCTGCCCCTGTTTTTCTTGGTGGCGCTGGCTCTTCCGGCGCGCGCCGTCACCATCGAAGAAGTGAAAAGCGCGCAAGGCATCACCGCCTGGCTGGTCGAGGATCACACCATCCCGGTCGTGTCGATGAGCGCCGCCTTCCGCGGCGGCTCCGTGCTCGATCCCGCCGACAAGCGCGGGCTCGCCAATGTGACCGTGGACTTGCTCGACGAAGGCGCCGGCGATCTCGACAGCACCGCCTATCAGAGCAAGCTCGAGAATCTCGCGACGCAGCTCAGCTTCAGCGCCGGGTCCGACATGATCTCGGTGCGGCTGCGCTCGCTGACCAAGAATCTCGCTTCGTCCTTCGATCTCCTGCATCTCGCCTTGACGCAGCCGCGCTTCGATCCCGAGCCGGTCGCCCGGGTGCACGCCTTCGTGCTCGACAGCATCGCCCGCGAGCAGCGCCAGCCCGTCTCGCTCGCCAGCCGGCTGTGGTGGAAGACGGCTTTTCCCGATCATCCTTACGGGCTCTCCTCGCGTGGCACCGCGGAGACGGTGAATGCGATCACCACCGACGACATGCGCAAACTGGTCCATGACCGCTTCGCCCAGGACGTGCTGATCGTCGGCGTGGTCGGCGACATCACGCCGGCGCAATTGAAGCCGTTGCTCGATTCGACCTTCGGCGGACTGCCGGATCACGCCGCGCCGGACACGGTGGCGAACGCAGTCGCGCAGACCAAGGACGAGGTCGAGGTTGCGACCATGCCGATTCCGCAAAGCGTCGTGGTGTTCGGCCAGCCCGGCATCACGCGCAACGATCCCGATTGGTACGCGGCGCTGCTCGATCTCAACATTCTCAGCGCCGGCGGCCTCACCTCGCGCGTCGCACTCGAAGTGCGCGAGCAGCGCGGCCTTGCTTATTCGGTCTCGGCCTCGCTCGACCCGCTGGAGCATGCCGGCGTGATCCTCGGTCAGGTCGGCAGCCAGAACGCGCATGTCGCCGAATCGATCAAGGTGATCCGCGACACTTGGCGGCGCATGCATGACGAGGGGCCGACGGCGAGGGAGCTCGCGGTCGCCAAGACCTACATCACCGGCTCGTTCCCCCTGGGGCTCGATTCGACCGGCCGCATCGCCGGGATCCTGGTGTCGATCCAGTACGATCGTCTCGGCATCGACTATCTCGGCAAGCGCGATTCGCTCATCAACAGCGTGACGCTGGCCGATGCCAAGCGGGTCGCCAAACGCCTCTTGTCGCCGGACGACCTGCTGTTCGCCGTCGTCGGCCAGCCCGAGAACCTTCAAGGGGCGGTGCGCGTTACTCCTGGCGGGGACGACCATCACGGAGTTGCAACGAATGGATCACCGGCAGAGCATTGACGGTTGCCTCGCCGAGACGGTCGGGCAGCACGGCCTCGACCGCGGCGCGCTTGACGACATGCTGGCGCGTACGGCGCCGGCGCTGGACAAGCTGCGCCGGATGCGCGCCGACGGCAGCCTGCCGCTGCTCCGCTTGCCGCAACGCAAGGACGATGTCGCGCAGCTCCGCCGTGTCCTGAAGACGTTTCGGGCCGCGCCGCGTCAGCGCTTCCGCGATGTCATCATCCTCGGCACCGGCGGCTCGAGCCTCGGCGGGCAGACCCTCTACGCGCTCGCCGATCAGCGCGCCCAGCCGCGCATCCATTTCATGGACAATATCGATCCGGCGACCTTCACCGCGCTGTTCGCGGCGCTCGATCCGGCGCGCACCGGCGTGGTCGCGATCTCGAAATCGGGCGGCACCGCCGAGACCATGAGCCAGTTCGCGATCTGCGTCGAATGGCTGCGCGCGAAGCTCGATGCCGATGCGGTCGGCCGGCATACGATCGCGATCACCGAGCCCAAGGACAATCCGCTGCGGCTCCTGGCGATGAAGCTCAAGACGCCGATCCTCGATCACGATCCCGGCATCGGCGGACGCTATTCGGTGCTGTCGAATGTCGGCCTCTTACCGGCGATGCTGGCCGAGCTCGATGTCGCCGCTTTGCGCGAAGGTGCCGGCGAGGTGCTCGAGGCGACCCTCGGCGCGGCCGCGCCGCGCGATGCCGCGCCCGCGGTCGGGGCCGCAATCCAGGTCGGACTCGCCGAGAAACACGGCATCGCCACCACCGTCATCATGCCCTATGTCGATCGCCTGGGGCATTTCGGCCTGTGGTTCCGTCAGCTCTGGGCGGAAAGCCTCGGCAAGGATGGCAAGGGCACGACGCCGATCCGCGCCATGGGCACGGTCGACCAGCACAGCCAGCTCCAGCTCTATCTCGCCGGCCCGGCCGACAAGATGTTCACCCTCGTGACGGCCGAGGTTGCCGGCATGGGCGAAGCGGTCGCGCCCGATCTCGCCAGCGATCCCTCGCTCGGCTACCTCACCGGCAAGCGCATGGGCGACCTGCTCGATGCCGAGCAGCGCGCCACCGAGCAGGCCCTCATCCGCAACGGCCGCCCGACTCGGCGCTTCCACCTCGCGCGACTCGACGAGCGGACGCTCGGCGGGCTGCTGATGCATTTCATGCTCGAGACCATCATCGCCGGCGATCTCTTTGGCGTGAATGCCTTCGACCAGCCGGCGGTCGAAGAGGGCAAGGTGATCGCGCGGCAATATCTTGGCGAGATGGGGCGCGAAGCGGCACAATAGCCGGATGCCGATTCGCCTTCTGCCGGAAACCGTCGTCAACCGCATCGCTGCCGGCGAGGTGATCGAGCGCCCGGCCTCGGCCTTGAAAGAGCTGGTCGAGAACGCGATCGATGCCGGCGCGACCCGCATCGACGTCACATTGAAGGAAGGCGGCCAGAGCCTCGTCATCGTCAGCGACGACGGCATCGGCATGGATCAGGGCGAGCTCACCCTCGCGGTCGAGCGGCATTGCACCTCGAAGCTGCCCGACGACGATCTGCTGCGCATCGATCATCTCGGCTTCCGCGGCGAGGCGCTGCCCTCGATCGGCGCGGTGAGCCGGCTCTCGATCACCAGCCGCAAACGCGGCAGCGACAGCGCTTGGGTTGTCGCGGTCGAAGGCGGCGCCAAAAGCGTGGTCCAGCCGGCGGCGCTCGGCCAGGGCACGCGCGTCGAGATGCGCGATCTCTTCTACGCGACGCCGGCGCGGCTGAAATTCCTCAAATCGGCGCGGGCCGAGCGCGACGCGGCAATCGACGTGGTCGAGCGGCTCGCCATGGCCTATCCCGGCATCGCCTTCACGGTGAGCGGCGAGGAAGATCGTATCCTCTTGCGGCTCAACGCCGTCGAGCGCGACCTGACCGGCACCGATGCGCGGCGGCTGCGCCTCGCTGCGGTGCTCGGCAAGGAATTCGGCGACAACGCGATCGCGATCGACGCCGCGCGCGAAGGCTTCCGCTTGACCGGTCTCGCCGGCCTGCCGACGCTCAACCGCGCGACCGCGCGCGACCAGTATCTCTTCGTCAATGGCCGGCCGGTCAAGGACAAGCTCCTCGCTGGCGCAGTGCGCGGCGCGTACCAGGATTTTTTGGCGCGCGATCGCCATCCGATGGTGGCGCTTTTTTTGGACGGGCCGGCGGAAGCGATCGACGTGAACGTCCATCCCGCGAAAGCCGAGGTGCGCTTCCGCGACGCCAGCCTCGTGCGCGGGCTTATCGTCGGCGCGCTGCGCCAGGCGCTCGCCAATGCCGGGCATCGCGCCTCGACCACGGTCGCCGAGGCCGCGCTCGCGTCGTTCCGCCCCGGCGGCAGCGGCGGCGTGCCGCATTACGCGCCCTTCGCGCATCAGCCGGGCTACGGCCCCCATTCAAATTCTTTGGCGCGCGACTTGGCCGAAGACGCCGCGCTCTATCAGGCACCGCTCGGCGCGCCAGCCCCCGGTGCGCGCGTCGCGCCCGACGCCGCGCCGGCGCTCATCGAATTTCCGCTCGGCGCGGCGGTGGCGCAGCTGCACGAGACCTATGTCGTCGCGCAGACCGATGACGGCATCGTCATCGTCGACCAGCACGCGGCGCATGAGCGCCTGGTCTACGAGCGCATGAAGGCGGCGATCGCCTCGACCGGCGTCGCGCGGCAGATATTGCTGTTGCCCGAAGTGGTCGAGCTCGACGAAGGCGGAGTCGCGCGGCTGACCGCGCGCATCGCCGAGCTGACGGAGCTTGGCCTCGTGATCGAGCCCTTCGGCCCGGGCGCGGTGGTGGTGCGCGAGACGCCGGCGCTCTTGGGCGAGATCAATATCCAGGGCCTGGTGCGCGACCTCGCCGACGAACTGGCCGAGCTCGGCAACGCGCTCTCGCTCAAGGAAAAGCTCGAAGAGGTCTGCGGCACGCTCGCCTGTCACGGCTCGGTGCGCGCCGGCCGCCGGCTCTTGCCCGAGGAAATGAATGCGCTGCTCAGGGAGATGGAAGCGACGCCGCATTCCGGCCAATGCAATCACGGCCGTCCGACCTATGTCGAGCTGAAGCTCGAGGATATCGAGAAGCTGTTCGGCCGGCGGTGACCGCGGTTCAGCCACATCTCAGAAAGACGAACTTCGCCGCGCCGTAGCGGCGCTCGTCGAGCGTCTCGAAATGCGCGGGCGTCTCTAAATCTTCTTCTTTCGCGGCGATCTCGACCACGACCAGCGCCTCCTTCGCGAGCCAGCCGCTCTGCTTGAGCGCCGCGAGCGCGGGCGCGGCGAGGTCCTCGCCATAGGGCGGATCGAGGAAGACCAGGGAGCACGCGGCGGTGGCGCGCGGCGGCCGCGTTGCATCGCCGTTGACGATCGCGGCATGCGCCGTCTCGCCGAGCGCGGCGATATTCTGCTGCAGCGTCGCGCGCGCGCCGCGGTCGCGCTCGATGAAGCTCGCATGGCGCGCGCCGCGCGACAGCGCTTCGAGACCGAAAGCGCCGGTTCCGGCGAAAGCGTCGAGCACCATCGCGTCGAGGCACGCGTCCTGCTCCGAGAACCGCCCATGGGCGAGGATGTCGAACACCGCCTCGCGCGCGCGGTCGCTGGTCGGGCGCACCGCGCGGCCGTCGGGCGCGAGCAGCACGCGATGGCGATGCTTACCGGCGATGATCCGCACGACCGCCTCGCATGGCTTCGCGCGCGCGTTTGCCGGGACGCGGCGGCCGTTTCGCTTTCGGCGCGGGCTTCTTGGGCGGCGCCTTCGGCTTTTTCTCGGCGGTGCCGGGCTTCGCCTCGCCGCCCAATTGCTCGCGCATCACCCGCGGCGGCACTTCCTCGAGCGCGCCGCGCGCGAGATTGCCGAGCTGGAACGGGCCATAGGCGAGGCGGATGAGCCGCGTCACCGCGAGCCCCAAATGCGCCATCACCTTGCGTATCTCGCGGTTGCGGCCTTCGCGCAGCGACGCGGTCAGCCAGGCATTGCTGGCGTGCTGCTCGCCCTCGAAACTGGCATGGATCGAGCCGTAAGCGACGCCGTCGACGGTCACGCCTTTCTCCAGCGCGGCGAGCCGCGCCGGATCGACGACGCCATGGACGCGCACCTTGTAGCGCCGCAGCCAGCCATTTGCGGGTAATTCCATTTTGCGCGCGAGTTCGCCGTCATTGGTGAGGAGCAAGAGGCCTTCGGAATTGAGATCGAGCCGCCCGACCGAGATGAGCCGCGGCGTGCCCTCAGGCAGCTTGTCGAAGACCGTGGCGCGGCCCTTCTCGTCGCGATGGGTCGTCACCAGGCCGGCGGGCTTGTGATAGCGCCAGAGCCGCGCACGATCGGCTTCGGGCAGCGGCTTGCCGTCGACCGTCAGCGCGGCGGGATCGGTGACGTTGATGGCCGGCGAGGTCAGCACCTCGCCTTTGAGGCTGACGCGGCCCTCGGCGATCCAGCGCTCGGCGTCGCGACGCGAGCAGAGACCGGCGCGCGCCAGCAGCTTGGCCACGCGCTCGCCTTTGGCGGCGTCTTTCGCCGGTCCGGCCTCGGCCATCAGCCGCAGGCGGCGATGAAAGCCACGAACAGCCGCTTGTCGCCTTCGGAGAGGCCGTATTCGGGATGCCACTGCACGCCGATGCAGAAGCGCCGGCGCGGGTCCTCGATGCCTTCGATCACGCCGTCGGGCGCGGTCGCGTCGATCACCATGCCGGGCGCCACGTCTTTCACCGCCTGGTGATGCGCCGAGTTGACCGCGAGCTCGTCGGCCTGGGTGATGCGATGAAGCTGCGTGCCGCGCGCGATCGCGACTTTGTGGCCGGGCTCGGTGCGCGGATTGGGCTGCTCATGCGCGAGGGCGTTCGGCACCTCGTCGGGGATGTGCTGGATGAGCGTGCCGCCGAGCACGACGTTGAGGAGTTGCTGCCCGCCGCAAATGCCGAGCACCGGCTTGTCGGCGGCGATCGCGCCCTTGGTGATCGCGAGCTCGAAGCGGGTGCGGCGATCCTTAGTGGTGACGCTCGCATGTTTCGTGGCCGCGCCAAAGAGCGCCGGATCGACGTCGAAAGCGCCGCCGGTAACGACGAGGCCCTGGATCAGACCGAGATAGGCGGCGGCACGCTCGGGCTCGTGCGGCAACAGGATCGGCAGGCCACCGGCGGCGGCGACGGCGCTGCAATAATTCTCGCGCAGGGCATACCAGGGATGGGTCTTCGAATAGCCGCCCGGCGGCTCCGAATCGAGGGTGAGGCCGATGACCGGTTGTGCCATGCTCGGAGTCTTAGGCCGCGCGCTTCGGCGCGGCAAGGAAGACGAGGACTCGGAATGCGCTCGCCGATGGATCTGGCCTTGGAGCAAGCGGCGCGGGCCGAGGCGCGTGGCGAGGTGCCGGTCGGCGCGGTGCTGGTCGATGCCTCGGGCGCGGTGCTGGCGGCCGCCGGCAACGAGGTCGAGGCGCGGCACGATCCGACGGCGCATGCCGAAATGCTGGTGCTGCGCGCGGCGGCGGCGTTGCGCCAGGCGCCGCGGCTCGAGGATTGCGATCTCTACGTGACGCTCGAGCCTTGCGCGATGTGCGCGGCGGCGATCTCTTTCGCGCGAATCCGCCGGCTCTATTACGGCGCCTACGATCCGAAAGGCGGCGCGGTCGAGCATGGCGCGCGCTTCTTCACGCAGCCGACCTGCCATCACCGCCCGGAAATCTATGGCGGCATCGACGAGCAGCGCGCGGCGGCGCTGCTCAAGGATTTCTTCGCCGCGCTCCGCTAAATCGACCGCAGCCGCGGCATCACCTTCTCGGCGAAGAGGCGATGCGAGCGCTGCGCTTGCTCGAACGGGATGCCGCCGAAATAGAAGGTGCAGTCGACCTGGGTGAAGCCCATCATCTCCTGCGCGCGGGTCAAAAGCCTCACGGCCTCGTCGGGCGTGCCGGCGACGACGCGGCATTCCTTCACCATCTGTGCCACGTTGATGACTTCCTGATCGACTTTCTGATAGTTCTCGCGCTCCGTGTGCTGGCGATCGGCGCTGGAGCGGTCGAGCGTGTGCGTGGTCGCGCCGACATAACGGATCAAGGCCTTGGTGGCGATGTCGCGCGCTTCGGCGCCGTCCTCGCTCAAGACCACCTGGTAATGCGCCGCGACCTTGTAATCCTTCGGCGGATGGCCGGCGGCGATCCAGGCGTCGCGATAAATTTTGTTGAGCGGGATCAGCGGCTCGACCCCGCGATAGGTGACGGTGAAGATGCCGAAGCCCTGCTCGCCCGCCCATTTGAAGCTATCAGGCGTGCCGCCGCAGCTGAGCCAGATCGGCGGATGCGGCCGTTGCTGCGGCCGCGGCCAGACCTGCAGGTCGCGATATTTGTAATAGGGGCCGTTGTGGCTGAAGGTCTCGCCGCTCCACGCCTTGCGGATCAGTGCGACGCCGTCCTTCAATCGCTCCTGTGCGTCGTCGCGCGGCACCTGCAGCCGGTCGTAATCATAGGCGACGAAGCCGCGGCCGACGCCGAGCTCGACGCGGCCGTTCGACATCAAGTCGGTCATTGCCCATTGCTCGGCGATCTCGATCGGATTGTGCAGCGGCAGCACGATGATCGACGAGCCGAGCCGCACGCGCTTGGTGCGCTGGGCCAGCGCCGCGATCATGACGGTCGGCGACGGCACCAGGCCGCCGTAAGCATCGAAATGATGCTCATTGGCGAAGAGCATGTCGAAGCCGGCGTCCTCGCTCGACACCAGGAAATCGACGAAGCGCCGCATGAAGCCGCCGACATCGCCATCGACATCTTCGAAATAGGTCGGCAGGCAGAAATGACCGAACTTCATTGCCTCGCTCTCCTCGGGGCTAAGCCAATACCGGCGCCGGATCGGCGCTCTTTTGCGAAAGCAAATCGCGCGGCACGAATAGCATCAGGATGACGCCGAGAACCAGGATGCCGGCAACGACGAGGAGCGGCACCGAGAAGCCGCCGGTCGCGTCGCGCAGCGTGCCGACGATGATCGGGCTGATGCTCGAGCCGCCGATCGCCACCGTGTTGAGGAAGGCGAGGCCTGGCGCATGCGCCTCGCGCGGCAGGATGATCGACGGCGTGGTAAAGAACACCGGCCAAGCCGAGAGGCTGAAGGCCGAGGCGACGATCAGGCCGCAGAGTTGCACGACCGGGGAGGAGGCAAGGCCCGACGTCGCCCAGCCGGCGGCCGCGACCAGCATCGGAATGACGCAGTGCCAGAAGCGCTCGCTCTGCCGATCCGACCGTCGCGTCCAGAAGATCATCCAGGCGATCGAGCACGCCGGCGGAATCGCGACGATGAGGCCGATCCTCCAGGTCGCCATGCCTTCGCCGGCAAAGCCGCGCACGATCTGCGGCAGCCACAGGCCTTGCGCCGCGACGGTCGCGATGAGGCAGGCATAGGCGAAAGACAAGAGCAGCATGTTGCGCGACAGGACCATGCGCGTGATCGAGCGCTTGGGGCCGGCAGGCTGCGCGCGGCGGCGCGCTTCCTCATCGCGCTCGAGCAGGTTGGTCAAGGTCTGCTTTTCCTCGGCCGAGAGGAATTTCGCGTCTTTCGGTTTATCGGCGAGGTAGAAATACATCCAGATGCCGAAGAAGACCGCCGGCAATCCTTCCAGCAGGAACAGCCATTGCCAGCCGGCGAGGCCCCAGGCGCCGTTGAGGCCGAGGATGAAGCCGCCCACCGAGGCGCTGAGCATGCCGGCCAAGGGCTGGCCGAGCATGAACATGGTCTGCGCGCCGGCGCGGCGATATTGCGGATACCAATAGGTCATATAAAGCACGAGGCCGGGCGCGAAGCCCGATTCGGCGATGCCGACCAGCATCCGAAGCCCAGCGAGGCTCCAGGGTCCCGTGGCGAACATCGTCGCGGCCGCGGCGATCCCCCAGGTGATCATGATCCGCGCCAGCCATTTGCGCGCACCGACCCGCTCGAGGATGAGGTTCGACGGGATCTCGCAGAGCAGATAGGCGACCGAGAGCGCCGTGCCGGCCAAGCCGAAGGTCGTGGCGGTGAGGCCGAGCGCCTTGTTCATGGTCAGCGCCGCGAAGCCGATATTGGTGCGGTCGATGAAATTGATCATCAGCGCGATCATCAGGAACCACAGATAGCGGTTCGAGACCCGCTTCAGGACGGCTTGTTCCTTGTCGTTCAGCGCCGTATTCGCTTGGGCGATTGCCATTGGTTCCTCCCTGCCGGCCAGCTTCGCCTAGGAATGGAGCGCTGACAAGTATTGGATTGCTGCCGTGCGTCCTTCGACTGCTCCGCTACGCGTCGCGCTCAGGACGAGGGTCTATGGTCGATGCCATTAGAAATTTTCCTCGCCCTGGCCGACCCGGCCGATCGCTCTTCGCGATCGGCCCCTTCGGGTTCACGCGCGAAGAGCGCGTGAACGGAGTCGGCAGCGCTCCATAAGAGCGCGAAGTCGCCCTTCGACAAGCTCGGGAGGCGCAGGATGAAACCGCAACCGTGGGCGGCTCAGGGCTTTAGGGCACGCCAGCCGATATCGCGGCGGCAAAAGCCTTCAGGCCAGTCGATGCGGTCGACGACCGCATAGGCCCGATTGCGCGCCGCGGCGATGGTCGCGCCGCGGCCGACGATGTCGAGCACGCGGCCGCCATCGGCGACGAGCTTATCGCCGACGCGCTTGGTGCCGGCATGGAAGATCTGGACCGCCGGATCGCTCGCCGCGGCGTTATCGAGGCCGCGGATTTCGCTGTCGCACAGCGGCTCCTCGGGATAGCCCTTGGCGGCGAGCACGACGCAAAGCGTCGCCGCGTCGTGCCAGCGCAGATCGAAATCCTTCAAGACGCCGTCGCGCGCGGCCATGAGCGCCGGCAACAGATCGCTTTTGAGCCGCGGCAGCAGCACCTGGCATTCGGGATCGCCGAAGCGGACGTTGTATTCGATCAGCTTCGGCCCTTCGCCGGTGAGCATCAGCCCGGCATAGAGCACGCCCTTATAGGGCTTGCCCTCGCGCGCCATGCCGTCGAGCGTCGGGCGGATGATGCGCGCCATCACCTCGGCCTCGATCGCGGGCGTGACGCAAGGCGCGGGCGAATAGGCGCCCATGCCGCCGGTATTGGGGCCGGTATCGCCGTCGAAGGCGCGCTTGTGATCCTGCGCCGAGGCGAGCGGCAGCGCGTGCTTGCCGTCGGAGAGGACGAAGAAGCTCGCTTCCTCGCCTTCGAGGAATTCCTCGATCACGACCTCGGCGCCGGCGGCGCCGAAGCGGTTGGCAACGAGCGCATCCTCGATCGCCGCTTCGGCCTCGGCGAGGGTCATGGCGACGGTGACGCCTTTGCCGGCGGCGAGGCCGTCGGCCTTGACGACGATCGGCGCGCCTTCCGCGCGGGCATAGGCCTTGGCCGCGCCCGCCTCGCTGAAGCGGCGGTAGCGCGCGGTCGGGATGGCGTATTTGGCGCAGAGATCCTTGGTGAAGCCTTTCGAGCCTTCGAGCGCGGCCGCCGCGGCGCTTGGCCCGAAAGCGGCGATGCCGGCGGCTTCGAGCTGGTCGACGAGACCGGCGACCAGCGGCGCCTCGGGACCGACGACGACGAGCTCGATGCGCTCTTGGTTTGCGAAAGCGACGAGCGCGGCGCTATCGGTGGCGGCAATCGGTACGCAGGTCGCCTCTTGGGCGATGCCGGGATTGCCGGGCGCGCAATAGAGCTGGTCGCAAAGCGGCGAGGCGGCGATCGCCCAGCAGAGCGCATGCTCGCGTCCGCCCGATCCCACCACCAAGATCCGCATGCGCTTCTCTGCCTCTTTTATTCGTCACCCCGCGAAAGCGGGGGTCCAGGATAGCACTGGGGTGTTTCCTTGGATTCCCGCTTGCGCGGGAACGACGAAAAGAATGGGCGCTTCTAGCACCTCAGTGGAAATCGCGCGACGGCGGAAAGCTGACGCGGCGGCGGTGCCAGCGGTCGCGCGGATCGGGCTCGGGCAGTTGGCGCGGAATCGGCGGCTGGTTCAGCGCCTCGAGCCGCTTCGAGAGATCGACCAGGCGATCGGCGATGACATGGATGACATAGCCGCTCTGGTCGCGCTGCACCTTGCCGGTGACGCCCAGGACGCGGCTGGCGACCGCCTCGCGGCGATAGCGTGCGAAGACATCCGGCCAGAGCACGATATTGGCGATGCCGGTCTCGTCCTCGAGCGTCATGAAGATCACGCCTTTGGCCGTGCCCGGCTGCTGGCGCACCAGGACGAGGCCCGCGAGCTTAGCGCGCGCGCCGTCCTTGAGCGCGGCGAGATCGCGGTTGCGGAGAACCTGCTCGCCATCGAGCCGCGGCCGCAGCAGCGTCAGCGGATGAGCTTTGAGCGAGAGGCGGAGATGGTTGTAATCCGCCGTCACCTCCTCGCCGAGGCTCATCGCCGGCAGGGCGACCGCCGGCTCGGGCGCGTCGTCGGGGCGTATCGCGGCGGCAAAGAGCGGCAAGGGCTTCTCGCCGAGTCCGCTCGCCGCCCAGAGCGCGTCGCGGCGCTTCAAACCGATGCCGTTCCAGCCATCGCCATCGGCGAGCGTCGCGAAAGCCTGGCGCTTCAGCCCGGCGCGCTGCCACAGCCAGCGCATGCTGGCGGCGTCGCCGGCATCGCGCGCTTTAACGAGCGCCTTCGCATCCTCCTCGCGGAAGCCTTTCACCTGGCGGAAACCGAGGCGTAGCGCGAAGCCGCCCTTGTCGCCCGGCTCCAGCGCCTCAAGCGTGTGGTCCCACTGACTCGCGGCGATATCGACCGGGCGTACTTCGACGCCATGCTCCTTGGCATCGCGCACGAGCTGCGCCGGGGCATAGAAGCCCATCGGCTGGCTGTTGAGGATGGCGCAGGCGAAGATCGCGGGAAAATGGTATTTGAGCCAGGCCGAGGCATAGACGAGCAGCGCGAAGCTCGCGGCATGGCTTTCGGGAAAGCCGTAATCGCCGAAGCCTTCGATCTGATGGAAGCAGCGCTCGGCGAAGTCGCGGCTGTAGCCGTTGCCGATCATGCCGTCGATGAAGCGCGTCTCCAGCGTGCCGATGCTGCCGACATGGCGGAAGGTCGCCATCGCACGGCGCAGCTGGTTGGCCTCGGCCGGGGTGAAGCGCGCCGCCACCATGGCGATGCTCATCGCCTGCTCCTGGAACAGCGGCACGCCGAGGGTGCGGCAGAGAATCTCTTTCAACTCGTCTTTCGGATAATCGACGTCCTCGATGCCGTCGCGGCGCCGCAGATAGGGATGGACCATGTCGCCCTGGATCGGGCCGGGGCGGACGATCGCGACCTCGATTACGAGATCGTAGAATTTGCGTGGCTTCAAGCGCGGCAGCATGGTCATCTGCGCCCGGCTCTCGACCTGGAAGACGCCGACCGAATCCGCCTTGCACAGCATGTCGTAGACGCGCGGGTCCTCGTCCGCGGCGATCTGATAGAGCTCGCGTGAGAGGCCGTAATGCGCCTTGAGGAGGTCGAGCGCCTTGCGGATGCAGGTCAGCATGCCGAGCGCCAGCACGTCGATCTTGAGCATGCCGAGCGCGTCGAGATCGTCCTTGTTCCATTCGATGACGGTACGATCCTCCATCGCCGCGTTCTCGATCGGCACGACTTCGGAGAGCTTGCCGCGGGTGATGACGAAGCCGCCGGTATGCTGTGAGAGATGACGCGGGAAGCCGAGGAGATCGCCCGCCAGCACCAGCGTGCGGCGCAGATGCGGATCGTCGGGATCGAGCCCGGCTTGGCGGATGTAATCGTCGTTGATGCCTTCGCGGCCCCAGCCCCAGAGCGTCGTCGCGAGCAGGTTGATGGTGTCGGCCGAAAGCCCCATCGCCTTGCCGACATCGCGCACCGCGCTGCGCGGGCGATAGGAGATCACGGTGGCGACGATGCCGGCGCGGTCGCGGCCGTATTTCTCGTAGATGCGCTGGATCACCTCTTCGCGCCGCTCATGCTCGAAATCGACGTCGATATCGGGCGGCTCGTTGCGCTCGGCGGAGACGAAGCGCTCGAACAGCAGATTGGCCTTCTCCGGGCTGACCGCGGTGATGCCGAGGATGTAGCAGACGACGGAATTGGCCGCCGAGCCGCGGCCCTGGCAGAGGATGTCTTGGCTTCTGGCGTATTTGACGATGTCGTAAACGGTGAGGAAATAGCGCGCATAGTCGCGCTCGGCGATGAGCGCCATCTCCTTGGCGATCTGCGCCTGCACCGAGAGCGGCGCACCACCAGGATAAAGATGGGGCGGATAACGCTCGGGCAGATGCAATGCGACGAGCCGCGCCAGCTCTTCCTGCGGCGTGCGGTTCTCGGGCACCGGCTCGGCGGGATATTCGTAGCGCAATTCATCGAGCGAGAAGCGGCAGTCGCGTACCAGCTCCAGCGTGCGTGCCACCGCATCCGGCCGGTCGCGGAAGAGGCGCGCCATCTCGCCGGCGGATTTCAGATGGCGCTCGGCATTGGCTTCGAGGCGGAAGCCGGCTTCGGCGATGGTGCAGCCTTCGCGGATGCAGGTGAGCACGTCCTGCAGCGCACGGCGCTCGGGCGCGTGATAGAGCACGTCGTTGGTGGCGACGAGCGGCGTCGCCGCCGCCTTGGCCAATTGGCCGAGCCGCGCGATGCGCTTGCGGTCATCGCCGCGATAGAGATGGCTCGCGGCGAGAGAAACGGCGCCGGGAAAGCGCGCGCCGAGCGCTTTGAGCTGCGCCGCGAAAGCCGCGTCGGGCTGGTCCGGCGGCAAAACGATGAGCCGCTGGCCGTCGCCATAGGCGAAAAGGTCGGCGCAGGTCAGATGGCATTCGCCTTTGGGCGCGCGCCGCTTGCCGTCGGTCAAAAGCTGCGACAGCCGGCCATAGGCGGCGCGATCGGTCGGAAAGGCGAGGATGCTCGCCGCGCCCTCGAAATCGAGCCGCGCGCCGACGAGGAAGCGCAGCCCCGCTTCCTTCGCCGCGATATGGACGCGCACCACGCCGGCGAGGGTGTTGCGGTCGGTGAGGGCGAGGGCGGCGAGGCCCAGTGCTTGCGCCTGCAGCACCAGCTCTTCCGGATGCGAGCCGCCGCGCAGGAAGCTGAAATTGCTCACCACCTGCAGTTCGGCATAGGCGTAAGCCATTGACAAAGCTAGAGCCTCGCTTTAGTTCTTGATTTGTTCTATTTGTATTATCTTAGCGCAACCTCCTCTGCGTCAAGCGGCGCATGATTGATTGACAATTGGATGTACAAACATGCATCCTGATGAACTAAAGCATCTTGCCGGATTCGATTGGGACGACGCGAACCGCGACAAGTGCGAGCGGCACGGCGTGCCGGTCGCCTCGATCGAGGCATTGTTTCGGCAGCCGATCGCGATCTTTCCCGATCCGACCCATTCGCAAGCCGAAACGCGCTTCAAGGCCATCGGCCGAACCGAAGGGGGCCGTTATGTGCTGATGGTGTTCACTCTACGGATTTACGGCGACGAGACGTTTATCCGCCCAATCAGCGCGCGCTACA
The DNA here is from genome assembly GCA_036501365.1 of Allostellaceae bacterium. Taxonomy (GTDB): domain Bacteria; phylum Pseudomonadota; class Alphaproteobacteria; order ATCC43930; family CGMCC-115725; genus CAIKMD01. The sequence continues at coordinate 36,103 of DASYAL010000019.1, read as the reverse complement.
TGCACGCAAAGGAGGTCGAATTCTATGAAGAAGAAGCTACCAAAATTGAAAAGCGATAAAGAGGCCGAGGGCTTCGTCGCCAATTCCGACCTCACAAAATACGATCTTTCCGTCATGCGGATGGTACGCTTCGAATTCCAGCCGAAAGACGAGCGCGTCAATATGCGTTTACCGAAGCCGTTACTTGAGGCAGTGAAGCAAAGCGCGGCAGCCGCTGGAATGCCTTATCAGCGCTTCATCCGGCAGGCGCTCGAAGCCGCCGTACGCCATCGCAAACCGGCGTGACGCGCGTGTTCGTCGCCATTGCCAATGCCTTCGACGAGTATCCGCCCAGTCCGCATCCGCACTTACCGGAAAAATGACCGAATCACGTCTGGGGCGGCACATGGACATTCCGGAGTGGATCGACTCCCAAATGATTGGACGTGGTCTGGCTTCCGTTGAGCGATCCGAACACGAATGGCTTTTCTGCTTTTCTAACGAACTACGCCTTTGGATCGCTTGTCCGTGGCGCATCGTGGTAGAGGGTCGGATCGCCCTCAGTGACGAGGATCATGCGCAGCAATTCGGCCTCCCGGAACCCGTCGATGGCATAGAGAAGGCCAAGACTCTGCTGCTTGGGAAGGTAATCAGCGGCGTTGCCACCCGCACTACCGGCGATCTGACGATTAATTTCGAAGGGCAGATTGCTCTCGAAATTTGGAACAATTCATCGGGCTACGAGGGTTGGCGATTGGTTGACAATAACAATAATGGACTCATCAGCGTTGTGGCGACGGGCGGCGGCGAACTCGTATTCTGGACAGCAAATCCTAACAACAAACCTAATTAGCGTTTATGATAAAACGCGCTGCCAATCTTTATGCTGATTGTCTCGTTGAGAAACGTTCCAACGAGCAGTTTCGCCAGCTTCTCGCCGCGCCCGGCCTCTCCATCGAGCGCATCGTCTCGGCCGGCCAGGCGACGCCCGAAGCCGAATGGCTCGACCAGGCGCAAGCCGAATGGGTGATCCTCTTGCGCGGCGCGGCCCGGTTGCGCTTCGAAAGCGAGTCGAGCGCCCGCAAGCTAAAGCCGGGCGACTACGTCGCCATTCCCGCGCATTGCCGCCACCGTGTCGACTGGACGACGCCGCGCGAGCCGACGGTCTGGCTCGCGGTGCATTACGCCGCGTGAGCGCGCGTCAAGTCCTTTGCCGCCTCCTTGAGGTCGTCGACGAAGCGCGCGATCTCGGCCTCGCGATCGGCGTCGTCGGCGCGCAGCAGCGACGAGGGATGCACCGTCGCCATGACCACCGGCGCCAGCGGCGAAGCGACCGGCCTGCCGCGCTCTTTGCTGACGCGAAAGCTCGGCCCAAGCAGCGCCTGCGCTGCGGTCGCGCCGAGGCAGAGGATCAGCGCCGGCTTCACCAATGCGATCTCGGCCTCGAGCCACGGCTTGCAAGCGCGGATCTCCATCGCGTTGGGCTTGCCGTGGATGCGCTTCTTGCCGCGCGGCACGAATTTGAAATGCTTCACCACATTGGTGACATAGGCATCCGCGCGGGCGATGCCGGCGGCGGCGAGGCAGCGATCGAGCAGCTTGCCCGCCGGGCCGACGAAGGGCCGACCTTGCAAATCCTCCTGATCGCCGGCGGTCTCGCCGACCAGCATCAGCGGCGCATGCGCCGGGCCTTCGCCGAAGACGGTCTGAGTCGCCGCGGCGTAAAGCGGGCAGGCGGTGCAATCCGCCGCGGCCGCGCGCAGCTTGGCGAGGCTCGGGCGCGGCGGGATGAGATCGGCGGCGGTGCCGGTTTTCGTCTTGCGTGTAGCCATCGGCATCCTAACCGCAAGGCGGCGCCGCGGTTCCGTGCCGCCCGCTCCGGTCCTATGCTGCGCCTCTGATGAGCGATACTTCCGCGCCCGCCACGCTGCACAGCAATCTGCCGGAATATTCGGTTTCCGAAATCTCGGCGCTCTTGAAGCGCACGGTCGAGCAGAATTTCGCCTATGTCCGCGTCCGCGGCGAGATCTCGGGCTTCAAGCGCCATTCCTCGGGACATTGTTATCTCGCCTTGAAGGACGAGGAGGCGGTGCTCGACGCCGTGATCTGGCGCATGACCGCGCAGCGTTTGGGGCTCAAGCCCGAAGACGGAATGGAGGTGGTCTGCGCCGGCAAGCTCACCACCTATCCCGGACGCTCGAAATACCAGCTCGTGATCGAGAGCGTCGAGCTCGCCGGCATCGGCGCGCTCCTAAAGCTGCTCGAAGACCGCAAGAAGAAGCTCGAGGCCGAAGGTCTGTTCGATGCCGGCCGCAAGCGGCCGCTGCCTTATCTGCCCGATACGATCGGCGTCGTCACCTCGCCGAGCGGCGCCGTCATCCGCGACATCCTCCATCGCCTCGCCGACCGTTTCCCGCGCCGCGTTCTGGTCTGGCCGGTTGCCGTTCAGGGAGAAGACGCCGCGCAACAGATCGCGGCGGCGATCACCGGTTTCAACGCGCTGCCGCCCGGCGGCCCGGTGCCGCGGCCCGATCTTCTCATCGTCGCGCGCGGCGGCGGCAGTCTCGAAGACCTGATGGCCTTCAACGAGGAGATCGTCGTGCGCGCCGCCGCCGCCTCCGCGATTCCGCTGATCTCGGCGGTCGGCCACGAGACCGACACCACCCTCATCGACTACGCCAGCGACCGCCGCGCGCCGACTCCGACCGCCGCCGCCGAGATCGCGGTGCCGGTGCGTCTGGAACTGATCGCCGAGATCGAGGCCAAGGGCACGCGCCTGGTACGCGCCTGGTCGCGCGGGTTGGCTGAGCAGCGGACACATCTGGCGGGCTTGGCTCGAGGCCTGCCCGATCCGGTCGCGCTGATCCACCAGGCAGCGCAGCGGCTCGACGACCGCGCCGAGCGGCTCCGCCAATCGATGCGCCAGTTCCTGCGCGTGCAATTGCTGCATCTCAAAGCCGCCGCCGACCGCATCAGCGGCGCCGCGCTGAACCATCAGCTCGAGCTTCAGCGCGAGCGGCTGATGCAGCTTTGGCCGCGGCTCGATGCGGCGAAGGCGCGGTTCCTCGAGCGGCAGTATGGCATCGTCGAAAGCGCCGGGGCGCGACTGTTCGCCTTCTATCGCGCGCTCGAGCAGCAATTGGAGCGCGGCTATGCGATCATACGCGCCCGCGGCCATGTCTTGACCGCCGCGAGCCAGGTGCCGCCGGGCACGTCGCTCACCATCGAATTCCATGACGGCACGGTGGTCGCGAAATCCGAGGGCGAGGCGAAAGCGCGCAAGCGCAAGACCGATCCCGCCGATCAGGGCAAGCTTTTCGGCATCGCCTTGTTCGCGCTTCTGGCTTTCAGCGGCCATGCGTCGGCCGCGGCGCTCGCGCTCGACGGCGCGGCGACGCAAGGCGCGCTCATCCGCGGCACCGTCGATCCCGGCGCCACGGTCGCGCTCGACGGCCAGCCGGTGCGGGTCGCGCCGGACGGGCATTTCATTCTCGGCTTCGGCCGCGATGCGGCAGCTAAGGCGGCGCTCGATGTTACCTTCGCCGATGGCAGCAAGACGCATCGCGATCTCGCTGTGGCGCCGCGGCAATGGGATGTGCGCCGCATCGACGGGCTGCCGCAGGAGCAGGTCACGCCCGATGCCAAGACGCTCCAGCGCATCCATCGCGAAAGCGCCGAGCTCGACGCCGCGCTCGCCACCAGCAGCGGCGCGCTCGATTTCGAGCAGAAGCTCCTATGGCCGGTCACCGGCACGATCAGCGGCATCTATGGCAGCCAGAGCATCCTCGACGGCCAGCCGCGCGCGCCGCATCTGGGCGTCGACATCGCGGCGCCGGCGGGCACGCCGATCAAGGCTGCCGGCGCCGGCACCATCACCTTGGCGGAGCACGATCTCTATTTCACCGGCGGCACGGTGATCATCGATCACGGCTATGGCCTCTCGACGATCTACGTCCATCTCAGCAAGCTCGATGTGAAGCGCGGCGACAAGGTCGCGCAAGGCCAGGTGATCGGCACGCTCGGCGCGACCGGCCGCGCCACCGGCCCCAATCTCCATTGGGGCGTCGCCTGGTATCAGGTACGGCTCGATCCGCAGCTCGTCGCTGGAAAGATGCCGGGAAGCTGATTTCGCCTCGCACGACGGCCCGCGCCTGAAGCTGCGGCGCTCGCTTGTGCTACGCGTCCGGCCAGCGGCGGTGCAGCCAGAGCCATTGCTCGGGCCGCTCGCGCACCCAGCGCTCGACGATGCCGTTGACCGCGGTCATCAGCGCCAAGCGGTCGGCCTCGGTGTTGCCGGTCTTCGGCAGCGCCAGCGGCGGCTCGGAGATCATGCGAAAGCGCGCGCCGCCGAGGCGCTGCATGCGGATCGGCACCACCACACAGTCGTAGCGCAACGCGAGGACGGCGAGCGCCGGCGCGGTCATCGCGTCGCGGCCGAAGAACGGCACCGGGATGCCGTCATTCATCTTCTGGTCAACGAGCATGCAGAGCGCCCGGCCTTCGCGCAGCGCACCGAAAGCCTTTTTGGCGGCGATGTCGCCTTTCGGCACCAGCTCGCCGCCTTCGGCGCCGCGCGCCCAGAGCATGAAGCGGTCGACGATCGGATTGTTGGGCGCGCGATAGACGCCGGTGACCTCGAAGCCCGCTTGCGCGGCGGTGCGGATCGCGATCTCCCAATTGCCGTAATGCGCCGAGAAGAAGATGTAGCGCTTGGCCGGGTCGCGGGTCGCGAGGATGTTGCCGGCATCGATCCCCTCGATGCGGCCGTCGTCGGCGAAGAGACGGAACTGATCGAGATGCGGATATTCGGCGACGACGCGGCCGAGATTGTCCCACATGCCGCGGATGACGCGCCCGCGCTCGGCCGGACTCAGCGCGGGCAAGGCGCGGCGCAGATTTTCGTCGGCGCGCTTGCTGATGCCGAGGCGCGGACCGAGCATGCGGGCGGCGAAGCCGCCGAGCGCCGAGGCCCAATCGAGCGGCAGCAGGCGAAAGAAGGTATAGCCGATGACGGCGCCGGTGCCCTCGGCGAAATTACGGATCGCGCCCCGGCTAGCCATGAGCGCTCGCTAGCGCCGGCGCGAGGATGCGGTCGAGCGCGACGCGATCCTCCCAGGAGAGCGCGACCTTCAGCGCGCGGATCTTCTCGCGCCAGGCCGGCGGCAGCCGCACCCAATCCTTCTCGGTGGTGACGAGGGCGGCTCCATCGGCCTGCGCCCGCGCGTCGAGCGCGCGGAGATCGCTCTCGGCATAGGGATGATGGTCGGGAAAGCCGCGTGTCGCGGTGAGATCGGCGCCGAGCTCGCGCAGGGTCGCGAAGAATTTCGCCGGCCGGCCGATGCCCGCGAAAGCGACAACGTGCGTGTTTCTCAGATCATCGCCGGCGATCGGCGCGAGTTGCGCGCGAAGCATCGGCACGCGGCCGAGAGCGAGCGGCGGCGGGCGCGTGCCGATCATCACGACCGCGCTCGCCCGCGCGAGCGCCGGCGCGACCGGCTCGCGCAGCGGGCCCGCCGGCATGACGCGGCCATTGCCGATGCCGTAGCCGCCATCGATCACGACGAGCGCGACGTCATATGCAAGCGCCGGATTCTGGAAGCCGTCATCGAGCAGGAGGCCGTCGGCGCCGGCTTCGATCGCCGCGCGCGCCGAGGCGAGGCGGTCGGCGCCGATCCAGGTCGGCGCCGCGGCGGCGAGTAGCAGCGGCTCGTCGCCGACGTCCTGTGCCGTGTGGTGCGTTGCATCGACAAGCAGCGGCCCTCTGCGGCTGCCGCCATAGCCGCGGCTGAGGATATGCGGCCGGCGGCCCTTGTCGCGCAGCAGCGCCGCGAGGCTCAGCACCACCGGTGTCTTGCCGGCGCCGCCCGCCGTGAGATTGCCGACGCAGATCGTCGGGGCGGCAACATGCACCGGCCGCGCCAGGCCGCGTCGCGCCGTGCCGAGCGCGCCATAGGCCCAGCCGAACGGCGCGAGCAGGTCCGACGCGAGTCCGGGCCGTGCCCAGAACTCAGGCGCTTGCAGCATGGACGGTGAGACGATCGAGCCAGGGCGCGATCCGCGCCAGCACCGCATCGAGCACGGCCTGGTTGTCGTTGGCGATGCCGGCCGCGGCGGCGGCGCGGCCGGCGCGCTCGACCGGATCGCCGAGCAGTCGGCGCACGGCGGTGGCGAGCGCGGCGGCGTCCTCGATCTTGATGCTGGCGCCGGCCTCGCTGAGGCTCTGCGTCATCACCGCGCAATTGCTCATATCGGGTCCGTGCAGGATGGCGCAGTCGAGCAGCGCCGCTTCGAGCGGATTGTGACCGCCGACCGGCGTCAGCGAGCCGCCGATGAAGGCAATGCCGGCGAGACGGTAGAAGAGGCCGAGCTCGCCCAGCGTGTCGGCGAGGTAGATGTCGATGCTGGCATCGAGCGCGTCGCCCGCCGAGCGCCGCGCGACGGTGAGACCGCGCTGCTCGAGCATTGCGGCGATCTCGGCCGCCCGCGCCGGATGCCGCGGCGCGATGATGGTGAGCAGGCCCGGCCGCTCGCGGATCAGGCTGCGATGGACCTCGGCGGCGGCTTCTTCCTCGCCGGCATGGGTCGAGGCGGCGAGCCAGAGCGGCCGGTTGCCGGCATCGGCGGCGATACGGGCAAGCTCGCCCTCGTCGTAAGGCAGCGGCGCCGCCGCGGTCTTGAGATCGCCGACCGAGGTCGCCGCCGCCGCGCCGAGGCGGCGCAGGCGGTCGGCCTGCACGTCGTCCTGGGCGAGGCAGAGCTCGAAGGCGGCGAGCAGCGGGCCGATGAGGCCGGGCACGCGCTGCCAGCCGCGGAACGAGCGCAGCGACATGCGGCCGTTCAACAAGAGCAGCGGCACGCCGGCGCGATCGGTCTCGGCGACGAGGTTGGGCCAGAGCTCGGACTCGACCCAAAGCGCGAGATCGGGCCGCCAATGATCGAGGAAGCGCCGCACATAAGCGGCGCGATCGACCGGCACGTATTGGTGCCAGGCGCGGTCGGCGGGCAGGCGATGCGCCAGGAGCCGCGCCGAGGTGACGGTGCCGGTCGTCACCAGCACCGACAGCGCCGGGCGCTCGACCAGCAGCCGGTCGATCAGCGACAGCATCGACACCGCCTCGCCGTTGCTTGCGGCGTGCACCCAGAGCAACGGCCCCGGCGGCCGCAAGCGGCTGGCATGACCCTGGCGCTCGGCGAAACGCTCGCGATCCTCCTTGCCGTGCGCCATGCGCCGCGCGAGATAGAGCGCGACCACCGGACCGAGCGCCGTGGTGCCGGCCTGGTAGAGCCCGAGGAGACTCATCGCCGCTGCTCCGCGCGCTTCAGATCGCGCAAGGCGGTGCGGCTCAAGGTGCCCGGCGCGACGGCGTCATGGCCCATGCGGCGATCGGCGTCGGCGGTGATCGCGTTGAGGCGCTGCTCGATCAGCGCGCGGCACGCCTCGAGCGCGGCGTCATTGGCGGCATCGCCGACCTCGATCGGCTCGCCATAGATCATCACGCCGCGGCTGAAAGGCAGCGGCAGATGGAAGCGGTCCCAGCTTCCGAGGATGCGCCGCCAGCGCGTCGCATAGCTCACCGGCAAGACCGCCGCGCGCGACAGCCGTGCCGCGGCGACGATGCCGGCCTTGGCGCGCATCGCCGGACCGTCGGGACCGTCGGGGGTGATGCCGACGCCATCGCCGGCCTTCAAATGGCGGAGCATGCTGCGCAGCGCGGCGCCGCCGCCCTCGCTCGACGAGCCGGCGATCCAGTCGATGCCGAAATAGCTGACCGCGCCGGCGATCAGGCGGCCGTCGACATGCGACGAGATCAGCATGTGGAACGGCGTGCGCCGATGCCAGGCGAAGGGCATCACCAGAATGCGCCCGTGCCAGAACGCCGCCAGGGTCGGACGGCCCTGCTCATGGAGACGCAGCAGGTGCTCGCGGCCCTCGATCTGCCAACGGCCGGTTGCCCAGATCGCGCGCGCATAAGCGGCGATCAGCCAGGAGGCGAGGCCGAGGCTGGATTTCGAGCGCAGCCAGCGCTTGGTGAGCCGCATCGCTCAGCCCTCCATCGCTCAGGCCGCCATCGCTCAGGCCCCCATCGCTCAGGCCGAAGCCTCGAGCGAGGCGGCTTGCAGCGGCGCGGCGCCGTCGCGGCCGAGGAATTGCAGCGCATGCAGCCGCGCATAAGTGCCGTTGCGGCGGAGCAATTCGGCATGGGTGCCGCGCTCGACCACGCGGCCGCTATCGATCACATAGATGATGTCGGCTTCGAGCACGGTCGAGAGACGATGCGCGATCACCAGGGTGGTGCGGCCCTGCATCAGCGATTTCAGCGCCCCCTGCACCTGGCGCTCGGATTCGGTGTCGAGCGCCGAGGTCGCCTCGTCGAGCAGCAAGATCGGCGCGTTCTTCAGCATTGCGCGCGCGATCGAGAGACGCTGGCGCTGCCCGCCCGAGAGCTTGACGCCGTGCTCGCCGACCGCCGTGTCGTAGCCTTGCGGCAAGGCGCGGATGAATTCGTCGGCGGCGGCGGCCTTGGCGGCGGCGACGATCTCCTCCTCGCTCGCGCCGAAGCGGCCATAGGCGATGTTGGCGCGCACCGTGTCGTCGAAGAGGCTGACCTCCTGGCTGACGAGGCCGATCGCGGCGCGCAGCGAGGCGAGAGTCACCTCGCGCACATCCTGGCCGTCGATCAGGATCGCGCCGGCATTGGTGTCGTAGAAGCGCGGGATCAGATTCATGATCGTCGACTTGCCGGCGCCCGACGCGCCGACCAGCGCCACGGTCTTGCCGGCGGGGATCTCGAGCGTCGCGCCGCGCAGCGCCTGCGCCCCGGCTTCGTAAGAGAAGCGCACATCCTCGAACCGCACCGCGCCGCCCGAGACGCGCAGCACCGCGGCGCCGGCGCGGTCGTAAATATCGGGCTCGATATCGAGCACGGTGAAGAGCCGCTGCGCCGCGGCAAGGCCTTCCTGCAAGCTGGCGTTGAGGCCGGCCAAGGTCTTCAGCGGCTGGTAGGCGAGCAGCAGCGCGGCGATAAAGGAAAAGAAAGCGCCCGGCGTGCGCACGCCGTTCAGCACCTGATGGCCGCCATAGAGGATGACCAGCGCCACCGCGATGCCGCCCAAGGCCTCCATCAGCGGCGAGGAGATCGAGCGCACGCGCTGCGCCTTCTCGACGAGACCATAGAGGCTCTCGATGATGCGCTCGGCGCGCGACATCTCGTAGGCCTCCATGCCATAGGCCTTGACGTAGCGCGCGCCCTGGAAGGTCTCGTTGAGCAGGGTCATGAACTGCCCGGTCTCGACCTGGGTGTTGGCCGAGACGCGGCGCATGCGCTTGCCGATGCGCTGCATCGGCCGGAACGCGATCGGGAAGGCGATCGAGGCGATCAGCGCCAGGAGCCAATCCTGATAGAACATCAGCGCGACGAGGAAGACCGCGGTCACCGCTTCCTTGCCGATGCCGGCCATGATGTTGGTGGCGCAGCCGCGCAGCAGCCCGGCGTCGGTGACGAAACGCGAGATCAGCGTGCCGGCGGGATTGGCGTGGAAATAGGCGAGGTCCGCGCGCATCAGCCGGGCGAAGAGCTTCACCTGGATGTCGGCGACGAGGCGCTGGCCGATGGTGGTCATCCAGACCGATTGGGCATAGCCGGCGAAGCCCTTGATCAACGCCAGCGCGATCACCGCGCCCGGGATCAGCAGCAGCAGGGTCTCGTCGTGCTCGACGAACACCTTGTCCATCAGCGGCTGCATCATCCAGGCATTGGCCGCGGTCGCGCCGGCGACGACGCCCATCGCCGCGAAAGCGAGGATCAGCTTGAAGAGATGCGGGCGTAGGAACTCGACCACCAGCCGGCGCATTAGCGGCCAGGTGGCGTGCGAGAACTCGCGGGCGGCGGGAGCGGTGCCGGCGGTCGTTGATGAGGAGGCGCTCAATTCCTGGCGATGCTCACGGGCACGGGACAGCGGTCGGCAAAAGCGGTCGGCGGCGTCATTGCCCTATCATAGCACGAGCTTGCCGCCGGGCAGGGCCGGGATTTATCGGCCAAGCCTCTGTTCCGCAACCCTTCTTTCCGGACAAAAACGCCGCAAGGGGCGAATTAGCGCTGGATGATCGGGCGCCGACAGGCGATAAGGGTCGCGGCAAAAGCGGAGCGATGGCGGTGCGCCGGATTCTGGCGATTTACAATCCGACGGCGGGACGGCGTGCGCGCGGCAAGTTCGAGCGCTTTGGCGCCGCGCTGGCGCGACTCGGCGCCAAGGTCACCATCGCCGAGACCAACGCGCCGCTGCATGCCCGCGACTTGGCCGAAAACGCCGATCCGGCGCGCTTCGATGCGGTCGCGGTCGCCGGCGGCGACGGCACCATCAACGAAGCGGTGAACGGCGTCGCCCGGTCCGGCCTGCCGCTGGCGATCCTGCCGCTCGGCACCGCGAACGTGCTGGCGAACGAGCTCGGCCTGCCGCGCGCTCCCGAAGCGCTCGCCGAGATCGCGGCGCTGGCGCCGCCGCGCGCGATCGTGCCGGCCGAGATCGTCACCGCCGAGCGCAACGAGCCGTGGCGGTTCCTGCTGATGGCGGGCGTCGGCTTCGATGCCGAGGTGGTCGCGCATCTCAATCTCCGCTTGAAGCGTCTCCTCGGCAAAGGCGCCTACGCGCTGGGCAGCCTCGCGCAGCTGACGCGTCCCGAGCGCCAATGCTTCCTCGCGCGTCTCGACGGCCGCGAGACGTCGCCCGCCTCGCTGGTCGTGGCGCGCGCGCATTTCTACGGCGGGCGTTACGTGCTCGCGCCGGAGGCGCGGCTCGACCGGCCCGAGCTCCACACCGTGCTGTTTCCGGCGAAGTCGCGCCTCGCCGCCTTGCGCTACATGGCCGGCGTCGTGACCGGCACGCTGGCGCGGCAATGCGATGTCGAGGTGCGGCGCGCGGCGACGATCGAGCTCTCGGGGCCCGAAGGCGCGCCGGTGCAGATCGACGGCGATGTGCGCGCGCATCTGCCAGCGAGCATCCGTCTCGCCGCGGCGCCGCTCGCGATCATCGCCTAAGCGCGATCACGCGCCGGCGACGGTCATGCCCTCGATGCGCAGGGTCGGCGCGTCGTTGCCGGTCTTGAAGACGAGATCGTTCGCGGCGGTGAGGTGGAGGAACATCTCTTTGAGGTTGCTCGCGATCGTCACCTCGCTGACGGGATAGGCGAGCGCGCCGTTCTCGATCCAGAAGCCGGCGGCGCCGCGGCTGTAATCGCCGGTGACGCCGTTGACGCCCATGCCCATCAGCTCGCCGACATAGAAACCTTGCTTGATATCGGCAATCAGCGCCTCGGGCGTAAGCTTGCCCGGCTCCATATAGAGATTGGTCGGCGCCGGGCCGGGCGGTCCCGAGGTGCCGCGGCTGGCATGGCCGGTGCTTTTGAGGCCGAGCTGCCGCGCCGAACGCTGATCGAGCAGCCAGGTCTGGAGCACGCCGTCCTCGATGAGGGCGCGGCGCTGGTTGCGCACGCCTTCGCCGTCGAAGGGCTTGGCCCTGAGGCCGCGCTTGCGGTGCGGATCATCGATGATCGCGAGTCCCGCAGGGAAGATGCGCTGGCCGAGCTTATCTTTCAAAAAGCTGGTGCCGCGCGCGATCGAGGGGCCGCTGATCGCGCCGACGAGATGGCGCAGCATGCCGCCGGCGACCCGCGGATCGAACACCACCGGCACTTTCTGCGTCGGCACCTTGCGCGGATTGAGGCGCTTCACCGCGCGCTCGCCGGCGCTCTTGCCGATCGCTTGCGGGTCGAGCAGGTCCTCGGCCCAGACTGCGGTCGAATAATCGTAATCGCGCTCCATGCCGGTGCCGGTGCCGGCGAGCACGGCGGCGCTGATGCTCGAATGGGTGCCGCTATAGCCGCCGGCAAAGCCGTTCGAGGCGGCGAGCGCGACGCTCGATCGGCTCCAGCTCGCTTCGGCGCCCTCGGAATTGGTCACGCCCGCCACCGCGCGCGCCGCATCCTCGGCCGCCGCCGCGCGTGCGATCAAGGTCTCGGGCGGCGGCTCGGTGGGATCGACGAGATCGAGCGACGGCCAGTCGCGCGCCAGCTCTTCCGGCGCGGCGAGGCCGCAATAAGGATCCTCCGGCACGGTCTTCGCCATGGCGATGGCGCGCTCGAGCAGCTCGCCGAGCGCGGCCGGGCTGCGGTCGTTCGAGGAGACGATCGCCTGGCGCTTGCCGATCAAGACACGCAGGCCGAGATCGTAGCCCTCGGAGCGCTCTAGCTTCTCGACCTTGCCGAGGCGCTGGGCATGGCTGAGCGCGGCGCTCTCGAACAGCACGGCATCGGCGGCGTCGGCGCCGGCCTTCAGCGCGCGGGCGATGAGATCGCCGAGCAAGCTCAGCGGATCGTTCTGCGACATGGGGGATTCCTCGAATGGCCTCGGCGCTTCATATAGCGAGCGTATCGCCCAGCTGCCAGATCACCGTCTCGCGGATGGTGCGGTCCTCGAGGTCGAGCGAGGTCGGCACGCTGTAGCGCGCGATCTCGCGGAGGCGGTCCTTCGGCAGATAGGCGCGGCCGGGATCGCCCAGCAGCACGGTCGCGCCGCGCGCGGCGAGCGCGTGCAGCCACGCGGTCAGCCGCTCGGCGAGCGGCCGCTCGTAGCACATATCGCCGACAAGGATCATGTCCCAAGCGCCGGCGCCGCCGATGAGGTCGGCACTCTCGATCTCGATTGCGACGGCGTTGCGCGCGGCATTGAGCCCGATCGCGGCGCGGGCGAGAGCATCGATCTCGGCGGCGACGACGCGGTGCGCGCCAGCTTTCTTGGCCGCGATCGCAACCAGCCCCGAGCCGGCGCCGATATCGAGCACGCTCTTGCCCGCGACCAGCGTCGGATGATCGAGCAGATGCCGCGCTAGCGCCTGACCGCCGGGCCAGGCGAAGGCCCAGTAAGGCGGCGGCAGTTGCGTCGCGGCGAGCGTCGCCTCGGTCGCGTGCCAGAGTGGCGTCACCGCGCTCGCGAGATGCAGCGCGATCTCGGGCACCAGCGACGGCGCTTCGAGCGCGGTGTTGGCGTGAATAAAGGCTTCCGAATCGAAAGAGGGGGCGTCAGAGGACATGCGCGGCGACGATGCCCGCGAGCAGGATCCAGCCGGTCCAGCGGTTGGAGCGGAACTTGGCAAGGCAATCGGGCTGGCTCGACATGTCGACCGTCGCGGCCTGCCAGAACAGCTGAAATGCGACACAGACCAGCGCCGCGCGATAGAGGAGGCCGAGCCCCGCGCTGGTCCCGGCCACCGCCCAGAATCCGAGCGCCACGGCATAAGCGAGAAAGAGGAACGGCCGCGTCCAGCCGCCGAGCGCCAGCGCCGAGGATTTGACGCCGATCAGCACGTCGTCGTCCTTGTCCTGATGGGCGTAGATCGTGTCGTAGCCCAAGGTCCAGGCGATGCCGCCGAGATAGAGCCAGAGCGCCGGCATCCTGAGATCGCCGCGCGCCGCCGCCCAGCCCATCAATGCGCCCCAATTGAAATTGAGCCCCAAAAAGAATTGCGGCCAATAGGTGATGCGCTTCATGAACGGGTAAGTCGCGATCAGCACGATCACGAGGAGGCCGAGCGCGATCGCAAGCCCGTTCAGCGAGAAGAGGATCAGCGCGCCGATCGCGAGCTGGAGGACGAGAAAGGCGATCGCCGCCGGAACGCTGACGGCGCCCGAGGGGATCGGGCGCGCCCGCGTGCGCTCGACCCGCGCGTCGAAATCGCGATCGACGATGTCGTTGAAGGTGCAGCCGGCGCCGCGCATCACCACCGCGCCGACACCGAACAGCGCCATCAGCCATAAATCCGGCCAGCGCGGGGCGGCGAGGGCGATCCCCCACCAGCACGGAAAGAGCAATAGCCATGTGCCGATCGGCCGGTCGAGCCGCGCGAGGCGCAGATAGGGCCGCAGCAGGCGCGGCGCGCGGCGATCGACCCAATCGCCGCTGCGGATATCGGTGCGAAGCTCGGCCATGCGCCGAGGATGACGGCGCTCCGCGTTCGATACAAGTTGCAGGGCGAGCGCGCGCCCTTCGACTTCGCTCAGGGTGAGGTGAAATTGTGCATGGCATCTTGCGATGGACGATGCCCGCGCAGATCTACCTCATCCTGAGCGAAGTCGAAGGGCGCAGGGTGGTCCTGCAATAAGCGGCGCATGCTAAGTTCTCACTATGGAACCAAGGCCCGCCACGCGTCTCTTCGTCGAAACTGCGCTCGCCGCCGGCGCGGTGGTCGAGCTGTCGCCCGATCAGGCGCATTATCTCAGGAATGTGATGCGTCTCGGCGAAGGCGAGGCGGTCGCGCTGTTCAATGGCCGCGACGGCGAGTTCCACGCCCGGCTCGAGCATTTCGGCAAGCGCGATGCGCGTGCGGTCATCGAAACGCAATCGCGCGACCAGACGCCTGAGCCCGATCTCTGGCTCGTCTTCGCGCCGCTGAAGCGCGCGCGCATCGATTACCTGGTCGAGAAGGCGACCGAGCTCGGCGCCAGCGCGCTGCTGCCGGTAATGACGCAGCACACCATGGTCGAGCGCCTCAATCTCGACCGGCTGCGCGCTCATGCGATCGAGGCCGCGGAGCAGAGCGAGCGCCTCACCGTGCCCGCGCTCCATCCGCCGCAATCGCTGACAACGCTGCTGAGCGCGTGGGATGCCGCGCGCCGCATCATGCTCTGTGACGAATCCGGGACGGCGCCGCCGGCCGCGGTCGCGCTCCAGGGACAGAGCGCGCAAGCCTGGGCCGTGCTCATCGGCCCGGAGGGCGGCTTTGCCGAAACGGAGCTTGACGCCCTCCGGAAACTCCCCTTTGTTTCGGCCGTTAGTCTGGGACCGCGAATCTTGCGCGCCGATACGGCCGCGTTGGCGGGGCTGGCGGTGCTGCAAGCGCTTCGGGGGGAGACGGCGCAGCGCCGGTAAACAAAGATCTGGAGCGGTCATCTTTTATGTCGGCACCTTCGCATTCCGGCGGCGCACCCGTCACCGACAAGCGTCAGCTTGTCGAGTATCTCGCGGCCGGCTGCAAGCCGCGCGCCGACTGGCGTATCGGCACCGAACACGAAAAGTTCATCTTCCGCCGCGGCGACCTTCGCCCCGTCGCCTACGAGGGCGAGAGCGGCATCCGCGCGATCCTCGAGCGGCTGCAGCGCTTCGGCTGGCAGCCGGTGCTCGATGGCGAGAACATCGTCGGCCTCTCCGAGGATGGCGGCGGCGCGATCTCCCTGGAGCCGGGCGGACAATTCGAGCTCTCGGGCGCGCCGGTCGAGACGCTGCATCAGACCTGCGCCGAGTTGCACGGCCATCTCAAGCAGATGCGTGAAGTGACGGAAGAGCTCGGCCTCGGCATGCTCGGCCTCGGCTTCCTGCCGAAATGGAAACGCGAGGATTGTCACTGGATGCCGAAGCGCCGCTATGCGGTGATGCGGCGCTACATGCCGACCAAAGGCCGGTTTGGCATCGACATGATGCTTCGCACCTGCACCGTGCAGGTCAATCTCGATTTCGCTTCCGAAGCCGACATGGTGCTGAAGTCGCGTGTCTCCTTGGCGCTGCAGCCAATCGCCGTCGCGCTCTTCGCCAACTCGCCGTTCATCGAGGGCAAGCCCTCGGGCTTTCTCTCCTATCGCAGCCAGGTCTGGACCGATGTCGATCCCGATCGCTGCGGCACCTTGCCGTTCGTGTTCGAGGACGGCTTCGGCTTCGAGCGCTATGTCGATTGGATGCTCGACGTGCCGATGTATTTCGTCTATCGCGACGGCAACTATATCGACGTCGCCGGCCAATCGTTCCGCGATTTTCTCGTCGGCAAGCTGCCGGGCCTGCCGGGCGAGGTCCCGACCTTGAGCGACTGGTCGGATCATCTCACCACCGTCTTTCCCGAGATTCGCATCAAGCGCTACATCGAGATGCGCGGCGCCGATGGCGGGCCGTGGCGCAATCTCTGCGCCCTGCCGGCGTTCTGGACCGGGCTGCTCTATGACGGCGACGTGCTGCATGCCGCCTGGGACCTGGTGAAGGATTGGAGCGCCGAGGATCGCGAGCAGTTGCGCGGCGACGTGCCGCGTCTCGGCCTCGACACGCGTTTCCGCGGCGACAAGCTGCAACAGGTCGCGCTCGCTGTGGTCGAGCTGGCGAAAGCGGGGCTCAAGCGGCGCGCGCGCCAGGACGGCGCCGGCGACGACGAGAGCCAGTTCCTCTTGCCGGTGATCGAGGCGGCGCAATCCGGCAAGACGCCGGCCGACAAGCTCTTGGACGATTACGCGACGCGCTGGCGCGGCATCGTCGATCCCGTCTATGTCGAGGACGCGTATTAGCTTTCGGCGGCGTGCTTCGCGAACGCGGCGAGCGCGGCTGCCATCGCCGAGGTGATCGCCGCGCTGGTCGCGCCGATGCCGTGCCGCGCGGCGAGCCAGCCGGGATCGTTATAGGCGAGCCACACTTTGCCGCCGGCATCTTCCCAGGCGAGCGCCTTGAGCGGCAGATCGATGCCGATCGCCTGGTGCGCCTGCATCAACGGCGTGCCGGCTTTGGCATTGCCGAAGATCAAGAGCTCGGTCGGACGCAGCGCCAGGCCGGCAGCTGTGGCGCCGGCGGCGTGATCGATCCGCGCGAACACCGTCATGCCCTTGGCCTTCACCGCGGCTTCGAGCCGGTCGATCGTGTCCTTGACGCCGTGCCGGCTTGGAATCGTGACGAGTCCGTCCGCAGCCATGGGCGCACCTCCCGTTGCTGAGCCCAATCTAACGCGCCCGTGTTACTCCGCCGCGGCGCCTTTAGCCGCGAGCGGCACCGTCAGCCAGCGGCGCGGCGCGGCCGAGCCCTGGCGCGGCGGCAGGCCGGACAGCGACATCCAGCGGCCGTTGTCCCAGGAGACCGCCGAAATCTCCACCTTGAGCTTGCCATCGGGCGGCGGGCCGTCGGTGCCAAGAGCGCCCCACGGCAGCAGCGCCTCGGCGACCACCCGCGGCTGATCGGCGCCGAAGTAGAGCGCCTGCGCACCGGGGATCGCCGGGCAATCGTCGTCGGTGAGGTCGGCGACCGTGCCGGCGCAGAGCTTCGGCGCCATCGGCGGATAGTCCTTGGTCGAGCCCTTGGGCGGGATGAAATAGAGCGTGAAGCGTTTCGGCCCGGCGCCGGCATCGACGTCGAGCTCGAGGCGATAAGCCTCGCTCAGCGGATAGCGCGCGCCGTAATCCAACAGGCCGAGATCGTCGTAATCCTGGCCGATAGTGGCGAGCGCCAGCCCGTTCGCGCTCCAAGCGAGATAGGCCTCGCCGAAAGCGACGCTGCCCGGCGAGGGCTTCAGCGGCGGCAGCAGCGACGCGGGTTTCGGCCAATCGATCAGCGACAGGTGCTGCGGGTCGATGGCCGCGTCGGGGATCGCGAAATCCTTGATGCTCGGCCGTGCAATCGCGCCGGCACGATCGTGAATCGTCGGCAGCGCGTGATTGGCCGCGCCGAGCGCCGCCACCAATTGCTCGTAGGGCTGGTTGCGGATGTCGACGAGGCCGAAATTGTAGTCCTCGCTGTCGGCGCGGCCGCCGACCGGATAGTCGTAATACTGGAACCAGTGCAGGCCGACGATCTCGGGGATGCCGGCGAAGAGCTTCGCCGAGGCCGCGGCGCCGGCGGCGCGCTCGGCCTGGGTCTCGACCGTCATCAGATGACCGTTGTTGCGGTTGCCGGTGCGGTTCTCATGCGCGGCGTAGAACCATTCCGAGATCAGCTCCGCCTTGCCGCCGGTCAGTTTCCGCAACCCGTCGAAGAAATAGGGCGCGAGCCAGCCTTCGGGGCTGTCGACGTTGTAGTTGATGGCGAGCGCATCGACGTAAGGCGCCTCGGCGCGGATCGCGGCCTGGTCGTAATAGATCGGCAACCGGTCGCCGAAGAACAGCGCGCCCGGATCGGCGGCTTTCAATGCGGCGCGCGCCACCCGGTAATATTCGCCGGCGACGATGCCGGTCCAGCGCTCGACCGCGGCCATGCCGTGACCGCCGGCGCGCAGCTTGGTCGGCGCTTCGGCTTTGAGCAGCGCGTCCCAGGACACGACGCCCGGCGGCGGCACGAAATCCTGGGCAAAGCGGCGCCAGTCGCCGCGATATTCCTCGCGCAGCATTTTGACCCAGCGCTGCTTCGTGAAGCTGGTCGCCGGCTTCTGGCCATAGAACAGGAACAACGCGCCGTCCCACCAGCCGACTTCGTTGTCCGCGAAATAGCCGATGCGATAGGGCGAGTCGCGATAGGGCGCGGTGAGCGTCTTCGCTTCGGCATATATGCGCGCGACCGCGGCCGGATCGAACGGATCGAACCAGTGGAACTGCGCCAGCCGTCCGAGCTCGAGATTGATGATGCTCGGCAGCTTCAATTGTTGCGGCGGCAGCGACCACGCGCCGGCGGTATTGAAGCCCCACTGGCCGAGCCGATCCTTGGTCTGGGCGATCCATTCGTCGATCGAGCTGGCGCTGTTGCGCCAGTCGTAATGCGGCCGGTCGAGATAGCCGGCGGTGATGCCGGCATCGAGCACGTTGACGCCGGTCGAGAAGAAGCTGTCGCCGCACGGCGTGACAAGCGTGCTGATCGCGCCGTGCTTGACGATGGTCCAGCGCGTCGAGGGTGCGTGATCGAGATCGCAGGCGCGCGCGCCGTTCGCGATGCCGAAGATTGCGAAAAACGCGGCGAGCAACGGGAGCGCCGCCCGCCGGCCCCCTCTCATGGACGAGGGCTCATGCGCCGAGACTCATGCCGCGGTGCCGCCGACGGTGAGGCCGTCCATCCGCAGCGTCGGCTGGCCGACGCCGACCGGCACGCCCTGGCCGTCCTTGCCGCAAGTGCCGATGCCGCTGTCGAGCGCGAGATCGTTGCCGATCATCGAGATCTTGGTCAGCGCGTCGGGGCCGTTGCCGATGAGGGTCGCGCCTTTCACCGCTTTGCCGACCTTGCCGTCCTCGATGAGATAGGCCTCCGAGGCAGAGAACACGAACTTGCCCGAGGTGATGTCGACCTGGCCGCCGCCGAAATTGACGGCATAGAGGCCGCGCTTCACCGAGGCGATGATCTCCTTGGGGTCCTTGTCGCCGGCGAGCATATAGGTGTTGGTCATGCGCGGCATCGGCGCATAGGCAAAGCTCTCGCGCCGGCCGTTGCCGGTCGGCTTCATGCCCATGAGCCGCGCGTTGAGGCGGTCCTGCATATAGTTTTTGAGGATGCCGTCCTCGATCAGCACGGTGTAGTTGGACGGCGTGCCCTCGTCGTCGACCGACAGCGAGCCGCGACGATCGGGGATCGTGCCGTCATCGACCACGGTGACGCCGGGCGAGGCGACGCGCTGGCCGATCAGGCCGGCGAAGGCCGAGGTCTTCTTGCGGTTGAAATCGCCTTCGAGGCCGTGGCCGACCGCCTCGTGCAGCATCACGCCCGGCCAGCCGGGGCCGAGCACCACCGGCATCTCGCCGGCAGGTGCCGGCACGCTGTCGAGATTGACCAGCGCCTGGCGCAGCGCCTCGTCGACCTGCGCCTGCCAATTGGTCGGATCGATGAAGCGCTGATATTCGAGCCGGCCGCCGGCGCCCGAGGTGCCGCTCTCCATGCGGTCGCCCTCGCCGACGACGATGCTGACATTGAGCCGCACCAGCGGGCGGATGTCGGCATGGCGGCCGTCGGGGCGGATGATCTGCACCGCTTGCCAGACGCCGGCGAGCGAGGCCGAGACCTGGCGCACGCGCGGGTCCTTGGCCCGCGCGTAGGCGTCGATCTCGCCGAGGAGTTTGGTCTTGGCGGCGAAATCGACCCGATGCAGCGGATTCGCCTCGGTGTAGAGCTGACGGTTGGTGCCGGGCGGCGGCGCGGCGAAATCGCCGCTATGGCCCTGGCGAACGGCGCGGACCGCGTCGCCGGCGCGGCGGATCGCCTCCTCGCTCAGTTCCGAGGCATGGGCGTAGCCCGCCGCCTCGTCGCTGAGGCCGCGCAAGCCGAAGCCCTGCGCGGTGTCGAAGGCGGCGGATTTGATCCGCCCGTCGTCGAGGGTCAGGCTTTCCGACTGCGAATATTCGAGGAACAACTCGCCGTCATCCATGCCGTGCAGCGCCTCGGCGACGAGCTTTTCGACGCGCGCGCGGTCCATGCCGGTCTTGGTGAAAAACAGGTCGTCGGTCAGGGCAAGGTCGGTCATGTTCTCTCTCCCGCGCGGCTTCTTGCCACGAAGCAAGAAGCGGGGCCAGTGTCATTTCCGTCATATGGGATGCGGTGACTCCCGTTACACCGCCAAGCGCTTGTTTTATGCGGCATAAAGTCGCAATGATGCGGTTGGCGTCATGCCTGCGCAGGGGCTAAGAGAGACGCGTAATTTCCGACGCGCGCGCCTTCAGTTGGCGCGGAGCCGGTGGCCGCCGGCAGGATGAGGGGCGCAGAAGGCATGGGGTCAATCCGCAAATTCGTGGCGACGGTGTGTGGTGCGGCGGCGCGTGCCGGCTTGGCCCTGACGCTCGCCGGCATCGCGATGCCGGCCTGGGCACAAAGCGGCTTCGTCGAGCAGCCGAAGGACTGGCAGCTCGGCATGGTCGCCGGCGCGACGCCGGTGCGCGACGCGATCGATAGCTTCCACAACGAGCTCGTCGTCATCATCACGCTGATCACCGTCTTCGTGCTTGGCCTTTTGGTCTATGTGATGGTGCGCTTCAGCGCCAAGCGCCATCCGGTGCCGTCGACGACGACGCACAACACGCTGCTCGAAGTGGTGTGGACCGCCGTTCCGGTGCTCGTCCTCGTCTCGATCGCGATCCCGTCCTTCAAGCTGCTCTATTACGAGAACCGCACCGAGCATGCGGATATGACGCTGAAGGTGACCGGCCATCAGTGGTACTGGTCCTACGAATATCCCGATCAGGGCGACTTCGCTTTCGACAGCAACGTGCTCTCCGAGGCGGACGACGCGAAGCAGGGCAAGCCGCGGCTTTTGGGCGTCGACAATCCGGTCGTGGTGCCGGTCGGCGCGGTGGTGCGGGTGCTGATCACCGGCACCGATGTGATTCACAGCTGGTATCTGCCGTCGGCCGGCGTCCAGGAATACGCCGTGGTCGGCCGCGTCAACGAGAGCTGGTTCCAGTTCGAGCGCACCGGCACCTTCTTCGGCCAGTGCAATCAGATCTGCGGCGTCAATCATCCATTCATGCCGATCGAGGTCGACGTGGTCTCGAAGGATGATTTCGCCAAATGGGCGGCGGCGGCGAAGCAGAAATTCGCCACGGCCGACTCGCCGCCCGATGCGGGCGTGCGCCTGGCGGCGGCTCAGTAACCGTCGCGTCTCGAGTCAGCTAAGTACGTATTTCGCGAGGAGCGAGCGAATGACGACCGACACTCACGCGCATGGCGGTTACGGCCACGGCCACGAAGCGGGACACGATCACGTCCCGGCCTTCTGGACGCGCTGGCTCGCCTCGACGAACCACAAGGATATCGGCACGCTCTACATCATCTTCTCGATCACCGCCGCCCTCATCGCCGGCGCGCTCTCGATCGTCATGCGCTACAATCTGATGCGGCC
The DNA here is from genome assembly GCA_036501365.1 of Allostellaceae bacterium. Classification (GTDB taxonomy): domain Bacteria; phylum Pseudomonadota; class Alphaproteobacteria; order ATCC43930; family CGMCC-115725; genus CAIKMD01. Next base: position 14,584 of record DASYAL010000019.1, on the reverse strand, counting down.
GGGCGACGTGCTCTTCGCCAACAACCATCAGCTCTACAACGTCATCATCACGGCGCACGGCCTCCTCATGGTGTTCTTCGTGGTGATGCCGGCGCTGATCGGCGGCTTCGGCAATTGGTTCGTGCCGCTGATGATCGGTTCGCCCGACATGGCGTTTCCGCGCATGAACAACATCAGCTTCTGGCTTTTGGTGCCGGCCTTCCTCCTGATGGCGGGCCAGACCATGATCGGCGATGGTGCGGGCGTCGGCTGGACGGTCTATCCGCCGCTCTCGGCGAAGATCGGCCATCCCGGCCCCTCGGTCGACATGGTGATCTTCTCGCTGCATTTGGCGGGCGCGTCCTCGATCATGGGCGCGATCAATTTCATCACCACGATCTTCAACATGCGCGCGCCCGGCATGACCTTGCACAAGATGCCGCTCTTCGTGTGGTCGATCCTGGTGACCGCGTTCCTCTTGCTCTTGTCGCTGCCGGTGCTCGCCGGCGCGATCACCATGCTGCTGACCGACCGCAATTTCGGCACCACCTTCTTCGATCCGGCGGGCGGCGGCGATCCGTTGCTGTTCCTCAACCTGTTCTGGTTCTTCGGCCACCCCGAAGTCTACATCATGATCCTGCCGGCCTTCGGCATCGTCAGCCAGGTGGTCTCGACCTTCTCGAAGAAGCCGATCTTCGGCTATCTCGGCATGGCCTATGCGATGGTCTCGATCGGCGTGATCGGCTTCGTCGTCTGGGCGCACCACATGTTCACCACCGGTCTCAGCGTCGACACCCAGGCCTATTTCACCGCCGCGACCATGGTCATCGCAGTGCCGACCGGCATCAAGATCTTCTCCTGGATCGCGACCATGTGGGACGGCTCGATCGAGTTCAAGACGCCGATGCTGTTCGCGATCGGCTTTATCTTCCTCTTCACCGTCGGCGGCGTCACCGGCGTGGTGCTCGCGAACGCCGGCGTCGACCACTATCTCCACAACACCTATTACGTGGTGGCGCATTTCCACTACGTGCTGTCGCTCGGCGCCGTGTTCGGTCTCTTCGCCGGCTTCTACTACTGGATCGGCAAGATGTCGGGCCGGCAATACAACGAGACGCTCGGCCAGATCCATTTCTGGACGACGTTCATCGGCGTCAATCTCACCTTCTTCCCGATGCACTTCCTCGGCCTCGCCGGGATGCCGCGCCGCATCAGCGACTACCCCGACGCTTTTGCCGGCTGGAACATGGTGGCCTCGATCGGCTCGTTTATCACCGGCGCTTCGACGCTTCTCTTCGTCTATATCGTCTTCCAGACCCTGTTCGCCGGGAAGCGCGTCGGCGCGAATTACTGGGGCCCCGGCGCGACCACCCTCGAATGGACCCTGCCATCGCCGCCGCCCTTCCATTCCTATGACGAGCTGCCGGTGATCGCGTCGTCGCCGGCGCATTGACGCGAGCGATGGCCGATCTCTCCGCCAGTCTCGTCGGCTCCCGCGCGGTCGCGGCGCCGCGCGCGGCGGCCGCTGATGCGGTCGCGCGCGACGCGGTCGGCGGCGTCGGCGATTATTTCGCGCTGTTGAAGCCGCGGGTGATGTCGCTGGTCGTCTTCACCGGCTGGGCCGGCCTCTATCTCGCGCCCGGGCATCTCAACCCGATTCTGGGCTTCGTCGCCGTGCTGTGCATCGCGGTTGCCGCGGGCGCGTCGGGCGCGATCAACATGTGGTACGACCGCGACCTCGACGCGCTGATGGAGCGCACCAAGGACCGGCCGCTGCCGGCGGGACGCATGGCGCCGGGCGACGCGCTCGGCTTCGGCGCGGTGCTGGCGGTCGGCTCGGTGACGCTGATGGCGCTGGCGCTCAATGTCGTCGCCGCGATCCTTTTGGCGATCACCATCGCCTTCTATGTCTTCGTCTATACGATCTGGCTGAAGCGCCGCACGCCGCAGAACATCGTCATCGGCGGCGCCGCCGGCGCCTTCCCGCCGCTCGTCGGCTGGGCGGCGGCGACCGGCCAGATCGGCCTGCCGGCGCTGGCGCTCTTCGCGCTGATCTTCTTCTGGACGCCGCCGCATTTCTGGGCGCTGTCGCTCTATCGCACCGGCGACTATGCCAAGGCCGGCGTGCCGATGCTGCCCGTCGTCGCGGGTGCGCGCGAAACCAAGAAACAGATGCTGCTCTACACCGTGGCGCTCTGGCCGGTGGCGCTGGCGCCGACGCTGCTCGGCGCGGCGAGCTGGTTCTACGGCGCGCCGGCGCTGGCGCTCTCGGCCGTCTTCACGCTCTGCAATCTGCGCGTCATGCGCGATCCCGGCACGCGCGCCGCGCGGCAGATGTTCCATTTCTCGCTGCTCTATCTCTTCTTGTTGTTCGCGCTCCTGGTCGCGGACCGCGCGCTCGATTTCTCGGTGGCGTCGTGAGGTGGCTGGCGATGACCCCTGACGACAAGCGGCGGCGCGACAAGAACCTGGCGCTGCTCGGCATCCTGATCGGGCTCGCGGTGCTGCTCTATATCGTCACCATCGTGCGGCTGGGGATGCTGCCATGAGCGGCAGCGGCCGGCGCAAGGGCGCGACGGCGGGCGCGCTGCTCGGCATCGTCGGAGCCATGTGCGTGCTGGTCGGCTTCTCGGTGCCGCTCTACCGCCTGTTCTGCGCCGCGACCGGCTATAACGGCACGACGCAGCGCGTGACCCAGGCCGCCGACCAGATCGTGGCCGGTCGCACCATCACCGTGCGCTTCGATTCGACCGTCGCGCCGGGCCTCGATTGGGAGTTCCGCCCCGAGCAGCGCTCGGTCGACGTCCATCCCGGCGAGATCAAGGTGATCAAATACCGCGCCTTCAACATGAGCCGCGCGCCGGTCACCGGCACGGCGACCTTCAACGTCACGCCGTCGAAGGCCGGGCTCTATTTCGACAAGCTGCAATGTTTCTGCTTCTCGGCGCAGCACCTCGCGCCGGGCGAAGCCGCCGATCTCGCGGTGCAGTTCTACGTCGATCCCGACATCGTCAACGACCATAACGCCGACGATGTCGACACCATCACGCTGAGCTACACCATGTTCCGCGCCAAGGACACCGGCGAGCCGCCGGTCCAGTCCTCGGCGCTTCCCTCACCCAATCCGATCAATCCAACCTCGATCAATTGAGCCGCGCGAGCAAGCCATGACCGTTGAGCCCATCGAGCCTGAGCATTTCGACTATCACGGCCACCACCATCCCTACCACCTGGTCGATCCCAGCTTCTGGCCGATCGTCGGCGCGGTCGCCGCCGGCACGCTCACCGGCGGCGCGGTGTGGTGGCTGCATGGCGGCCAGACCTGGGTGATGATCCTCGGCTTCATCGGCGTGCTCGCGATCATGTTCGTGTGGTGGCGCGACGTGATTCGCGAGGCGGTCTATGACGGCTTCCACAATCCGGTCGTGCAGATCGGGATGCGCTTCGGCATGGCGCTCTTCATCGCTTCCGAGGTGATGTTCTTCTCGGCCTTCTTCTGGGCCTATTTCAGCGCCGCGCTCTATCCCACGGCGGCGATGGGCGGGGTGTGGCCGCCCAAGGGCATCCATCCCTTCGATCCTTTCGAGGTGCCGTTCCTCAATACGCTCGTGCTCCTGACCTCGGGCACGACCGTCACCTGGGCGCATCATTCGCTCTTGGAGAACAACCGCAAGGGCCTGATCCAGGGCCTCGCGCTCACCGTGTTCCTCGGCCTCTGCTTCACCTCGCTGCAGGCCTATGAATACACCCACGCCGCCTTCGGCTTCACCCAGGGCATGTATCCCTCGACCTTCTTCATGGCGACCGGCTTCCACGGCGCCCATGTCATCATCGGCACGACCTTCCTGTTCGTCTGCCTGATCCGCGCCATCAAGGGCCAGTTCCGCCCCGATCATCATTTCGGCTTCGAGGCCGCGGCCTGGTATTGGCATTTCGTCGACGTGGTCTGGCTGTTCCTTTTCATCTGCATCTATTGGTGGGGCAGCGCCGGCGTGACCAGCTTCGGCGAATGAGCGGGGCCGAGCCCCGTTCTTCGGTCTCGGTTCTCGGCGCGGCGCTCCGCTGCCGCTGCCCGCGCTGCGGCAAGGGCAAGCTCTATGACGGACTTCTGGCCGTGGCGCCGCGCTGCAGCGCCTGCGGCCTCGACCTCGCGGCGCAGGATGCCGGCGACGGGCCCGCGGCTTTCGTCGTGCTGATCCTCGGCGCGATCGTGGTCGGGCTCGCCATACTGGTCGAGATCGAATTCGCGCCGCCTTTCTGGGTGCATATCGTGCTCTGGACGCCGGTCGTCATCGGCGGCGCGATCGCGCTGCTGCGGCCGTTCAAGGCCTGGCTGATCGCCATGCAGTACCGCTACCGCGCCTTGGGCGGCGCCTGATCCGGTGGCGCGTCGCTCGCTGCTCTGGCCGACGCTGTGGTCGGCTTTCGGCCTGTTGCTGCTCCTGGGCCTCGGCAGCTGGCAGGTGCAGCGCCTCGGCTGGAAGGAAGGGCTGATCGCGCAGCGCAACGCGGCGCTCACCGCGCCGCCGGTGCCTTTGCCCAAGACCCTCGAGGAGGCGCGCGCGCTCGAATTCCACCCGGTGCGCGCGGAAGGGCAATTCCTCAACGACCGCGAGCTTTATCTCAACGCGCAATCGCTCAAGGGCGATCAGGGCTTTCATATCGTCACGCCGTTCCGCCTCGAGGATGGGTCGATCTTGCTGGTCGATCGCGGCTTCGTCCCGACCGCGCGCCAGGTACCCGCGACCCGCGCCGCCGGCGAGATCGCCGGCCCGACCGCGGTGACCGGGCTGCTGCGCCTGCCCGAGCCGGCGGGCTGGTTCACTCCCGCCAACGAGCCGCAAAGGAATTCCTGGTTCTCGATCGACATCCCGGCGATGGCGCAGGCGGCAGGCGTCGGCAGCGCGCTACCCTTCTATGTCGATGCCGGCAAGACGCCCAATGCCGGCGGCTGGCCGCAAGGTGGGCAGACGATCACCGAGCTGCCGAACGACCATCTGCAATATGCGATCACCTGGTACGCCTTGGCGGCGGCGCTGGTCGTCGTCTATATCCGCTTCGCCCAACGCCGCTTGCGGAGTGAATCATGACCACGAGCCCCTATGCCGCGCTCGAAGCCCGCTTCCGCCGCCTCGGCGCGCTGGGCGAGGCGCAGGCGGTGCTGCATTGGGACATGGCGACGCAGATGCCCGAAGGCGGCGCCGAGGCGCGCGCCGAGCAGCTCGCAACCTTAAAGCTCATCCGCCATGACATCCTCGGCGATGCGGCGCTGCCCGATCTCTTCAGCGGCGCCGCGGCGCAGAACGATCTCGATCCATGGCAGCGCGCCAATCTCGGCGAGATGCGCCGCAGCTGGCTGCACGCCACCGCGGTGCCGGCCGATCTGGTCGAAGCCTCATCGAAAGCGGACTCGGCCTGCGAGATGGTGTGGCGCGCGGCGCGGCCGAGCAATGATTTCGCCGGCGTGCTACCGGCGCTGCAGCGCGTGCTCGACCTGACGCGCGAGGTCGCCGCGGCCAAAGCGACAAAGCTCGGTATCAGCCCCTACGACGCGCTCCTCGACCAATACGAGCCCGGCGGCAGCACCGCGGCGATCGATCGCGTCTTCGGACCTTTCGCCGAGCGCTTGCCGGCGCTGATCGAGGAGGCGCTCGCCGCCCAGGCGCGGCGGCCGGCGCCGCTCCATCCCGAGGGTCCGTTCCCGATCGCCAAGCAGCGCGCAGCCGCGGTGAAGCTGATGGAGCGCATCGGCTTCGATTTCGATCACGGCCGGCTCGATATCAGCCTCCATCCCTTCTGCGGCGGCACGCCCGACGATGTCCGCATCACCACACGCTACGAGGAAAGCGATTTCCACCGCGCGCTCCAGGGCGTGCTGCACGAGACCGGCCATGCGATGTACGAACGCGGCCTGCCCGAGGCGTGGCGGCGCCAGCCGGTCGGACGCGCCCGCGGCATGAGCCTGCACGAGAGCCAGTCGCTGCTGATCGAGATGCAGGTCTGCCGCTCGCGCGAGTTCCAGGTCTTCGCCGCGCCGATCGTGCGCCAAGTGTTCGGTGGCGGCGGTCCCGCCTGGGAAGCGGAGAATCTTTATCGCCTCGGCACGACGGTCGCGCGCAGCCTCATCCGCGTCGATGCCGACGAGGTCACCTATCCGGCGCATGTCATCCTGCGCTATCGGATCGAGCGCGCGCTGCTCGCGGGCGATTTGGCATTGAAGGATTTGCCCGCCGCTTGGAACGCCGGCATGCGCGCGCTCCTCGGCATTGTCCCGCCCGACGATCGCCAGGGTTGCCTCCAGGACATCCACTGGTTCGAGGGCGCTTTCGGCTATTTCCCGACCTATACGCTCGGCGCCATGACCGCGGCGCAGCTGTTCGATGCGGCCAAGCGAGCCGACCCGGGCATCTTGCCCGGAATCGAAAAAGGCGACTTCGCGCCGCTGATGGCGTGGCTGCGCGCCAATGTCCATGGCAAGGCCTCGCGCTTCTCGACCGCCGAGATCGTCGCCCAGGCGACCGGCCGGCCGCTCGATCCCGCGGTCTTCGAGCGCCATCTGCACGCGCGCTATATCGCGGGCTAACGGCTGTAATTTCGCGCCGATTCGCTCTAATCTCGCCCGCTCAAACCGGAGGCGCGCATGGCCCTGTTCGTTTTGATTGCCGAGTTGCAAGTGAAGCCCGAAGCGGTCGAGAAATTCATCCCGCTGATCATGGCCAATGCCAACACGGCGGTTCATGTCGAGAAAGGCTGCATGCAGTTCGACGTGACGCAGCAGGCGGACGATCCGACCAAGTTCGCGCTCTACGAGATCTATGCCGATGCCGCGGCCTTCGAGCTTCACGGCAAGACCCCGCACTATCAGGATTTCGCCGCCAAGACCAAGGACATGATCGTCGGGCGCAGCGCCCGGCGCCTGACGCGGCTTGCGGGTTTCCACAAGCATTGAGGCGCGGCTGATCCGGTCATGAGCGATGTGGCGACACCGCTCCGGGTGCGGGTGCATTCCGTCACCTGGGAAGCGGAAGGCATTTTCTCCTACGAGCTGCGCGATCCGACGGGTACGGCGCTGCCGGCATTCACCGCCGGCGCGCATATCGATTTGAACCTGCCGAGCGGCCTCGTGCGCTCTTATTCGCTGGTCAATCCGCAAAGCGAGCGCCATCGCTATGTCGTCGCGGTGCAGAAGGATCGCGCCAGCCGCGGCGGCTCGACTTGGGTGCATGACAAGCTCCGCACCGGCGACATCCTCACCATCAGCGCGCCGCGCAACAATTTCCCGCTCGCCGAGGATGCCAAGCACTCGCTGCTGATCGCCGGCGGCATCGGCGTCACGCCGCTCTGGTGCATGATGCAGCGCCTCGGCGCGCTCGGCCGCAGCGCCGAGCTGATCTACTGCGTGCGCACGCACAAGGAGGCGGCGTTCCGCGAGGCGATCGCGGCGCTGGGCGAGAAGGCCGGCGTCAAGGTGATGTTCAATTTCGATGGCGAGCCGGGCGGCAAGATGCTCGACATCGCTGCCGCGACCGCGGCGGTCGCGCCCGAGACGCATCTCTATTGCTGCGGCCCGCTGCCGATGCTCGAAGCCTTCGAGGCGGCGACCAAGGACCTGCCGCGCGAGCGCGTGCATGTCGAATATTTCACCGCCAAGGACGCGCCCGCGGCCGAAGGCGGCTTCACCGTGGTGCTGGCGAGGACCGGGCGCAGCTTCCAGATCGCGCCGGGCAAGACCATCCTCGAGACGCTGCTCGACGCCGGCATCAACGTCGCCTCGTCCTGCCTCGAAGGCGTCTGCGGCACCTGCGAGACCAAGGTCCTCGAAGGCATCCCCGATCACCGCGATGTCGTGCTGACCGATTCCGAGCGCAAGGCCAACAAGACGATGATGATCTGCTGCTCGGGCTCGAAGACCGACAAGCTGGTGCTCGACCTCTAGCGGCTCGGCCTATTTCTTTTCGCCGGGCGCGCGGTAATCGATCTTCTTGTCGATCGCCCGGTCGATCTCCTCGGTGCTGAGCAACGCCGTCGTTTTCACCCGCACTTGTCCGGTCGCCGCGACCTTGATCGCGAAGCGCGCGGCGGCGCCGTTGTCGGGCAGGTCGAGGATCGAGAACACGTCGGACTCGCCGAAGGCGAAATAGAATGCCTCGAGCTTGCCGCCGAGCGACTCCGCGGCCTTGGCGACGGCGGCTTTGCGCGCGGTCGCGCCGTCGGCGGCTAGCCCTTTGACGCCCTCGGCGTTGTAGGACGCCTGCACCAAATATTTTGGCATCGCTCCCTCCCGGATTGTCTGAGATGCGCACTGCTTGCGCGCCGCGAATCATACGTCTCGCGGCGGGGTCTGCCAATCTTGCGGCATCCACCTGTCGGGACTAGGCTTTTTGGCCTTGGACACCGTTTTGTCATCGCCTGGGACCCGCGCCTTGCCCTATCTCAGCACCCGCGATCGCCGCCTTCCGCCCGAGCGCGTCGCCTTCGATGCGGTGCTGCGCGACGGCCTTGCCCATGACGGCGGCCTCTACCTGCCGACCGAATGGCCGCAGCTGTCGGCGGCCGATCTCAAAGCGCTGCGCGGCAAAACCTTTGGCGAGATCGCGGCCCGCGTCACGGCGCCGTTCCTCGACGGCATCATCGACCCGGTGGCGTGGGAGCGCATGGTTGCCGACGCCTATACCGGTTTCGACGATCCGGAGATCGCGCCGTTGAGAGCGCTCGGCGACGGCTTCTGGCTGATGGAGCTGTTCCACGGCCCGACGCTCGCCTTCAAGGATTACGCGCTGCAGCTCGTCGGCAAGCTGTTCGAATACGTGCTCGAGCGGCGAGGCGCGCGCGTCACCGTCATCGGCGCGACCTCGGGCGATACCGGTTCGGCGGCGATCGCCGGCTGCAGCGGCGCGGCGCTGGTCGATATCTTCATGCTTTATCCCCGGGGCCGCATCTCCGAGGCGCAGCGCCGCCAGATGACGACGGTCCAGGCGCCGAACGTCCACGCCATCGCCATCGACGGTACTTTCGACGACTGCCAGGATCTGGTGAAGGCGATGTTCGCCGACGCGCCGTTCCGCCGCGATCTGAACCTTTCCGCCGTCAACTCGATTAACTGGGCGAGGATCATGGCCCAAACCGTCTATTACGTCGTCGCCGCCGTCGCGCTGGGCGCGCCCGAGCGCAGCGTCGGTTTCACCGTGCCGACCGGCAATTTCGGCAATGTCTTTGCCTGTCACGTCGCGCGCCGCATGGGCGTGCCGATTTCCGAGATCGTCGTCGCCACCAACCGCAACGACATCCTCACGCGCTTCTTCGCGACCGGGCGGATGACGATGGGCACGGTCGAGGCGTCGCTGTCGCCGAGCATGGACATCCAGGTCGCCTCGAATTTCGAGCGCTTCTATTACGAGCTGAAGCACGGCGATGCCGCCGCCGTCGCCGCGGGCGTCGCCGCTTTCCGCACGACCGGCACGCTGCCGGTCAGCGACGCCGAATGGCAGGCCGCGCGGCAATGCTTTACCGCCGCGCGCGTCGACGATGCCGGGACGCTCGCCGCGATCAAGGCGACGCATGACGCGACCGGCATCGTGCTCGATCCGCATAGCGCGATCGCGGTCGCCGCCGCCCAGGCGCAGCGCCGCGATCCGAATCTGCCGATGGTCGCGCTCGCCACCGCGCATCCGGCGAAATTCCCCGAGGCGGTCAAGCGCGCGATCGGTCAGCCGCCGGAGGTGCCGGCGCGGCTCGCCGCGGTGATGCGCCTGCCCGAGCGCGCGCCGTCGCTGGCGAACGATCTCGCCGCCGTCGAAAATTATGTCCGCACGCATGCTCGCGCGGCACAAACCGCCAAACAAAACCTGGGGGTCGCGGCATCATGACAGTCCAAGTCACGCGTCTCGCCAACGGCATGCGGGTGGTCACCGACCGCATGGACTCGGTGGAGACCGTATCGATCGGCGTCTGGGTCGATGTCGGCACGCGTCACGAGCCGTCGGCGATCAACGGCGTCGCGCATCTCCTGGAGCATATGGCCTTCAAGGGCACGGAGCGGCGCAGCGCGCTCGACATCGCCGCCGAGATCGAGGCCGTCGGCGGCCACGTCAATGCCTATACCTCGCGCGAGCACACCGCTTATTACGCCAAGGTGCTGAAGGCCGATGTCGGCCTCGCGGTCGATATCCTCGCCGACATCCTGCAGCACGCGGCTTTCGACGCCACCGAGCTCGAGCGCGAGCGCACCGTCATCCTGCAAGAGCTCGGCCAGGCGCAGGATACGCCCGACGACATCATCTACGACCTTTTTCAGGAGCGCGCCTTTCCCGATCAGCCGATGGGCCAGCCGGTGCTCGGCCGCGCCGAGATCATCAAAAGCCTCGGCCGCGATGCGGTCGCGAATTACCTGAAGACCACCTATGCCGCGCCCGGCATGCTGCTCGTCGCCGCCGGCAACCTCGCGCATGACGCGCTGGTCGCGATGGCTGAGAAGGCGTTCACCGCGCTCAGCCCGAAGAGCGAGGCGCGCACCGAGGCGGCGCGGTACGAAGGCGGCGATCACCGCGAGACGCGCGAGCTCGAGCAGGTGCATGTCCTGCTAGGCTTCCCCGGCTTCGCCTTCGGCGACCGCGATTATTTCGCCGCCTCGGTGGTCTCGACCGCGTTCGGGGGCGGCATGTCGTCGCGGCTCTTCCAGGAGGTGCGCGAGAAGCGCGGCCTCGCCTATTCGATCTATTCCTTCAGCCACTCCTATAGCGACGGCGGCATCTTCGGCATCTATGCCGGCACCGGCGAGGACGAGGCGGCCGAGCTGATGCCGGTGCTCCGCGACGAGTTGCGCCAGCTCGTCAGCGGCTTGACCGGCGACGAGCTCGCGCGCGCGCGGGCGCAGCTCAAGGCCGGGCTGCTGATGTCGCTCGAAGGGACGACGGCGCGCTGCGAGCAGCAGGCGAGCCATATGCTGATCCATGGCCGCCCGCTCGATCCGCAGGAGTTGGTCGGTCATATCGATGCCGTCGACGAAGACGCGGTGATCCGCATCGCCCGGCGCATCATCGCCGGCAGGCCGACGCTCGCGGCGCTCGGGCCGGTCGGCAAGCTCGAGGATTTCGCGCGCTTCGCCGAGCAATTGCGGAGTTAGCGGGTCGAAAGAAAAAGAAAAGGGGAGCGAGGGGGGTGGCGCTCGATCTTTTACGCTTGCAGCGGCTGTTCGGGACGGCGCCGCCGCCCTTTCGCCTCGCCGGCAGGCGCTGCGTGCTACGCGCGCCCGACCGCGTCGACTGGCGCGCCTGGGCCGAGCTGCGCCACGCCTCGCGCGCTTTCCTGACCCCCTGGGAGCCGAGCTGGGGCGACGACGCGCTGTCGCGCGCCGCCTTCCGCCGCCGCCTCGCGCGCTATGCGCTCGAATGGCACAGCGACCAGGGCTACACCTTCCTTTTGTTCCGTACCGAGGACGACGCGCTTCTGGGCGGCATCAGCCTCACCAATGTCCGTCGTGGCGTCGCCGAGAGCGCGAGCGTCGGCTATTGGGTGGGCGAGGCGCATGCGCATCAGGGCTATATGACCGAGGGGCTGGGGCTGACGCTCAAATTCGCTTTCGAGCGGCTGCGGCTTCACCGCGTCGAGGCGGCCTGTCTGCCGCAGAACGCGCCGAGCCGCGGCGTGTTGCTCAAATCGGGATTTCGCGAGGAAGGCTATGCCCGCGAATATCTCTGCATCGACGGCAAGTGGCAGGACCATGTGCTGTTCGGGATTCTCGGCAGCGATTGGGCAAAGCGGGGCTGATTTTTAGGTCGCGCTCGCAGCCGCCCGGCGGCTTGGCGCGAAGCGCCGGGTCGCTTCGCGTGGGGGCCGACCCTGCTCGCGCGACCTAGGTTGGCGAGGCGGTGGTCGCGCGAGCAGCACTCATTACGCGTGGCCCGCGTCGCCCGAGATCGAGAACGGATCGACACCGAGCTTGGCGATCGCGCGTCGCCATTTGTCGTCCTTGCCTTGATCGAACAGCAGCGCCTCGTCGGACGGCACCGTCAGCCAGCCATTCGCCTGGATTTCGGCATCGAGCTGGCCCGGGCCCCAGCCGGCATAGCCGAGGGCGAAGATGTTGCGGCGCGGTCCTTCGCCGCGGCTGATCGCGCGCAGGATGTCGATGGTCGCCGTCAGGCCGATATCGCCGCCGACCACCAGCGTCGCCTGCTCGGTGTAATCGGTCGAGTGCAGGACGAAGCCGCGCCCGGCTTCGACCGGTCCGCCGAAATGCACCCGCGCGCGGCTGAGGCCGTCGCCTTCGATGCCGAGCTGGCGCAGCAATTCGCCCATCGAGGGCTGCTCGACCGTTTTGTTGACCACGAGCCCCATCGCGCCGTCGGCGCTATGCGCGCACATAAAGACGACCGAGCGGCTGAAGCGCGGATCCTCCATCTGCGGCATGGCGATGAGCAACTGGCCGGCGAGCGAGTCCAAAGTCCCTCTCCTTTGCCCGATTGAGATAGGTGAGACGCGGGCGGCTTGCAAGAACACGCAATCGTGGCCGGCCGCGACGATTCTCGCCTTTGGCGCCGTCGGCCCGGCGACTATAACCGCGGCATGAGACGACTTCGGTGGGCAATCGCGCTCGGCGTCGTGCTGGCGCTAAGCGGACAGGCGCGTGCCTGGGCCGATGCCGCCTCGCCGTGGTTCGTGACCGATCAGGGGCGGGCGCGGCTGATCGCCGCCAGCGCCGATCCCGGCGCTGCGGCGACGGTGACGCTTGGCCTGCAGTTCGAGCTCGCGCCGCATTGGAAGATCTATTGGCGCTCGCCCGGCGATGCCGGCTATCCGCCGTCGCTCGATTGGCGCGGCTCGGACAATCTCACCGCCGCCGCACTCGCCTGGCCGGCGCCCGAACGCTTCTCGGTCGAAGGCCTCGAGACCGTCGGCTATAGCGGCGCGGTGGTGCTGCCGATCACGGCGCGGCTCGCGCGGCCAGGCGCGCCGCTGCATCTCAAGGCGCATCTCTCGTATCTCACCTGCAGCGAGATCTGCGTGCCGCACGACGCCGATCTGGCGCTCGACCTGGCGGCGCCCTCCCGTGGGAAAGGGGGCGCGGGCTATGCGGCGCTGATCGCCCAATATCAGGCGCAGGTGCCGGGCGACGGCGCGGCCGAGGGCCTCGCGCTTACGGGCGCGCTGTTGCGGCCGGGCGCCAAGCCGGCGCTCGATCTCACCGTCGCCAGCAAGAATCCGATGGCCGCGCCCGACGTCTTCATCGAAGGCGCCGGCAACGCCGTCTTCGGCGCGCCCTTCGTCGCCGCGCGCGATCAAGGCGCGACGACGTTGCGCGTGCCGGTGAGCGGCGATTGGCGCGATCTCGCCGGTCGCGCGCTGACGGTGACGCTGGTCGATGGGCCACGCAGCATGGCGGCGACGATCGAGGCTGGCGAAGGCGACAGCGTGATCGATCTCGGCACGCTCGTGGCGATGCTCGGCCTCGCGCTGCTCGGCGGCCTGATCCTCAACCTCATGCCCTGCGTGCTGCCGGTGCTGTCGCTGAAACTGCTCGCCGCTTTGCCGCGGCCCACCCAAATCGAAAGGCGACAGAGCCTCGGCGCGGTGCGGCGCAGCTTCCTCGGCACCGCCCTCGGCATCGTCCTCTCGTTCCTGGCGCTCGCCGCCGCGACCGCGGCGCTCAAAGCAACGGGCGCGGCGGTCGGTTGGGGCGTGCAGTTCCAGGACCCGCTGTTCCTGATCTTCCTGGCCGTGATCCTGGTGCTCTTCGCCTGCAATCTTTGGGGCGTGTTCGAGATGCCGCTGCCGCGCGGCGCCGCGGCGCTGGTCGAGCGCGGGCCGCTCGGCAGCGTGGCAACCGGCGCTTTCGCCACCTTGCTGGCGACGCCGTGCTCGGCGCCGTTCCTCGGCACCGCGCTTGGCTTCGCCCTCGCCGCCGGGCCCGCCGAGATCGTCGCGATCTTCCTTGCCCTCGGCATCGGCATGGCGCTGCCTTATCTGCTGGTCGCCGCGATCCCGGCGCTGGCGCGCGCGTTGCCGCGACCGGGGCGGTGGATGATCCAATTGCGGCACCTGCTCGGCCTCTTGCTCGCCGGCACCACGGTCTGGCTGCTGGCGATCCTCAGCGGCGAGCTCGGCCCGCGCCCGGCGCTCGCGGTGGCGCTGCTGTTGGGCTTCGGCGCGCTGACGCTCGCGGTGCTGCGCGAGCCGGTCACGCGGGGGGCGCTGGCGGGTATCGCGCTGCTGGCGGCGTTTTTCGTGCCGACGCTCGCGCCGCCGCCCAGCACCGCCATGGTCGCCACGACCGGCCCGTGGCAGGCTTTCGATCCCGCCGCGATCGGCGGCCTGGTGCGCGACGGCCATATCGTGGTGGTCGACGTCACCGCCGATTGGTGCCTCACCTGCAAGGTCAACGAGCGGCTGGTGCTCGATGCCTCGCCGGTGAAAGAGGCGCTGGCGCGGCCGGGCATCGTCGCGATGCGCGCCGACTGGACGCGGCCCGACCCGGCGATCGCCGCCTATCTCGGCCGCTTCGACCGCTATGGGATTCCGTTCAACGCGATTTATGGGCCAGCGGCGCCGGGTGGGCTGCCCTTGCCGGAACTCCTCACCGCGAGCGCGGTGACGGGAGCGCTTGCCC
>DASYAL010000018.1:0-120649 GCA_036501365.1 Allostellaceae bacterium | reverse complement strand
ATCCCCGATGCCGCGCCGGTAACGATCGCGACCTTGCCGTCGAGCTTGCCCATCGTCGCTTCCTTCAATGCTTGATCGCGCCGCCATCGACCACGAGGCATTGGCCGGTGACGAAATCGCTGTCGGGCGAGGCGAAGAAGAGGCAAGTGCCGACCAGATCCTCGGGCACTTCCTCGCGCTGGAGCGAGCGCGTCTTCGCCATCGCCGCGAGATAGTCGGCATAGTTGTTCTTGCCGCGGATATAGTCGGTCGAGGTGAGGCCCGGGGCGATGGCGTTGACGCGGATGCCGTCCTTGCCGAGCTCGGTCGAAAGCGCGCGGGTCATGCCGAGGATCGCGCCCTTGGTCGAGACGTAGTGCAGCATATGCGGCGGGCCGCTGAACACCGTGCCGGAGGTGATGTTGATGATCTTGCCGTATCTCTTGCGGCGCATGATCGGCACGACCGCCTTGATGCATTCGATCATGCCGCGGACATTGACCGCGAAATAGCGGTCCCATTCGGCGGCGTTCAGCTCTTCGACCGGCGTGCGGTCCATCCGCGCCAAAGCCGCGTTGTTGACGAGGATATCGACACCGCCCCAGGCGCGCTCGACGCCGGCGACGAATTTCGCGACCGCGGCGCCGTCGGAGACGTCGCAGATGCCGCTCATCGCCTGGCCGCCCGCTTCCTTGATCGCGCCGACGATGCGCTCGGCCGGCTCGATATCGATGATCGCGACCTTGGCGCCTTCCGCCGCGAGGCCCTTGGCGTAATACGTGCCGATGCCTTGCGCCGCGCCAGTGACGATCGCGACCTTGCCGTCGAGCCTGCCCATTGCTTCCTCCCTCGTTATCGCTCTGCGATCACTTTATCGCGGATCAGCGCGTCGATCTCCCCCGCGCTCAAGCCTGCCTCAGCCAGCACCGCGCGCGTATGTGCGCCGATCTGCGGCGGATCGCGGCGCTTCTCCGGCCGGCGCCCGCCGAGCTCGATCGGCAGCTTCGGCAGCTTGGCCTCGACTCCGTTCGACAAGGTCGTCTTGACCAGCCCGCCGGCCTTCAAATGCCGATCGGTCCACAGATCCTCGACCGTGCCGACCGGTGCGAAGGCGATGCTGGCGCTCTCGCAGCGCCGCTCGATCTCGGCGCGGCTGAGCTTCGCCAAAGTCTCGCTCACGGTCGGGATCAGCCAGTCGCGTTCGCGGATGCGGTCGATGTTGCGCGTGAGCCGCTTATCGGCGGCGAGGTCGGGCCGCTCGAATACCTCGCAGAAACGCTGCCACAACGCGTCGCTGGTCGCGGCGACGAAGATGTCCTGGCCGTCGGCGCTCTTGAACACCTGATAGATGCCCCAGGCCGGGCCGCGCTCGGGCATCGGCACGACATGGTCGATGCGGTTGAAGGCGCTGCCCGCCATATGCGTGCTCATGAGATAGACCGCGGATTCATAAAGCGCGCTTTTGACGAGCTGGCCCTTGGCGGTCTTATCGCGCTCGCGCAAGGCGGCGAGGATCGCGACCGCGGCGAAAGTGCCGCCGAGGATGTCGACCACCGAGGCGCCCGCGCGCAAGGGCCGGCCGCGCGGCCCGGTCATATAGGCAAGGCCCGATTGGAACTGCGCCACCTCGTCGAGCGCGGCGCGACTTTCATAGGGGCCGGAGAGATAGCCTTTCAGTGCGCAATAGATCAGCCGCGGATTGGTCGCGGCGAGCGCCTCGTAGCCGCAACCCAAGCGCTCCATCGTGCCGGGCGCGTAATTCTCGAGGACGATGTCGGCGTGGGCGACAAGGCGATGGATGACGGCTCGGCCGGCCGCGCTCTTCAGGTCGATGGCGAGGCTGCGCTTGTTGCGGCTGAAATAGTTGAAGAAGCCCGAGGCGAAGCCGCCGAGGCCGCGCGTCACGTCGCCGCCGAGCGGCTCGACCTTCACCACATCGGCGCCGAGATCGGCCAGCACCAGTCCGCCGCTCGGCCCCATCACGTTCTGGGTGAATTCCAAAACGCGCAGATCGGCGAGCGGCAGGGTGGGCGCGTGGGCAGGATCAGGCATGCATGGCACCAAACATAGGGGCCCAAAGGTTGCGAGCAACGCGCGGCAGTTTACAATGCGTTTCGCCAGAGAGAAGGATTTGCGCGCATGGCCCGTCTGGCCGCCGCTTTTGCGTCATCGCACAGCGTCATGCTGACCTGCACGCTCGAGGATTGGGTCGCGAAGTTCGGCGACCGCGACGACCGCCTGCCGTTCTACGACAAGCTCGGCCATCCGATCAGCTATCAGCAGGTGCTGGCGGAAGCGCCGCCGAACGCACCGTCGCTGGTGACGCCGGAGGCGATCACCGAGCGCTATCACGCGACGCAGCGCGCGATGGACCGCATGGGCGAGGAGCTGCGCGGCGCCAAGCTCGATGCGCTGATCATCTGCGGCGACGACCAATATGAGCTGTTCCATGACAACAACATGCCGTCGATCGCGATCTATTACGGCGACAGCCTCGTCAATGTGGCGCGGCCGGACAAGCCCGATCCCGATTGGTACAAATATGCACAGCAGCAGCGCGCCGAGCCGGGCAAAGCGGTCACCTATCCGTGCGACGGCAAGCTCGCGCTCGATCTCATCGAGAATCTCGTCGGCAAGGGCTTCGACGTTTCGGCGGTGAAGACGATCCCGCCGAGCGAGGGCGAGGGCCACGCTTATTCCTTCGTGCATCACCGCTATCTGCACGGGGCGGCGGTGCCGATCATCCCGGTGTTCCTCAACACCTACAACCCGCCGAACCAGCCGACGCCGCAGCGCTGCGTCGCGTTCGGCCGCGCCATCCGCGCGATCGTCGAAGCGTTACCGGGCGACAAGCGCGTCGGCATCATGGCTTCGGGCGGGATGAGCCATTTCCGCGTCGAGGAGGATCTCGACCGCTCGATCTTCGAGGCGATCAAGCGCAAGGACCTCGACTTCCTCGGCGCGCTGAAGCCCTATCGGTTGCTCGCTGGAAGTTCGGAGATCCGCAATTGGATCGTCGCCGCCGCGGCGGCGACGCATCTCGAGGTGACCTGGTCGGCCTATATCCCGGGCTATCGCACGCTCGCGCTCTCGGGCACCGGTCTCGGCTTCGCGCGCTGGTCGTGAGCCGCTAGAGCGCCTTCAGCGCCGGCATTACCTCGCGCGCAAAGAGATCGATCGAGCGCGCGACTTCGTCCTCGCTCAGATCGCCGAAGCAGAACTGGCCGACGAGATAGTTGACGCCGGCGATCTCGGCCTGGGCGCGCAGCTCGCGGATGACTTTCGCCGGCGCGCCGCAAATGCCGCGCACCCCGTTGGCGAAGGTCACCTCGTAGGTCGCCGTCTTTTCGCCGCGCTCATGCACCAGCCCGTGCTTGCGGTAGAGATGATCGTAGGCGTCGTGCCATTTCGGATAGGCGCGGCGCGCGAGCCGCTCGGCCTCGGCGTCGGTCTCGGCGACGACGATGAAGCGCAACAGGCCGAGCTTCGGCGGTGGCTTCTCGCCCCAAGCCGCGTGCCAGGCGGCGCGATAGCTGTCGCTATAAGGGCGCGAAGCCTCCGCCGTGTCCTGCGTCACGTAATTCGCGCCCATGCGTGCTGCGCGCGCCGCGCCGTCGATCGAATGGCCGCCGATCCAGAGCGGCGGATGCGGAAGCTACAGCGGCCGCAGCGCCATCGGGATGTTCTTGAAGCGATAGAACTCGCCTTCGTGGTCGAGCACCGGCTGCGTCAACCCCTTGAGGATCACCTGCAGCGCCTCGGCATAGACCGCGGCGGATTTGCCGTGATCGGAATTGAACAGCGCGGCTTCGAGCGGCGAGGTGCCGCGGCCGATGCCGAGCTCCAAGCGCCCGCCGCTCATCTGGTCGAGCATCGCGATCTCGTCGATGAGGCGCAGCGGGTTGTAGAGCGGCAGGATGAAGACCAGCGGCCCGAGCCGCAGCCGCGTCGTGCGCTGGATCGCCGCCGAAAGAAAGACGGTGGGCGAGGGCGCGAGGCCCAAGGGCGTGCCGTGATGCTCGGCGACGTGATAGGCGTAGAAGCCGGCGCGGTCGTAGCGCTCGACCAGCCGCAGCCGCGTCGCATAGAAATCGCGCAAGTCCTGGCCGCTGCTGTCGATATGGTCGAAGACGCCGAATTCCATCACGCGCTCCCGCTTACCGCGGGCCTCTTGGCTTGACAGCGGCGCGCTTGTCAACAAGCATTCGCGCCTAGACCATGATCGGGTAAGACGGAATCGATTCGATTCCGTCTTACCCGTAAATCGTGGTCTATATTTTTGGATGAGAGCACGATTCAGGTTACGAAAAGAAGCAGGCTGCTTCTTTTTGTAACGATCGTGCTCTGGGAGGAATCATGCGTTTATTGCTCGTCGCTGCCGTCGCCGCCTTGACGCTAACCGCTTTCACCTTCGCCGCCGCGGCGCAAGCGCCGTCCTCGCCGCAAACCGTGGTCATCGGCGTCGTGCCGAGCGTGCCCGCCGCCGCGACCTATCTCGCGGTCGAGAAGGGCTATTTCAAGGAGGCCGGCGTCGAGGTCGATCTGCAGAACATCGATTCGTCGTCGACGGCGATGGCGCTGCTCGCCTCGGGCCGCATGCAGGTGGTCGAGGGCGGCGTCGCGCCCAATTACTGGAACGCGCTCGCCTCGGGCCTGCCGGTGATCATGGCCTTGGAGCGCGCGTCATCGCCGCTCTATCACGACGTGCTGATCCGCAAGGATCTCGTCGGTAAGATCAAGACGCCGGCCGATCTGAAGGGCCGGCCCGTCGCCGAAGTCTCGCCCGGCTCCTCGGCGCTCTACGAGGTCGGCCAGGTGCTCGCCTCGGCCGGGCTCGATCTCAAGGACATCGACATCAAATACATCCCCTTCACGCAAATGGGCGTCGCGCTGGCGAATGGCGCGGTCGACGCCGCTTTCGAGGTGCCGCCTTTCGGCGCGATCGCCGCCGCGCGCGGCGAGGGCGTGAAATGGATCGACCCCGAGAATTACATCAAGGTCCTGCCCTCGAGCTTCGTCGCCTATTTCGCCAACAGCGATTGGATCAAATCCAATCCCGATCTCGCCAAGCGCTTCTTCCTCGCCCTCGTCAAAGGCGGGCGCGACTATTGCCAGGCCTATCACCACGGGCCGAACCGCGCCGAGGTCGTCGACGTGATGTTCAAATACAAGGTCGCGCCGACGCGCGAGCAGCTCGATCAGATGGATTGGCAGGCGCGCAGCCCCAACGGCCGCTTCAACGTCGCGAGCGTGCTCGACCTGCAGGACTGGTTCTTCAAGGAAGGCATCGTCAAGCAGAAGTTCCCGGCCGAGCGGCTGATCGATTCGGAATACGCCGATTACGCCGAGAAGACGCTGCCGCCGTTCAAGGTGATCAACCAGGCGGATCAGTTGAAAGGCTGCCGCTGAGACAACAACACAGCGTCATTGCGAGCGAAGCGAAACAATCCAGTTTTGTGCCGACTGGATTGCTTCGTCGGGCTGGCGCCCTCCTCGCAACGACGCGCATTAGCGCGATTACGCCCACGGCCCCAGAAACGGCTCGCCGTTGAACGTGTCGGACAGAGGCTGCACCGTCTCGGGCCAGTTGGCGTTGTCGACCTTGCGGCGCAGATTCGCCGGCTTCGGCTTCCCGTCCCAGCCGATCTGCTCCATGTAGTAATAGAGCTGGACGAGATGGCCGTCGGGATCGATCGCGAAGGCGGTGTAGTCCATGCCGGGCGAGAGCTCGGGCGGCAGGTCGATGAACTTGACGCCGTGCTTTTTCAAGAACGCGACGCCCTCGCGCAGCTGCTGATAGTCGTAGAGCTTCACGCCGAAGGAGAAGCATTGCGACGGCCGCGGCAGCTTCAATTCCTCGGCGATCGCCAGCGGATAGATCGACACGCAGTGGTGATCGGTATTGCAACGCAGGAAGAGGCAGCGATGGCCCTTCCACATCACTTCCTCGGTCACCTCGAAGCCCATCGTGTCGGCGTAAAAGCGCGCGACTTTCTCGACGTCGTTCGATAGCAGCCGCACCGGTCCGATGGCGATCATCTTGAACGGCCGCGGCATCAGGATGCCGCCGACCTGGTAGTCGAGCGGCAGCTTCTCTTCATGACGCACGCCCGACAAAAGATCGACGCCGGCGGCGACCGCGTCGTCGACCTCTTTCCATTCCGGGATCTGCGGCAGCTCGGCGGCCTGGGTGAAGCGGCGGTTGTGCATCGGCAGCGGCTTGGAGCGGCCGATCCAGCCGATCTGCTCCATGCCGTAATAGAGCTCGTTGCGATTGCCTTCGGGGTCGCGCATGTAAGTGTGCCAGTTCGAGCCCGGCATGTCGCGGCCCGAGCGATCGATCTCGACCTCGCGCGTCTGCATCCAGTGCCCGGCCTCGACCACCTGCTTCAAGCTGCCGACCTGCCACGTGATCTGGTTGACGACGTGCTGCTTCTGCAGCCCATTCATCACCTCGAAGGCGCGGCGCGGAAACAGCACGAAGGCGTGGTGATCGCCGTTGAAGCGGGTGAAATAGCCGACCGTCTCGAACTTGCCCTTCTGCTCCGGCGGCACGCGGCGCGCGAAGTCCAGCGGGTCCGAGATCTGAAAGCCGAGCAGCTGGGTGTAGAAGTTCAGCGACTCCTTCATATGGTCGGTGAAGTAGCCGAAATGACCGAGCCGGCTGATGCGGAACGGGCGGTCGAGCATCACGCCGCCGACATCGAATTTGCGGGTTGACGAGGCTTCCATGGTCCACCTCTCGCGAAAGCGTTTCCTGGGCGTGAGTTTAGCAAAAGCGGGCGCTAAAGTCGCGCCGCCATGACCGCCATCAGCTACGCCCTCTTCGACACGCCGCTCGGCCGCTGCGGCATTGCCTGGAACGGGCGCGGCATCGTCGGGCTGCAGCTGCCGGAGGCGCGCGAGAGCGAGACCCGGGCGAAGTTGACCGAGCGGGCTGGCGCGGCGCAGGAAGCGGCGCCGCCGCAAGTCGTGCGGCGTGCCATCGACGGCATCAACGAGCTGCTGCGCGGCACCGCCGTCGATTTCGCGGATATCCCACTCGACATGAACGGCGTGCCGCCGTTTCATCGCCGTGTCTACGACGCGGTGCGGAAAATTCCGCCGGGCGCGAGTCTGTCCTATGGCGAGGTCGCGGCCAAGGCGGAAGCGCCGGGCGCGGCGCGCGCGGTCGGCCAGGCGATGCGGCGCAATCCTTATCCGATCCTGGTGCCGTGCCACCGCGTCTTCGCCGCCGGCGGCAAGATCGGCGGCTATTCCGCGAGCGGCGGTCTTGCCACCAAGCTGCGGCTCTTATCCCTCGAGGCGGCGGCCGCCGAAGGGGCGGCGGCGCTATTCGAAGGCGACGGCGTGCTGCCGTTCGATCCGGCTTTCGCCCTCGACTATCTGCGCGACGCCGATCCGGCGCTCGCGCGGCTCATCGACACGATCGGCCCGTTCCGCATGCAGATCCGCCGCGCGCCGAGCATCTTCATCGCTCTCGCCGAGGCGATCGTCTATCAGCAGCTTCACGCCAAGGCAGCGGCGGCGATCTTCGCGCGGCTCCGGGCGCTCTTTCCGCGCGCGCATGAGGCGCCGACCGCGCAGCAGATTTTGAAGAGCAGCGACGCGAAGCTGCGCGGCGCCGGCCTGTCGCAATCGAAGCTCTTATCGCTCCGCGACCTCGCGCGCCGCGATGCCGCCGGCGAGATCCCGAGCCTCACCCAGATCCACAAGATGGAGAACGAGGCGATCATCGAGACGCTGACCCGGGTGCGCGGCATCGGCCGCTGGACGGTCGAAATGCTGCTGATGTTTCGCCTCGGCCGGCCGGACGTGCTGCCGCTCGACGATTTCGGCGTGCGCAAAGGCTTCGGCTTCGCTTTCAAGCGCAATCGCGGCATGCCGACCAAAGCGGAGATGGAGAAGCGCGGTCTCCGCTGGCAGCCCTATCGCAGCGTCGCGAGCTGGTATCTCTGGCGTGGCGCCGATCTCGCGACCCAGCGCGAGCGCGCGAAAGGTCAGGCGCGCGCCTGATTGCGCAAGCCCAAGAGCATCGACCCGGTCAGCATCACGCAGATCGCTGCCATGGCGATGCCCAGCGCATGGCCGTAAGCCGCGGGGCCGGTGCCGGTGCCCAGCACGGTGAAGAACAAGCTGCCGATCGCCGCGACGCTGATCGCGGAGCCGATCTGCAAGGTCGAGTTCATCGCGCCGGCGGCGAAGCCGGTATCCTTCGCCGGCACTTCGCCGAGGATCGTGTTGATCATTTCCGGCATCGCGACGCCCTGGCCGAAGCCGCCGAGGAAGAGCGCGAGGAAGAGCGGCACGCCGCCGGTCTGGGTCGCGGCGCAGAGCGCGACGCCCGCATAGCCCACGACGATCTGCACGCCCATGCCGAGGCCGAAGAGCCAGCGCCTGAGGCGCGGCCCGGCACGCGTCGCCAGCATCGGCCCGATGAAATTGGCGATGCCGTAGGGCAGCACGGCGAGACCCGCGGCGAGCGCGCCTTCGCCGAGCCCGGCCTGGAGATAGAGCGAGAAGAAAAGATAAAAGGGCGAGGTGAAGAAAAACAGCAGCGCGACGATAAGACCGCGGCGAAACGTGCCGATCTGCAACAGCGCGGGATCGAGCAGCGGCATGCCGCCCGCGTGCGCGATGCGCTTCTCATAGGCAAAGAACAGCGCAAGCAGCAGCGGCGCGGCGGCGATCATGCCCAGCACCCAAGGCGACCAGCTTTGCTCGCGCCCGATCGACAAGCCGACGACGAGGCAGCCAAGCGCGGCCGACAGTAGGAGTACGCCGGCGATGTCGAGCCGCGGCTTGTCGCTGCCGCCGCTCTCCGGCACCAGCGCCAGCGTCGCGGGGATGGTGACGAGACCGATCGGCACGTTGATGAGGAAGGCCGCGCGCCAGCCGAGGCCGCCGATATCGGCGGCGATCAGCACCCCGCCGAGCAACTGCCCGCCCGCGACCGCGACGCCGACGCCGGTGCCGTAGATGTTGAGCGCCCAGGGGATGTCGTCGCCGGTGAAAAGCGAGCGCAACGCCGCGAGCACCGGCGGCGCGATCATCGCGCCGGTGACGCCTTGGAAGATGCGGGCGATCACCAGCAGCAAGGAATTCGGCGCGAGGCCGCAGAGCAGCGAGGTCAGGGTAAATCCCGCCATGCCGACGAGATAGACGAGGCGGCGGCCGAAGAGATCGCCGAGCCGTCCGCCGGTCACAAGGCAAACTGCATAAGCCGAGGAATAGCCGGCAACGATGAGGTTGGTGTCGGAATCCGACGCGTCGAGCGCAGCGCGGATCGCCGGCAAGGCGATGGTCACGATGAAGGTGTTGAGCGAGGGCATCAGCGCGCCCGCGAGCAGCACGTAGAAAGCGAGCCGCCGCCGCGCCGGCGACAGATCGAGTAGAAGCGCGGGCTGGCTCATCGCGCGCGACGCGCCATGAGCGGTTTAGCGGTTGCCCGGCAGCATCCGCGACAAGACGCGGTCGCGCAGCCAGAAATGATGATAGAGCGCGGCGAGCACATGCAGGCCGACAAGGCCGAGCAGCAGATAGGAGACAAGGGTGTGGATGTCGCCGGTGCGGCCGGCGAGCGCGGGCGATGCACCGGCCAGATGCGGCAGAGTGATGAGGCCGAAGACGGTGATCGTCCAGCCGCGGAAGGATGCCGCGAGCCAGCCGAGCAGCGGCAGCACGAAGAGCAGCAGATAGAGCAGGGCGTGGCTGAGGCGCGCTATCCGGTGCTGCCAGAGCGGGACGTTGTCGCGGATCAGCGGAACCGGATAGGCGAGCCGCCACACCACCCGCAAGAAGGCGACGATGATGACGGTGATCCCGAACGACATATGCAGGTTGATCAGTGTCTCGGGCTGCGTGTCGCGACCGATATCGGGCATGGTCCACGCAACCGTGTATTGCGCGATGAGCAGGACGAGGATCAGCCAATGTAGCGTCTTGGCGATGCCGCCATAGGCGGGTTCCCGAGCGGTTCTAGCTTCGACCATGCGACGACCAAACTTTCAACGGCGCTGCATAACATCTTGCCTCGCGGCGCGAGGCCCCCGATCATAGCGGCAAGGCGGCGCGATTGCGCCGCGCAAAATCGGGCAGGGAGGATTGCATGAAGGGATCGTTTCGGACCGCGCTCGCGCTCGGCGCGCTGTTCGGTCTCGCCGCCGGGGCCGCGCAGGCCGATCCGGTGAAGTTCCGCATCGGCTGGGTGGCGATGCCGGCCTCGCGCGCCGGCTATCTCACCGAGAAGCCTGACCTGCTGCATCACTACAATCAGTCCTATACGGTCGAGGCGATGCATTTCTCCTCGACGCCGGCGGAATTGCAGGCGCTGGCCTCGGGCGAGCTCGACATCGCGCAGCTCGGCTTTTCGACCCTCGGCGCCGCGGTCGAGAACGCGCATATGCTCGATGTGCGGATCATCGCCGACGAGCTCGAGGACGGCAGGCCCGGCTGGTCGACGACGCGGTTCACGGTGCTGAAAGACAGCCCGATCAAGAGCATCGGGGACCTCAAAGGCAAGGTCGTCGCCACCAACGGCATCGGCAGCGGCCTCGACATCGCGCTGCGCTATATCCTCCTCAAGCATCATCTGCAGGAGGGCAAGGACTACAGCGATGTCGAGATCAATTTCCCCAACATGAAATCGGCGCTCGCCGAGCACAAGGTCGATCTCGTCTCCGAGGTGCTGCCCTTCATGTACGATCCCGAGCTGGTGAAGATCGGCCGCACGCTCTTCGAGCAAGGCGCGGAAGTCGGGCCGTCGGAGCTGTTGATGTGGGCGGCGCGCGCGCCCTATATCGCCGCGTATCGCGCCGCGCTGGTCGATCTGATGGAAGACGTGCTGCGGATGCAGCGCTGGTATTTCGATCCCGCCAACCATCAAGAGGCGCAGCAGATCGCGGCGAAGATCACCAAGCAGCCGATCTCATCGCTCGACTGGGTCTTCACCAAGCGCGATTTCTATCGCAACCCGAACGGCGCGCCCGATCTCAAGACCGTCGCCGACGACCTCAAGATGGAGAAGGCGCTCGGCTATCTCAAAACCGATATCGACGTGCCGAAATACGCGGATCTGACGATTGTCGACGAAGCCTCGAAGCGGCTGGGTGTGTTGAAAGAGGAATAGAGGCTGGCGTCATTCCCATCCTGCGCCCTTCGACTACGCGCTTGACGCTCCGCTCAGGGTGAGGAAAACCGGGGATGGCATCCCCATGAACCCTCGTCCTGAGCGCGAGCCCGTCAGGGCGAGCAGTCGAAGGGGCGCTGGATGGGAGGCCGCGCGCCTACAGCGTCAACAAAATCTTGCCGATATGCGCGCCGGCCATATGGGCATGCGCGGCATCGATCTGGTCGAGCGGATAGGTCTTGTCGATCACCGGCTTGACCTTGCCGCTTTCGATCAGCGGCCATACCGCTTTCTTCACTGCGGCGACGAGCCGGCCTTTCTCGGGGATCGGGCGCGGGCGCAGCCGCGAGCCGGTCATGCGCCCGTCCTTCTCGGTGAGCGCGGTGTAGTCGAACTCGATCTTGCTGCCTTTGCGCGCGGCGATCATCACCAGCCGCCCGCCTTGCGCGAGGAGGCGGATGTCGCGCATCACGTAGTCGCCGCCGACCATGTTGAGCGAGACGTCGATGCTGCGCTTGCCAAAGGCGCTCTCGATCGCCTCGACATAGTCCTGCGTGTTGTAATCGATCGCGAGGACGGCGCCGAGCGCCGTGCAGCCGCGGCATTTCTCTGCCGAGCCGGCGGTGATCGCGACCGGCGAGCCGAGCGCGCTCGCGATCTGGATCGCGGTGGTGCCGATGCCGGAGGAGCCGCCGTGGACGAGGAGGCGGTCGCCGGGCTTCAGCGCGCCCAGATCGAAGACGTTGAGCCACACCGTGATCACGCATTCGGGCAGCGCCGCCGCCTCGACGACGGAGAGGCTCTTCGGCACCGGCAGGCATTGCAGCGCCGGCACCGCGACGTATTCGGCATAGCCGCCGCCGACCAGCAACGCGCAGGCCTTGTCGCCGGCCTTCCATTGCGAAACGCCCGCGCCGAGCGCCGTGATCTCGCCCGCGCATTCAAGGCCGATTATGTCGGTCGCGCCCGCCGGCACCGGATAGCGGCCCTTGGCCTGGCTGAGATCGGCGCCGTTGACGCCGGCGGCGGCAATCTTGATCAGGACCTCGCCATGGCCGGGTGTCGGGATCGGCCGCTCGACGAGAACGGGTCCGCTGTTGTCGGGTTTGGTGACGACGGCTTTCATGGTTGCTCCGATTTAATTCCCTCTCCACCCCATTGGGACGGAGAGGGTAGGGTGAGGCGGGGTCGTTTCCAATGCGTGGTGAACCGCTTCGAGCACGGATGGCAGGTTCTCAATGACGTCATTATTCCAGAAACGGATCACTCGATACCCGTCTAAGGCAAGCTCGAAACTGCGCCGATAGTCAGCGGCCATTTGCTCGGCATGCCGACTCCCGTCCAGTTCGATCACGAGTTTCTTCGCGGGACAGGCAAGGTCGGCAATCCGATTGCCGATGGGATGTTGGCGGCGAAACTTCAAGAGCGGAAAGCTCTCTCGCAGCGCGCGCCATAGGATTCTTTCGACGTCCGTCGAATTCGAGCGCAGCTCGCGCGCGTTGACGGTTCTGCGTCGGAGATGATGGGTCGGCATTCCCCCACCTCGCCCTGCCCTCTCCGCCCCAATGGGGCAGAGAGGGAAGACTTCCGAACGACGTCGCCGTTCTATCGGCTCAGCATCACGTTGAGGATCGAGGTGGTGCCGTTCTGGATCGAGTTGAGGCCGGCCTTCAGCGCGCCGGCCAGCTCGCTCGATTTCTCGACCCGTGCCCCGTGGAATCCGAACGGCTTGCCGAGATCGGAATATTCCGGCCCGTTGATATGCACGCCATGCCAGACATCGTGCTGCACCGCCGCGCCCTTCGGATAGTAATCGGCGTGGTTGCGCTGCATCGCCCCGTATTTGAGATTGTTGCAGACGATGATGAGGATCGGCAGGTTGTGCTGCCGCGACGCGCCGAGCGCCTGGGTGATCGGGTTGTAGAGGAAGGCGCCGTCGCCGATGAACAGCACCACCGGCCGCTTGGGCGCGGCGAGCTTCACGCCAAGCGCGATGCCGGTGCCTTGCCCGAGGCCGCCGCCGACCGTGTAGAAGCATTGCGGCTCGTTCCAGGGCAGATGCTCCTTGAGGATGCCCGAATGCATGATCGTCTCTTCGAGATAGATCGTGTCCTTCGGCATCACCTCGCGGATCGCGCCGACCAGCCATAGCGGATCGATCGGCCCCGGCTTGTCCTTCGCCTTCTGCTCGGCTTCGCGCAGCCGCGCCGCCCATTTGTCATGCTCGGATTTGGCGCGCGCCTGACGCTCGGCATATTTCGCCGGATCGGCGCCTTTGGCCTTGAGCGCGGCGGTCAAAGACCTGAGCGTCGTCGCGACATCGCCTTCGAGATAATGATCCGCCTGCAGATTCTGATAGGGATACTGGATCTTCAGCGGATTTTCCGAGATCGCGACCACGGTCGCGCCTTGCGGCCGGTCGCTTGGCGGATACCACGGCGCGCGCGATTTCACCAACAGGACGAAATCGCTCTCCTTGGCGATCTTCGGCCCTTGCATGCCGAGATAGAGCGGATGGTCCTTGGGGAAATTGCCATAGGCGGTGACGCGGCCTTCGCCGACGGGGATCGCCATCAGCTCGCAGAGCGCGACGAGGGCGCGGAAGGCTTCCGGCTCCTTGCCGACGGAATCGGTGACGACCACCGGGTTCTTCGCCTTGAGCAGCATCGCGGCGATGGACTGAATGTCGGCATCCATTGGCTGCAGCTTCGGCACTGCCGGCACGTTGCGCAGATTGGGCGGCGGCGTCCATTCCGCGAGCATGTGCTCCAGCGGCACGTTGAGATAGGTCGGCGCCTGCGGGATGTGCTGCGCCATTTCGCCGGCGCGCACGGTCTGCTCATAAAGCGTGTGGACGCTGCCGGCTTGCTGTGCCCATTTGGTCACCGGCTCGACGATACGCTGCGGCCCGCCGACGATGCCGAGGCTGCCATACCATTGCGCGCCGGGCTCGACCTCGGGGTTCTCGCCATAGGTCACGGACTCGCCCGACATCACCACCATCGGGATCTCGAAATTGCGGGCGGTGTGGATGCCGATCTCGCCTTGCATCAGGCCGACGCCGGCATGCAGCAGCACCGCCTGCATCTTGCCGGTGTATTGCGTGTAGCCCATCGCCATGTTGACGGCGAGCGTCTCGTGCCAGCATTCGATGAAATCGGGGCCCGGCCGGTTGCCGGTCTTCTGCCGCGCCAGCGCTTCCCAAACCGGCGACCATTCCGATCCCGGCGATGACATGATGTGCTCGACGCCGAGGCTGCGGAAGGCCTCGATGATCGCTTCGCCGCCGTCATAATTGGTCGCCACTCTCGATCCTCCCATTGCTTGGGGCCTCTTGCCCACTCGTGCCATTATTCGGCTTCTCCGCGACGGCGACAATAGCAAAGGCGCGCGCGACGGCGGCTATTCGCCGCGCCGCCCATCGGCTAAAGTCCGCGCGGCCCCTGGGGAGGATGAGGATGGACGCGAGCACGGCGGCGCGCGGTGCGATCGATTTCGAGAAATTCCGGCTGCGGCCTTTCGTCAAGAAGCTGATCGAGATCGGCGAAGTTGAAATCCACGACGAGCCGGTGGCGCTTGCCGAGATGAGCGCGATCGTCGAGCGTACCCCTAAGGCGGTGCTGTTTACCAAGGCAGGCGCCGAACAATACGAGGTGATCACCGCGGTTGCGGGCAGCCGCAAGCGCATCGCCGCGGCATTCGGCGTCGCGCCGAGCGAGATCGCGCATGAGTTCAACCGCCGCCTCGGCAAGCCGCAGCCGATCGTCGAGGTGAAATCCGCCGCGGCGCCGGTGCACGAGATCGTCCGCACCGGCGATCAGATCGATCTGACGACGCTGCCCTTCCATCCGCAGCACGATTTCGATGGCGGCACCTATATCTCCTCGGCGATCGACTATTCGCTCGATCCCGCGACCGGCAAACGCAATGTCGGCTGCCGCCGCCTGATGCTGCGCGGCAAGAACACCATGCGCACCAACCTGACCGCGCCGTCGGATCTGCGCGCCTGCTACAAGGCCTGTGTCGAGCGCAAAGAGAAGCTGCCGATCAGCTTCGCGATCGGCGCGCATCCGCTGGATTTTCTCGCCGCCACGGCGCGCTTCCCGGTCGATGAGTTCGGCCTCATCGGCACCCTGCGCGGCGAGCCGGTGCCGATGGTCAAGAGCCTCACCAACGACGTCCTCGTCCCCGCCGATGCCGAGCTCGTCATCGAGGGCTATCTCCACGAGCACGGCTATACCGAGAACGAAGGGCCTTACGGCGAGTTCTGGGGCTTCTACGGCCCCGTCCATATCGATCCGGTGTTCCACGTCACCGCGATCACCCAGCGCAAGGACGCGATCCACCAATCCGTGCTGCATTCGGGCCGCGCCTTGGGCCGCGCCGATTCCACCAACCTCGCCGCGGTTCATGCCGAGGCGGCGGCGTGGCGGCTGCTGCGCGCGGCGCGGATCGAGCCGGTGGCAATGAATGCGGTGCTGGCCGCGGGCGGCCGCGTCCATCTGCGCCTCGCCTTCAAGAATCCGACGCCCGGCCAGGCACGCGCCGCGATCACCTCGATCTTCAGCATCTCGGGCATCCGCAACATCGCGGTATTCGACGACGACATCGACATCTTCGACAATGACGAGGTCGAATGGGCGATGTCGGCGCGGATGAACCCGGCGCGCGACGTTGTCATCCAAGCGGGCATGCCGGGCTACTACACCGATCCGGTCATGCAGCAGGACGGCACGGTGGCGAAGATCGGCTTCGACTGCACCATGCTCCCTGAGCAGCGCAACGATTTCGAGTTCCGCCGCGCCTTCGGCTTCCATCCCTCGACGGCGCCGGCGCGCTATCAGACCGTGCGGCAGGCGCTCGAAGCGGGGCCGCTCTTTTTCTCGGAGCTGATGGCGGCGGTCGGCAGCAAGGATGGGCGCGAGGTCGCGCTGGCGCTCGACGCGCTGCGCGAAGCGGGCGTGCTGACGCGGCTCAAAGAGGGCCAGTGGACGCTCAACCCTTCGACGGGCTCAGGACCGGACCAGAAGTAATTTCGTTCAATCAGGAGGCAGCATGAGCAACGAAATCCTCACCCAGCAGGACGGCCCCGTCCTGCGCATCACCATCAACCGGCCCGAGCAGGGCAACGGCATGACCGATCCGATGGTGGTCGAGCTGACGAGCATCATTCGCGAGGCGCCCAAGACCTCGCGGCTGATCGTGCTGCGCGGCGCCGGCAAGGAATTCTGCATCGGCCGCGCCGGGATGGGCGCGCCGCGCGGCGCTGCGCCTTCGGCGCCGCCCGAAGCCTATGCCCGCCGCAACGAGAGCGACATCGTGTTCGATGCCTATGGCATCATGCGCTCGGTACCGATCCCCGTGATCGCGGTGGTGCAGGGCAAGGCCTTGGGCTTCGGCTGCGCCATCGCCGCCGCCTGCGACGTGACGCTCGCCAGCGACGCCGCGACCTTTCAGGTGCCCGAGATGGGACACAACATCCTGCCCGGCATGGTGATGTCGTCCTTCATCGACCGCGTCCCCCGCAAGGCACTGAGCTACCTCGTCTGGTCGACCAATGCGGTGAGCGCCGAGCGCGCGCTCTCTTACGGCATCGTCTCCGACGTCTTCCCGGCGGCGAAGCTCGACGACGCGGTCGAGGCCTTTGTCGCCGCGGTGCTGAAGGCGCCGCCGATTGCCGTCGCCGGCGTCAAGGAATTTACCCGCGTCGCCTATGATATGCCGGCGCCGGGCGCGGTCGATTTCGCGCGCAACCTCCACTCGCTGCTCAACACATCGAGCGAGATGCGCCGCAACCACTGAGCTATCGCCTCAGTCGGCGGCGGCGTCGGTCGCCGTCGGCACCGGTGCGGTGACCGCGCGCAGATCGCCGCGCAGACGCTCGACGCGCGCGCGGCCGAGCGTCCCGTCGAGCGCGGCATGCGCCTCTTTCCAGGTCGGGAAGGCTTTCGCCAGCAGCGCGCGGCCGGCACCGGTGAGGGTCAGCCGCCGGCTGCGCTTGTCCGCCTTGTCGACCGCGACTTTCACCAGCCGGCGCCGTGCCAGCGGCTTCAAATTGGCGGTCAGGGTCGTGCGGTCCATCGCGAGCGCCGTCGCGACCTCGCCCATCGCCGGCGGCTCGGCCTGGTCGAGCGCCACCAGGAGCGAGAATTGCCCGTGCGTCAATCCAAGCGGGCGCAGCGCGTCGTCGAAATGCCGCGCCAGGGCGCGCGCCGCGCGCTGCACCCTGACGCACAGGCAGGTGTCGCGGACGTAGCGTGTCGCCTCGGATAAAAATTCTTCGCGGCTTGACATGCGGTCATTATGTTGATATCAACGTAAATGTCAAGCGCGTATTCGCGCGGCGGTAGCGGAAGGAGACCCCCATGGTTGCGCTGAGCGTCGAAACGAAAGCACCGAAAGCCGCGCTCTGGACGGGCCGCATCCTCACCGGAATCGTTGTCCTCTTTCTCGCGCTCGACAGCGGCATCAAGCTGCTGCAATTGCCCGCCGTGCGCGAGGCGATGGCGCCGCTGGGCTATCCGGCGGAGCTTGGCCTCGTCATCGGCGTCATCGAGGCGATCTGCCTCGTGCTTTATGCCGTACCGCGAACTGCCGTGCTCGGCGCAATCCTCTTGACCGGGTTGCTCGGCGGCTCGGCGGCCGCGCATCTGCGGGTCGGCGATCCGCTCTTCACCCATGTTCTCTTTGGCGTCTATGTCGGTATCCTCGCCTGGGGCGGGCTCTATCTGCGCGACGAGAAGCTGCGGGCGTTGATCCCGCTGCGGGCCTGATCGCCGCCCGCGGGAAACCGGGAGAATTGTCATGAGTGGCGGTTTGTCGAAGGCGCGCCTCGCGCGCATGCATGACGTGATGGCCGGCCATGTCGAGCGCGGCGCCGTGCCGGGGCTCGTGACCTTGATCGCGCGGCGCGGCGAGCTCCATGTCGATGTCATCGGCAACAAGGCGCTGGGCGGTCGCGACCCGATGCGGCGCGACACGCTCTTTCGCATCACCTCGATGACCAAGCCGGTGACCGCGGTCGCGGCGATGATCCTCGTCGAGGAGTGCAAGCTCCGGCTCGACGAGCCGGTCGATCGCTTTCTGCCGGAGCTCGCCAACCGCCGCGTGTTGCAGCGGCTCGACGGACCGCTCGACGATACCGTGCCGGCGCGCCGGGCGCTCACCTTGCGCGATCTGCTCACCTTCCGCGCCGGTTACGGCTTCATTTGGGGCTCGGCGGAGCAATATCCGGTCCTCAAGGCGATCGCCGATCTCGGCATCACCGGCTTCGGCCCGCCCGACCAGGCGACTCCGGTCGGCCCCGATGAATGGCTGAAGCGTCTTGGCACTTTGCCGCTGCTGCATCAGCCGGGCGAGAAATGGCTCTACAACACCGGCTCTTACATTCTCGGCGTGCTGATCGCGCGCGTCGCCGGACAATCGCTCGAGAGCTTCCTGCGCGAGCGCATCTTCGCGCCGCTCGGCATGAAGGACACCGGTTTCTTCGCGCCGGCCGAGAAGCTCGACCGTCTTGCGACCAGCTATTGGGTCAACGACAAGACCGGTGCGCTCGAGCTGTATGACAGCGTCGAAAGCAGCCGCTGGGCAAAGCCGCCGGCTTTCGCCGATGGCGGCGCTGGCCTGGTCTCGACGGTCGACGATTACCTCGCTTTCGCCGAGATGCTGCTCGGCAAGGGCAAGCGCGGCGAGACGCGGATCCTATCGCGGCGCGCGGTCGAACTGATGACCACCGATCATCTGACGGCGGCGCAGAAAGCCGCATCGGCGTTCCTTGGCGATGCCTGGGACAATCGCGGCTGGGGCTTCGGCGTCGGCATTGTCACCGGCCGCGACGGGCTGTCGACGACGCCCGGCAGCTATGGTTGGACCGGCGGCTTCGGTACCTGCTGGGCGAACGATCCGGCAGAAGAGATGATCGCGATCCTGATGACGCAGCGCGCGCAATATCCGACTTTCTCGCCGGTCTATCTCGATTTCTGGACCTCCGCCTATCAGGCGATCGACGACTGAAACACCAACAAGGGAACGGCAACATGCGATTCATGGTGATCGTCCGGGCGACCACGGACAGCGAAGCCGGCAAGCTCCCGAGCACGGCGCTGCTTGAGGCGATGGGCAAATATAACGAGGCGCTCGCTGCGGCGGGCGTGCTGGTCTCGGCCGAGGGACTTCATGCGAGTGCTAAAGGCGCGCGCGTCAAATTCTCCGGCGCGACGCGCAGCGTGACCAACGGGCCGTTCGATGTCGCGGGCCTCATTGCCGGCTTCTGGATCTTCGAGGTGAAGTCGAAGGAGGAGGCGATCGACTGGGTGAAGAAATGCCCCAACCCGTTCGAGGGCGAGAGCGAGATCGAGATCCGCCAAATCTTCGCGTCCGAGGATTTCGGCGACAATCTGACGCCTGCGGTCAAGGAGCAGGAAGAGCGGCTGCGGGCGCAAGGCGCGGCGAAGCGCTGACCCGTAACAAAGGAGGCGAGCGATGAAGACCAATCCCTATCTCTTTTTCGACGGGCGCTGCGAAGCCGCGTTCAAATTCTACGAGACGGCGCTCGGGGCGAAGATCCTGACGATGATGAAGCATCAGGGCACGCCGGCCGAAGGCCACGTGCCGAAAGAGTGGCATGACAAGATCATGCATGGCCGCATCGCCCTCGGCGATACGGTGGTGATGGCGTCGGACGCGCCGCCAGGACGTCAGGACGCGGCGAAGGGCTTCCGCCTGAGTTTGAGCTTCGACAAGCCCGCCGAAGCCGAGCGCGCTTTCCACGCGCTCGCCGAAGGCGGTACGGTGCAGATGCCGATCGAGAAGACTTTCTTCGCCGAGCGTTTCGGCATGCTGACCGATCGCTTCGGCGTGCCGTGGATGATCAATTGCGAGCAGACCGCGTAGGAGCAGAAGTTACCGCATGACCAAGACCCTCGTCCTTCTCGGCACCCGCAAAGGTGCGTTCATCCTCCAAAGCGACGCCACGCGGCGCGATTGGGATTTGCGCGGCCCTTACTGCGAATGTTGGCCGATGAACCATGTCGTCGCCGATCCGACGAGCGGCGCGATCTACGGCGGCGGCGGCAATGAATGGTTCGGCCCGGCGGTGTGGAAATCGGAGGATCTCGGCGAGAGCTGGACGCATTCGAGCGAGGGTCTCAAATACGCGGCCGGCGAAGAACCGATCAAATCGGTCTGGAGTCTCGCGCCCGGCGACCGCGGTCTTTACGCCGGCGTTCAGCCCGCGGGACTCTTCCATAGCACGGATGACGGCGCGACCTGGCGGCATGTCGAGGGGCTGCGCAACCACCCGACGCGGCCGCAATGGCAGCCCGGCGGCGCCGGTCTCATCCTCCATTCGCTGATCCCGCATCCGCGCGATCCGCGGCAGATCTGGGTCGGCATCTCCGCCGTCGGCGTGCTGCAGACGCGCGACGGCGGCGAAAGCTGGGAGTTGCGCAACCGCGGCACGCGCGCCGATTTCCTGCCCGAAGGGCAGCGCTATCCCGAATTCGGTCAATGCGTGCATTGCCTCGTCATGGCGCCGGGCGCGCCGGATCGGCTCTATCAGCAGAATCACTGCGGCATGTATCGCAGCGAGGACGGCGGCAAGGAATGGCAGAGCATCGAGACCGGCCTGCCGTCGAGCTTCGGCTTTCCCGCGGCGGTTCATCCGCGCCAGAGCGACACGCTCTATCTTGTCCCGCTCAACGGCGACATCGCCGGCCGCTACGTGCCCGAGGCGAAAGCAGCGGTATGGCGCACGCGGGACGGCGGCGCGCATTGGCAGGCGCTACGCGAGGGCCTGCCGCAGCAGAACGTGTTCTTCGGCGTGCTGCGCCAGGCGATGGCGACCGATCGCCGCGATCCCGCCGGCGTCTATTTCGGGACGAATACGGGCGAGCTCTATGCCAGCGCCGACGAAGGCGAGCGCTGGACCTGCATCGCGCGGCATTTGCCGCCGATCGCCTCGGTCGAGACGCTGGTCATCGATTAGCGATGACGCCGGTCGTCGTCACCTTGACGCCGGCGCTCACGCGGCTCTTTCCCGGCTGTCCGCGCCGCATCGAGCTGAGCGCCGCGACGGTTGGCGATGCGCTGGATGCGCTCGATGCGCGCTGGCCGGGGATGCGCGATCGGCTCTGCGATTCGACACCGCGCATCCGCCGCCACATCAACGTTTTTGTCGATGGCGCGCGCGCTGCGCTCGAGACGAAACTGCAGCCCGGCGCCAACCTCTTCATCATCACCGCGATCAGCGGCGGCTAATGGTGGGTAATCAGGACGGATAGGAGCATCGCGATGAAGATCAGCCAGCATCTCTGGTTCGAGAAGGATATGGAGGCCGCGCTGCGCTTCTATGTATCGCTGATTCCCGGCTCCTCGCTCGACTTTCTCTCAACCGTCCCCGCCGATACGCCGAGCGGCCCGGCGGGTACGATCAAGTTTGCGGCTTTCACCCTCGGCGATCAGCGCTATGGCGCGATCGAGGCGGGACCGCTCGATCCACTCAACCGCAGTTTCTCGATCATGGTCGAATGCGACACGCAGGCGGAGATCGACCGGCTGTGGGCCGCGCTCGCCGCCGGCGGCAAGGAATTCGCCTGTGGCTGGCTCAGCGATCGCTGGGGCCTCACCTGGCAGATCACGCCAAAGCGGCTCATGGAGCTGATGCGCGATCCGG
Organism: Allostellaceae bacterium; assembly: GCA_036501365.1. GTDB lineage: Bacteria > Pseudomonadota > Alphaproteobacteria > ATCC43930 > CGMCC-115725 > CAIKMD01. The sequence continues at coordinate 98,870 of DASYAL010000018.1, read as the reverse complement.
ATCGCATCAAGGCCAAGCGCGTTGCCGAGGCGATGATGAAGATGGTGAAATTCGATATCGCGGGAATCGAAGCCGCCGCGCGCGGTTGACGCAACTCAACGCCGGTTGAGCGCCGCTTCCGCTGCGGCTTCGATGGCGTCGGCGTCGATGCCGTAGGCGGCGTAGAGATCGGGGATATCGCCCGATTGGCCGAAGTCGCTCACGCCGAGCGGCGCGATGCGCTGGCCGCGCACGGCGCCGAGCCAGGAGAGGCTCGCGGGATGGCCATCGGCGACCGCGACCAGCGCCGCATCCCGCGCCAGCGGCCGCAGCAGCCTATCGATGGTCGATGCGCCGGGGGCCGCGAGCCAGCCGCGATGGAGCAGATCGACCGAGGTCGCGATCAGCAATCCGACGCGCGGATGGCGCGCGCCCAAGCGCGCCATCGCCTCGATCGCCTCGGGCGCGACCGCGCCGCTGGCGACGACCGCCAGCTCGGCCAGCTCGCCGGGCGGACGCAGCCAATAGCCGCCCTGCGTCGCGAGCGCCGGATCGAGCTTGCGTCGCGGCTGCTCGATCGCGCGGGTCGAGAGCCGCAGATAGACCGAGCCGCCGTCGTCGCGCTGCAGATGATCGAAGGCCCAGCCCATGATCGCGGCGAGCTCGTCGACGAAAGCCGGCTCGAACATGGTAAGGCCGGGCTGGCCGAGGCCGATCAACGGCGTGACGATCGATTGATGCGCGCCGCCTTCCGGCGCCAGTGAGATGCCCGACGGCGTCGCAACCAAAAGGAAGCGCGCATCCTGGTAGCAGGCATAGTTGAGCGCATCGAGGCCGCGCTCGATGAAGGGATCGTAGACCGTGCCGACCGGGAACAGCCGCGCGCCGAAGACGCGCTCGCTGAGGCCGAGCGCGGCGAGCAGCAGGAAGAGGTTATTCTCGGCGATGCCGAGCTCGATATGGCGGCCTTGCGGCGCATGGATCCAGCGCTGCAGCGAAGGCAGCTTACGGTCGCGGAACACGTCGCTGTGCGGCGCGCGCGCGAAGAGCCCGACCTGATTGACCCAGCCGCCGAGATTGGTCGAGACCGTGACATCGGGCGAGGCGGTGACGATGCGCTGCGCGAGCTCGCTGTCCGACTTGGCGAGATCGAAGAGCAGCCGCCCGAAGCCTTCCTGGGTTGAGGCGCGCTCGGCGGGGGCCGGCGCGAGCGCCGGCATCGTCACCAGCGGTGTTCGCGCCGCAGGGCGCGGCAGGCCGAGCTGCTTGGGAAGGCGCTCGAGCAATGTCGCCAGGCGGCGCGCCGCGGCAGGGTCGAGGCCAGCGAATTTTTCCCATTCCGCGCCGGGCGCGATGTCCTGCGCTTTCTGGAACACATCCATCTGCGCTTCGGTCATCAGGCCGGCGTGATTGTCCTTATGACCGGCGAAAGGCAGGCCGAAGCCCTTGATGGTGTAGGCGACGAAGCAGGTCGGCGCGTCGCCGCCCGCGGCGCGATCGAAGGCCTCGACGATCGTCGCCATGTCGTGGCCGCCGAGATTGGTCATGAGGCGATGCAGCGCCTTATCGTCGTGGCGCGCGAGCAGGTGCTTGATGCCGCTATCGTGGGCGAGGCTCGCTTCGAGCTCGCGGCGGAAGCCGCCGCCGCCCTCGAAGGTCAGCGCCGAATAGAGATCGTTCGGACAATGATCGATCCAGTCCTTGAGCGCATCGCCGCCCGGCGCGGCGAAAGCGGCTTCGAGCCGCTTGCCGTATTTCAGCAGCACGACGTTCCAGCCGACGGTCGCGAAGAAGGACTGGATCTTCTGGAACAGGAGATCGGAGACGACGCCGTCGAGGCTGTGGCGGTTGTAGTCGATGATCCACCAGAGATGGCGAACATCGTGCTTCCAGCCTTCGAGCAGTGCCTCGAAGACATTGCCCTCGTCGAGCTCGGCGTCGCCCATCAGCGCGATCATGCGGCCGGGCACATCACTAATGAGCTTATGCGCGGCGAGATAGTCCTGCGCGAGACTCGCGAACAAGGTCATGCCGACGCCGAGTCCGACAGAGCCGGTCGAGAAATCGACCGGCGTCTTGTCTTTGGTGCGCGAGGGATAGGATTGCGCGCCGCCGAAGCCGCGGAAGCGCTCGAGCGCGTCGCGGCTCTGCAAGCCCATCAGATACATCAGCGCATGCATCACCGGCGCCGCATGCGGCTTCACCGCGATCCGGTCTTGCGGCCTGAGCGCATGGCCATAGAGCGCCGCGAGCAAGGTTACCGACGAGGCGCAGCTCGCCTGATGTCCGCCGACCTTCAGCCCGTCGCGATTCTCGCGCAGGTGATTGGCTTGGTGGATCGTCCACGACGAAAGCCACAACGCGCGGCGCTCGAGATCTTCGAGCGTCGCGATCAGCGCCGCGTCAGCGCCAGTCTTCGAGGGCGAAGACGTCAGGACGGTCATAGATCTCGATCCAGGGCCGGTGCATGGCAATGCCGTGCATGACGGTGCGGAAGCCCGTGCCGCGCATCAGCCGATAAGCCTCCATGGCGCCCATATTGACGCCCGCATTGAGCTGTTTCGCGCCGCGGCGCTGCGCGAAATCGTTGGCCGCGTCGATGACGCGCTGGAAATCCTGTGCCGCGGTGGGACCGCGCCGCGCCGCCGCGAATTTGATATAGACGGCGCCGCTATCGGCCTCGCTGCCCGCGCCGCAATGGCAGATCGCGAAACCGGTGACGCGCGAGCCTTCGGTAAGGACGATCGCGTCGGAAGTCGGATGCGCGACGACGATCGCGATCTCGTCGCGCAGATCGAGGCCGGAGAAGAAGTCATCGGTCAGCGCGGCGCATTGCGCGATCAGGTCGCCGCGCTCGGCGCCGGCCGCCGAGAGCGACCGCGCCTGCGGCACCGGGCTCGCCGCCGTCACCGGCCGGCTCACCACCGCCGTCAGGCTGCGTGTCCAGAAGCCATAGGCTTGATAAAGTCCAACATGGGTCAGGCTCGCCGGAAAGGTGAACAGCGCCGCCGCGCGGCAGTTCCAGCGGTCGTAGACCGGCATCATCGCGTCAAGCAGGCGGCGGGCGACGCCGCCGCGCCACTGCTGAGGATGGACCGCGAGCGGCCCGAAAATGCCGACACTGCCCCAGCGGCTCGAGATCGCGAGGCCGACGATCGCGCCGTCCTGCTCGGCGACCAGCGCGCCGTCAGGCCAGGCTTGGCGCCGCGCACCGATGAGTTGCGCGGTGCCGGAAAAAGTCAGCGGATCGGCGAAGCCGAAATAAGTGCCGAAAGCGAGGCGGCGGACTTTGTCCGCGGCATCGACGTCGGCGGCTTCGAGGGGACGGATCGCTAGGCTCATCGCCTGCGATCATAGCGTGGTAGAATTCGGCGATGGAAGCGCAACTGCCGTCGTCGGATAAGCCGCTCGCGGGTCGCCGCATCCTGGTGCCCGAGAGCCGCGAGCTCGATCTCTTCACGCGCATGCTCGAAGAGCGCGGCGCCGAAGCGGTGCGCTGCCCGATGGTGACCATTCGCGATGTCGAGGATCCATCCCCGGTCGAGGCCTGGCTGAAGCGCCTCGCCGCCGGCGATTTCGACGACCTGATCCTGCTCACCGGTGAGGGCTTGCGGCGGCTCATGGGCGTGGCCCAGCGCGCAAGCATCGAGCCTCAGGCGATCGCGGCGCTGAAACGCTTGCGCACGATCACGCGCGGGCCCAAGCCGGCGCGCGTGTTGCGCGAGCTTGGCCTGACGCCAGGGCTGGCCGCCGAGCGGCCCACCACCGAGGGCGTGATCGCGACGCTCACACCCGAAAATCTGCGCGGACGCACCGTCGGCGTGCAGCTTTATCCCGGCAACCCCAATAGCTTGCTGTTGGATTTCCTGCGTGGCGCGGGCGCGACCGCTGCGCCGGTGCTGCCGTATCGCTACGCCTCGGATGCCGAGAGCCGTCAGATCGAAGACGCGATCCGTGCGATGGCGGCTGGCCGGTTCGATGCGATCGCCTTCACCAGCTCGCCGCAACTCAAGCGGCTGCAGGATGTCGCCCGCGAACGCGGTCTCGATTCCGAATTGCATCAAGGTCTTACGCGGCTGTGCATCGCCGCCGTGGGTCCGGTGGTCGCCGCGGCGGTGGAAAACCTCGGCTTTAGCGTTGCCGCAGTGCCGGCGACCAACTTTCACCTGAAGCCGCTGATCGGTGCGCTGGTCGACGCGCTCGCTGCTAGGCCGCCGCGCTGAATTCGAAATGCCCGGAGGTTAAATCTTCGCGGCTGCGAGTGCCGGCCCAACTTCCGTCACAATACGACGCTAGCCTTCTGTCAACGCCAAAGATTCGACGCGGAATTGCTCGATTGGCTCCGAAACAACCGTGAGGAGGGCTAGGGATATGGCACGAAGCCAGAAAATTGGCACCGATGGCCGGGTGGAAAGCAGCCCGGAATTGGCGACGCGGTTTCCATTCTTCGACAGCTCGGTCGTGCGCATGATGAGCTGGCCGGTCGAGGCTTGGCTGCGCTGTCAGGCCGGTATGCTGAAAGCTGCCGAACCGGCGGCGACGGGCTGGCTCGAGCGGCGCCACGCTGCGGCGACCTCAACCCTCGAGACGTTGGAGCGGCTTGCTGGCTGCAACGATCTGCAGGAAGTCGCCTCGATCCAGCGCAGCTGGTTCGAGGACAATATGAAGCGGCTCGATTCCGATCTGCACGCTTTGGCGGATCAGGCGCTTGCGCTCTCGCACGAAGCGATGTCTGCGACCCGCTATGCGGCGCAGACCTCGGCGGAAGTCGTGGCTCTGGCCATTCAGCCGGGCCAGCGCGCCGCCGAGCAGCAACCGGTCGACGCGGCCGCATAGATCGATTCAATTCGAGCGGGCGGACCCGCGGATCGCCGGCGCGATCCGCTGGGGTTCGTTGCGCCCGCTCTCACGCGCGAACCCCGCCCAGCGATGCTGCGGCGGGGTTCATTTTGGGTGGCTGTCAGAGCTCACCGCCCGGTCAGACGATCGGGCTTCTGTTCCGGTGCTGACTAACAATGATCCGGTGGAGTCATGCTTGTTGGGCATCCTCCTGCTGGTTGCACCAATTCGCACCTAGTTACGGGCAGGAATGGTTTCAATGCGCGACATTGAAACGATCTTGCTTTTTAAGGCAGCGTCACTGCCCGGCCTATTCGATCCCGGCCTATTCGATATGGAAGATCGCTTTGCCCTCGACGCGACGTTCGGCGAGCGCTTTCGCGACTGTCGCAAACACGTCCCAACGATGCTCCTCGATCTGCGGCTTGAGCGCGTCCTTGGCGATAAGCCCCGCGAGTAGCGCAAGATCGGGCGCGAACGCCTCTTCCGGTCCCGAGGCGAAGGAATGGAAGCTCTGGATGCGCGAATTGTTGGCGGCGCCGAAATCGCGGAAGCTGAGGCTCGTTTCCTCGCCCGATGAATTGCCAAAGATCACCACCGTGCCTTTCGGCTCGAGCAGGCCCAACGCCGCTTTTAGCGATGCGCCGCCGGCGGATTCGAGGATCAGCCAATATTTGCCACTGGCGGCCGCGATATCCTCGACGACGGTCGCCGCTCCCAGCGCGGCGAGCGGCCGGCCGCGCGCGCCGCGCGCGACCGCGGTCACCTCGGCGCCCGAATGGGCCGCGAGCTGAACCGCGAGATTGCCGACGCCGCCGGCGGCGCCGGCGATAAGTACATGGCGGCCGAGCAGCGGCGTGCCATGTCTGAGGGTGCGGAGAGCGGTCAGACCGGCGACCGGGAGCGCCGCGGCGGCGGCGAAGCCGACGGCGTCGGGCAGCGCGGCGAGGCGGTGTGTCGAGACCGCAGCACGCTCGGCCCAGCCGTGCCAATCCACCAGGCCGACGACCCGCGTGCCCTCTTTTGGCCCGCTACCGTCGGCCGCGGCTTTCAGTACCACGCCGCTGATGTCCTGGCCCGGCTGCCAGCCTTCCGCGCGGATGCGCATCAAGGTCAATTCTCCGCGATTGAGGGAGAAGGCGCGGACGGCGACCAGCGCCTCATGCGCGGCCGGTATCGGTTCGGCAACGTCGCGCAGCTCGACCGGCGCGGCGCCTTTCGGGGTGTTGACCAGGGCTTTCATGCGGCACCTCGCGACAATCTGAAATCAAGCGGCCGACATAATACCGCCATAATCGCCTCCGATGGTCGACGCCATCCTAAAAGATGGGGGATCGCTTGACCGTTCGCCGCTTCATCCCGGGTGCTTTGGCGCTCGCCGCCTTCATCGCGCTCCATGCCGATGCGCGCGCGCAAACCGCTGCCGATCCCGGTCCCTCGGAACACGCCGACGACTGGCGCACGACCATCCTCGAGGAAAACGATTCGCTCTATTTCAACAGCGATAAGCACTACACCCAGGGCTTTCGCCTGTCCTTCCTCAGCCCGACGTTGACGCCCGGCGGCTGGCCCGACGGCGTCTTCGATTTGTTCGGCAAGATCCCGATGGTGTTCGCCAATCCCGCGCAATCGCAGCGCCGCGTCGCCTGGTTCTTCGGCCAAAGCATCTTCACGCCCAAGAATCTGCAGATCAAACCGCCCGATCCGCGCGACCGGCCTTATGCCGGCTGGCTCTATGTCGGACCGAGCCTTTTGCAGGAGACCGGCAACCAGCTCGAGAATCTCGAGCTCGATGCCGGCATCGTCGGCCCCGGCGCGCTGGGTCGCCAGATCCAGAACGACTGGCATCAGTTCATCGCCGTCCACCAGGCCGAAGGCTGGAGCAACCAGCTCCAGAACGAGCCCGGCTTCGCGCTCTCCTATGATCGGCTGTGGCGCTTGCCGGTACCGTTGCTGAGCTGGGGCGGGCCGGTCGAGAACGGCGTCGACATCGTGCCGCAAGCCGGCGCCACCATCGGCAACGTCTTCGACTATGCCCAGATCGGCGCGCAGCTCCGCATCGGCCATCATCTCGAGACCGATTATGGGCCGGTGCGCGTCAGGCCCTCGATCTCCGGCACGGATTATTTCAACGGCGCGCATCTCGGCGACGACGTCGGCTGGTATATCTTCGCCGGCGCCGGCGGCCGCGCGGTCGCGCGCAACATCTTCCTCGACGGCAACAGCTTCCGCACCAGCGCGCATGTCGAGCACAAGACCTTCGTCGGCGATCTGCAGGCCGGGCTCTCGCTCTATTGGTCGGATCGCATCCGCCTCGATCTCGCGGCCGTGCGGCGCTCGGCCGAATTCGTCGACCAGCGCGCGCCCGACGTGATCGGCACCGCGGCGATCTCTTTCTCCTGGTGGTAGTTAGTCCGCGGCGGAGAGCGGCGCCGCCACCGCTTCGAGCGGCTGGCGCTCGGCGGCGACGCCGAGCCAGGCCTCGGTCGCGGCGGCGATCAGCATGAAAGCCGCGCCGCCGAGATAGCCCCACATCAGCGCGCCGCGCGAGCCGGTGGCGATCAGCGCGCCGAAGAGCGCGGGCGCCGCGACGCCGCCGATCGCGGTGCCGCTCGCATAGAAGAGCGCGATGACGATGGCGCGCGCTTCGAGCGGGAAGCTCTCGCCGACGGTGAGATAGGCGGCGCTGGCCGCCGCCGAGGCGATGAAGAAGATCACCGTCCAGGCCGCGGTCTGCTGCGCGGCGTCGAGCACCCCTTGCGCGAAGAGGATCGCGGTCGCCGCCATCAGCAGCCCGGCGAGGCCATAGGTGGCGGTGATCATGCGCTTGCGCCCGACGCTGTCGAAGAAATGGCCGAGCAGCAGTGGGCCGAAGAAATTGCCGGCCGCGAAAGGGAGCATGTAGAGCCCGACGCGACCGGACGGCACGCTGTAGAATTTCGCCAACACCAGCGCATAGGTGAAGAAGATCGCGTTGTAGAAGAAGGCCTGCGCCGCCATCAGCACCAGGCCCAGGAGCAGGCGACGCGGATAGAGCCGCGCGACGGCGCGGCCGACGCGCCAAAGGCCGAGCGGCTCGCCGGTGCGCAGGCGAATGCGCGCCGCCGGCTCGGCAGGGTTGACGCCGACCCGCGCCTCGATCTCGCCGACGACCTTCTCCGCCTCGGCGAGCCGGCCATGGATCATGAGCCAGCGCGGGCTCTCGGGCACGTAGCGCCGCAACAGCATGATGGCGAGGCCGAGCACGCCGCCGATCGCGAAGGCGGCGCGCCAGCCGATCGCCGGCGGCACGATGCTCGGATCGAGCACGACCAGCGAGGCGGCGGCGCCGAGCGCCGCGCCGATCCAGAAGCTGCCGTTGATCGCGAGATCGGTCCAGCCGCGTCGTCGCGCCGGGATCAACTCGTCGATCGCTGAGTTGATCGCGGCATATTCGCCGCCGATGCCGAGCCCGGTCGCGAAGCGGAAGATCGCGAAGGAGGCGAAGTCCCAGGAAAAAGCCGTGGCCACGGTGGCGACGGCATAGACCGCGACGGTGATGAGGAAGAGCTTCTTGCGCCCGAGCCGGTCGGTCAGATGGCCGAAGCCGAGCGCGCCGATGATTGCGCCGGCGAGGTAGGTGCTGGCGGTAAAGCCGATCTCGGCATCGCCGATGCCCATCCGCTGATCATGGGTGATCGCGCCCGAGAGCGAGCCGACCAGCGTGACTTCGAGCCCGTCGAGGATCCAGGTGATGCCGAGCGCGACGACGATCAGCCAGTGGAAGCCGCTCCAGGGCAGGCGATCGAGACGCGCGGGAATGTCGGTCGCGAATTCGCGCGCCGCCGGAAGTTCGGCGCGGGAATCGCTCGCTTCGCTTGTCGCCGCGAGGCTCAAGCGGATTTGCGCCGCCGCGCCCGCGTGTGCGCCGCCTTGCGCGCCGAAGCGGACCGCGCCGCCGCGGGACGGCGCGCCACCGCCGCGCCGCCGATGCGGCCGCCCTTGCGGGCCGGCGCCTTGTCGGTCGGATGGCCGCGGCCCGAGCCGCGCTTGCGGCCGCCGCCGGTCATCTTGTTGACGGTCGCCCAGGCGCGGCGCTCGGCCTCGCCTTCGCCGACGCCACGTTCCTCATAGCCTTCCTCGATATGCTGCGCCTGACGCTTCTGTTTTTTGGAATAAGCCGCCTTGCTGCCGCGTGCCATGTGGTGTCTCCTCGCATCCGATGCGGCGCCCGGCGCCGCGCTCTCGTCTTGCAACCCGTCCTGCGACGAATGGTTCAACCGCGCGGGTCAGTGTAGCGGCCAGACCGCGAGGATGAGCGGCGTCCCCAAAGCGACGACGAGGAACGACAGCGGCAAGCCGAGATGCCAGTAATCGCGGAAGCGATAGCCGCCGGGTCCCATCACCAGCGTGTTGCATTGATGGCCGATCGGCGAGAGGAAATCGCAGGACGCGCCGACCGCGACGGCGATCAGGAACGGGTCGCCGTTGAGGCCGAGATGCTTGGCGATCGCGACCGCCACCGGTCCCATGACGATCACTGCGGCGGCGTGGTGCACGAGCGGCGTCAGCAGCATCGTGATCACCAGCAGCATCGCCAGCGTCGCGGCGATCGGCAGCGTGGCCGACGCGCTGCCGAGCCAGCCCGCGATCAAATCGGTGGTGCCGGTGGTGCGCACCGCCTCGCCGATCGGGATGAGCGCGCCGAGCAAGACGAGGATCGGCCAGTCGATCGCCTCATAGATCTCGCGCAGGGTGAGGATGCCGCAGAGCACGGTCAGCACCGCGCCGCCGGTGAAAGCGATCTCGGGCGGCACGACTTCGGTCGCGGACAGCGCGACGCAGCCGAACAGGATCAGCGCCGCCGCCGCGAGCTTGCGCGGCCGGCCGAGCTGCAGGTTGCGCTCGGCGAGCGGCAGGCAGCCGAGACTCGCCAGCGTCTCGCTCATGCTTTGCGCGTCGCCCTGGAGCGCGATGGCATCGCCGGCGCTGAATGGGATATGCGCGACGCGCGTGACGTTGCGCTTGCCGCTGCGGCTGATCGCGACCAGGCTGACGCCGTAGCGGCCGCGCAGGCGCAGCGCCCGCGCGGTCATGCCGACCATCGGCGATTCCGGCGTAATCACGGCCTCGACCACGACGGTGTCGGCGACGCCGGTGCCGTCGACCTTGGGCTCTTCGGGGTCGACCAACTCGAGCGCGGAGCCCCGGACGAGCGAATGCAGATCCTGCGGGTTCGATTCGACGATCAGGATGTCGCCGGCGAAGATCCGCCAATGGCCGGCGGGGGTGTAGCGCCGCCGACCCTCGCGGATGATCGTGGTCACGTTGACCGAGCCTTCGCTCGTCGTCTCGAACTCGGCGACCGTCTTGCCCGCGAGCGGCGAGCGGTCGGGCACGCGCACCTCGCTGAGATAGTCCTCGACCTGGAACGGCTCGTCGCTGTCCTGGCCCTTGCCGCGGATTGGCAACAGCCGCCAGCCGAAGGACAGGAAGGCGATCGCGATCAAGGTGATGCCGAAGCCGACCGGTAGGAAGTCGAACATGCGATAAGGCTTGCCGAGCAGCTCCTGGCGGAGGCTCGAGGCGATGATGTTCGGCGACGTGCCGATCAGCGTCATCATGCCGCCGGCGAGCGAGCCGAACGACATCGGCATCAAAAATTCGCCGACCGCGCGCTTGTTGCGCCGCGCGACCTGCATCGCGACCGGCAGGAAGATCGCCAGCGCGCCGATGTTCTTCACCACCGCCGAGAGGAAGGCGACCGCGCTGGTGAGGGCGCCGACTTGCAGGCGGCGATGCTGCAACGCCGGCCGCATGAAACGCACGGCCTGCTCGATGAGGCCCGATTTGCCGACGGCGTTGCTGACCACGAGGGCCGCGGCGATCAGCGGCAGCAGCGGGTTGCTGAAGCCGCTGAAGGCCTTGTTCGCGGGCACGATGCCGCAGGCGACGGCGGCGAGCAGGGCCAGCAGCGCGACGATGTCGAAGCGCAGCCGGTCCCAGACGAAGAGCGCCAGGAGGCCGGCGAGGACGGCGAAGGAGAAGAACTGCGGCAGCGTCATGGCCGGGAGTGGACCATGGCCTTGCGGCGCGGACGTGGCAGCAAAGCGCCGCCAGCCGCCTTAAATTTGCCGGACTCCGTCGCCGTTATCCCCAAGTTCGGTCGCGAAGTGCGGCTAGGCTTGCGGGGGTTGAGGCCTCGCATGATCCGCTCGTTGTTGAAGCACTACCGCCGCGTTTGTCGGTTCGCCCTGCTCGTCAGTCTCGGCGGCGCGCTCGCCGGCTGCGCCGTGCCCTCGGTGAATGAGGCGATCGACGGGCAACCGCCGGGTCCGCAGCGCGTGGTGGGGCCGCGCGGACCGCTGTCGCCGGCCGAGAGCCGCGCGATCATCGCCAAGCTCGATGGGCATTCCGACCTGCTGCACCGTCACCTCGCGATCGAACAGGCGGTGTCTGGCGCGCCGCTCGCCGTCGGCAATCGCACCCAGCTCCTCCATGACGGGCCGCAGACCTTCCGCGCGATGTTCGCCGCGATGAAATCTGCCAAGCGCAACATCTACCTCGAATATTATATCTTCGAAAATGTCGAGAGCGATGGCACACATCTCGTCGATCTCTTGAGCGCGAAGGCCCGCGCCGGGGTCTCGGTCGCGGTGATCTATGACAGCTACGGCTCCGTCGACACGCCCCAAGACGTCTTCGATACGCTGCGCGCCGCCGGCGTGAGACTGCTCGAATTCCATCCGGTCGATCCGCTCAAGGCAGGGCTCGGCTACAATCTCAACGACCGCGACCACCGCAAGATCCTCGCTGTCGACGGGCGCACGGCGATCGTCGGCGGCGTCAATCTCTACACCGCCTATCAGAAGCATCCACATTCGCGGCTGGTTGCCTCCGACGGTCCCGACCCCGACACCTGGCACGACACCGATCTCGAGATCGACGGGCGCGCCGCGGCCGAGCTGCAGCATGTGTTCCTCGAACATTGGGCGGCGGAGCAGGGACCGCCGCTGCCGGCGGTGAAGGATCCGCCGCCGCCCGCCGCCGGCGAAGAAGCGGTGCGCATCATCGCCAGCGGTCACGACGACACGATCCCGCGCTATTACGCGACCATCCTCTCGGCCATCCAGAATGCCGAGAAGAATATCTGGATCAGCGCTGCCTATTTCGTGCCGACCGACGACGAGATGCACGCTCTGATCGCGGCGGCCAAGCGCGGCGTCGACGTTCGCCTGATGATGCCGGCGCATAGCGACGAGCCGATGGCGCAGGCGGTCGGCCGCGCCGATTATGGCGATCTCCTCGCCGCGGGCATCAAGATTTACGAGATGCAGGACGGCATGCCCCATTCGAAATGGGCGACGATCGACGGCGTCTGGTCGGTCATCGGCTCGTCGAATTTCGATCACCGCAGCATCCTCTTCAACGACGAGGTCGATGCGGTGGTGCTCGGCAGCAACACGGCCGAGCAGCTCGAAGACTTGTTCGGTCGCGAAGAGGCGAGGGCGCGGCCGGTTACGCCCCAGGGCTGGGCCGACCGGCCGATTGACGAGCGGATTCGCGAGATCTATTCCCGCGCGGTCGAGGCGCTGCTCTAAGAGGGCCGCCCTACGAAGTCGGCGCGTCCTTGGGGCGGTTGCGCTTGACCGCTTCGGGATTGGTCGAATCGGCGCCCATATAGACGCCGCGCTCCCATTTCCGCTTCAGCGGATCGCGCACCTTCACCGCCATCTTGCCGACGTTCTGCACCTCGATCTCGCAAGTCTCGCCGTCCTGCATGAAGCCCAACCCCTCGTGATTGGTGCCGCAGGCGATGACGTCGCCGGAATTGAGCGTCATCACCGTCGTCGCCCATTGGATGAGCTCGGGGACGCGATGCTCCATGTCGTCGGTGTTGTAGTTGTGGCGCAACTGGCCGTCGTTCCAGAACCGCACGATGATGTCGTTGGGCTCGGTAATCTCGTCGGCGGTGGTGATGCAGGGTCCGAGCGGCGCGAAGGTGTCGAAGGACTTGCCGGTCCAGGCCGCGGGCGGCCCCGAAGGCCAGGTATGGCGGCCTTCGCCGCGCGCCGAGACGTCGATCACGCCGGTATAGCCGAAGACGGCGCCGCGCCAGTTCTCGGCCTTCACCATCTTGGCCGGGCCTTTGATGACGAGCCCGAGCTCGGCCTCGTGCATGAAGGCATAGGGCTCGGTGAATTCGGGCAGAACCACCGTGTCGCCCGGGCCGATCACCGCGTCGGGATTTTTGAGGAACATGCTGAGCTTGCGCGGCTGGCGCTGCGCATGCTCCCAGTAGTTGGCAATGCAGGCGAGGATCTTGCCCGGCCGCGGCAGCGGCGCGCGCAACTGCACGGCGGAAAGCGGCTTCGCCTCGCCGCTCTTGGCAGCGCGTTCCAGCGCCGGCTTCAGCTTCTCGAAATCGTCGATAATGCCGTTCATCGTGAGCTGCGGCGTGTAGCTCTTCTTGACAATGTCGGCGATGCTGACGACACCGCGACCGGTCACAAGGCCGGGCAGGACTTCCCCCGTGCCGCCGACCTGAAACAGAACCAGTCTCATATATCCTCCCCTGAGCCCCCGGGCCACGCTAGCTGCGGCGCCGCGCCTCGATGCCCTCGATAAAGCCCATGACCAGCCGATTGTAAAGCGCCGGCTCTTCCAGATTGACGCAATGGCCGGTTTTCGGAACCACTTCCAGCCGGGCGCCGGGCAGCGTTTCCTTGAGGAAATGACTTGGCTTGACGCAGGGCTCGTCCTCGGCGCCGAGCACGACCAGCGCGGGCACGGTAAGGGCTGCGATCTTATCCTTATAGGTATAGATCGTCGGCCGCTTTTCCTGGACGCCGCGCATGGTGTTGGTGATGCCGAGCGACGAGCCGGCGGCGAGTTGGTCGATGAAGTGTTCGTATTCGGCCGGGTTCTTTTCCTTGAGGCGATAGCGCGTCGGCGTCGCGGCGTAATGCTCGGCAAGCGCGCGCATGCCGCTTTTGAGCGTGAGCTCGGCCAGCACTTCCATGTTTGCCGCGAACTCGCCCGGCTTCATGTCGGAGCCGCTGCCGATGCTGGTCAAGGTGATCGAGCGCACGCGGTCGGGATGGCGGATCGCATATTGCAAGGTCGAGGCCGAGCCCATCGACACGCCGATGATATGCGCGTCCTCCAAGCCGAAACCGTCGAATACGGCGCCGATATCGGCGGCGGCATGGCCTTGCGAATAGCTCTCGACGGAAGGCGGAACCTCGGACGGCGGATAGCCGCGCGCATTGAAGGCGATGCAGCGCCGCGAAGCTTTCCACGCCGCGACCTGCAGATCGAAAGAGCGGTACGAGCCGGCGAGCTCGTGGACGAAGACGATCGGCGTTCCACCGCCCGAGCTTTCACCATAAATCTTTGTGCCGTCGCGTGCGGGGACGAGGGTCATGGTGGCCTCAATGAGAATTCGAGCGGGCGAGGGCGCCGCCGTCGACATTGACGGTGGTGCCGGTGACGTACTGCGCGTGGTCCGAGGCAAGGAACACGATCACCGCGGCCATCTGCTCCGGCGTCTGGATACGGCCGAAGGGCCGGGTCTTGTCCATCTCCTTGTCGATCTCGACCCAGCGGCTCTCGTCGCCGAAACGCTGCACCGCGACGCGTTTCAATTGCCGGATGGTGCGCTCAGTGCCGACCGAGCCCGGATTGACGCCGAGCACGCGGACGTTGAAGTCGGGGCTGACGCCGCCCAGCGCCTTGGTCAGTGCCATCAGCGCGGCATTGGCCACCGAGCCGGCGGCGAAGCGGTAATCCGGCCGCTCGCCCGCCGAGCCGATGACGTTGATGATCGTGCCGCTGCGCTTTTGCTTCATGCGCAGGTAATAGGCGCGGGTCAGATCGATCGAGCCGAAGAGCTTCAGCTCCCAGGACTGGCGCCACGCTTGCTCGTCCATCTCCTCGATCGTCGAGCGCGGGATGGCGCCGGCGGAATTGACGAGGATGTCGATATCGCCGCAATGCTCGACGAGTGCCGCGCGCGCTTCCGCTTGCGATAGATCGGCGGCAAAGGTCATCAGATTCTCGCCCATCGCGTTCAACGCTTCCCGAGCCTTTATCAGCCGCTCGCCCGGCCGTGCGGCGATGCAGACGCTGACGCCTTCTTCGACGAAGCGCTTGGCCGTCGCGAAGCCGATGCCGCTCGAGCCGCCGGTGATCAGCGCTTTCTTCCCTGTGAGATTTAGATCCATCCGTGTGGCCCCGTTGCAATTGCATCCTGCGCCCCCTGAGCTTGATGAAGGGCGACAGGCTCAGGGTGAGGAGATGAATGTATCTGGCATCGACCAGAAGATGCCGCGCATAGTCTACCCTCGTCCTGAGCGAAGTCGAAGGACGCACATTGCCCGTGCAAAGCTCGTTTCGTTGACCACTGAAAGCAGCGCCCCTATGACTCGCGCTGAATACGGAGGGAGACGCGGCATGTGCGCGAAGAAGACCATCGCGGTCGAGACCGTGGCCGAGGCCTATCTGACCCTGATGGCCGAGCGCGGCATCGAATATCTCTTCGCCAATGGCGGCACCGATTTCGCGCCGGCGATCGAAGCGCTCGCCGCCATCAACGCCAAGAATACCGAACCCAAACTGAACGTGATCTCGGTCGGGCATGAGAACGTCGCGACCTCGATGGCGATGAGCTACTACCTCCATACCGGCCGGCCACAGCTGGTGATGTTCCATGTCAATGTCGGCACTGCGAACGGCATCAACGCGCTGATCGACGCAGCGCGCGACCGCGTGCCGATCATCTTCACCGCCGGCCGCACGCCGCTGACCGAAAGCGGCTTCAAAGGCTCGCGCGACACCGGCATCCACTGGCAGCAGGAGATGTTCGACCAGGGCGGCATGGTGCGCGAATTCTGCAAATGGGATTACGAGCTCCGGAACGCCGAGCAGCTCGAAGCCGTCGTCGACCGCGCGATCGAGGTCGCGACCACCGAGCCTTGCGGCCCGGTCTATCTCACTTTGCCGCGTGAGGTGATGGCGCAGGCGATGAAGAGCTTTACTTTCGAGGCCAAGCCGCGGCGCGTCTTCGGCTCGACGCCGGGCCCGACCGCGGAGCAGATCGAGCGCGCCGCCGATATCCTAGCCAAGGCCGAGCGGCCGCTGATCATCGCCCAGGGCGCGGCGCGCCGCGCCGAAAGCGCGCCGGCGATCGCCGACTTCGCCGAGCAATTCGCCATTCCGGTCGTGGAGTTCCGCACCAATGTCAACGTGCTCTCGACCGAGCATCCGATGCTCGCCGGCTTCTTCCCCGGGCCGCTCCTGAAAGACGCCGACGCGGTGCTGACGCTCGAATGCGACACGCCCTGGATCCCAACCCAGCACGGCAATCCGCCCGACAACGCGAAAGTCATTCAGCTCGGCGTCGAGCCGCTCTATCAGCGCATCCCGATCCGCAGCTTCCCCTGCGACGTCGCGGTCACCGGCACGCCGGGACTGACGCTGCCGCTGATCGCCCAGGCGATGCAAGGCAAGACGAAACGCGAGGTTATCGAAGCGCGGCGCGCGCGCATCGTCGCGGCGCGCGAAGGCGGCCGCGCCGAGCTCAAGGCCAATGTCGAGCGCGCCTCGAAGGACACGCCGATCAACCCGGTCTGGGCGGCGCATTGCATCAGCGAGGCGAAAGGCGACGACGCGATCGTCGTCAACGAATACTCGCTGATCCTGCGTTACGTGCAATTCAAGCAGGCACGCACCTGCTTCGGCCCGCCGGGCGCGGGCGGTCTCGGCATCGGCGTCGGCTCGGCGGTCGGCGCCAAGCTCGCCAATCCCGATAAGACCGTGATCGCCGTGCTCGGCGACGGCTCCTATATGTTCGGCAATCCGACCGCCGGACATTATGTGCTGAGCGCGCTGCAATTGCCGGTGCTGTTCATCATCTTCAACAACGGCATGTGGGAAGAGGTCGAGGGCTCGGCGCTGCGCGTCTTCCCCGACGGCCAGGCAGCGCGCGCCAACCGCGTGCCGGTGGCGCAGCTCGGCCCCAACCCCCATTACGAGCATCTGATGCAGGTCTATGGCGGCTATGGCGAGCGCGTCGACCGGCCGGATCAATTGCCGGGCGCGCTGCAACGCGCGCTCCACGCGGTGCACGTCGAGAAGAAGCAGGCGCTCATCAACCTGATCGTCGGCCGCCGCGGCGCCGCGCCGTAATTTGCCCACGACCGGTCAAAGCCGGTAAGGTCGGCGCAATCAGCGCCGCGGGAGGTTGAGATGAAGATCACGCGTATCGAATCGCTTGTTTTTGGAGTCGAGGATGTCGCGACGAGCGCGCGCTATTACGACGATTGGGGGCTGAAGCGCGTCGATCGAGGCACGAGCGGCGCCGATTATGTGCTGCCCTCCGGTCAGACTCTGAAGGTACGAGGCGCGACAGATCCGTCGCTGCCGCCGGCGGTCGAAGGCGGCTCGACCCTGCGCGAATGCATCTGGGGCGTCGACAATACCGGGTCGCTCGACGCGATCGGCGCCGAGCTCGGCAAAGACCAAAAGGTTCGGCGCGATGCCGATGGCACGCTCCATGCGCAGGATCCCTGGGGCATGCCGATCGCCTTTCAGATCGAGAAGGTGCAGGAGGTGAAGCCGACGGAACGCCTCAATCATCCGCTCCAACCCGCGCCGCATGTGACGCCTTCGCGCATGGGCCATGTCGTCTTCTTCGTGCCGAAGGATCGCGCGCGCGAAATCTCCGATTTCTATACCGACCGGCTGCAATTCCGGTTGAGCGATCGGTCCGGCGGGCTTGGCGATTTCATGCGCTGCGCCGGGGCGCAGGATCATCACAATCTTTTTCTACTCGCGCGGCCCAAGTCCGGCGGCTTTAACCACGTGGCTTTCGAGGTCAACGGCTTCGACGAGGTGCTGCAGGGCGGCAAGTTCATGAAGGACAAGGGATGGAAGCCCGCGACCAAGCTCGGCCGCCACATCCTCGGCTCCAACATCTTTTGGTATTTCGACGCGCCGGCCGGCGGTAACACCGAATATTTTGCCGACATGGATGTCATGGACGACCACTGGCAGCCGCGGGTCTGGGAAAAGCATCCAGGCTGGGCGTTCTGGGAAATCGATCAATAAACATCGGGTGCGGCGATGACCGAGACCATGAACGCCGCCGAAGCGGTCGTCCATTCGCTGATCCTCAACGGCGTCGACACGATCTTCGGTCTGCCGGGCGTGCAGAACGATGTGTTCTTTGCCGCCTTGCACGACGCACAAGACAAGATCCGCGTGGTGCATACCCGCCACGAGCAGGGCGCCGCCTATATGGCGCTGGGCGCGGCGATGGCGACCGGCCAGGCGCAAGCCTATGTCGTCGTGCCCGGTCCGGGTTTCCTCAATTCGACCGGCGCGCTCTGCACCGCCTATGCCTGTAACGCGCCGGTGCTCGCGCTCACCGGCCAGATCCCGCAGCCGATGATCGGCCGCGGCCTCGGTTTGCTGCACGAGTTGCCGGACCAACTCGGCATCATGGAACGGCTCGCGAAATACGCAGCGCGGATTCGTGCCCCGCACGAGGCGCCGCTCATCATGGACGAGGCCTTCCGTCAGCTGCGCTCCGGCCGGCCGCGGCCGGTCGCGCTCGAATGCGCGCCGGATGTGTGGCCGAAGCGCGCGGCATTGGATTTCCCAGCGGCGACGCAGTCCGAGACGGCGTCGATCGATCCCGATGCGATCGAGGCGGCGGCGAAACTCTTGGGCGCCGCTTCGAGCCCGCTGATCGTGGTCGGCGGCGGCGCGATGGGCGCGGGCGCCGAGCTCTTGGAAGTCGCGCAGATGCTGCAGGCGCCGATCGGGCATCACCGCTCGGGCATTGGCGTGGTCGACGGCCGCAATCCCTGGAGCATCTCGGTCCTGCCGCAGCAGAAACTCTGGGCCGATTGCGATGTCGTGCTCGCGGTCGGCACGCGGCTGCAGTTGCAGCAGATGAATTTCGGCGTCGATCCCGGATTGAAGGTCGTGCGCATCGACGCCGATCCCGAGGAGATCGACCGCATCCGCCGGCCGCAGGTCGGCATCGTCGGCGATGCCACTCGGGCGCTGCGCGCGCTGATCCCCGCGCTCGCCAAGCACAACAAGAAACGGGAATCGCGACGCGACGAGATCGCGGGCCTGAAGGCCGAATTCCTCACCATGGCGCAACAGCGCTTCGCGCCGCAAGCGGCTTATATCGCCGCGCTGCGCGCGGAGTTGCCCGAGAACGGTATCTTCGTCGATGAGGTGACGCAGATCGGCCATGTCATCCGGTTGTTCTGGGAAGCCTACGCGCCACGCACGTTCCTGACGCCGGCCTATCAGGGCACGCTCGGCTGGGGCGTCGCCACCGCGCTCGGCGCCAAGGCGGCGCGGCCCGACGCGCCTGTCGTCTGCATCGCCGGCGATGGCGGCTTCATGTTCAACGTGCAGGAGCTCGCCTCGGCGGTGCGGCACAACCTCGCCGTGACCTTCGTCGTCTTCAACGACAATGCTTTCGGCAATGTGCGCCGCAGCCAGAAAGAGGATTACGGCAACCGCGTCATCGGCAGCGACCTCGTCAATCCCGATTTCATGAAGCTCGCCGACAGCTTCGGCATCGCGCATGAACGTTGTGCGAGCGCCGAGGCGCTGCGGCCGGCGCTGAAGCGCGCGATCGCCTCCAACGCGCCGGCGCTGATCGAATGCCCGGTCGGCGAGATGCCGAATCCGTTCTCGCTGCTGCGTTTCCTGACGCCGGTGCGGCCGAAGAGGGTTAGTTAAGCGTATCCGTCATCGCCGAGCTCGTCCCGGCCATCCACGGGTTCAAAATCGTGGATGCCCGGAACAAGTCCGGGCATGACGATATGGTTTAATGGCTTGCTCTAGCCCCGCGGCGGGAGCTTCACCCAGGCGCTGCCGTTGTCCGACGACTCCATGATCGCCTGCATCACCGCGACATTGTGCAGCGCCTCGGCCGGGCGCACCGGGAATTTGGTGTGGTTGGCGCAGGCCTCGGCGAAAGCGCGCAATTCCTGCTGCACCGTGTCGTCGATGTCGTAACGCGTCCTGACGACCGGCTCTTGCGGCGAGACCGGCGTCACCACCAGCTCCTTGAAATTGTCGCGCGCCTCGATGTTCGCCTTGGTGCCGTAGAGCTTCAGCGTCGCGTTCATCGCCGAGGCGAAGATGCAGCCGAGCGAGCCGGTGGCACCGCTCTCGAGCTCGAAGAGCGCGGCCGCGGTGTCGTCGAGCTCGACCTTCGTGATCGCCTGGCGCTTGGCGATCCCCGAGAGCCGCGCGATCGGCCCGAGGATCCAGGTCAGCGTGTCGATGACATGGAGCGACATCGGCGCGAGGCCGCCGCCGGGGCATTCCTCGCGTTTCGCGCGCCACATGCCAGGCACGTAATGCATTCCGCCGGCGCTCGAATAATTCGCCTCGACATGAAGGATCTTGCCGCACTGGCCGCTTTCGACCATCTCCTTCATCGCCCGCGCCACTGTCGAATAGCGCCGGTTGTGGCCGATGCCGAGCGTCAGGTGCGCATCCTCGACGGCCTTCACCGCCTGCTGGCCGGTCTCGACGGTGAGCGCCAGCGGCTTTTCGACGAAGACGTTCTTCCTCGCCTTGGCGGCGCCGATGATCTGCGTCCAATGCAGCGAATGCGGCGTTGCCAAGAGCACCGCGTCGACTTCGGGATCGGCGAGCGCGTCCTCGTAGCGCGGATAGACCTTGCCGCTGAATTGGCGATGGAAGGTGTCGGCCTCTTTCTCGACCAACGTGCAGCAGCCGGCGATTGCGATGATGTCCTTGAGCGTCACCGAATTCTTGGCGAGCTCCATGCCCCACCAGCCGGTGCCGATATACGCAAAGCGCTGCATGCTTCCTCCCGAAGCCCTTGATAGGGTTCGTTTCGACGATAGGTGGTGCGCGCGGAACGCGTCAATGCCGCGGGCAAGACCAACGGGCGTTCCACCCGATGCGATCTTGCTCGGGCCCTTGTTTTGGCGCGAAAAATCTCGATAAGATGCGGCCTCGCTGCAGTCGGGCGATCGGACAGATGGATCTCGGTATCAAGGGCCGCAAGGCCATTCTCTGCGCGTCCTCCAAGGGCCTCGGCAAGGCTTGCGCGCTCGCTTTGGCGCGCGAGGGCGTCGCGGTCTGGATCAACGGCCGGAATCAAGGGCCTTTAGACGAGGCGGCGGCGGAAATCCGCGCCAAGACCGGCGGCACGGTCGCGACTGTCAAAGCCGACATCAACGCCGATGCCGGGCGCCAGTTGCTGCTCGCCGCTTGTCCCGCGCCCGACATGCTCGTCAACAACAACGAAGGCCCGCCGCCCGGCAAGCTCGCCGATTGGGACGAGGCGCAATGGCTGGCAGCGCTCGGCGCCAACATGCTGCCGGCGGTGCTGCTGATCCGTGCGGTCATCCCGGGCATGCAGGCGCGCAAATTCGGCCGTATCGTCAACATCACCTCGGCGATGGTGAAGTCGCCGCGCCCGCATATGGGCCTCTCGACCGCGGCGCGCGCCGCGCTTACCGCGTTCTCGAAGTCGCAGAGCTTCGAGGTGATGGCCGACAACGTCACCATCAACAACCTTTTGCCCGAGCGCATCAACACCGGCCGCCAGCGCTTCATGGCCGAGCGCATGGTGAAGGCCGAGGGCATCACCCTCGATGAAGCCTATAAGCGCATCGCCGCGACCCTCGCTGCCAAGCGCATGGGCACGCCCGAGGAATTCGGCGACGCTTGCGCTTATCTGTGCAGCGCGCAAGCGGGATTCATCTCCGGCCAGAATCTCCAGCTCGACGGCGGCTCCTACGCCGGCGTGATCTGACGATGCCGGTCGTCAAGGTGAGGGATATCGCCTTCGGGCGGCTGCAATCGCCCGATCTCGATCTCGCCGAGGAATTTCTCCTCGATTTCGGCATGGTGCGCGCCGCGCGCACCAAGGACACGCTCTATATGCGCGGCACCGATCCTGCCGCGTATCTCCATGTCACGCATCTCGGCGAGCCGAAATTCCTCGGCATGGCGTTCTCGGCCGCGCGCGCCGAGGATCTCGAGCGGCTGAGCAAGGTCGGCGGCGCGTCGAAGGTCGAGGCGCTTGACGGGCCGGGCGGCGGCCAGCGCGTGCGCTTGACCGATCCGCACGGCTTCGCGATCGAGGTCGTCCATGGCATCGCCGATGTCGCGCCCTTGCCGGTCCGGCGCAACGTCGTCAATTTTGGCAGCGAGAAATTCCGCCGCGCCGGCGAGCTGACGCGGCTGGCGGCAGGACCGGCGCAGGTGAAGCGCATGGGCCACGGCGTCATCGCCACGAGCGATCTCCCAAAGACGCTCGCCTGGTATCGCGAGACGCTCGGCTTCCTTTGCTCCGACGATGTCTGGGCCGGCGAGCCGGGCAACCTGGTCTCGTCCTTCAATCGCTGCGATTGCGGCGAAACCTATGTCGATCACCACGTCTTCTTCACGATGAAAGGCCCGAAGGCCGGCCTCAATCACTTCTCTTACGAGGTGCGTGATTTCGACGACGTGATGCTGGGTCACGAGCATCTCGCCAAGAAGAATAAGTACCGGCATATGTGGGGCATCGGGCGGCACCGGCTCGGCAGCCAGGTCTACGATTATTGGTGCGATCCCTGGGGCCGGGTCCACGAGCATTGGACCGACAGCGACGTACTCAACGCGGCGACGCCGCCCGGTCTCGCCGAAGCCGGCAAGGGAACCTACGCGCAGTGGGGCGAATCGATGCCGGCGCGGTTCCAGACCTACGCCGTCACCTGAAAGCTTCCGTCATCACTGCTAACCGCTAAGGAATAGGACCGACGCCCATGGCGCCATTCGAGACCAAATCCTCGAGCTTGCGGCTCGCCGCCGATATCGGCGGCACCTTCACCGACGTTGCCGTTTTCGACGAGACGACCGGCAAGCTCAATTTCGGCAAGGCGCTGTCGACGCCCAAGCATCTCGTCGAAGGCATCAACAACGGCGTGGCCAAGGCGGGTGCCGATTACCGGAGCGTCGGCCTCTTGCTGCACGGCTCGACCGTCGGCATCAATACCATCCTCGAGCGTCGCGGCGCCAAGACCGCGCTCATCATCACCAAGGGCTTCCGCGACATCTACGAGATCGGCCGCATCAACCGGCCGGATTCCTACAACCTGTTCTTCCAGAAGCACGAGCCGCTGGTCGAGCGCGCGCTGCGCTTCGAGGTCAACGAGCGCATCCTCGCCGATGGCGAGATCGAGAAACCGCTCGACGACAACGAGATCGAGGCGCTGGGCGATCATCTCGCCGGCCTCGGCATGGAAGCGATCGCGATCCTCTTCCTCCATTGCTATCGCAATCCCGAGCACGAGCAGCGCGCAAAAGCCATCCTGCAAAAGCGCCATCCCAAGCTCTTCGTCTCGGCGAGCCACGAGCTCTCCCAGGAATATCGCGAGTTCGAGCGCTGCTCGACGGTCGTCGCCAACGCCTATATCGGCCCAATCGTCGATCGCTATATCGGCGGCATCGACGATCACATCCGAAAATCGGGATTCAAGGGCTCGTTTCTGATCGTGCAGTCGACCGGCGGCCTCTACGACTCGGCGCAGGCGCGGCAATATTGCGTCAGAATGCTCGAGTCCGGCCCCGCTGCGGGCGTGATCGGCACCCGCATGCTGTGCGAGACGCTGGGCCTCAAGAATGCGATCGCCTTCGATATGGGCGGCACCACGGCCAAAGCCGGCGTCATCCATGACGGCGAGCCGCTCACCACCGGCTCGGCATTGCTCGGCGGCTATGAGAAAGCGCTGCCGGTGCAGATCGCGATGATGGATATTTTCGAGGTCGGCACCGGCGGCGGCTCGATCGCGAAGGTCGAGGACGCCATGCTGCGCGTCGGCCCGCAAAGCGCCGGCGCCGCGCCCGGTCCCGCCTGCTACGGCCTCGGCGGCACCGAGCCGACCGTCACCGACGCCAATCTCGCTCTCGGCCGTCTCGGCGCCGACCGCTTCCTCGGCGGCGAGATGAAGCTCGACACCGCCGCGGCGAAGAAAGCGCTCGCGAGTCATATCGGCGAGCCGCTCGGCATGGACGCGACCGCGGCCGCCGACGGCATCCTCCGGATCGCGGTGACGGCGATGTCCTATGCGGTCAAAGGCGTCACCACCGAGCGCGGTCTCGATGTCGGCGATTACGTGCTCGTCGCCTATGGCGGTGCCGGGCCCTTGCATGCGGTCGAGGTCGCGCGCGAGCTCGGCATGCGCCGCGTCATCGTTCCGGAAGCGCCGGGCGTGTTCTCGGCCTATGGCATGCTGTTCTCCGATCTGCGCTACGACTTCGTGCGCACCTGGTTCACCCGGCTCGATGACGCGTCCTTCGAGGAGATCGAGAAGGTCTATAAGGAGCTCGAGGACGAAGGCCGGCGCGACATCGACGCCACTTCGGTGAAGCCCGATCAGATCGCGATCAAGCGCGCGGTCGATATGCGCTATGTCGGCCAGGAGCACGCGGTCACGGTCGATCTGCCGATGGAGGTCTTCGAGAAGAAGGACCGCAAGGCGATCAAGGACCATTTCGACGCGCAGCACGAGCAGCGCTACGGCACCAACGCGCCGGCCGAGCGCGCCGAGATCGTCAGCCTGCGCACGGCGGTCACCGGCGTGATGCGCAAGCCCTCGCAAGAGAAGATCGCCGCGGGCGGCGCGGAGCTGGCGAAAGCCGCTTTCACCGGCAAGCGGCCGGTCTATTACGAAGGCGCGGGCTTCGTCGAGACGCCGACCTATGCGCGCGCCGCGCTCGTCGCCGGCAACAAGATCACCGGTCCCGCCCTGATCGAAGAACACGCTTCGACCACCGTGCTGGCGCCCGGCGATCAGCTCACCGTCAACGCCTATGGCCATCTCGAAATTGCGGTCGCGGGGAGAAAGTAAATCTATGAGCGAGACCAAGCCCCCCCCGCAAACCAACATCCGCAAGGCCGATCCGGTCGTCACCGAAATCATCCGCAACGGCGTCATCGCCGTGACGGAAGAGATGAAGACCAATCTGATGCGGACGGCCTACAACACCATCATCTACGAGGCGCTCGATTTCACCACCGGTCTCTTCACCGCCAAAGGCGAGACGGTGTCGATCGGCATCGGCCTGCCGATGTTCATCCGCGGCATGTCCGAGACGGTGAAGTCCAAGATCAAGCATTTCGGCTATGACGGGATCAAGCCGGGCGACATCCTTATCACCAACGACAGCTATACGACGGGCTCGCACCTGAACCACGTCACGCTGACGATGCCGATCTTCCATGGCGGCCAGCTCGCGGCCTTCGCCTGCTGCATGGCGCATTGGATCGATATCGGCGGCGTCCTCGGCGGCGTCACCACCGATATCTTCTCCGAAGGGCTGCAGATCCCCTATCTGAAGCTCTACAAGGCGGGCGTCGCCAATCAGGATCTGATGGACTTTATCCGCATGAACGTCCGCATTCCGACGCGGGCGATGGGCGATTTGCGCGCGCAGGTGACGGCGGTGAAGACCGGCGAGCGGCGCTTCTCGCAGCTCTTGGATCGCTACGGCCGCGAGCCGGTGCTCGATGCCATCGCCGCGATCATGGACCATTCGGAGCATGCCGCGCGGCAGCGCACGCTGACGATTCCCGACGGCGTCTACGAGGCCGAATCCTACATGGACGACGACGGCATCTCGATCGGTAAGCAGATTCCGATCCGCGTCAAGGTGACGGTCGCCGGCGACGAGCTGACGGTCGACTTGAGCGAGGTCTCGAAGCAGGTGCAAGGCTTCTACAACTCCGGCATCACCACCGGTTATGCCTGCGCGCAAGTTGCCTATAAATGCCTGACCTCGCCGACCGACTATCCAATCAATGACGGCTCGTTCCGCAGCCTCAATGTGATCGTGCCGCCGGGCCGCGTCATCAGCGCGGTGCGGCCGGCGCCGATGCGCTGGTGGATGACCTTCCCGATGACCATCGTCGACACCGTCTTCAAGGCGCTATCGAAGGCGATCCCCGATCGCGTCATCGCCGGCCATCATGCCGATCTCATCGCCGCCGGCTTTCACGGCGTCGATCCGCGCACCAGGGAATTCTATTTCGGCAATTTCGGACCCTTGGGCGGCGGCTGGGGCGCCAAGATGACCGAGGACGGCGTCTCGGCGACGGTTTGCATCAACGACGGCGACACGCATAACAGCGCCAGTGAGATGGCCGAGGTGAAGACCCCTTGCGTCGTCGAATCGCTGCGCCTCATCCCCGATAGCGGCGGGGCCGGCAGATACCGAGGAGGTCTCGGCGTCGAACGCATCGTCCGCGCGCGCGCGCCTTGCGTGTTCTCGAGCCAGATCGAGCGCGCGCATTGCAAACCCTGGGGGCTCGAAGGCGGCGGCGAAGCGACCGGCAATTCGATCGGCCTGCGCGTCGACGGCAAATGGAAAGAGGATTTCCCCAACGCCAAGATGGTGATGGCGAATCTGAAAGTAGGCGACGCCTATGTGCTGCGCTCGGGCGGCGGCGGCGGCTACGGCCCGGCCTGGGAGCGGCCGGCCGAGCGCGTCGCCGAGGATGTGCGTCAGGGCTATGTCAGCCCCGCAGCGGCGGCGGAATATTACGGCGTGGTGGTGGACGGCAAATTCGCGGTCGACAAGGCGGCCACCGAGAAGCGCCGCGCCGAGCTGAAACGAGCCGCCGCGCCGGCTTAAGGCGTCGCCGCGAGCGCGCGTACCGCGCCGATCACCACTTGTGGCGCTTCGCGCGAGAGGAAGTGGCCGGCGACCGGAACGACCTGGCGCTCGTAGTGCGCGGTGAAATGACGTGCGTGATTTTCGGATTGGATCGCCGGCCCGACGCCGTCGCAGGCGCCGTGCAAGACGACGGTAGGCACCGCAATCGGCGGCGTGAAGGCGAGACGTTGCTCGATCGTCTCGAAAGCCGGATCGCCCGGCGCGTGGTCATAGCGATGCCGATAAGACTGAATAGTCACCGCGACGAAATCGGGATTGTCGAAGCTCGGCGCGGTCGCGGCGAAGGTCGCCTCCTCGAAGCGCCAATTAGGCGACCACAAATGCCATAAGAGCCTTGCGATATCACGCCGGTTGGCCTCAAGCCCGGCGCGGCCGCGTTCGCTCTGGAAATACCACTGATACCACAAGCGATATTCTTGCTCGGCCGGTGCCGGTTGGCCGCTGCGCGCGATGTTCTGGATATTGTAGCCGGTGATCGAGACGAGACCGCGCACGCGC
Organism: Allostellaceae bacterium; assembly: GCA_036501365.1. Taxonomy (GTDB): domain Bacteria; phylum Pseudomonadota; class Alphaproteobacteria; order ATCC43930; family CGMCC-115725; genus CAIKMD01. Next base: position 71,840 of record DASYAL010000018.1, on the reverse strand, counting down.
TCCGGCCACAGCGCCGCCACGACACAGGCAGCGCGTCCGCCCCAATCGTAGCCGGCGAGAAGCGTGCGCTCGATCTTCAGCGCGTCGAGGAAATCGCGCAGATCGGCGCCCAGCGCGGCTTGTTGCCCCGAGCGCGGCGTCGCCGGATCGAGGAATCGCGTCGCGCCGAAACCGCGCAGCCACGGCACCAACACGCGAAACCCATGGGCGGCCAGTGCGGCGGCGACAGCATCCCAATCATGGACATCGGACGGCCAGCCATGGAGCAGCACGACCGGATCGCCGTCGCGCGGGCCGCTTTCGAGATAGGCGATTTCGAGGGTCGGTGTGCGGACCGTGCGCTGCATCGGTCCCGCTGCCGATCAGTCCTTGAGCTTGATACTGAGTGATACGCCCCCGCCGCCGCAGCAGGGGCAGGACATCGAGACCAGGATCTGCTGCTTCTGCTCTTCCGTGAGATCGGAATTGGCGAGTAGCTCCGCGATCTGTTGACGCATCGCGTCGTGGATCGATTGCTCGCTCGAGAACACCTGGATCGGGTTGCTCTCGGTTTGCGGGCTTTCGGTCGGCTTGGGGTCGGATTCGGCCATGGTTCGCGCTCGCACTCGTTCCCCTTAATATGGCGAGTGCGCTTAATGCGTGCAAGGCACCGTCATTGCGAGGAGCGCAGCGACGAAGAAATCCAGCATCATTTGCAGTTCTGGATTGCTTCGCTACGCTCGCAATGACGTATTTTCAAATCTTCAACTGCTTCAGCCGCGGGAACAGCTTGAAGGCGTTGTTGCGCTCGATCGCGGCGCGGATGCCGGGGTCGAGGTTCAGCCGGTCGAATTTATGCACCGCCTCGGTCGCCGAGAGGAACGGATAATCGCTGCCGAAGAACATGTGATCGCGCGGCACGAGGTTCATCAGCGCCGCCATGGCCGAGCTGTTCCAGGCGCTGGCGTTGTCGTAATAGAATTTCCTCAGCTCCGCGCGCATGCCGGCCGGGAAGTTCTTGCCGACCGGGCGATGGTCCTGCTCTTCGAGCCGGCCGATCAGCATCGGCGTCGCGCCGCCGTTATGCGCGAAGATCCAGCGGATCTCGGGAAAGCGCGTGGTCGTGCCGCTCATGACGAGGCTGGCGATGGTGCGCGTCGTCTCGAACGGGAATTCCACGAGCTGCATCGCCGCGCCGGGAACCGTGTTGGTGACGCAAGGCGTGAAGGTCGGATGGACATAGACGATCGCCTGGCGGCGATTGAGTTCCTCCATCACCGGCGCGAAGCTCGAATCGCCGAGCCATTTGCCTTCGAAATTGGCGAGCAGCCCGAGCCCGTCGGCCTTCACCTGATCGAGCGCATGGCGGATTTGGGCGAGGCTGCCGTCGGTGTCTGGCAATGGCAACGGCGCGAACAAGCCGAAGCGCGTCGGGTATTTGGCGATCGCCTCGGCGGCGGCGTCAGTCCACTGCCGCGCGAGCCGCCGGCCCAGCTCGACATCGCCATACCAGACGCCGGGCGTCGAGGTCGAGGCGAAGGCGAACGCGACGCCGGCCTTGTCCATCTCCGCGATCGATTTTTCCGGCGTCCAGCTCAGCATGTCGGTGTTGCCATGCACCGCGCTGCTGCGCTGCTTCTCCTCGGCCATATAGGCCTGCGGCAGGAAGTGATGATGCAGATCGATCCGTCCGCGCGGTTTGCGGATCGCCGGCGCTTTCGGTGCGCCGGCTTTCTTCTTCGCCGCCTTCTTCCGGGCGGGCGGCGCTTTCTTCTTCTTCTTGCGAACGGCCATCTCTTCTCTCCGGTTCAGATTTTTGCGATGCGCGGCAGCAGGCGCACGGCGTTGTCGTGCTCAACCGCCTGTTTCAGCTTCGCCGGCGGATGCATGTCCTCGAATTCCTTGACGGCCTTTTGAACCATCACATCGGTCGGCGGCGGCCCGGCGAGCGGATAGTCGCTGCCGAGCAACACCTGCGTCGCCGGCACCATTTTGAGCAGCGCCGGCAAAGTTACCTCGGGGCTAAGGCTCGCCGTGTCGTAATAGAGCTTCACCAGCTCGGCATGCATATTGGCGAACTTGCCCTTGAAGGCGGGCATCTGCGCCGTCTCGGCAATCCGGCCGTAGATGCCGGTGATGGCGCCGCCGCCATGCGAGAAGATGAAGCGGATATTGGGGAAGCGCGTCGTCACGCCCTGGGTGACGAGGCTGACGATCGTCCGGGTCGTGTCGAACGGGAATTCGAGACTCGGCGCGACCAGTCCTGCCACCATGTTGTTGGTGCAGCACGGCGAGAAGGTGGGGTGGACATAGACCACGGACTTACGCCGGTTGAGGTCCTCCATCACCGGCGTGAAGCTCGCATCGCCGAGCCATTTGCCTTCGTAATTGGAGAGGAAATTGATGCCGTCGGCATGGAGCGTGCCATAGGCGTAGTCGATCTCCTTCAGCGTTCCGTCGGTGTCGGGCAGCGGCACCGGCGCGAAGAACCCGAAGCGCGTCGGATGGTCATGCACCGCCTTCGCCGCCGCCTCGTTCCATTGCCGCGCGAGCTTGCGGCTCAGATCGATGTTGCCGGGAATCCACACGCCCGGCGTCGAGATCGAGGCGACGGCGAAATCCACGCCGGCCTTGTCGCAGGCCTCGATGTCGCCCTCGGCGGTCCAGGAGAACATCGCCGAATTGCCATGCTCGTTATGCGAGCGCTCGGCCTCGGCCTTCATGTAGTCCTGGGGCAGGAAATGGTGATGCATGTCGATGCGCTTCACCTTGCCGGCGGCGATGCTCGGCCGGACGAAGCCCGGCGCAATCATCGCCGCGCCCGTAGCGGCAGCAATGCCGGTGATGAAATCGCGGCGCGAGGCCGTGCCGAAAATCAATGCCCGATCGCTCATGGTTCCTCCCTGAAAGCCGGCCGCTTCCTGGCGCTACCGGGCCGGCATGGCGTTGAGTTGGTGCTTCAACAGGCGCCAGATGTCGTTGCGGTACTGGATGAATTTGGCGCTGGTCTTGATCGCCTCGTCGTCCGTCCAGCGCGGCCGCGGCAGGTCGATGGCGAGATCGGCGACGATGCGGCCCGGCGAGGTGCCGAACATCACCACGCGATCGGAGAGGAACACCGCCTCGTCCACGCTATGGGTGACGAATACCACGGTCTTGCGGTCATTGTCCCAGAGTTTCATCAGCTCCAGCTGCATCATCTCGCGGATTTGCGGATCGAGCGCGCCGAAAGGTTCGTCCATCAGCAGATAAGCCGGGCCGACACCGAGCGCGCGCGCGAGGCCGACGCGCTGTTTCATCCCGCCCGACAGTTGGTGCGGATAGAAATCGCCGAAACGCTCGAGCCCGACTTGCCCGAGCACGCGGGTAACGACCTCGTCGCGTTCGCCGCGCGCGATGCCCTGCACCTCCAGGGGAAATTCGACATTGCCGCGCGCCGTCCGCCAGGGCAGCAGGTTGAATTCCTGGAACACCATGGCGCGGTCGGATGCCGGCCCGTCGACGCGTATGCCGCCGATCCGGATCTCGCCGGCGGTCGGCTTGATGAGGCCGTTGATGATCCGCAGCAGCGTCGTCTTGCCGCAGCCGGAAGGGCCGAGGAAGGAGACGAAGGTGCCGCTCTCGATGCTGAGCGACACATCGCTCAGCGCTTGGAACACGCTGGTGCCGTCGGCGGTCATATAGCCATGCGAGATGCCGCGCACTTCGATCATGGCGTCACGCTCATTCGGCCTGCACGTGCTGCCATGGCGCGAGCCGCTTCTCGAGCCAGCGCAGGAAAGTATTGAGGATCACGCCGGCACCGGCGAGGATGACGACGCCGACGAAGACCTGCGCTGTGTCGTAAAGCCCGCCGGCCTGGAAGATGAGGTAGCCGAGGCCCTTGGTTGCAGCGTAAATCTCGGCCACCACCACCATCACCAGAGCGCGGCCGACGCCGAGGCGCATGCCGGCGATGATATAGGGCAGGGCCGAGGGCAGGATGACCTTCAGCATGATCTGCCGCTCGTTCGCCATGAAAGCGCGCGCGGTCTCGATCAGCCGGCGATCGACCTGCTCGACGCCGGTCTCGGTGTTGATCACCATGATGATGAACGAGCCCAAGAAGACGAGTGCGACTTTCGAGGCGACGCCAATCCCGAGCCAGATGATGAGCAACGGCAGGAAAGCGACCTGCGGCGAGGCGTTGAGGGCGACGGTGAAGGGCTCGAGCGTCGAGCGCAGCGTCAGCGAGCGGCCCATGGCGAGGCCCATCGGCACGCCGACCAGCACGGACAGGCCGAAGCCCAGGCCGGCGATGTTGGCGCTCGCCAGCACATGCGGCCAGATGCTGCCGTCGGCGATCATCGAGGCGAGCTTCTCGACGATCAACGACGGGCTCGAGGCGAAGAGCGGGTCGAGCCAGCCGGCGCGCGACGCGCCTTCCCAGGCGCCGAAGAAAATCGTCAGCGCGCCGATGCGCAGGCAATTGACCAGCCCCTTGCGGTCCCACCAGCGCGCCAGCGCGCCGCGTGTCCGCGGTGCCGCCGCCGTGACCGGGGCCGAGGCGGCGTGCTCGCTCACGAACCAGCCTTTCCCGCGATGAACGCGTCGAGCTTGGCCCCGAAAGCGGCGGGCTGCTCCCACTGCGCCCAGTGCCCGGCATCGGCGATGGTATCGCAATAAACGCCGGGACGCAGCCGCCGCAGCACCGCGAAATTCTGCTCGATCAAGCCGAGGGCGGTGGCGTCCTGCGCGCCCCAGATCGCGCCGAGCCGCGCCGTCGCCTTGGGCAGGGTGTGGACCAGCGTGTCGGTGAAGGCGATCGGCCGGCTGTCGAGCCGGCCGCGGCGCGTATTCTCGTTCTGCAGATGGACCGCGAGATCGTCGACGCGGCGCGCATCGCCGAACATCAGCTTGACGAGATTGCCGCGCTGCACCTCGGCGATTTGCACCGGGGTCATGCCGAGCTCGACGCGGGTGAGATCGAGCGGCTTGCGCGGCAGGCCGAGCCCGGCGGCGCCAAGCATCAGGAAAGACGAGACCTGCGCGCCCAGTTGCGCCGCGACGTGGCCGCCGATCACCGCGCCGAAGGAGAATCCCGCCATCGCGACACTCTCGCGCGGTGCGACGCGCTCGATCCCGGCGGCGATGATCGCGGCGAGGCTTTCGGCGCTGTAGGGTTTGGGCGCGTCGGCGGATTCGCCGAGGCCGGGCAGGTCGCACGCGAGCACGCGATAGCGCGCGGCGAGGCTTTCGACGTTCTTCAGCCAATGCGTCCACGACCCGTAGCCGCCATGGAGGAGGACCAGCGTCGGCCCCGTGCCCCAGCGCCGCCAGATCATGCTGCCGCTGCCGCAGGGCGTCTCGATGCGCTCAGCGCGCGCGTCGATCGCGGCGACAACGGCCGCGGGCGTCGCCCCGTGAGGCGCGCGCAAGGCGTCATCCGGCGGCATGATTCCATTTCCCTCCCAGGTTGTCTGCGCAGGGCCAGTTTCGGTCCAATAAGCCGCCGTCGTCCGCGACTGTCAACCGCAGCTGCAGCGTCTCAGAGTCGTGTCGACAGCCAGATGGCGAGCCGCGATCCGGCCTTGATCGCCGCCGAAAGCAGCGGCGGCGCGGCATCGCCGCCGGCATCGAGCGCGGTGTCGCGATGCTCGATCTCGTTGGCGCGGAATTCCTCGAGCGATTTCTTGAGCGCGGGCTCGTCGTCGCCCAGCGCGTCGATCTGGCGTTGGTAATGCTCGTCGATCACTTCCTCGACCGCCACGGTGCAGGCCATCGCCGCGCGTGTGCCAAGCAGCGCGGTCGCCGCGCCGAGCGCGAAGCCGGCGACGTGCCAGACCGGCGACAGCGCCGTCGGCCGCACCCGGCGCTCGACGACGAGCTTGTCGAAAGCGTCGAGATGGCGCTGCTCCTGCTCGGCCATGCGGCGGATCTTCTTCGCCGCGGGTGAACGTCCGAGCACGGCGAGCTGGCCGTCATAGATGCGCTTGGCGCCGTATTCGCCGGCATGATCGACGCGGATCATGCGCGCGATCTGGCGTTCGGCACTGAGATCGCCGGGGAGCCGCTTCATTCGCGCGCTCCGCGCAACGCCATCGCCAGCGAGACAGCGAACAGCAGCACCGAGGCGATGAGGTTGAAGCCGGCGAGCGAGATGCCGCGGAACGACCATTGCACGACGTCGCACTGCACTGGCTGGCGCGCCTGAAGCATCTTTAAGAGCTCGTCCGGCGACGAAGCGCCGCCGATGCCGCCGGTGCAGGCGGTCGGACCGGCGATCCAATGCTGCTCCACCCCGACGTGATAGGTGGCGAGGCAGCTGCTGGCCACGAAGACCAGCACGATCAGCCACATTGCGACGCGCGCGACCATGCCGCCGCGCACCGCGAAGCCGAGCATCGCGAGAACGATCGCCGCGTAATAGGGCCAGCGTTCGTAAAGGCAGAGCTCGCAAGGCTGCAGCCCGCCGAGATATTGCGAGCCGAGCGCGGCGCCGACGACCGCGGCGCTGGCGACGAGAAAGAACAGGAACGGAAAGCGCAGCGTCCCCATGCTATCGCTCAATCCTCGGCGCCCAAGCGGTGCTTCCAATGGCGCGCGACATACCAAATGGCGAGAACGAGGATCGCACCGACGATCACCGCGTCGAAGCGATGGAAGAGGGCGCGCAACTCGGGATCGCTGTCCCAGCGCGCGCCGAGCTGCTCGCCGACATAGGCGAGGGCGAAGCACCACGGCCACGAGCCGATAAAGGTATAGAGCTGGAACTTGACCTGGTTCATATGGGCGATGCCGGCGGGCAGGGCGATGAAGGTCCGCACCACCGGCAGCAGGCGGCAGACGAAGACGGTGATACCGCCGAAGCGCGCGAAGAACCGGTCGACCCGTTCGAGATCGCGCCGGCTGACGAGGATATAGGCGCCCCATTTCTCGACCAGCGGCCGGCCGCCGTAATAGCCGACGGCATAGGCGATGCTCGAGCCGATGTTGCAGCCGAGCGCGCCGGCGGTCGCAACCAGGAACAGATCGAAGCGGCCGGTCGAGACGAGATAGCCCGAGAACGGCATGATGATCTCGGAGGGCAGCGGGATGCAGGCCGATTCGATCGCCATCAGCACGGCAATGCCGAGATAGCCAGCCGAGGAGATGGTGGCGATGATGGCTGTAGCCAACGCGCCGATCAGTTTATCGAGCAAAGGCGAAGGTTCCTTGGGCCGAGGCTGCCTGCTGGCGTAGCAAAGCCGGCGCCCGAATCCCAAGAAGAGGCTTCGCACGACGGCTCGCGCCTGAAGATTCGGCGCTCGCCTGTGCTACGCTCTACCCCGTCGCGGCGGGTTCGGGCAAGGGGCGGCACGCGAAGAGCGCGAGGGTGCGCAGGGTCATTACCAGCTCGTCCGCCTGGTTGAAGACCTTGCAATCGTGTTTCACGAGTCCGCGATCCGGCTTGGTCTGCGATGGCACCGTCTCGGTCACCGTGATCTCGGCGCGCAGCACGTCGCCCGGCCGCACGGGGTGGATCCAGCGGATGGTGTCGACGCCCGGCGAGGCGATCGCGCTTGCTTCTCGCAGCAAGCCGTCGACCAGCAGCCGCATGAAGACCGCGCAGGTATACCAACCGCTGGCGATGATCCCCCCGAAATGGGCTTGCTGCGCGAAATCGCGATCGACATGGATGCGTTGCGGATCCCAATCGCGGGCGAAGGCGAGCATCTCCGCCTCGGTCACGGTGCGGCGCCCGAGCCGCATGTGCTCGCCGATCCGGAAATCCTCGAAATAACGCAGGGTCATCGCGCTGCTTTAGTGGGCATGACCGCAAGCCGCAAGGCTTGGCGCGCGGCGGCGAGAACGCTATAGAGGCGCCCGTGCCGGTGTGGCGGAATGGTAGACGCGACGGACTCAGAGCAAGTTGAGTGCCCCGGTGGAAATGCCGGGCGTAGAACCGCTCAAAGTCGGGGAAGGCTTTGCTGCTGATCCCGAGCCAAGCCCGAGTGATCGGGAAGGTGTAGAGACTGGACGGGCGGCACCTAAGGCGGCGGCAAGCCGCGATGGTGAAGGGACAGTCCAGACCACGAACCCGAAGGCGGGGCGGCGAAAGCCGAAGTGGTACGAAAATCCGTTTCTCGCAAGGGAGTGGGGGTTCAAGTCCCTTCACCGGCACCAGTTGACGAGCGAGCGTCAGGCAGCGACGCCGCTACAGGGAGGCAAGGATGCGAATGTTGATCGGCGCGGTTGCGGCCGTCTTGGCGATGACGGCGTCTTATGCGGCGCATGCGCAGGACGCGGTGGCGCAATTCTATAAAGGCAAGCAGCTCAAGCTTTATATCGCCTCGACCCCGGGCGGCGGCTATGACAGCTACGGCCGGCTGGTGGGCCAGTACATCGGCAAATACATTCCGGGCAGTCCCAGCATCGTGCCGGTGAACATGCCGGGCGCGGGCGGCAATCGCCTCGCCGCCTACCTCTATTCGGTCGCGCCCAAGGACGGCACCGAATTCGGCATCATCTTCCCCGGCGCCGTGCTCGATCCGCTGATCGGCACGCAGAAGGTCGAGGACGATCCGAGCAAGCTCACCTATATCGGCAGCGCCAATGTCGAGACCTTCCTCTGCATCTTACGCGCGGACGCGCCCATCAAACGCTATGAGGACGTCTTCACCACGCCGGTGACCCTGGCGGCGAGCGCCGCGGGCGGCTCGACCGTCGACATGCCAGCGCTCGAGAACAATCTGCTCGGTGCGAAGTGGAAGGTGGTGCGCGGTTATCCCGGCTCGCGCGAGATCAGCCTCGCGGTCGAACAGGGCGAGGCGCAGGGCGATTGCGGCGTCGGTGTCTCGAGCATCGAGGTCGAGCACCCCGATTGGCAGACCAGCGGCCAGTACAAGGTCATCGCGCAAGAGAGCAACCGCGGGCATCCGTTGCTCGATTCCCTGCACATCCCGCTGACCTACAGCTTTGCCAAGACCGACGAAGATCGTGCGGTGATGGAGCTCGCCTACAGCCAGGAGGTTTTCGGCCGGCCGTTCGTCGCGCCGCCCAGCGTGCCGCAAGCACGGATCGACGCGCTGCGCAAGGCGTTCATGGATGCGCTCAAAGATAAGGATCTGCTCGCCGATGCCAAGAAGCAGCGGCTCGATATCGAGCCGCTCTCGGGCGAGGATGTGCAGAAGCTGGTGGCGAAGGTCTATGCGATGCCGGCGAACGTCGTCGCCCGCGCCAAGGACGCGCTCGTCTACAAGGGGCAGTAAACGCGCGCGCCTAGAACGGCTCGAAATCGCGCAGCTGCGGCATCACCTCGGCGCCGAAGAGGCGGATCGAGCGCATCAGATCCGCTTCCCCGAGCTGGCCGAAATTGAATTCGCCGAAGAAGGTGTTGAAGACGCCTTCGGTGGCGATCTTCTTGAGCTTCTTCGCGACCGTGTCGGGCGAGCCGATCAGGATCAGATCGTGCGCCAAAAGCCAGTCGGCGTCGAGGAGATGGAGCGCGATCTCGGCGGCGCCGAATTCGCGCCGGTCGATGTAGCGCTGGGCGTGCTCCTGCTGATGGCGCTTCAGCTCCGCCGGGTCCTCGGTGTTGGGCAGGAAGCCGCGATAGGCTTGGCCGGCTTCGGCGAGCGCTTTGTCGAGCGCCTTCTGGTCGGTCTCGTCGACATAGACAACGGTGGAATAAGCGAGGTTGGGCTTGGCCTTGTGGCCCGCCTTCCGCCAATCCTCGAGGAATTTCCGGTATTTCGGCCCGCTATCCTCGCGCGGCGAGAGCAGGAAATAGCCGACGTTGATGCCCTCGCGGGCGCAGAATTCGAGCGTCGCCGCATCGCGCGTCTCGATCCACAGCGGCGGATGCGGCTTTTGCAGCGGATTGACGGCGAGCTTGGCGTCGTGCGCGTGGTGATGCTTGCCCTCGAAGCTGAAGCTCGGGGCGTCGGTGAAAGCGGCGCGCAGAAAGGAGACGAATTCCAGCGTCACCTCGCGGCGGCTGGCGAAATCGACCTCGAACGGCTCGAAATAGCGCTCGGTGATGCCCGGCACGAGGCCGAGCTCGACGCGGCCGCCGGTCATCTGGTCGGCGAGGGCGATCTCCTCGACGAGCCGCAGGGGATGATGCAGCGGCACGATATAGCCCATGCCGCCGAGGCGGATGTGTTTGGTGCGCGCGCCGGCGGCGACGGTGAAGAGGCTCGGTGCCGACATCCAGCTTTCTTCAGGCCGGAAATGATGCTCGACGCAGAAGCCGTAATCGAAGCCGAGCTCGTCGCAGAGCTGGAGCTCGCGCCAGAGCTGCTCGTAGCGCGCGGCGGGCGTCATGCCCTTCTTGCCCCAGACATGGGCGAAATGAGCGAATTTCATCGGCAGCCTCCACTCCCTTGCCGCGTTTGTAGCAGGTCGTTGCAATGCGATCACGCGTCCTTCGACTTCGCTCAGGACGAGGGAGATCGTGCTGGGCATCGCTTCGTGAATGCCCTCTTTGCTTTTTCCTCACCCTGAGCGCGCGCGCTAGCGAGCAGTCGAAGGGCGCAACGTCGTCTTGCAACCCGGGCTAACTTGCCGCAAAATCCGGCCCATGATCTCGCGCGATGCCCGCGTCAACATCCTCATCGGCAACGGGCATTTCCTGTCGCATTTCTACACCCTCACCCTGCCACCGCTGTTCCTTTTCCTGCAGAAGGACTTCGGCATCAGCTACGCCGAGCTCGGCCTCGTGCCGGTGGTGATGTCGATCATGGCGGCGTTGATGCAGACGCCCTACGGCTTCCTCGTCGACCGCTTCGGCGCGCGGCGGTTCCTCGTCATCAACACCCTGGTCATGTCGCTCGCCATCTCGGCGATGGGCTTTGCCGGCTCCTACTGGCAGCTTCTCGTCCTCGCCGCCATCTCGGGCGCCGCCAACGCGGTCTATCATCCCGCCGATTACACCATCCTCGCCGCCTCGATCCGCCCCGAAAAAATGGGTAAGGCTTTCGCCTTCCATACCTTCACCGGCAATGCCGGCTTCGCGCTGGCGCCCCCGGTGGTCGCCGTCCTGGCGAGTTTCTTCGGCTGGCGCGAGGCGCTGATGATCGTCGGCCTCGCCGGCGTGCCGGTCGCGGTGGCGATCGTGTGGCAAAGCAAAATCCTGCAGGACGTCGCCGGCATGACGAAGAAGAAGACTGCCGGGATGAGCCTCAGTGCGCTGGTCTTCGACCGCACGATGATCCTGTTCTTCTGCTTCTATCTCCTCGGCTCGGCCGCCGGCAGCGGCGTCCAGGCCTGGCTCATCACCATCCTCCATCAGGTGAAGGGAATCGAGCTCGCTGTCGCTTCCTCGGCGCTCACCGCGTACATGCTCGGCACGGTCTGCGGCATCCTCTTCGGCGGCTGGGTGGTCGATCGCTCGAAGGCTTATGTGATGATGATGGTCGCGGGCTTGACCGGCGCGTCCTCGCTCCTGACCTTCTTCGTCGGCATCGCTCCGGTGACCGGCGTCGTCGCAGTCGTGCTGATGTTCTTCTCCGGCCTCGGCCTCGGCGGCAGCCGCACGCCGCGCGACATCATGCTGAAAGACGCCGTGCCGCCGTCGGAGATCGGCAAGGTGTTCGGCTTCGTCAGCTCGGGCCTTGCCTTGGGCGGTGCGCTGACGCCGGTGCCGTTCGGCTATCTCATCGACCACGGCTATGGCGATTGGGTGCTGATCCTCGCCTCGATCATCCTCGTCGCGAGCATCTTCTGCATGGGCACGGCGCGTGCCTCGGGCAAAACCCAGGCCGCGCTCGACTCCGAGGCTGCGGAAGCGGCCGGCGCCGCGGAGTAGCGCCGGCCTCGCTTCTCTAAGGCACCATCACGATCTTGCCGAAATGCGCGTTGGTGCGCATATGCGTTTGCGCTGCCTCGGCGTCGTCGAGCTTGAAGACGCGGTCGATCGGCAGCTTGAGCTTGCCGGCGGTGACGGCATCCCAGAGATCGGCACGCATGTTGCGCACCTCGGCGCGCAGCTCCTCCATCGAGCGCGTGCGGTGGGTGACGCCGATATAGGCGATGCGCTTGTTGGCGTGGAGGTTGTAGTCGAACTCGCCGCGCCCACCGCCGAGCCGGCCGACATTGACGATGCGGCCCAGGACCGCCGCCGCTTTCATGTTCTCGATCGCGACCGGCGCCGAGACCGTGTCGATGATGACGTTGACGCCCTTGCCCTCGGTCGCCTTCAGCGCCTCTTCGGACCAATTGGCTTTGCGCGTATCGATGGCGAGATCGGCGCCGTATTCCGTGAGGCGCGCGCGCCGCGTCTCGTTGGTCGAGGTGCCGATAACCAGCTTCGCGCCTTTGAGCTTGGCGATCTGCAAGCCCATCAGCCCGACGCCCGAGCTTGCGCCCTGGATGAGGATGGTCTCGCCAGGCTGGAGCTTCGCATTGGTGACGATCGCATCATGCATGGTGCCGAGCGCGCTGGGGAAGGTCGCGGCTTGCTCCCAGCTCATATTATTCGCCGGGATCGGCGAGGTGCGGCCCCAGTCGCAGACCGCATATTCGGCATAGCCCGCTTGGCCGGTGCACATCACGCGGTCGCCGGGCTTGTAGCCTTTAACCTCGGCGCCGCATTCGACCACTTCGCCCGACCATTCGAGACCAGGGATGGTGCCAGTGACGCGGGTATGGCCGGAGCCATAGGCGCCCGGCAGCTCGGCGCGGTTCATGCCGATCGCGCGAACCTTGACCAGCACCTCATTCGGCTTGGGCTTCGGCTGCGGCACGTCGCGGATTTCGAGCGCGCTTTCGCCGACCACGGCTGCCTTCATGATGCTCCTCCCGTTCTTTGAGCGATGGCTAGCATAATTGGCGTGGCTGGGGTAGCGGGCTAAGATCGTGCCATGACCGATTACTGGTTTTCGAAGCTCTGTTACGATCTGCAACGGCCCGGGGCGAGCGCCGAATATCGCGCCGATCGCGAGAAGGTCCTGGCGCGCTATCCGCTCAGTCCCGAGGTGTTGCAAGCGATCCGCAGCGACGATGTCGCGGTGCTGGCGCCGCGGGTCAACGCCTATTTACTGCGGTTTTATTTCGGCGCGGCCGGCATGAGCGACGACAATTTCGTCGCGCAGCTGCACGCGATGCAAAAGGATGCGTCCCATGGCTGAGTTCGTCGGCGCTTTCGCCGCCAGCCACGCGCCGCTGATCGCGCGCGACTGGGACAAGCTCCAGGCCACGAGCCGCGACATCATCACCGCGGATTTCGGGGAGCTCGGCCGGCGTCTCGCCGCGACCCGTCCCGACGTGCTGATCGTCCTGGCCCCCGATCACTGGACGAATTTTTTCCTCGACAACCTGCCCAGCGTTTGCATCGGCGTCGGCGAGAGCCATGACGGCCCGCCCGAGCTCTTCATGAAAGATTTCCCGTGGCGGCCGATACCGGGCGACGCGGCTTTCGCGCAGCATATCGCGAAGACCGCGCTCGATGAGGATTTCGAGCCCTCGATCTCGCATCATTTGGCGCTCGATCACGGTTTCTGCATTCCCTTGGCAAAGATGGCGCTGGCGCGCTTGCCGCGCGTCGTGCCGATCGTCGTCAACAATCTCGAGCCGCCGATGCCCAGCATCAGGCGCTGTTTCGCCTGGGGCAAGCTCCTGGCGCAGGCGATCGCGACCTATCCCGAGAAGATCCGCGTCGCGATCCTCGCTTCCGGCGGGCTCAGCCATTCGATCGGCGAGCCGACCATGGGCGCGATCGACGAGGCGTTCGACCGCGACTGCATCAAGGCGTTCGCGAACGGCGCCGAAGGACCCCTGACCCGATTGCTCGACGACCGCATGGAAGCGGCCGGCAACGGCACCCATGAGGTGCGCAACTGGGTGATCGCTCATGCCGCCGCCGGCAACCGCGGTTTCGATCTCATCGACTATCGCGTGATGCCCGAAGTCTATGTCGGCTGCGGCTGGGCGGCTTGGCGGGTGTAGCGATGGCCGAGCGCCCCTACGCCCCACTCGGCATCGATCACGTCGTTCTCTATGTCCGCGATCAGGAAGCCTCGCGCAAATTCTATTGCGAGAAGCTCGGCTGCACGGTCGATGCGATCAACGAGAAGGCGAAGATCATCCATCTCCGCTTCGGCGAGCAGCAGATCGATATCGTGCCCGGCAATGGGCCGGCGGCCGAAGCGGCCAAGCAAGGCATCGATCATCTCTGCCTTTCGATCCGTTGCAGCGACATCAACGCCCTCGCCGCGCATCTCACGGCGCAGGGCATCGCGGCCACCGAGATCATGACGCGGCTCGGTGCCTACGGCACCGGCCCGTCGCTCTACATTCACGATCCCGACGGCTTCAAGGTCGAGCTGAAGCCGCGGTAGGTCGTTTTAGGGCGACAGCTCTTCGAGCGATTTGCCCTTGGTCTCGACGGCGAAGAAGATCGACAGCACGCCGCCGATGATCGCGAGCCCGCCGAAATAGAGGAACAGCGTGCCGGTGCCGTAAGGCAACAGCCAGGCGATCACATTGGGGCCGAGCACCGCGGCGACGCGCTGCCAGGCGCCGCCGACCGCGCCGCCGAAAGCGCGGATGCGTGTCGGATAAATCTCGCTGGTATAGAGGTTGAGCGCCAAGGACAGCGACGACATGAAGAACATGCCGAAGCTGACGAAGCCGACGATGGTCTCGGCGCTGTCGGCGCCGTGCAGCCACAGCGCCAGCAAGGTCAATCCGCCGCAGAAGAAAGCGACGGTGAACCAGGTGCGGCGGCCGATTGTGTCGATGAAAAAGGCGCAGGCGACCGCGCTGACGATGCCGGTGAGGCTGGTGATCATGCCGTATTTCAGCGCCTCCGCGACCGGCAGGTGGAAGACGGTGCGGTAGAGCGTCGGCAGCCAAGTGAGGAGGCCATAGGTCGTCGAAAAGCAGCAGAACCAGAACGCCCAGTCGCTCAGCGTGCGCCTGAGATAGATGCCCTCGAAAATCTCGCTCCAGCGCGTGCGCTGCGGCGCCGCGGCGACGGCCGAGGTCACGCGCGGCGGCGGCAGCTCCTTGCCCGAGCGGCGGATCGATTCCTCGATGTCGCCGACGACCCGGTCGGCCTCGGCATAGCGGCCCTTCTGTACCAACCAGCGCGGCGATTCCGGCAGCGTGAAGCGCATGACGAACACCAGCAGCGCCGGCAGGCCGCCGACATAGAACATGATCTGCCAGCCCCAAGTCGGCACCAGCAGATAACCGAATACCGCGGCGCAGACGAGGCCGATGCCGAACACCATCTGAAAGAGGAGATAGAAACGGCCGCGCACCTCGGCGCGGGCGATCTCGTTGACGTAGGTGTTGGCGATCGGCACTTCACCGCCGAGGCCGATCCCCTGGATGAAGCGGAACACGATCAGCGAGGTCGGATCCCAAGCGAAGGCGCAGGCAATGCTCATCACGCTGTAGATGCCGACCGTCACCATGGTCACGGTGAGACGGCCCCAACGCTCGGCGGCCCAGCCGGCGATGAGGGCGCCGATGAGTTGGCCGAAGAACGCCGCCGACAGCACCAGCCCGATCTGCTGCGGGCTCATCTTCCAGCTGTCGACGAAAGCCGGCAATGCATAGGTGATCGCCATGATGTCGACGGCGTCGAAGAAGGTGCCAACGCCGACGATGATGCGCGCTTTTACGTGCCACCACGACACCGGCAGCCGTTCCATGCGCGCGAGGATTGCCGCGCCCGAGCCTGCGTCCAAGCTTTCCGCGACCGCCATCATTTCCCCCCTTTCGCCCGCCGTCACTCAGCGGGCGCGCGTTGCTTCCGACACATTGTGCGGGCTCAGTCCCTTGGGTAGCGCCAGCCCCGCCGCGATGATCATCAATACCAGCAGGCCGGCGGTCCAATAGACGTTCTGGATCGCATCGCCGACCGCCGCCATCACCGGCGCGACGTCGCTCGCGGCGAGCTTGTCGCGCAGATTCGGGTCCATGATGCGGTCGACCGCGTTGTCGCCGAGCGTCCCCGCGAGGGTCAGGTTGACCACTGCGCCATAGATCGCGGTGCCGACGGTCTGGCCGAGCATGCGCATCAGCGAGATGATGGCGGTCGCCGTGCCGCGCTGGCTCCAATCGACGACGCTTTGCGCCGCGACGGTATAGGTATTCTGGTTGAGGCCCATGCCGATGCCGACCAGCCCGGTGCCGGTCGCCGCCCAGATCGGGCCGCGCGCCGGGTCAAGCGCGATCAGCATCGACACGCCGGTTAGGAGAAACACGCTGCCGACCGCGGTCGCCGCGCGATAGGAGCTGCGGAGCATGATCTGGCCGCCGGCCCAGGAGCCGGCGATCCAGGTGACCGAGCTGATCGCCAGCGCATAGCCGGCGACGATTGGGCTGCGGCCCATGACGCCCTGGATATAGGCGGGGAGGAAGGTCGTGCTCGCCATCACCACGCAGCCGACGCCGAAGCAGCCGACGACGCCACTAAGGATGACGCGGTTGCGCCACAAGGTCAGCGGCAGGATCGGCTCGGGCGCGCGGCGCTCATGCACGACGAGCACCGCCAGAATCGCCAAGGCGACGATCACCAGCAGCAGGAAATAGGCGAGGCCGAGACGATGCGCCTGGATGAGCGTATAGAGGAAGAGGCCGATGCCGAGCGCCATCAGCGCCGCGCCGAGATAGTCGATGCGATGCCGGCGGTGCTCGACCCGTTCGTGGAGCGCGAAGGCAAGGAGGACGAAGCCGATGATCGCGATCGGCACGGTGATCCAGAATACCCAGTTCCAAGCGGTCTCCGCGATGACGAAGGCGCCGAGCACCGGGCCGATGATCGCGGCGATGCCCCAGATGCTCGAGAAGAAGCCCGCCATCTTGGCGCGCTGCGCCGGCGGATAGAGATCGCCGATGAGGGTCTGGTTGATCGGCTGGACCGCGCCCGCGCCGACGCCCTGGACGATGCGGAACACGACCAGCAGCAGCATGTTCGGCGCGAGGCCGCAGGCGGTCGTGCCGATGACGAACACGGCGAGGCCGAAGAACAGCACGCGCTTGCGGCCGAAGAGGTCGGCGAGCCGGCCGTAGATCGGGATGGTGACGCCTTGCGCGAGGAAATAGCCGCTGAACACCCAGGAGAAGAGCTCGAAGCCGCCGAGTTGGCTGATGATGGTCGGCATCGCCGTCGCGACGACAGTGCCCTCCATGCCGGTCATGAAGATCAGAACCACCGATGCGGTCAGGATCCAGAAGCGGCCCGACGTTCCGGCGATGAGCCGCGGTTCGCCAGCGGCGGCGCCCGGCGCGGTCGTCGTATCGCCTTGCCGCGTCGTCTCTGCGCTCACATCTCACCCGACGCGATCATCATTTCCCCGCGCAGGTATTATGCAGCGCGGCCGCCCTCGCCGCCATCAGAGCGCGCCGATCTCGCCGGCGGAGAATTGCTGTGCAGCGCTTAGTATTTCTCGACCCAGGGCCGCAGCTCGATCTCGGCGGTCCAGGCGCTGCGATGCTGGCGATGGACGGCGAGATAATTCGCGGCGATCGCATCCGGCTCCAAGAGCGCGTCGGGACCGCGATCCGGGGCGCGCGTGTCGCCGGGCTGGCGGATGCCGCCGTCGATCACGAAATGCGCGACATGGATGTTCTGCGGCGCGAGCTCGCGTCCCATGCTCTGCGCGAGGCCGCGCAGGCCGAATTTCCCCATCGCGAAGGCCGCCGATAGCGGAAAGCCCTTCACGCTCGCCGAGGCGCCGGTGAAGAGGATCGTGCCGTGTCCCGCTTTCAGCATGGCGCGCGCCGCCTGCTGGCCGACGAGGAAGCCACCATAGCAACCGACCATGAGCGCGTTCAGCACCTGGTCGGGATCGAGCTCGGCGATCGGGCCGCGCGCCCGGGCGCTCGGATTGTAGACGACGAGGTCGGGAACGCCGATGTCCTGCGCGACTGCGGCGAACAGCTTGGCGACATCGGCCGGCTTGGCGGCGTCGCAGGCATAGGCCTTGGCTTGCGTCTCGGCGCAAAGCGTCGCGAGCTTCTCGGTGCGGCGCGCTGCCAGAGCGACGCGCATGCCTTCTTTGTGAAAGAGACGGGCGAGCGATGCGCTCAATCCGGCGCCGGTGCCGACGATGAGCGCAGTCTCGGCCAAGGCCCCGGCCTCGCTAGCGCGCGCGCCGCGACGGCAGCAGCAACTCGGCTTCGGCGCGCGCTGCGGTGCGGCTCAGGGCTTCGCGCTTCAACTCGACCACCACCTGCTTGGCGTGGCGATCGCGCACCATGCCGCCCATCACCGGCGAATTCGGCGACAGATTGAGCAGCCGCAGCTGGGCAATCCGAGGCGTCTCCTCGCCGCTTTCAAGCGTCGCTTCGATCTCCTGACCTTTGAAGAGCCGGGTTAGGCCGGAAGCGGCAAGGGTATCGCCATCGACCGGAATGTCGTTGCTCTGTCCTTGCAGACGCAGCGTGCCGCGGTTGGTGCGGGTATCGAACCACTGGACGACGCCGCGCACCGTGCCGGTGTTGGGCACCAACGCTTGCGGTGTCGGTACCGCCGGCGCGACATGGATCACTTCGGCGCGTCGCACCAAGACCGGCATTGCCGGCTTGGTCTCGGGCGTCTCGACGGCCGGCGGCATCGCGCGCGGCTCGCGCGCCGGACGCGGTGGTGCGGTGCGCTTGGCATGCTGCGCGACTGCCTTCGTCGCCGGTGGCGCGGCATTCTCGTTCGGTATCAGCTGGCTGTCATCGAGAGTCGACAGCGCGCGCTCGACATTTTGGATTAGATCAGGAATTTCGTTGAGAGACGTGTGGCGGCTTGCCAGCAACTTCGCGACGACGCGCGCGGCTTGCGTTTTTTGTGCCATTCGATGTTCGCTATGTTTGCCCGATGCGGAACTCATAACAAATCCTGTCTCTTTGGCAAGGGTGGTCGCCATTGACCCTGCTATGCGCCGCGCGATAGCGTCAAGGATGACGGAAAAGCCGGAATGGCGCGCGCGGCTGGGCCTCGTGGCGATCATCGTGTGTACGTTCGCTCTATGGCTTATTTTGGGCGCCGGCGCGGAGCTTGCGCGGCTGATCGCGGGCTGCGCCGTCGCGCTCGCGGCGGGATTCTGGGCTGCGCTCGAATTGCGCTGACGGCGCGGGGCTCGGCGGCGGCGCGAGCGTCGCCGGGCGCATGGCTGGGGCGGCGCCAACGCCCGGGTCGTTTCATTGACAGCGGCGGAGTAGGGGTGTTAACGAGCCTTCCAACGATCTATCCCCGCCAACGGCCATGCCGCGAATTTCAATCGGCGATTGCGAGCTTTATTACGAACGCGAGGGCACCGGCTTTCCGGTGCTGTTCGTCACCGGTCTTGCCGGTTACGCCAATTTCTGGCGCGACCAGATACCGAGCTTCGCGCGCGGCTACGACACCATCGCCTACGACCACCGCGGCGTCGGCCAGAGCGATCTGAAATGCGCGAGTAACATCATCGAGCGCCTCGCTGGCGATGCGATCGGTCTGCTCGACGCGCTCGGCATCGCCAAGGCGCACGTGGTCGGCCATTCGGCGGGCGGCGCGGTCGCCCAGGTGTTGGCGATCGAGCATCCGCAGCGTCTCGCGAGCGTCGTCATCGTCGCCGGCTGGACCAAGCCTGACGCCTATTTCCGCCGCTTCTTCGGCTTGCGCAAGGAGTTGCTGTCGCGGCTCGGGCCGAGCTCCTATATTCAGGCGAACACGCTGTTCCTCTATCCGTCATCCTATATCGCTGCGAATAACGAGAAGCTGCGCCAGATCGAGGCGCAGGCGCTCGCGCATTTCCCCGCGCCCGACACGATCGCGAGCCGGATGGACGCGATCATGGCCTTCGATCGCACTGCCGATCTCGGCCACATCCGGACACCGACACTGGTTCTGGGGGCGCAGGACGACGTCATCACGCCGGCCTATTTCTCGGAAGAGCTCGCGCGCCGAATTCCCGGCGCCGAGGCGAAATTCTTCCCGCTCGGCGGCCATGATTTCCCGCAGGTCGTGGCGCGCGAGTTCAATCAGGCGGTGCTGCCTTTCCTGCAGGCCCACACGCCGGCCGCGTAAAGCCGCATAGAACTGCGGCTATTTGTTCAGGCGCGGTAAGGTTAAGAGAAACCCCACTTAAGCATTCCTCAAGCCATCGGCCGCTACTCTCCGGCAGCGTCTGTCGGTGCGTGGCTTTTATCTCGATATGGCTGAATTGACGAAAATCCCATCCAGCGCGACGACGTCAGGCCCGGATTCGGACGGCAATGCGGAGCTGACTACCGTTCTCGCCGCGCTCGCCTCCGCCGGCGATGTCGCCTATGTCTGGGATATCGACAGCGATCTCATCTCTTGGCACGGCTCGCTTCAGATGCTGGGCTTCGACAACGGGGTGACGCTGGCGACCGGCCAGGCTTTTGCCGAACGCATCAATCCCGACGATCTGCTCCTGCGCCAGCAGCAGCTCCATGCCCATTATTCGCGCGGGCTGCCCTTCGATGCCGAATACCGCGTGCGGTTGCAAGGCGGCAGCTTCGGCTGGCTGCATGATCGCGGCACCGCCGAGCTCGACTCCGTCGGCCGGCCCAAGCGCTTCCTCGGCGTGCTGCGGCTGGTCACCGGGCGCAAGACCCAGGAGCAGCGTCTCGAGCTGCTCGCCAATTACGACGATCTGACCGGCCATTTCAACCGCAAGCGGCTGCGCGAGGTGCTCGACCATCAGCTGGCGGCGAGCCTTCGCGCCGGCAGCCCGGGCGCCTATCTCGCGGTCGGCATCGACAAGCTTGCGGCCATCAACGATGCCTTCGGCTACGACGCCGCCGATCAGGTGCTGATCGAGATCGGCCGCCGCCTCGACCGCTGCCTCAGAGTCAGCGACGTCGTTGGCCGTGTCGGCGGCGACCGCTTCGGCGTCATCCTCGCCCATTGCGGCGAAAAAAATGTCGGCATTGCCGCCGAGAAGATCCTCGCCACCGCCAGCCGCACGCCGATCGAAACCGCCGCGGGTCCGATCTATGCCACGGTCTCGATCGGCAGCGCGATCTTCCCCGAGCAGGCGAAGACCTCTTACGAGGTTATGACGCGCGCCGAAGCCGCGCTCTCCGAGGCCAAGCGCGCGGGCCGCGACTGCTTCGTGCCCTATCGCCTTTCCGAGGAGCAGCGCCGTCGCCACCGCGTCGGTATGGCCTTGGGCGAGAAAGTGCAGCGCGCGCTCAAGGAAAATCGCCTGCCGCTCGCCTATCAGCCGGTCGTCTCGAGCGTCACCGGCGAGGTCGACTATTACGAATGCCTGTTGCGCATGATCGACGAGGACGGACGCGTCGTCGCCGCCGGCGCCTTTGTCGCGGCGATCGAGCAGCTCGGCTTCATCCGCATCATCGACCGGTACGTGCTCGAGACCGCGATCGAAGAGATCGCGGCTCATCCGGGCTTCTGTCTCGGCATCAACATCTCGGGCCTCACCGCGACGGACCGTGCCTGGCTGCGGGCGGTGACGGCGATGCTCAAGGACAAGCCCGAGATTGCCGGCCGGGTCCTGGTGGAGATCACCGAGACCGCCGCGTTGCACGACCTCGAGGAATCGGCGCGGTTCGTCTCCGCGCTTCGCGATCTCGGCTGCCGCGTCGCGCTCGATGATTTCGGCGCCGGCTTCACCTCGCTCCGCCATCTCCAGGCGCTGGCCGTTGACACGGTGAAGATCGACGGCTCGTTCGTGCGCAACCTGACGCAGAGCAAGGACAACCAGGCTTTTCTGCGCCACCTCGTCGGCCTCGCCAATACGCTCGGCCTCGACACCGTCGCCGAAATGGTCGAGACAGCCGAGGAAGCGGCGATCCTCAAGCGCGAAGGCGTCGCTTTCCTGCAGGGCTATTACTTCGGCAAGCCGAGCCTTGAAAAGCCGTGGCTCGCGGCGGCGCCCAAATCGCCGGTGATCGCGGGCTTCGGCCGCTGACGCGCGCGCCCAGCGCCGCGCCGATCGCTCAGCCTTCGCCTTTCTCTTTCTTGCCGTAAGCCTGGACCTGATGCTGCAGGTCGTTGATCCGTTGCTGCAGCTCGGAGAGCGAGGCTTCCGCGGCCGGAGTTTCGTCTTTCGGCTTGTCGCCGCTTTTCTCTCCGGCTTTGTCCGCGGCGCTGGTCGCGCCGAAGGGCGAGAACATCTTCATCGTCTGCTCGAAGAGCGCGAGATTCTGCTTGCCCATCTGCTCGAGCGAGCCGAACGGGAACAGCCCGCCGAACGCCTCCTGCAGGCTTTTGCGCATTTGCTCCTGGTTGCGCCCAAAGGTCGACATCGCATGCTCGAGATAACGCGGCACCAGCCACTGCATGCTGTCGCCATAGAGGCCGATAAGCTGGCGCAGGAAACTGATCGGCAGGAGATTCTGACCGCCTTTGCCTTCCTCTTCGACGATGATCTGAGTGAGGACGGCGCGGGTGATTTCCTCGCCGGTCTTGGCGTCGTAGACGACGAAATCGCTGTGGCCCTTGACCATGCGGGAGAGATCGTCGAGCGTCACATAGCTCGATGTCGCCGTGTTGTAGAGCCGTCGGTTGGCGTATTTCTTGATGACGATCGGCGGCGTTTCGGCGCCACTCGTGTCGGTCATTGTGCGATCTTCTCCCCTCGCCCTCGGTGGACCAGCATACCGCGTTGCGGGCAAAGGCTCTAGCGCCGTGATAACGACGCCCGGTATACTCCCGGCCATGGCGGATTCGCCCGATCTTGCCGCGCTCGCGCGCCGCTATGTCGATTTGTGGCAGGACCAGCTTACCGCCATGGCCGCCGATCCCGCGCTCGCCGAAAGCACCGCACGGCTGCTGGCGGCGCTGGTACCTGCCGGCTGGCCGCCGCAACCCCGACATCAGGACGACGATGCCGGCATCTTCTCCTCCGGTTCAGCATCCCCCCAACGCTCCAAGGCAGGGACCGCGGCCGCTGCCGCTGCATCTGACAAGCGCGAGCGGCGCCTGGATGAGCTCGCGCGCCGCCTTGCCGCTCTTGAGAAGCGGCTTGTTGCCCTGGAGACCGGAATTCGCCCTCGCCGGCGGAAGCCTCAGCCTCGCGCTCGCCAGCGCAAAAAATGACGCGGTCGCCGCGGCGCTCGATGCCGAGCTGACGCGGCGCGCGAGCCTCTTCCTCGACGGCATCGAGGCCTATCGCCGGCATCCTTACCGGCGTGATCTGCCCGAGCCGCCGGTGCTGTGGCAGGACGGCACGACGCGGCTGCTCGACTACCGGCCGCGCGGCGGGCCGCCGGTGCTGGTCGTGCCGTCGCTGATCAATCGCGCCTATATCCTCGATCTTGCACCAGGACAGAGCTTGCTGCGCCATCTTTCAGCGCAGGGTCTGCGGCCGCTGCTCGTCGATTGGGGGGCGCCCGCCGAGGACGAGCGCCGCTTCGATATCGGCGCTTATATCGTTGAGCGGCTCGAGCCCGCCGCCGAGGTCGCGCGCCAGGCCTCGGGCGCTGTGCCGGCGGTGCTCGGCTATTGCATGGGCGGTAACCTGGCGCTGGCGCTGGCCGCGCGGCGGCCCGAGCTCGTCGGCGCGCTGGCGCTGCTTGCGACGCCGTGGCGCTTCCATGCCGAGCGCGCGGAGCAGGCGCGGCTCTTGGGTGTCCTCGCCGAGCCGATCGCGCGCAGCTACGCCGGTTATGGCGAGGTGCCGGTCGATGTGCTGCAGGCGCTGTTCGCGGCGCAGGACCCGCTGCTGACGCTGCGCAAATTCTCGCGCTTCGCCGAGCTGCCGCAAGACAGCACCGCGGCGCGGGGCTTCGTCGCGCTCGAGGACTGGCTCAATGACGGTGTGCCGCTGGCGATCCCGGTGGCGCGCGAATGCCTGGGCGGGTGGTATGGCGAGGATCTGCCGGGACGCGATCTGTGGCATGTTCGTGACACGCCGATTCTACCTTGCGATATCGACGCACCGGCGCTGGTGGTGGTGCCGGCGCAGGATCGCATCGTGCCGCCGGCGACGGCGGCGGTGCTGGCCGATATCCTGCCGAATGCCGAGCGGCTGACGCCGCCCTTGGGGCATATCGGCATGATTGTCGCGCGCGACGCGCCCACGGGGTTGTGGGCGCCGCTCGCCGCATGGCTGGCACGTCATCGGGGCTAGGTTTCCAAAGCCCGGCACGCACGCTATCTAATGCTCAAGAACGAGCCTTTGGCCGAGGAGGTATTTCCATGAGCGAGATCGTCATCGCAGGCGCCGCGCGGACGCCGATCGGCGCCTTCAACGGCGCGTTCGCCTCGCTGGCGGCGCATAAGCTCGGCGAGGTCGCGGTCGCGGAGGCGATGAAGCGCGCCAAGGTCGCGCCGGGCGATATTTCCGAAGTCGTGCTGGGGCAAATCCTGACCGCGAGCGAGGGCCAGAATCCCGCGCGCCAGGCGGCGGTCGGCGCCGGCATCCCGTACGAGGTCACGGCTTACGGCATCAACCAGCTTTGCGGCTCGGGGCTGCGCGCGGTCGCGCTCGGCTATCAGGCGCTGAAGCTCGGCGACCAGCAGATCGTCGTCGCCGGCGGGCAAGAAAGCATGAGCCAGGCGCCGCATGCGATCCATCTCCGCAACGGCGTCAAGATGGGCGATGCGCAGATGATCGACACCATGATCCGCGACGGGCTATGGGATGCGTTCAACGGCTATCACATGGGCAACACCGCCGAGAACGTCGCGCAGCGCTGGCAGATCACGCGCGAGCAGCAGGACTCCTTCGCCGCGCAAAGCCAGACGCGCGCCGAGGCGGCGCAGAAATCGGGCCGCTTCAAGGACGAGATCGTCGCGGTGAAGATCGCGACCCGCAAAGGCGATGTGCTGGTCGACAGCGACGAATATCCGAAGCATGGCACCACGATCGAGACCCTGGCGAAGCTGCGCCCGGCCTTCGACAAGAACGGCACCGTCACTGCCGGCAACGCCTCGGGCATCAATGACGGCGCAGCGGCGGTGGTGCTGATGAGCGATGGCGAAGCCGAGAAGCGCGGCGTCAAGCCGCTGGCGCGCATTGTCTCCTGGGCGACCGCGGGCGTCGATCCGGCGATCATGGGCTCGGGCCCGATCCCGGCGACGCGGCTTGCCTTGAAGCGCGCGGGATGGAAGATCGATGACCTCGACCTCATTGAGGCGAACGAGGCCTTCGCCGCGCAGGCTTGCGCCGTCGCCAAGGATCTCAACCTCGATCCCGCCAAGGTCAACGTCAATGGCGGCGCGATCGCGCTCGGCCATCCGATCGGCGCATCGGGCGCGCGCGTGCTCGTGACGCTGCTCTACGAGATGCAGAAACGCTCCGCGAAGAAAGGGCTCGCCACCTTGTGCATCGGCGGCGGCATGGGAATCGCGATGTGCGTCGAACGCTGATCGTGAGTTGAAGCCTAGCGGAGCAAAACCAGGGCCCTGATCGTTCTAGGGCTGCGACGTCTGCGAGACGACCATAGGGAGGCGCTGATGGCTCGGGTTGCGATCGTCACCGGCGGAACGCGCGGCATCGGCCGCTCGATCGCCGAAGCTCTCCATGGCGGCGGCTACAAGGTCGCCGCGGTTTACGCCGGCAACGACGAGGCGGCGCAGCAGTTCACCAAGGAAACCACTATCCGCGCCTATCGCTTCGATGTCGCGAAGTTCGATGCCTGTACCGACGGCATCAAGGCGATCGAAAGCGATCTCGGGTCGGTCGATATCCTCGTCAATAATGCGGGTATAACCCGCGATGCCGTGCTCCATCGCATGAAGCCGGAGCAATGGGGCGAGGTGATCGCGACCAATCTTACCTCCTGCTTCAACATGTGCCGGCTGGTCATCGAGGGCATGCGCGAGCGCAATTTCGGCCGCATCGTCAATATCGGCTCGATCAACGGCCAGGCCGGACAATACGGCCAGGTCAATTACGCCGCCGCTAAATCCGGCATCCACGGCTTCACCAAGGCTTTGGCGCAAGAGGGTGCGGGCAAGGGCGTCACGGTCAACGCCATCGCGCCCGGTTATATCGATACCGACATGGTGCGCGCGGTGCCGCCCAACGTGCTCGAGAAGATCGTCGCCCGCGTGCCGGTCGGGCGGCTCGGGTCGGCTTCGGAGATCGCGCGCGGCGTCCTCTTCCTCGTCTCCGACGAAGCTGCCTTCATCACCGGCTCGACCCTCTCCATCAACGGCGGCCAGCATATGTATTGAAGGTGCTCGCGCGCCCTCAACCGTCTTTCGGCATCGTCTCCTGCATCGAGCGGCGCTGGGCGAAGCTGTCATGCCAAGCCGCGAGGCGGCGATGGCGCTCGCGCCAAGCTTCGGCGGGATAGCGGAAATCGAGATAGCTCAAGGCGCAGCCGACGGCGACGGTGCCGATCGTCGGCAAGGTGCCCTCCGGCACTGCCGCTACCGTGCCGGCTTCGCATTCCATCTCGAGCGCCGAGAGCGCGCCGCGCACCTTGCGCATTTGCGCATCGATCCATTCCTGCCACTGGAATTCGCGCGGCCGCAGTGTTTCGTAGCGGCCGAGGATCGCGGCATCGAGAATGCCGTCGCCGAGCGCCTGCTGGCGCAGCGCGATCCAGCGCGGCTTGCCTTCGGCGGGAAAGAGCTTGGCGCTACCCGCCAGCGTATCGAGATAGTCGCATATCACCGGCGAATCGTAGATGACGAGCCCGTCATCGGTTGTGAGCGCGGGAATCTTCACCAGCGGATTGTCGCGGACGACATCGTCGTTGCGCTGGGTCGGCGCGACGCGGGTGGGGATGCGCTCGATACGCGGCTCCAGCCCCAGCTCGTAAGCCGCGACCATGACCTTGCGGACGAAAGGCGAAGTCGGCGAGTAGCGAAGCTTCATCGGCGGGTCCTCAGAATTTGTCCTTGCGCGTGCGGATCGAGGCGAAGGTCGCGACCGGATCGCCCGGCGACCCGGCCGCTTGTTGGAGCGCCGGCAGATCGGCGCGCAGGAACGGGTTGGTCTTCAGCTCCTCGGCGAGCGTTCCGGGCACAGTCGATTGCCCTTTCGCGCGCATCGTATCGATCGTTGCCGCGCGGGCGAGGAGATCGTTGTTCTCGGGCTCGACCGTCAGCGCAAAGCGGGCATTGGCTTGGGTGTATTCATGGGCGCAGAAGACGCGCGTTTCGGGCGGCAGCGCCTTGAGCTTCGACAGCGAGTTCCACATCTGCGCATGCGTGCCCTCGAAGACCCGGCCGCAGCCCATGATGAAGAGCGTGTCGCCGCAGAAGAGCGCGTGCGAATTGCCGAACCAATAAGCGATGTGGCCGCGGGTATGGCCGGGCACGTCGAAGACCCGCGCCTTCTCCTCGCCGAAGGCATAGGTGTCGCCGTCGCCGACCTCGATATCGATACCGGGGATGCGGTCGCGATCGGCGCGCGGCCCGACGATCACGCAACCCGTCGCTTCCTTGATCTCGCGGTTGCCGCCGGTGTGATCGTTATGATGGTGGGTGTTGAGGATATGGGTGATGCGCCAGCCTTCGCGCTGTGCGGCGTCGAGGATCGGCGGGGCGACGCTCGGATCGACGACGCCGACCGCGCCGGATTGCGGCTCGCGGATGAGGTAGACGTAATTGTCCTTGAGGACCGGGATCTGGCGGATGACGAGCTCGGACATGGCGGCTTCCTTTTCCCCGTTTAGCCTCAATGTAATTCGCTAGCCCATCCCATGCTACACTCGCCGCGATGTTCGCCGACGTCGTCGATCTGCGCGAATTCTACGGCACCCGCCTCGGCCAAGTGGCGCGGCGGATGGTATCGCGCCGCATCCGCCGGCTCTGGCCCGACCTGACCGGCTTGCGGCTGCTTGGCCTGGGCTATGCGACGCCCTATCTGCGCCCGTTCCTCGGCGAGGCCGAGCGCGTGATGGCGCTGATGCCGGCGGCCCAAGGCGTGTTGCATTGGCCGGCCGAAGGGCCGAACCGCGTCGTCCTGACCGACGAGGGCGAGCTTCCACTGCCCGATTTCTCGATCGACCGCGTGCTGCTGATCCACGGCATCGAGTTCAGCGAGCAGATCCGGCCGATGCTGAAAGAGGCCTGGCGCGTGCTGGCGGGCGGCGGGCGCTTGCTCGCGGTGCTGCCCAACCGGCGCGGCATCTGGGCGCGGATCGACAACACGCCCTTCGGCCAGGGGCATCCCTACACGACCGGCCAGCTCTCGCGCCTGTTGCGCGAGGAGAGCTTCACGCCCGAGCGCAACGGCGGCGCGCTCTACCTGCCGCCGACGCGCTCGCGCATGATGCTGCGCTCGGCAGTCGCCTGGGAGGGCGTCGGCGAGCGCTGGTTCGCCACGTTCGGTGGCGTCGTCATCGTCGAAGCGGTGAAAGAAATTTATACGCGTCCGGTTGCGGTCAAGAAGCCGCGCGCGCGCCGCGTGCTTCTGCCGATGCCCGGCACGCCGAGCCCGGTGGGACGGTGACAGTCGAATAAATCGTTCGCCGTTCCCGCGAAAGCGTGGACCCAGAGAAACAACGCATCGCTTGCCCTGGATTGCTTCGCTTTCGTTCGCAATGACTCTCAATTACCACTTCGCGTGTAAGTCCTTCGCGAACACTTCGCGCCAATCGCTGCCTGCCGGTACCAGCCCGTCATGCGGGCGGATCGCGCGATAGCTCGCGGCATCGCTGCCGCGCGGACGCTCGCCGCGTTCGACGGCGCTTACCGCCTCGAGCAGCAGGCGCCGCATCACCGCGATCGCGCGATCCGAGGTGCCGAGATGTTCGGCGCCGCGATCGGTAACCGGCCCCATGCCTTCCTGCAGCGCGACGTCCTGGGTGTTGATGCCCTTGATGCCGGTGAAGCTCGTTGCCTTCTGCTGCGCGCGATCGATGAGGAAGTCGTTCGCGAGATTGGCTTTCAGCTTGAAGGTGCCGGGGATGTAATTGTCCTTGCCGCGGCCATACATCCGCTCGATCTGCTCGACATAATCGTGATCGAGCGCGTTGCTTTGATCGGCGCCATAGGCCCAGTTGTAGACATTGGTCTGCTCGTCATCGATCGGCACCCAGAGATGCCCGTCGGCCCGCGGCACGCCGCGATTCGAGGAAAGGCCGTTTTGCACCATGCTCGGCCGCATCTGCTGGAACGGCATCGCATATTGATAGACGCGCACCCAATGGCGCTCGGCCTCAACCTTGCGCGTCGACACGTAGTAGTAGCCGTAATCGGTCTCGAACACGTCGATCTTGGGCGCGCCGTCGCGCGAATAGAGGTTGCGGCGGTCGCCGATGCGGTTGTTGTGCAGGAAGGTGACATGCGCAGTGTCGAGGCCGCCTTCGAGCCCCTGGAGGTAATTGCATGCCTGATAGGATTTCGAGACATGGCGGTGCGTCTCGGGCACGCGCGTCCATTCGTAATCGGGCGCGGGCGGCTGCTTGGCAGCTGGGCCGAGATACGACCAGATGATGCCGCCGCGCTCGACCGTCGGATAATGCTTGATAGCGATACCCGCCTTCATCGGGCTCGATGCCGCCTCCGAGGGCAGGTCGACGCAGCTGCCGTCGGTATCGAACTTCCAGCCGTGATAGAGGCAGCGCAGCCCGCATTCCTCATTACGGCCGAAGAACAGCGGCGCGCGGCGATGCGGGCAGTATGCGTCCACCAGACCGACACGCCCTTGCGTGTCCCTAAACGCGATCAGGTCTTCGCCGAGAAGCCGCACCCGCACCGGCGCGCCGTCGCGCTCGGGCAGCTCCGAGGACAGCGCCGCCGGCTGCCAGTAGCGGCGGAAGAGCTCGCCCGCCGGCGTGCCCGGCCCGACCCGGATCAAACGCTCGCTGTCTTCCTGCCGCATCGCCCGCACTCCTCTAACGCGCCCGATACTACTATGCTCGGGCGGCAAGAGGGAGGAGCCGAGCCATGCCGATTCTGAAACGCGCCGATGCCGAGATCTATTACGAGGAGTATGGCGGCGGCTATCCGGTGCTGCTCTTCGCGCCGGGCGGCATGCGCTCGCAGATGGGCATGTGGAAGAGCCCGCCGGGCGGGCCGCCGCGCGTCTGGAACGACTGGACGGAGGTGCTGAGCGCCGCCGGCTATCGCGTCGTCGCCATGGACCAGCGCAATGCCGGCAAGTCGCGCGGCGCGATCGCCGCCGATCACGGCTGGCAGACCTATGCGCACGATCAGATCGCGCTCTTGGATCATCTTGGCATCGCGCGCTGCCACACCTTGGGCGGCTGCATCGGCTCGAGTTTCTGCCTGACGATGAGCCAGACCGCGCCGGCGCGGGTGAGCGCCCAGGTGCTGCAGAATCCGATCGGCCTCAATCCGGAATTCCCGACCTATTTCCAAGAGGGCTTCGCGGACTGGGCCAAGGAGCTGAAAGCGTCCCGGCCCGAGCTCGATGACGGCGCGCTCGCCGCTTTCGGCCGCCATATGTGGGATCACGATTTCGTCTATTGCATGGGCCGCGAAACGGTGCCGCGGATCGCGGTGCCGAGCCTTGTCATGCCGGGCGACGACAAGCCGCATCCGACCTATGCCGGCTTGGCGCTGGCCGAGCTCCTGCCGCAAGCCGAGATGCTGCGCGAATGGAAGGCGCCGGCGCATGGCGATGCCGCGCGGACGCGCGTACTCGATTTCCTCGGGCGACACACGCCGAAGCGCTAGGAGCGGAGCCTATTTCAACTGGTCGCCGATGACGGCGACGGCCTGAACTTCGAGTAGCAGGTTCGGATTGGCGAAATCCTTGGCGACGATCAGCATGCTCGCCGGATAGTTCTTCTGGAAGAACTCGCCGCGGATGCGCAGGAATTCTGGCCCATCCGACTGATTGCGGATCATCACCGTCATTCTGACGACGTCGTCGAGCGCGCCGCCGGCGCTCTTTAACGTGGCCCCGATGTTGCGGAATACCTGCCGCGTCTGGCCGGCGAAATCCGCGTTTTTCTTGCCGTCGGGACCCGCGACGCCGCCCATTCCGGCGAGCTAGATGGCCTTGCCGCCCTCAGTGACGACGCCCGAGGAGTAGGAGCGCTGCCGGTCGATCGGCGCGAGATACTCGGCGGCGCGCATCGGTATGGCAGCGGTCATGGTGGCGGCCATCATCATTCCGGCATAGCGCAACTTCATGATTCCCCCTTAGGCCCGGGTTCGAATTCAGTTGCGGCCCTTTAAGAGAAAGAGACCTTGCGCCGCCAAGAGATTGGCGAGGCGCCCACGTGGATTGAGACGATAGGGCCGGCCGAGCGCGTCGAGTGTCACGCTGCGCTCGAGCGCGATGTTCTCCTCGTCACAGAGATCGAGGAAATCGACGATCGTGCAGAGATGGATATTCGGCGTGTCGTACCAGTGATGCGGCAGCACCGGCGTGCGCGGCATGCGGCCTTCGATCAGGATGCGCATGCGCATGCGCCAATGGCCGAAATTCGGGATCGACACGATCGCGTGCCGGCCGATGCGCACCAGATGACGCAGTACCTCGCGCGGGTTGCGCGTCGCCTGCAAGGTCTGGCTCAACACGATGTAGTCGAAAGCGTGCGAGGGATAGTCGTGCAGGTCGTTGTCGGCGTCGCCCTGGATGACCGAGAGTCCGTTGCGCACGCAGGAATTGACGCCGCCCTGGCTCAGCTCCATGCCGCGGCCGTCGACCGATTTCGCATGGACGAGATAGGACAAGAGCTCGCCGTTGCCGCAGCCGACATCGAGGACGCGCGAGCCCGCTTCGATCATGCTGGCGACGAGGCGCAGATCCTCGCGCAAGCCCGGAATCGCCGGTGCAAGGTGCGTTGTGTCGGGACTCATCGCAGCCTTATCGACGCGCAGCTCATCGGCGAATCAGGCCGCGGTGCTCGGCGCAGCCGGCGAGGAAGCCTTTGAGGGTCGCGTGGAATTCCGGCTCGTCGAGCAGGAAAGCGTCGTGGCCCTTGTCGGTCGCCACCTCGACGAAGCTGACATTGGCCGCGGCGGCGTTGAGCGCGTGGACGATCTCGCGATTCTCGGCGGTCGGGTAGAGCCAGTCGCTGGTGAAGGAGATCGAGCAGAAGCGTGTCTTGGTGTCGGCGAAGGCGTTGGCGAGCACGCCGCCATGCTCGGCCGCGAGATCGAAATAATCGCAGGCGCGCGTGATGTAGAGGTAGGAATTCGCGTCGAACCGGTCGACGAAGGTCATCCCCTGATGGCGGAGGTAATTCTCGACCTGGAAATCGGCGTCGAAGCCGAAGGTCAGCGCCTCGCGGTTCTGCAGGTTGCGGCCGAACTTGCGGTGCAGCGCCTGCTCCGAGAGATAGGTGACATGCGCCGCCATGCGCGCGACCGCGAGTCCGCGCTCGGGCCGGACGCCGCGCGAGAGGTAATCGCCGTCGCACCAATTGGCGTCGGCCATGATCGCTTGGCGGCCGACCTCGTGGAACGCGATGTTCTGCGCCGAATGCCGCGCCGCGGTGGCGATCGGCACGGCGGCGAACACGCGGCTCGGATAGGACGCCGCCCACTGCAGAACCTGCATGCCGCCCATCGAGCCGCCGATGACGCAAAAGAGCTGGTCGATGCCGAGATGGTCGATGAGCTGCTTTTGCGCGCGCACCATGTCGGCGATCGTGATCACCGGGAAGCCGAGGTTCCAGGGCGCGCCGGTGGCGGGGTTGATCTCGGCCGGACCGGTCGAACCCATGCAGCCGCCGAGCACATTGGCGCAGATCAGGAAATAGCGCTCGCTGTCGAGCAGCTTGCCTGGGCCGACGAGGATGTCCCACCAGCCCGGCTTGCCGGTGATGGGATGCGGCTCGCCAACGTATTGATCGCCGGTCAGCGCGTGGCAGATCAGGATCGCGTTCGAACGGTCGGCATTGAGCGTGCCATAGGTCTGATAAGCAATCGCATAGGGCGCGAGCGACTGGCCGGAATCGAGCGCGAGCGGCTCCGCGACCGTCAGCCGGAAGCTCGGCCGATCGGTTTCGGCGGCGGTTTGCCCCGCGACGGGGGAGGTCGAGGTCGCGAAAATCGTCATCTTGCTCAAAGCGCAGGAAAAGCGCCCGAAGGCGGGGCATTAGCTAGGGAGCGGGGGCCTAGCCTGTCAACGATTTCTTTGCTTTAACGGCCGGAGCGAAGTATCAGACTCGCCCGTGATTTCCGGTATTTAACGAGATGTCGACCACGCCGCCCACGCTTGCCGATCTGCGCCGCCGCATCGACGAACTCGACGACGCGCTTCAGGACGTCCTGATCGCGCGCTCCGCCGTCGTCGAGACCGTCGCCAAGCTGAAGCAGCGCGAGGCGACGCCGCCGCTGCGCCCCGGGCGCGAGGCGCAGATCATCCGCCGCCTGCTGGCGCGCCATCGCGGCGCCTTCCCGAAGCCGATGCTGGTGCGTCTTTGGCGCGAGTTGTTGGCCGGCACGATCGCGGTCCAACTCGAGATGCAGGTCGCTGTCTACGCGCCCGAGAATGCCGAGGGGCTTTGGGATCTGGCGCGCGACCACTATGGCAGCCAGACCGCGATGCTGGGCTTTCGCTCGACCGGCGAGGTGGTGCGTGCGGTGGGCGATGGCCGCGCCACCGTCGGCGTGCTGCCGGCAATCGGCCAGGGCAATGGCGAAGCGTGGTGGCGGTTCCTCGCCGCCAGCGATGCCTCGACGCTGCGGACCATCGCCCGGCTGCCCTTTGGTGCGCGCGGCAATGCGCGCGGCGCCGTCGATGCTTTCGTGATCGCGGCGCTCGATCCCGAGGAGTCGGGCGCGGATCGCAGTCTTTATCTGATCGAGACTGGCGGAGAGATGAGCCGCGCGCGGCTGCTCACGGCGCTCGCCGCCGTGGGGCCGCAGCCGAGCGTGCTCGCCGCCAGCGAGGCCGAGGCCGGAACGGTGGCGCAGCTCGTCGAATTCGACGGTTGGGTCGCGCCCGGCGATGCGCGGCTCAAGGATGCGCTGGGCGTCGTCGGCGGCAAGCGCACGGTGTGGCTCGGCGCCTATGCGCGGCCGCTTTCCGCTGCCGATCTCGCGCCGACCGGATCGCGTCGATGAGCGAAGCACCGGTCCCCCAGCCGGGCATTCTCGGCATCGCGGCCTATGTCGGCGGCGAGGCGAAGGCACCCGGCTTCGACAAGCCGATCCGGCTTGCCTCCAACGAAAGCGCGCTCGGCCCCAGTCCTAAAGCGCTCGCCGCCTATCGCGGACTCGCCGAGGAGATATTCCGCTATCCCGACGGCCATGCGACGGCGCTGCGCCAGGCGCTCGCCAAGCTGCATGGCCTCGATCCGGCCCGGATCGTCTGCGGCGGCGGCTCCGACGACGTGATCAATCTCCTGACCAACGCCTATGCCGGGCCGGGCGACGAGGTGCTCTACGGCCGTCACGGCTTCTCGCTCTATCCGATCGCCGCGTGCAGCGCCGGCGCGACGCCGATCGCGGTGCCCGAGAAGGATCTGACTTTCGATGTCGACGCGACCTTGGCGCGCGTCTCGGCGAAGACCAGGCTCGTCTTCATCGCCAATCCCAACAACCCTACCGGCACCTTCATCCCGCGCGAGGCGATGAAGCGGCTCCATGCCGGCCTGCCGAAATCGGTGCTGCTGGTGATCGACGCCGCTTATGCGGAGTTCGTCGTGCGCAACGATTATGAGCCCGGCCTCGCGCTCGCTTCGCACGAGCCGAACGTGGTGATGACGCGCACCTTCTCGAAGATTTATGCGCTCGGCGGCCTGCGGCTCGGCTGGTGCTATGGCAGCGCCGCGATCGCCGACGTGCTCAACCGTATCCGCGCGCCGTTCAATGTCAGCGCGGCAGCGCAGGTCGCGGGTATCGCAGCCGTCGAGGACATCGCCGCGGTCGACCGCGCGCGCGAGCACAACGATACCTGGCGGCCGTGGCTGTCACGCGAGCTCGAAGCGCTCGGCCTCGTCCTCACCCCCGCCGTCGCCAATTTCGTGCTGGCGCGCTTTCCCGGCGGCGCGGCACAGGCCGACGCGGCGTGGGAATTCTTGCGCCAGCGCGGCACCCTGGTGCGCAAGGTCGGGGTCTATCACCTGCCCGATTGTCTGCGCATCACCATCGGCAAAGAAGACGAGATGCGCGGGGTGGTCGCGACGCTTGCGGAATTCCTGAGGCAGAAATGAGCGAGCTTTATTTCGAGCGCGTCGCTTTCATCGGCATCGGTCATATCGGCTCGTCGCTGGCGAGATTGATGCGCCGCGACAAGCTCGCCGGCATCATCGTCGCCTGCGCGCGGCGCAAGGAGACGCTCGACGCGGTGCTGCGCCTGAAGCTCGCCGAAGAAGTGACCGACGATCCCGCCGCGGCGGTGAAGAACGCCGATCTGGTCGTCATCGCGACGCCGCTCTCGACCTACGTCGAGATCGGCAAGGCGATCGCGCCGGCACTCAAGCCCGGCGCCATCGTCACCGATGTCGGCTCGGTGAAGGAGCTGGTGCTGCGCGACTTCCTGCCGCTCCTGCCCGAAGGCGTCCATCTCGTGCCCGGCCATCCCGTCGCCGGCACGGAGAATTCGGGACCGGAATCGGGCTTTGCCGAAGTCTTTCAAGATCGTTGGTGCATCCTGACGCCCGTGCCGTTCGGCGATGCGGAGGCGCTCGACAAGATCACCCGCCTCTGGCAATCCGGGAACATGCAGGTTGTGACCATGGACGCCGCGCATCACGATCGCGTCCTCGCCATCACCTCCCATGTGCCGCATCTCATCGCCTATACGATCGTCGGCACGGCGACCGATCTCGAAGAGACGCTCAAATCCGAGGTGATCAAGTTCTCAGCCAGCGGTTTCCGCGATTTCACCCGCATCGCCGCCTCCGATCCGGTGATGTGGCGCGACATCTTCCTCAACAATCGCGAGGCGGTGCTCGAAGTGCTCCAGCGCCTCAACGAGGATTTGACCGCCCTCCAACGCGCCATCCGCTGGGGCGAGGGCGACAAGCTGCAAGAGCTTTTCACGCGGACGCGCGCGATCCGCCGCTCGATCGTCGAGGCGAAGCAGGCGTAGCCGAAGAAGGACGTGTCAGCCGGCGAGGTTGGCGGTCCAGGTGACGAGCGCCGAATAAGCGGTCAGGTGGGGCAGCGCGGCAATGGCAATGCAGGCGCCGCCGATCAAGGCGGAAATCACCAAGGTGGAGAGACGGTCGTTCATGGCCGGGCTCTTCGTGCAAAGTGCAGGGTGAACCTTTACCGCCTCGCAGGTCACCAAAGATTTGCGGCATTCCCGGGGCGGCATCTCGGCGGAAGCGGGATATTTAAGCTATGCTCTCGCGAGGGGCGGAAGGAAGGAGCCTTGCCATGTTCGTCGTCGTCTTCGAGCTCCAGCCCCAGGAAGGGCGCGAGCAGGATTATCTCGACCTGGCTGCCAGCTTGAAACCCGAAGTCGAACAGATCGAAGGCTTTATCTCGGTCGAGCGCTTCCAAAGCCTCGCACGACCGGGGCGGTTGGTATCGGTTTCCTATTGGCGCGATGGGGACGCGGTGAAGCGCTGGCGCGAGCACAACCGGCATCACCTCGCGCAGCTTTCGGGGCGCGGGCAGATCTTCGCCGATTACCGCATCACGGTCGCCGAGGTCGAGCGCCAATACGGCATGTTCGACCGCGCCCAGGCGCCGCAGCAATTGCCTTAGAGCGTTTCATATTTTGACTGAAGCGTATCCGGCGTTGGCGAAGTAGTTGGCACACTCGTTGGGCTGGATGGTCGTGATGAGATGTCCGATGTGTCGCCAGGTATCATCGATGGTTCGCTTCTGAGCGAGCCGCATCCAGTGCTTGATCTTGGCGAAGGTCTGCTCGATCGGATTGAGATCGGGAGAGTAAGGCGGCAGGTACCAGAGCCTAGCCCCAGCCTCGCGAATCAACCGTTGGACGGCCGCGCTCTTGTGTGAGCCGAGATTGTCCATGACGACGATGTCACCGGCTTTCAGCACCGGCACGAGTTGCTGTTCGACATAGGCTCGGAAGCTTTGGCCGTTGATCGGCCCGTCGAAGACACAAGGCGCTGTGAGCTGATCGCAGCGCAGTGCGCCGAGGAAGGTCAGCGTGCGCCAGCGGCCGTGCGGGGCGAAGCCGCGCAGGCGCTTGCCCTTTGGCCCCCATCCGCGCAGCGGTGCCATATTGGTCTTGATCCAAGTCTCGTCGATGAAGACCAGCCGCTGCGGATCCAGCCCTGCCTGCCAGGATCGCCAGCGCTGACGGCGGCGCGCGATGTCGGCGCGGGCCTGTTCAAGGGCGAACAGTGTTTTTTTTGAACCGCAGCCCTTCGCGCCGCATGAACAGCCACACCGCATTGTGCGAGACGCTTACGCCGCGCCCTGCCAACTCGTCTTTCAGCCGGTGCAGCGTCAGGTGGGGCGTCTGAGCAATCTGCTCCAGGATGAAGGCGCGATGCGGCTCAAGCATCCGCTTGCGATGCCCGCCCATCTTGCCGGGAGAAACCGAGCCGGTCGCCCGGTGACGCTGCGACCACTTCACAACCGACGAGACGGCAACGCCGAACCGCGCTGCCACAGACCGACAGCTCTCCCCGCTCAAAACCGCCGCAACCACACGCTCACGTAGATCCATCGACAAGGGTCGGGCCATCGGATGCTGACCTCCACTCCAGCCAGCATCTTGAATCACAAATCCGCCCAAACCGGAATCCCTTCCGATTCAACTAAGCCGTGAAACGCTCTAAGCACCCATCGCTGTTCTGAAGGCGTTGCGGCCCGGCGCGCCCCAGGCCGAAACACAGCAGCCCAAAACACATCGACCCGGGAGTGACCCCGGGCCGATGGCCGTTCAGACCCCCTTGGATCCGTCTCTTACATTGTGATCTCGACGCGACGGTTCTGCGGCTCGCGCACACCGTCCGCCGTCGGGACTCGCGGATTCTCCTTGCCGTGCCAAGACTCGTCGATAGCCGACACCGGCACGCCGTCCCTGACCAACGCCGCTTTCACGGTATCGGCACGACGCTTTGACAACGCGAGGTTATACTGCTGCGTACCGGCCAGATCGGTGTAGCCCGAGATCGCGATGCCCGACTTGCCGCTCTTGAAGGCGGCCGCCGCCGCGTCGACGACCTTCCTGCCGTCCGCCGTCAGCGCCGACTTGTCGAATTCGAAGAACACGATGAACATCTGTTGCGCGGGCACAGCAGCGGCGGGCGGCGGCGCTGGCGGCGCGGCGACCGGCGTCGGCGCGGCCGGCGCGCCGAAGGCCCAGCGCAAGCCGATCATGACGGTATGGACATGCAGATCGGCCTTGATCTGCGTCACGGGAACGGTGAAGCCCGCGGCCGTAAAGCTGGTGCCGCTGCGCATTTCGCCCAAATCAAGGTACTTGTATCCGAGGTCGAGCGTGAGGTTCGGCGTCACTGGATAGCCCACGCCGGCACCCGCGCCCCAGGCGAAATCGGTATCCGTGTTTCCGCTGTACGAGCCGGCGGCGACGAACGGACCGGCCGCCAGACTAATATTGGTGCGGCTGAGATCGTTGTTTGCGAAGCCGACCCCGGCTTGCAGATACGGCTGGAATGGGCCGAACAAGGTCGGCGCGAAACCGTTCAGGTCGAGGTAACCGTTCAACATCCCCACCAAGGACGAGACGTTGCCCGAATTCGTCACGGTTGGAGCGAGCGAATCATGCCCTTTCACGTTATGAGACGGGATGTAATCCAGCGTGAAGTCCGACCGGAACATCGGGTTGAAGCGGTAGCCGATGCCGCCGCCGAAGATGACGCTCGTGTCGACCGTGCTGTTCAACGTTGTCGTCCCCAAAAACGAGGACGGCGAGGTCGGCGCTGTGTCCTTGAACTTCGCGTCGGTGCCAAAGGCCGCGCCGAGATCACCGCGCACATAGACACCGTAGGGCACCCAGGACATGGCGCTTTGTGCGAAACTGGTCGACGCCGTCGCGAGCAAGAAGGCGCCGCCAATCAGCGCGCCATGGATCGTCTTCATAGACATCTCCAAAAATCGAGCTTGATCGCCGAAACTACCGACCGAATCTGATACTAGCGGCAGACGCTTACCCGCAAGCATAGCGGTATGACCGTGGTCATTTTTGCTACTAGGTGTTGCGTGGGGGCAACACCTGTCGGATGGGGAAGAAGTCGCCACAACTAGCCGTTATTGGGCAACAAACAACCACCGCGAAGCTGGAGAAATCATGGTTAGTCGTAAATTGGCCCGGCAATCAGTTGTGGCCGCGGCGCTGGGCCTAGCCCTTGGCATCCAACCCGTAGCCGCCCAGGACCGTCATGGCCCGGATCGCCACGTCGAGAACCACTGGCATGGCAACGATATTCACCGTTTTCACGACCGTGACGAGGCAATCTGGCGTGGCGGGCGGTGGTTTCACGGCGCCCATAGCGGCCGGGCCGGCTGGTGGTGGATTGTCGGCGGCGATTGGTACTTCTACCCGGCGCCGGTCTACCCCTATCCCAATCCGTTGGTCCCACCTCTGGCGGTCGCGCCGCCGCCGGCACCCGTGCCGAACGCCGCTTATTGGTATTATTGCCCGAACCCGGCCGGCTATTACCCCTATGTGCCAGCCTGCCCGACGCCGTGGCAGCCCGTGCAGGCGAACTGATCGCCGCGCCGAACCGCTACATGGACCGGGGCGATCCCTATTTCGTCCTGCTCCGCCGCGAATTGACGCGTGCCCAGGCGCGATTGCGTCGTTGCGAGCGCGAGCGCGACGCTCTGCGCGACGCGCTCGACGCGCGGCCCGGGCGGGCCGGGCGGGCCCGGCAAACGCACGACGGCAAGCCGCGCCGCCGTGCCCGCATTTCAAAACAATCCCGAGGACAAGCAAAAGATTAACTCGCTAATGACGCTTGCGACTTCTTCCAGAGATAAATATAGTTAAATAAATAAAGTATTTGATTTAACTAATCCCAATTTTTTAGTTTCTTCTTCAAGGGCCTTCGCCCCAAGAGGAAGGAGCACGCGGTAATGATCGAGGATTCGGCCACCGCGCAGACATATCCCGGCTGGACGATCGCCCAGGGCGATAACCACGGGGCGGATGCCCAGCTGCCGCGCCGACGCTGGCGGATCCTGCACAACGCCAAGCCGCCGATGGGCGCGACGGGACCGGCGCCGGGCTGGATCAAGACACCGGACGATTTCGTCCACTGGCTCGCTGTGCATCTGAGCGTCAACGAGCTCTACACCTATTTTCGCGATCTCGAGGCGATCGCGAAGATGAGCTGCGACCTCGAATTGCTGCGCTTTGCCCGTCGCTATCTTCACAGCAACCTGACGCACGAATTCGCCGACACGCGCGAGCAGATATGACGCCGCCGCCGGTCAACCGACCGGCGGCAATTTATGCGCCTCGCGCTTATTCTTGATCCAGTTCGGATTGCGCGCGGTATGGGTCTGTAACGCGAACGGCGC
This sequence comes from Allostellaceae bacterium, assembly GCA_036501365.1. Classification (GTDB taxonomy): domain Bacteria; phylum Pseudomonadota; class Alphaproteobacteria; order ATCC43930; family CGMCC-115725; genus CAIKMD01. The sequence goes on along the minus strand of DASYAL010000018.1, from coordinate 31,675 downwards.
CAGAAGTCCGAGATCGTCGCCCGCATGCCAAGCCCAGCGCGGATCGTCGATATAGCCGCGCCCCACGGCGACGAGATCGGCCTGACCCTCGGCAACGATCGCCTCGCCTTGCGCGCCGGTGAAGATCATACCGACGGCCCGGGTGGCGATGCCGACTTCGCGGCGGATGCGCTCGGCGAATTTGACCTGATAGCCGGCGCGAATCAGCGGCGGGACCACCGCGACGATGCCGCCGCTCGAGCAGCAGATGAAATCGCAGCCGGCGGTCTTGAGCGCCTTCGCAAAGACGATCGTGTCCTCGATGGTCGTGCCGCCATCGACCCAATCGACGCAGCTCAAGCGCACGCCCAACGGCTTGTCGGCCGGCCAGACCTCGCGCATCGCGCGGAACACCTGCAGCGGAAAGCGCATGCGGTTGTCGATGCCGCCGCCATATTCGTCCTCGCGGCGATTGGAGAGCGGCGAGAAGAACGACGACAGCAGATAGCCGTGCGCGCCGTGCATCTCGCAAGAATCGAAGCCTGCACGCGCGGCGCGGCGCGTCGCACCGACGAAGCCGGTGAGCACGCGCTCGAAATCTTCACGTACCATCGCGCGCGGCGTGCCATAGCCGTCGCCGAACGGAATCGCCGAAGGCGCGATCGTCTGCCAGCCGCCTTTCTCGGGCGGCAGATATTTGCCGCTGCGCCACGGCACGTCGCATGATGCCTTGCGTCCGGCATGGGCGATCTGAATACCCATCTTCGCCTGTCCGTATTTGCGGCACGAGGCGAGCACGCGCACCATCGCCGCTTCATGCGCATCGCCCCACAGGCCCGCGCACCACGGCGTGATGCGGCCGATCGGCTCGACATCGGTCATTTCGACGACGACGAGGCCAGCACCCGAAATCGCCAGCGCGGGCAGATGTTGCATGTGCCAATCCGAGGCGACTCCGTCGTCAGAGCTATATTGGCAGAGCGGCGGGACGACGATGCGGTTGGTTAGCGTCAAACCGCGCAACGTGAAGGGCGTGAAGAGTTCGCTCATGGACGCGGCAGAGTATCGCGCAGCGGCGACACGGGCAACCAAGGTTCCGGGAGCGATACCTCGAGCCGCCTCACCTGCCATCTGGAGGATTGGGGGTGCAGGCGAGACGGACCCGAGGGTCGAAGCCCGCCAAGGGGGTCGAGCGGGCGAGCGGCTGAGCCGCTTGGCGCGCATTACCGCGCAAACGCAGCAGCGATCCAAGTTAAACTTATTTCACGAAATCAGCGGTTTTTATCGGGCGGAAAATCGCGCGGCGAGACGCGCGGCAACGCGCGCGCTTACGAAATGCGAGACGTCGCCGCCGAGCTGGCCGATCTCTTTGACGAAGCGCGACGAGATGAATTGATATTTGTCCGACGCCATCAGGAACACCGTCTCGACCTTTGGGTTGAGCCGATTGTTCATGCCGGCCATCTGGAACTCGTATTCGAAGTCGCTCACCGCGCGCAGGCCGCGGATGATGATCGAGGCGCCGACCTCGACCGCGAAATGCATCAGCAGATTGTCGAACGCCTTGACCTCGATGCGCTTGGCCGCCGCCGCGTCGAGATGCTGCAACTCGTCGCGTACAATGGCGACGCGCTCGTCGGTGTCGAAAAGCGGACCCTTTCCGGCATTGCGCGCGACTCCAACCACAAGCCGGTCAACGATCTTCACCGCGCGCAAGATGATGTCGGCGTGGCCGTTGGTGATAGGATCGAAAGTGCCGGGATAGACTCCGATCCGCGTGCTCATCACGTCTCTCCCCCCTCGTCCGCTTCGGTCTCGGCATGGCCGTTGCCGTTCCCGACCTCGTCGCCGGTATCGGGCAGCCGCGCCACCGAGACGACGCGCTCGCCCTCGTCGACCTTGAACACGGTAACGCCGCCGCTACGGCGGCGCCGGATGCTGATGCCGTCGACCGGCACGCGGATGAGCTGGCCGAGATTGGTGACCAGCATGATCTGGTCGCCATGCTTCACCGGGAATACCGCAACCGTCGCACCCTGCTTGCGCGCGGGATCGTTGTTCTCGCGGCCCTGCGCGCCGCGGCCGGTGATCGGATAGTCGTAGGCCGAGCTGCGCTTGCCGAAGCCCTTCTCGGTGAGCACGAGCACAAATTCCTGCCGCGCCGCGAGATCGGCATATTGCTCGTCGCTGATCTGCGTCGCGACAGCGTCGGTTTCCTCCTCCTCGCCGCCGCTCTCGGCCTCCTCGGGCTCGGCGCGGCGCCGCTCGGCATCGAGCCGCAGGAAGGCATAGCGCTGCGCGGTGGGCACGTCCTCGTGGCGCAGGATCGACATCGAGATCACGGCGTCGCCTTCGCCGAGGCGGATGCCGCGGACGCCGACCGAGCTGCGGCTCGAGAAGACGCGCACGTCGCTTGCCGGGAAGCGGATGCAGCGGCCGTTGCTCGCGGCGAGCAACACGTCGTCGCTCGCGCCGCAGATCCCAACCGCGATCAGCCGGTCGCCGGCGTCCTCGCCCTCGAACTTCATCGCGATCTTCCCGGTGGCGAAGACGTTGGCGAAATCCGACAGCGCGTTGCGCCGGACGTTGCCCTTGGCGGTGGCGAAGACCGCGAATTTGTCGGCCCAGCTCGCCTCGTCCTCCGGCAGCGACATCACCGTCGAGATCGTCTCACCGGGCGCGAGATTGGGCAGCAGATTCACCATCGCCTTGCCGCGCGCCTGCGGCGTGCCGACCGGCAGCCGGTAGACCTTGAGTTTGTAGACGCGGCCCGACGAGGTGAAGAACAGCATCGGCGCGTGCGTCGAGGCGACGAAGATCTGATTGAGGAAATCCTCGTCGCGCACCGCCATGCCGGCACGGCCGCGGCCGCCGCGGCGTTGCGCGCGATAGGTCGAGAGCGGCACGCGCTTAATATAACCGGCGTGACTGACGGTCACGACCATGTCCTCGCGCTGGATCAGCGCCTCGATATCAGTCTCGAATTCGAGTTCCTCGATCACCGTGCGGCGCGGCGTCGCGAATTGCTCCTTCACCTCGCGCAGCTCCTGGCGGATCACCTCCATCAGCCGCTGCCGCGAGCCGAGGATCTCGAGATACCCTTTGATCTCCTTGACAATACCGTCGAGCTCCTCGGCGATCTTGTCGCGTTCGAGCGCCGTCAGGCGTTGCAGCCTGAGATCGAGGATTGCGCGCGCCTGATCCTCCGAGAGGCGATAGGTACCGTCGGGGCCGGCGCCGCCCCGACCCGCTTCCTCGATCAAGGCGATCAGTGCGAGCACCTCCTCGGCCGGCCAGGTGCGCGCGATCATCTCGGCGCGTGCCGCCGCTGGGTCCGGCGACCGCCGGATGAGCTCGATCATCGTGTCGATATTGGCGACAGCGACCGCAAGGCCGAGCAGCGTATGCGCGCGCTCGCGCGCCTTGCGCAAGAGGAAGATCGTGCGCCGCGTGGCCACTTGCTCGCGGAAGTTGACGAACGCCACGATGATGTCGCGCAAGCTCAGCAGTAGCGGCCGGCCGCCGTCGAGCGCCAGCATGTTGACGCCGAAGCTCGTCTGCAGCGGCGTGTAGCGGTAGAGCTGGTTCAGCACGACATCGGCCATCGCGTCGCGTTTCAATTCGATGACGACGCGCACGCCGTGGCGGTCGCTCTCGTCGCGCAGATCGGCGATGCCTTCGATGGTCTTGTCCTGAACCAGCTCGGCGATGCGCTCGACCATGCGCGCCTTGTTCACCTGATAAGGGATCTCGGTGACAACGATAGCCTCGCGGTCCTTGCGGATCTCTTCGACCGCGGTGCGGCCGCGCATCATGATCGAGCCGCGGCCGAGCGCATAAGCGGCATGGATGCCGGCGCGGCCGAGGATGATGCCGCCGGTCGGAAAATCCGGCCCCGGCACGATCTCCATCAACTCTTCGATCGTAATCTCGCGGTTGCCGATATAGGCGATGCAGGCATCGACCACTTCGCCGAGATTATGAGTCGGGATGTTGGTCGCCATGCCGACCGCGATGCCCGAGCCGCCGTTGACGAGGATGTTCGGAAAGCGCGCCGGAACCACCCGTGGTTCCTGGCGGCTGCCGTCGAAATTAGGCTGGAAGTCGACGGTCTCTTTGTCGATGTCCTCGAGCAACGCGTCGGCGGGTCGCGACAAGCGCGATTCCGTGTAGCGCATCGCCGCCGGCGGATCGCCGTCCATCGAGCCGAAATTGCCCTGGCCGTCGATCAACGGCAGGCGCATCGCGAAATCCTGCGCCATGCGCACCAGCGCCTCGTAGATCGGCGCGTCGCCATGAGGATGGAAATTGCCCATCACCTCGCCGACGCTGGTCGCGGATTTGCGATAGCCGCGGTTCCAGTCGTAGCCGGCCTGCTTCATCGCATAGAGGATGCGGCGATGCACCGGCTTCAGCCCGTCGCGCACATCAGGCAGCGCCCGCGACACGATCACGCTCATGGCGTAATCGAGGTAGGAGCGTTTCATCTCCTCTTCGATGGCGACCGGCGTGATATCGAGCGGTGGCGGCGCGGGTGTATCGGCCAAAATTTCGATCCGAGGGCTGGCGCTGATGGCGGGAGGGGACGGACGAATTCGCCAGCGGAAAAGTCGAAAAACCTTAGCGAATTTCGCTTTGCTCAGCAATCGCCGGGGGGCCGGATTTCGACTGCCGACGCGCGCTTTTAGATCGAAAAATTGTTGTTTATATTCAATAATTTATGGAGATATAGGAAAGCGCTTCTCGAGCCGCGGCGGCGGCTCGGAACGGGCTACTCGCCGAGGCCCGATTCCGCGTTGCAAAACCCCGCAGAAATGATTCGCCGCGGGGCGGCTTTCGCCCCGCGGCGCGCAGTGTTTTCGCGACGGTTATTTGCTGCGGAGCAGCGGAATGTTCGCCGCCGATTCCGGCGGCGGCAACGATTGTAGCCAAGCGTAGATATTCGCCACCTCGGCATCCGAGATCACCGATGCCTCATAGGGCGGCATCGCGTTCTGCGGCACGCGCAACTGCTGCAACACCGCCGCAAAGGGCAGCGCCGTATGCGCCAACCGCGGTCCGGTGATTACACCCCCTTGCGCCGCAGTGCCGTGGCATTCCCAGCAGCCGTCGGCCATGAAGATTTGTTGTCCGGCCTTCGCATCGCCCTGGGGCGCTGTTTGCTGTCCCCCCGAATTCTGAGCCACGGCAGCGGACGTAAAAATCACCAACGCCGCCGCAGCGACGGCAATACTAGCACGCATGTGTGTCCCCTCAACGTCCTTGCGAAACCACGTCAACCAGTACCGGCTCGCCGCGCTTGACGATCGCGACGGCCTGCTGCAGCACCCCGCCGAGCTTCGCCGGATCGGTCACCGGGCCGAAGCCTTGCATGCCCATGCTTTGCGCCAGCTTGGCGTAATCGATATTCGGATCCGCGATCTCGGTGCCGATCTTCGCCGTGCGCGGATCGCGCATATGCCGCTCCGCCATCGCCTGGAGATGCATCACTTCCTGGAAGTAGAAGCGGTTGTTGTGCATCACGATGAGGATCGGAATCTTGTACTTGGCGGCGGTCCAGAGCGAACCCGGTCCGACCATGAACTCGCCGTCGCCCATGATCGCGACCGAGAGCCGGCCGTGTTTCTTGTTGGCGAGGGCCGCACCGATGGAGCCGCCGGCGCCATAGCCGACGCCGTAAGCGCCGGCATCGCCGAGCCAGTGATGCGGCTTGTCCATCTTCCACAGCTTATGGCCCCAATAGCCACCAGGCTGCGTCGCGTTGGTGAGCGAGTAGTCCTCGTCCTTGATAACGTTCCACAGCTCCATACAGAGCCGCGCGGTACTGATCGGCGTCGTGTCCCAGCCCGAAGCCGCTTCGTTCTGGGCCGCCTTGTAGGAGGCTTGCCGCACGTCGGCGAGCTTCTTGCCGCGCGCCTCGTAGGCGGCCTTCTTGTCGTTGCTGACCGCCTTCTTCACTGCCTCCACCAGGAACGGCATGGTCGCCGCGCCATCGCCACTGATCTCGAAATCGACGCCAACGAAGCGCTGGAAGTTCTGGTAATTCGATTTCAGGAATTGATCCGAGGCGGTAAGCGAAACCGTCTTCGTACCCGGCTTCAGAATCGGCCGCGAGGTACGGTGAAGCTGGTCGCGGTACGAATTGATCGTGCCATAATAGTCGGTCATGTCGACACCGACCACGAGGTCGGCCTGCGCGAGGACCGGAACCCGGCGGTCGCTCTGGTTGAGCGGATGCTGGGTCGGGAAGTTCATGCGGCCGCCGATATCGACGATCGAGCATTGCAGCAACTCGGCCAATTCGATGAGCGGCTTCATCACGCCGTCGGGGCCGGGCTTGCCGCGGTCGGCCATGATCACCGGGTTCTCGGCGGCGACCAGCATCTTCGCGAGCTCGGCAACAGCGGCGTCGTCACCCTGCGCCGGCGCAAAGCGCGGCGTCTTCGGAATCTGGAGCTTCGCGTCCTCGGGGATCGGATCTTCCTGCAAGGCGCTGTCGGCGACCAGCAGCACCGGGCCCATCGGCGGCGTGTTCGCGATCTGGAAGGCGCGCACCGTCGATTCCGCGAAATGCTGCAGCGAGGCGGGAGAGTCATCCCATTTCGTGTAATCGCGCACGATCACGGCGCCGTCCTGCACGGTGTGGTCCGCCTCGACGCCCGGACGCCGCATCGTCGCATCGGCAATATTCGCCGTCACGATGCAGATCGGCACGCGATCGGCATAGGCGTTGTAGATCGCCATCGACGCATGCTGCAGGCCGACCGTCGCATGGACGAGATTGAGCATCGGCTTGCCTTCGACCTTGGCATAGCCTTGCGACATTGCGACCGAGATTTCCTCGTGCAAGCATTCAATCCATTGCGGCGCGGTGTTCTTGCCGTAATTGATGAACGACTCCTGCAACGCGCGGAAGCTCGAGCCCGGCATCGCGGCGAGATATTCGATGCCGACCGACTTGAAGGCATCGACCATGAAATCGGAGCCGCTGGTCGGCGAGACGAGATTGGCCGCGCCCGGCGGCAGATTGCTCGTGGAAGCGGACGGCGCGCCAGTTTCGGCGATCTTCTGAACTTCGGAGACCCCTTGCGGCGCCTTCACCCGCTTGGGCGGCAGCGGTTGCGCCGCTGCGGTCAGTGGCGATGCGAGAGTCGTCGCCGCACCGGCGATAGCCGCACCTTTGAGGAAACCACGACGGCCGACTTCGATCGCATCCTTGCGCTTCGACATCGCTCCCTCCCTCGGGAAATTTAAACGGCGTGCCCTGCTTCCGCCGGGCGATCGTTGTATTTAGCTACAAAGCCAAGATAGACGCAACCCACGCGATGCTCGCGCCTTTACCCGAGAGCGAAGCCTGCATCCCCTGTGATGTACGTCGGCGCTTGCGCGGCTAAAAAGGGATCTCGTCGTCGAGGTCCTGGCCCGCCGGCGCGCGGCCGCCGCCACTGCGGCTCATGCCCCCGGCCGCCGTCCGTGGCGCAGGCGCCACGTCATCGTCCGGGCTTCCGGAAAAGCCCTCGCCGCCGCTGCGCCCGTCTAGCATCGTGAGCTGACCGTTGAAGCGGCCGAGCACGACTTCGGTGGTGTAGCGATCCTGGCCTTCCTTGTCGGTCCATTTGCGTGTCTGCAACTGACCTTCGATATAGAGCTTCGAGCCCTTCTTCACGTATTTCTCGACGACGTCGACCAGCCGCTCATTGAAGATCGCGACGCGGTGCCATTCGGTCTTTTCCTTGCGTTCGCCGGAGCTCTTGTCGCGCCAGGTCTCCGAGGTCGCGATCGAGAGATTGGCGATGCGCAACCCGTCCTGGGTGGCGCGGATTTCGGGATCGCGCCCGAGATTACCGACGAGAATGACTTTGTTGACGCTGCCGGCCATGCGGATGCTCCCAAGGGCTGGTTATAGCTATTGGACACTCTAGAACAGAAACGGAACATTGCCAAGGGCGTTGCGCATCCCTATCTTCGAACGATGCAATACATCCGCGTTCGCGGCGCCCGCGAACATAATCTCAAAAATGTCGATGTGGATATACCGCGCGACAGCCTGGTGGTCATCACCGGGCTCTCGGGGTCGGGCAAATCCTCGCTCGCTTTCGATACGATCTATGCCGAAGGCCAGCGCCGCTACGTCGAGAGTCTTTCGGCCTATGCGCGCCAGTTCCTCGAGCTGATGCAGAAGCCCGATGTCGATCTGATCGAAGGTCTGTCGCCCGCGATCTCGATCGAACAGAAGACGACCTCGAAGAATCCGCGCTCGACGGTCGGCACCGTGACCGAGATCTACGACTATCTGCGCTTGCTCTACGCGCGGATCGGCATTCCCTATTCGCCGGCGACCGGCCTGCCGATCGAAAGCCAGACCGTGTCGCAGATGGTCGACCGTGTCATGGCGATGAAGGACGGCACGCGGCTCTTTCTCCTTGCGCCGATCGTCCGCGGCCGCAAGGGCGAATACCGCAAGGAGCTCGCCGAGCTGCAAAAGCGCGGCTTCCAGCGCGTCAAGATCGACGGCAAGATGCACGAGATCGACGAGGCGCCGAAGCTCGACAAGAATCTGAAGCACGACATCGAGGTCGTCGTCGACCGCATCGTCGTGCGCGAAGGCCTCGGCAACCGCGTCGCCGATTCGATCGAGACCGCGCTGAAGCTCGCCGACGGGATCGCCATCGCCGAGAGCGCCGATGGCGGCGAGCGTACCATTTTCTCGGCGAAATTCGCTTGCCCGGTCTCGGGCTTCACCATTCCCGAGATCGAGCCGCGGCTGTTCTCGTTCAACAACCCGCACGGGGCCTGCCCGACCTGCGACGGGCTCGGCACCAAGCTGTTCTTCGATCCCGATCTCGTCATCGCCGACGAGCGCAAATCCTTGCGCGACGGCGTGATCGCGCCCTGGGCGGGATCGAGTTCGCAATATTACGCACAAACCCTCGACAGCATCGCGCGGCACTTCAAGGCCTCGACCAACACGCCGTGGAAGGATCTGCTCGAGAAGGTGCGCCACACCGTGCTCTACGGCTCGGGCGAGACGCCGATCACCATGCGCTATGACGACGGGACGAAGGCCTATACCACGACGCGGCCGTTCGAGGGCGTCATCCCCAACATGGAGAGGCGCTTCAAGGAGACCGACAGCGCCTGGCTGAAGGAAGAGCTCGGCCGCTACCAGAACACCACCGAATGCGAGACCTGCCACGGCCGCCGCCTCAAGCCCGAGGCGCTGGCAGTGAAGATCAACAAGCTCGACATCAGCGAGGTTTGCGATTACTCGATCCTCGAAGCCTGCGACTGGTTCAGCGCGCTGCACAAGGCGCTGACCGCCAAGCAGCGCGACATCGCGCAGCGCATCCTCAAGGAGATCAACGAGCGCTTGGGCTTCCTGCGCAATGTCGGGCTTGAATATCTGACCTTGTCGCGCGCTTCCGGCACATTGTCCGGCGGCGAGAGCCAGCGCATCCGCCTCGCCTCGCAGATCGGCTCCGGCCTCACCGGCGTGCTCTATGTGCTCGACGAGCCGTCGATCGGGCTGCATCAGCGCGATAACGACCGCCTGCTCGCGACTCTCAAGCGCCTCCGCGATCTCGGCAACACGGTGATCGTGGTCGAGCATGACGAGGAGGCGATCCGCGCCGCGGACTACCTCCTCGATATCGGCCCAAAGGCCGGCATCCACGGCGGCCGCATCATTGCCGGCGGCACGCCGGAAGAGGTGATGAAGGCGCAGGACAGCATCACCGCGGCTTATCTGACCGGACGACGCCGCATCGAAGTGCCGACCCAGCGCCGCGCCGGCCGTGTCGGCCAGCGCCTCAAGATCGTCGGCGCGCGCGCCAACAATCTCAAGAACATCACCGCCGAATTCCCCATCGGCACCTTCACCTGCGTTACCGGCGTCTCGGGCGGCGGCAAGTCGTCGCTGGTGATCGACACGCTCTACAAGGCGCTCGCGCGCAAGCTCAACGGCGCGCATGAGCATCCCGGACCGCACGACCGCATCGAGGGCGTCGAGCATCTCGACAAGATCGTCGATATCGACCAATCGGCGATCGGCCGCACGCCGCGCTCCAACCCCGCGACCTATACCGGCGCCTTCACGCCGATGCGCGACTGGTTCGCCGGCCTGCCCGAGGCCAAGGCGCGGGGCTACGGGCCCGGCCGGTTCTCGTTCAACGTCAAGGGCGGACGCTGCGAGGCGTGCGAAGGCGACGGTGTGTTGCAGATCGAGATGCACTTCCTGCCTGACGTGTTCGTGCAATGCGATGTCTGCAACGGCAAGCGTTACAACCGCGAGACGCTCGAGGTGACCTTCAAGGGCAAGAGCATCGCCGATGTGCTCGACATGACGGTCGAGGAAGGCGCCGAGTTCTTCCGCGCCGTGCCGGCAATTCGCGACAAGCTGGTGACGCTGGAGCGCGTCGGCCTCGGCTACATCCATATCGGCCAAGCCGCGACCACGCTCTCGGGCGGCGAAGCGCAACGCGTCAAGCTGGCGAAAGAGCTTTCGCGGCGCGCGACCGGCCGCACGCTCTATATCCTCGACGAGCCGACTACCGGCCTCCATTTCGAGGATGTGCGCAAGCTGCTCGACGTGCTGCATGCGCTGGTCGATCAGGGCAACACCGTGCTGGTGATCGAGCACAATCTCGAAGTCATCAAGACCGCCGATTTCATCATCGATCTCGGCCCCGAAGGCGGCAATGCCGGTGGCCGCATCATCGCCAGCGGCACGCCCGAGCAGATCGCGGCGACCAAGGGCAGTTATACCGGCGATTATCTGCGCAGCTACCTGACGCGCAGCGGCGAGACCCGCAAGCTGAAGCGGGCATGAGCCGCGGCGCCCCCGCAGCATCGCCTATCCACATCATCGGCGGTGGCCTAGCTGGCAGCGAGGCGGCTTGGCAGGCGGCGCAGGCCGGCGCCCATGTGGTGCTGCACGAGATGCGGCCAATGCGCGGCACCGAGGCGCATCGCACGGCTCGTCTGGCCGAGCTCGTCTGTTCGAATTCGCTGCGCTCCGACGACGCCGCGAACAACGCCGTCGGCCTGCTGCACGAAGAAATGCGGCGCTGCGATTCACTGATCATGCGCGCCGCCGACTCCGCCCGCCTGCCGGCGGGCGGAGCGCTTGCAGTCGATCGCGACGCTTTCTCGGCCATGATCGAGGCGGCGCTCGCGTCCGAGAAGCGGATCGAGATCCGGCGCGAGGCGATCGACGCGCTGCCACCGGCGGAATGGGGCAGCACCATCATCGCGACTGGTCCTCTCACCGCGCCGGCGCTCGCCGCCGCGATCGCCGCCGAGACCGGCGAGCAGTCTCTCGCCTTCTTCGACGCGATCGCCCCGATCGTTCATGCCGATAGCATCGATCAGAGCAAAACCTGGCGGGAGTCGCGCTACGGCAAAGGCGATGGTGCCGATTACATCAACTGCGCGCTCGACAAGGCGCAATACGAACAATTCGTCGACGCATTGCTCGCTGCCGATGCGATCGCCTTCCATGACTGGGAACACGACACGCCCTATTTCAACGGCTGCCTGCCGGTCGAGGTGATGGCGGCGCGCGGCCGCGATACGCTGCGCTGGGGGCCGATGAAGCCGGTTGGTCTCACCAATCCCGCGACCGGGCGCCGCGTCTGGGCCGTGGTGCAGCTTCGCCAGGACAATGCGCTCGGCACGCTCTACAACATCGTCGGCTTCCAGACGAAACTGCGCCATGCCGAGCAGCTGCGCGTCTTCCGCACCATCCCCGGCCTCGAGCACGCCGAATTCGCGCGGCTCGGCGGCTTGCACCGCAATACCTTCATCAACAGCCCGAAGCTGCTCGATCGCAGCCTGCGCCTCAAATCGCGACCGCATCTGCGCTTTGCGGGCCAGGTCACCGGCGTCGAGGGCTATGTCGAGAGCGCGGCGATCGGCTTGCTCGCCGGCCGTTTTGCCGCCGCGGAGCAATGCGGCGAGGCACTGGCGCCGCCGCCGCCGACCACGGCGCTCGGCGCGCTGCTCGCCCATATCACCGGCGGCGCCGACGCCACGAGCTTTCAGCCCATGAACGTCAATTTCGGCCTTTTCCCACAACTGCCCCCGGGCGTCATCACCCGCAGCAATCGCGGCGACAAGAAGCCGCTGATGGCGCGGCGCGCGCTGGCCGAACTCGGCGACTGGCTGAGGCCAGCGGAGCAAGCGGCCGAATAATCGCCGCCATGGCCGAGGCCGCGCCCGACCTCCTATTCAACCAAGCCGCCGACGCGCATCGCCACGGCGATCTCGCCACCGCCGAAAAACTGTGCCGCGAGATCGTCGCCGCCAACCCAAACCACCTGCGCGCGCTGTTCGCGCTCGCGACCATCGAATCCGATCGCGGCAACTACCTTGCGGCCGAGGCTTACGCCGCGCGAATCGTCGCGATCGATACTACGAATGCCGAGGTCCACAATCTGCGCGGCCTGGCACTCGCGGCGCTGGGCCGGCTGCCGGAAGCTGCCGAGAGCTTCGCGCGGGCCGCCGCGCTGATGCGCGATCCGGCGCCGGCGCTCTACAATCGCGGCAATATCCTGTTCGATCTCGGGCGCTTGGAAGAGGCGCTCGACGCCTACGACGCCGCCCTCGCATCCGAGCCGGATCATCCGGTTACGCATATCAACCGCGGCAACGTGCTGCGCGAGCTCCATAGACCGCAAGAGGCGCTCGCCGCCTATGACCGCGCCCTCGCGCTCGATCCCACTTATGCCGATGCGTACAACAATCGCGGCATCGCGTTGCAGGCGCTCGACCGCGCGGCGGAATCACTGGCGAGCTTCGACCGTACGATCGCTCTCAACCCGCACCACGCCGACGCGTTCTACAATCGCGGCATCGCGCTCGGCCGCTTGCGCCGCACGAGCGAAGCGCTCGAAAGCCATAAACGGGCGCTCGCGCTCGATCCCGGCCATGCGGACGCAGCGAGCGAAGCCTGCATGCTGTCCGCGATCTCATGCGATTGGCGCGACTTCGCGCGACAAACCGCCGATCTGACCGCCCGTCTCCGCGCCGGCCAGCGCGTGGCGCCACTCGCGGTCCTCAGCCTCATGGACGATCCCGCCTCACAAGCGCGCGCCGCGATTGCGGCCGCGCGGGCCTTCGATCGTATCGCCGCGTCGGCGCCGAAGTCGCGGCCCCGCCGCGCTCAGTTGCGGATCGCTTATCTCTCCGCGGATTTTGGCAATCATGTCGTCGGCCATACCCTCGTCGAGCTGTTCGAGCGCACCGATCGCGCGCAATTCGAGCTGTGGGGCGTGTCGCTCGGGGCGGCGCCCGACAGCGCCATCCGTCGCCGGCTGATCGCGTCGTTCGATCGCTTCGTCGATGCCGCGCGCTGGTCGGATGCCGCGGCCGCCGCTTTCCTGCGCGACAACGAGATCGACGTCGCGGTCGACATCATGGGCCACACGCAGGGCAGTCGCGCCGGCATCTTCGCCCGTCGTGCCGCGCCGTTGCAGGTCAATTATTTCGGCTATCCCGGCACCACCGGCGCCAACTTCGTCGATTACATCGTCGGTGACCGCATCGCGCTACCCGAGACGCTGTGGCCGCACATCGTCGAGAAAGTCGTTCACCTGCCCGACACCTATCTCGCGACCGCAGCCCCCGCTCTCGATCCCGTCGCGCCGTCGCGCGGCGCGCTGGGCTTGCCGGAAGCAGGCTTCGTGTTCTGCGATTTCAACGCCAGCCACAAGATCACGCCGGCGATCTTCGCCATCTGGATGCGCTTGCTAACGCAGATCGAGGGCAGCGTGTTGTGGCTTTATGCCGGCGACACGGCGCAAGCCAATCTACGCCGCGAAGCGCAAGCGCATGCCGTCAACCCGACACGGCTGATCTTCGCGCCGCCGGTCGAGCGAAAAGCCCACCTCGCCCGGCTGGGCGCCGCCGATCTTTTTCTCGACACGACGCCCTACAACGCACACAACACCGCGAGCGAAGCACTCGCCGCGGGCCTGCCGCTGGTCACCGTCACGGGGCGATCCTTTGCGGCGCGGGTCGCTGCCAGCGTGCTATCGGCCGCCGGCGTGCCGGAGCTGGCGACGCCATCCCTCGAAGACTACGCGCAACTCGCGCTGGCGCTGGCGCGCGATCCCGCGCGGCTCGCGTCGCTCCGATCGCGGATCATCGCGCAGCGCGGCACGTGCGCGCTGTTCGATGGCGAGCGTTACCGCCGGCACCTTGCCACGGCTTACCGGATGATGTGGGAACGCCACGCCCGCGGCGACGCGCCGGAAAGCTTCGTGGTCCCTGCCCTATCCTAAAAGCGCGCGCGCAACGCTGCCCAGGCGAGCCGTCCGCTTTGCAAAGGGTCGGCGACAGCGAGCCGCGGGTCCATAAGGTCGTAATCGACACGCGCGAGCGTTCTCAGCCGACGCTCCGCCAATACCGCATGCAGCATTGCCGGCATCGCCGCCGGCGGAAGGGCGGCACGATGCTTCCTCGCTTCCTCGAGACAGGCGCGCGCCCGCGCGGCGATGTCGCGGGCGACCGCCGCCAGCGCCGGCGACGGCTTCGACGCAAAAAGGCTGCGGTCGAGATCGAGCCGATGATGCTCGATCAATGCGCGCGGCAAGTAAACCCGGCGCTGACGCGCGTGGAACGGCGCCGCGACCAGCAGGCCAGCCAGCGCATACGCGGTGCCGACGGCCCCGCCCGCCGCCCGCGCTTCGACGCTATCGACGCCGAGGATTTCGAGCGCCAGCGAGATCAGACTCCCCGACGATCCGGCGGCATAGGCTTCGAGAGCCGCCAGCGAAGCCGGCGGCTCTTCCTCCATGTCGCGCGTCCGCTCGTCCAAGAGCGCGGTGAAATGCGTCCGTGACAGGCCGTAGGTGTCGATGGCTGCCGCGAGCGGCTGCACGATCTCATGGCGGCGCGGCGTCACGCGGCCATAGATCTCGTCGAGCGCATCGCGCCACCATTGCAGCCGCATCCGGCCCATCATCGGCTCGCGCGCCGCTTCGCGGATGCGCGCGATCTCGTAGTTGAAGGCATAGAGGGCGAACAGCGCCTCGCGCCGCTCGGACGGCGCGAATAGGGCAGTCTGGTAGCGGTCGCGGTCGTGGCGGCGCAGCCCCGCGCCGAGCGTCGATGGTGGCGGCGTCATTGATCCGATCGCGACTCGCGGCGGCGCTGCGCCGCCGTACGCGGCCGCGTCAGGCAACCCGGACAGAGGCAGGTCTCCTCCGGACCCGGCATCGGCAGATAGGGCGGCACCTTGCACCAGCAGTCACCGTCCGGATCGCACGAGAAGACCGCGCCGCAGCGCGAGCAACGAATATCCATGCCGGCATTATGACGATGCGACTCGCGGAGTCGACAGGCGGGCATCCGCGCGATTGTCGCCGCGATGCCATGTCTGTATGATGGCTGGGAACGTTCGTCGACAATAGGGGAACATCACAATGAAAAACCCGCTCGATTCTCTGGGGCAAACGATCGTGTTGGGCCTGGTGCTCACGGTCATCGTCGTGTTGCTGATTCACGCCATCGCCTGAAGCGAATTAGGGGAGAAATCGCCATGGAATTCGTCAGCTTCGACTGGTGGCTGTTCTTCGTGCGCTGGTGCCACATCATCTGCGGCATTATGTGGATCGGTCATCTCTGGTACTTCAACTTCACGCAAACGCCGACGATGCCGAAAATCCCGGCCGAACTCCGGCCCGGCGTCGCCAAATACATCCTGCCCGAAGCCCTGTTCTGGTTCCGGTGGGGCGCGATGGGCACGATCATCTTCGGCCTCATCCTCGCTTATATGAACGGCTATCTGCTGTCGGCAATCAAGATCGGCATTGGCGACGGCAGCACGCACAACACCACGATCGGCATTGGCATGTGGCTGGGCACGATCATGTGGTTCAACGTCTGGTTCATCATCTGGCCGGGCCAGAAGAAAAACCTCGGCATCACGCCGGCGACGCCGGACGAAATCAAGGTCGCAGTGCGCACCGCGGGCCTCGCCTCACGGGTCAACACGCTGCTGTCGATCCCGATGCTCTACTGCATGGCCGGCATCCACTTCTATTAAGAAGTCGCGACCGGAGAACGGTGGAAACGGGGCCGCTTCGGCCCCGTTTCATTTGGCGCATCCCAGGCGGCGTGTCGAGGGCTAGAGCAGCGCGCCCAGCACCGTCGCCAGCGTGTCGAACCGGAAAGGCTTCTGGATCATCGGCCGCGCTGCCCATTGCTCGGGCAGCGCTTGGCGCCCATAGCCTGTGGCGAAGACGAATGGGATCTTCGCATCGGCCAGCGTCTCCGCCAGCTGGAAGCCCGAATCGCCCCCGAGATTGACGTCGAGAACGACCGCATGGGGCCGGTGCTGCGCTAGCACTGCGAGTGCCTCCTTGACCGTCGCGGCGATCCAGACGCAGCGGCAGCCGAGATCGATCAGCATCTCCTCGACCACGCTGGCGATCAGTTCCTCATCCTCAATGACGAGGATATCGCGTCCGCCGAATTTGGGATTGGCGCCGCCCGGCGTCTGCGCGTTCATGGCAACCTCGTCCGAAGGATGAGGCGGAGCTTGCCCGGCGCATCGCCGCCGGACATGCGCGATAACGAAAGTGCTTCCATCACAACCATAATGGCCAAGCTGACGTTGAGTTCCCCGTCATCGGGCGGGCAGCAGCGCGGCGGCGACACGCCGGTCTTCGGCCAGCAACACGTTGTAGGTGCGGCAGGCCGCGCCGGTATCCATGGCATCGATGACAATGCCGTGGGCGCGCAATTCCCGACGCAGCGCCGGCGGCACCTGCACCAGATGGCGGCCGCAGCCGAGCAGCAGAATCTCCACCGCCGCATCGACGATCGGCGCGAGATTGGCGATCGAGACGTCGTCGAGACCGGCGACCGTCCAGCCTTGTGTCGCCTGCGGCAGGACCAGAATCGCGCCGTCATAGACGACGCCGCTGACGCGAAAACCGGAAGCGCCATAACTCTCGATGACTTGCCGGTCACGCGCGACAAGCGGCGTGATATCCAAGTCAGGGCCTTCCGCCGGCGGCGGCTTCGCTGGTATCCCCCGGCTTCAGCGCGGCGCGCTTGGGGCGGACGTAATAGAGCAGCGGCGCGGCGATGAAGAGCGACGAGTAGGTGCCGACGACGATTCCCCAGAGCATCGCGATCGAAAAGCCGCGCAATACCTCGCCGCCGAATAGGCGCAGCGACAACACCGCGAGCGCTGTGGTGCTGACGGTCAGGATGGTGCGTGACAAGGTCTCGTTGAGGCTTTTGTTGATCAGGGCGGTAAAATCCATGCTCTTGTAGCGTCGCATGGTTTCACGCACGCGGTCATAGATGACGACCGTGTCGTTGATCGAATAGCCGGCGATGGTGAGGATCGCGGCAAGCGTCGTCAGATTGAACTCGATCTGCAGCAGCGAGAACAGACCAATCGTCGTGATCGTGTCGTGCAGCGTCGACAACATCGCGCCGACGCCGAACGGCCATTCGAAGCGGAACCAGACATAGATCGCGATAGCGAAGAGCGCGAGTATCGTCGCTTCGGTGCCGGCGCGGATCAACTCGGCGCCGACGGTCGGGCCGACCACCTCGGTGCGGCGATATTCGACCGAGCTGCCGAGCTTCTGCTTCACCTGCTCGACCGCCTGCTCCTGCTCCTTGTCGCCGCCCGGCTGGCGTTGGAGACGGATCAGTACGTCGTCGGGGCTGCCGAAATTCTGCAACGAGACGTCGCCAAGACCGAGTCCGTCGAGCTGCGAGCGCATCGAAGAGAGGTCCGCGGGGCCGTTCGTGCTGCGCGCCTCGATGATCGTGCCGCCGCTGAAATCGATGCCGTAATTGAGGCCGCGGGTGAAGAACAGCGCCAGCGAGCCGACCGTCATGATGAGCGACAGCGCGAAGCCGAGCTTGCGCAAGCCCATGAAGTCGATATTGGGAATCCGGCGGATGACGATCAGCGGGCGCATCGGATCAAATCGGTATCGCTTTGGGTTTCAAGCGGCGCAGCCAAGTCACGATGAGCAGCCGTGTCACGAGAATCGCCGAGAACAGCGAGGTCAGCACGCCGAGGCTTAGGGTGACGGCAAAGCCTTTCACTGGCCCCGAGCCCAACCAGAACATCAGGGCTCCGGCGACCAGAGTCGTTACATGGCTGTCGAGAATGGTGCCGAACGCCCGCTCGAAGCCCGCTTGCAGCGACGAGATCAGCGAGCGACCCCCGCGCACCTCTTCGCGAATGCGCTCATAGATCAGCACGTTAGCGTCGACGGCCATGCCCATGGTCAGCGCGATGCCGGCGATGCCGGGCAGCGTCAAGGTCGCGTGGAGCATCGTCAACAGCGCCATCATGATGCACAAATTGAAGAACAGGGCGATGTCGGCGAAGATTCCGAAGAGCCCATAGAACACGACCATAAAGATGACAACGAGGACAACACCGACGATGCTTGCCAAGGCACCGGCATGAATCGAATCCGCGCCGAGATCGGGACCGACGGTGCGCTCTTCGAGCACAGTCAACGGCGCGGGCAAAGCGCCGGCGCGCAACAGCAACGCGAGGTCGTTGGCGGATTGCACGGTGAAGCTGCCCTCGATCACGCCGGAGCCGCCGAGGATCGGCTCCTTGATCACGGGCGCGCTGATCACCTTGTTGTCGAGGACGATGGCGAAGGGCTTGCCGACATTCTCTTTTGTCGCATCGGCAAAGCGCCGCGCGCCGATCGAATCAAATTTGAAGCTGACCACCGGCTCGTTGTTCTGAAAGGTCGCCTGAGCGTCGGTCAGGGTGTCGCCGCTCACCATTACCCGACGGCGGACGACCCAATATTGCGTTGGCTGTCCGTTGACCGATTCTGAACTCGGCAGCAGTTCGTTGCCGGGCGGCAGATGGCCGGCGCGTGCGTCCTGCACCGAGGCGTTTGGATCGACGAGCTGGAAGGTCATCTTTGCCGTCTGGCCGAGCAGCTGTTTGACCTCTTCCGGATTTTCGACGCCCGGTATCTGAATGAGGATGCGGTTCGCGGCCTCTCGCTGGATCGAGACTTCCTTCGTGCCTTGCGGATCGATGCGCCGGCGCACGATCTCGATCGACTGCGAGACCATCGCACTCTGTTGCTGGGCCAGATCGGCCTGGTTCGGCGTCAGTGTCACAATACCGCCGCTGACCTGCACGTCCATGCCGGGATCGATCTTGTTGGCGATATCGCGCACATCGCCATAGCGCGCGGGATCGGTCAGCTTTAAACTGACACGACTTGTCGTTGCAGCGAGATCCGTATACCCGATCTTGGCTGCGATCATCTGCGTGCGCAGATCATCGACCACATTGTTGAGACGCTCACGCTCAGCGGCGTCGAAATCAACTTCGTAGAGTAGATAGGAGCCGCCGCGCAGATCGAGCCCGAGCGAAACCTGCTGGCGGAGGAACGACGGCCACTGCGCGACGGTCTGCGGAGAAAAAGCATTGGGCAGGGCAAAGATCACCCCGAACGCACAGGCGCCCAAGATCACCACCAGCAGCCATCTCTGGAAATAGAGCATCGATCCGATTCTCGGATGCCGAGGTGCTTACCGAAGACCCAACATGCGCCGCCAGGCCGGCGTCTTCGCCTCGTCCGGCGCGGTGATGGTTGCGGGCGCGGCCGCGTCGTCGTTCGCAGCTGTGTCGCCCTCTCTGCTTTTGGCTTCTCTGGCGGGCTCGGTCTTGGCCAGCACTTGACTGATGGTGGAGCGCACGACGCGCACGCGCACATTATCGGCAAGATCGACCAGGACTTCCTCGTTGTTGACGACTTTCGCGACCGTGCCGATGAAACCGCCGCCAGTCACGACCCGGTCGCCGCGCCGGACCGCCTCGAGCATGGCGCGCTGCTGTTTCGCCTTCTGTTGCTGCGGACGGATCAGGAAGAAATAGAAGACGACGAAGATCAGCGCCAAAGGCGCAAGCTGAACCATCATGCTGGAGGCGTCGCCGCCGCCAGCCGCCTGCGCATATGCGGGCGTAATCAGCATCCTCCAACTCCTTCGCCAAGGGAAATCGACCGCGGCCGCGCCCCCGCAAGCCGCGGCGCATTCCTACTGGATGGAGGCCAAAAGCGCAAGCAAGGCAATGGCTTTTCGGCCGCGCGGGCGCTCGCTATCATGCTAGTAAGATTGAGGATTTTCGAGGGCCCGCGGGAACCCATGAACGAGAGCGCGAAGCTCGAGAAACTGCTTCAGCGCATCGCAGCCGCGCTCGAGCGCCAAGCGCCGCCAGCGCCGCCGCAGAACGATCTCGACGCGGCGGACGCTTTCGTCTGGCATGCCGATCGCGAACGGCTTGAGCCGGTCAAATCGGTCAACCGCGTCGATCTCGTGCTGCTGCAGGGCATCGACCGGGTGCGCGACATCCTGCTCGACAACACGCGGCGCTTCGCCAAGGGCCTGCCGGCGAACAACGTCCTGCTCTGGGGCGCGCGCGGCATGGGCAAGTCGTCGCTGGTGAAGGCCGCGCATGCGACCGTCAACGCCGAGACCAAAGCGGCCCTGGTGCTGGTCGAGATCCACCGCGAGGACATTCCCTCGCTGCCTAACCTGCTGGCCCTGCTGCGCGGCACCAAGCGCCGCTGCCTCCTGTTCTGCGACGATCTCTCCTTCGACAACCAGGACACCAGCTACAAATCGCTGAAGGCGGTGCTCGAAGGCGGCATCGAGGGCCGGCCCGACAACGTCGTGCTCTACGCCACCTCGAACCGCCGGCATCTTCTGTCGCGCGACATGATCGAGAACGAGCGCTCGACCGCGATCAACCCCGGCGAGGCGGCCGAGGAGAAGATCTCGCTCTCGGATCGGTTCGGCCTCTGGCTCGGCTTCCACGCCTGCGACCAGCAGACCTTCCTCGCGATGGTCCAGGCCTATGCGCGGCATTTCCATCTCGATTATCCCGAGGACAACCTGAAAGCCGAATCCGCCGAATGGGCGATCACACGCGGCGCACGCTCCGGCCGCGTGGCATGGCAATACATCCAGGATCTCGCGGGCAGGCTCGGCAAGAAGCTCGGCTGAGTGCCGGCGGAATTTTCGCTCCAGCCGAGCCGGGCAGCGGCGGCGCGGACGCTCGCGCCGCCGTGCCAACGATCGGCGCTCTACGACTTCGCGAAGCTCTTGACCTCGCCGGCGAGGCTCTTCACGTCGCCGTTGATCTCGCCGCCGTCTTCGATATGCAGCCGGCCATAGCGGACGGTTCCGCTGACCCGGCCGGTGCCGCGGATCAGCAGATTCTCGCGCACGGTCAGCGAGCCGTCGTAGTGACCCGAGATCTCCGCGCCGGTGATCTCGGCCGCACCTTTGAAGGTGCCATTCTCGGTGACTTCGACGGTGTGGCAATCCTCCAACTCGGCTTCGACCTTGCCATCGATGACGAGGCGATCGCAGAAGGAGATCTTGCCGTTGAGGGAAATGCCACGTCCGACGATGAGGCGCTTGATCTCGCTCTTGCTGTCGGCTTTGTCGCGCGGCGCGACGGGAATATTCGGCATTATACCCGCGGCACGCGTCACGGCGATCGGGCCTTTATCGATGGTCGCAGGCGCAAGCGTGGCGACGCCGGTATCCGAAAGCGGCGTCACCGTCTCATGAACGCGGTCGTCCGATTTAGGCTTGGCGTCCTTTTCGCGCGTAAACATCTTTTTCCCTCTCTTGATGTTGTTTCAATTCACGGCGCGAAAATAATCTTGCGACCAAACAAGTGACGCGAGCTTATCACGATCACGGGACAAGCAATGCGCGAATTTCACACAACTGACGGATTGACATCACCGCCGTTTGCGTCGAGATTCGAAACTCAGTTCGTCGCTATTTGCGCGACGAAGCGCTGAGCCGTGCCGCGAGCCAGCGGATGATCGTCGGATTGGTGTCGGGCGTGTAGCCCATATGTCCGACGGGATAGAAGCGCGCCTCTTTCGGATCGCCGTGCTCCAAGAGCAGATGCATGTCCTCGATCGGGAAGATCGAGTCTTGCGTGCCGTTGACGAGCAGCAACGGCGCGCAAGGCTGGTCAAGAACGCCTTGATTCAGAAGCGACAAGCGCGGCGAGAACGCGACCCATTCGTCGAACGATGCGAGCCCGAAAGCGCTGGCCAGCGTCTCGGCGAGCTCGAACGCGTAGGAGCCATGTTGCGCCTTCTCGATCCATTCGGGCATGAAAGCGAGATGCGCGCAGCCCCCTTGCACCACGGCTGCAGCAAGACGATCGCGATGCGTATGCGCGACCTTCGCGGCCCAATAGCCGCCGGTGCTGCCGCCCCAAACGCCGATCCGCTTGGCATCGATCTCCGGACGCGTCGCGCACCAATCGAGCACCGCATCCCATAGGCGTTCTGCATCTTCCGAGCCTTTCAGCGGCGCATCGCCGGTGCCCGGCATGTCGATCAGCAGCAATGACAGGCCGGCGGCGATCACCGGCTCCCACATCTCGGTGCGGTCTTCCTTGAAGGTATCGATACCGGCCCAGAGGATCAGCAGCGGCCGCTGCGCGGCGTCGTCTTTGGCGCGGACGAAATAGCCGATGAAGCGATCGTGCTCCTTCGGCTTGCCGTTGAATGGAATCGTGACGCTCTCGAAGGCGTAAGGCAGATAGCGCAGTGCTGCACGATACATCTCCTGCGATTTGCGATAGGCCGCGCGCTTGCCGTCCGAGTTCGTGGTCGGGAAACGGGCCATGCGATAGAGGCCATAGGCGTGGAAATAATGCTCCTTCGCCGCCCGCGCATCGCCCTCCTCTTCGGCCTTGCGCGCCAAGGCCTCATAAGGCGCCGCCGCCGCGCTATAGGCCGCGGCCCATGGATCGCGGTCGAGCGAGGTGAGCTGGGCAAAGACGCGTTGATGGTCGTCGTAGGTCGTGAATACCATCGGATGCAGCGCCGCCTTGGCGTTGGGTTGCCAGTGCTGCCAGAGCTCGGCAACGGATCGCGTGTAGCGCTGCATGAGTGCCTCCCGACTTCGGTTTAGTTGCTTGCCCTGAGGCTCGGCAGCAGGCTCGTCGGATCGAGCGCGCGCGCGCCTTGGCGAATTTCAAAATGCAATTGCGGCGAATCGACGGTGCCGGTTGCGCCGGCCTTGGCGATCTCTTGGCCGCGTTTCACGACGTCGCCACGTTTCACCAAAAGCTGCGAATTATGGGCGTAGGCGGTCATGTAGCCGCCGGAATGCCGGATCAAGACCAAATTACCGTAACCGCGCAGCTCGTTGCCGGCATAGGCGACGACGCCACCATCAGCGGCGCGAATTGGGGCGCCCGGGCGCACGGCGATATTGATGCCGTCGTTATGCGTGCCGTTCGGTCCGGCACCATAGCCTTCGACGATCCGGCCCTCGACCGGCCATGCGAAACCGCGGCCGGCGCGCGGCGGTGCGTTGGCTGTTGCAGCCTCAGGCGCAGCCGTCGTCGTCGATGGCGCCGCCGGAGGAACCGCCGCCGGCGAGGCGCTCTCGGCGGCCGGCGCCTCCGGCTTCGGCGCGGGGGCCGCCGGCGCCGCGCCCGTCTCGGCGCCGACCGCGGTTGGCTTTTCCGGCGGCTCGACCGAGGCCGGAAGATAAAGCGTCTGCCCGCTGCGCAATGCGTAGGGTGCGCTCAGGTGATTGAGGCTCGCCAGCGTGCTGACCTCGACGCCGTAGAGCCGCGCGATGCCGTAAAGCGTGTCGCCCTGCTGCACGACATGGAAGCGCTCTTGCGGCAGATCGAGCCTGGTGCCGGCCGCGACCCGGAACGGCGCATCGAGATGGTTGGCATCGATGATCGAGCGCAGCGGCACGTCGTAGTGCCTCGAAATCGTATAGAGATTGTCCCCTTTCTCGACAACGATCTGATCCGGATGCGGCAAATGTGCCTGGGGCACAAGCGAGGGCGGCGGCTTCTCGGCTTCGGCGCCCGGGTTCTCCATTGCCACGTCCGGAAAGGGGAGCGGCGTCGGCGGCTTCTTGGCTTCGGCGCCCGGATTCTGCGTTGCCGCGTCCGGAAAGGAGAGTGGCGCCGGCGGCCCATGGCGCGTGCAACCCGTCAGCGCCCCGAGCGCTACCGTCGCGATGATCGCCGCGCGCTGCCCTAATCGTGTCATGACCCGAGTTTATGCCAGGATGCGCGACATACGCGACAACTCGCGTTACCGCGCCGAGCCGCGCGGCAAACCGGCGACCAGCGGCACGAAACGAACCGTGCAAAGCGTCTCGCTGCTCCAGGTCTCGGCCGTCCGGCGTAGGCGCAGCAGCGTCTGTTCGCGCTTGTCTTCGCCGACCGGCGCGATCATCAACCCGCCCTGGGCGAGATTCTCCATCAGCGCGTCGGGCAGGCTCGCCGCCGCCGCGGTGACCATGATGCGGTCGAAGCTCGATTGCTCCGGCCAGGCCTTGGTGCCATCGCCAAAGCGCACGGTGACGTTGTGGAAACGCAGCGTCTTCAATCGTTCCTCCGCCGCCTGTGCCATCGCGCGGTGGCGCTCGACCGTGAACACGCGGCGCGCCAATAGCGCCAGCACCGCCGCCTGATAGCCCGAGCCGGTGCCGATCTCCAAGACGATGTGGCGATCGGTCAGCTCGAGCGCCTGAGTCATCAGCGCGACGATATAGGGCTGGCTGATGGTCTGGCCGTGGCCGATCGGCAGCGCGACATTCTCGTAAGCGCGATCGCGGAACGCGGCCGGAACGAATTCTTCGCGCGGCACCTGAGCGATCGCCTTCAGGACGTGCTCGTCAGTGATGCCTTCGGCACGCAACTCGTCGATCAGCCGCGCCGCCGGATCGCGCGTGCTCATGTCGCCACATGCTTTCTCGCCGATTTCCGGATCAGCGCTCTGCGCAGCACCGACAGCGCCCGGCGATTGGTGAGATCGGGGAAAACGGGCGTCACCGAAACGTAACCTTCCGCCACCGCGCGCACGTCGCTGCCGCGGCGGGTTTGTGCCTCGTCGCGCTGCGGGCCGATCCAATAATACGGCCGGCCGCGCGGATCGAGGCGCCGCAGCAGATGATCGCCGATCTTGCGGCCGCCTTGCGCCGTGGGCGCAATTCCTTTGACCTGGCGCGGCTTCATCTGCGGGAAATTCACGTTGTAGAAGGAATCGCTCGGCCAGGGCAGTGCGGCGAGGCGCCGGATCACCTTCGGGGCCCATTCCGCCGCCGCCGACCAATCGATCTTGCGGTCGTCGCCGACATGCTGGCTGAGCGCGATCGCCTTGAGGCCCAGGAGGCTCGCCTCCATGGCCGCGGCGATCGTGCCCGAATAGGTCACGTCCTCGCCCATATTGCCGCCGCCATTGATGCCCGACAGGACGAGATCGGGCGGCCCCTCGTCCTTGAGCACGGCATTGAGAGCGAGCAGCACGCAATCGGTCGGCGTGCCGTCGACCGCAAAGCGGCGGCGGCCGAGCTGGCGGACGCGCAGCGGCCGCTGCAGGGTCAACGAATGGCTGGCGCCGCTCTGCTCTTGCTCGGGCGCGACCACCCAGACGTCGCGGCTGAGGCTTTGCGCGACGCGCGCCAGCAGCTTGATGCCGGGTGCCTCGATACCGTCGTCATTGCACACCAGGATACGCGCGCGAGTGAGATCGAGGCCCTCACCCATCGGGGCGCAAGACCTCCATGCCCCCCATGTAAGGTCGCAGCGCCGGCGGAACGGCGATCGAGCCGTCTTCCTGCTGGTGATTTTCGAGCACCGCGATCAGCGCGCGGCCGACGGCAAGGCCGGAGCCGTTGAGCGTGTGGACGAAGTGATTGCCCTTCCCGTCCTTCGGTTTGAAGCGCGCATTCATGCGCCGCGCTTGATACTCGCCGCATTGCGAGCAGCTCGAGATCTCGCGATAGGCGTTCTGGCCGGGCAGCCAGACCTCGATGTCGTAGGTTTTGCGCGACGTCGCGCCCATATCGCCGGCGCAAAGCAGTAGCACGCGATACGGCAAATCGAGACGCTTCAGCACCTCCTCGGCGCAGCGCGTCATGCGCTCGTGCTCTTCGCCGGCCGCGTCCGGATGGGCGATCGACACCAGCTCGACCTTATTGAACTGATGCTGGCGGATCATGCCGCGCGTGTCCTTGCCGGCGGCGCCTGCCTCGGAACGGAAGCACGGCGTCCAGGCGGTGAAGCGCAGGGGTAGCGCCGTCTCGTCGAGGATGTCGCCGGCGACGAGATTGGTCAGCGGCACCTCCGCGGTCGGGATGAGCCAGAGGCCGGTCGTGGTGCGGAAGAGATCGTCGGCGAATTTCGGCAGCTGTCCGGTGCCGTAGGCGGTCTCGTCGCGCACCAGCAAAGGCGGCGCGATTTCGGTATAGCCGAATTCGCGCGTGTGGAGATCGAGCATGAACGCGCCGAGCGCGCGCTCGAGCCGCGCCAAGCCGCCGCTCAAGACGACAAAGCGTGCGCCCGAGAGCTTGCCGGCGCGCGCGAAATCCATCTGCCGCAGGCCCTCGCCGAGAGCGACGTGATCCTTGGGCGCAAATGAGAAATTGCGCGGCGCGCCCTGGGTGCGCACGAGCTTGTTGTCGTGCTCGTCCTTGCCGTCAGGCACCTCGTCGAGCGGGATGTTGGGCATGCCGGCGAGCAGTGCATCGATCGCGGTCTTGCATTGCGCCGCCTCGGCCTCGAGCCGTGCGCCCTCGTCCTTGCTTTCCGCGACGCGGCGCAGGAGCTCGCCCGCCTCGCCGCCTTTCGCTTTGACGCCGCCGATCTCGCGCGCGAGCTTGTTGCGCTCGGCCTGGAGCTGCTCCGCCTTGGTCTGAGCCGCACGCCACTCCTTGTCGAGGGCGAGGATCTCAGGACTGCGGGGCGGCAGGCCCCGACGCGCCAGCCCGCGGTCGAAAGCCTCGGGATCGTCGCGGATCGCCTTGAGATCGAACATCGCGCGCTACTATAGACGAATCATCGGATCATTCATCCGGCTTCGCCGCGTCCGCCGCCGCTTCTTCGGCCTCGCGCTTGGCGCGCTGCTTCTCGACCAGCTTGCACGACCAGATCGAGATTTCGAACAGCAGCAGCAGCGGGATCGCGAGCGACATCATGCTGAAGATATCTGGCGGCGTGAGCACGGCAGCCAGGCCAAACATGCCGACGATCGCGTAGCGCCGCTGCTTGGCAAGGCCGGCCGCCGTGACGAGCCCGGCTCGCGCCATCAAGCTCAGCAGCACCGGCAACTGGAAGGCGACGCCAAACGCAAGGATTAAGCGCATAACGAAGGTGAGGTATTCGCTGACCTTCGGTTCGAGATCGATGGGCAAAGTGCCATTGCCGCCGGGCGATCCGAAGCTCATGAAGAATGGATAAGCGACGGGAAAGATCACGTAGTAGACCAGCGAGCCGCCCATGATGAACAGCACCGGCGTCGCGACCAGATAAGGCAGGAAGGCGCGCCGCTCCTGCCTGTAGAGGCCGGGCGCGACGAACATCCAGATCTGGCTAGCGATGATCGGAAAGGCGAGACAGAACGCCGCCCAGAAGGCGACCCTAAGGTCGGTGAAGAACGCCTCGGTCACGTCGGTGAAGATGAAATGGCCGCCGCCCTGCTTGTTGAGCGCGTCGGCCAAAGGCTGGGCGAGAAAGTTGTAGATCGGCTTGCTGAAATACCAGCACGGAAAGAACGCGACGATCAGCGCCGCGAAGGAATACATCAGCCGCTTGCGCAACTCGACCAGATGATCGAGCAGCGGCATCCGCCCTTCCTCGAGCTCTTCCTCGCGATCGGTCATCGTCGTTACGGCGCGTGCTTCTCGGGCTCAGACAAAGCCGGTTTTTCCTCGGCAGGGACGGTTTCGGCCGAGGCGGTTTCGGTGGTCGCCGGCACGGGCAGCTCCACCCTCGACTCGATGCCCGGCGCCGGCAGCGGCATCGTCTCGACCGGCTTGGGCGGATCGGCAAGCGGGTTGGCGAGCACAGGCTCGCTCAGCGAGCGCTGCAGATCTCCCGTCGGATCGATCGCGCTGCGGATCTCGTGATCGACATTGAAGCTCGCGGCGCGATCGATGTGGCGCTTGACCTCGTCGAGCTCGGCTTCGCGCATCATCTGATCGAGGCTGCCCTGGAACTCGCGCGCCACCGCCCGGGCGCGCCGCGTCCATTGGCCGACGACCCGCATGACGCGGGGCAGGTCCTTCGGTCCAATGACGATGAGCGCGACCACGGCGATCAGCGCGAGTTCCGACCAGGCGAAATCGAACATCGACTATTTCACTGCTAGCTTGGCGGGTTCAGTCGCGGATCATGGCAGAAGCGGCGCGAGGCCGCAAACGCGGGAGACGCCCGGGTCAGCGCTCAGGCGGCGCTGTCGCCGTCCTCGTCCTGATCCTCCGCCTCGTCCTCGGCTTCGGCATCCTCGGGCGCATCCGGCAGACGGTCGCCTGCCGGCATGCCGATGGTCTCGCTCAGGGTCGAGACCGGCCGTGGACCGATCAATCCGGCGGCGCGCAGTTCGTCGATGCCCGGAAGATCGGCGAGGTTGGCGAGGCCGAAATGCAGCAGGAACGCCTCGGTCGTGACCCAGGTCACCGGCCGGCCGACGGTCTGTTTGCGGCCCTTGGGCACGATCCAGCCGGCCTCCATCAGCGTGTCGAGCGTGCCGCGGCTGATGATGACGCCGCGGATCTCCTCGATCTCGGCGCGCGTCACCGGCTGGTGATAGGCGACAATGGCCAATGTCTCGATCGCCGCGCGCGAGAGCTTGCGTCCGACCTTTTGCGTGAGCTTCAGCCGCGGCGCGAGATCGGCCGCGGTGCGGACGGTCCAGCCGCCGGCGACCCGGACGATGTTGACGCCGCGCGGCGCGTAGAAGGCGGTGAGCTCTTCGATCAGCGCCTCGACGTCGGCGCCTTCCGGCAAGCGCTGGCGGATGCCGTCTTCATCGAGCGGCGAGGATGCCGCGAACAGCAGCGCCTCGACGAGCCGCAAATCGTCGTTGGGCTCGGTGGTAGCCGAAAAATTGGGCGCTTCCGAGTCATTGGACATGATCGTGTCTGGTTCGCTGAGGGTCATGAGTTCTCGTTGGGTGGGCTGCGCAGATAGATCGGACCGAACGGCGCGTCTTGGCGAAGCTGCAATTTGCCGGAGCGCACCAGCTCGAGGGTCGCGGCAAAGGTCGCCGCAACCGCCGAGCGCTGCACCAGCCCGGGCTCTAACCCCGCCGGCAGGAAGCTTAGGAGCGTGCGCCAATCCGGCAACCGGCCGAGCAGGCGGCCAAGGCGTTGCAACGCGTCGTCCATCGAATAAAGCTCGGGCGGCTCGATATGAAGCACGCCGAATTCCTTGCGCGTGCGGCCCTCGCCGTAACCTTTCAGCAGGTCGTAGAGCGTCGCCTCGTAGACCGGCACGATCACGCGGGGCAGTCCCTCGGGCGCGCCGCGCGTGAAGACGTCGCGGCCGAGCAGGTCGCGGGCGAAGAGTCCCTGCCCCGCCTGCTGCATCGCCTCAAGGCGGCGCAGCTGATGCGTCAATGCCGCGGCCATCTCCTCGCCCGAAGGCTCGGCCTCGGCGGGTTGCGGCAGGAGCAGCCGCGATTTGAGATAGGCGAGCCAGGCCGCCATCACAAGGTAGTCGGCGGCGATCTCCAGCCGCAGGCGCCGCGCCGCGGCGATGAAGGCGAGATATTGATCGGCGAGGCGCAGGATCGAGATTTTGGTGATGTCGACCTTCTGCTCGCGCGCGAGATTGAGCAGCGCGTCGATCGGCCCTTCATAGCCTTCGAGGTCGACGACCAGCTCGGCGCTCGGCTCCGCTTCGCGCTTTTCCATCTCGAAGGGCTCGACGTCGCTCATGGTCCGAGGTCGACTCCGGTCAACCAATGAATCAGGTTGTAGAGCCATTCGATCGGGCGCTCGATTACCCACCATATGACGTTTAAATCCATATGAAAGTGCTGGCCAAGCAACGGCAACACGAAAACAAGAGCGATCAAGGCAATGAGACCATAACGCTCAGTTCGTGCCAAGGGTATCGCGAGGAAATCCGGCAGCAGCCCGACGGCGACCCGGCCGCCATCGAGCGGCGGCAGCGGAATCATGTTGAAGACGCCGATGATGAGGTTGAACAAAACCGACAACTGCAGGCTGGCATCGCTCCAGGTACGGAATATTGGCGGCAGGAAATGGACGCCGGCGAGCAGGATCGCCGAGATCAGCGCGAGCGCGAAGTTCGTGCCCGGCCCAGCAAGCGCCACCCAAACCATGTCGCGGCGCGGATGGTTGAGGCGATCGAACCGCACCGGCACCGGCTTGGCATAGCCGAAGACGAAGGGATGGGGCCAGGTCGCGGCGAATAGCACCAACGGCAAAATGATAGTTCCCAAAAGATCAATGTGCCTGATCGGATTGAAGGTGACGCGGCCCATGCGCCAGGCGGTGTCGTCGCCGAGGCGATAGGCGACGAAACCATGCGCCGCCTCGTGCAGGGTAATGGCGAAGATCACCGGCAGCGCGCCTACCGAAATAACCTGAATCATCTGTGCGTAATCGAACGACATCAGGCGGCTCTCGGCAGCAACGCCGCCAGCCGCTGCTCGGTGGCGACGCGATCGAAAGCGCGCGGCGCCTCGCGCCGTGCTTCGCCGGCCGCAACCCGCCGCCGTGCATCCTCGCTCATCGGTCCGACCGCCGCCGCGATCGCCTGCATCTCGTCGAGGATGCCATTGCAGTGGAGAACCAAATCACAACCCGCTGTCAATGCGTCCCGCGCACGTGCCTCGATCTTGCCGCCAAGCGCCGCCATCGATAGATCGTCGGAAAGAAGCACGCCATCAAATCCGATTTCACTCCTGATCGCCTCGGCGATCACGCGCGGCGACAATGTCGCGGGCCGGTCGGGATCGAGAGTTGTGTATAGCACATGCGCGGTCATCGCCCAGGGCATTCCGGCGAGCGCGCGAAACGGTGCGAAGTCGGTCGAGTCGAGCTCGGCGCGCGGCGTTTCCACCACCGGCAGCGCGCGATGGCTGTCCACCGTGGCGCGGCCGTGGCCGGGAATGTGCTTGATCACAGGCAGCACGCCGCCGGCCATGAGCCCGTCGCAAACAGCCAGGCCGTTTTCGGCAATGATTGCGGGCTTTTCGCCCCAGGCGCGATCGCCGATCACCGGATCGGCGCCGGAAACCGGCACGTCGAGCACCGGCGCGCAATCGACAGTGATACCGAGCTGGCCGAGATCGTCGGCGATCAGCCGCGCCGCGAGCCAAGCCGCCTCGCGCGCGGCACGGCCGAGTCCGGCGATGGCCGCAGCTGGCGGATAGGCCCGGAAGTGCGGCGGCTTCAGCCGCGCGACCCGTCCGCCTTCCTGGTCGATCAGGACCGGCGCGTCACGACGGCCGATCGACTCGCGCAAATCCGCGACGAGTCGCCGGATTTGCTCCGGCGCATCGCAATTGCGACCGAAGAGGATGAAGCCGAGCGGATCGGCATCGCGGAAGAAGGCGCGCTCGCTGTCGGAGAGCGCGAAGCCTTCACAGCCGAAGATCACGGGCTTGGTCACAAGCGCGCGTCCCTCGCGCCCCATTCACGGCCGAACTCAGGGCCGAATTCACGGTTTGACAAGGATACACCCGACATTGCGACCCTTGAGCGTCGCACAGCTTTGCGCGGCGGCGGCGGCATCGGCGAGCGGCCCGGCCTGGATACGGTAATAGATGCCGCGATCACCAAGATCGACCCGCGTGACGGTGAGCGCCAGCTTGCCAAGCACATCAGGCTGCTGCCGCTGCAGCCGCAGCCATTC
>DASYAL010000017.1:0-85692 GCA_036501365.1 Allostellaceae bacterium | reverse complement strand
TGCGATTATTTATCGATTTCGCAGACGCACTCGCACGTGCCTATGGCCCATCGTGGTTATGCAACGACGTAACGCGTCCTTTTTGGCAGAGCCGGTCATCGTGGGCCGGTCCCGAGAGGGAGCTCGATATGGTTGCTATCCTACGCAGGGCCGCAACGCCCTGCCCTGACGCCGCCCCGCACCAGGATCACAGGGAAGCTTGCGGTACCGATGGCCGCATTCTCCTAAGTCCTAGCAGGCAAATTTAAACCATTTGTCCGGTACGAAGGGCGGTTGGCCCGGGTTACCGGCAGACCCATCAGCGCCGCGCGCCCGCGGGGGGAACCAAGGGCGAGCGCCGCTCCCGTCACAGCGAGCCAAGGACACAAGCGGGAATGAACAACAAGAAGGTTGCCAAGTTTCTGGCTGAGCGCCAGCCGGAAACCCCGTATCTCATTATCGACCTCGACGTCGTCGGGCAGGCCTACAAGCTGCTGCGGCGCTATATGCCGCTGGCGAAGATCTTCTACGCCGTGAAAGCAAATCCGGCGCCGGAAGTCGTGTCGCTGCTGCGCGACCTCGATTCGAGCTTCGACGTCGCCAGTCCGAACGAGATCGATCTCTGCATGGAGCGGGGGATCGGCGCCGAGCGGCTCTCCTTCGGCAACACCATGAAGAAAGAGCGCGACATCGCCTATGCCTTCGAGCGCGGCGTGAAGCTCTATGCCTTTGACAGCGCCGGCGAGCTTGAGAAGCTGGCCCGGGCGGCGCCCGGCAGCCGCGTCTTCTGCCGCATCCTCGTCGAATCGGTCGGCGCCGAATGGCCGCTGTCGCGCAAGTTCGGCTGCGCGCCCGAGATGGCCGTCGAGTTGCTGCGCCAGGCCAAGAGCATGGGCCTCGACCCCTATGGCGTGTCGTTCCATGTCGGCTCGCAGCAGACGAAGCTCGACCAGTGGGATGGCGCCATCGAGCGGGCGGCCAAGATGTTCTGGGCGCTTGCCGAGACCGACATCAACCTGCGTATGGTCAATGTCGGCGGCGGCTTCCCGGCGAAGTATCGCGGCGACGTGCCCGGCGTGGTGCAATACGCCAACGCCGTGATGGGCGCGATCACCCAGCATTTCGGCAACGACTTGCCCGAGATCATCGTCGAGCCCGGCCGCTCGATCGTTGGCGACGCCGGCGTGATCCACAGCGAGGTCGTGCTGGTCTCGCGCAAGGCGGCGAACGACGACAAGCGCTGGGTCTATCTTGATGTCGGCAAGTTCAACGGTCTCGCCGAGACCATGGACGAGGCCATCAAGTACCGCATCAAGACGCCGTATGAAGGGACAGGCGTCGCCACCGGCCCGGTGGTCCTGGCCGGCCCGACCTGCGACAGCGCGGACATCCTCTACGAGAAGAGCCGCTATCGCATGCCGCTCGACCTCAAGGCCGGCGATCGGGTTGAGATCCTTTCGACCGGCGCCTACACGTCGAGCTACGCCTCGGTCAATTTCAACGGCTTCGCGCCGCTGAAGACCTATTGCATCTGACTTTCGGCTAAGCGTTTGACAGGGCTCCTCGCCGAAATCTCGGCGAGGAGCTTTTGCTTGATGGCAGTGGCGAAGGAGCCGAAATCCTTGACCTCGAGCAGGAACGCGCCGTCGCCACCGATGACGTCGTTGTCGTAGTAGGTGTCGAGCCAGGGCTCGCTGGCGAGAATGGCGAGGCCGTTGATGGTGATGCCTTGCGCGTTGAGCGCGTCGCGGACGTCGTCAGGCTTTGGACCGATATTCGCCATCCCGTCCCCGGAAATATCGATCACCCGGCGTGCCGGCTGGTCGGGGACGGTCTTAAGGGCGGCGGCGGAGGCGAGGAGGGCATCGCCGATCGCCGTCAGCCCGTTGGAGCTGCGGCTGCCCGCCCGGACCTTGGCCGCGAAGGTGCTGCCGCTCGCCGCATCGCTAACCCGCGTCCAATCGACGGTGATCGCCTGCTTGTCGCGATTTGACCATTCGAGCATCAGCACATCGATGGCGCCGGCGGCGCCGTTCTTGATCGCGTCGATCACCTGCGGGTTCTCGAAAGCGCGGGCGATGCCCTCATGCTGAAGCTGATACTCGCCGGCGTCGACGCTTTCCGAGACGTCGACCGCCAGCACCAGTGCCATGTCGACCTTTGCCGCCACGGCCGAAGGGCCGTCGAGGCATAAAGCGGCGATCAAGGCCGGAACGGCGGCCAGCGACAAACGCATTGTCTTGCGGTAGCGGAAAGCCATTAGTAAGAGTTTAAGTGTTTACTAGGGAACTCCTCGGCCGAGGTGTACGCATGATCGGAAAGCTTTTGTCTTATGCCGTTGGCGCCGCGGTTCTTGTCGGTGCATGCCCCAGTTTCGCGGCGCCCGCGGGCACGCCGCCCAGTTGCTCGGCGATCGCCTTCCGGCCGATCCTCGCGCGCACGGGCGATGGCGAGCAGGACGTCGGCCTCTACAAATCCCGCTTCGGTCGCATCGAAGTCAAGGCATCGGTCAAGGGCGGCGTGACCGAGACCTACTTCGTGGAGATCGACGGCAAGCCGCTGCAGGCCGCCGAGCAGTTGCCAGGTGCCATCACCGGATGCGCCAAGGCCAAACGGCTCCCTGCTCCCGTCGCGGTTGATCATGCCTGCACCGGCGATCAGCTCCAGGTCTTGAATGTGCATAGCGGCGACGACCGCTACGTGCTGCTCTACGCCCACCGCGCCGGCGCATGGCATTTTTGCAGCGCCGGCCTGTCCTGACGCCGGCGTGAGCGGAGCCGCACCGAACGGGATTCGTCTTCCCGTTCGATACCAGCCCCGATCCAACAGCGATTGGTTTTAGCGCGCGACGCTCGCCGCGAGGCGCGCGGCCGAACCCGGTTCCATGCTGGCAAGGGCGCCGCGATAGAGTGTCGGGCTGTCGAGCAGGCGCTGCGCTACCAGCTCGTCGAGCTGGCTCTTTTCGCGCTCGGCCGGACACAGCGCCCGCAGATGCTGCCAGCTCTGGTCGTCGAGGCTGACCCGCGCCCGCGCAAGAGCCGGCAGAATCGGGCTCGCGCTGACCGGCAGCACCGCCGCCACATTCGTCGGCGCGTCCTCCTCTTTCGACGTGCAGACGGTCGGCACGACGCCATGGGTGTTCAGTTGATAGCCGCCGGCGGTGATGATCTGCGCCCAGGTGACGGTTAGCTCGCCGTCATTCGACGTGCGAATCACGGTCTGCACCGTGCCTTTGCCATAGGACGACGTGCCGATCACGACGGCCCGGCCGGAATCCTGCAGCGCCGAGGCGACGATCTCCGACGCCGAGGCGGAACCGCCATTGACCAGCACCGCCATCGGCGCGGTTTCGACCACGCGGTCGCCGGTAGCAACGAAATGCTGCATCGCGCCGGGATTGCGTCCGATGGTCGACAGCACATCGCCATGACGAATGAACAGGCTGACGACGTCGACCGACTGATCGAGCAGCCCGCCGGGATTGTCGCGCAAATCGAGAATGATGCCGTGCAGGTTGGCGCCCATGTCGCTATGGGCCTGCTTCAACAGCTCTGCGAGGCGTTCGCCGGTCTGTTGATTGAAGAGCGCGACCTTAAGCCAAGCGATATCGCCGGTTTCTTTGAGGCTCACGGTATCGGGAACGATCCGGGCACGCTGGACGGCGATCTTCAGCGGTTCGGGAACACCGCTGCGCGCTACCGCGATCTGCACCATGGTTTGCGCCGGGCCGCGAAGATGTTTGCGGATGTCCTCGGCTGTGAGCTGGGCGACCGGGACGCCGTCGAGCGACACGATGCGGTCGCCGGTAGCGAGTCCAGCGGAGGCGGCGGGTGTATCGGGCATGACCCCGGCGATCCGCACGTCGTTCTCGCGGATGTCGAGCGTGATGCCGATGCCGCCGAAGCCGTCGCGTGTCGCGCGATGCTCGCGCGCCACGGCAGGCGGCACATAGCGCGAATAGGGATCGAGCTTGGCGAGGCTGCCGTCAATCACGAGCTCTTCGAGCTTGTCGGTGGAAGTCGCCGCGACCAGCGGCGACAGGGCACGGGCCTGATCCAGCACGCTGCCAGTCAGTGCGCTCCAATCGGCGAGGTTGTCCGGTGCGGGTGTAGCAAAGCGGCGGACCTGATCGCCGACCCGCAGTACCACTGCCTTTGCGGGATGGTCGATCGAGATTTGGGGGTCGATCGAATCCAGCCGTGCGAGACCGGTAAGCGCAAGTTGCTCCGGCTGCACTTTCTGGATGTGGTATTCGAGGATGCTCTCATCCGTCTCGGCGAAAAGCTGTCTTTCGTCCGATTGGGCGGCGATCGGCTGGCTCGGCGTTCCAGCACAAGCGACGAGGGTGAGAACGGTGAGGCCGGTGGCACAGCGGCGCGACCAAGCGCCTCCAAGACCAGCCAGCAAGGTGCTACGAGACTCGGGTGCACCTGTCATAGTGAAGGCAATACCATCCAATTGAGGCCACAAAAGCGCCGTAATGTTGACGGGCATTCTGCCACGGTGCAAGAAAATAAAGAGTTGATAGAAGTCAGCCGCGGCCGCGATGCCCGTGCGAGGGCCGCTTGCTGCGCTGCGGCAAATCGTCCGCGATCAAATCGAAACGTAAACTGCCGGTGACGGTGTTCGCCTCCGCAAGCTGGACCGTGACCGATTCTCCCAAGCTGAAGCTGCGCCTTGAGCGGCGGCCGACAAGACGATGCCGGGCCTCGTCGTGATCGTAGTAATCGTTGGGCAGCGAGCGGATCGGCACCAGCCCGTCGGCGCCGGTCTCGGCAAGGGTGACGAACAACCCCGCGCGGGTCACGCCATTGATTCGCGCGGCGAACTGAGCGCCGACGCGATCGGCGAGAAAGGCGGAGATATAGCGGTCGGCGGCGTTGCGCTCGGCGGCGGCGGCGCGCCGCTCGGTCATCGAGACATGCTCGCCGACCGAGACGAGATCCTTGCTCGGCGCCGCCGCGCCGCGGTCATCGAGCATCAGCGCCGCGATCAGCGCGCGATGGACGATCAGATCGGCATAGCGGCGAATCGGTGAGGTGAAATGCGCATAGCGGCGGAGCGCCAAGCCGAAATGCCCGATATTGGTCGGGCTGTAGACGGCTTGAGCTTGGGCGCGGAGCACAAGCTGCGGCACCAGCGCGGCATAAGCCGTGCCGGCGATCTTGCGGAGGATGTCGTTGAAATGCCGCGGGCGCACGACTTGGCCCTTGGCGAGCTTCGCGCCCGGAATGCCGATATCGGCAAGGAATTCGCTGAGCGCCGCGATCTTCACCGGATCGGGCGCATCGTGGATGCGATAGAGGCACGGCCACTGTAGCCGCTCCAAGGTCTCCGCCGCCGCGACATTGGCGGCGATCATGAATTCCTCGATCAGCCGGTGGCTGTCGAGGCGCTCGCGCGGCTCGATGCGCGCGACCTTGCCGGTCTCGTCGAGCTGGATGCGGCGCTCGGGCAGGTCGAGTTCGAGCGCGCCGCGCTGGCGCCGCGCGCGGTCGAGCGCGGCAAAGGCGCCGTAGAGCGGCCGCAACACCGGCTCGACCAGCGATGCCGTCGTTTCGCTTGGCGGGCTATCGATCGCTTGCTGAACCTGCTCATAAGTAAGGCGCGCGGCCGATCGCATCAGCCCGCGCAGGAAGCGATGGCGATGGATGTGACCGTGATCGTCGAACCAGAGATGGACCGCCATGCAGGCACGGTCGACGCCAGGCTTGAGCGAGCATAGCTCGTTCGACAGCGCTTCCGGCAGCATCGGCACGACGCGGTCGGGGAAGTAAACCGAATTGCCGCGCGTCTCGGCATCGCGATCGAGCGCATCTTCCGGCCGGACATACCAGGCGACGTCGGCGATCGCGACGATCGCGTGCCAGCCGCCTTCATTCCCGGGATCGGGCTCGGCCCAGACCGCATCGTCGAAATCGCGCGCATCGGCGCCGTCAATGGTGACGAGCGGGATGTTGCGCAGATCCTCGCGCGCGCCGAGCGCGACCGGCTGTGCCGCGTCGGCGAGGTGCAATGCCTCCGCCGAGAATTCGGTCGGGATGTCGTGGCTGTGAATCGCGATGAGGCTGAAAGCACGCGGATTGGCGCTGTCGCCGATACGCTCGATAATGTGCGCTTCGGGCGCGCCGAAGCCGCTCGTCGGTTTGAGCGCGGCGAGCACGATCTCGCCGTCGCGCGCGTCCTTGCTGTCGGCGCGGGCAACGCGGAATTCGCGGCGCTGCTTGCGGTCGGTCGGCTCGATGCGCCCGCCTTCGCGTGTCCCGCGGTAAATGCCGACGATACGGTCGGGCGCGCGGTCGAGGGCGCGGATGATCCGTGCCTCCCAGCCGTCCTCACCGCGGGCGAAGCGCACCAGCGCGCGCTCGCCGAGGCCGAGCGCGGCGGCGCCGGGCTCGGCGACGACAGTCACATCTTCCTTATAGGGTCGGTTGCCGATGATCGGCCGGCCGCGCAGCTCGCCGTCGATATCGATCGCGGCGATCTCGATGACGCCGATCTCGGGCAGCCGGGCCGCGGTCTCGCCGCGGCGCTCACCCGTCGGCGGGGGCGGGTTTCCGGGCCGCCGATTTTTTCTTCTGGGCGGCTTTCTTGGGTTTCGGGGTGGCTTTTTTGCCATTGCGGGTAGGTTCAGTTTCCGCCGCGGCTTTCGCGGCATCAGGTTGTTTCGGTTGTTTCGGGGCTTTGGGTGTCTTGGCGGCTGCGGCGCGGCGTTTACCTTTGGGCTGCGGACGCGCGGCGAGCAAGTCGACCGCCTGCTGCAGCGTCACCTCGTCGGGCGAGATGTCGCGCAAAGTCGCGTTGACGCCGCCATGGCTGACATAGGGACCGTAGCGGCCGCTGAACAGATTGACCGGCGCAGCGTCGGCGGGATGGGCGCCGAGTGATTTGATCGGCGTCGGCATGCCGCGGCGCTGGGGCTTCGGCTCGGCGAGGAGGCTGACGGCGCGGTTGAGGCCGATGGTCAGCACGTCGTCGTCCTTGGGCAGCGAGCGATATTCCTTGCCGTGCTTCAGATAGGGACCGAAGCGACCGATCGCGGCGGTGATCATCTCGCCGCCTTCGGGATGCGGGCCGAGCTCGCGCGGCAAGGCAAGCAAGCGCAGCGCCTTGTCGAGATCGACATCCGCTGGCGACATGGCTTTGGGGATCGAGGCGCGCTTGGGCTTCTCGTCGCCATTGCCTTCGCCGAGTTGGACGTAGAAGCCGTAAGGGCCTTTCTTCATCGTCACCGGCACTTGCGTCGCCGGATCGAGACCGAGCTCACGCGGGCTCGAACTCTCCGCGCCGTCCGCATTCTCGATGCCGAGCGGCCGCGTGAATTTGCAATCGGGATAATTCGAGCAGCCGATGAAGGCGCCGAAGCGCCCGAGCTTCAGCCCGAGCCGGCCGGCGCCGCAAACCGGGCAGAGGCGCGGGTCCTTGCCATTGCCGGGATCGGGGAAGAAGTGCTTGCCGAGGCTGTCGTCGAGCGCGTTGATGACGTCGCTGATCTTCAGGTCCTTGGTGCCGCCGATCGCCACCGAGAAGTCGCGCCAGAAATCCTCCAGCACTTTCTTCCAGGCGACGCGACCGCCCGAGATGTCGTCGAGTTGGTTCTCGAGGTCGGCGGTGAAATCGTATTCGACATAGCGCTCGAAGAACTGGGTGAGGAACGCCGTCACCAGCCGGCCGCGGTCCTCGGGAATGAAGCGCTTCTTGTCGAGCCGCACATAGTTGCGGTCCTGCAAGACCTGGATGATCGAGGCGTAGGTCGAGGGCCGGCCGATGCCGAGCTCTTCGAGCTTCTTGACCAGGCTCGCCTCGGTATAGCGCGGCGGCGGCTGGGTGAAATGCTGCTCCGGCTTGATCTCGCCGCGGTCGAGCGCGTCGCGCTCTTTGAGCGGCGGCAGGCGGCGGTTCTCGTCGTCGTCCTCGAGATCGTCGACGTCCTCGTGATAGAGCGCGAGATAGCCGTTGAAGGCGATGGTCGAGCCGGTCGCGCGCAGCACCACGTCGCCGGCGGGCGAGGTGATGTCGACGCCGACTTGATCGATCAGCGCGGTCGACATCTGGCTCGCGACGGCGCGCTTCCAGATCAGCTCGTAGAGCCGGCGCTGCTCGTCGTCGAGGTGGCGCACGACCTGGTTGGGGCGGCGGAACATGTCGGTCGGGCGGATCGCCTCATGCGCTTCCTGCGCGTTCTTCGCTTGGGTGCGATAGATGCGCGCCTCGCCCGGCCGGTAGTCGTTGCCGTAATCCTGCTCGATCAGCTGGCGCACGGCGCGGATCGCCTCGTTCGACAGCGCGACGCCGTCGGTGCGCATATAGGTGATGAGGCCGACGGTATCGCCGTCGATGTCGACGCCTTCGTAGAGCCGCTGCGCGATGCGCATGGTGCGCGACGCGGTCATCCCGAGCTTGCGCGAGGCTTCCTGCTGCAAGGTCGAGGTGGTGAAGGGCGGCGGCGGATTGCGCCGTACCTGCTTGCGCTCGATCTCGCGGACCGCGAAGCCGCTCTGGCGCGCGATGGTCTCGGCTGCGGCGCGCGCCGTCGCTTCGTCGGGCAGATCGAAACGGTCGAGGCGCTTGCCGTTGAGATGCGTCAACCGCGCGAAGAAATGCTCGCCCGACGGCGTCGCGAACTCGACCTCGATCGACCAGTATTCGCGCGGCTTGAAGATCTCGATATCGGCTTCGCGCTCGCAGATGAGCCTGAGCGCGACCGATTGCACGCGCCCCGCCGAGCGGCTGCCGGGCAGCTTGCGCCACAGCACCGGCGATAGGGTGAAGCCGACGAGATAGTCGAGCGCGCGGCGCGCGAGATAGGCATCGACCAGCTCGCGATCGAGATCGCGCGGATGCTTGAACGCGTCCTGCACCGCGGACTTGGTCACCTCGTTGAAGACGACGCGCTTGACGTCGACGCCTTTCAACGCGTGGCGCTGGCGCAGCACCTCTTGCACATGCCACGAGATCGCCTCGCCTTCGCGATCGGGGTCGGTGGCGAGATAGAGATGCTCGGCGCCTTTGACCGCCTTGATGATGTCCTGCAGCCGCTTGTTGGCCTTGCCATCGACTTCCCAGGAAATGGCGAAGTCCTCGTCGGGACGCACTGAGCCTTCTTTCGGCGGCAAATCGCGGACATGACCATAGCTGGCCAGAACCGTGTAGCCCTTGCCGAGATACTTGTTGATGGTTTTCGCCTTGGCTGGCGATTCGACGACGACGACATCCATTCTCGTTAACTTTCTTGGGAATATTCTCGCTCGGTCAATTCCGGGTCAAATGGCCATTCGGTCGGGTTAAAGCAAGGAGACCTGGTTGCCGGGATGGCGCTCGATGCGGCCGGCAAGCTCCAGCTCGAGGAGAATCGTTACCACCAGCGCGGGCGACAATTGGCATTGGCGAACCAGTTCGTCAACCGGCGCCGGCGTGGGCGACAACAGCTCGACGAGCCGCTCGCGCGCCCGCGCGAGCTCGCCGTCGCCCGGCGCGACGCTTTTCGCCGGCGTGTAGGCCTCACGCTTGCGCTCGCCCAGCGCGCGGCCGAGCCGCGGCTGCAACTCGCGCATGATGTCATCGATCGTCTCGGTCAGGATCGCGCCGCTGCGGATGAGATCGTTGGTGCCGCGGCAGCGCGGATCGAGCGGCGAGCCCGGCACGGCGAAGACGTCGCGGCCCTGCTCGAGCGCGAAGCGCGCGGTGATCAGCGAGCCCGAGCGCAGCGCCGCCTCGACGACCAGCACGCCGAGCGAGCAGCCCGAGATGATGCGGTTGCGGCGCGGGAAATGCCGTGCCTGCGGCTCGGTGCCAATCGCGAGCTCGGCGATCAGCGCGCCGCGCCCGGCGATCTGCTCGTGCAGCGCGCGGTTCTCTTCCGGATAGACCTGATCGATGCCGCCGGCGAGCACCGCGACTGTGCCGGTGGCGAGTGCGCCTTCATGCGCCGCGCCGTCGATGCCGCGCGCCAGGCCCGAGACGACGACGATCCCTTGCTGGCCGATCTGCATCGCGATGTCGCGCGCGAAGCGACGGCCGTTGGCGGAGGCGTTGCGCGCGCCGACGACGGCGACAGCGGGCCGCTCGAACAGCTTTCCATCGCCGCGCAAGGAGAGCAGCGGCGGCGCATCGTCGAGCACGGCGAGCGCCGCCGGATAATCGGGCTCGCCCCAAGCGACGAGCCGCGCGTCCGCGGCTTGCACTTGTTGCATCTCGCGCTCTGCCGCTGGGCGGGGACAGAGCGTGAGCGGGCGCGCGCGGCCGCCGCGTCGTGCGACCTCGGGCAAAGCGGCGAGCGCCGCTTCGGCCGAGCCGAAGCGCGCGAGGAGCTGATAGAAGGTGACCGGCCCGACATTCTCGCTGCGGATGAGCCGCAGCCAATCGAGCCGCTCCGCCGGATTGAGACTACGCGCAGTTCCGGACATGGGCGCGGAAGATGCGCGCGCCGCCCCGCCCGCGTCAACTGGGCCGGGTTCAGGCACGCGTTTTCCTCAGCGCGATGCGGTCTTCCTCGCCGCGCACCAGCCGCGCCAGATTCGTGCGATGACGCCAGATGACGAGGAGGGCGATGAAGAGGATGGCGAGCGGTTCGGCGCTGTCGGGCCGCACGATCCAGGCCGAGAGCGCCGCGACGATCACCGCGGCGAGCGCGGCGAGCGAGGAGTAGCGGAACACGATCGCCATCGCGAGCCAGGTGGCGATGGCGGCGACCGCGACCGGCCAGGCATAGGCGAGGAGCGCGCCGCCGGCCGTGGCCACGCCTTTTCCGCCCTTGAAGCCGAGCCAGACCGGAAAGATATGGCCGAGCGGCGCGGCGAGCGCGGCGGCGGTCGCGGTGTCGGCGCCGAAGCGCCCGGCGATCAGCACGGGAACGAAGCCCTTGGCGATGTCGCAAGCGAGCGTCACCAACGCGAGCGCCTTGCTGCCGGTGCGCAGCACGTTGGTCGCGCCGATATTGCCCGAGCCGATGGCGCGGATGTCGCCGTGCCCGGCGGCGCGCGCGAAGATCAGGCCGAACGGAATCGAGCCGCAGAGGTAGGCGAGCGCCGCACAGGCGATGATCGCGCCCCAATCCCCGGGAGTTGTCGTCATGCGCTAGGCGGCGGTCTCGGCGGTATGAATAACGCGTCCGGCGACGACGGTGCGCAGCACGCCGCCTTGCACCGGCCGTCCGTCGAACGGCGAGTTGCGGCATTTCGAATGAAACGCATCGACCTCGATCCGCCACGGGCGATCGAGATCGAAGATGACGAAATCCGCCTGCAGCCCGGCTTCGAGCTTGCCGGCGGGCAGGCGCAAGATCTCGGCCGGACGCTGCGACAGCGCGCCGAGCACGCGCAGCAGCGGCACGCTGCCGTTGTGATGAAGCTCAAGCGCGAGCGGCAGCAGCGTCTCGAGGCCGACGATGCCGCTCGCCGCCGAGGCGAACGGCAGCCGCTTCGATTCCTGATCTTGTGGCGCGTGATCGCTGGCGATCGCGTCGATCGTGCCGTTGCGCAGGCCCTCGACAACGGCGCGACGATCGTCTTCCGAGCGCAGGGGCGGCGACACCTTGGCGAAGGTGCGGTAGTCGCCGACCGCGGTTTCGTTGAGCGCGAAATAGGGCGGCGCAGTATCGCAAGTGACGCACAAGCCGCGTTGCTTCGCGGCGCGGATCGCCTCGATCGCCGCCGCCGTTGAGACATGCGCGGCGTGATAACGGGCGCCGGTCACCTCGACGAGGCGTAGATCGCGCTCGATCATCATCACCTCCGCGACCGGGGAGATGCCGGGAAGGCCGAGCCGCGTCGCGATCTCGCCGGAATTCATCGCGCCGCCCTCGGCGAGACGCGGTTCCTCGGGATGCTGGATGATCAGCATGTCGAAATTGGTCGCGTAGGAGAGCGCGCGTCGCATCACCACGGCGTCGGCGATCGCGGTGACGCCGTCAGTGAAGGCAAGCGCGCCCGCGCCGGCGAGCAGCCCCATCTCGGTCAGCTCCTTGCCGCGCAGCCCTTTGGTCGCCGCGGCATAGGTGCGGATGCGTGTCAGCCCGATATCGCGCGAGCGCCGCGCGACGAACTCGACCAGCGCGAGCTCGTCGATCACCGGATCGGTATTGGGCAGCGCGACCATGGTGGTGACGCCGCCCGCGGCGGCTGCTTTCCCGCCGGTTGCCATCGTCTCCTGATGCTCGTCCCCTGGCTCGCGCAATTGCACGCGCATGTCGACGATGCCAGGCGCGAGGCAATGGCCGCCGCAATCGACGATCTCGGCGCCGTCGCGCGCGAGTCCGGTGCCGACCGCGACGATCTTGCCGTCGTTCGCCAGCACCTCGCCCTTGCAGTCGAGATTGCCCGCCGGGTCGAGCAGCCGCGCATTGGTGAAGAGGGTGCTCATTCAGGTCGGCGCGACGTTGCGCGGTTCCTGGCTCAGCGTCTCGAGCACGGCCATGCGCACGGCGACGCCCATCTCGACTTGCTGGCGGATGACGCTGCGGTCGATGTCGTCGGCGACTTCGGTGTCGATCTCGACGCCGCGATTCATCGGTCCTGGGTGCATAATCAGCGCGTCGGGCTTGGCCACAGCGAGCTTGTCGTAATCGAGGCCGAAGAAGTGGAAATATTCGCGCAGGCTCGGCACGTAGCTGCCCTGCATGCGCTCGAGCTGGAGGCGCAGCATCATCACGATGTCGACGCCTTTGAGGCCCTCGCGCATGTCGGTGAAGACCTCGACGCCGAGCCGATCGGCTTCGGCCGGCAGCAAGGTGCGCGGCGCGACGACGCGGACCCGCGCGCCCATGGTATTGAGAAGCTGGATGTTGGAGCGCGCGACGCGGCTATGCGCGACATCGCCGCAGATCGCGACCAGCA
This sequence comes from Allostellaceae bacterium, assembly GCA_036501365.1. Classification (GTDB taxonomy): domain Bacteria; phylum Pseudomonadota; class Alphaproteobacteria; order ATCC43930; family CGMCC-115725; genus CAIKMD01. The sequence goes on along the minus strand of DASYAL010000017.1, from coordinate 72,880 downwards.
GTCCTTGCAGCCGGCCCTTGCGAAGACGGATAGTCAGCGCATCGAGCAGCGCTTGGGTCGGATGCTCGTGCATGCCGTCGCCGGCGTTGATGACGGCGCAATCGACTTTCTCCGAAAGCAGCTGCACTGCGCCCGATTCCGGATGGCGCACGATCAGCACGTCGGGATGCATCGCATTCAATGTCACCGCGGTGTCGATCAGCGTCTCGCCCTTTTTGATCGAGCTCCATTCCGCCGACATGTTGATGACGTCGCCGCCGAGACGTTTGCCGGCGAGCTCAAAGGACGCGCGGGTACGGGTCGAGTTCTCGAAGAACAGGTTGATGATGGTGCGGCCGCGCAGCAGCGACTGCTTCTTGTCGGCCTGGCGGTTTTGTTCGATGTAGCCCTCGGCCCGGTCGAGCAATTGCGTGATGTCGTCGGGCGAAAGTCCCTCGATCCCCAGCAGATGGCGGTGCGGGAATGAGAACGGCGCGGACGCGTTTGTCATTAAAGGTGGGATTATAAAGTGAGCCGCACGCCCGGGCAAGCCGACTGGCGGAAAGCCGCCCAGACACGGAGACGATGCAGCTGATCGCGAAGCAATGCATCAGCACCGAGAGAAAGTTCCGCGCCCGCACCAGCCCGCCGTAAAAGAGCGCAAGGCCAGGCAAGGTCATGAACAGGACAAGCGCCGAAGCGACCAGCACCCAGGCGGTGCTACCGGTGTCGACCGGCGCTGCGGTGGCAGCCTGTGCCGGAACGAGAGCACTCGAACCACCGAGAAGAACCAGCGCAACAACAGCCTGCCGCGCGACGCCGATCACCGCCGACCGCATTCACGCCTCCAGATGAGCCGGCAGCCTCGACCGGGCGCCTAGCGGGCGCATACTGTCCGATCGGGACACGCCGTACAATTGCCAAGGCGCGATCAAATCGTCGCCCCTCCAAGTCTCAAGGGCGGTGATTCAGGTGATCGAGCAGGCCCTGGAGAATGTAGGCGGCGGCCGCCTTGTCGATGAGCTCGGCGCGGCGGCGTCGCGACAGATCGCCGGCGATCATGCCGCGCTCGACCGCGGCGGTCGACAGCCGCTCGTCCCAGAACACCACTGGCAGTTCGGTATGCGCCATGAGGTTCTTGGCGAACTGCCGCACGCCCTGGGTGCGCGGGCTGTCGCCGCCGTCGAGCGCCAGCGGCAGGCCGATGACGATGCCGCCGATCTTGTGACGCGCGATCTCGTTGAGCATCCGTTTCACGTCGTCGCGGAAGCGGCTGCGGCGGATGGTGTCGAGCGGCGTGGCTATGACGTGGGTCGTGTCGGACAGCGCCATGCCGATGGTCTTGGTGCCGACGTCCAATCCCAAGAGCCGCGTGCCGGCGGCGAGCAGCGGCTTCAATTCGGCAGGGTTGCAGAGCGGCATGGGCGGTGGTACGACCGAATCACGCGGGCAGAGCGCTCGAGGAGACATCTACATCATGGCTTTGGACAAGGCCACCGTGGCGCGCATCGCCGCCCTGGCGCGCATCAGGGTGACCGAAGACGAGCAGGCGCGCCTCGCCGGCGAGCTGTCGCAAATTCTCACCTGGATCGAGCAGCTCGGCGAGGTCGACACGGCCGGCGTCGAGCCGATGGCGAGCGTCGCGCATCAAAAGCTGCCGCTGCGCGAGGACAAGGTCAACGACGGCGGCATCCGCGACAAGCTGCTCGCCAATGCGCCGGTTAGCGCGCGCGGCTTCTTCGCCGTGCCGAAGGTGGTGGAGTGACGGCGCTCACCGAGCTCGGCCTCGCCGAAGCGCGCGACGATCTCATCGCCAAGAAATTCTCGGCGCGCGAGCTTGCCGAGGCGCATATCAAGGCGGTCGAGGCGGCGCGGCCGCTCAATGCCTTCCTCTGCGAGACGCCCGATAAAGCGCGCGCAATGGCCGCCGAAAGCGACGCACGGATCGCGCGCGGTGCGGCGCGGCCGCTGGAAGGCCTGCCGCTCGCGATCAAGGACCTGTTCTGCACCGACGGCGTCGCGACCACCGCCGGATCGCGCATCCTCGAAGGCTTCAAGCCACCCTATGAATCGACGGTGACCGCGCAGCTCTGGCGCGACGGCGCGGTGATGCTCGGCAAGGTCAATATGGACGAGTTCGCGATGGGCTCGGCCAATGCAACGAGCGCCTTCGGCCCGGTCGAGAATCCCTGGCGCCGCCGCGGCGACAACCGGCCTCTGGTGCCCGGCGGCTCGTCGGGGGGCTCGGCGGCCGTGGTTGCGGCGCGCGCGGCGCTGGCGGCAACCGGCACCGATACCGGCGGCTCGATCCGCCAGCCGGCGAGCTTCTGCGGCATCGTCGGGCTGAAGCCGACCTATGGTCGCTGCTCGCGCTGGGGTATCGTCGCCTTCGCCTCCTCGCTCGATCAGGCCGGGCCGATGACGCGCAGCGTCAAGGATGCCGCGCTGATGCTCACCGCGATGGCCGGGCACGATCCGAAGGATTCGACTTCGGCCGACCTGCCGGTGCCCGATTTCGAGAAGGCGCTGACCGGCGATATCCACGGCCTGAAGATCGGCATCCCGCGCGAATACCGGCTCGACGGCATGCCGGCCGAGATCGAGACGCTGTGGCAAAAGGGCATCGACTGGCTCAAAGCCGCCGGCGCGCAACCGGTCGAAGTGAGCCTCAAGTTCACCAAATATGCCCTGCCGGCCTACTACATTATTGCGCCGGCCGAGGCATCGTCGAATCTCGCGCGCTATGACGGCGTGCGCTTCGGCCTGCGGGTCAACGGCGAGACGCTCGATGACATGTACGAGGCGACGCGCGCGCAAGGCTTCGGTCCCGAGGTGCGGCGGCGCATCCTCATCGGCACCTACGTGCTCTCCGCGGGCTATTACGACGCCTATTACCTCAAGGCGCAAAAGGTGCGGGCGATGATCGCCCGGGATTTCGACGAAGCCTTCACGCAATGCGACGCGCTGCTGACGCCGACCGCGCCCTCGGCGGCGTTTGCTATCGGCGAGAAGAACGACGACCCGATCGCCATGTATCTCAACGACGTGTTCACGGTGACGGTCAACCTCGCCGGCCTGCCCGGCATCTCGGTGCCGGCCGGGCTGTCGGGCGACGGCTTGCCCTTGGGGCTGCAGGTGATCGGTCGCGCTTTCGACGAAGAGACGGTGCTGCGGATCGGCGAGGTGATCGAGCGCGCAGCACAGTTCACGGCGAAGCCGCAATTCATCGCGGGAGCGTCGTGATGAGCCTGATCAAGGGCGCGACCGGCGAGTGGGAGGTCGTCATCGGCCTCGAGACGCATGCGCACGTGGTCTCGAACGCCAAGCTCTTCTCGGGCGCGGCGACCGCCTTCGGCGCCGAGCCCAACACGCAAGTCTCGCTGGTCGATGCAGCGTTCCCCGGCATGCTGCCGGTCATCAACCGACATTGCGTCGAGCAGGCGGTGAAGACCGGCCTCGGCATCGAGGCGCAGATCAACCTCGTCTCGGTGTTCGACCGCAAGAACTACTTCTACGCCGATCTGCCGGCCGGCTATCAGATCTCGCAATATACGCGGCCGATCGTCGGCAAGGGCAAGCTCAGCATCGATCTTCCCGACGGCACGACGCGCGACATCGGCATCACGCGGCTGCATCTCGAGCAGGACGCCGGCAAGAGTCTCCACGACCAGCATCCGACGCAGACCTATGTCGATCTCAACCGCGCCGGGGTCGCGCTGATGGAGATCGTCTCCGAGCCCGATCTCAGGAGCGCCGAGGAAGCCGGTGCCTATGTCAAGAAGCTGCGCTCGATCCTGCGCTATCTCGGCACCTGCGACGGCAATATGGAAGAGGGCTCGTTGCGCTGCGACTGCAACGTCTCGGTTCGCAAGCCCGGCGGGGCGCTCGGCACACGCTGCGAGATCAAGAACGTCAATTCGATCCGCTTCGTGATGCAGGCGATCGACTACGAGGCGCGGCGCCAGATCGAGGCACTGGAGGGCGGCGGCACGATCAAGCAGGAGACGCGGCTGTTCGATTCAGGCCGCGGCGTCACGCGGCCGATGCGCTCCAAGGAGGAAGCGCATGACTATCGCTATTTCCCCGATCCCGATCTGCTGCCGCTGGAGCTCGACGCCGCCTGGGTCGACGCGCTGAAACGCGGTCTGCCCGAGTTGCCCGATGCGAAGAAAGCGCGGTTCATCTCGGCCTATAAGCTCTCGCCTTACGAGGCGGGAGTGCTCGCCGACGAGCAGGCGAGCGCCGATTACTTCGAGACCGTCGCTAAAGGCCGCGACGCCAAGCTCGCTTGCAACTGGGTGATGGGCGATCTCTTCGGCGCGCTCAACAAGCGCGGCGTCGAGATCGCGCAATCGCCGGTGAAAGCCGGCGATCTCGGCGCGCTGCTCGACCTGATCTCAGACAACACGATCTCCGGCCGCATCGCCAAGGACGTCTTCGCCGAGATGATCGAGACCGGAAAACAGCCGGCGGCGATCGTCGAGGCGAAAGGTCTGCGCCAGGTCACCGATAGCGGCGCGATCGAGGCAGCGGTCGATGCGGTGCTGGCGAAGGAGCCCGACAAGGCCGCGGAATATCGCGGCGGCAAAGACAAGTTGCTCGGCTATTTCGTCGGCCAGGTGATGAAAGCGACCGGCGGCAAAGCCAATCCCGCCTTAGTGAACGAGTTGCTGAAGAAGAAATTAAGCGGCTGATTCCGAGTATCTCGTCACCCCGGCGAAAGCCGGGGTCCATTCATCCACTGCGGGGTTGATCCATGGACCCCGAATCGCGCCGCTGTGCGGCTTGTCCGGGGTGACGAAGTTAGTGGAGGTCGCGGGTGTCTGGCCTAAGCGCGCCCGTAGGTATCCTCGAAGCGGACGATGTCGTCCTCGCCGAGATAGGAGCCCGACTGCACTTCGATGAGATGCAGCGGGATCTTGCCGGAATTGGCCAGCCGGTGTCGCGTGCCCATCGGAATGAAGGTCGATTCATTCTCGTGCAGCACCAACTCCTCGTCGCCCTTCGTCACCTTGGCGGTGCCGGTGACGACCACCCAATGCTCGGCGCGGTGATGATGCAGTTGCAGGCTGAGCACGCCGCCGGGCTTCACCATGATGTGCTTCACCTGGACGCGCTCGCCATTGTGGATCGAGCGATAGGTGCCCCAAGGCCGATGGACGAACGGATGCGCCAACAGCTCGCCGCGCTTGTCGCGCTCGAGCTTTGCGACGAGCTGCTTGATGTCCTGGGCGCGGTCGCGGCGCGCGACCATCACCGCGTCCGAGGTCGCGACCACCACAAGATCGTCGACTCCGAGCACGGCGAGGAGCCCCGCTTCGGCGCGCAGATAGGAGTTGCGCGTGTCCTCGGCGACGACGTCGCCGGTTGTGACGTTGCCGGCGGAATCCTGCGCGCCGACCAGCCAGAGCGCGTCCCAGGTGCCGACATCGCTCCAGCCCATCTCCACCGGCACTACCGCGGCATGGGCGGTGTGCTCCATCAGCGCGTAGTCGATGGAATTGTTCGGCAGCGCGGCGAAAGCGTCGCGGTCGAGGCGCAGGAAATCGAGATCGCGCTTGGCTTTCGCCAGCGCGTCGCGGCAGGCGGCGAGCATTGCCGGCTGCAGCCGCTCGAGCTCGGCGAGCAGCAGTTTCACTGGAAAGAGGAAGATGCCGCTGTTCCAGGAATAGGCGCCGTCGGCGACATAGGTTTCGGCGCGCGCGCGGTCGGGCTTTTCGACGAAGGCCGCGACCTCGAAGGTGCCGTCGACGCCGGCGAGTTTCTTGCCGCGCTTAATGTAGCCGTAACCGGTCTCGGGCCGGCTCGCGGCGATGCCGAAGGTGACGAGGCGGCGGGTCGCGGCCGCCGCGGCGGCGCGCGCGACCGCGGATTTGAAAGCGGCCGCGTCGGTGATGGTGTGGTCCGACGGCATCACCAGCATCAACGCATCGGGCGCGGAAGCGGCGAGGGTAAGGGCGGCAACGCAGCAGGCGGGCGCGGTGTTGCGCCCGACCGGCTCGAGAAGGATCGCGGCCGGCGCGACCTCGGCGAGGCGAAGCTGCTCGGCGACAATAAAGCGATGCTCGTCGTTCGAGATCACCAGCGGCGGCGCGAATTGCGCGCGGTCGGCGACGCGCAGTCCCGCTTCCTGCAGCATCGTGCGCTCGCTCAAGAGCGGCAGCAGCTGCTTCGGATATTGCGCGCGCGACATCGGCCAGAGCCGTGTGCCCGAGCCGCCGGACAGGATCACCGGATGGATCACCGGCTTGGCCGGCGGCATCAACATTCTCCTTGCGTCGCGATCATCGGCTGACGGCATAGTAGCGCGATTGCAGCGCGAGGACAGGAATGATCGAGCTCTATACCTGGGGAACGCCGAACGGCAAGAAGGCCTCCGTCATGCTCGAGGAGGTCGGCCTGCCCTACAACGTCCATCCGATTCGCATCATGGAGGGCGATCAGTTCAAGCCCGACTACATCAGAATCAATCCCAATTCGAAGATCCCGGCGATCACCGATACCGAAGGGCCGGGCGGCAAGCCGATCAACATCTTTGAATCCGGCGCGATCCTCATCTATCTCGCCGAGAAGACCGGCAAGCTCCTGTCGCGCGACCCGGCGGCGCGGATCGAGGCGATCGAATGGCTGATGTTCCAGATGGGCGGCGTCGGCCCGATGTTCGGCCAGGCACATCACTTCCTGCGCCAGGTCAAGGAGCCCAACCCCTACGGGGCCGAGCGCTACACCAAAGAGACGCGGCGCCTTTACGGCGTGATGAACGCACGGCTCGGCGCGGTGCCCTATCTCGCGGGCGAGTATTCGATCGCCGACATCGCGACCTATCCTTGGGTCGCGCGTTACGAATGGCATCAGGTCGATCTGGCGGAGTTTGCGAACGTGAAACGCTGGTTCGACGCCATCAGCGCGCGGCCGGCGGTGCAGCGCGGGATGAAGGTGCCGTCGTAAAGGCGGAAGGAGGAAGCCGACGCCTCAGGCCGCGGTGCGCGGCCGGCCGGGGCGGCGGATCGGGCGGGCGAAAGCGGTGACGGTCTCCGGCTCGCGATCGAGCGATTGCAGTTCGGAGCGGCAGCGCTCGAGGACCTCCATGTCGCGCGCGTCTTCGCGATCGGAAATGTCCATGTAGCTGAGCTTGATCTCGACAAGATCGAGCAGCATCTCGATCGAGCGCTTGGATAAATTCATTATCCCCCTCCTCTTGCTTTCTGCCGTTAATGATCGGCGGCGTTCGCTTAAAATTTTCTCAACAAACGCGCCTTTTTTAGGCCCGCCGATGGGAGAGTCCGTGGCCTGTGTTTGACTAAATCAGGCACTGCCGGTAGAAGGCTCCGGGCATACGCCGTGACGATCCACTCTTCGGTGGAGGGGTGGCCGAGTGGCTGAAGGCGGCGGTTTGCTAAACCGTTATACGGGTTATGCCGTATCGCAGGTTCGAATCCTGTCCCCTCCGCCAACCTATCATTTCAACGCGTTAGCGCTTGAAATTAAAGTGCTGCGCGGCAATCACGGCAGCGCCACGACGTAGCGCTTGTCGATGATCCGGTTGCCGTCGACGTCGCCTTTCAGCATGCCTTGCGCCTTGTACCAGGCGATCTGGCGCAGCACGTCGGCGGTATTCACCCGCAGTTGTGGATCGATATAGGCGATGCCGGCGCGCACCTGCTCGGGCGATTGCTCGACATATTTGGCGATGAGCGCGACCGTCGCTGGCGCGGTCGGACCGTCATGCGGCCGCTCGTCGGGACCGATGAAGGCATCGTGGAAATCCTGCGCGCCTTTGCGGTAGGCGCGGAGGAACCGCCGGACCAGATCGGGCCGAGTGTCGGCGGTCTTGGTCGCGGTGAAGATCGCGCGATCCTGGAACGGCATTTCGTCGCCGACCCAGCTCAGCACCCGGATATCGCCGCGGTCGATCAGCGGAATGAGCGGCGTCGCCAATACCGTCACCGTGCCATCGATCTGCCCGCCGAGCAGCGCCGAGATCACATTCGCATTCGATTGCAGCGCGACGAGATGAATGCGCCCGAGATCGATGCTGTATTTCTGCGCGGTGGCGCCGAGAACATAGTGTCCCGGCGTGCCGAACTGCCCGATGCCGATGGTGTGACCGGCGAGCTCGCGCAACGAGGTGAACCCCGCCGCGTAAGCGCGTTTCGAGACGAAATAGCCGATGGTGTGGAAGCCGGGGCTCTCATGGCCTTGCGCGCCGATGATGCGCAGCGCGCCCTGGCCGGCGAGATTGTAGAAGCCGGCGCTGAGGCCAGTGGCGCCGAAATCGACATCGCCCGAGACCACCGCCATGGTGTTGGGCAGGGCTGAATCGAAGAAGACGAGCTGAGCATCGAGCCCTTCGGCGGCGAAATAACCTTTCTCGATGGCGATGTAGCCGGGGCCGCCGCTCGCCGTTTTCGCGCCGCCGATCTTGATCGTCTCGGCAGCAGCGGCCGAGACGAAAACGAGCATAGCAAGCACCACTATGGTCGATAATATTTTGTTTAATATCAATGTATTATACGCCGTTCTTAGTCTTTTGGCATCACCGGCAGAACCAGATGCGACGGATGGCCGGCATCGTGATGGATGGTATCGGTGCCCAGCTTGTCGGGGCGATAGATGTGGAAGAACAGCGCGTCGGTGATCGGCGAATCCCCGTTCGCCACCTCGACGCGGATGCGATTGCCCTGGCGGAAGCGATAGGCGATCGGCTGCAGCGGGATCTCGACCTTGTAAACCTGCCCGGGCACCAGCGGCGTTGCGCGGGCATGCGTGTAGTGGGGCGATTGCTCGGTGCTGCGCGCGGCGGCGATCTCCTGGTGTGAGGCGCGCAGCCAGCCTTTGGTGACGATGAACGCGCCGGGCTGCAAGCCCTGGGCGCGGAGCCTCGGGTCCTGCGCGAATTGCTCCGAGACCTTGACGCAGAAATCCATGTCCGGCCGTGTCGACGAGGCGTAGAGCACGAGCTTGCCCTCGCCGGCGATTTCCATATCGGTTGGCAACGGCGCGGTGGTGAAGGTAAGGACGCCGCGCACCGGATCGGGACCTTGCGGCCCCAAAGCCACGACCCCGAAAGCCCAACTCGGATGCGGATAAGTGTAGCTCGAATTGCCGCTACCGCCCGGCGCTTGCGCCGCGAGCGCGCCGTCATTGAGCGATGTCACGCTCTCGCTCGGGCCTTTGGCGAGATAGAAGCGCGTCGGTGTCGCTTCGCGCGGCGGCCACGCTTGCGCCGCTTTCACGACACCCGTATTGCGCACCGTATACTGGATGTCCGGCCGCGTATCGTGGCTGCTCGCTTTATCTTTTAAGTAACGATCGTAAAAAGGCAGTAGATGTTTCTCGTGAAACTCTACGAGCGAGAAATCGCGTTGCGCTGTAAATGGTGTCGGCGTTCCGGAAACAAACAACTTCTTGGGCCCCTGAGCGCGCTGATAGCCCAAGATGTTGCCCGAGCAGTGCAGATCCATTTTTGCCCAGACGCCGATCGAGAGCAGCGGCACGGTGATTTTGTCGAGCTGCTCCGCGGCGCAGCGCTCTTTCCACCATTCGTCATAGAAGGGATGAAGCTGCACATCGTGGAACAAATCGTGCGGCAGATCGCGCGGATGATCGCCATTCGTTGGATAGAGGTTCGGCACGCGGACGCTTGAATTGAACCAGTAGGAGAGGAAGTTGCCCTCGATCCCGCCGGGATAGCCCATGAAGCGATACGGGTCGTTGAGCCCATCATAGGCGCCGAGACAGGCGAGATGCGGCGGGTTCTGAATGCCCATGAACCATTGGCTCATGCAGTAGTAGCTCTCGCCGATGCCGCCGACCTTGCCGTTGCACCAAGGCTGCGTGCCGATCCATTCGATCACGTCGTAGAGATCGGTCTGCTCCTTGCGGTCCAGGAAGCGGTAATCGCCCTCCGAAAAACCGGTGCCGCGGGTGTCGGCATGGACATAAGCGTAGCCATGCTCGACATACCATTCGACCGGCCCGGTCTCGCGCCAGAGAAAGACCGGCGTCGCGGGCAGATCGTCATTGTCGTAGCGATAGGGGCTGACGGCGAAGAGGGCGGGGAATTTGCCGCTGCCTTCTGGCCGGTAAATGCGTACGGCGATCTTGACGCCGTCGCGGACGGTGATCTGGACGTCTTTTTCCTGAATCACCGTCCGCTCCGCTCGCTTATTCCGCCGGCGCCGGCTGGCCGTCGCGCATCCACGGCCGTTCTTTGAGCCGCGCTTCGTTGAGACGCCAGACGATGAAGCAGATCACCGCGCCGACGACGAAGGGCAGCGCCGCCCACATGTAGAGCTGCTCGATCGGCAGCGCGACGAAGGCCGCGCCGAGCAGCGGTCCGACGATCGAGCCGATGCGACCGATGCCGAGCTCCCAGCCCGAGCCGTTGGAGCGCAGCGAGGTCGGGTAGATGAGCGCGCCCGCGACGTTGATGCCGGTCTGGATGCCGAGCACCAGGAAGCCGGCGAAGAACGCCGCGATGATCAGCGTGGTCTCCGAGGTGATGCCGAACCAGCCGACCGAGCCCACCACCGGTATCGCGAGCACGAAGAGGATGGCGATGGCGAAGAAGCGCCGCTTGTCGATCCAGCGGCAAAGCGCCAGCGCGCCGACCGTGCCGCCGAGCTGCAAAGCCGTGCCGGCAAGCGCGCCGACATTCGGCGGCAGATGCGCCGCCGTCACCAGCAAGGTCGGTGTCCAGCTGTTGAGGAAAAAGAAGCCCATCAGATTGAGCACGAAGAGCAGCCACACCAGCGGCGTGATCAGCGCCAGCCCGTCGCGGAACAGATAGGACGGGTTGAAGCCGGCGACGTTCTGCTCGTCCTCGATGACGAATTTCGCATTCGGCGGAATGACGAAATCGGGCCGGATGGCATGGACAAGTTTTTCCATATCGGAACGGTGTTTTTCGTGCAGCGCCATGTATTTGATCGATTCCGGCAGGCCGAAGAAGCCGCACACCGCGATCAGGATCGGGACGATGCCGCCGACAAAGAACAGGAACTGCCAGCCATAGGTCGGCACGAAAGCGATGGTGAGGACGCCGGGGATGGCGCCGCCGATCGGCACCAGCCCGACGGCGATGATCGCCATGGTGGCGCGGAGCCGACGCGGCGCGGATTCGGCGTTGATCGCGATCGCGTTGGGAATGACGCCGCCGATGCCGAGCCCGGCGAGGAAGCGCAGCCAGAACATCTCGGTGGTGTTGGTCGAATAGGCGGCGATCAGGGTGAAGATGCCGAAGACCAGGTTGGCGCTGACCAGCGCCGCTTTCCGGCCGTAGCGATCGCCAACGAAGCCGAAAATCGCCGAGCCGAAGAGGATGCCGATGAGGCTGGCGCTGAAGATCGGGCCGAGTTGGCTGGGCGGGAAATGCCATTCGCGCATCAGCGAGGGGGCGGCGAAGGCGATCGCGCCGATGTCGTAGCCGTCGATCAGGACGATGAACAGCGACCAGACAATGAGCTTGATGTGGAACGAGCCGATGCCCCTTTCGTCGAGCATATGCGAGACTTGGACGGTCTGGGCGTCTGCCATGTTTCTCCCCGTGATTGGATGCCTGTCGATGGCCGACAGGTCGCTGCTTAGGCTGGCGATCCTATGCTAGCTCCCCAAGGATGAGAAGCGCCTCGGCGGTGCTCGCCGCGAATTGGGTTCGTTTCGCAATTTTCATTTTTCGCCCGCTGGCGCAAGGGCTTAGCGGTTTCGCGTTGTACGTATTTAGCGTACGACCAGATCGCTCGCTTGTCAAGCGTAAAATCGGTTGAAGAGCGCGGCGGCCCGAGCGGCTAGGCCGGAACCTGCTCGGGTTCGGTGGGCGTTGCCGGCGCCAGGCGGAGCGCCGGATAGACGTAGGCGCCCAGGGTCAGGAACAGCACGCAGGCGACCAGCAGCGCGCCCGCGAAGAGCAGAAAGGCCGGGGTGTAGGTGTGGAGATGGTCGAAGGACAGGCTGCCGATTAGTCCGCCCACGGTATTGCCGATGTTGAAGCAGGCGAAGCTGACGCCATAGATCTTGCCGTAAGCCTTGAGGCCGCAATAGCGGCTGAGGAAAAACGCCATTAGATCGACCTCGGCGCCGATGCCGAAGCCGCAAAGTGTCGTGCTGACGCGGGCGACTTCGAGCCCGCCGGAGCCGCTGGCAAGAAGGAGGATGCCGGCGATCGGAATGGCAAAGCAGATCGCGGCGATGACCGGGCCGTTGAAGCGGTCGAGGCACCAGCCGGCGGCGACGCGGCCGGCGATCAGCGCGATGCCGGTGAAGGCCAAGGTCGAGGCGGCGACCTGGATCGGGATGCCGCGATCGCCGAGCAAAGCGACGACCTGCGAGAGGGTGCCGTTGATGGCGACGCCGCCGAGGAAGAAAGCGATGGTCATCGACCACCAGCGCCAATGCTTGAACGCGGCGCGCGCCGTCATTCCCGGCAGATGGTCGGCGACGGCGCGTTTTTCGGCGCGGACGCGGTCGAAGGCCGGCGGCTCATGGATGAACACCACAACCGGCAGCCAGGCGAAGACGACGATCGCGGCCGCGATGCCGAGATAGGCCGAGCGCCAGCCGTAATGGGCGACGAGATAGGCGGTGAATTGCGGCACGACGGCGGTGCCGACGCCGATGCCGGCGAGGGCGATGCCGAGAGCGAGGCCGCGGATATGGTCGAACCAGCGCGCGATCACGATGCTGAAAGCGACCGGCGAGGCGCCGGCGCTGAAGAGATTGCCGAAGACGAAAAGCCCGTAGATCACCGCGGTCGCCGATGTCAGCAGCGAATTCGCCGAAATGCCGACCGCGAATAGCAACACGCCCGGCACCATGATGCGCCGCGCGCCGTAGCGGTCGATGAGCCAGCCGACAGTCGGGCCGCCGATCAGCCCGACCATGGTCGCGAGCAGCGCCGCCGAGGAGAAGATCGAGCGGTCGACGCCCAGGGACAGGGTCGCAGGCCGCAACAATACCGCATAGGAGAAGACGAGGATCGGACCGGGGCCGACGATCATTCCGAGGAAGGATGCGGCGAGGACCGACCAGCGGTTCTTGAACATTGGCGTTCTCCCTGTCGCGGTGCGGCATTCCTTTCGCGGGAATGTCCGGCGCGTTGCGGAGGAGCGTCGCCGATCCGCTGCGGTTTTGCAACGACGAAGCCACGCCTTGTCCTGGCGTTGGTGGCGCGCGCTGGCTAATCTTTCGCCCAATCGCGGCCCCGGGAGGATCGATTAATGGCGCAGCAGATCATCGACATTCACACGCATTGCTCGATCCCGGATCGCTCCGATCCGCTCGGCGTCGCCCAGTTCATGCGCGGCACGCAAGTCGGCCGCAACAGTTTCAACGCGTTCCGCGGCCTGCCCTCGATCAGCTATTACGAGCTCACCGATTTCGATCTCCAGCAGGAGGTCAGCCACAAGGCCGGAATCAATTACCGGCTGATGAGCAACCCGTTCGGCGCCGAAGTGCTGGTCGCGCTGTCGAAGAAGCCGGCGGGCGACGTCATCAAGCACAACAACGATCAGATCGTCGCGCTGGTCGAGCGCAGCAAAGGCACGACCTGGGGCCTCGGCGTCGCCAACCCACTCGATGCGAGCCTGATCAAGGATTACGAGCGCGTCGCGACGCAGCCGGGCTTCAAGGGGCTGCTGATCAATTCGAGCTGGCAGGGCAAGTTCATGGACACCGAGGACGCCTATCCGTTCTGGGAATGGGCCGAGGATAAGCAGGTGCCGCTCTTCCTCCATCCCGTGCGCGTGCCGATCGGCGCCGACCGGCAGATGGATCAATACAAGCTCGACGAGCTTGTCGGGCGGCCGTTCGACACCACGATGTGCCTCGCGCGCATGATCCTCTCGGGCCTGTTCGATCGCTTCCCGCGGCTGAAGATCGTCGTCGCGCATATGGGCGGCGGGTTGCTGCCGGTGATGGGCCGGCTCAATTTCGGCTGGCGGCTCGGCAGCGAAGGCATGCCCGAGCGTGCGCAGATCAAGTGCAAGCGGCTGCCGAGCGATTATCTGCGCGCCAATCTGCGGGTCGACATCATGGGCCTCTGGGGACCGCATGTGAAAGAAGCGGTCGAAGTGTTCGGCGCCGATCGCGTGATGTTCGGCACCGATTACGGGCCGGTGCCGATCGATCCCAAGGAGCATATCGATCTCGTCGAGGCGCTCGACATCACGCCGGCCGAGAAAGAGATGATCTATTGGAAGAACGCGAACGACTTCTTCAATTTGGGATTGAGCGCGTAGGGCCCATCACTGTAATTCAAAATCGTCATGCCCGGCCCGCGGCGCGGCGCTGCGACGCGCCGCACTCGGGGCTGTGCCGGGCATCCACGTTTTGGAGCGAACACGTGGATGGCCGGGACAAGCCCGGCCATGACGCTTAATTTGAAATTGCGTAGAGATGAAGAAGCGGCGGTGCGCCCGTCCTATACGTTTCCGCGGCGCTCGCGCCAGATGCCGAGCTTTTGCTGCGCGACGCGGTCGGAATAGCTGAACAGCACCGCGTCCTCGTCGGCTTCGAGCGCGTAAGGCACCCAGCACGGCACGGCGAAGATGTCGCGCGGCTTCCAGGCGATGGTCTGACGCTGCGCGCCTTCGCCGACGATCAAGCGGCCGCGGCCTTCGACCGGCGAGAACACGGTGTTCTCGGTGGTCTGATAATTCCCGGTGCGGAAGCCCTTGGGCAGGAGTTGCAGGAAAGCCGAGATTGTCGGCATCGCGCTGCCGCCGGTGGTCGGATCGATATAGGTGAGCTTCAGCCCGGTATAGGGATCCCATTCGTCGTTCTGGCGCAGCTGCTCGAGCGCTTCGCGCGAGCGATCGTAGGGATAGGAGAAGATCGGCGATTCCGGTTTCGACCAGCGCTCGTTGGCCGGCGCCATATTGGCGCCGTAGCGCGCGCGGCTGTCGCCGGTTGGCCGCACCAGCGGCGCGCGATCCTCGGGATAATGCTCGAAGAACATCGGGCCGAAAGTCGCCAGCATGGGGATGTCGAGACCGTCCATCCAGAAATAAGGCCCGTCGCCGTCATGGCCGTGATCGTGCCAAGTGTCGGACGGCGTGATCACGAAATCGCCGGGCTGCATGTAGGATTTCTCGCCCGAGACCGCGGTCCAGCCGCCGCCCTTGCCTTCGATGACGAAGCGCAGCGCCGAGGGCGAATGCTTATGCGCCGGCGCGCATTCGCCCGGCAGCAGCATCTGCAGACCGGCATAGAGCGATTCCAGAATGCGGTGCGAGCCATTGAGGCCCGGGTTCTCCAGCGTCAGCACGCGGCGATTGGCTTCATGCGCGGTGATGAGCGGTCCGGCCTCGGCGAGCGTCGGCCGCAGCACATTGTCGAAATCCCACAGGAACGGCATCGCCTTGACCGAATCCTTCGGCAATGGCGGCACCAGCCGCGTCGTCCACAGCGGCGAGACGTTGAGCCCGGCAACCTTGGCGTAATAAGCCTCGCGCGCTGCTTGGTTCTCGGCCATGAATCGCTCCGTCATCCGACGCGTCGCATTATAGTACGGGGACGGGGAGGGAGCGATGTTCTACGAGCCCGACAAGAACGATCACGGCCTGGGGCACGACCCTTACAAATCGATCGTGGTGCCGCGGCCGATCGGCTGGATCTCGACGCTCGACCGCGAGGGCCGCGTCAACCTCGCGCCGTTCAGCCAGTTCAATAATCTCGGCTACGATCCGCCTTACGTGATGTTCGCCGCGGCGAATTTCCCGCGCTCGCCGCGGCCCAAGGACAGCGTCACCAATGTGGTCGAGACCGGCGAGTTCGTCGTCAACATGGCGACCTATGAATTGCGCGAGGCGGTGAACATCACCGGTTCGGCGGTCGAGCCCGAGATCGACGAGGCGAAGCTCGCCGGGCTGACGATGATCCCGTCGCGGCTGGTGAAGCCGCCGCGTGTCGCCGCCTCGCCGGTGCATCTCGAATGCCGCTATCACTGCACGCTCGCGCTGCCGGGGCGCAACCTCGAGCAAAGCCATTACGTCGTCGTCGGCCGCGTCATCGGCGTCCACATCAAGGACGAGGCGATCACGCCCGAGGGAAGGCTCGACGTGCTGAAGCTGCGCCCGTTGGCGCGGCTCGGCTATCACGATTACACGAGCGTCGAGAGCTTCTTCACGATGCCGCCGGTCGGGCCGCATAGCGACATCCGGCAAGCCGGCCTGGCTGGTAAGCCGATGAAAGCAAAGCTTTGATTTTATGTCGTCATGGCCGGGCTCGTCCCGGCCATCCACGCGTTTATTCAAAACCCAAACGTGGATGCCCGGAACAAGTCCGGGCATGACAGTGACTGGAATTGGTCCGCGGCTAGAGCTTGCGATGCGAGCCGTCGCAGAACGGCTTGTTGCCCGAGGCCTTGCAGCCGCAGAGCCAGGCCTCTTCGCTCTTTTGCGCCTTGAACATCGTCGGCCGGAGTCCAACGGCTTTGTGCGAGCCGTCGCAGAAAGGCTGCGTCGCACTGCGGCCGCAAGCGCACCAGAAGTAATCCTTGCCCGCTTCGACCTGGACGCCGTAGGGCGCTTTTTGCGCGGGAATGGGCTCGCTCATCTTATGTACCTCCCTGATCGGTCTGGCGGGAAAATAGCCCGCCCTTGCTTTCTGCGCTAGGCTAGAGGCGCCAGCGTTGGTGCGAGCGAAGGAGCGAGGCGATGAAGGTCGACAAGAAGAAGATCAAATCCCACACGCGGCCGAAAGGCATGCCGTTCAACATCACCAAGATCGGCCACATCGTGCTCAACGTCACCGATGTCGAGCGCTCGACACGCTTTTATACCGAGGTGATGGGCTTCAAGGTCTCGGACGTCTACACCGACGAGATCGCGCCCGGCGGCATGGTGTTCTTCCGCTGCAACGCCGATCATCACGGCATCGCCGTGGTCGGCTCGATGCCGGAGGAATCGCCGGCGATCGAGCTCAACCACATCGCCTTCGAGGTCGCGACGCTCGATGAGGTGATCATCGCGCGCAATCACCTGAAGAAGCACAACGTGCCGATCGATTTCGAGGGGCGGCGCCGCGCCGGCGCGCAGATCGCGGTAGAGTTCCGTGATCCCGACGGCCACCGGCTCGAGATCTATTGGGGCCTCGACCAGATCGGCTCGAACGACACGATCCGTCCCGAAGAGGAATGGATATGGGCGCACAGCCTCGAAGAGGCGATCGACAAGCCGGTCAACGGCCAGGACACGACGCTGCGTAATCCTGAGCTCTATGAGAAGCTGCCGCCCGAGGAGCGCGAGCGGCGTCGCGCGCATTCGATCGCGACCCAGCGCGTGAAGCTCGGCGGCGAGCACTGAACGGTTTTATCGTGACGTCGTTGCGAGGAGCATAGCGACGAAGCAATCCAGTCTCTTAGTGTACGCTGGATTGCTTCGGCCTCGCCCGGCTCGGCCTCGCAATGACGAGAGATGTTACTTGTTTCGCCTCAAACGAAAAGGGCCGCTCATCGAGCGGCCCTTCGTCCGTGCCGCAAGAGCGGCGGACTATTCGATGATGCTCAGATCGCCGGCATCGGGCGGCTGTGCGATCTGTTCCTGCGGCGCGCCCTGGCTCTGGCGCTGCATGATGCCCTGATAGGTCTCGACGCCATAGTTGCCGTTCTCGACCTGCTGCTGGTTGAGCTGCGCGGTGATCTGGTTTTCGGCCTGATCCTGCGCCGGGTTGTTCATCGTGACGGCATGAGCCGCGACGGTCGTCGCCGTCGAAAGTGCGATGATGGCCGCATAGGCCGCGAAGCGGGTTTTCATCGGGATAATCTCCTCTACTGGGGCGCGAAGCGCCCCAAACCATAGAGACAACGCAGAAAAGCCGCAGTTGTTCCGCGGCTTTTCGATTCAATAAAAACAAACACTTATTGGAAGATTCTTATAGTTCTACGCGAACGATCCTTTGAGGTTTTCCGGCCGGAACGGGGCACGGCGGATGCGCACCCCGGTGGCGTCGAAGATCGCATTGGCGATGGCGCCGGCGACCGGCCGCGACGACGGCTCGCCGGCGCCGGTCGGCGGGATCTCCGGATGGTCGAGCAGCACGATGTCGACCTTTTCGGGCGCTTCGGTGATGTCGAGGATCGGATAGGTGAGCCAATCGACGCTCGTGACCTTCTGCTTGTCGAAACGCACCTCTTCCCAAAGGCTGCGGCTGGTGGCCTGCACAATGTTGCCCTCGATCGTGTTGTGCAGCAGCGCCGGATTGACGACGCAGCCGCAATCATGGGCGACGGCGAAGCGCTTGGTGCGCACCTTGCCGCTGCGGCGATCGACCTCGACTTCGGCCGCGACGACGACGATGGTGCCAAGCCGCTTGGCATAGGCGATGCCGCGACCGGTCACGACATCGGCCTTGCTGTCGCTCGACGGGCCGGAGACCCGCGTCGTCCAGCCGAATTTCTCCGCGGCGGCTTTCACCGCCGCGGCATCGCGGCCGCTCAAATGCCGCAGGCGGAACTCGACCGGGTCGGTCTTGGCGGCCAGCGCCAGTTCGTCGATGAAGGATTCGCTGGCGAAATGGATCTGCGGGCCCACGGGATCGCGCAGATGCGAGGTCCGGAGCGGCGAGACGCGATCGAGCATCGGTGCGATCGTCTCCCAGGCCTTGAGCTGGTTCGGGATGTCGTAGGCTTCGTCGGGTGTGCCGAAGGAATCGAGCGGCTTCAGCGCCACGCCCCATTGCTGTCCGATCAGGCTGTAGGCGGGATCGGATTCATTGCTGTCGAGATCGAGGCGCGAGAAGCCCTTGCTCTCGAACTGATAGGCGATGATCTTGCCCGCGGCGTCGAGCCCGGCCTTGGCATGGTGCACGGAGGCGGGGCCTTTGGTGTCCCAGGTGATGCCTTCGGGGCGCATGCCCTGGATACGCACCGGCTTGCCGGTCGCTTGCGCGAGGAACGCGGCTTCGAGCGCCGCATCGCCGGCGTCATTGCGGCCGTAGGAGCCGGGGCCGGTCAGCCAGATCGCCCGCACCTTCTCGGGCGGCAGCTTTAAGAGCGCCGCGACCCCATCGCGCGCGTAATGCGGCTTCTGCGAGCCGGTCCAGACGGTCATCACGCCGTCCTTCATTTCGGCAACGGCGCAGGCCGAGCCCATGCTGGCATGCGACTGGAACGGCCATTCGTAATCCGCCTCGACGACCTTGGCGGCGCCTTGCATCGCCTGATCGACCGAGCCGGTCTGCTTCTCGACCGTGCGTTTGCGCACCGGCGCTTTGCGGATGGTGTCGTAGAGCTGCGCCGGATCGGCAAAGGCCGGGGCCGGCTGCGACCAGTCGACCTTGAGCTGTTGCGCGGCGCGGATCGCGTTCCATTCCTTGGGCGCGACGACGGCGATGTAGCCGTCCTTCTGCACGGCGCGCGCGCCGGGGATGCTGCGGATCGAGCTTTCGTCGACCGACTTCGCCTCAGCGCCCGCGACGGGCGGGCGGACGACGCGCGCATGCAGCATGCCGGGCAGGCGGATGTCAGTGACATAGGTCGCAGGCCGGGCGAAGACCTTGGGCTTCACATCGCGGCGCGGCGGCGCAGTGCCGACCACCTTGTAATCGGCGGGTTTCTTCAGCGGCGCGCCGCCATCGACGTCGAGATCGTTGCCGATCTTGCCGTTCCATTTCATCGTGACGTTGAAGAACTTGCCGCCGACGAGCTGGCCGTAAGTGATCTTCTTCGCCGGCGCATCGAGGACGGCGACCACGCCGTCGGTCACGGTCAGCTTGTCGGCCGACACGTCCAGCCGTTTCGCGGCGAGATCGAGGAGCGTCTGGCGCGCCTGGGCCGCGGCGTGGCGCATCGGCTTGCCGCCCCAGGTGATGCCGAAGCTGCCGCTGGCGCCGCCTTGATTGATGGTCTTGGCGCTGTCGCCCATCACCACCGCGACCTTGTCGGCGGGGAGGTCGAGCTCTTCGGCGACGATCTGGGCGATGCCCACATCGGTGCCTTGGCCGCCATCGATCTTGCCGAAGAAAACGGTCGCGGAGCCGTCGCGATGGATCGCGAGATAGCTGTCGAGCTGCGTCGGATCGAGCGGCTTTGGCGCGGCGATCGCCGCGATCGCGGCTTCGGCGAGCGTCGCCGGCGCCGAGAAGCTGATGACGAGAGCGCCGGTGCCTTTGAGGATGCCGCGGCGGGTGAGGTCGGAGCGCAGAAGGTCGAGTGACGTCATGATTGCCTCCCTCACGCCGTCGCCGCCGCGCGCTTCACCGCGCGGATGATCGCCATATGGGTGCCGCAGCGGCATTTGAGGCCGGTGAGGCCCTTGCGGATATCGTCGTCGCTCGGGTGCGGGTTCTTCTTGAGCAGCGCCGCCGCGGTCATGATCCAACCGTTGATGCAGTAGCCGCATTGCGGCACTTGCTCGGCGACATAGGCCGCTTGCAGCGGATGCGGATGTTCGGCCGTGCCGAGACCGGCGAGGGTGACGATCTTCGCATCCGTCACCGCCGACAGCGGCGTGACGCAAGAGCGCGTCGGCTCGCCGTTGACATGCACGGTGCAGGCGCCGCATTGCGCGAGGCCGCAGCCGAAATGCGGATTGGACATGCCGAGCTCGTCGCGCAGCGCATAGAGCAGCGGCATGTTGGGATCGTCGACCGAAATCGTGTGCGATTTGCCGTCGACGGACAGGCGTACCTGCGTGGTCATTCGGGTTTCCTCCATTCGACTTCGGTAACTTTGCGTGACAGACTATTCCCTTCGACGGCCGCTCACAAGAAGAGGGAGGAAATCGCCATGAGGCTCGGCCCCGCTTTTGCGCTCGGCGCCGCTCTCGTTTTCGTGATCAACGCGGCGACGGCCCTTGCGGCCGAGCCGATCAAGATCGGCGTCGTCCGCTCGAGCGGCGGCATCCCGAGCATCATCGGCAGGGACAAGGGCTTTTTCGCCGCGCAAGGCCTCGATGCCCAGCTGATCTTCTTCGATTCGGCGCAGCCCATCGCCGTGGCGGTGGCGTCGGGCGATTGCGATGTCGGCTCGACCGGCATCACGGCCGCTTTCTACAACCTCGCTTCGCAAGGCGTGCTCAAGGTCATCGCCGGCGGGACCTGGGATCATCCCGGCTTCCAGAGCGTCGGCGTGATCGCGTCGAACCAGGCTTATGCGGCGGGACTCAAATCCTTGAAGGATCTCGCCGGGCATTCGGTCGCCATCACCCAGCGCGGCTCGCCGCTCGAGCTCTTCGTGGTCGAGATCGCGCAGCACTTCCACTTCGATCCGAGCGGCATCAAGTTCCAGGCGTTGCAATCGAATGGCGTCGTCGCTTCGGCGATCGCCGGCAATCAGGTCGACGCCGCTGTCCAGACCGCCGCGCCGGCCTATGCCATCATCCAGAAGGGCGACGCGAAGCTCGTCGGATGGGTGTCCGATGTGCTGCCGTTGCGGCAAGGCGAGGCGGTCTTCACCTCAGCGCGCATCGTCAATGAGAAGCCGCAGCTCGTGCATGCGTTTCTCGCCGGCTTGCGCGCCGCCATGGTCTATTGGGATGCGGCTTTCGTCGGTCCCGACGGCCAGCGGCACGATGGTCCGAACGCAGGCGAAGCCATCGCCCTTATCGCCAAGGGCCTGAACCAGCCCGAGAGCACGGTCCGCGAGGGCATTCCCTATTTCGATCCGCAAGCGCGCATCTCGCTGAAGGACATGGCGATCCCGCTCGATTGGTATAAGTCGCAGCGCATGGTGAAGCCGGATGTCGATCTGCGCGCGATGGTCGACACCCGCTATGCGATCGAAGCCGATAAGCAATGACCGCCGATTTCACGACAGAGGACGTCGAATATCTCCGCCACGGCGACAAGTCCCTGCTGGCGCGGCTCTATCGCCCGCGCGGCGGCGGGCCGTATCCCGCCGTGGTCGAGGTGCATGGCGGCGCCTGGACGAGCAACGATCGCCTGGTGAACGTCGCGATCCATGAAGCGCTGGCGCGCGCCGGCATCGTCGTCATGGCGATCGACTTCCGCATGCCTCCCGAGGCGTGTTATCCCGCCTCGATTCAGGACGTGAACTACGCGCTGCGCTGGCTGAAGCTGCGCGCCAACGGCTACGGCCTCCGTCCCGACCGCATTGGCGGCCTCGGCACCTCGAGCGGCGGACATCAGTTGATGCTCGCGGCGCTCCGGCCGCGCGATGCGACCTATGGCGCGCTCCGCCTGCCCGGCGGCGAGGCGTTCGATGCGAGCCTTGCTTATGCCGTGCTGTGCTGGTCGATCACCGATCCGCTGGCGCGCTTTCGCATGGTCACGGGCAACGGCAACGACCGGCTCGCCGCGGCGCATCGCGCCTATTGGCCCGACGAGGCGGCGATGGCGGACGGCAATCCGCAGCTCATCCTCGAGCGCGGCGAGGCGACAAACCCGCCGCCGGCGCTGGTGCTGCAAGGCACCGACGACGACAACGTCACGCCCGACATGGCCGACCGTTTCGCCGCCGCTTATCGCCAAGCCGGCGGCGCGCTCGAGCTGGTGAAGTTTCCGGGCGCGCCGCATGCCTTCACCGCGCGCGAACCCGCTTCGGCGAATTCGCATCGCGCGCTGGATCTCATCGTGGGCTTCGTCCGGCGGCAGGCTTCCTGAGCTTTGGCCGCCGTGCTACATCTGCGGGCAAGCCAACGCCTGGGAGAAGCCATCCGTGCCGAAGATTCGTCACATCGCGCTCGCGACCAACGATCCGATCAAGACCGCCGAATTCTATAAGCAGGCCTTCGACTTCAAAGAGGTCGGACGCACCGGCAATCCGGACGATCCCGGCGGCATCGCCTGGGGCATCTATTTGAGCGACGGCACGCTCAACCTCGCGGTCCTCAAATTCAAGAATGTCGATCAGCTCGGCAAGGGGCTCGACTATGTCGGCATCCATCATTTCGGCGTGCTGATCGACGATCTCGACGGCTACATCAAGAAGCTCGAGGCGATGGGCGCGCCGTGCTTCATGCGGCCCGATCCGGGCATGGGCGATGTGTTTTTCGAGACCAAGTTCCGCGGCCCGGACGGTGTCGTGTTCGACTGCTCCGAGCATCCCTGGGTCGGCGCCGCGTCGGAAAATCAGGGCGAGGTCAAGCTGAAGGAGCTCGCGTCCGCGAAGTAGCCGCTGAGGCGTAACGAGCCGTGTGCGTTGACAGGGCGGCACGCACGGGACGACTATCCATCGCGACGTTTTCGTCGCTCAAAGAAACAAACGGCAGACGGCTCTACGTCGATCCGCCGATAAACAGGGAGGTCGAACACATGCACGGATTCCGATTCTTGCTGTCGTCGGTCATCGCGGGAAGCTTCTGTCTTCTCGCGTTCTCGGGGCCTGCCGCAGCGCAAACCAAGATCACCGTCGGCGCCGTCGTCGGCTACACCTCGCTCCATTTGCCGACCTACGTCGCGATGGATCGCGGCTTCTTCAAGAAGGAAGGTCTCGACGCGAAGATGGTGGTGCTTGCGCCCAACGCGCTGAAAGTCGCCGGGCTCGCCGGGCAGGTCGATTTCATTCCGATCCCGACGCCCGCAGCGCTTGCGGCGCTCCACGGCGCGCAGGTCGAGTTCCTGATCGGCGAGAGTCTTAGCTCGCAATGGGAGATCCTCTCCGCCAAGGACATCGCGAAACCCGAAGACTTGAAGGGCAAGACCGTTGCCTATGGCGAGCCGGGCGGCGCCGCCTATGACGAAGGCGCGCGGACCTTGTCGCAGGCCTTCCACATGGAGCCCGGCCGCGATTACAAGGTGATCTCGTTCCAGGGCCAGCCTGCCGAGATTGCCGCGCTCATCAAAGGCGACGTCCAGGCGGCGCTGCTGACGACGGCGGAAGCGGTCAAGGCGCAAAAGGCCGGCTTCAAGGTCCTGCTCAGCACCAGCACCTATCTCCCGCGGCTCGGCGGCGAGATCTGGACGATGAAACCGTTCGTCGACGCGCATCCGGACACGGTCAAAGCCTTCGATCGCGCGATCGCCGAAGCGATCACCTACATTCGCACGAACAAGGAAGGCACGATGCCGCTGCTCAAGACCTATCTCGGCATCGACGATCCGCAAGAGCAGAGCCTGCTGTGGGACAGCA
Organism: Allostellaceae bacterium; assembly: GCA_036501365.1. Classification (GTDB taxonomy): domain Bacteria; phylum Pseudomonadota; class Alphaproteobacteria; order ATCC43930; family CGMCC-115725; genus CAIKMD01. The sequence goes on along the minus strand of DASYAL010000017.1, from coordinate 48,873 downwards.
TCCACGACGGTTACGAAGCGACCATGCCCGAGAAGCTGTTCCGCGACATCTTCGAGGCCCGCCGCACGGAAATGATCGCGATGGGGCAGTGGCCGCAAGACAAGCCGCTGCCCGACCCGGAGCAATTCGTCGCGCGCAAGCTGCTCGATCAGGCGCTCGCCGAGATTCACTACGTGCCGGCCAAGATCGCAACCAACTGAGCGGAGGACGCGCAGGGGCTTCGCGTGCCTGCGCGGCGCCCGCGGACGTTTCGACCAGGTCTATCGGGGAGGCAAGCCATGCCTATCGCACGCATCACCGCCGCCGCCGTTGCAGCGGCGACGATTCTTTCTCTGACGTTGCTCGCGGCGGCCGCCGAGCCGGCCAAGATCACCGTCGGAAACGTGCCGGGCGGCAACACGCTCTTCCTTCCTTCCTACGTCGCGATGGATCGCGGCTTTTTCAAAAAGGAAGGGCTTGATGCCAAATGGGTCGAGCTCGTCGGCAAGACCTTGGGCAATGCCGCACTTGCGGGGCAGGTCGATTTCGTGCCGGTGACCACGGTCGGCGCGCTGGCCGCATTACACGGCGCGCCGGTGATGTACGTGGTGGGCCAGAGCCTCAGCTCGCAATGGGCGATCGTCGCGGTGAAAGGGATCGAGAAACCGCAGGATTTGAAAGGCAAGACGGTCGCCTATGGCCAGCCCGGTGGCGCCAATTACGATGAAGGCGCTCGGGTGCTGTCCGAAATTTTCCACATGGAGCCGGGACGGGATTACAAGGTGATCTCGTTCCAGCGCCAGCCCGACGAGGTCGCCGCGCTTCTCGCCGGCACCGTTCAAGCCGCGCTTCTGACACCGGCGGCCACCGTCAAAGCCGAAGAGAGCGGCGCCAAAATCCTGCTCACGACCGGCCAATACCTCCCGCGCCTCGGCGGCACGATTTGGACGCTCAAGCCTTATGTGGACGCGCATCCCGCCGCGACCAAGGCGTTCATCCGCGCGATCGCCGAGGCGATCATGTACATCCGGAGCAACGAGGAAGGCATGCTGCCGGTCTTCAAGACCTATCTCGGCATCGACAATCCGCAGGATCAGCGGCTGCTCTGGGAGGAACTCCACGGCGACTACGACGCGATGCTCGCGCCGGATCTCTTCGGCGATACTTTCGAAGACCGCCGCCGCGAGATGATCGCGCTGGGCAAGTGGTCGAAGGACAAGCCCTTGCCCGATGTCGAGCCGTTCGTCGCCCGCACACTTCTCGCCGATGCGCTCGCGGAGGTCCACTACGTGCCGGCGCCGGCAAAGACCGCGCACTGAGCGGATAGAGCGCCGCGTCCGTTATCGCGCGGAGCTCACTCGCTCGCGAGGCGTTGCGGGCGCCAGCGGTCGAGATGATTTTCCAGCGCCTTGATGAGGCTCGTCATCGTCAGCGAGAGCGCCATGAACACGAGCATGCCGGCGAAGACGATGTTGACCTTGTACTGGCTGGCGGCCTGCACCATCATCACGCCGAGCCCTTGATCCGAGCCGAAGAATTCCGAGACCACCACGCCGAGCACGGCGCGCCCGATGGCGAGCCTTAGTCCGGTGATGATGTAGGGCAAGGCATTCGGCACGACGACGAGGCGGACGACATCCCATTCCTTCGCGCCGAACGAGCGCACCACGTTGATGAGAAGCTTGTCGGCGCTGCGTATGCCCTCATGGGTGTTGATGAGCAGAGGGAACACCGCGCCGAAGGCGACGATCACGACCTTCGACCAGAGTCCCAGCCCGAACCACAACAGCACCAGCGGCAGGAAGACGAGCCGCGGCGTCGCATTGAAGGCGGTGATGAACGGATCGCAGAGGGCGTTCAGGGTCTCGGAGCGGCCGATCAGAATGCCAAGCGGCAGTCCGATCGCGATCGCGATGCCCAGCCCGACCGCAAAACCGGCGGCGCTGACGCCGAGCGGCGCCCAGATGGTGCCGCTCGCGAAGAGTTCCCACAGCGTCGCCGCGACTTGGCTGGGCGGCGTGAAGAACAGCTTGGTCCCGGCATTCAACGTCACGAAGGCGGGCAATGCCTGCCACAGCAATAGCACGCCGAGGATGCCCGAAATCCCGAGAACGGTCGGCTCGATGCGCTGCCACAGGCTCTGCGGCGGCGCCTGATCTTGATCGACGGCCGGAGCCGGTGCGAGCGCCATGTCGAGCCCGTCGCTTTCGGCCATGGCCTACGACTCCACGCGCCACGGAAAAGCCGCTCGCTCCGCCCAACGGACCCCTTGCGTCAATACGATCGCGATCAAGGTGACGACAAGGATATAGGCGAACATGCTGTCGAGCGCGAAGAAGTTGCCGAAGCGGACGATCTCGTACCCGACACCTTCGGATGCGGCAAAGAATTCGCCGATGAGGATACCGATCAGCGCCCGGCCGACGCCGATGCGCGCTCCGGCGACGATATAGGGCATCACGCTCGGGAAGATGACCTTCAGGTAGAGGTCCTTCTCCGCGCCGCCGAACGAGCGGACGACATTGAGCAGGAGCGGATCCACCGCGCGCACGCCCGCATAGGCATTGAAGACAAAGTCGAACACGGTGAGCAGGAAGACGATGAAGGTCTTTCCCGTGACGCCGACGCCGAGAAAGATCACCACCAGCGGTGCGAGGGCGACGAGCGGACTGGCATAAAGCACGGTGAACAGAGGATCGAGCGCGAGGCCGACCCGAACGCGCCGGCCCATGAGGATACCGGTCGGCACGCCGATGAGGACCGAAGCGGCGAGGCCGTAGGCGAACGGCGCGGCGCTGGCGCCGAGATCGAAGAACACTTGACCGGACATCGTCAGCCGGACGAGCGCCGCAAACATCAGCGATGGTTTGGTGAGGAACAGCGAATTGAGCGGAACGAAGAGGAAGACTGCCTGCCAGGCGACGAAGAAGGCGAGCACGGAAAGAGATCCGAGCAGGATTCGGCGGTTCGAGCGCAACAGACCGGTGCGGGGAGCGGCTGCGTCCGCCATGACTAGACCGCGATCTCGTCTTCGAGGGCGCGCCAGATCTCGAGCTTGAGCTCATTGAACTGGGGCGTGACGCGCATCTCGTAGTCGCGTGGCCGCGGCAAGTCGACGGCGAAGATGCGCTTGGCGCGGCCCGGACGCTTCGTCATCACCAGCACGCGATCCGAAAGATAAATCGCCTCGTCGATCTGATGCGTCACGAAGAGAACGGTCTTGCGCGTGTCATGCCAGATGCGCAGCAATTCGACCTGCATGAGATCGCGGGTCTGCGCATCAAGCGCCGCGAAAGGCTCGTCCATGAGAAGGACCTCGGGGTCGGTCGCCAGCGCGCGGGCAATGCCCACGCGCTGCTTCATCCCGCCCGAGAGCTCGTGCGGATAATGGCTCTCGAAGCCGACCAGCCCGACCATCCGGATGAAATGCTGCGCCACGTTGCGCCGCTGCGCCGCGGGCATGCCTTTCAACTGCAGGCCAAGCTCCACGTTGTGTTGGACCGTTCGCCACGGCAGCAGCCCGAATTCCTGGAAGACCATGGCGCGGTCTGTGCCCGGGCCGTCGATGCGCCGGCCATGCAGGTCGAGTTCGCCAGAATCCGGCTTGATGAGGCCGAGCAAGATGGAAAGAAACGTGCTCTTGCCGCAGCCCGACGGGCCGACGATCGACAGAAACTCGCCTTCCTTGACCTCGACGTCGAAGTCATGGAGTGCCCGCACCGGCGCGCGATTGGGCGGCCGAAAGGTGAGATTGACGTTGCGACCTCGGATATACGCCGACATGAGGCCGACCACTCCCTGCGCGAACATTTTTGCCGCATTCTGGGGCGGCCGATTGTTGCCAAAAAACTCTATCCCCAGTGCCGAAGGGAGTCAAAGCGGGCGGACCGATTGCCCTATCGCATCGAGGTGATATGAAATAAGCTGGCGTCGCGAAAAGCGCAGGGTGCCGACAACGCGACCGATACGGGCCCTGATCGGAACGAACGCAAGGAGGGAGGCCGTACTATCATGCCGAGCGCCGATGGAAGACTGAGCAACGAGCAGCAAGCGATCGAGCGGCCTTTGCCGTCCGAGGGACGGAGCCTTTGGGGCAGCGACGTCGCGGCCGATATGCTGCGCGCGCTCGACATCCCCTATGTCGCGCTCAATCCCGGCGCTTCCTATCGCGGCCTGCACGACAGCATCGTCAATCGGCTCGGCAATGAGAAGCCGCAAATGCTTCTCTGCTTGCATGAGGAAGCGGCGGTCGCGGTCGCACATGGCTGGGCCAAGGTCGCCGGCAAGCCGATGGGCGCGATCGTCCACAGCAATGTCGGTCTGCTGCACAGCTCGATGGCGGTGTTCAACGCCTGGATGGATCGCGCGCCGCTGCTGCTCTTCGGCGCGACCGGCCCGGTCGATGCGATGAAGCGCCGGCCGTGGATCGACTGGATCCACACCACCAAGGACCAGGCGGCGCTGATCCGCCACTTCATCAAATGGGACGACCAGCCCGGCTCGGTCGCGGCGATCCCCGAAGCGATGCTGCGCGCCAAGCAGATCTCGACCACCGCGCCTTGCGGCCCGACCTATATCTGCTTCGACGCCGCGTTGCAGGAGTTGCGCCTCGACGCGCTGCCGGCGATGCCCGATGCCGCGCGCTTCCCGTCGCCCGCGCCGGTGGCCCCGCCGCCCGATCAGGTCGAGACGTTGGCGAAGAAGCTGCACGGTGCCGAGCGCCCGCTGCTGCTCTTGGGCCGCTTCTCGCGCAGCGAGCAGAGCTGGCGCGAGCGCATCGAGCTTGCCGAGGCGCTCGGCGCGGTGGTGCTTACGGAGCTGCGCAATGGCGCGGCGTTCCCGACCGACCATAAGCTGGTGGGCGCTCCGCCGCTCTCCAATCATTCGAGCGCGGCGAGCGAATTGCTGCGCCAGGCCGATGTTGTCGCGTCCTTCGACTGGGTCGATCTCGGCGGCTTGCTGCAAGGCGCCGCGGGCAAGGGCAAGCTTGGCGCCAACGTTACCCGCATCTCGGTCGACCAGTATTCGCATCACGGCTTCGGCATGGAGTACCACATCCTGCCGCCGGCGGATGTCTATCTCGCCGCGGAGAGCGATGCGACCGTCAGCGCGCTGCTCGCCGCGGTGAAGAAGCTCGGCGCGCGCAAGTCGAGCACCTGGCCCGATCGCAAGCCGGCGCAAGTGCCGGCGATGCCGGCGCCCGACGCCTCGGGCACGATCTATGTGCCGCATATCGCGCAGGCGCTGCAGAAGCTCACCGCCGGGCGGAAGACCAGCCTCTTGCGGCATTCGCTCTCCTGGCACGGCCATTTCTGGCCGATGAAGGACCCGCTCGACAGCCTCGGCACCGATGGCGGCGGCGGCGTCGGCTCCGGACCGGGCACTTCGGTCGGCATGGCGCTCGCGCTCAAGGGCAGCGGCCGGCTGCCGATCGCGGTGCTGGGCGATGGCGATTACCTGATGGGCAATCCCGCACTCTGGACGGCGGTGCATTATCGGGTGCCGCTGCTGGTGGTCGTCTGCAACAACCGCTCCTTCTATAACGACGAGCTGCATCAGGAGCGCGTCGCCAAAGAGCGCGAGCGCACCGCCGCCAATAAATGGATCGGCCAGCATATCGGCGATCCCGATATCGATCTCGCGACGCTGGCGCGTGGGCAGGGCGCGGTTGGCGTCGGCCCGGTGCAAAAGCACGCCGACCTCGAAGCGGCGCTCCGCGAAGCGATCGCCGCGGTCGATGACGGCAAGGTCGCGGTCGTCGATGTGCGCGTCGCCGGCGGTTACGACGCCGGCGCCTCGGCGAACGTCCCGCGCGGCCAGAAGGATTAGCGTCCGGCCCGGCTGATGCGCGCCGCGGCGCCGCTCGAGACGAGTGCGGAAAGCGGCACGGCGCGCGCGCCGGCGCTCGTCATCGAGGGCGTCAGCAAGCGCTTCGCCACCGGCGACGGCACGCTGACGGCGATCGACGATGTCTCCTTCGCCGTCGGCAAGGGCGAGTTCGTCGCGCTGATCGGTCCGTCGGGCTGCGGCAAGTCCACGCTCTTCAACATCATCGGCGGGCTGATCGGCGACTATGCCGGCCGCGTGCTGGTCGAAGGCGCGGCGATCGATGGCTCGCATCGCGCGATCGGCATGGTGTTCCAGGAGGAATCGACCTTTCCCTGGCGCACCACGCTCGACAACATCGCCTTTCCCCTGGAGATCGCCGGCGTCAGGAAGGCCGAGCGCGAAGCGCGCGGCCGCGATCTCATCAAGCTCGTCGGCCTCGAAGGCTTCGAGGGCCGTTACCCCGCCGAGCTCTCGGGCGGCATGCGCCAGCGCACCGCACTCGCGCGCACACTCGCGTCCGAGCCGAAGATCCTGCTGATGGACGAGCCTTTCGCGGCGCTCGACGAGCAGACGCGACTGCTGCTCGGCGACAAGCTCCTGCAGATCCAGCAATCGCTGCAGCAGACGACCCTGCTGATCACCCACAACATCGCCGAGGCGGTGCAACTCGCCGATCGCGTCGTGGTGATGACGTTCCGGCCCGGCCGGGTGAAGCGCATCTTCGATATCGATCTGCCGCGGCCGCGCGATTCCGCGATCGTCGGCTCGGCAGCCTTCGGGCAATATGTCGCGCGCATCTGGAGCGATCTGCGCGAGGAAGCCAGTAAAGGCTTGAGCGACAGCGAGGCCTCACTCGCGCGTCGCGTCAACAACAAGGAGGGAGGAAACGATGCGTAAGAATTTGTTTTTGTCGATGGCGTTGATACTCGCGGCGGCGGTCCCGGCGCGCGCCGAGACCTTGAAGATCGCGATCCCGCAAAAGGGCGCGTGGGACACGTCGTTCAGCGTCTATGGCGACCGCCAGGGCTTCTTCAAGGAGCAGGGGATCGATCTCGACATCACCTATACCGAAGGTGGTGCGACCACCGAGACGGCGGTCGTCTCGGGCAGCGTCGATGTCGCGGTTGCGACCGGCACGCTCGGCATCCTCTCGGCCTATGTCAAAGGCGCGCCGGTGCGCATCATCTCGGCGGAATCGACCGGCTCGGCCGATCTCTACTTTTACGCCAAGGCGGGCAGCGGCATCAAAACGTTGAAAGACCTGAAAGGCGGCAAGACCATCGGCTTCTCGGCGCCGGGTTCCTCGAGCAACCTCGCCCTGCTGACCTTGCTGAAAGAGCAGAACGTCGATGCCAAGCCGGTGCCGGCGGGCGGCATGCCGCCGACCTTCACCCAGGTGATGTCGGGGCAGCTCGATGCCGGCTGGGCCGCGGCGCCGTTCGGCGTGCTCGATGTCGATCAGGGCAAGATCGTCGTCATCGCCCATGCCAATGATTCGAAGGATGTCGCCACCGAGACCATTCGCGTCAATGTCGCCAATCTCAACACCCTGCAGCAGCACCGCGACCTGATCGCACGCTTCATGAAGGCCTATGTGAAATCCTATCAATGGGCCTACGACGATCCCAAGGCGATCGATTATCTCGCGGCCGACAACAACCTGCCGCGCGATGCGGCCGAGAAGACCGTGAAGAACTTCCTCACCAAGGCAGCAAACGATCCCTTCCGCTTCAGCGGCATCCAGCGCGTGCTCGATGAAGCGCTGGCGGCGAAGCGTCTCCCCAGCGCGATGACGGAAGACCAGGTCAAAGGTGCCTTCGACATCGTGTGGAAGCCGGGGACGTAAGGTCGCTCGGACGCCGAGCGTGGGTCCTTCGACGGTTCGCCATCGCTCGGCGATGGCGAACGCTCAGGATGAGGCGATTTTCTCAATGCCATTAAGAACGTCCTCATGCTGGCCGACCCGACCGATCGCTCTTTGCGGTCGGCCCCTCCGGGTCCACGCGCGATGAGCGCGTGGACGGAGTCGGCCGTCGAAGCACGCACAGCGCCGATGCAAGCGATCCATCGTCACGCCCCTGTCCTCGCCGGGCTCGGTGCGATCGCGCTGCTGCTGGCGGCGTGGCAGGCGGTGGGCGCGCTCGGCCTCGTCAGCCCGCTGGTGGCGCCGGCGCCCAGCGCGATCGCCGCGAGCTTTCCGCAGCTGATCGCCGAGGAGGGCTTGTTCCAGCGCTTCCTCCAGACATTCGCCGAGGCGCTGATTTCGGCGGGGCTCGCAGTCATCGTCGGCACGCCGCTCGGCTGGTGGCTCCATGCCAAGCGCTGGGCGGGTCTCGCCTATGAGAGCTGGGTCGCGACCTGCGCCGCCGCGCCGCTGGTGCTGCTCTATCCGCTGTTCCTCGTCTTCTTTGGCCGCAATATCGGCACCATCATCGTGATGAGCTTCCTCACCGCGTTGCCGGCGGTGGTGCTGAAGACCAAGGAAGGGCTCGACGGCATCCGCCGCGTGCTGATCGATGTCGGCCGCAGCCTGCGGCTGACGCCGACGCAGCTGTTCTGGAAGGTCATGCTGCCGGCTTCGGTCCCGACCTTGTGCACCGGTGTGCGCCTCGGTCTCGTCTATGCGCTGATCAGCGTCGTCGGCATCGAGTTCGTGATCAATTTCGGCGGTCTCGGCGAGCTTATCGACGATCTCGCCGAGCGCTGGGAAATCCCGATGATGTACGGCGCGATCAGCTTCGTCGTGCTCACCAGCATCTGCTTTTTCTTTCTGACCGAAAGGCTCGAGCGATGGCTGAGGCGCGGCTAGAGACGGGGCGCTTCCCGCGCCGCGCCGGACCGCCGGTGTTGTTGCTGCGCATCGCGACGGTGCTGGCGCTGTGGGTGATCTGGGAAGCCGTCGCGCGATCCGGCCTCGTGTTCGAGGGCGTGGTGCCGAGCTCGCTGGCGATCATCGCGGCGCTCGCCGATCTGCTGACGCGGCCGGATTTCTATTGGAATCTCGAGCTGACGCTGATCGAGGTTGCGGTCTCGCTCGCGCTCGGCGCCAGCGCCGGCATCGTCGTCGGCCTGGCGCTCGGCGCTGGCCGCTTCGCCGGCAAGGCTTTCGAGCCCTATGTCCATTATCTCGCGCCGACCCCCAAGATCGTGTTCCTGCCGATCCTGCTCGTCCTCTTCGGCGTCGGCCCCGGCTCGAAGATTGCGATGGGGACGCTGTCCTGCTTCTTTCCGATGGCGCTGTCGGTCGCGAGCGGCGTGCGCCAGATCGATCCGGTGCTGCTGCGCGTCGGGCGCAGCTTCAACCTCACGCTGCTGCAGACCGTGCGGAAGATCTATCTCCCGGCCTTGGTGCCGCCGATCGCGACCGGCCTCAAGCTCGGCATCGGCGTCGCGATCATCGGCTGCCTTCTTGCCGAGATCAAAATGTCGAACCGCGGTTTGGGCTTCCTCGTCATGCAGTATTATTCGCAGTTCCGTATCTCTTATATGTATGCGGCCCTGCTGATCGCCTTCGCCCTCGCGGCCGGCGGCAATGCCCTGATCGCGCGTTTCCTGCGGCTACCTCATTCTTAGGTCGCGCTTGCCCCTGAGCGTGACGAAGGGCGCCCACCAACCCTGCTCGCGCGACCTGGGTTGGCTAGGCGCTGGTCGCGCGAGCAGCTAATATGGGTTCAGCAAAAAACGGGAGGATCCTTTGGCGACCGAATACCGTCTCTTGAGCTATCGCGATTCCAGTGGCATCGCGCGTGCCGGCGTGTTGTTCAACGACCGCGTGCTGCCGGCGACGCCGCTTTTAGAAGGCGCGCCGGGCATCGATTCATCTTCGGTGCTGGGGCTGCTGCAAAGCTGGGGCGAGGTGCATCCGCGCATTCTCGCGGCGCTCGGCCGCGTGAAGCCGACCGACGGTCGGCCGCTCGGCGAGGTCGCGCTGTTGGCGCCGATCCTTTATCCGGGCGCCGTGTTCTGCGCCGGCGCCAATTACTGGGACCACATGAGAGAGATGAACGAGCGGCAGCGGCGCTTGACCGGCCGCGAGCCGCCCGAGCCGAAGAAGGCGAAGGACCCGTGGTTCTTCATCAAGACCGGCGCGCATTCGATCGTCGGCCCGGGCGCCAATGCGCGCATGCCGGCGCTGTCGCAGAAGCTCGACTGGGAAGCCGAGATCGGCGTCGTCATCGGCAAGCCGGCGCGCAACATCCCGGTCGAGCGCGCGTTCGACGTCATCGCCGGCTATACCTGCGTCAACGATCTCTCGGCGCGCGATCTCAGCACCCAGGCCGATCGTGCCGGCGGCGGCATGCATATGGACTGGCTCGGCCAGAAATGCTTCGACGATGCGTGTCCGATGGGGCCGTGGATCACGCCCGCCGCGTTCGTGCCCGATCCCAACAACATCGATCTGAAGCTCTGGGTCAACGGCGTCGAGAAGCAGAACTCGAACTCCAAGAACATGATCCACGGCATCGCCGAGCAGATCGCCTCGCTCAGCCAGCATCTGACGTTGCGGCCGGGCGATGTTATCGCCACCGGCACGCCGGCAGGCGTCGGCGCGGGCCGCGGCGAGAGCGGCGAATTCCTCAAAGCCGGCGACGAGGTGAAGGTCGAGGTGCAGCATGTCGGCACCTTGGTCAACCGCATGGTCGCCGCTTCGTAGAGTCGCACGGCATTGCGCGGGGCAGGGCCGCGAGGCATGCTCCGCGCAATGAGCACCGAATGGCCGGCTTCGGCCTCCGCTACAGGACCGGATGACGACAGCGCCGCGGGCTACCGCGTCTTCGTGCGCGATCTCGTCCTGCCCTGCAGCATCGGCATCTATCCGCGCGAGAAGGGCCTCCGGCGCCGGGTGCGCGTCAACGCCGAGCTCCATGTCGCGGCGGCATTGCCGCGCAGCGACGACTTCGCGGATGTCGTGAACTACGAGACGATCGTCGCCGGCATCAAGGCGATCGCCGAAGGCGGACACATCAACCTCGTCGAGACGCTCGCCGACCGCATCGCCGAGCTCTGCCTCGCCGACCGCCGCGTCCGCGCAACACGGGTGACGGTCGAGAAGCTCGACGTCTGGCCCGAGACCGAAAGCGTCGGCGTCGTCGTCGAGCGGCGTCGTCCATAACAAAAGCGCGCGGCGGACGCCTACGCGCCGTTGGCGATCGCCTGCCACACCGCGACCGCCTGCTTCGTCTCCGCGACATCGTGGACGCGCAGGATCTGCACTCCCTGACGCAGCGCCTGAAGCGCGCCGGCGAGAGAGCCGGGCAATCGTTGCTCGACCGGCGCGTTGCCGCTGAGCCGGCCGATGGTCGATTTGCGCGACAGGCCGATGAGCACGCCGCAGCCGAGGGTATGGAAGAGCGACAGCCGCGCCAGGATCTCGAGATTGTGCGCGACAGTCTTGCCGAAGCCGATGCCGGGATCGATGACGATGCGGTGGCGCGGGATGCCTGCCGCCTCGCAGATCTTGATGCGCGCGGCGAGATAATCGGCGATATCGATCGAGGCGAGCGCGTAATGCGGCTCGCGCTGCATGGTTTCGGGCTCGCCGCGCTTGTGCATCAGAACCACCGGCGCGCCATGGCGCGCGACGACCTCGAGGCTGCCGTCGCCTTCGAGCGCGGAGACGTCGTTGATCGCGCGCGCGCCCCAGCCGAGCGCCGCCTCCATCACCCGAGCGTGGCGCGTATCGATCGACAGCACCGCGCCGCGCGCGGCAAGGGCGTGCACCACCGGATCGAGGCGGCGCAGCTCTTCCTCTTCGCTGACCGGAGCGGCGCCGGGCCGCGTCGATTCCGCGCCGATATCGAGCAGGTCCGCGCCGGCTTCGAGCATCGCGTGCCCGAGATCGATCGCGGCTTGCGGGTCGCCACCGGCGGCGGTGTAGAAGCTGTCGGGCGTGGCGTTGACGATGCCCATGATCAGCGGGCGGTCGAGCGCCAATCCCGCCCAAGGGCAGCGTTGCTCGCTGGCGCGGGCGAGCTGCGCGTCAATGCGGGCGCGCGCGCCGGCATCGAGCCGAGCCGCCCATGACCGAAGCCGCGGCACCGCGGCGAGGGCGGAGGCGATGCCACTTGCTTGGCGCGCGATCACTTCGACCACGGCGAAGGCGCTGGCGCCGCCGGCCAGCGGCAGCGCGACGCCTTGCGCGCGTGCCGCCTGCGCCGCCTGTCCGGTCAACAGCCCCGTCGGCCGCAGCCATAGGCTGTCGACGAGCGGGTCGATCGCATCGAGCATGGTGGCGCCGAGCATCGCGCCATTGTGCCAAATTCGGGCGGCGGCGCCAGGGTGGGTCCCGGCCTTGTTGTCGCCTATGGGTGCCGTCCCTATATAAAAGAAGAACGCTGTGTGGCGTTTTCCTCCCTAAACTCGAGGCCGCGGTTGCCGTGGCCCTTTTTTTGCGCCGCCGCCGGCCCGCGCCGTGCGGCGGCTTTAATCTTTCGGTAAGTCTCGGCCGCCACTATCGGCCTTATGGAGTCACTCTGGGGCGCCTGGCCCGCCAGCGTCGCGAGCGAAGCCGTCCTCGCGATTTACGTCCTCGCGCTAGTCAGCGCGGGGACGAGCGACTTTTTTCACCTGCGCATCCCCAACTGGCTGACCGGCGCGATGGCGCTCGGCTTCCCGGCGGCGGTGATCGCCGCGCACGGTATCGATCTCCACACTATCGATTGGCGCGCGATCGACTGGCTCTCGCATATCGAAGCGGGCGCGGCGGTGTTCGTCGGCGCCGCGATCCTTTTCGCTTGCCGCGTCCTAGGCGGCGGCGACGTGAAGCTGCTCGCGGCGATGGCACTATGGAGCGGCCTCCACCTCGTGCTGCCGCTGTTGTTTCTGGTTGCGATCATCGGCGGTCTCTTTGCCCTGCTGGTCTTGGGCTTGCGGCAACCGCTGGTGCAGGCTTCGATCCTCGGAACGCTGCGCCGCGCGCCCGCCTTTATCTATTCGCGCATGCCGATCCCCTATGGCGTGCCGATCGCCATCGCCGGCGTGCTGATGGCGCCGCATCTGCCCTTCCTCGCCTGATTTAGCCGAGTTTAAGAGTTCCGGCTCATCACTGGTGCACACCAGGATGAGAGTCCGCGGCGCATGAGCGGTCGCTCTCGTAAGCAAACACCAACCATGCGTGCGGATCGCAATGGCGAGCGAAGGCGAGATCTTTTCTGAAAGGCGCGGCGAGGCAGCGCCCAATGCGAGCGCGGCGCAGGCCGCGGCGCCGCCCTGGGAGCAGCGCATCCTCCAGCTCGACGGCAAACGCTATTCGCTGCGCCTCGAGCACGAGTTCTGGACGGCGCTCGAGACGATCGCCAGCCGCCGCAAGCTCCGCCTCAACCGCCTCGTCGCCGCTATCGACGCGCAGCGTGCCGCCGAAAGCAATCTTTCCTCGGCGCTGCGGGTGTACTGCCTCGCCGAGATGGAGCGCGCGGCCGGATCGCTCGTCCGCGACCGCCGGCGGCCGCGTCGCCGCGCCGCGCAAAAATCGCTGGCCTAGGCCGATGATGCGCGCGCGCCTCGTCCTCTTGCTCGTCGCCGGTATCGCCCTCGCGCCGGCGATCGCTTCGGCTGCGTGCCCGACGCGCGCTGGCGCGCCGTCTTTCACGGTCGCGGTGAAGGATCCGCCGGTCGCTTATCGTCTCGATCTCGACAGTGCCGCGGTCGCGCGCACCGCCGGCGAGAACGGGATGGCCGGGTTGAAAGGCGCGGTCCCCTACGGCCTCACGATCGGCCGCTACGATCTCGAGGTCACGGTCGATGTCGACAACATCCGCGACGGCGATCGCTATTGTGCCCAGTTGCGCGCGGCGCATGTCGAGATCGGGTTGAAACAGCTCGACGTGATCGTCGATCGCCGTTTCGCCGCCGGCTCTTGCGAGCGGCAGGCAGTGCTCGATCACGAGAGCACGCATGTCGGTGCATTCCGCGAGGCCATGCGGTATTACGTGCCCGCGATCGAGCGCACGCTCGCCGCCGCGCCGGTGTCGCTCGGCGTCCAGGCCGACGCACGCAACGCGGCGCGCGCCGTATTTCTCGCGCCGATCACCGATTCCTTGAAGCCGATCTTTGCGGCGATCAATGCGCGCGCGCGCGATGCCAATGCGCGGCTCGATTCGCCGGAGAATTACGCCGCGGTGTTCGCGCGTTGCCGTCATTGGTAAAGCTTCGGTTAACAGCCTAACACCGGCGTTAAGCATCGCTTCACCAGCATTCGCTAACATCGCAGTCGATGTATCGACGATGGACTCGTACGGTGTACCACCCCGTTGTGATGAAACGTCGAATCAGCTTGCCATGTCAGGACTGACCCATTAGGGTCGCGAGGTTTGGTGAATGGGCGCGGAGCACAGAGAGGCCGCACCGGCGGAGTTGCGAAAGCGAACGCAACGAGCCGAAGCGTTCCGGCCCCATCCCAGGAGCCCTTCGTGGGCCGCGATCGGTGGCGGTGCCGGCAGAAGCGGCACTTGGTTCGGAGACGGTAGCGGGGGGCGTGTGGCTAAAGTCTCACAGATTTTCGGGGAACAATTATTTCCTGAGCGGCGCCTGCTGCTCCAGAGCTCGACCGGCGTGCGCCATGTGGCGCTCTCGGGTTGGCTCCAGGCGATGTTGCTCGCTGTGTCGCTCGCGACGGTGGGCGCGGTCGCTTATCTCTGCGTCGGCTTCATGCATCTGCGCGACACGCTCGACAGCCGCAACGCGGATACCGCATCCATGGCGCCGGCAACGTCTCAGCCCGCGCCCCAAGCAGTCACCGCTGCCGTGCCCGCGTCCACGCCGAGCGTGGACCCCGTGGCGCTGGGCGAAATGCGAAACGAGATGGCGGGGATACGCCAGCAGCTCGCGACCGCCAACCAGAACTACACGCAGGCCAACGCCAATTATCAGCAGGCGAATCAGCAGGCGACGGCGCTGACGCAGCAGAACAAGCAGCTCCAGTCGCAGCTCGCCGACTCCACCGCACGCGTCAAATCCGCGCTCGATGCGCGCGACGACGCCGAGCGCCGCGCCAAAGCGAACGAGCAAGCGCTGAGCAGCAAGGCCGGTAGCGCCGAGCAGCTGACGAAGAATCTCGACGCCAGCCGCAACGAGCTGCAGCAGTCGGAAGCCGAGCGCACGACGCTCCAGAACCGCATCCAGCAGCTGCAGATGGATCTTCAGGCCGCACAGAGCCGCGCCACGCAATTATTGCAGCAGCAGCTCGCCTCCGAGCCGCAGCGCGGCGGCGTGCCGGTGACGACCATGCCGGTGCCGATCCCGCCGGCTGCGTCCGGAGCGGCGCCTGAGCGCAAGCCGGCGGCGGCCGGCGTGCCGCATGCCCAGAACAACGTATCCAGCGACTCGTCGGAGCTCGAGCGGCTGCTCGCCTCGACCGGCCTCGACATTGATCGCCTGCTGCACGGGCTCGGCAATTCGAGCGGCGAGGGCGGTCCCTATATCGCACTTAACGATCCGCGCGCTTCCGCGGCCGCCGATCGCCAGCGCCTCGACGACCTGAAGCGCCTCGCCAAGATCCTGCCGCTCGCGGCGCCGCTCAATTCGTTCCAGGTCGCGAGCGATTTCGGCCCGCGCGTCGATCCAATCAACCACCGCGCCTCATTCCATCCGGGCCTCGATCTCGACGCGCCCTACGAGACGACGGTCTTCAGCACCGGCGCCGGTACGGTGATCTTCACCGGCACGATGGACTCGTATGGCCGCGTCGTCGAAATCGACCACGGTCACGGTATCGTAACGCGTTACGCGCATCTTCATCGCATTCTGGTTGCAAAAGGGCAGAAGGTGGGATTGCATACGCCGATCGGCGAACTCGGTAGCACGGGCCGCAGCACCGGTCCGCATCTGCACTACGAGGTCCACGTCGACGGCATTGCAGTCGATCCAGCCAAATTCATGCAGGCAGGCAAGAATGTGGTTCAAGTCAGCGGCCACCAATAACGTCAACAGCGGCAACGCTCTGCGTCGGAGCGCGCCGTCGATCCTCAGCGACGGCTTCCGAGTCGACGGCGACATCGCTTGCGTCGGCGAGGTCCATATCGCCGGGACGCTGATCGGCGACATTGTCGCCGGCAAAGTGACGTTGAGCGAGACCGGCTCGATCAACGGCTCGGTCGAGGCCGAAACTGCGGTCATCAACGGCGCGCTGCAAGGCCGCCTGGTCGCGGTCAATGTGATCCTCGGACGCTCGGCGCAGGTCAGGGCCGATGTCGTCTATTGCTCGATGCGGATCGAGCCCGGTGCGGTGTTCGAAGGCTATAGCCGCCGCGTCGAGGGCGAGAATCTCTCCGACAGCGATGGCAAGCAGCAGCTGCTGTCGCTCAAGGCGCTGCGCAACGCCGAGTCCGCCGATGCGGTCGGAGTCGCGTCGGCGCAAGCGGGCGAGTAACGCTGAAGCCCTAGCGGTCGTTCGCGGCCAGCGCCGCCGTAAACACCGCCAAATCCACATTTCCGCCCGAAGCGACAACGGCAACCGTCTTGCCGGCAACGACGCGATTGTCCGACAGCGCCACCGCGAGCGCCGCGGCGCCGCCCGGCTCGAGGACGAGCTTTAAAGCCGAGAAGGCGCTGGCCATCGCACGGCGCACCGTGTCGTCGGCGACGGCGACGCTTCCTGCGACCAGACGGCGCGCCAGCGCGAAGGTCATCTCTCCCGGTGTTGGCGCGAGCAACGCATCGCAAATCGAACGCGCTGCGGGGTCGTTGGCGACGCGCTGGCCGGCTTCGAGCGAGCGGCGCAGATCGTCGAGGCCTTCGGGCTCGGCGGCGTAGACCACGGCCGCGCTTTGCGCCGCGAGCAGCCCGAGGGCGCAGCCCGTGACCAGGCCCCCGCCGCTGCAGGGCGCGATCAGCGTATCGATGATGATGCCGCGGCGCCGCGCTTCTTCGGCGATTTCGAGGCCGATCGTGCCTTGTCCCGCGATCACCCGCGCATCGTCGTAGGGCGGCAGTAATTCGGCGCCGCGCTCGGCGGCGATCCGCTGCGCGATCGCCTCGCGGCTTTCGCGGTAACGGTCGTAGGTGACGATCTCGGCGCCGTAGAAGCGCGTGTTCGCGAGCTTGACCGCCGGCGCATCGGCCGGCATGACGATCGTCGCCGGCATGCCGAGCGCGGCGGCGGCCGCCGCAACCCCTTGCGCATGATTGCCCGAAGAGTAGGCGACGACGCCGGCGCGGCGCTTGTCCGCGTCGAGCTGCGCCAGCGCGTTATAGGCGCCGCGAAACTTGAATGATCCGGTTCGCTGCAGACATTCCGCCTTGATCAGCAGCCGGCCGCCGATTTCGGCATCGAGCAGCGGCGACGACAGCAGCGGCGTCGCGATCACCTCGCCGGCGAGCCGCGCGGCGGCCGCGCGGACGTCGTCGACATCCGGCAGCCTCGGCGCGGCCATGGCTCAGCGCTTCAGGTCGGCGGCGAGCGACAGCGCCGCCACGGACGTGCCGAGGCGGAAGCGATAGATCTGCAGATTCTCCAGGACGCGCTGCACGTAATTGCGCGTCTCGGTGTAGGGGATGCGCTCGATCCAGTCGATCGCATCGACATTCGCGCTGCGCGGGTCGCCGTGATCCGCGATCCATTGATGGACGCGCGCCGGCCCGGCGTTGTACGCCGCAACGGCCAAGACATAAGAGCCTGAGAAATCGTCGACCAACGAATTGAGGTAGGCGCGACCGAGCGTGACGTTGTAGGGAACGTCGGTGACGAGGCGCTGGCGTGAGAACGGCAGGTGTAGCAGCTGCGCGATCTTGTTGGCGGTCGCCGGCATGAGCTGCATCATGCCGATCGCGCCGGCATTGCTGACGGCGCCGTTGTCGAAGGCGCTTTCCTGCCGCGTCATTGCCAGCACCAGCGGCGCCTCGATATTGCCGCCGGGCGGCAGCTGGGCCAGGGGATAGCCTTCGTCCATCAGCGTCACGCCGGCATAGCTCGCACGTTTGGCGGCGTAGATCGCCATGTCGGCGCGGTTGAGCGAGCGCGCGAGCCGCGCGGTCAGCGCGAACGCGCCCGGCGTTTTCGCTTCGTCGGTGATGCGGCGGAAGAAGACGGGCAGATCGTCGCTATCGCCGATCTGGGCCAGATCGCGCGCCACCTGCACCAGGTCATTGGCATCGAACGTCCGGACATCGTCGGGGCTCGGCTGCGGCTCGCCGATCTGGAACGTGGCTGCGTTGACACCGAGATGCGACGCGGCGAGCTGGCCGTAATAAGTCGTGATGTAAGGCGCCGCAGTCTCGTACCAGGTTGTCGACTGCGCCGCATTGCCCATCGCCTCGGCGGCGCGCGCCGACCAATAGGCGCCGCGCGCGAGGCTGATCGGCATGACGACGGCGTGATAGAGGTGGACGAAGTGATCGTAGGCGGTGCTCGGCTGCTTCAAGTCGCGGAGCGCGATCCAGCCGGCGAGGAATTCGAGCTCGGCGAAATTCGGGCCACTGGTCAGGCCGCTCGCGGCGGCGAGTTTATAGGCCCGCGCCGCCTGGCCATCGTCGAGCAGGCGGCGGGCGATGATGAGCCGCTCCGTCGCCCAAGCTTCGGGATGGACGAGGTCGGCTGGCGGGTGCTCGAGAATCGCCGCGCCCTCGTCGTCCATATCCTTATGGCGCCGCCAGCGCATCCGGTCGAATAAGAGGCCGGGATCGCTTTGCAGCCGCGCCGGCACCCGTGCGATCAGTCCTTCGACGCCGGGACTCATCGCCTGGAGACCCAGCCTGGCCTGGGCGAGCGCCGCGGTCTCGGGACCGACGTGGCGCAGCATGTGCTTGGCCTCGTCGGTCTGGTGGCTCCAGATCAGCCGCTCGAGCCGCCGCGCATTGTCTTCACCGCGCAACACGCTGTGATAGCGCTCGAGCATGAATTTTTCTTCGACCGCGCTCCAAGTGCCGTCGATCCATGCCCGCCGGATCAGGCGCTCCGCGTCGGCCTGGCGGCCGGATTGCATCCAGATCTGCGCCAGACGCAGCTGCGCCGCCGGCGTCAGCGGCGGATGCGTCTCGAACCAGGGTGCAATCTGCGGATCGGTGGCGGTCGCGATTGCCTCTTCGGCGCGCTCGCGCAACAGTTTCTGGCTTGGCCAATCGGGATGGGCGGTGATGAAAGCCGTGATATCGGCGAAGCTGGCCGTGGTGGCGTTGCGCGTATAGTCGAGGAAAGCCAACGCCTGCGCCGGCAGGCGATCATGGGCGCGTGCGGCCGCGGTCTCCGCCGCGGCCCAATTGCCGTGCTTTGCGGCGTCGAAGGCTTGGACGTAGACCTGCCGGTCGCTGTCGCTGAGCGCCGCCGCCCGCACCGCACCGCCGGCGCCATAGGCCAGCACTGCCGGGACGAGCAGAGTCAACGCCCGAATGAAATTCATCTTTCCCTGATCCGCCGCTTTCCCATTTTAACGGTACGTTCTTTCGGAACAATGAATTTCGACAGTATTTGTCGAAATTTGGCGCCGGTTGCCGGTCTCGGGGCGATGGCGTATCGTCGTGGCTGAGCCAAAATGCGCCGCGGGAGATAGACATGCTGAAAGGATCGCTCGTCGCGCTCATCACCCCGTTCCGTGACGGGAAGCTCGATGAGAAGGCGTTCCAAAGCTTCGTCGAGTGGCAGATCGAGCAGGGGACCGAAGGGGTCGTGCCCTGTGGCACCACCGGCGAGTCGCCGACACTCAGCCATGACGAGCACAAGCGCGTGGTCGAGCTCTGCGTCGAGGTGGCGAAGGGGCGCGTGCCGGTGGTCGCGGGCGCCGGCTCGAACTCGACCGAGGAGGCGATCGACTTCACGCGGCACGCGAAGAAGGCGGGCGCCGACGCAGCGCTGGTGGTCACGCCCTATTACAACAAGCCGACCCAGGAAGGGCTCTATCAGCATTACAAGGCGATCAACGACGCGGTCGACCTGCCGGTCGTGATCTACAACATCCCCGCCCGCTGCGTGATCGATATGAGCGTCGCGACCATGGCGCGGCTCGCGAAGTTGCCGAATATCGTCGCCGTCAAGGACGCGACCAACGACCTCGCGCGGCCGCTGCGGACGCGCGCGGCGATCGGTGCCGATTTCGCGATGCTCTCGGGCGAGGATGCGACCGCAGTCGCGTTCCTGGGGCAGGGCGGCGACGGCTGCATCTCGGTCACGGCGAATGTGGCGCCGCGCGCCTGCGCCGACATGCATGCCGCCTGGCGGCGGGGCGACGCCGCGGCGACGATGAAGATCAACGAGCGGCTGCTGCCGCTGCATGACGCGCTCTTTTGCGAGACCAGCCCGGCGCCGGTGAAGTTCGCCTGCTCGCTGCTCGGCAAATCGACCGCGGAGGTGCGCCTGCCGCTGGTGGCGGCGAGCCCGCAGGCGCAGGAGACGGTGCGTGCCGCCATGCGCTCGGCGGGCGTGCTCAACTAATTCGACTGCGCCGCATGGCGCTGCGCGGGGACGAGAAGTATGTCGCGCTCAATCGCCGCGCGCGGCACGACTACCTGATCGATGATACGCTCGAGGCCGGCATGCAATTGACCGGCACCGAGGTCAAGGTCCTGCGCCAGGGCCTCGCCAGCATCGCCGAAGCCTATGCCAGCGACGAAGGCGGCGAGATCTTCCTCGTCAACGCCAATTTCCCCGAATATCCCGCGGCGCGCTTCAATCACGAGCCGCGGCGCAAGCGCCGGCTGCTGCTGCATCGCCGCGAGATCAACAAGCTTTTGGGCGCGATCAGGCGCGACGGCATGACCGTGGTGCCGCTCGCCATCTATTTCAACGATCGCGGCCGCGCCAAGGTCGAGCTCGGCCTCGCCAAGGGCAAGCGCAAATCCGATAAGCGCGAGGCCGAGAAGCAGCGCGACTGGCAGCGGAGCCGAGCGCGCATCCTGCGCGCGCACAACGCTGAGAGCTAGGCGGCGAGACGCCGCTTCAGTTCCTTGAACACCGCCTCGAACATTGCGGTCGTCAGCTTGCCGGTGTTGGTGTTGTAGCGCGAGCAGTGATAGCTGTCGGCGAGCAGCCTACCGTCGGCCAGGGAATGCAGCGCGCCATGACCGAAAGCGAAGGCGGATTTACGCTGGCCGAGCGCCGCCAGCGTCGCGCCATGCGCGACCTGGCCCAAGGCAAGGATGGCGCGAAGGTTCGGCATCGCCACGATCTCGCCGGCGAGGAACCGGCGGCAGGTCGCGACCTCCTCGGGCAGCGGCTTGTTCTCGGGCGGCACGCAGCGCGCAGCGTTGCTGATGCGGCAATCGACTAGCGTCAGCCCGTCGTCGCGATGCTGCGCGTAATCGCCGCGCGCGAAGCCGAAATCCTTCAGCGTCGCATAGAGCAGATCGCCGGCGTAATCGCCGGTGAAAGGCCGGCCGGTGCGGTTGGCGCCTTTGAGCCCGGGTGCCAGGCCGACGATCAGCAGCCGCGCCGAGGTCTCGCCGAAAGACGGGACCGGCGCATTATGCCAGTCCGGATGCGCGGCGCGCTGCGCCATCCGGAAATCGACCAGCCGCGGACACAGTGCGCAATCATGTCCCGGCTCGTCCATCGCTCGCTCGCTGGTCGCGACGCCGTCACGCGTCGGTGTCGGAGTATTGCTGGTCGCGGTGATGATTGTGCGCGCGCATGATCTGCGGCGCCAGATCTTGCAGCTCGACGAACACATCTGCCTGGCGGCGTAGCTCGTCGGCGACCATCGGCGGCGTCGAGCGGATGGTCGACACCACCGATACGCGGACACCCTTGCGTTGCACCGCCTCGACCAGGCGGCGGAAATCGCCGTCGCCCGAGAACAGGACGATATGATCAAGTGAGGTGGCCATCTCCATCACGTCGATGGCGAGCTCGATATCCATATTGCCTTTCAGCTTGCGCCGGCCGGTGGCGTCGGTGAATTCCTTGGTCGGCTTTGTCACCATCGTGTAGCCGTTGTAATCGAGCCAATCGACCAGAGGACGCAGCGGCGAATATTCCTGATCCTCGATGAGCGCTGTGTAATAGAAGGCGCGGATCAGGCGGCCCTTGGCGCCGAACAGCTGCAGCAGTCTTTTATAATCGATGTCGAAACCGAGCGCGCGCGCGGCAGCATAGAGATTGGCGCCGTCGATGAAGAGCGCGATGCGCTCTTCGGGATAAAACAACATTCACCGCTCCATATACGAAACAACAACAATGGTCATTTGCGTGGATCGATCGCGTTGCGTCAAGCGCCGGGACGTGCAACATAGAACCGCGGCTTGTCGTTATCGATGACCCGCAAGCGCTTGCCCGTAAGAGGCGAGTGGATGCAAAGGCAAAAGGGGAGACGCGGCGATGCGGTTCTGCGATCGGATGCGAGGTCCTCGGCAACAAGCCGCCGGCGGCATCGGCTTGTTCGCGGCCATGCTCGCGCTGGCGCCGTTGCCGGCTGCGGCGCTCGATAAGGTGAAGGTCGGGATTCCGGCGACCGAAGCCTTCTCGTTCATGGCCGCCGATTTCGGCGATCATCTCGGCATCTACGCCAAGAATGGCGTCGAGGTGGAGCGCGTGATCCTGCTCGGCAGCGCAAAGCTGCATCAGGCGATGACCGCCGGCGCAATCGACATTGCCGCCGGCGCGGGCACCGATTTCGCTTTCCTGGTGAAAGGCGCGCCCGAGCTCGCGGTTGCCCAGAGCGCGGGGCCGCCGCTCGATATGGGCTTCGTCGTGCCCTACGACTCACCGGCCAAAAGCTCGAACGATCTCGAAGGCAAGAAGCTAGGCATCTCGACCATGGGCGCGCTGACCGATTGGCTCGCGCATCGCCTGACCCAAGTGAAAGGTTGGAACCCGAAGGACCTTGTCGAGGTGACCGTCGGCTCCGACAAGGCGGCCGAGGCCTCCTACATCATCACGCATCAGATCGACGCGATGATTACGGGCGCGTCCTCCGGCCTGCAGCTCGAGGAAACGAAGCGCGGCCGCCTGCTCTTTCCGGCGTCGGAGATTGTCGGCGATTTCGTCGATCACGCGATCTTCGCGACCGACACCATCATGAAGAACGATCCCGAAGCCGTGCGCGGCTTCCTCAAGGGCTGGTTCGAAACCATCGCCTACGAGCGCGCGTATCGCGATGAGACGATCGCCTATGCGGTCACCGCGATGCGGCGCTCGCGCGCCATCGAGACGAAGGAATACGATCTGGTGATGCCGATGTTCTCGGCCGACGGTAAGTTCCAGGCGAGCGGCCTCAAGGTCCTGGCGCGCTCTTTCGTCGAGCTCGGCCAACTCGACAGCGAGCCCGATTTGACGAAATATTACACCGAAGCCTATCTGCCGAAATGACGAGGAAGCCGTGATGCCGTCGAAACTGAAGATCACCCTGACTTGCGGCGACTACGAGATCATTCGGCCGTTGAAGGAAGGCCGCGTCGAAGCCGATGGCATCGATTTGACGATGCTCTGCGCGACCTCGTCGCGCGACCGCCATTGGCGGCTCGACCGCAACGCCGAATGCGATGCCGGCGAGTTCAATCTCTGCGGCTATTACATGGCGCGCGACCGCGGCCACCCCTATATCGGTCTGCCGATCTTCCTGCATCGTCGCTTCCGCCACGGCTTCGTCTTCGTCAATACAGCGAAGGGCATCAAGAAGGCCTCCGATCTCAAAGGCGGAAAATTCGGCTGCTCCGGCGGCATGCTCGCCGCCGCCTGCACCTGGCTGCGTGGCACGCTCGGCGAGCATTACGGCCTTTCGCATAAGGACGTGAAATGGTTCACCGACCGGCCGCACGACATTGCCTTCGCGCATCAGGAAGGCTTCGACATCGAAATCATCAAGGACGGGCCGAGCGTCGAGGAGCGGCTGCTCTCGGGCGAGATCGACGCGATGATGTCGGCTGGCATTCCCGAGCCGCTGCTGCGCGGCGACAAGCGGATCGCGCGGCTGTTCCCCGACTACAAGCAGACCGAGATCGACTATTACCAGAAGACTCAGATCTTCCCGATCATGCACACGCTGATCATCAAAGAGGATATCGTCGAGAAGAATCCGTGGGTCCCGGCGAATCTCGCTTACGCGTTCAATGAGTCGAAGAAGATCGCGCTGCAGCATCTGCGCAATCCGCGCATCCTGCCGCTCGCCTTCTACATGAACACCATGGAAGAGCAGAACCGGCTTTTGGGCCGCGACCCGTGGCAATACGGACTCAACGACATCAACCGCAACAATGTCGCGACGGCGCTGCGCTATACCCACGAGCAAGGGCTGATGGCCAAGCCGCATTCCGTCGACGAGATGTTCCATGCGATCGACGATTGGGCCTGGACGGGGACCGAGGGCGTCTGAAACAGGCGAATGCCGGTGATCCTCATCGCGCTCGGCGCCAATCTGCCCAGCGCGGTCGGCGGACCGCGCGAGACGCTCGAAGCGGCGCTCGCGAAGCTCGACGCCGCGGGGGTTCAGGTGACCGCGCGCTCGCGCTGGTATCGCACCGCCCCGGTCCCGGCGTCGGATCAGCCCTGGTTCGTCAACGGTGTCGCGCGGATCGAGACCGCGCTCGATCCGGCTGCGCTGCTCGCGCTTCTGCGCCGCATCGAGCAGGATTTCGGCCGCCAGCGGACGGTCCGGAACGCGGCCCGCAGCCTCGATCTCGACATCATCGATTACGACGGACGGGTCGAAAACACGGCCGATCTCACCCTGCCGCATCCGCGGATGCAGGATCGCGCCTTTGTTCTGCTCCCTTTGGCCGAGATAGCCCCCGCTTGGCGGCATCCAACTCTGGGGAAAGCGATCGAAACCCTGATTTCCGCGCTGCCGGCCGAGCAAAAAGCCGCACCAATAGCCGATTCGGAAGCAATTCCGGGGAAAACCCAGCCCTGAGGTGGGAAACCCTGTTGCGGCGCGGTATAAACGCCCATATATTTAGCAACTTGAAATATTCTTGCCGGAGATTGCGCTAGATGGCTCGTGTCACTGTTGAAGATTGCGTCCTCAAGGTCCCGAATCGGTTCGAGCTCGTCCTGGTTGCCGGCCAGCGCGCCCGCGACATTGCCGCCGGCGCGCCGCTCACGGTCGATCGCGACAACGACAAGGGGCCGGTGGTGGCGCTGCGCGAGATCGCCGATGCAACCATCCCGCTCGAGAATCTCCAGAACAACGTCATCAAGGGCATGCAGAAGCATGTCGAGATCGACGAGCCGGAAGAAGATCACGACGTCGAGATCGGCGCGCCCGCCAATTGGGCCGGCGACCTTGCGCCGATCGGCGAGGACGACGGCGACGACGTCGAGGAAGCGGCCGTCGACGCCGAGCTCCAGGAAGACATGCTCGAACCTTCGGAGGAGCCCGGTCTGGGCGATGATGTCCTGCCCGATCTGCCGGAAGGCGAGGCGGCGGCCGAGTCCGACGACAAGACCGAGTAGCTGAATGGCAGGCGGCGAAACGCTCACTCGCGTCGCCGCTGCAGCGCCTACGGGCGCGTCCGATGGGCGCGCCGTCATGATGCGCCAGTTCGAGTTGGTCGAGCGCGTCAAATCCTACGATCCGCATGCCGACGAGGACGCGCTCAACCGCGCCTACGTGTTCTCAATGAAAGCCCACGGCTCGCAGTTGCGCGCCTCGGGCGATCCCTATTTCTCCCATCCCGTCGAAGTCGCCGGCATCCTCTCCGGGATGAAGCTCGACAGCGCCTCGATCATCACCGGGCTCCTGCACGACACGGTCGAGGACACGCTCGCGACCCTCGAGGATATCGAGAAGCTGTTCGGTCCCGACATTGCGCGCCTCGTCGACGGCGTGACCAAGCTGTCGCGGCTCGAGCTGCAATCCGACCAGAACCGCCAGGCCGAGAACTTCCGCAAGCTGGTGCTAGCGATGTCGGAGGACATCCGCGTGCTGCTGGTGAAGCTCGCGGACCGGCTGCACAACATGCGCACCTTGCGCTTCATCAAGGATGCCGACAAGCGCCGCCGCATCGCCCGCGAGACGATGGAGATCTACGCGCCGCTCGCGGAGCGCATCGGCATGCACGAGATGAAGGACGAGCTCGAAGATCTCGCTTTCGGCGAGCTCTATCCCGAGGCGCGCGAAGGTATCAAGACGCGGCTCGCCTTCCTCAAGGATAAAGGCGGCGACATCGTCGCGCGCGTGCTCCGCGAATTGAAGCAGACGCTCAGCGACGGCGGCGTCAACGCCGAGATCTTGGGCCGCGAGAAATCGCCCTATTCGATCTGGCGCAAGATGCAGCGCAAGAATGTCGGCTTCGAGCAGCTTTCCGACATCATGGCGTTTCGCATCGGCGTCGAGGATATCGGCGCTTGCTATCACGCGCTCGGCGTGGTGCACAGCCATTACCCGGTCGTTCCCGGCCGCTTCAAGGACTACATCTCGACGCCCAAGGCGAACAACTACCGCTCGCTCCACACCGGCGTGATCGGCCCCGAGCGCCAGCGTGTCGAGCTGCAGATCCGCACCCGCGAGATGCACGAGGTCGCGGAGCTCGGCGTCGCCGCGCATTGGGTCTACAAGCAATCCGTCCAGCCCGGAACCGAAGGCCGGCAATATCGCTGGCTGCGCGAATTGCTCGACATCCTCGAGCACGCCTCCGACCCGCAGGAATTCCTCGAGCATACCAAGCTCGAAATGTTCCAGGATCAGGTCTTCTGCTTCACGCCGAAGGGCGATCTCATCGAGTTGCCGCGCGGCTCGACGCCGGTCGATTTCGCCTACGCCGTCCACTCCGAGATCGGCGACACCTGCGTCGGCGCCAAGGTCAACGGCAAGCTGGTGCCGTTACGCACCGTGCTGGTCAACGGCGATCAGGTCGAGATCGTCACCTCGAAGGCGCAGACGCCGTCGCCGACCTGGGAACGCTTCGTCGTCAGTGGCAAGGCGCGCGCGCGCATCCGGCGCTTCGTGCGCACGCAGCAGCGCCAGCAATATCTCGATCTCGGCAAGGCAATCCTGCAAAAGGCCTTCCGCCAGGAAGGCCACGACCTGATCGAGAAGGCGATGGGCGAGGTGCTCGGCACCTTCAACGCCGACACGCTCGACGATCTCTACGTCGCGGTGGGCGAGGGGCTGCATACCGGCCGCGAGGTCGTGCATGCGCTCCATCCCCCCAAGCCCGAGCAGCGCGCGGCGAAGGTCGTGCCGCTGACCACGGCGCGCGGCAAGAAAGCCGACTACGCCGTGCCCATCCGCGGCCTCATTCCCGGCATGGCGTTGCATTATGCCGGCTGCTGCCATCCGCTGCCGGGCGACCGCATCGTCGGCATCGTCACCACCGGCAAGGGCGTGACGATCCACACCATCGACTGTGAGACGCTCGCGACCTTCGCCGAGACGCCCGAGCGCTGGCTCGACGTCGCCTGGGACGACGACGCGTCGGCCGGCGCCCATGTCGGCCGCGTCAATGTCACGCTCGGCAACGAGCCCGGCAGCCTCGGCAGCCTTACCACCGTCATCGGCAAGGGGGGCGGCAATATTACCAACTTGAAGATCACCAACCGCTCGCTCGATTTCTTCGAGATTCTCGTCGATATCGAAGTGCAGAATCTCCGTCATCTCACCAACATCATCGCCGCCCTCCGGGCGACGCCAGTCATCAACTCGGTCGAGCGCGCCCGAGGTTAGAATGGCCGTCGCCGAATGGGCCGGTCGCAAGCTGCGTCTCGGCGTCAACATCGATCACGTCGCGACCATCCGCAACGCGCGCGGCGGCAAGCATCCCGATCCCGTGCGCGCCGCGCGACTTGCGGAAAAGGCGGGGGCTGACGGCATCACGGCGCATCTGCGCGAGGATCGCCGCCACATCAGCGACGACGACATCGCAAGACTTTCTCGCGAGCTCAACGTGCCGCTCAATCTCGAGATGGCGGCGACCGCGCCGATGCTCGCGATCGCGCTGAAGCACAAGCCGCACGCCGCTTGCCTCGTGCCGGAACGGCGTGCGGAGCTGACGACCGAAGGCGGGCTCGATGTTGCCGGCGCGGTTGCGAAACTGACGCCGTTCGTCGCCCAGTTGTCGCAAGCCGGCACCCGCGTCTCGCTATTCATCGATCCCGAGCCGCGCGAGCTTGAGGCCGCGAAGGCCGTCGGTGCGCCGGTCGTCGAGCTGCATACCGGCGCTTATTGTGAGGCCGAGGACGCGCAGCGCGCGCGCGAGCTGCAGCGCATCGTCGCGGCGGCGGCTCGAGCCGAGGAACTTGGCCTCGAATGCCATGCCGGCCACGGACTTGGCTTCGACACCGTCGGTGCGATCGCTGCGATCCCGACCATCGTCGAGCTCAATATCGGTCATTTCCTTGTTGGCGAGGCGATTTTCGGCGGGCTCGAGGCGGCGATCCGGCGGATGCGGGCGCTGATGGACCACGCCCGCGCCGTCAAGACCGCATGATAAGCCGTTGTGGCGGCAGGCCGTTGCGGGCGCGCCCTTGACGAAAAGGGCGCCGCGCGGCTATTCATTCGCACCATCAGCCTGTCGCCCCCCAAAGAAAAGCCAATCAACAGCTTAGAGAGCGTTCTTAATGGCTAAGAAAGCGCCGGGCGGGATCGGCGAGACCCTCAAGACCATCGTCTATGCGATTGTCATCGCATTATTTATCCGCACCTTCTTCTACGAGCCGTTCAGCATCCCCTCGGCCTCGATGGTGCCGACCCTCTTGGTCGGCGACTACCTTTTCGTCTCGAAATTCTCCTACGGCTACAGCCGCTATTCGCTGCCGATGGGCCTGCCGCTGTTCTCGGGCCGCATCTTCTTCCACGAGCCGCAGCGCGGCGACGTCATCGTCTTCAAATTGCCGTGCAGCTTCCCGCAGCTCGATCCGGCGAGCGCCGCGATCTATCGCGACCGCTGCGACCCGACGACCGACTTCATCAAGCGCGTCATCGGCCTGCCCGGCGACAGGATCCAGATGAAGGACGGCATCCTCAACATCAACGGCCAGCCGGTGAAGCGCGACCGGCTCGATCCCTATTTCTATACCGAGGACGGCCGCACCACGACCTTCACGCAATACACCGAGACCTTGCCCAACGGCTACAAGCATCGGATCATCGAGCTCAGCGACGACCAGCCGCTCGACAACACCGCCGAGTTCACCGTTCCGCCCGGCACCTATTTCATGATGGGCGACAACCGCGACGACAGCGCCGACAGCCGCGACGCGACCAGCGGCGTCGGCTTCGTGCCCGCCGCCAATCTCGTCGGCCGCGCCGAGTTCCTCTTCTTCTCGACCGACGGTTATGCCCGCTGGTGGGAGGTCTGGAAATGGCCCTTCACCATCCGCTACGGCCGGCTGCTCTCGGGCATTCATTGATGGACGACGCGGCCGCCGGCCTCGCCGCGCTGGAAGCGACGCTTGGCCACCGCTTCGTCGACAAAGACCTGCTGATCGAGGCGCTCACCCATCCGAGCGCGGTGCGCCGCCGCGGCATCTCGCGCCGCGGCTACGAGCGCCTGGAGTTTTTGGGCGATCGCGTCCTCGGCCTGATCGTCGCCGAGCTCTTGTGGCGCCGCTTTCCCGACGATGCCGAGGGCGAGATGACGCGCCGCCACGCGCATCTCGTGCGCCGCGAGGCGCTGACCGAGGCGGCCGAGGCGGCGGGGCTCGGGCCGCGGCTGATCGTCGCGAAAGGCGAGGAGGCGACCGGCGTGCGCAAGAACAAGAGCGTGCTCGCCGATGCCTGCGAGGCGGTGATCGCCGCGCTTTATCTCGATGGCGGGCTCGAGACGGCGAAGCGCTTCATCGAGCGGCGTTGGGAGAAGCGCCTCGGCGAGCTCCAGTCGCTGCCGCGCGATCCCAAGACCGCGCTGCAGGAATTGGTGCAGGGCCGCGGCTTCCCGCTGCCCGCCTATCGCGTGGTCTCGGCCGCGGGCCCCGACCACCGCCGCAGCTTCACCGTGACGGTGAAGGTCGAGGGCCTCGCCGGCGCGACCGCGACCGCGAGCGGCTCCTCCAAGCGCGCGGCGGAGATCGCCGCCGCCGCGGCCGCGCTCACCGCGATCGAGAAGCCTGCGTGAGCGCAGCGGGCGCCGCGCCGCGCTGCGGCTATGTCGCGCTGGTCGGCGCGCCCAATGCCGGCAAATCGACGCTGCTCAATCTCCTCGTCGGCACCAAGCTCTCGATCGTCACGCCGAAAGTGCAGACGACGCGCAGCCGCGTGCTCGGCATCGCCATCCGCGGCGCATCGCAGCTCATCTTCGTCGACACGCCCGGCATCTTCGCGCCCAAGCGCCGCCTCGACCGCGCCATGGTCGCCGCCGCCTGGGCCGGCGCCGAGGATGCCGATATCGTCGTCGTGCTGGTCGATGCCGGGCGCGGCTTCGACGACGACACGCGGGGCATCTTGGAGCGGCTTAAAACATCGCCGCGCCGCGCCGTGCTGGCGCTCAACAAGATCGATCTCGTCAAGCGCGAGGCGCTGCTGCCGCTGGCGAACGAGCTCAGCCAGGCGCTGGCTTTCGCGCGCGTGTTCATGATCTCCTCGACCGCCGGCGACGGCACGGGCGATCTCGCCGATTATCTCGCCGGCGCCGTGCCCGAGGCGCCGTGGCTCTATCCCGAGGACCAGCTCACCGATCTGCCGCAGCGCCTCTTGGCCGCCGAGATCACCCGCGAGCAGCTCTATCTCCAGCTGCATCAGGAGCTGCCCTATGCGGCGGCGGTCGAGACTGAGCAATGGGAGGAGCACAGGGACGGCAGCGTCAAGATCTCCCAGGTGATCCATGTCCAGCGCGAGGGGCAGAAGGCGATCGTCTTGGGCAAGGGCGGGGCGCAGGTGAAGAAGATCGGCGCCACCGCCCGCGCCGAGCTCGAAAAATTGCTGGCGCGGCGGGTGCATCTCTTCCTCTTCGTGCGCGTCACCGAGGACTGGGCCGAGGACCGCGCGCGCTATCAGGCGATGGGGCTGGATTATCCGGAGTGAGCGGGGTTGCAGTTCTATCCTGCGTCCTTCGACTACGCTCCGCTCCGCTCAGGATGAGGTGATATTTTATATGGCATTCTCAGGATGAGGAAAATCGTGTCGGGCATCTTCGGGTAGTTGATGCGACCTATAATTTCACCTCACCCTGAGCGGAGGCTGAGCCCTGAGCTTGGCGAAGGGGCGAAGCCGCAGTCGAAGGGCGCGCGATAGGATGAGGTGATATTTTTGCTGGCATCCACCATTGCCAGACTCCTTTTCTCCTCAGCCTGAGCGAAGTCGCCCTTCGACAAGCTCAGGGGCCGCTAGATGGTCGTGCAGGATACGTCATGGAATTGCAGGTTTACCGTGCGCCCTTCGACTACGCGCTCCGCTCAGGATGAGGTGATATTTTATATGGCATTCTCAGGATGAGGAAAATCGTGTCGGGCATCTTCGGGTAGTTGATGCGACCTATAATTTCACCTCACCCTGAGCGGAGGCTTCGCGCAGCGAAGCCGCAGTCGAAGGGCGACTTCGCTCAGGATGAGGTGATATTTTATTATGGCATCCACCAATGCCAGACTCCTTTTCTCCTCACCCTGAGCGAAGTCGCCCTTCGACAAGCTCAGGGGCCGCTAGATGGTCGTGCAGGATACGTCATGGAATTGCAGGTTTACCGTGCGTCCTTCGACTACGCTCCGCTCCGCTCAGGATGAGGTGATATTTTTGATGGCATCTACCATTGCCAGACTCCTTTTCACCTCACCCTGAGCGGAGGCTGAGCCCTGAGCTTGGCGAAGGGGCGAAGCCGCAGTCGAAGGGCGCGCGATAGGATTGCAACGACCAGCCGATGAATGCCTACGTCTATATCCTGCGTTGCGCCGATGGCGCCTATTATGTCGGCAGCACGCGAACATCGCTGGAGCAGCGCGTTGCCGAGCACAATGCGGGCAGCTTCGGCGGTTATACGGCGCGGCGTCGGCCGGTCGCGCTCGTCTTTCAGCAGGATTTCGCTCGCATCGCGGATGCCGTTGCCGCCGAGCGCCAGCTCAAAGGCTGGACGCGGGCAAAGAAAGAAGCGCTGATCCGCGGCGATCTCGCAACGCTGCACAGCTTGGCCAAGGGGAAGTCGTGAGAGGTTGCATTCTCATCCTGCGCCCTTCGACTTCGCTCAGGGTGAGGCGAAAAGGAGTCTGGCATTGGAAGATGCCATATAAACTTGGTCCTCATCCTGCGCCCTTCGACTACGCGCTTCGCGCTCCGCTCAGGGTGAGGATAGATTTATATATGGCATGGGCCAGTGGAAGAGGCCGTACACCCTATATCCTCATCCTGAGCGAAGTCGCCCTTCGACAAGCTCAGGAGACGCAGGATGCAATTGCAAGGAGCGGCCGGCTGGCTGCAGGAGAACTAGCGCCCTTCGACTACGCGCTTCGCGCTCCGCTCAGGGTGAGGATAGATTTATATATGGCATGGGCCAGTGGAAGAGGCCGTACACCCTATATCCTCATCCTGAGCGGAGCCTTCGCGCAGCGAAGGCATAGTCGAAGGACGCAAGGTGCTGCTGCAACGTGCCATAATGAACCATGCAATGGGCTGACGAAGGCATCGTGTTGCAGGCGCGGCGGCATGGCGAGCGCGCGCTGATCGTGCAGCTTTTGACCCGCGAGCACGGCCGCCATGCCGGCCTTTTGCGCGGCGGGCAATCGCCGCGGAGCCGCGCGGCGTGGCAGATCGGCAACCGCATGACCATCGCCTGGCGCGCGCGATTGGCCGAGCATCTCGGCTTCCTCACCGGCGAGCTGCTCGAGAGCCACGCGGCCAAGCTCCTCGACGAGCCCCTGCGCCTCGGCGCGCTCGCCGCCGCCACGGCGCTGGCGGTCGCGGCGCTGCCCGAGCGCGAGCCGCATCCGCGCGCCTATCGCGGCCTCCTCGATCTCATCGCCGCGCTCGAAGCCGACGACCGCTGGGCGCTCGCTTATGTCGAATGGGAGATGGCGCTCTTGGAAGAGCTCGGCTTCGGCCTCGATCTCTCGTCCTGCGCCGCGACCGGCGCGACGGAGGAGCTGGTCTATGTCTCGCCGCGCTCGGGCCACGCGGTCTCGGCCGCGGCCGGCGCGCCTTATCGCGAGAAATTGCTGCCGCTGCCGGGATTCTTGCGCGGCGCGGGCCGAGCCGAGTCGGACAGGTCCATGCCGCGCCCGGCGCCGCAAGACCTGCTCGACGGCTTGCGACTCGCGGGGTTTTTCCTCGAGCAGCGCGTCTTCGCTCCGCACCAGGCGAAGCTTCCGGCAGCGCGCGGCCGATATGTTGACGCGCTCGCCAAGGTTCTTGCTATACCGGAGGCATGACTCCAGCCGATTCCGCCGCCGCCAATCTCGAAGACGTCGATTTCAGCAAGGCGCTGGGCGAGCGCTATCTCTCCTACGCGCTCTCGACCATCGTCTCGCGCTCGCTGCCCGATGTGCGCGACGGCTTGAAGCCGGTGCATCGCCGCATTCTGCATGCGATGCGCCAGCTCGGCCTCGCGCCCGGCTCGGGCTACAAGAAATCGGCGCGCGTCATCGGCGACGTCATCGGCAAGTTCCATCCGCATGGCGACGTCGCCGTCTATGAGGCGCTGGTCCGCCTGGCGCAGGATTTCGCGCAGCGCTATCCGCTGGTCGACGGCCAAGGCAATTTCGGCTCCGTGGACGGCGATAGCGCCGCGGCGATGCGCTACACCGAAAGCCGCCTGACCGCGGTGGCCGAGGCGATCCTCAGCGGCATCGACGAGAACGCGGTCGATTTCCGCGCCACCTATGACGGCGAGAACGAAGAGCCGGTGGTCATGCCGGCGCGCTTCCCCAATCTGCTCGCCAACGGCGCGGCCGGGATCGCCGTCGGCATGGCGACCAGCATCCCGCCGCACAACATCGTCGAGCTGCTCGATGCCGCGAAGCATCTCTTGAATCGACCCCGCGCCACCACCGTCGCCGAGCTGGTCGAGCTGGTGCAGGGGCCGGACTTCCCGACCGGCGGCGTGCTGATCGAGCCGAAGGCGTCGATCCTCGACGCCTATTCGACCGGCCGCGGCAGCTTCCGCCTGCGCGCGCGCTGGCAGGTCGAGGAGCAGAGCCGCGGCAGCTATCAGATCGTCGTCACCGAGATTCCCTATCAGGTGCAGAAATCGCGGTTGATCGAGCGCATCGCCGCGCTGCTCGAAGAAAAGAAGCTGCCGCTGCTCGGCGACGTCCACGACGAATCGACCGAGCAGGTGCGGCTCATCCTCGAGCCCAAGACGCGCAACGTCGAGGCCGGCGTGCTGATGGAATCGCTCTTCCGCGCCACCGAGCTCGAAGCGCGCATTCCCTTGAACCTCAACGTGCTCGACGCCGAAGCGACGCCGCGGGTGATGAACCTCAAAGAGGCGCTGCAGGCCTGGCTCGACCATCGCCGCGACGTGCTGCAGCGCCGCACCGGCTTCCGCCTCGAGGCGATCGCCCATCGCATCGAGATCCTGCGCGGGCAGATGATCGTCTATCTCAACCTCGACGAGGTCATCAAGATCATCCGCGAATACGACGACGCCAAGGAGCGGATGATCAAGCGCTGGAAGCTCACCGATATCCAAGCCGAGGCGATCCTCAACATGCGGTTGCGCTCGCTGCGCCGCTTGGAGGAGATCGAGATCAAGAAAGAGCTGACCGAGCTGACCGCCGAGCAGAAGGACAAGAAGTCCCTTGCCGCCGACGAGAAGCTGCAATGGAAGGCGATCGGCGGCGAGATCGCCGAGCTGCGCAAGGAATATGCGCACGCGCCGATCGGCAAGCGCCGCACCGAGATCGGCCAGCCGCCGGCCGATATCGACGTGCCGGCCGAGGCGCTCATGGAGCGCGAGCCGGTCACCGTGCTGTGCTCGGCCAAGGGCTGGATCCGCGGCGCCAAGGGCCACGGCCTGGCGCAGGCCGAGTTCAAATACAAGGAAGGCGACGAGGCGCGTTTCGCGGTCGAGACCACGACCGCCGACAAGCTGCTGATCTTCGCCTCGAACGGGCGGTTTTATACGTTGGATGCGGGCAAGCTTCCATCGGCGCGCGGCCATGGCGAGCCGGTGCGGCTGATGATCGATCTCGACAACGAGCACGATCTCGTCGCGCTCTTTCCCTACAAGCCGGGCGCGAAATTATTGCTCGCGGCGAGCGACGGCCGCGGCTTCGTCGTGCCCGCCGACGAGGTGGTGGCGCAGACGCGCAGCGGCAAGCAGGCGCTCAATCTGGGCGCCAATGATAAAGGAGGGGGCGCGAAGGCCGTGGTCGTGGCGCCGGTGGAAGGCGACACGGTCGCGGTGGTCGGCGACAACCACAAGCTGCTGCTTTTCCCCTTGGCCGAGATGCCGGAGATGAGCCGCGGCCGCGGCGTCATCCTCCAGCGCTATCACGACGGCGGCCTTGCCGACGCCAAGGTGATCACGGCGGCCGAAGGATTGAGCTGGCGCTCGGGCGAGCGCACGCGCACCGAGATGGACCTCGACACGTGGCGCGGCGCGCGGGCGAGCGCGGGGCGGATCGCGCCGCGGGGATTCCCACAGAGCAATAAGTTTGGGTGAGGGGGCTACGACGCTTACTCGAGAGCGTCGAGCGCCGCAAGATTCGTATTACGTGAGTGACCCGGACCTAGAATCGCACGTCGTACTTGCGAATGATTCTTGTTAAGATCGCGCCGTAATCCATTTCGGTCTGTTGCTCGTTTACCCACTCGAATAGGTGGGGCGGCTCATTCCATGCCCGATAGCGCAGGATAATAAACTCATCGAACAGTGGGGCGGCTTTCGCCACGAGGCGCTTCTCGGCCTCTGCGGCTTCCTGGATGGGGTGCTTTTTCCCCTTCATCCCGGTGTGCCACGCTACGTCGCCTTCGTAAGAGATGTAGTGGTCGGCTTGATTGATGCCGACGATGCCGACTGAGATAGGCGTCCCGCCGGCCGTGGCGAACTCGCGAACCTGATTCGCGAGGTCGTTCATTACCCGGTCAATCTGCTTAATCATCGAGTTAGCAAGGATTTTAACCTCAGCGCCGATTTCGACGGTCGCGATAGGCCCTCGCGCTACGACGAAGCCGGGAACGTCAATCGCGACCGCGTGAGGTATGATCTCGCCGAATGTGCCATCACCGCGACGCGCGTAAATGCCGCGCAGCCGGTTTTCGATGTTTAGAACGCGCTCTTTCGCATCAACACGCGCCTTAAACTTCGGCGACCTGTTTAAGGCGTAAAGGTCTTCGGGAAGGCACCATGCGACCGAATCGCCGAGACTAGAATCGCGATGTCTGTACCGGACGCCTTCGAAAAGACTACGAAAGCGATTCAGCAGAACGTATGACAATATTCTCAGCCTTCGTTGGGGCGCGCTTTGAGGGTTTATCGATATTTACAGTCGCGTGCGTCGGGCCGAGTAGCCGAGTCTGGCCGGCGGCATCTGCCAGCCGCTTTTGCGCGATCTTCAAGTATGTGCTCTCAATCTCATTGCCGATTGAATTACGGCCAGCCGCTAACGCGGCAAGATTGGTGCTTCCTGTCCCAGCAAACGGATCTAGGACGGTATCGCCAGCAAAAGAGAACATGCGGATTAGTCGTTCCGCCAGCCCGACAGGGTAAGGTGCCGGGTGCCCCGCTCGCGTCGAGGCGCCTTTAATATCCGTCCAGATTGATCGCCACCAAGCCTGCATCTCTTCCTTGGTGAGCATAGACAAAGCCTTCTGCATCGGCTCAGGCGAGCGGTACGTTCCGCCCTTGCGCAGAAACAGAATGTGTTCGATATCGTTCTTTACGACCGCGCCGGGTTGATACGGCTTACCATAAAAGCCCGCCCCATTCCCTTCAGCCTCAGTCACCCCGTTCGCGATCTTGTGCCACATGATCGGCGTTAGACAATCAAGGCCCAACTCTCGCGCCCTGACCTGGATATCTGCGTGCAAGGGCATGATGTAGTGGCGGCCGGCCTTTTTACGCGGCACGCACACGTCGCCCACGACGCAACAAATACGCCCTCCGGGGGCAAGAACCCGCAAGCACTCGGCCCATACTCGGTCGAGCTCGTCTAGGAATTGGCCGTAGTCGTGGATGGCGCCCATTTGCCGATCGTTCTCGGCATATTCTTTGAGCGTCCAGTAGGGCGGCGATGTCACGACAAGATGAACGGAGCCGCCCGGTATCCACGATAGATTGCGGGCGTCGCCTTGATGCAGCCGGTGCGCCGTAGCATTGAACGGTGCCGGCCATGCGCGTTTCCGGTACGCCTCGTTTTGCTTGCGAAGCGCGATTAGGCCTTCCGGTGTCGCATCATTGGGGTTGGCGGAGCGCACGATTATCACCCGATCTTTTTGGTTGCTTCTAGTCGGAGCCGATCTCGATAACGCGTTCGAGCTCCTTCAATGCGTGATTCTTCGTCTTCTGAGCGACATCTTGGGTCGGCGCAACGAGAGGCTCACCTACGCCTTCGACTTCTTTCTCGTCGTCATCGGGAGCCATGGCAAAGGGTAGGCCCTGAGCTTGAACGTCTCCGTTTATTGTGTGGCATGAGTGGGAACACCACAAGTAATTGATGCCCTTTATCCACGGGATTCGGTTTATGTCTTTGGGCGGGATTAGCGGGCTCATCGCTTTCCGAGGACGCTCCAGGGAGTGTTCTTATTTTGTTCTTGACTCAATCCGGATGCAAGTGATATAAATTTGGCATCCTGAGCGAGGCGGCTTTAGGGCCCACGCATCGTCGCGGGGCCGCGCGTTCAACCGACGTTTAAGGTCGCCGAGTCATGATAGACGGGTCGTTGAACCGTCTGTCGCGCGAAGTGAAGCTCATGCCCGTCGGATCTGTCGCCACCGCCATTCCGCCGCAAGTCTCGATGGCGCTCGAAGCGCTGTCCAGCACGCTCCAATCCGAGCAAGAGGTGGCCACGGCGCTGCTCGGCGGCGGGACCGCGACCGCGGGCGCGAGCAATCCCGGCCTCGGCCAGATGGTCGATATCTCGGCCTGATTCGTTTCATCGACTGGGTGCGTCCTTCGACTACGCCGCCGCTTCGCGGCGGCTCCGCTCAGGGTGAGGATAAATTTTAGTCTCGCCTCTACCACCTTCGACGACGCTCCTCGGAGCGCTCCGCTCAGGGTGAGGGTAAATTTTAGTCTGGCCTCTACCACCTTCGACGACGCGCTCCTCGGAGCGCTCCGCTCAGGGTGAGGCTAAGTTTTAGGCCGG
The DNA here is from genome assembly GCA_036501365.1 of Allostellaceae bacterium. Classification (GTDB taxonomy): domain Bacteria; phylum Pseudomonadota; class Alphaproteobacteria; order ATCC43930; family CGMCC-115725; genus CAIKMD01. The sequence goes on along the minus strand of DASYAL010000017.1, from coordinate 11,035 downwards.
CCGCCCGCACCGTCCGCTAGCCATCCATCATCGCGAAACATTCGCCCGCCTCTGCGCGGGCTTTTTCATGTCCGGAGCAAGCCCATGTCCATCAACATCGCGCTCGCGCCGGCGAGCGACGACGATCCCGCTTCAACGGCGCCCCCGGCGCCGGAAACGCCGCCGCGCGCCGCCGTCGATCCGCCGCCCGAAGCCGCCTACGAGCAAGAGATACTGCCGCCGGGCGGGGCGCTGAGCGATCGGCTGATGCGCTTCGTGCGCGAATATGTCATCGACAATGACGGCACGGCGGCCGCGGCGCGCGCCGGCTTTCCGCGCCGCAACGCCGCCCACTGGTCGGCGGCGGCGCTGCGCAAGCCCGCCGTGCAAGAGGCGATCCGCCAAGAGCGCGAAGCGCGCGCGGGGGCTGCGCGTGTCTCGCCGCAGCGCCTCATCGTCGAGGCGGCGCGCATCGCCTTCGCCGATCCGGGGCGCATCGCGCGCTGGACGCCCGAGGGCATCACGCTCATGCATTCCGAGGACCTGACCGACGACGACCGCGCCGCGGTCAAGCGCATCACCCTCGGCGCATCGGGCGGCAAGGGAGCGCCGAAACGCGCCCAGCTGTTCGAGATGCACGACAAGGTCGCGGCGCTCGAGCTCCTGGCGCGGCTGACCGGGCTGTTGCCGCGCGGCAAGCATCCGCCGGCGCTCGATGACCCGCAGGCACGGCGCGACGCCAAGGCCGAGCTGCGCGCGCGGCTGCAGCGCATCATGCGTGGCGAGGAGAAGTGACGTCACACTCGTTGCAGAACGATCCTGCGGCCTTCGACTTCGCTCAGGCCGAGGTGGATTTTTACCGGCTCCAACGGCCGAAACGTGTGCGGCGGCGGCGCAAGCCGGCGCGGGTCGCGCTCGGCAGCCCCGAGGCTCAGTAGCCCAGGCGCTCCATGCGCTTGCGCATCGCTTTGCGATAGCGGCGCACGCCCTCGGCTTTTTCCCGCGCGCGCCGTTCGGATGGCTTCTCGTATTGCCGGCGCAGCTTCATCTCGCGAAAGACGCCTTCGCGCTGCATCTTCTTCTTGAGCACGCGCAGCGCGCCGTCGACGTTATTGTCTCGAACGAATACCTGCATGCTGCCTCACCGTGCTTGCGCCTGCTGAACCGGGACGATCAGCGGGTCTCTGGTTTCGGGTCTTCTCTGGTGTGCCAGGCGATCGCCGTCGCGCGGAGCGGCCGGCGCTGTCGCTCGGCATCGGTGGCGCGACGCTCGTATTCTGCCGCCAGGCGCAGCATCGCGTCGCGATCGCAGCTATCCCGCCGCGACGACGCGCAGCGACGCAGCTCGCGCGCGGTCTCCCGCATGCCGTCGGGAGACTTTTCGGCCCGCTCGGATGCCCTGCGAAATGCCGCGTCCATTCCCTTGCGTCGCTCAGCGTCGGTCGCGAGGTCTTGTGGTGTCATGAAGCGGCCCCGGTAAATTTCAGGTAAATTTCAACGGCGATACTGACGCCGGCGATCGCCAAGGGAGATGATCGCCAGGGGAAGGAACACGCGCACGACTCCTGAAGAGAGGGCGCGCCATGTCTCTCCATCGCCTGACGTCGAAGCAACCGATGCTCTAGAACTAGCCTCGATTGCGGCTTTGGCAAGACGCTGCGACACTTTGAGGCTCAACCAACCGCCCACTCGACACCGTCAGCGCATCGCGACGCGAAGTCGAGCATGCCGCTATCGCGGCATGCTCGTGCATCCATTTATACGGCCGACAAATTCGTCGCCGCCGGCTTGCCGCGGTCCATGGCGACATCGTATTTGACCTTTTGCCCCTCGGCGAGGCTGCCCATTCCCGCGCGTTCAACGGCGGAGATATGGACGAATACGTCGTTGCCGCCGCCGTCCGGCTGAATAAAGCCGAAGCCTTTTTGCGCGTTGAACCATTTCACTGTTCCGGTAGCCATCGTCGATTCCCTGACTGTGGTAGAAGGAACCGGCATTATAGCACGAATCGGGGCGCGGTTGCCTATCCCCCTAACATCATCATCGTTAACACATTTTCCCGTCCGCCCGGCTACAATGGCGGCATGGCGGTTGAAGTCGGTCACCTCATCGTCGCTTGTCACGTCCTCGCGGATGCCCAGGCCGATCGGGTCAGGGGACGCTCCGCCATCCTGGCGAAAATACGGGCGGAAGCCTGCATCCGCTCCGCCGCGGAGGCCTTCCACCGCGCCGTCGCCCTCAACACCACCCTCGGCAGCGACGGGGTCGCCCGGCTCCTCGGTATCGAGGATGGCGACACCATCCCCGAGATGGTGTTCCACGTCGCGTCGCGCATTCCTCTCCAGCGCCGAAAAGGGGCGGAGCGAAGCTGCGACGGCACGAGCGAATTCGACCGAACCACGTTCGTCGCCGCCTTGCGCGAGAAGTGGCACTAGTCCCGCCGGCGCGGCGGAGACCGCCGCGCGCGCCGCCTGGGATCGACGGCCCGTTTGCCGCTAGAGGCGGAGCATGTCCTCGGGCGTCTTGCCGGCCGGCATCGGCGGCCGCTGCCTCAGGCTCTCGAACGGCTCGCCGGCACGATGGCGGCGGATCAGCTCCTCGGGATCGTACATGACGCCGATCGGATTGTTGCGGAAGCTGTCCGAGCGCATATAGCCCTTGGCCTCCTCCATCGATCCGAAGGCATCGACCTGCAGCTCGACGCTGTTGCCGTCGGGATCGCGGTAATACATCGAGATCGTCACGCCGTGATGGATCGGCCAATAGGGCTCGATGCCGAGCCGCTTCAGCCGCTCGTAAGTGCGCAGCAGATCGTCGAGGCCGCGATAGGTGAAAGCGATATGGTGGAGGCCGACCTGCGGTCCCGCGGCGCGCGGCGGCAGCTCGGGCATGCCGATAAAGGCAATCCGATGATGCTCGTCGTCATAGGAGATGAAGCAGAGCATCGGATCCTCGACCGTGACCTTGGCCTGCAGGACCGTCTCGTACCAGTCGCGCATGCGCGGCAAGTCGCGCGTGAGCAGCACCAGATGCGCGAGCTTTGCCGGCGACACGATCTGTGCAGCCGCTTGCATTCCTTCCATGACCCCGTCCTCCTATTGATCGATCCTTCGGATCTTCCCCGCCCTCGCGGACAGCGGCACCGCCGAGGCGGAATGATGCGCCTCGCACCCGCGCATCGGGAAGCGTCCCGCCAGCGCTGCGCCCAGTCTGTCCGCTATCATCGTCGATGGCGAGGGAAATATGAAAGGCGCTCACCCATGTTCGACAGGCTCTTTCGCATGGACGGCAAGGTGGCGGTGGTGACGGGCGCGGGGAACGGGCTCGGCCGCTCTTTCGCGCTGGGGCTCGCCGCCTTCGGCGCGACGGTGATCTGCGCCGACAAGAACCTCGCCGGCGCGGAGGAGACCGCCTCGCTCGCCAAGCAATCGCGGCTCGCGGCCGAGGCGCTCCATAACGACGTCGCCGACGAGGCCTCGGTCGATGCGGCGTGGCGCGACATCGCGGCGCGCTATGGCCGCGTCGACATCCTCGTCAACAACGCCGGCATCGCCACCGCCAGCGGCCGCACGCATGAGTTCTCGACCGCGGATTGGGACCGGCTGATGGCGGTCAATCTGCGCGGCGTCTTCCTCTCGACGCGCGCGGCGCTGAAGCTGATGCTGCCCGGCCCGGGCTCGATCATCAACATCGCCTCGGTCGCGGCGCTGCGCGGCTATTACCCGGGCTTTCCCGCGCTCCAGGTCAGCTATTCGACGGCGAAAGCCGGGCTCGTCGGCTTCACCCGCCAGGTCGCGGCCGAATATGCGAAAGAGCAGATCCGCGTCAACGCGATCGCGCCCGGCTGGCACGGCGGCACCGCGCTCGGCGCCGAGCGCCGCGCCGCGACCACGCCGGAGCAGCTCGCCGAGTTCGAGAAGGCGATCCACCAGCGCATCCCGATGGGCCATCGCGGCGTGCCCGACGATCTCGTCGGCCTCGCGGTCTATCTCGCGAGCGACGCCTCGCACTACCTGACCGGGCAGGTGATCGCGCATGACGGCGGCTGGGACGCGGCGCTGGTCTGAGCGCGCGCTGCCGCGCTATTGGCCGGCGCTTGGCGTCGTCGTCGTCGGCGCGTCGGCTGGCTGCTTCGCCGCCGGCACCGCGGGCTTCTTTGCGGGAGCGGCGCGGTGCTTTTGCGCGGCGGGCTTCGCCTTGTGCGTGGCGGATTTGCACGACGTCTTGGTGCCGCTCGTCGGCTGACCGCCGAAAGCGCAGGGAATGTCGTCCTGGAAGAAATGCGGGATGTCGGTCTGGAAGGTGCGTTTCACATCGCTCGGGAAATCGTCCGCGCGCGCCGGCGCGGTCGCGACGAAGCTCAGCGTCAGCGCGGCGAGCGCATAAGCGAGGCGAGCAAACCGTTTCGTCCGGATGGTTGTCATGGCGATTGCCTTCGATCGGTCGCGGGAGGTCGGCGCTTCACGATGACACCCAAAAGCCCGGCGATCCAGGCCTCAGACGGGGGCCGCGTGACCCGCGCCGCCGCGCCGCCTATACTGCCCGATGACAAAATTCCTGCCCGATCGCCGCCTCCAGACGCGGCTCCACGAGCTTGGCGTCGCCGCCGCGCTCGAATTCGTCGACAGCGCGCAAAGCGACATCTCGATCGTCGAGCGCAGCTATACGCTCGATGCCTCGCGCGTCGAGGTGACGGACATCGTCAAGGCGGCGGCGCTCGCGGTGCACGGTTCGCCGAAGCGCGATTGCTGGGCGGTCGATGTCGATGCCGAGACCTGCGTCCTGCGCATCGGCCAATTGCCGCAGAAGGTCGAGATGGTGGTCGGCGTGCACTGCGCCAGCCACGGCGATCCGTTCACGACGCGGCGCTCTTATTTCTCGGTCGCGATCTACGGCACCGACCGCGCGAAGGTGAAGAGCCTCAGCGAGGTCCTGCAGGAGCGCATCGGCAAGAAGCATCTGCCGACCGTCACCTGGCATTTCATGTCGGGCGATGACACGCGCGCGTCGAGCGTCATCCTCGACCCGTCGCCGCCGGTGCATGACGAATTTTATCCCTGGATCAAAGGGGGCTTGCGCGCTTATTTCGACGGTTTCCTCGCCAGCAGCTCCTCGCTGCTGTTCCTCTCGGGCCCGCCCGGCACCGGCAAGACCTCGCTGATCCGCTGGCTGCTGCTCGAATACGGCATGAACGCCGCCGTCACCTATGAAGAAAAGCTCTTGAGCTCGGATTCGATCTTCGTCGATTTCCTCACCGGCGACGTGCAGAACGTGTTCGTGATCGAGGACGCCGACACGATCCTCGGCAGCCGCAGCCGCGAGGGCAACAAGATGATCGCCCGCTTCCTCAACGTCTCCGACGGGCTGATCAAGTTTCCGAACAAGAAGGTGATCTTCACCACCAATCTCGACGACTTCAAGAAGGTCGACGAGGCGCTGCTGCGCCCCGGCCGCTGCTTCGGCATGATCAAATGCCGGCCGCTCGATTACGACGAGGCGTGCGCGGCGGCGAAGGTCGCGGGTCTCGCGCCGCCGGCGCGCAAGGCCGACTACACCATCGCCGAGCTGTTCAATCCCGGCGTCCAAAGCCCGCTCGAGACGCCGAAGATCGGGTTCTGAGGCGCGGGGCTAGCTCACCGGCGGCGTCGGCACGCCGACCAGGATCACGACGCGCCGGTTCTGCGGCTCGGGCGCGCCGTTCGGCGTCGGGATCGCGGCGTGGTTTTCGCCATGCCAGGAAAGAGCGATCGCCTGAGCGGGAACGCCGTCGCGGATCAGCGCCGCCTTCACCGCCTCGCAGCGCCGGCGCGAGAGCTCGTCATTCGCCGCGGCGGAGCCCGAACTGTCGGTGAAGCCGATCACCGACACCGGCTTGTTGCCGCCCCCATTACTTTGTTGGACCGCGTGGAAATCGGCGGCCGCTTGCTGGACCGCGCCGACCGCCGCGGCGTCGAGGCCATCGCTGCCCAAGGCGAAATAGACGACATGGCCGGGCTCGGCCGCGGCCGCGGGCGGCGTGGGGTAACCGCCGGGCGCCGGCGAATAGCCGGGCGGCGGATAATAGGGATAGGGCGAAGAGGAGGGGTAAGGCGGATAGTAATAAGGCGGGTAATAGGGCGCGTAGCCGTAATAGGGAGAGCCGAAGCCGAAGAACGCGCCGCCGAAACAGCAGCCGCCATGGAAACCGCCGCCATGGAAACCGCCGCCATGGAAACCGCCGCCGCGGAAACCGCCGCCGCCGCGCGCGAGCGCGCTGCCGCTCCCGCCGAGCGCCGCGAGAGCGAGCGCCGCCGCCAGGACCACACGCCAGAATCTTAATCGCTCGATCATGATGCGGCTTCCTCCCACGCCAGCAAGCGGCGGCCATCGGATCGTCAAGCGCGCTCATTATAGCCGTATCGCCCGATGCCGGGATCGGGCGCTTACCCGATATCGCGCGAAGTTGATGCCGCGCGCTCGCCGCCGGGCGCCTCGTGCTTCCGGGCCCGTCTTGCTTCCCGGCCCGTCTTGCTTCGGAGCGCGCCGCGAGCCCACAATCGCGGCAACGACAAAAAGGGGGATAGGGGATGCGCGCCTTCACGACATCGCTCGCCGCCGCGCTTATTGGTCTTGCCGGGCTCTTCGGCCTTGCCGCGCTCGGCCTTGCCGGGCTCGGGGCGGCCGCCCAGGCCGAGACCATCAAGATCGGCGTCTTGAAGGTCAGCGCCTGCGGCCCGATCATGATCGCGCTGGAGAAAGGCTATTTCGCCAAGGAAGGCCTTACCGCCGAGCCGGTGTTCTTCGATTCGCCGATCCTCATCCCGCAAGGCATCATGTCGGGCGATTTGGATTTCGGCCTCGCCGCCAACAGCGCCGGCTTCTTCAACACCGCGAACCAGGGCGCGATGCGCATCATCGCCGCCGATGGCGATGAAAGCCCGGGCTTCAAGGGGCTGCTCGTCGCCGTCTCCAACCAGGCTTATGCCGGCGGGCTGAAGAGCCTCAAGGATTTCGGCGGCCATTCCTTCGCCATCACCGCCGCCGGCACCTTGCAGCAATACGATCTCGGCGTGCTCGCGGCGAAATACGGCTTCGATTACCGCAGCCTGCGCATGATGCCGACCGGGAGCTTTCCCAACATGGTCGCGGCGCTCGTCAGCGGCGGCGCCGATACCGGCATCCCGCCGCTCTCGGTCTCGCGGTCGGCGATCGGCGGCGACAAGCTCCACAACCTCGCCTGGATCAGCGACGAGATGCGGATGCAGATCGCGGTGGTGATGACCGGCGCCAAGACCGCCGACAACAAGCCCGATCTCGTCGAACGCTTCCTGCGCGTCTATCTCGCCGGCACGCGCGATTATCACGACGCCTTCACCGGTCCCGACGAGCGCCCGCATGACGGGCCGACGGCGGATGCGACCTATGCGATCATCGCCAAATATACCGATGTGCCGGTCGCGGCGATGAAGCTCGGCCTCGTCCATCTCGACGCGCAAGGCCGGCTCAACGTCGCCGATGTGATGCATCAGATCGAATGGTACAAAGCGCAGGGCATGGTGAAGCCCGAAGTCGACGGCGAGAAGATCATCGACAAGCGCTATGTCGTTCCCCTGCCGGGGACATGAGCGGCGCGATGCGCCGGGCGGCGACGCGCGCTGGGGACGTTAGGAGTCGGGACTCCTCATTTCCTCATCCTGCGCGGAGGCTGAGCTTGTCGAAGCCGTAGTCGAAGGACGCGCGCCCGATTTGCAATGCTGCAAGGGCATCCTGCGGCCTTCGACTTCGCTCAGGCTGAGGCAGATTTTATCCGGGCATTGACCAGCGAAACGCTCGGCCGCGAGCGAGGGAATTCGCGATTTAACTCGTCATTCCCGCGTAAGCGGGAATTCCAGGGCAACCATCGCGCCGCTGGACCCCGGCTTTCGCCGGGGTGACGAAAGAAAAAAGAAAAAGGAACTACGCCGCCTGCTGGGCGGCCCCGGTCTGGTCTGCGGCGCTCGCTGCCATGAAGGCGGTCATCGCCTGCATCAGGCGCCGGCTGGTCGCTTCGTCGTTGCTGCGATTGGCGCGGGCGGCGGTCTCGATCTTCTTGGTCTTGGTGCTACGCATACTTAAGCTCCCCGTTGCTCGATGCTTGAGTTTTACCGGCCGCTTGTCACGTTTTCATGTCGCGATCGGGATTTGTCGCGGCAGAGCGCGGCAAAATGTGATGCTTTGCGACGGGCTTGCCACAATGCGGCGGAACCGGCCGGCCCCCGCCCGCGGCGCCCGGAAATCGGCCCGGGTTCCGCGCTATAATCGCCTCATGGCCGATCCGCTCATCGTCGACACCAAGGGCATGAAATGCCCGCTGCCGGTCCTCAAGGCGCGCAAGGCGCTCAAGGCGCTGGCGCCGGGCGCGGTGATGCAGGTGCTCGCGACCGATCCCGGCGCGGTCGAGGACTTCAAGCATTTCTGCCGGACCACCGGCGCGCGGCTCTTGGAGCAGCGCGAAGAGGCGGGCGGCGTGCTGGTCTTTGTGCTAGAGAAGCCGCAGTAGCAAACGGCGGTCGGGGGATCGTCAGCGGACGATGGCGGATCAGGAACAGCTGGCGCTGATCAGGAGCGGAGTGGCGGCATGGAATGCCTGGCGCGCCGCCCATCCCGAGATCACGATCGATCTCGCCCAGGCCGATCTGCCGGGCGCCAATCTCTTGAAGGCGCAGCTCGAAGGCGCGCATCTCGGCGGCGCCGACCTGACCGGCGCGCAGCTCTTCGGCGCCCATCTCGCTGGCGCCAATCTCAACGCCGCGCGGCTCGACGACGCCGATCTCGGCTGGGCCGATCTTAGCGGCGCGTCGCTGCTCGGGACCGAGGTCACCGGCGCCGATTTCAGCTGCGCCCGGTTCGACGGCGCCAATGTCGCGCATATCGTCTGGGACCGGAAGCGGATGCGCGGCAAGTATCACGGCATCCGCGGCCTCGATTCCGCCTACGGCAATGCGCTCTTCCGGCGCGACGCCGCCGATCAGGACTATCTCGACACGCTCGAAGTGCATTGGCACGGCAAGCCGGCGCTGAGCCTGCTGTTCAAGGTCTGGGGCCTGTTCGATTACGGGCGCAGCATCCTGCGCGTCTTCCTGGTCGCGGCGCTGCTCATCTTCTTCTTCGGGACGATCTACTATCTCGTCCCCGACATGCTGGTGCTGCCGAGCTGCGGCCAGGACAAGATCTGCCCGGCCGGCTTCACCGCCTATTACTTCTCGATCACGACCTACATGACCTTGGGCTTCGGCGATGTCTATCCGCGCACCCATCTCGGCGAGGCGGTCGCGGCGTGCGAGGTGATCCTCGGCTATCTGACGCTCGGCCTGTTGGTCGCGGTGCTCGCCGAGAAGGCGGCGCGGCGGAGCTGAGGGTTGCAATGAGGACGATGCGAACGGGTTCGAGCATAGGGCGAGGGGCGGGGTGATGGTGGCGTGGCGGCATGAGGCGGATGTGGTGGTGGTCGGCGCGGGGGCGTGCGGCCTGCCGGCGGCGGTCGCGGCGCGCGAGGCGGGCGCCTCGGTGCTGTTGCTCGAGGCGGAGGCCGATATCGGCGGCCATGCGATCGTCTCGGGCGGCAACGTGCCGCTGGGCGGCGGCACCTCCGTTCAGAAGAAATACGGGATTGCCGACACAGCCGACCTCGTCTTCAAGGACCTGACCGACTGGTCGGTGGTCGAGCCCAACGGCGCGCCGGATTATCGCTACAACGACCGCGAGATCATCCGCGCCTATGCCGATCTGAGCGCGCCGTGCTTCGAGTGGCTGCTGGCGCATGGCGTGGCGTTCGCCGACAAATCGCCCGACCAGCGCGGCGGCGGCGCGATCGGCAATTCGGTGCCGCGCGAGATGCACACGGTGCCGCTCGACGTGCCGCTGGCGCAGACCGGCGCGCCGGCGGCGGAAGACGCGCGGCGGACATATTCGACCGGCAACGGGCTGATGCGGCCTCTTGAAGTCGCCGCCCGGAAGGCGGGCGTCGAAATCCTGCTCGAGCATCGCATGACGGCGCTCCACCGCGAGAGAGGCGAGGCCAAAGGACTGAATGCTTACCCGGCGGGCCGCGTCAGCGGCATCGCCGCGACCCATCGCGGCGAGAGCCTCGATATCCGGGCGAAGAAGGCCGTGATCATCGCCACCGGCGGCTCGACCGGCAACGTCGAGTTCCGCCGCATGTTCGATCCGCGTTTGACCGAGGAATATTGCGGCCTCGCCGGCGGGCCGTGGTCCGATCAGGACGCGAGCGGCGAGCTCGCGGCGATGGCGGTCGGCGCCGCGCTCTGGGGGCTCTTCAACCAGTCGGCGGAATTCGGCGCGGCGATCACCAAGCCCGGCCGCATCGGCACGCAATGGGGCTATGTCAATCTCGCCTGGCAGCCGGGCAGCAAGGTCTTCGACAAGGTCCGCGCCACCGGCCTGCGCGTCGCCGACTGGCAGGACGTGATCTGCGTCAACATGCTCGGCAAGCGCTTCTACGACGAGACCGGCAAGCAATTCACCGCCAACAACTACAACGCGGTGAAGCCCTATGTGCACGGCCATTGGCTCAACGCCGAGACTATCCGCTACAAGCCGAACAACTGGCTCAACGCCGCGATGCAGGGCTTCGGCGACGGCAAGAATGGCGGCGGGCCGATCTGGGCGATCTTCGACAGCGACGCCTGCGCGCGCGAGAAATGGGACCCGAGCCCGCCGCATGTCGATTACGACGCCGGCTTCTGCTTCAAGGCCGACACGATCGAGGCGCTCGCGGCGACGATCAAGATGAAGCACCAGCGCCTCGCCATGCCGCCGGGCAATCTCTCCGCGACCGTCACCAACTACAACACCTTCGTCGCCGACGGCGTCGATTCCGATTTCGGCAAGCCGGGCCCGCGCTATCCGATCGCCAAGCCGCCGTTCTATGCCGCCTGGTGCACGCCGGTGGTACACGACACCCGCGCCGGCTTGCGCATCGATGCCGCCTGCCGCGTGATCGATCTCAAAGGGCAGGTGATCCCCGGCCTTTACTGCGGTGGCGAGTCAGCCGGCGGCTTCAGCCTCCACGGCCTCG
>DASYAL010000016.1:0-9780 GCA_036501365.1 Allostellaceae bacterium | reverse complement strand
GCGCCGCGTCGTGCGCTCGCCGTTCGGCCTGTCGCTGCAGGCGATCAAGGGCAACGCGCTGCGCTCCTCCGCGGTCGGCATCGCGGTCAACTGGCGGCTGGTCGCGATCTATACGCTTGCCGCCGGCTATGCCGGCCTTGCCGGCGCCGTGCTGGCGCAGACGCAGGCCTTCGCGTCGCTCGAGATGTTCTCGATCGACCGCTCCGCCGACGTGCTGCTGATCCTGATCATCGGCGGCACCGGCTATCTCTACGGCGGCCTAATCGGCGCGCTGATCTACCGCTTCGCGCAGGACTTCCTGTCCGACCTGTCGGCGCGCTATTGGCAGTACTGGATCGGCTTCGTGCTGATCATGATGGTGCTGTTCGGCCGGGTCTATGGCGGCATTCTCGCCGCGCTCGTCATCGCCGTCACGATCTGGTTCAAGCTCGATACCGGGACGAGCCTCGTCACCACCGCCGCGACGCTGCTGGTGCTCGGCATCGTCCGGGAGCCGCTGGTGAAATGGATCGGATCGCGCTGGCAGCGGGCGGTCGCGGCGATGCGGCGCACGTGGGCCGGGAAGAGCACGGGGGCGAGCGATGCCGGCCGTGCTTGAAACCCGTGGCCTCGACAAGCACTTCGGCGGCATCATCGCGGCGAACCAGGTGTCGCTCGCGATCGAGAAGGGCGCGCGCCACGCGCTGATCGGGCCCAACGGCGCCGGCAAGACCACCGTCGTCAATCTCCTCACCGGCGTGCTGCGGCCGACCGGCGGGCAGATCCTGCTCGACGGCCGTGACATCACCGCGCTGCCGCCGCACGAGCGCGTGCGCCTCGGCATTGCCCGCACGTTCCAGATCAACCAGCTGTTCGCCGACCTCACCCCGATCGAGACGCTCGGCCTCGCCATCTCGGAGCGGCTCGGCCGCGGCCGCGACTGGTGGCGCATCGTCGGCAGCGACCCGAGCGTCACCAACGAGATCGCCGAGCTGATCGAGCGCTTCCGCCTCGGCGATGTCATGCGCGAGCGCACCGGCATCCTGCCCTACGGCAAGCAGCGCCTGCTGGAGATCGCGCTCGCCATCGCCTGCAAGCCGCGCGTCCTCCTGCTCGACGAGCCCGCCGCCGGCGTACCGGAGGACGAACGCCACGAGATCCTCAGCTCCGTAGAGGCGCTGCCCAAGGACGTGACCGTGCTGTTGATCGAGCACGACATGGACATCATCTTCTCGTTCGCCGATCGCATCTCGGTGCTGGTCAACGGCGCGCTGTTCGTCGAGGGCGAGCCCGACGCGGTGGCGCGCGATCCCCGCGTCAAGGCGGTCTATCTCGGCGAGGCCTTCGATGCCTGAGCTGTTGAGCCTCGAGCGCCTGAGCGCCGGCTACGGCGAGGCCGTGGTGCTGTCCGAAATCTCGCTCACCCTCAAGGAGGGCGAGTCGCTCGCCCTGCTCGGCCGCAACGGCATGGGCAAGACCACGCTGGTCAACTCGATCGTCGGCGTCACCCGCTATCGCGGCGGCGCTATCCGTCTCGATGGCCGCGATATCACGCGGCTGCGCCCCGACCAGCGCGCGCACGCCGGCATCGGCTGGGTGCCGCAGGAGCGCAACATCTTCAAGTCGCTCACCGTCGGGGAGAACCTCACCGCGGTCGCGCGCCCCGGCGCCTGGACGCCGGCGCGGGTCTACGAACTCTTCCCCCGGCTCGCCGAGCGTCGGAACAATCTCGGGAACCAGCTCTCCGGCGGCGAGCAGCAGATGCTCGCGGTCGGCCGCGCGTTGGTGCTCAACCCGCGCGTGGTCCTGCTCGACGAGCCGCTCGAGGGCCTCGCCCCTATCATCGTCGAGGAGCTGATCGCGGCGCTCGACAAGATCGTGCGCCAGGAGGGCCTCGCCGCCATCCTGGTCGAGCAGAACGCGCAGAAGATCCTCGCCGTCACCGACCGCTGCGTCATTCTCGAGCGCGGCAGCATCGTGCACCAGGGCGACAGCGCGGCCCTGCGCGCCGACCGTGCCGTGCTGGAAACCTTCCTCGGCGTGACGGATGCGGGTCCGCGAAGGGGAAAGGCGCGACATTGACGCTGCTGCCGCTGCCGCCGCAGGGTGGGCAAAGCGAAGCGTGCCCACCACGCGTGGGCACGGCGCTTCCGCGCCTTTGCCCACCCTACGCAGCGGCTCTTGTCTCCGTCGAAACCATGATAAACAACCGCAAAATTCCATGTTGAGGGGAGACGCCCGATGACCGCCCGCACCAAGCCGCCGTTCCGCGCCGATCACGTCGGCAGCATCCTGCGCTCGGCGCCAATCAAGGACGCGCGTGCGAGCCATGCGGCCGACAAGCTGAGCGATGCCGGGCTCAAGGAGGTCGAGGACCGCGAGATCGACAAGATCATCAGGAAGCAGGAGGAGATCGGGCTCGAGCTCGCGACCGACGGCGAGTATCGCCGCTCGTGGTGGCACTTCGATTTCTTCGGCATGCTGGAGGGTGTCGAGATCTATGAGCTCGACCACGGCATCCAGTTCCAGGGCGTGCAGACCAAGCCGCTCAGCATCCGCGTCAAAAGCAGGATCGGCTTCGGCCATCACCCGATGCTCGACCATTTCAAGTATCTCGAGGCGCACACCCGGGTGGTGCCGAAGATGTGCATCCCGAGCCCGACCGTGATGCATTTCCGCCTCGAGCCGAACGCGGTCCTCCCGAGCGCCTATCCGAGCCGCGACGCCATCTTCGACGACCTCGCCAACGCCTATCAGGACGCGATCCGCGCCTTCTACGACGCCGGCTGCCGCTATCTGCAGTTCGACGACACCGCCTGGGCGTATCTGTGCTCGCAGGCCGAGATGGACAAGGCCAAGGCGCGCGGTCTCGACGTCGATCACCTGCAGGACACCTACACGCGCTGCATCAACAAGGCGCTCGAGGCGAAGCCCGCCGACATGGTGATCACCACGCACGTGTGCCGCGGCAATTTCCGCTCGACCTTCATCTCGTCCGGCGGTTACGAGCCGGTCGGGGCCGCCCTCCTGGGCAAGTGCAACTACGACGGCTACTTCCTCGAATACGACAGCGACCGCGCCGGCGGCTTCGAGCCGCTGCGCTTCCTGCCCAAGGGCGACAAGGTGGTCGTGCTCGGCCTCGTCACCTCCAAGTTCGGCGCGCTGGAGAAGAAGGACGACATCCGGCGCCGCATCGACGAGGCGACCAAATACGTCGCGCTCGACCAGCTCGCGCTTTCCCCGCAATGCGGTTTCGCGTCGACCGAGGAGGGCAACGTGCTCGCCGACGAGGAGCAGTGGGCGAAGCTGAGCATGATCGTCGAGCTCGCCGACGAGGTGTGGGGTTGATCGCCCCACCACACCACCGCCGTCATCACCCGCGAAAGCGGATGATCCATTAACCACAAGAATCGCGTGTCGCGCACCCTCGCCACAACGAACGTCCGGGGTTACTGGATGCCCCGCTTTCGCGGGGCATGACGCGGCAGGATTTGGATAGGCCATGCAACGCACCACCCCTCCCTTCCGCGCCGACCACGTCGGCAGCCTCTTGCGCTCGCCGGCGCTTGCCGCGGCCCGCGCGCAGCGCGAGCGCGGCGAGATCGATGCGGCGGCGCTCAAGACGGTCGAGGACCGCGAGATCGTCGCGCTCATCCGCAAGCAGGAGGCGGCGGGGCTGAAATCGATCACCGACGGCGAGTATCGCCGCGCTTCCTGGCAGACCGATTTCCTCACCGCCCTCGACGGCGTCGAGGGCTACCGCGGCGAGCGCAAGTTCAAGTTCAAGGGGCCGCAGCCCCGCCCGATCCTGCTGCGCCTCAAGGGCAAGCTCGGCCGCGTCGACGGCCATCCGATGATCGAGCACTTCCGCTTCGTCGCCGCCAACACCAAGGCGACGCCGAAGATGACCATCCCGTCGCCCTCGACGCTGCATTTCCGTTACGGCCGAGAGGCCGTGCCGGAGGCGACCTATCCGACCATGGACGAGTTCTATGCCGATCTCGGCAGCACCTACGCCAAGGTGGTGCGCGCCTTCGCGGACGCCGGCTGCCGCTATCTCCAGCTCGACGAGGTCAACCTCGCCTATTTGTGCGATCCGGCGCTGCGCGAGCAGGTAGCGTCGCGCGGCGACGATCCGGCGGCGCTGCCGATGATCTACGCCCGCATGATCAACGCGGCGATGTCCGAGATTCCGCCCGACATGGCCATCACGATGCATCTCTGTCGCGGCAATTTCCGCTCGACCTTCGTCGCCAGCGGCGGCTACGAGCCGGTCGCCGAGATCCTGTTCAACACCATCAACGTGCACGGCTATTTCATGGAGTATGACAGCGAGCGCGCCGGCGGCTTCGAGCCGCTGCGCTTTGTCCCCAAGGGCAAGACCGTGGTGCTCGGCCTCGTCACCTCCAAGACCGGCACGCTCGAAAGCAAGGACGCGATCAAGCGCCGCATCGACGAGGCGGCGAAGTTCGTGCCGCTCGACCAGCTCGCGCTCTCGCCGCAATGCGGGTTCGCCTCGACCGAGGACGGCAACACGCTCGCCGAGGACGAGCAATGGGCCAAGCTCCGCATGATCGTCGAGGTCGCGGAGGAAGTTTGGGGGTAGTATCGTCATTGCGAGGCGTGCGCAGCACGCCGAAGCAATCTCGTTCCGCAAACGCATCAGCAAGTTGAGCGAGATTGCTTCGCTTCGCTCGCAATGACGCCGACGGGGAAACGCCATGCCATGCACCACGCCGCCATTCCGCGCCGACCACGTCGGCAGTCTGCTGCGGCCTGCGGCGCTCAAGGAAGCGCGCGCGAAGCATCAGAAAGGCGAGATGGGCGCTGACGCGCTCACGGCGATCGAAGACCGCGAGATCGAGCGCATCATCGCGAAGCAGCAGGACATCGGCCTGCAATGCGCGACCGACGGCGAGTTTCGCCGCTCCTGGTGGCATTTCGATTTCTTCCGAGGTCTCGATGGGGTCACGCCGTTCGTCACCGATCACGGCATCAAGTTTGCCGGGGTGGAGACCAAGGCCGAGGGCATCAAGATCACCGGCAAAGTCGGCTTCTCGGGCCATCCGATGCTCGACCACTTCCGCTTTCTCAAAGCGCACACGCGCGTCACGCCGAAGATGTGCATCCCGGCGCCGAGCACCTTCCATTTCCGCCAGGGCCGCGCGCTGATCAGCCGCGAGGTCTATCCCGACATCGAGCCTTTCTTCACCGATCTCGCCGCGGCCTACCGCAAGGCGATCCGCGCCTTCTACGACGCCGGCTGCCGCTACTTGCAGCTCGACGACACTGCCTGGGCCATGGTGTGCGATCCGAGCGAGCGCGAGCAGTCGAAAAAGCGCGGCGACGATCCCGACGCGTTGCCCGCCCGCTACGCGGCGCTCACCAATGCGGCGCTCGCGGAGAAGCCCGCCGACATGGCGATCACCATGCATTCGTGCCGCGGCAATTTCCGCTCCACCTTCATCGCCTCGGGCGGCTATGAGTTCGTCGCCGAGCAGCTGCTCGGCAGGGTCGACGGCATCGACGGCTACTTCCTCGAATACGACAGCGACCGCGCCGGCGGCTTCGAGCCGCTGCGCTTCCTGCCCACGGGCAAGAAGATCGTCGTGCTCGGCCTCGTCACCTCGAAGAGCGGCAAGCTCGAATCGAAGGACGCGATCAAGCGCCGCCTCGACGAGGCGAGCAGATATGTCGCGCTCGACCAGCTCGCGCTGTCGCCGCAATGCGGCTTCGCGTCGACCGAGGAAGGCAACATCCTGGCCGAGGAGGAGCAATGGGCGAAGCTCGCCATGATCGTCGAGATCGCCCGGGAAGTTTGGGGATAGTATGCTGTCATTGCGAGGCGTGCGTAGCACGCCGAAGCAATCTCGATCTTCGCGTGCATGATCAAGCGGAACGAGATTGCTTCGCTTCGCTCGCGATGACGGCAAAGGAGCTCTGGGTTTGAGTAGTTCCCATGACGACATCGCGCCGATCCGCGAGGCGGTGCGTTCCCTGTGCGCGGATTTTCCTGGCGAGTACTGGCGCAAGCTCGACCGCGAGCGCGGCTATCCGGCCGAGTTCGTCGCCGCGCTGACCAAGGCCGGGTTCCTCGCCGCGCTGATTCCCGAGGAATACGGCGGCAGCGGATTGAGCATGCCGGCGGCGGCTGCGATCTTGGAAGAAATCCACGCCTCCGGCTGCAACGGCGCCGCCTGCCACGCGCAGATGTACACCATGGGTACCGTGCTGCGGCACGGCAGCGACGCGCAGAAGGGCAAGTACCTGCCGGCGATCGCGCGCGGCGAGTTGCGCCTGCAGGCCTTCGGCGTCACCGAGCCGACCTCCGGCACCGACACGCTCAGCCTGCGCACCACCGCGACGCGCGACGGCAATGACGCCTACGTGATCAACGGGCAGAAGATCTGGACCTCGCGCGCCGAATATTCCGACCTCATGCTGCTGCTCGCCCGCACCACGCCACGCGACCAGGTGAAGAAGCGCACCGAGGGTCTCTCGGTCTTTTTGGTCGATATGCGCGACGCCAAGGGCCTGACGATCCAGCCGATCCGCACCATGATGAACCACGCGACCACGCAGGTGTTCTTCGACCAGATGCGGGTGCCGGCCGAGAGCCTGATCGGCGAGGAAGGGCAGGGCTTCCGCTATATCCTCTCCGGCATGAATGCCGAGCGCATCCTGATCGCGGCGGAGTCGATCGGCGATGCCAAGTGGTTCATCGCCAAGGCGACGAATTATGCCAAGGAGCGCGTGCTGTTCGGCCGGCCGATCGGCCAGAACCAGGGCGTCCAGTTCCCGATCGCGAAGGCCTATGCGCAGATGCGCGCCGCCGAGCTGATGGTGCACGAGGCCGCGAACCTCTACGCCGCCGGCCGCGACTGCGGCCCGGAGGCCAACATGGCGAAGATGCTCGCCGCCGATGCCTCATGGGCGGCCGCCGACATGTGCGTCCAGACCCATGGCGGCTTCGGTTTCGCCGAGGAGTTCGACATCGAGCGCAAATTCCGCGAGACCCGGCTCTACCAGGTGGCGCCGATCTCGACCAATCTCATCCTCTCCTATCTCGCCGAGCACGTGCTCGGCCTGCCCCGCTCGTACTAGTCGCCCGCTTCAACCATTTTGCAAGGATTTGGTGATTCGCTTCGTCAGCGGTAGGGACGACGGAGGCAATCATGGCTGCGAAGGAAATTTCAGTAAAGAAGTACGTTGTGAGGCTGAGCGGGGAGGAGCGCGAGCAACTTGCGGCGTTGCTTCGGAAGGGAAAGAGCCCGGCGCAACGGCTGCTGAAGGCGCGGATATTGTTGAAGGCCGATGTCTCGGAGGCGGGTGAAGGGTGGAGTGACAGCCGGATCATCAAGGCCCTGGAAACCAGCGCGTCGATGATTTACCGGGTGCGCAAGCAACTGGTGGAAGAAGGCTTTGAGGCCGTATTGAGCCGCAAGCAACGAGCGACACCGGCTGTTGCGCCGATTTTCGATGGCGAGAAGGAAGCCAAGCTGATTGCCTTGGCATGTTCCAAACCTCCCAAGGGACGTGCGCGCTGGAGCTTGCGGTTGTTGGAGAAGAAGGTCGTGGAACTCAACATTGTCGATCGCGCCAGTGACAGCACGATCGGGCGGGTTCTAAAAAAAACGTTCTCCAGCCCCATCGCCGCCAGCAATGGGTCATCCCGCCGAAGGCCAACAGTGCGTTCGTAGCCGCCATGGAAGACGTGCTGGCCGTTTACACGCGGCCGCACGATCCAGATTGCCCGCTGGTTTGTGTGGACGAGACCTCAAAGCAACTTCTCGCCGAGACGCGCGTGCCGATCCCGATGAAGCCGGGGCGCCCGGCCCGTTGCGATTACGAGTACGAACGCAACGGCACCGCCAACCTCTTCATGATGTTTGCGCCGCTCGAAGGCTGGCGCCACGTCAAAGTCACGGATCGCCACACCGCCGTGGACTACGCTCGCGTCTTGAAAGATTTGGCCGATCTTCACTTCCCACATGCCCGGACAATCGTTCTGGTCCAGGACAATCTCAACATCCACAGCAAGGCGTCACTCTATGAAGCCTTTCCGGCCGCTGAAGCCAGACGGCTGGTCGAACGCTTCGAATGGCATTACACTCCAAAGCACGGCAGCTGGCTCGATCTGGCGGAGTCGGAACTCGGCGTCCTGTCGTCCCAGTGCCTCGACCGCCGCATCCCCGACAAACAAACCCTCATCGACGAAATCGCCGCTTGGGAGCACGACCGCAATGCCAACAACACCAAGGCCAATTGGCACTTCACAACCCCCAATGCACGCATCAAACTCAAGCACCTATACCCTGCAATCTGACTGAATCGGGCGACTAGGAAGAAAGTGTGTGGTGTTCCAGAGCCGTATTCTGTCGTCACATCAGTAATATACACCCATTTTCACATTTTCATTCAGTCCGAGTCGACTTCTTCAGGCCGGTGCCCAACTCGCAATGACGCCCTACTTCTTCTCCCGCGCCAGGGCCGCGAGATCGATCGTCTCGCCCGGCGCCTCGTCGCCTTCGACTTCGAGGAACGAGAATGCGCGCAGCGGCTTCGGCCCATCGCGCGGGCGCAGGGTGCGAAAGGCCTCGCGGATCTCGCCGTTCTCGTCGGTGCGATGGACCGCGACCAGGGTATCGAGCGGGTGAGTGCAGAGCGAGGACGCGAAGGCGATCTCCTCGGCGGCGGCGGCGCGCGCCTGCGCGAGGCTCGGCGCACCGCAATGGGCGATCAATTGCCGCGCCAGCAGCTCGGTGACGGCGACGCGATCGGGCTCGCTCGCCTCGACGATCTGCGCCAGCGTCGACCAGCCGAACGAGCCGATGCCGAGCAGGCCGGCACGGAACGCGGCACGCGCCTTGCCGGCGAGCGCCGCCGGATCGGCGTCGGCGAACATGAAGGCGCCCGGCACCGCCCATTCGCCCGGCTCGGCGGCACGCTCGAACACGAAGGTGTCGGACGGATCGAGCCGGATGGTGCGCAGCAGCTTCACCGGCGCGGCCCTCCGCTGTGCGGGTCGAGCCACGACGGCGCCGCCAGCGCCGGGACGAGCGCGCGGCGCTCGATCTGCGCACTTCCCATGCGCCGCACCAGCAGATCGCCGTTGTCGGCGATCTCGCGGCGTACGCCTTGTTCGGCCGCCAGGCGCGGCAGATAGGTTCTCGCGACTGCGTCGAAGCCGCTTTCGCCCCAGGCATCGAGCGCGACCATGAGATGGCGCGAGAAACTCTCGACCAGCCGGCCGGAGCCGGCGTCGGCGAAGCCTTCGTCGCTCAGCGCCGATGAGAGCGGATGCAGTCCGGCCTCATCCTCGCCCATCGCAACCGTGCGGATCATCGCGCCGAACACCAGCCAGTCGGGCACGGCGTCCTCGTCGGCGCCGGCCGGCCAGCCGAGGCGGACGCCGCCGACCAGGCCCTTGTCGACGTGGATCGCGTCCGGCCAGGCGAACTCGATCGGCTTCTCGGGCGGCGCGAGAACCGCGAGCGCATCGGCGAGCGCCGCGCAGCCCGCGTAGAAGGCGCGCCGCGCGCCGCGCAGCGGCTCGTCCGGTTCCAGCACCACGGCGAATTCGGCCAAGTCGAAGCGGCCGACGTAAACGAGCGTGCCGGCGCCGTCCTGCGCGGCGTTCGCCCGGGCATGCGCGAAGGCGTCGCCGACCTCGCGCAAGGTGACGAGGCGATAGGCGGGCGGCAAGTCGAGCGCCGGGCGGGCGGCCGTGATTGGCATTTTGTCGCCGGGACCATTAATTTGCGCATATTCTTATCGGCGAACCGGGATCCACTTCGCCGG
>DASYAL010000015.1:0-2605 GCA_036501365.1 Allostellaceae bacterium | reverse complement strand
CACCCAGCTCACGATGTGGACAGCGCGCACCCCGTTCATCCAGCAGAACCGCGCGGCGCTGGTCGACTTCCTCGAGGACACGATCCGCGCCATCCGCTGGTACAGCGATCCCAAGAATCACGAAGAGGCGGTCGCCATCGTGGCCAAGCTCACCAAATTGCCGCCGGCGCGCGTGGAATGGGCCTTCACCGCCAAGGATCAATACCGCAATCCCAGCGGCATGCCCAATCTGGCGGCCCTGCAGAACAATCTGAATCTTCAGAAAGAGGTCGGCTTCCTCAAAGAGACCATCGACGTGAAGACATATTCCGATGTCAGCATGGTGCAGGAAGCGGCAAAGCGCCTGGCGTGAGATCGACGTGGGCGCGTAAAGCCGAGGGCGCGGCGAACCGATAGCGACGAATGGAAGAACCGCCTCCCTACGACCGCGTCGTCCCCTTGATCGTCGCCACCGCCCTGTTCATGGACAACATGGACTCGACGGTGATTTCGACGTCGCTGCCGGCGATCGCGCACGCGCTCGGCACCAATCCGTTGGCGCTGAAGCTTGCGGTGACGTCGTATCTGTTGTCGCTCGCCATCTTCATTCCCGCCAGCGGCTGGACCGCCGACCGTTTCGGCGCACGCAACGTGTTTCGCCTCGCCATCGGCGTCTTCGTTATCGGCTCGATCGGCTGCGCCGCCTCGCATACGCTGACGGAATTCGTTTTCGCCCGCATCGTCCAGGGCATGGGCGGCGCCATGATGACGCCGGTCGGCCGCCTCATCATGGTGCGCAGCATCCACAAGAGGCATCTGCTCAATGCGATGTCGCTGGTCACCATCCCGGCCTTGATCGGACCGATCTGCGGGCCGCCGCTCGGCGGCTTCATTACCACCTATGCATCGTGGCATTGGATCTTTTTGATCAACGTGCCGATCGGGCTGGCCGGAATCGCATTGGCGACGCGTTACATCGCCAACGTCCATGTCGGGCGGTCCGATCCGTTCGATTATGTCGGCTTCGTTCTGTCCGGACTCGGCATTGCCGGGCTCGCGTTCGGGCTTTCGGTCATGGGGCTCGATTTCTTGCCGACAGGCATCGTCGTCGGCCTGCTCGTCGTCGGTGCGATGTCGTCGATCGCCTACGTTATACACGCGCGCCGCGCCGCGGCGCCGATCCTCGATCTGTCGCTGCTGCGATTGCCGAGCTTTCGCGCCTCGATTTTCGGCGGTTTTCTGTTCCGGCTCGGCATCGGGGCGCTGCCTTTTCTGCTGCCGCTATTGCTGCAGCTCGGCTTCGGGCTTAGCCCGTTCCAATCCGGCCTTATCACCTTCACCACCGCGCTCGGCTCGATGTTCATGAAGGCGGCGGTCGCGAGCGTGCTCGGCCGCTTCGGCTATCGCAACGTGCTCATCTACAACGCCCTGATCTCGAGCGGCTTCCTCGCCGCCTGCGCCACGTTTGTGCACGGCATGCCCTATGCCGCCATGGTCGGGATTCTGTTGTCCGGCGGCTTCTTTCGCTCGCTGCAATTCACCAGCATCAACACCCTCGCTTATGCCGAGATCGATCCGCCGCGGATGAGCCGGGCGACTTCGATGGTCGCCGCGGCCCAGCAATTATCGCTGTCGACCGGCGTCGCGGTGGGCGCGCTGGTCGTCGAGATCACGCTGCGGCTGAAACATTCGCCGACCATGGGGATCAACGACTTTCCACCGGCCTTTCTTTTCGTCTCGTTACTGGCGGCGAGCGCCGCGCTGATCTTCATGCGGCTGCCGGCGGATGCCGGCGCGGAGCTGTCGGGGCGCATCGAAGCGGAGGCGCATGCGCCGAGCAAGGCGCGCTAGTTGTCGCTTCAACCGCGAAAGCCCCGCGCCAACAGATAAAGTTCCGCCGAATCGGCGCGGCTTGCCGGCGGCTTGACGTGCTTGACGCTTTCGAAGTCGCGCTTGAGCTCGGCCAACAGCCCGGCCTCAGTGCCGCCTTGCAGCACCTTGCAGAGAAACGCGCCTTTCGGCGCCAGCACTTCGCGTGCGAATGCCGCGGCAGCCTCGGCGAGCGCCATGATGCGCAGATGATCCGTCTGGCGATGGCCTGTGGCATTAGCCGCCATATCGGAGAGGACGAGGTCAGCTTTGCCGCCGAGCAATTCCTTCAAGCGCGCCGGCGCCGTCTCGTCGAGAAAATCGAGTTGTAGAAATTCAACGCCGGGCAGCGGCTTGATGTCGAGAATATCAAGCGCGACGACGCGTCCTTTGCCGCCGACGCGGCGCGCCGCGATCTCGCTCCAGCCGCCCGGCGCGGCGCCAAGATCGACGACGCGGGCGCCTGCTTTAAAGACTTTATACTTGTCGTCGATTTCGACGAGCTTGTAGGCGGCGCGCGAGCGGAGCCCCTCGCGCTTGGCGCGTGCCACGTAAGGGTCCTTGAGCTGGCGCTCGAGCCAATTTCGTGACGACGCCGTGCGGCGCTTCTCGTCGGTCAGCCGCGCCATAGCGTTACGCTTCTCCCCAGACGCGGTCTTCGCGCATCATTTCGACCAGCATGCCTTCGCGCAGGCCGCGGTCGGCGACGCGCAGGCGCGGCGACGGAAAGGAGCGGCGAATGGCGTCGAGGATGGCG
>DASYAL010000014.1:0-98441 GCA_036501365.1 Allostellaceae bacterium | reverse complement strand
GCGCCGGTCGTAGACACATTGCTCCCAGAGCGCTTGGCCGATGCCCTGCGCCGCCGCGCCATGTGTCTGGCCGTGGAGGATCATCGGATTGACCGCGGTGCCGACATCATCGACCGCGGCGTAGCGCGTGAGTTCAACCGCACCGGTCTCGGGATCGATTTCGACCTCGCAGACATGGGTCCCATAGGGAAAGGCCGCTACTTTGAACACCTCGTCGCGCTCGGCGGCGAGCTTGCCGCGTAATTCCTCGGGCAGATCGGCCCGCGTTGCGCCGGCCGCGGCGACCTCGTAGAGACCGATGCGCCGGTCGGTGCCTTCGATCGCGAAAGCGCCGTCAATGTTTCGAGCAGATGTGCGGCGATGCGCTTGCCCTTGGCGACAATCTCATCGACGGCATAGCCCATCAACACGCTGGCATAGCGCATCGAGCGGCCGGAATTGCTGCCGCCGCCGACCGGGACGAGATCGGTGTCGCTGGTAATGAGATGAACCGCGTCGAAATCGACGCCGAGCCAGTCAGTGATGCATTGCGCGAAGCTGGTCTCGTGGCCCTGGCCGTGCGATTGCGTGCCGATGACGACATCGACTCGACCCTCGGGCCGGACGATCACCTCGGCGCGCTCGCGCGGGATGCCGGTGGTGCATTCGATATAATTGGCGATGCCGAGACCCAGGAGCTTGCCGCGCGCCTTGGCCGCGACGCGGCGCGCCGTGAACCCCTTCTGATCGGCGAGCCCCAGCGCCTCGTCCATCACGCGCTCGTATTCGCCGCTGTCATAGGTGACGCCGGTGCAATTGCGGTAGGGCAGCGCCTCGGGCGCGATGAGGTTGCGCCGTCGCAGCTCGATACGGTCGAAGCCGTGCTCGCGCGCGGCGATGTCGATCAGCCGCTCGACGATGAACATCGCTTCCGGCCGGCCGGCGCTGCGATAGGGCACGGTGGTCGGCGTGTTGCTGAGGACGCCGCGCGCCTCCACATGCGCCGCCTTCACGTCGTAGACACCCGACAGGATCCCCACCGCTTTGCGCAGCGGCATGATCGCCAGCACATGTGCGCCGAGATTGCTGAGATGCTTGCTGCGCATCGCCAGGAACTTGCCGCTCGCATCGAGCGCGAGCTCGGTATCGGCGGTGAGATCGCGGCCCTGATAGTCCGCGAGAAAGCCTTCTTGCCGCTCGGCCACCCATTTGATCGAGCGCTTCAGCTTGCGTGCCGCCCAAACCAGCAGCGTCGATTCAGGGTAGACCGCGTTGCGCGTGCCGAAATTGCCACCGACATCGTAAGCGATGACGCGGAGCTTCTCGGGTGGCAGGCCGAGGATAGTATCGATGCCCGCCTTGGTTCGCACGGCGCCGGCGCCGGCGCCGGCATAAAGCGTCACGTGATCGCGTGCGGCGTCGTATTCGGCGACCGCGGCGCGCGGCTCCATGGTGACGCCGGTGACGCGTTGCACCCAGGTCTTGAGGCGCACAACATGCGCGGCGCGCGCGAAAGCTTCTGCCGTCTTCGCCGCGTCGCCGGCCTCGGAATCGAGACAGACATTCGTCGCTTCGTCCCAGAGCAGCGGCGCGCCGGGCTTTGCTGCGTCTTCGGAATTGGTGACTGCCGGCAGCGGTTCGTAATCGACGGCGATGAGTTCGGCGGCGTCGCGGGCGACCGCGAGGCTTTCCGCGATCACCAACGCCACGCCCTGGCCGACATAGCGCGCCCGGTCGGTCGCGAGCGGCAGTAACGGCGAGGGGTACATGTCCGAGCCATCGCGATTCCAGAGCACGACATCGGGAAAGCCGAGTTGCACCTGACGCGGACCGAAGCCTTGCTGATCGGTTCCGGCTGGCTTGATGCCTTCGGCCACGACGTCGGCGCCGGTCAGAATCGTAATCACGCTGGGAAGTGCCCGCGCGCGGGCGGAATCGATGCGCAGCACCCGCGCATGCGCATGCGGCGAGCGCAGCAACACGGCCCAAGCCCCGCCGGGAATATCGATATCGACGGTGTAACGCCCGCGGCCGGTCAGGAGGCGCAAGTCTTCCTTGCGTCGCACCGGCTTGCCGATTCCGAAGTCGTTACTCGCCATCGGCGCGCCCTCCCTTCGCGCGTCGAGCGGATGCACCGATGTCTAAGCGGCTTTCACGATCGCCGCTGCGCCTTCTTGCCAGACGCAGTCGACAGTGGCGAAGCCGGCTTCGCGCATGCCGGCGAGATGCGCGTCGAGCCCGCCCGCATATTGAAAATAGTCGTAATCGAGAAAGCAGCCCTTGGGTGCGAGCAGGCCGCGGATCGCGCCGTAGCAGCGGAAGATCGCCTTGCGATCGCGCAGATTGTGGAGCGCGATGCCCGAGACCACGAGATCGAACGGGCCGGACAGCTCTTTCTGCCAGCCGGCATCGGTGAGGTCGCTGATCACATAGCCGAGTCGCTTCTCGTGCTTGGTGAGGCGCTTCTGCGCCTGATCGCGCATCGGCCGCGAATAATCCTGCCAGGTCACCCGCGCTTTCGGGAAAGCGCGCAGTAGCTCTTCGGTGACGACGCCGTAGCCCGCGCCGACGTCGAGAGCGCGGATCGCCGCGTTCTTCTCGAACGGCGCGACGGACAGCATCTTGCGCAGGATCGGGCGGCGTTCGGCATCACGGGTGATGTCCTCACCGATCCAGTGAGCGACATAGGCCTGCGAATGCCAATCATGCTCGTGAACATGGAACGGGCGGGCTTTGGCCGGCATGACATCCCCGCGCAGCGCCGTTGGCAGAGGAAGACCGGAACCGGCGCGGCGCCGCCGGTCCCGGTCCGGCCGTCATATCAGCCAGGCATCTGGCCCATGAAATCGCGCTTGCCGAGCTCGACGCCGTAATGGCGCAGGATGTCGTAAGCGGTCGTGGTGTGGAAATAGAAGTTCGGCAAGGAGTGGTGATAGACGAGCACCTGCGCCTTGAAGGTGCGAGTGTTTGGCCCAAGCTGAACTGTTACGTCGCTGTTCTCCTTGCCGTCGATCTGCGAGGCCTGGAGCCCTTTGAGGAAATCGACGGTGGTGGCGACGCGCTGCTTAAGCTCGGCGATGGTGCTGCAGTCGGTGAGGTTCGGCAGCGCCGCGCCAGCGACGCGGCCGGGAGCGAGGGCATGTGCGGTCGCCTGCTGGACCTGGCGGGCGAAGGGGAACATGTCGGGCGCGAGCCGCAGCTGCAACAGCAGGTTCGGATCGTATTTGCGCGATTCGGCAAAAGCCTGGGCCTTGTCGAGGCAGCCGGACACCGCCGGCAGAAGCTGCAGGAACACCGGAACCGAGCCGCTATACATCGTGATCGCCATGGCGAGCGCTCCTCTCTTATTTGGACATCGGGGCAAATCCCGTTCAGAACTTAGCGGCGTTCCGGCGCGAGGTGAAGGGCAGCCAGTGCGAAGGCCGGCCGCGGGCGACGCGGGATTGCGGGGGCAGCAATGCGTCAGGGCGGGTTTCAAAACCGCGCGTCGGGCAATAGATTGATCCGCCACGCCATTCTGTTCCGGATTCCGTCCTGATGCCGTTCCGCGTCTCGCGCCATAGTCTTTTGCTCGGGATCGTCGCCGCGGCGTTCTTCATGCAGAATCTCGACGGCACGGTGATCACGACCGCCCTGCCGCAAATGGCGATCTCGTTTGACACGACGCCAATCCATCTCTCGATCGGCATCACCGCCTATATCCTCAGCCTCGCGGTCTTCATCCCGGTCAGCGGCTGGGTCTCAGATCGGATGGGCGCGCGCACGGTTTTCGGCACGGCGATCGCCGTCTTCACCCTCGGCTCGGTGTTATGCGGTCTGTGCAACGGCGTGACGGAATTCGCGCTCTGCCGTGTCTTCCAAGGCCTTGGCGGCGCGATGATGGTGCCGGTCGGGCGATTGGTGCTGTTCCGCGCCGTCGGCAAAGCGGGCCTCGTGCGCGCGCTCTCGACGCTCAGCATGTCGGCGATGATCGGGCCGGTCCTGGGTCCACCGGTCGGCGGCTTCATCACCACTTACGCATCGTGGCGCTGGATCTTCTTCCTTAACCTGCCGATCGGGATCGTCGGCGCCATCCTGGTTTTTATCTTCCTCGAGAATTATCGCGAGGAGCAGAGCCCGTCCTTCGATTGGATCGGCTTCGTGTTCACCGGCATCGCCATCGCCACGCTGGTGCTCGATTGCGATCTCGTGGTGCAGCCGGGCACGAGTCCGGTTTTGACTGCGGGGCTTTTCATCATCAGCCTGTCCTCGGGCGCGTTCGCGTCATGGTATATGCTGCGCCGCTCCGAGCCGATCCTCGATCTGAGCCTCTTGCGAATCCCGTCCTTCTTCACCGGCGTCGCGGCCGGCGCGCTGTTCCGCATCGGCGCGGGCGGTGTTGGCTATCTCATGGCGATCATGCTCCAGGTCAATATGGGCATGTCGGCCTTCGCGTCCGGCTCGATCACCCTCGCCGCGGCGCTGAGCTCGCTAACGATGAAGGCGGCGATCCCGCCGGTGTTGCGCCGCTGGGGATTCCGCACCGTATTGCTCGGCAACGGCGTGATCAGCGCCTGCGCGGTCGCCGCCTGCGCCCTCGTCACCATCGGCACGCCTGGTTATGTCGTGTTCCTGATCCTGTTGGTCGGCGGCTTCTTCCGCTCGCTGCAATTCACCGGGCTGACGACACTTGCCTACGCCGACATTCCCAATCGTCGCACCAGCGCCGCGACCAGCTTCTCGAGCATGATGCAGCAGATCAATAATGGCCTGGGCGTCGCGCTGGCGGCAGTGCTGTTGCACACGATGCAGCTCTTTCACGTCGAGACCTCGACCACGGTGTCGGGCCAGGACATCCGCACGGTCTTCATTCTGATGTCGCTGGTCGCGCTATCGGGCTGCATCTTCTACACGCGGCTCGCGCCCAATGCCGGCGCCGAGGTGAGCGGCCACGGCCATGACGGTGTCGAGACCGCCGACGCCGCGGCCGATTGACGATCCACCGCCCATGAAGCTTCCTGTATCGCGCAGCATGATCGTACCGCTGATCGTGGCGTCGGCGCTGTTCATGGAGAATCTCGACAGCACGGTGATTACGACGGCGCTGCCGCAGATGGCCGTGACCTTCGGTACAACGCCGATCCATCTCTCGATCGGCATCACCTCTTATGTGCTGAGCCTCGCGATCTTCATCCCGGTCAGCGGCTGGTTTGCCGACCGCTTCGGCGCCAGGACCGTGTTCCGCACCGCGATCACGGTCTTTACCATCGGATCGGTGCTGTGCGGGTTCTGCAACAACGTTGCCGAGCTCGCGGCGGCACGGGTGCTGCAGGGCATGGGTGGTGCCATGATGGTGCCGGTCGGTCGGCTCATCATGTTCCGCAGCATCGCCAAGGCGGAATTCGTTACTGCCATGGCCTATCTGACGATCCCAGCGATGATCGGACCGACGCTTGGGCCGCCGATCGGCGGCTTCATCACCACCTATGCGAGCTGGCGCTGGATCTTCTTCCTCAATGTCCCCGTCGGCATCCTCGGCTTCGTGCTGGTGACATGCTTCATCGAGAATTATCGCGAGCCCGAGACGCCATCGCTCGATTGGCCGGGCTTCCTCCTCACCGGCACCGCCCTCGCAAGCTTCGTCTATGTCTGCGACCTGATCGAGCGGCCCGAGATCGACTGGACCGCGGTCGCGTCCCTGAGCGGCATCTCGGTCGTCGCCGGGCTTGCCGCGGCGCGGCATCTCCGGCGCGCGCCGTATCCGGTGATCGATCCGACCTTGCTGCGCATCCCGACCTTCGCGGCGAGCGTCGTCGGCGGATCGGTGTTTCGCATCGGCACCGCCTCGCTGAATTATCTTCTGCCGATCCTGTTGCAGATCGGCCTCGGCTTCACGGCTTTCCTATCGGGGCTCTTGACCGTCGCCGCCGCGCTCGGCTCCTTCGCGATGAAGATCGCCGCGATCCGCATCTTGCGCCGTTGGGGCTTTCGCACGGCGCTCGTCGTCAACGGCATCATCAGCGCGATCGGCGTCATCATCTGCGTGATCTTCAATCCGGCGATGCCCTTCGTCGTGATTTTCATTATCCTGCTGATCGCGGGCTTTTTCCGCTCGCTGCAATATACGGCGCTCAATAGCATGGCCTTCGCCGACATCCCGGCGGCGCGAATGAGCGCGGCCTCGAGCTTCTCAAGCATGCTGCAGCAGATATCGAACGGCATGGGCGTTGCCTTTGCCGCGATGGTCCTCAACTTCGTGTTGGTGGTGCGCGGTCATCCGCAGTCAGCGATGGCGCTCGAGGACATGCGCATCACCCTTGTGCTCATGGCGATCGTGACCCTGGCATCGACACGCGAATTCGCGCGGCTCGACGACAACGCCGGGGACGAGGTCAGCGGTCATCGCGCCGCGGCGGAGTAGCCAATTCGATCTTTGTCGCCGATACGGTGGCGATGAGACTAATGCCTACACCGCCGCATTCCTGCCGCTGAAGAACTAGACGCGTGTCAGCTTCTTCTCGACGAGACGCGCGTAGAGGCTGGCGCCGGTGGTCAGCGCCGCATCGTTGAAATCGTAGCCGGGGTTATGAACTTCGCAGCCGCCCTCGCCATCGCCGTTGCCGATCTGGATATAGGCGCCCGGCCGCTGCTCGAGCATGTAGGCGAAATCCTCCGACGCCATGGTCATTCCGCCGGCGGTGTCGACATTCTCGGCGCCGACCAGCTCGGCGGCGCAATCGGCGATGAACCGCGCCTCATCGGCGTTGTTGACGAGCGGCGGAAAGATGACGCGGAAGTCGAGCGTGGCGGCTGCGCCCATTCCCTGGGCGACGCCGCTCGCGATATCGCGGATGCGCCGCTCGATGAGGGTCAGCGTGTCGCGGCTGAAGGCGCGTGCCGTGCCGCGCATGACGGCGTTCGACGGAATGACGTTATAGGCCTCGCCGGCGTGGATCTGAGTCACGCTGACGACGGCGGTGTCGAGCGGCCTGACATTGCGCGCGACGATGCTTTGTAGCGCCGTCGCGATATGGCTTGCGACCAGCACCGGATCGATGCCGGATTCGGGCCGCGCGGCATGCGCGCCGCGGCCATCGATCGCGATATCGAAATAGGCGCCGCCCGCCATCATCGGGCCGGGCCGGATGGCGAACTTGCCGATCGCGAGGCCCGGACGATTGTGCATCCCGAAGATCGCATCGCTCGGAAAGCGCGCGAACAGCCCGTCATCGACCATGGCCTTGCCGCCGCCGAGGCCTTCCTCGGCAGGCTGAAAGATGAGATTGACGGTGCCGTCGAACGCGCGCGTCTCGGCGAGGTAGCGTGCCGCGCCCAGGAGCATCGTCGTGTGGCCGTCGTGACCGCACGCATGCATGCGGCCCTCGTTCTGCGAGCGGTAAGCGAAGCGGCTGGCTTCGCGGATCGGCAGCGCGTCCATGTCGGCGCGCAGGCCGATGCTCTTGGGTGCGTTGCCGGCGCGCAGCACGCCGACGACGCCGGTGCGGCCAACCCCGCGATGGACCTCATAGCCGAAACGCAGGAGTTGCTCGGCAACAAAAGCGCTGGTGCGCTCTTCTTCGAAACCCAGCTCGGGATGGGCGTGGATGTCGTGCCGCCAGCGCGTCAGCTCGTCGGCATATTGGGCGATGCGCGCGATCGCCGGCATGACCGCCGCTTACACGGCTTTGAGCGCCGGCTTTGCCGGCGTCATCGCCGCTTCCATTGCCGGGAAGTCGGGCACCGAGCCCCACATGCAGAACGAGGTGAGCGTCGACGGGAATTGGCGCGGGCGGTAGGTCGCCTCTTCTTCGGGCAGGATGTGTTTCACGCCGCAGGAATATTCATAGACCATGTTGTCGGGCCCGTAGAAATAGACCATGACCGCCGTCGAGAGCGGGTGGCGTCCGGGACCCCAGGCGATCTTCACGCCCTTGTCCTTGAGGAAGTAATAGGACTTCATCACGTCGTCGACGTCTTCGACCTGATGATTGATGTGCTGCACGCCCGGACGCGTCGCCGGGAAAATCGCGATCGAATGATGGCAGGTGCCAATGCGCAAGAGCGGCGCATCGCCGAGCCAGTCGGAGACGCGCGCGCTGCAGAGTTGCGTCCAGAATTCCTCATCGCGCGGCGCGTCGGTCGAGTTGAGACCGATATGGCTGAAATGGGTGATGCCGGCGTCGCGGCCCGGGAAATAGCGCGTACCGGAATGATAGGGCCGGGCGACGATCTCGATCTTATTGCCGGTCGGGTCGAGCGACTGGATCACGCCGCGCGCGCGCCGCTTCTCGCATTCTTCCTTGGTCGCCATTTGCGCGCCGTAGCCGGCGTTATCGAGCGCCGCGCCGACCGTGTCGAAATCGGCTGGGTCCTTGAGATCGAAGCCGATGGTGTGGTCGCCCGGATCGCCCTCGAAATAGACGAGGGTATGGTCGCGCGTGTCGCCGCGCACCGCGACGGTGTCGCTGCGGAGATAGGCCGATTTTCCTTCACGACCGACGAGCTGAAGGCCGAGGATCTTGGTCGCGTAGTCGATCGCGCCCTCGAGATCGCGTGTGCCGAGCCGGACATAGCGAATATCTTGCAGATTGATCATGGCCGAACCTCCGCCCGAATACCGCCGGGCGGAGATTTGTTAGCACAAGCGGCCGCGGCGCGCGAGACGGCGGCTAGCGGCGATCGACCCACGCCCTTCAGTGCTGGGCGGCCGCGAGCTTGTCCTGCGTCCTCGTTTCGAAGTCGCTGGCATCGTGCCGCTCGTGGAGCTGATCCGCGGGATCCCCGCTCAGCCGGTTGACCTTGCGGCCGCGCTTCACCGCCGGGCGTTGGCCGATCATCGTCGTCCAGCGCTGCAGGTTCTTATAATCCTGCACCTGCAGGAATTCCGCGCCGCCGTATTGGTTATGCTGCGCCAGGCCGCCATACCACGGCCAGATCGCGATATCGGCGATCGTGTAGCTATTGCCGGCGACGTATTCGCTTTCCGCGAGGCGTCGGTCGAGCACGTCGAGCTGCCGCTTCGCCTCCATGGCGAAGCGGTCGATGGCATATTCGATCTTGGTCTGTGCGTAGGCATAGAAATGACCAAAACCACCGCCGACATAGGGCGTGCTGCCCATCTGCCTGAAGAGCCAGGAAAGGCATTCGGCGTGCGCGGCGCGGTCGGTCGGCAACAAGGCATCGAACTTCTCGGCGAGATAGACGAGGATCGCGCCTGATTCGAAGACGCGCACCGGCTTGGGTTCGGAACGGTCGAGCAACGCCGGAATCTTGGAATTCGGATTGACGGCGACAAAGCCGCTGCCGAACTGGTCGCCTTCGCCGATCTTGATCGGCCAGGCGTCGTATTCGGCGCCGCGATGGCCGAGCGCCAAAAGCTCCTCCAGCATAATGGTGACCTTCACGCCATTGGGCGTCGCCAGGGAATAAAACTGCAGCGGATGGCGCCCGACCGGCAGCTCTTTCTCATGGGTCGGCCCGGCGATCGGCCGGTTTGTGTTGGCGTATCGCCAGCCACTGGCGTCCTTCCTCCAGGTCCAGACCTTCGGCGGCGTGTAAGGTATTTCGGTCATCATCGTCCTCGTCGTGGTGGCGCAGCTTTTACCTCTCGCGCGAGCCTACGCCCTAGGGGCCTCGCGTGTAAGGCCCCTCAACTCGGCACGGTACCCGACTGCTGCTCGGGTCCTGCCTTGTGCGGGGTGAAGTTTGAGGAGGCCTAGCGCCCGCTGAGATTCAGCGCGCCGGTCAGATCGCCCATCGGCTTGGCGCCGTTCGCGACCAGCGCGGCATTGCGCACGGCGACGCCCGGGAGCACCGGCAGATCAAAGCGCTCGGTGATGAAGCGCAGGATCGAGGTCGTGTCGTATTGCGTGTGGTCGACCGTGCCGCGTTTGGCGAAAGGCGAGATGATGATGGCCGGGATTCGCGTACCGGGCCCCCAGCGGTCGCCCTTTGGCGGCGCGACATGATCCCATTGGCCGCCATTCTCATCGTAGGTGACGATGACGAGCATGTGCGGCCATTGCTCGCTCTTCTCGAGATGGGCCACGACGTCGGCAATATGCGCGTCGCCGGCGAGCGCGCTGGTATAGCCCGGATGCTGATTGAGGCTGCCCTGCGGCTTGTAGAACGAGACCGACGGCAAGGTGCCGCCATCGATCGCGGCGATGAATTTGACGCCGTCGAGTCCGCCGTCGCGGATGTGCTCGTCGCGCGCACGGTTGCCGGGCGCCATATCGGCGAAATAGTTGAACGGCTGGTGATGGTACTGGAAGTCGGGCGCAGCGAAGCCGTTCTGATTGTCGAGCGCCGCCTGCCACGCGCCGCTATACCAGGCCCAGCTCACGCCTTTGGCGGAGAGCAGATCGCCGATGTTCTGCATTCCCTGTGGCGGCAGCACGGTCGGATCGTCGGGATCGGCATAGCGCGGATCGCCGCCTTTGGCCGGCTTGACGCTGCTCGGCTGGTAAGGCGGCTGCATCGTGTTGATGGCGTAGAAATCCTTCGGCGTGATCGAGCCGTTGTTGACGAATTTCGGCGGGCCATCGAGCGCCGATTTCGGCGAGTCCGCGGCAAGGGTGAGGCTGACGCCGTCGGGATCGACCGCCGCGATCTTGCTCTTGGCCGGACTTTGATCGGCGTTGGGATAGACCGGCGTGCAGGCGCAGATCAGCCAGAAATGGTTGAGGAACGAGCCGCCGAACGCGCCCATGAAAAAATTGTCGGCGAGCGCGTAGCGCCGCGCGACTTTCCACAGCGGCAGATCGCGGCTGCTCGAGGAATAATGCCCCATGACGAGCGCGCCGGAATCGGCATACGCGGCGAACTTGTCGTTCTTGCCGCCGTCGATCTGCATCTGATTTTGATAAAAAAGATGCCAGAGATCGCGGGTGATGGTGCCGACGCCCTGGTTGAAGCCTTTGGGATCGTCGATTGCGAAAGGCCGGTTTGGCAGATGCGCTGTCTCGGCTTCGGTCACCGGCGGCGTCAGGCCGATCGCGGTAAGCCCCATCCAGATCGGCGGCAGCTCTTTCAGCACCGAACCGTCGCGGTCGCGCTGCAAATATTCCGCCTGGGCGACATGCTGCAGCCCGTTGGCGCTGGGAAAGGTGCCGTAAAGGCTGTCGAAGCTGCGGTTCTCGGCATAGATCACGACAACGGTGTCGATCCGATCGATCCCGGAGGGCGGCTGGGATTGCGCGTGCGCCATGTCGCTCGCGCCCGTCCCGACCAGAAACGCGCCGAATGCGATCGCGAGTGCCGGAACCTGCTTTTTCATGATTTTCCGTTGGAGCGTTTGAGGGGCGACCAAGGATATAGCCACGGCTCTATGACACTTCTGTGAAACACCGAGATGAACCCGATGTGCCTGGCAATTGGTGTGAAGTTTCTCCATTTTGCAGCGATGAGAGCACGGCCCGTCATGGCGCTGGGCGGCGGTCTGTTGTTGGCGGTGCTGGCATCCGGTGCCTCCGCGCAAGGACCGATATCGCGGCAGGTCGTCAACCGCGAGGTTGCGGCGTTGACCCAACTCGGCCGCGCGTTGTTCTCCGATCCCGCGCTTTCGGCCTCGGGTAAGCTTGCCTGCGCGTCGTGTCACGACCCGGCGCATGGCTTCGGCCCGGCGGGTAAGGCGGCAGTCATGCTTGGCGGCAAGGATGTGCGGCAGCCGGGCGTCCGCGCCGTGCCGTCGCTCAAATATCTG
Organism: Allostellaceae bacterium; assembly: GCA_036501365.1. Taxonomy (GTDB): domain Bacteria; phylum Pseudomonadota; class Alphaproteobacteria; order ATCC43930; family CGMCC-115725; genus CAIKMD01. The sequence continues at coordinate 86,779 of DASYAL010000014.1, read as the reverse complement.
CAAGCGACGCCGCAATTCTCCGAGCACTACTACGAATCCGACGAAGAAGGCGATGCCAGCGTCGATAACGGTCCGACCGGCGGCCTTACCTGGGATGGTCGCGTCGATCGCGGCCGCGATCAGGCGCGGCTGCCGCTGCTCTCGCCTTTCGAGATGGCCAATGCCGATTCCGGTGCCGTCGTCGCCGCCGCGAAAAAATCGCCCGAGGCCGCGGCGCTGCGCCGCGTCGTGGGGAGCGACGACACGGCGCAACTCTTCGCGACGATCGTGCAAGCCTTTGAGGCCTATGAGCAGAGCGACAAGGACTTCTATCCCTACAGCAGCAACTACGACGCCTATCTCGCCGGCAAGGCAGTACTGGCGCCCGCAGAGGCGCGCGGCCTTGCTCTCTTCAACGATCCCGCCAAGGGCAATTGCGCGCATTGCCATAAAAGCACGCGTGACAATGAAGGGGGGCCGCCGCAATTCACCGATTACGGTTTCGTCGCGCTCGGCGTGCCGCGCAATCCGGCGATCCCGGCGAATGCCGATCCGAATTATTACGATCTCGGTCTCTGCGGGCCGCAGCGCGCCGATCTCACGGACCATTCCGACTATTGCGGCATGTTCAAGGCGCCTAGCCTGCGGAATGTCGCGCTGCGCCATGTCTTCTTCCACAACGGCGTCTTCCATACGCTGCGTCAGGCCGTGGAATTCTATGCGACGCGCGATACCGATCCCGCGAAATGGTATCCACGCGGCGCCGACGGCAAGATCGAGAAATTCAACGACCTGCCGCCGCAATATTGGGACAACGTCAATGTCGAGCCACCTTTCGATCGCCATCCCGGCGATCCGCCGGCGCTGAACGATCGGGAGATCGACGATATCGTCGCGTTCCTTGGAACGCTGACCGACGGCTATCGCGGCGGAAAGTAGCGGTCGGGGTGAAGCGTTCCCGCCGCCGCTTCCTCGGCAGTGACGATCATCCGCCCGATCGGCCAGAGCGGGATCGCGGCGAGCTTCACATGCGCCCAGGCGAAAGGGATGCCGATGACGGTGATCGCCAGCGCGGCCGCGGTGATGAGATGGGCGAGCACCAGCCACCAGCCGGCGAGCACCAGCCAGATGAGATTGCCGATCAGGCCGAGCGGGCCGGTGCCGACATCCTCGCGGCCGGTGAAGCGCGCGCGCGAAACCGCGCGATGACCGAACGGCACGAAGGCATAGAGCGCGATGTTGAAGGCAGCGCGCGTCCAGGGCAGACCAATGATGGTGATCGCCATGATCAGCGCGGCAAGGAGCCACGCGGCGGCCATCCACAGACCGCCGGTGAAGACCCAGAGCACGTTCAGCACGAAGCGTAGGAAGGGCATGGTGCGATAACGTCCTGATCGCGGTGATTATGCCGCGTTGCGAGGCCCGACTCAGCCGAAGCCCTGATCGACAATGTGCCGGATGCCGGCGGCGTCTTTGCCGGCCAGACCCATCATCTCGAGGGTTCGGCCGATCGCCGCATAGTCGTTGCCGGTCATCAGCTTCGCCATGTCAACCAGGGTTTGTGTCGCCGACATCGAAACACCGGCGGCCTTGCCGATCGCCGCTATCGGCATCAATCCGACCGGCACATCTTCGGCGACGTAGTTGTTGTCGAAGGATTTCGGCGCTGGCGTGCCGCCATAGGGCCCGTCGGCATTGAAAGTGAGCTTCTGGAAGGTCTCGACCAGGCTTGGCTCGCGGACTTTATAAACGCGCTCGAACCAGTCCTCGAGCGTCGGCACTGTCGCGCCCAAAGTCGCGGCGGCCGCCACCCGCTCGGCGTTGATCGCCCGATAGATCCGCGCCACGCCTTCGGTCACGCCGTGCGAATAGCATTTATAGGTTTCGGCATGCTCGATGCGGGTCGCGTTGAGCACGCAATTCGCGACATGGAGCATTGCATTCGCGTTCGTGAAGCCGGTATGGATGACATTGGGCGCTTTCACCGCTGTCGGGAACAGCGGCCCCAAGGTGGCGAAGACGGTATCGATGCGAGTGCCGGGAAAGCTCGCGATTTGCAGCCAGCGTTTAGTGACGATCGGCTGAATTTTGGTAGGGCCGAGCGTTCGGGCGGAATAGGGATAGTTGTCCATTTCGGCGAGCTCGATCTGTGCGCGGCAGCCGAATTGATCGAGCACGCGCCGAAAGGCGAGCGATCCGCCGGTATTGCCCTAGACGAGCAGAATGGTCTGGCCATCCGCGAGCAGCGTCGCCGAGGACTTGGCGACGGCGGTTTGCCGGTGACCGCCGGTGCACACGACGATTATCTCGGCGCCGTCGACGGCCTCGGCGAGATCGGTGGTGACGCGGTCGAGCTTGGCGAAGCCGGTGCCCATGCCGCTGGTGTCGATACCGCCGGCGGCGCGAAGTACCGTCAGCTTGGCGTCGTCGATGTCGTGGAGGCGCATCCGATGGCCGGCAGCGCCCAGATGTGCGGCAAGATTGAAGCCGCCGTTGCCGGCGCCAATCACCGCGATCGTCTTCGCTCGATCCATGATCTTGATCCCCTCTCACAATGTCGCGTTGCGAGGGATGACCCCCTAGGCTAGAAGCGCGGCATGGCAGCTTATCAATACATCTATGTGATGAAAGGCCTCGGGAAGACCTATCCCGGCGGCCGCGAAGTCCTGAAAGACATCCGTCTCTCGTTTTTGCCGGGTGCGAAGATCGGCGTGCTCGGCGCCAATGGCGCCGGCAAGTCGACGCTTTTGAAGATCATGGCCGGGGTCGAGAAGAGCTTCAGCGGCGAGGCCTGGGCCGCGGAAGGGGCAAGCGTCGGCTATCTGTCGCAAGAACCCGAGCTCGATCCGACGAAGGACGTCGCCGGCAACGTCACCGAGGGCTTGGCCGAGATCAAGGCGCTGGTCGAGCGTTTCGAAGAGGTAAGCGCGAAATTCGGCGAAGAGCTCGACGAAGACGAGATGAATGTGCTCATCGCCGAGCAAGGCGAGCTGCAGGAAAAAATCGACGCGGCGAATGGCTGGGAGCTCGATCGCACCATCGAGATCGCGATGGACGCGCTGCGCTGCCCGCCAGGCGATGCCGATGTGACCAAGCTCTCGGGCGGCGAACGGCGGCGCGTCGCGCTATGCCGTCTTCTGTTACAGAAACCCGATCTGCTGTTGCTCGACGAGCCGACCAACCACCTCGACGCCGAATCCGTCGCCTGGCTGCAGCGTTTCCTGCACGATTATTCGGGTACGGTGGTGACCGTCACCCATGACCGCTATTTCCTCGACGAGGTCGCAGGCTGGATCCTGGAGCTCGATCGTGGCCAGGGCATTCCTTATCAGGGCAACTACTCTGGCTGGCTCGAGCAGAAGCAAAAGCGTCTCGCGCAGGAAGGCAAGCAGGAAGAGGCACGGCAGCGTACGCTCGAGCGCGAGCTCGACTGGGTCAAGCAAAGCCCGCGCGCGCGTCAGGCGAAGAGTAAGGCGCGGCTCTCGGCCTATGAAGAGCTGCTCGCCCAGAGCCGCGAGAAGGCGTCCGATATGGTGCAGATCGTACTGCCGCCGGGACCGCGGCTCGGCGATCTGGTGATCGAGGCCGAGCATCTCGCCAAGGCCTATGGCGACCGGCTGCTGATCGAGGATCTCTCCTTCCGCCTGCCGCCCGGCGGCATCGTCGGCATCATCGGTGCCAACGGTGCCGGCAAGACGACGCTCTTCCGCATGGTCACCGCGCAGGAGAAGCCCGATTGCGGCAGTTTCAAGCTCGGCGAGACGGTGAAGCTCGGCTATGTCGACCAGTCGCGCGATTCGCTCACGCCGACCAAGACCGTCTGGGAAGAAATCTCGGGCGGCAATGACGAGATCGATCTCGGCCGGCGCAAGATGCCGTCGCGTGCCTATTGCTCGCTGTTCAATTTCCGCGGGTCCGACCAGCAGAAGAAAGTCGGCCAGCTTTCGGGTGGCGAGCGCAACCGCGTCCATCTCGCCAAGATGCTGAAGACCGCGTCCAACGTCATCCTGCTCGACGAGCCTACCAACGATCTCGATGTCGATACGCTGCGCGCCCTCGAAGAGGCGCTATTGGAATTTCCGGGCTGCGCGGTGGTGATCACCCACGACCGCTGGTTCCTCGACCGTATCGCGACGCATATCCTCGCCTTCGAGGGCGATAGCCAGGTCGTGTGGTTCGAGGGCAACTACGCCGATTACGAAGCCGACCGCAAGCGCCGGCTTGGTGCCGAGGCTGAGCAGCCGCATCGCCTGCGCTACAAGCCGTTAACGCGCGCCTAGCGCAGGCCCTTTCCGAAGCGCGCCGCCGAAGCAGGCTATTTGCCTGCTGGTGACTCCGCGCCGGCGTTCTGGATCTTTTGCTGCATGGCCTGGGTGAGGCCTGCGATCGTGCCGCCGCTGCGATCGGCGACGGCAGCGATCTCGTCGCGTTGCGTGAGCGCCATGCTCACCCCTTCGACTGAGACATCGACTACTTCGTAATCGTTGGCGCCGTTCTTGCGCACATGCCATTCCACTTTCGCCGGCGGCGCGCCCTTCGTGTTGACGAATTGGCTGAGCACCACGGTCGTGACGTCGCTTTCCGGTCGCGTACCAGTCACCTGGATGGTCTCGCCGCCGTAGCTCTTGAACTGTGCGGAATAGGTGCGGACGATCCAGTCCTCGAAGAGCTGGCCGAACTGCTGACGCTGCTGCTCGGTGGCACCGTTCCAATAGCGGCCGAGCACGAAGCGCGAGATGCGCGGAATGTCGAAGCTGGTTTGCAGCAGCGTGCGAAACTTCGTGTCGCGCTCCTGGTTTGACGCCTGCTTGTCGACGATGATGCCGATCGCCTGGCTGACGAGCTGATTGACAAATGCGGAAGGATTCACGGCCTGCAGGGCTTGGGCCCTGCCGCAGAAGATGCCAAAGGCGAGGGCTGCAACCAACAAGAATGCCGGAAAGCGAAGCTTCATGGTGTCGGATCCCTCTGGCAAAAACGGCGGCAGCATAAGTCCCCCGCGAAACCGGAACAAGCCCTTCGCCGCGATCGGAAATATAACAATTTCCATTGCTTAAGAGCTGGTTGACTTTTAATATAAAGATATGTCTATATACACACATAATAAATCCCATGAGGTATTATGGAATCGGTCCTCAATAGCTTGCGGGCAGTCGCCGAATCGACCCGGTTGCGGCTATTGCTGCTCTGTGCCCGCGGCGAGCTGACCGTCACCGAACTCACCGACATCCTCGGCCAGAGCCAGCCGCGCGTGTCGCGTCATCTGAAGTTGCTTTGCGATGCGGGCCTACTCGATCGCTTCCGCGAGGGCACCTGGGTCTATTACCGCGTCGCGTCGCGCGGGCGGGCGGCCGAGCTGGCGCAGCAGATCTGCGCCGCCGTGCCGAGCGATGATCCGACGGTGGCGCTCGATCAGGCGCGGCTCGATACGGTAAAGCGCCAACGCGCCGAATCGGCCAACGCCTATTTCCGCGCCAATGCGGAGCAATGGGACAGGATCCGTTCGCTGCATATCGACGAGCGCGAAGTCGAAGCGGCGGTGCTCGAAGCCCTCGGTGGCGATTCCATTGGCGACCTGCTCGATCTCGGCACCGGCACCGGGCGCATGCTGGAGATCGTCGCGCCGCAGGTCGCGCGCGCCGTCGGCATCGATCTGTCGCGCGAGATGCTGGCGATGGCGCGTGCCAATCTCGAGAAGGCCGATCTGCGCAATTGCACCATCCGCCAGGGCGATATCTATCAGCTTCCCTTCGCCAGCGAGAGCTTCGACGCCGCGATTTTCCATCAGGTCCTGCACTATGCCGATCGTCCCTCGCTCGCGATCGCCGAGGCGTCGCGCATGGTGCGGCCAGAGGGCAGGTTGGTGATTGTCGATTTCGCGCCGCATGCGCTCGAATTCCTGCGTGACGAGCATGCCCATCGCCATCTCGGCTTCGCCGATGCCGAGATTTCCGGCTGGTGCCGCGAATCGGGCCTGATGCCTGAGCCGGTGCGTCATTTGATCGGCCAGCCGCTGACGGTCTCGATCTGGGTCGCATGGCGTATCCGCGAGGCACAAGTCGTTGAGAAAGGGACCGCGCGGGGCTCGACGCGCAACGCGGTGTCATGAGCGCCGGGCCGGCAATTTCTTTCGAATTCTTTCCGCCCAAGACCGCAGCGATGGAGATGGCGCTGTGGCAGGCGATCGTACGGCTCGCGCCGCTTGCGCCGCGCTTCGTTTCTGTGACCTACGGCGCGGGCGGCTCGACGCGCGAGCGCACCCATGCGACGGTGGCACGCATCCGCCGCGAAACCCCGCTCAACCCGGCGGCGCACCTGACTTGCGTTGCCGCCAGCCGCGACGCGATCGACGCCGTCGCGCGGGATTACTGGCATGCCGGCATCCGCCATATCGTCGCGCTGCGCGGCGATCCGCCGGCCGGCAGCGGGTACCGGCCGCATCCCGATGGTTACGGCCGCGCAGCCGATCTCGTAGCCGGCATCAAGCGCGTCGCCGATTTCGAGATCAGCGTTGCCGCCTATCCGGAAGTCCATCCCGAAGCGGCGAGCGCGGCCGCCGATCTCGACTACCTGAAGCGCAAGATCGATGCCGGAGCGACGCGCGCGATCACGCAATTCTTTTTCGATGTCGATCGCTTCTTACGCTTTCGCGACCGTGCCGCGGCCGCCGGCATCGGCGTGCCGATCGTCCCAGGCATCCTGCCGATCGTCGATTTCGCGCAAGCGCGGAAATTCGCCGCTGCTTGCGGTGCGTCGATCCCCGCTTGGCTCGAGGCCGAATTCGCCGGTATCGGCGAAGACCCGCGCGTGCGAGCCGCGGCCGCCGCGCGCGTCGCCGTCGCGCTGTGCCGCGCGCTCCTCGCCGCGGGCAGCGATGCGCTGCATTTCTACACCCTCAACCGCGCCGAGTTGGTCGCCGAGATTTGCGCGGCACTCGGTATCGGCAGCGATGCCGCCGTTGCGGTGGCGTGAGCGGCCATGCCTCACATCCTCGACGTGTTGTCGGACCGGGTGCTGCTGTGCGACGGCGCGACCGGCACGCGCGTCCAGGCGATGCCGCTGCGGCTCGAGGAGGATTTCCTGGGCCATGAGAACTGCCCTGAAATCCTCAACGAGAGCCGCCCCGATCTCGTCCTCGGCATCCATCGCGGCTATCTCGACGCCGGTGCCGATGCGATCCAAACCAACAGTTTCGGTGGCTCGCCGCTGACCCTCGGCGAGTTTGGCATCGCTGACAAAGCCTATTTTCTCAATCGCCGCGCCGCCGAGCTCGCCAGCGAAGCGGTCCTCGCCTGCGCCCAGGACGGCAAGGCGCGTTTCGTCATCGGCGCGGTCGGACCCGGCACGCGGCTGCCCTCGCTTGGGCACATCGATTACGACGCGCTCGAAGCCGCGCTGACGGTGCAATGTCGCGGGCTCATCGACGGCGGGGTCGATGCGATCCTGATCGAGACCTGCCAGGACACGCTGCAGATCAAGGCGGCGGTCAATGCCGCCAAAGAGGCGCGCAAATCGGCGCGCGGCGAACCGCCGATCTTCGTGCAGATGACGGTGGAGACCACCGGCACCTTGCTGGTCGGCGCGGACGTTGCTGCGGCAATGACGGTGATCGATGCGCTCGATGTGCCGCTTATCGGCCTCAACTGCGCGACCGGTCCGCAAGAGATGGCCGAGCATGTGAAGCATCTCGCCGAAGGCTGGCGCGGCCGCATCTCGGTGCAACCGAATGCGGGCCTCCCCGAGCTGCATCACGGCCACGCGCATTACCCGCTGGGCCCGAACGAGTTGGCGCAGTGGCAAGAGCGCTTTGTCGTCGAGGACGGCGTCGACCTCATCGGCGGCTGTTGCGGCACGGAGGCGCAACACATCGCCGCGCTCGACGCCATGTTGCGCCGCCTTGCGAATGAAGGCACGCGGCCGCGCGCCAAGGCGCGGCGCAGCGTTTTCGTGCCGGCGGTGGCTTCGCTCTATGCACAGACGCCGCTGCGGCAGGAGAACGCCTATCTCTCGATCGGCGAGCGCTGCAACGCCAACGGCTCGAAGCGCTTCCGGATCGCCCAGGAAAAAGGTGATTGGGATGATTGCATCGCGATGGCGCGCGAGCAGGCCAAGGAAGGCTCGCACGCGATCGATGTCTGCACAGCTTATGTCGGCCGCGATGAGAAGGCGGAAATGGTCGCGGTCGCGAGCCGTATGCGCGGCGCGGTCACGGCGCCGCTGGTCGTTGACAGCACCGAGTTGCCGGTGCTCGAGGCGGCGCTGAAGCTCCACGGCGGCAAGCCGATCCTCAATTCGATCAACTTCGAGGATGGCGAGGCGCCGGCGGCCCAGCGCCTCGAGCTCGCGCGGCGTTTCGGCGCGGCGGTGATCGCGCTGACCATCGACGAACAGGGCATGGCAAAGGATGCCGCACAGAAGCTCGCGCTCGCGCAGCGCCTGAAGGATTTCGCTTGCGATCGCCATGGCCTCGAGCCGAGCGACCTCCTGATCGATCCGCTGACCTTCACCATCTGCACTGGCAATGCCGAGGATCGCCGTCTCGGCGTCGAGACGCTCGACGGCATCGAGCGGATCGCCCATGCCTTGCCCGAATGCCAGATCCTGCTCGGCCTCTCGAATATCTCCTTCGGCCTCAACCCGCCGGCGCGCGCGGTGCTCAATTCGGTCTATCTCGACCACGCCCTGCAGCGCGGCCTCACCGCGGCGATCCTCCACGTCTCGAAGATCGTGCCGCTCCATGCCGTACCGGAAGCCGAGCGCCAGGCAGCCGAGGATCTGATCTTCGACCGCTGGCGGGGCGGCATCGATCCGCTCCAGGCTTTCATTGCCCTGTTTCGCGATCGCAACGCCGCCGAAGCGAAAAAGAAGGAGCGGCCGGCCGAGCTCGGACCGCGCCTCTCACAGCGCATCGTCGACGGCGACCGGCAGGGGCTCGACGAGGACCTGGCGCTTGCGCTCCAGTCTCACCCGCCGCTCGACGTCATCAACACCTTTTTGCTCGACGGCATGAAAATCGTCGGCGAGCTCTTCGGCGCTGGCAAGATGCAACTTCCCTTCGTGCTGCAATCGGCCGAGACCATGAAGGCTGCGGTCACCTATCTCGAACCGTTCATGGAGAAGAAGGAAGGCCATCAGCGCGGCACTATCGTGCTGGCGACGGTCAGGGGCGATGTCCACGACATCGGCAAGAACCTCGTCGACATCATCCTCACTAATAACGGCTACAAGGTCGTCAATCTCGGCATCAAGCAGCCGCTCGCCGCGATCCTCGACGCTGCCGCGCGGCACCGTGCCGATGCTATCGGCATGTCGGGCCTGCTCGTGAAATCGACCGTGGTAATGCGCGAGAATCTCAACGAGATGACGCGGCAGGGCCTGTCGTTGCCGGTGATGCTCGGCGGCGCCGCGCTCACCCGTCGCTATGTCGAAGAGGATTGCCGCCAGTCCTATGGCAGCGGCCGCGTCGCCTATGCGGGGGATGCTTTCGACGGGCTGACGCTGATGGAGAAGATCGTCGGCGGCGGCTTCGATGATCACCTTGCAGCGCGCGATGCCGAGCGAGCGGGAAAGCCGGCCAACAATCGTCGCAAGCTCGGCCGCGCCGGCGACGCAAAACCTTTACGCCCGGTCGATGCCGAAGCGATTCGCCTGCGCCGCGCCGAGTTGCATCGCGGTCTCGCCGTGCCGCAGCCGCCCTTCTGGGGCCCGCGGACGATCGCGCAGATCCCAGTCAAGGCGCTCGTGCCCTACCTCAACGAGCGCATGCTTTATCAATTCCAGTGGGGCTTCCGCAAAGACGGACGCACGCTCGAGGAATTCATGGAATGGGCACATCATGAGCTGCGTCCGGTGCTAAAGCGCATGCTCGACCTCGTCGAAGCCGAGGATATTCTGCGTCCGCAAGCGGCTTATGGCTACTGGCGCGCCGCGGCCGAAGGCAACGACGTCGTCCTCTTCGCCGAAGACGGTCGGCGAGAGGCCGCGCGCTTTTCCTTGCCGCGGCAGAACCGGGAGGACGGTCTCTGCGTCGCCGATTTCTTGAGCGACATCGGCGAGCGAGAACGGGATGTCATCGGCTTGCAGGTCGTCACCATGGGCGGGCGCGCCTCGGACACGGCGCGGCAATGGTTCGCCGCGAACCGCTACCAGGATTATCTCTATTTGCATGGTCTCTCGGTCGAGATGGCGGAGGCGCTCGCCGAATACATCCACAAGCGGATCCGGGCCGAGCTGGGCTTTGCTGGGGAAGAGCCGCGCGACATGCATGCGCTGTTGCAACAGGGCTATCGCGGCAGCCGCTATTCCTTCGGCTACCCCGCCTGTCCTAACCTCGCCGATCAGCGGCAATTGCTGGCGCTGCTCAAGGCCGAGGAAATCGGTGTCGCGCTTTCCGAGGAGGACCAGCTCGATCCCGAGCAATCGACCTCGGCGATCGTCATCACCCATCCGCAGGCAAAGTATTTCTCGGTCTAGGGCTCGTGACGGCGGATGCCGATCCTGCGGCCGAGCTGCGGTGGCTGCGGCAACAACCGGTGTTCGGCGAGCAGCGCCTCGATCTTGGCAAAAGCCGCGTCGGGCAGCGGCGCCGAGCGCGGGCCGCTCATATCGACATGCAGCCCCATCACTTCAATCGTCGCCGCGAGCTCGCCATTGTCGGCGCGCGACATGGCGTGAAAGAGATGCAGCCGCTTGCGGTCGGCATCGATGAGCTGCGTCGCAACCCCGAAAGCATCGCCCTGCCGCAACTCGCGCTCATAGGTGACATGGGCCTCGAGCGCGAAGATCGAGTGGTTGGTGGCGCGGCGATAGGCCCCGCCGATCCCGAGATATTCGAACAGCCGGTCGGTCGCGCGGTCAAAGGCGAGCACGTAATAGGCGATGTTCATATGGCCGTTGTAATCGATCCATTCCGGTGCGACGGCGGCGCGGTACGGCTCGTAGGGCAGGTTCGGCATCGTCAGACCCCAGGTTTCGACCACGATAAGGTGCCGGCGGCGGCCAATAATCCCCATGATTCCCGCGCTTTCCACAGAAATTAACGGAACCGCCGCAGGCTTGTTACCGAAACATTAAGCAATCGCGTAGAAAATCCGGTTCGAGTGGCGCGATCGGGAACGCGCGGGGGTTTTCCCGACGTGAAAGGGGTAGGACAAGACATGGCCGGCGATTCCGCCACAAGCCAGTCGACGAAATTGGCCGAGGCGGCGTGCAAGGCGATGGCGACCCATGGGATCGCGCCGACGCCGCATAATTATACCGTGTGGTACGGCTATGTCGCGGGAACCGTGCCGGCGCTGCGCCAGGCCATCGATGAGTTCGTGGCCAAGCAGACCGTCTTTACCGACGAGATCAATGCCGAGCTGTATAAGCGTTACTTCGGCAGCGCCGACGACCACATCGACGTCCTCGAGACTGGCGGCCGGCTGCACGCGCTGATCGACAAGGTCAGCCGCTATCTCGACGATCACAACGGCGAGATCGACAATTTCGGCCATCAGCTTGACAACCTCTCGAGCGCGATCGGCCGCTCGCAACCGCAGGAGAAAGTGCGCGCGCTGGTCGCCGATCTCGTCCGTGAAACGCAATCGATGGCACAGCGGAACCATACGCTCGAAAGCCGCCTTGGCCGGATCGCCGGCGAGGTCACGGAGCTGCGCGAGAACCTAGAGGTCGTGCAGCGCGAGGCGTTGACCGATGCGCTCACCGGCATCCCCAACCGCAAGTTCTTCGACACGCGGCTGCAAGAGGCGGCGAGCGAGGCGCTGCACGAGAACGAGCCGCTGAGCCTCCTCTTGAGCGACATCGACCACTTCAAGAGCTTCAACGACAATTTCGGCCACCAGATCGGCGATCAGGTCTTGCGGCTGGTTGCCCGCACCTTGTCCGACTCGGTCAAAGGTCGCGACACGCCGGCACGCTTCGGCGGCGAGGAATTCGCGATCATCCTGCCGCGCACGAACTTGCAGCAAGCCGTTACCGTCGCCGACCAGATCCGTAACGCGGTGATGCGCCGCCGTTTTATCGGCAAGGATTCGCGGGACGATTACGGCGGCGTCACCTTGTCGTTCGGCGTCGCGCAATACCGCCGCGAGGAGGATCTGAGCGACTTGATCCGCCGCGCCGACGCCGCACTCTATCACGCGAAGCATGAAGGTCGCAATCGCGTTTCGACCGAGCTGCAGGCGAATCCCGACCTCGCACGAGCCTCCTGATCGCCGAACCTAGTGTGCCGGTACCGCGCCCGGCAGCAGCGGTAGCCAGCCGGTCCAGGCCAGCCATATCACCGCGAAGACCAGCGAGATCAGCGTGAACGGCACGCTGGCCCGCGCATATTCGGTGAAGGTGACGCGCACGCCGAGCGTTTCCGCCCGCTCGACCGCGAGAAGACTCGCGAACGAGCCTAGCAATGTGAGGTTGGCGGCGAGCGAGGACAGCACCGCGAAGGCGTAGAGCGGGCCGTGCGGCGGGTTTGGCCAGATCTGTAACAGCAGGATGGCAGTCGGCGTGTTGCCGATTGTGTTGCTGGTCACGAGGACGAACGGCGTCAGCACCAGGAGGCTCGTCGGCAGCATGCCGTGATCTTGCAGCCAGGAGACGACGATCCACGGAATGCCGGTGTCGGCGAGCGCGCCCGTGACGGCGAAGAGGCAGACGAACAGCACCAGCAACGGCCAATCGAGCGCCGCGATCATCACTCGGTTGGTGAAGCGGCGATTGGTCAGCAGCGCGGCGGCGATCAGCAAGCCGCCGACCTCGCGGGGCAGCGGCGTCGCGAACAGCAGGAGCAGCAACCCCATCCCGACCAAGCCTTTCCAGGTCTGCATCCGGTCATGCGGATGGCGCGGCACCTCGGCCACTCCACCGGCCGGCACTGGCGCTTCGAGTCGGTCATGCCAGAGGAACCAAGTTACCGCGAAGACCGAAGCGAGCCCGAGAAGGGCAGGGACGACTCCGGCCAGCAGATAAAGCGGGAAGCTCAGCTCGCCGATCTGGCCGATGACGATGTTCGGCGGATTGCCGATCAAGGTCGCGGCCGAGCCGGCATTGGCAGCGCCGGCGAGGGCGATGAGATAAGGTCGCGGGTCGAGCGAGCGCGCCTGGGCCCCGGTGATGAGAAGCGGCGCCATGGTCAGCACCACCAGCTCGTTGGCGAGCAGCGCAGAAAGACCGCCGGCCACGGCGACGGTCAAGGCTAGCAGCATCGTCGGCGTCTCGGCCTTGGCCATGATCCAGTCGGCCGAGAGCTCGAAGAAGCCGGCTGAAACGAATTGCGCCGAAATGATCATCAGCGCGAACAGCAGAACGAGAGTCGAGACGTCGATGTTTGTGCCGAGCTCGTCGAGCGTCACCGTGGCGCTTGCCAGCAAGACGATCACGCCCAGCAGCGCGATGCCGGTACGGTCGATTTGCAGATGCGGCAGCCGCCCGGCGGCCATGCCGACATACGTGCAGAGAAAAACCAGAATAATGACGAGGGCGTGCATGGTTCCGCGCCGAAGGCAGCGCATCATAGGTGGTTTCGCGCCCGAACGCGCCTGGGAATTCGAGCGCTCCGTGCTATATACCGAGACGATGTCCGAACCTGCCGCCAAGCCCAACGCCGCCGAGGTTTCGGGCGTGCCGCCCGGCCCTTACCTCGTCGGCCTCAACGACGCGCAGCGCCGCGCGGTCGAGGCGGTCGACGGGCCGGTCTTGGTGCTGGCCGGGGCGGGCACCGGCAAGACCCGGGTGCTGACCACCAGGCTAGCGCATATCCTCGCGAGTCGCCGCGCCTGGCCGTCACAGATCGTCGCCGTCACCTTCACCAACAAGGCGGCGCGCGAGATGCGCGACCGGCTCGCGCGCATGATCGGCGAAAGCGCCGAAGGGTTGTGGCTTGGCACCTTCCATTCGATCGCCGCGCGTATCCTGCGCCGCCACGCCGAAGCGGTCGGCCTCAAGCCCAATTTCACCATCCTCGACGCCGACGACCAGCTGCGGCTGGTCAAGCAGATCGCCGCTGCCGAGAATCTCGACGAGCGCCGCGCCCCGGCGCGTGCGATTCTCGGGGCGATCGAGCGCTGGAAGGATCGCGGCCTGATCCCCGATAAGGTGCCCGTGGCCGAGCGCGGCGACCTCGCCAATGGCCGGATGAGCGAGATTTATCGCCTTTATCAAGACAGGCTCAAGGCGCTGAATGCCGCTGATTTCGGCGACCTCTTGCTGCACAATCTGACGCTGTTCACGACCCGTCCGGAAATTCTCGACGAGTATCAGAAGCGCTTTCGTTACATCCTGGTCGACGAATACCAGGATACCAACGTCGCGCAGTATCTGTGGCTTCGGCTCCTGGCGCAGCTCCACCGCAATATCTGCTGCGTCGGCGACGACGACCAGTCGATCTATTCCTGGCGCGGCGCCGAGATTGGCAACATCCTGCGCTTCGAAAAGGATTTCCCGGGCGCGCAGATCATCCGCCTCGAGCAGAATTACCGCTCGACGCCGCATATCCTCGGCGCCGCTTCCTCGCTGATCGCCCAGAACGAGGGGCGGCTCGGCAAGACTCTTTGGACCGAGGCGGGCGAGGGCGAAAAGATTAGCTTGCGCGGCGTCTGGGACGGCGAGGAAGAGGCGCGCTGGGTTGGCGACGAGATCGAGGCGCTGCAGCACAAGGGCGAGAAGCTTTCCGAGATGGCGATCCTGGTCCGCGCCGGCTTCCAGACGCGCGAATTCGAGGAGCGCTTCCTGACGCTTGGCCTGCCGTATCGCGTGATCGGCGGCTTGCGCTTTTACGAACGGCAGGAAATCCGCGACGCACTGGCCTATCTGCGTCTTGTCCATCAGCCGGCCGACGATCTTGCGTTCGAGCGCATCATCAACCTGCCCCGGCGCGGCATCGGCACTTCGACCTTGCAAACGCTGCACGCGCTCGCCCGCGCGCGCGAAGTGCCGCTGACCGATGCCGCGCAGATCCTCATCGGCACCGACGAGCTGAAGCCGGCGGCGCGGCGGGCCCTCAGCGCCTTCATCAGCGATCTGCAGCGCTGGCGCGGCCTTCTCGATAACACGGCACATCCCGACCTCGCGGCGCAGGTGCTCGACGAGTCGGGCTATACGGGAATGTGGCAGGCGGACAAATCACCCGACGCGCCGGGCCGGCTCGAAAATCTGAAGGAGCTGATCGCGGCCATGGCTGAATTCGACAGCCTCGCCGGCTTCCTCGATCACGTCAGCCTCGTCATGGAGAACACCGCCGAGACCGGCGGCGACATGATCAGCCTGATGACCCTGCACGGGGCCAAAGGCCTCGAATTCAACAACGTGTTCCTGCCCGGCTGGGAGGAAGGCCTGTTCCCACATCAGCGGGCGATGGACGAGGCCGGTCTCAAAGGGTTGGAGGAGGAGCGGCGGCTCGCTTATGTCGGGCTGACGCGGGCGCGGCGCCGCGCTTTCGTCTCCTATGCCGCCAATCGCCGCGTGCGCGGCCAGTGGCAGAGCGCGCTGCCCTCGCGCTTTGTTGCCGAGCTGCCGGAAGATCACGTCGAATCGATCGCCGAGCCCGGGCTCTATCCGCGCGCACCGAGCCTGCAAGAGGCGTGGGGCGCCGGCGCGTCTTTCTTCGGCCGGCGCGCCGAAGCGCCGCGACTGATCGTCGCCGAGCCGGCCCGCGCGCCGGTCGGCTATGTCGCGGGCGACCGCGTCTTCCACCAGAAATTCGGCTACGGCACTGTGCGCGCGTCCGAAGGCGGCAAGCTCGCGATCTCCTTCGACAAGGCCGGCGACAAAATGGTGATGGACAGCTTTGTCGCCAAAGCCTGAACGATCCCCGCACGCGCGCTTGTCCGAAGCCAGCGGGCTGTGGCGTGTCGCGCTGGCAGCGCCAGATGCGATCGCCGCTGCTGCTGCTGCCGAAGCCTTCGGCGAGTTCGAGGCAGTGAGCTTTTTCGAAGAGTGCAACGGCGGCCCGTGGCGCGTCGAGGGCTTCGCGCGCGAAAAGCCCGATCGCGGCTTATTGGTCGCACGACTGGCGCTTGTCTGGCTAGGCTTTGCCGGTGCCCCGCCCGAGCCGCAGTGGGAGAAATTGCCGCGGCAGGATTGGGTCGGCATCAACCAGGCGAGCTTCCCGCCGCTCGCGGTCGGGCGGTTCTTCATCCACGGCTCGCATTTTCAGGGTCGCATCCCAGCTGGGCGCTTGGCGCTCGAGATCGATGCCGCCACGGCTTTCGGCACCGGCGAGCATGCGACCACGCGCGGCTGCCTGATGGCGATTGACGCCATGGCATCGCACGGCCCGCGGCGGCTCCTCGATATGGGCACCGGTACCGGCATTCTGGCGATGGCGGCGGCGACGCGCTGGCATCGCGCTATCGTCGCGCGCGATATCGACGCCGAAGCGGTGCGCGTTGCCGCGCACAATGCGCGGCGCAACGGTCTCGCAGGGCTGATGAGGACGGGACGCAGCGGCGGCTACCGCGATCGCGGCGTCTTACGGCGGCAGCCTTATGACCTCGTTCTTGCCAACATCCTGGCGCAGCCGCTCGAGCGGATGGCGCGGGATCTTGGCCGCGCCTTGGCGCCCGGCGGTATCGCCGTGCTGTCGGGCCTGCTCGCCTATCAGGAAGGCGGCGTGCTTGCTGCGCATCGCCTCGCGCGTCTGCATTTAAAGCAGCGCATCGTCATCGACGGCTGGTCGACCCTTGTGCTCGGCAGCGGTCGCTCGCCCGCTTTTCGCTCCTTCAGAAAGCATCTCTCGATATGAGCCTCATCCAAGCCCTTGTCATCGCCGTCATCCAAGGCGTCGCCGAGCTCTTCCCGATATCGAGCCTCGGCCATGCGGTTGTTTTGCCGACACTGCTCGGCTGGAACATCGACCAGTCCTCGGAAGGCTTCCTGCCGTTCCTGGTCGTGCTGCATCTCGGCACGGCGGCGGCGCTGCTGATCTATTTCTGGCGCGATTGGATCGGCATCCTGCTTGCCTTCATCGGTGTCGGCTCGGGCGAGGAGCGCCGTGCCCAATGGCGGCTGCTCTGGCTTATCGTCCTCGCCACCATTCCTGCGGTCATTTTCGGTTTCGTTCTCGAAAAGCCGTTGAAGCAGCTTTTCGGGGCGCCGACCGTCGCGGCGTTCTTCCTCATCGTCAATGGCGGCGTGCTGTTCATCGCCGAGCGGCTGCGGCGGCGCGGCGGCACCGGCAATCTCGATCGGCTCGGCTGGCTCGGCGCGCTGGTTATCGGCTGCACCCAGGCGACGGCGCTGATCCCCGGCATCTCGCGCTCGGGCGCGACCATGGTCGGCGGGTTGATGCTCGGCCTGCATCATAAAGAGGCCGCGCATTTCTCCTTCTTGATCGCAACACCGGTGATCCTTGGCGCCGGCGTTCTCGAGGTGCCGCATCTAATGCATGGCGGCGCGGCTGCCGCCATCGGCCCGCTCGCCTGGATCGCCGGTGTCGTCGCCGCGATCACCGCCTATCTCAGCACCGCTTTCCTGATGCGCTATTTCGGCCGCCACGATGTCCAAGCACTCGATCCCTTCGCCTACTACTGCGTAGCCTTCGGCCTCTCGTCGCTCGGGCTGCTGTTGGTGCTCGGCTAGGCGAGCGTCGTCTCAGACGACGTGATCCGGCACCAGCACGCAGGGATGCGCCGGATCGCCGGTCTCGACCTGGATCGTTGCGTGATCGATGTGAAAGCGCTGCTGGAGCGTCTCGGCGATCTCGGTCAGGCAGGCATCGCCCGGATGGCCGGCTGGCATGACGAGATGCGCCGTGAGCGCCGTCGTCGTCGTGCTCATCGGCCAGATGTGTAGATCGTGCACATCGCCGACCCCGCTGACGGTCAGCAGATGGGTGCGCACCGCGGCGGGATCGATACCCGGCGGCACGGCGTTCAGCGCCATATCGAGCGAATGGCGCAGCAATCGCCAGGTGCTGAGCACGATCGCTGCCGAGACGACAATGCTCGCGGCCGGATCGAGCCATAGCCACCCGGTCGCCAGAATCACCGCGCCCGAGGCGGCGACGCCGAGACTGACCACCATATCGCCCAGCATATGTGCGAAGGCGCTTTTGACGTTGAGGTCGCTGTGATGGCCGCGGCCGAGCAGCAGCGCTGCAGCGCCGTTGACGACGACGCCGGCGCAGGCGACGGCGATAATCGTGCCGCCGCCGACCGGCGTGGGCTCGAGCAACCGTTGCACCGCTTCGACAGCGATGCCGCCGACCGCAATCAAGAGGATGATGGCGTTGAGTAGTGCCGCGAGAATCGACGAGCTGCGCAGCCCGTAGGTGTAGCGCTCGCTCGGCCGGCGCGCGCTGAGCACCGTCGCCCCCCAGGCGGCGACCAGCCCAAGCACGTCGCTGAAATTGTGGCCGGCATCGGCGAGAAGCGCGATGGAATGGCTGATGAAGCCGAAAATACCCTCGACGACGACGAAGGCGAGATTGAGCGCGATTGAGAGCGCGAAGACGAGGCCGAGGTTGCCGCCTAGGTGAGAGCCATGGTGGTCGTGGTCATGAACATGATGGTCATGACCGGCATGGTCGTAATGATCGTGACCATGATGCGAATGCGTCATAGCATGATTCTGCACGTCGAAACGCGCAAAAGCGAGGGCGTCGAGGCCCTCGCTGCAGGCTCGGTTAGCTCAGGCTGCCCGGCGGTTATCGTTCCGCGCCAGACCCGCTGCCTGCGCTTTCGCCGCTTCGCGGATGTCGCGCGAGAACAGATACGGGATGTCGGCGCGGGTGATGCCGATATCGGCGAGGGAGCGGTCGTCGAGCGCGCTCAACTCGTCGTAAGCCGCCTGCCGGCGGCGCCAGTCTTGATAGGCCGACTGCAAATGGTGCAGGCCCGAAACCACGATGTTAAGCATGGAACAACTCCTTGAATAAATGTGCAAACCCCCACTTGTGCGTTGCACAATAGGTAAGGCTTCCTGCCAATTCGTTAAAGGCGCAAGATTCGAACCCAGCCATTCACCGCCTGCATAACCCGCTGGTTTTCCCTCTAATCCGCCCAATTTTCAGCCCAGAAGGGCAGTGTGCCGCACCAGCTCGGTTCCAAACCGGCCGGTTTTCGCGGTAAGTTTATCGCCTCAGGAGGGTTAAGGATGGATGACGGCCGCCCGGTCAGCCGGGAAGGGACGGCGGAACGGCTTTCGCGCCTCAGGGCCGAGCTGGGCCGCCGCGGCATCGACGGCTTCCTCGTTCCCCGCACCGACGAATATCAGGGCGAGTACGTGCCGGAATCGGCCCAGCGCCTTGCTTGGCTCACCGGCTTCACCGGCTCGGCCGGGCTCGCCATCGTCCTGCCGGGGAGGGCGGCGATTTTCGTCGATGGCCGCTACACCCTGCAGGCACGCGCCGAGGTCGACGGCCGCCTGTTCGAGTATCGCCATATCAGCGACGAGCCTCCGGCGGCTTGGATTGAGGCCGCGCTGAAGCCCGGGCAAACGATGGGCTACGATCCGCGGCTGCATACCCTTGGCGAGGTTGCGCGCTATCGTGCCGCCGCAGAGAAGGCCGGTGGCAAGCTGCTCGCGACCGACGGTAACGCCGTCGATGCCGTCTGGACCGACCGGCCGGCGGCGCCTCTGGCGCCGGTGGTGCCGCATGAACTGCGCTTTGCCGGGGAAAGCGCCGAATCGAAACGTCACCGTATTGCCACGATCCTCGCCGAAACGGGTGCCGATGCCGCCGTGCTGACCGCGCCCGATTCGATCGCTTGGCTCCTCAATATCCGCGGCGGCGATGTGCCGCATACGCCCTTGCCGCTCAGCTTCGCCGTCCTCCATTGCGACGAGTCGGTCGATCTCTTCATCGACCGCCGCAAGCTCACGCCGGCGCTTCCCGCCCATCTCGGCAATTCGGTGCGGATCGCTGAACCCTCCGAGTTCGGCGCCTTCCTCGAGAAGCTCGCCGCGGGCGGCAAGCGCGTCCGCGCCGATCCGGCGCTGTCGGCGGCCTGGGTGTTCGACCGCCTCGGCGAGGCGGCGCGGCGCGCGCCCGATCCGTGCCAGTTGCCGAAAGCCTGCAAAAATGCTGCCGAACTCGAAGGCACGCGCGAAGCGCATCGCCGCGACGGCGCGGCACTGACGCGGTTCCTCGCCTGGCTGGCGCACGAATCGGGCTCGGGCGAGCTGCGCGAAATCGATGTTTCGGACCGGCTCGAAGCCTTCCGTCACGACGGCGCGAATTTCCGCGACCTGAGCTTTCCGACGATCTCGGGCGCGGGGCCGAACGGCGCGATCGTGCACTACCATGCGAGCAAAGCGACCGAGCGCTCGCTTGAGCCGGGTAGCTTCTACCTCGTCGATTCCGGCGCGCAGTATCTCGACGGCACGACGGATGTGACGCGCACGGTCGCGATCGGCACGCCGACCGCCGAGATGAAAGACCGCTTCACTCGCGTGCTGAAAGGGCATATCGCGCTCGCGACCTGCCTCTTCCCGAAGGGCACCACAGGCTCGCAGCTCGACGCGCTGGCGCGCGCTTCGCTATGGCAAGCGGGGCTCGATTACGACCACGGCACCGGCCACGGCGTCGGCTCCTATCTCGGCGTCCATGAAGGGCCGCAGCGCATCTCGAAGCTGCCGAACAGCCAGGCGCTGCTGCCGGGCATGATCGTCTCCAACGAGCCCGGCTATTACAAGACCGGTGCCTTTGGCATCCGCATCGAGAATCTGGTGGTGGTCGAAAAGCGCGATGGGCTCGGCGAGGCCGGCCGCGACATCTGCGGTTTTGAGACCATCACCCTGGCGCCGATCGATCGCAACGCGATCGACGCGGCGCTCCTCGAGCCGCATGAAATCGCTTGGCTCGATCATTACCACGCGCGGGTGTGCGCGGTGCTGACGCCGCTGGTTGATGCGGCAACGGCGGCATGGCTGGCGCAAGCGACGCGGCCTTTGGGAGCAAAATCATGAGCGGGCGCCAATTGCGGCTCGCCGCCTTCATGCGGCCGGTCAGTCTCCATACCGCGGCTTGGCGCTATCCCGGCGCGTTCCCGGACGCCAATTTCAACTTCGCGCATATCACCCGCTTCGCCCAGACCCTCGAGCGCGGCTGTGTCGATGCGTTCTTCATGGCCGATCACCTCGCCGTGCTGAACCAGCCGATGGATGCGCTGGTGCGCGGGCAGACCACGACCTCATTCGAGCCGATGACCCTGCTGCCGGCGCTGGCGATGAAAACGCAGCATCTCGGTCTCATCGCCACCGGCTCGACGACCTATGACGAGCCCTATCACGTCGCGCGGCGCTTCGCCTCGCTCGACCATTTGAGCGGTGGCCGCGCCGGCTGGAACGTCGTCACCACCTCGAATCCCGACGCGTCCAGGAATTTCGGCCGCGACGACCACATGGAGCATGACGAGCGCTATGACCGCGCGCGGGAATTCTTCGATGTCGTGACCGGGCTTTGGGATAGCTGGGCCGATGACGCTTTCATCCGCGACACGGCGCGGGGTGTCTTCTTCGACCCCGCGAAAATGCACGTGCTCGATCATCGCGGCAAATATTTCAATGTGCGCGGCCCGCTTAACATCGCCCGGCCGATCCAGGGCTGGCCGGCAATCGTGCAGGCGGGCGCCTCCGATGCCGGGCGTCAGCTCTGCGCCGAGGTCGCCGACGCGGTCTTCACCGCGCTTTCCAACATCGAGGCTGGCCGCGAATTCTGCGCCGACGTGAAAGGCCGCGCTGCGAAAGCCGGGCGCGATCCCGAGCATGTGAAGATCCTGCCCGGCGTCATGATCTATGTCGGCAATTCGCTCGACGAAGCCCAGGCCAAGCGCGCCAAGCTCGATTCGCTGGTCTATTACGAAAGCGCGATCGCCTCGCTCTCAATCGCGCTCGGTACCGATGCATCGAAATTCGATCCCGACAGGCCGCTACCGCCGATCCCCGAATCGAATGCCAGCAAAAGCGCACGCGAGCGCGTCATCGCGCGTGCCAAGCGCGAGAACCTGACGGTGCGCCAGCTCGTGCAGCGTCTCGGCGGCCATGGCGGTCTAGCGATGCTGGGCACGCCGAAGATGATCGCCGACCAAATGGAGGAATGGCTCGAGGCGCGCGCCAGCGACGGCTTCACGCTCCAATTCCCCTACCTGCCCGAAGGCCTCGACGACGTCGTCGAGCGGGTGATCCCCGAGCTGCAAGGCCGCGGCCTTTTCCGCCGCCGCTACGAAGGCGCGACTTTGCGCGAGAATCTCGGCGTGCCGCGCCCGGAGAACCGGTTCTTCCGATAGCGGCCTGCCGGCCGCAGGCGTCAAAGAGGGGACATGCGATGACAATCGACGCTTCTACTGCGGCGCGGGACCGCGCTCGCGAGCAATTCTACCGCTTTCATCTCCCGCATGTGCATTTGGCGTCGGTCTTCGGCGACGACTGGTTTGCCCTCAAGGCCGAGGCCTTCGCGCGTTTCTTCGGCACGCCGGTTTTCCTTGTCGCGCAAACCGTGTTCGTGGCGATCTGGATCTTCCTCAATGCCGCGGGATTCATGACATTCGACATCTATCCGTTCATTCTTCTCAACCTCGCTTTCAGTCTTCAGGCGGCTTATGCCGCGCCGTTGATCCTGCTGGCGCAAACACGCCAAGCTGACCGCGACAAGATGACGGCGCTCGCGGATGCCGAACATCGTGAGACCCTGCATCGCGACGCCGAGGAGCGGAACGCGACCATCGCGCAGCAAACGGCGCTGCTTGTCGACATGCTGACGCAGAATACGGCGCTGACGGAAAAGGTGAGGGCGCTCACCGAGCAGGTTGAGCTGCTCACGCGCGATGTCCACCGGAGCATCTGCTCGAGCCGTGCGGGCGGCTAGCGCGCAACGACAATAACGCTAGTGCGCCGTTGGCGTATGCGCCTTGATCCAAGCGATGGTCTGCGGCACGACCTGATCCTCGATCCCGTAATAGCCATGGGGCGAATGCGCCTTACACGGATTGCCGGCAAGGCGGCCGCCCGAAACGGCAAGCAACTCCTTGGCCGGCGCTTTGACGAGCGCATCGAGTCCTGCTGCGGTTCCGGCGAAGGGGCTGAGCCGGCAGCTGTCGTCGCGGCTATGGACCATGAAGACCGGTACCGGAATATCACCGAGTGGCACCTGGTTCATGCCGCCGGACCAAACCGATGAGGTGAGGACGACGCCGGCGATCTGCGCGTGGCCGAGACGGGCCGCGGCATTGGCGGCCGAGATCGAGCCGTTGCTGATGCCGAGCAGCCATACCGGCGCCGGCGCTTTGCTCTTGAGGAAAGCGACGATGGCGGCGGCATCCTGTCCCGCCGCGGCGCCGGCGCGGAAATCGATTGGAATGCCCCCCGCTTTGTCGGAGGGCGCGTCGGCCACCGCGACCGTCAAGCCTTGCGCGAGGAAAGCGCTCCGGATGCGGAGCACGAAATTGTCCGGTTCCCCCGAGGTCACACCATCGCCGCCGGGAAAGAAGATAACGCTAGCGGCGGGATGGGGTGCTTCCAGGAAGAGAACGGCTTCCGTCACGCCAAGCCGGGTCGGTAGGGTGACGGTTTCTTCCGCGACGGCAGCGCGCGCGACAAGCACACACCAAGCACAGAGCAAGGATCGCCACATGAGAGAGCTCATTACTTCGACTCCTCCTGTGGGCGCGTCGACCGACTAATCGAATTTGTCCCAGGCTTCGGAGCCGACGCCGGCGAGCGCGCGCATCTGCGCCTCGTCACGGCCGAATTCGGCGGCGCTGCGCTCGTGCACGACGCGGCCGTCATCGAGCACATAGACCCGATCGGCGATGGCGATCGCGGCGCGGACGTTCTGCTCGACCAGCAGGACAGCGATTCCCTCCCGGCGCATCGAGGCGACGACGCCGAAGACGTCGCGCACGATCAGCGGCGCGAGGCCTTGCGAGGGCTCGTCGAGAACCAGGAGCTTCGGGTTGAGCAGCAGCGCGCGGCCGATCGCCAGCATTTCCTGCTCGCCGCCCGAAAGCTGACCGCCCTTGTTCGAGCGGCGCTCGGCGAGGCGCGGGAAAAGCTGATAGATTCGCGGCACGGTCCAGGGCCCCGGCCGCTCGAGCGGCACGGCGAGGTTCTCTTCGACCGTCAGGCTGGGAAATATGCGTCGGCCCTCTGGCACATAGCCGACGCCGAGCGCGGCGATGCGGAAGGGGGGCCAATCCGTCGTCTCGTGGTCGAAGATCCGCACGCTGCCGCTGCGTGCCGGAGTCAACCCCATGATGCTGCGCAACGAGGTGGTCTTGCCGGCGCCGTTGCGGCCCAGCAGGGCGACGATCTCGCCTTCGCGGATCTCGAAGCCGACATCGTGGAGAATGTGGCTCTTGCCGTAATAGGTGTGAAGGCCGCTAACGGTCAGGGTGCTCACTCGGCGCCTCCGAGGTAAGCCGCTTGGACCTTTTCGTTCGCGGCGATCTCCTGCGGCGCGCCGTCCGCCAGAATCGATCCCTCGGCCAGGACCATGATCCGGTCGGCGAGATGGAAGATCACGCGCATATCATGCTCGATCAGCACGATCGAGAGCTTTTCGTTCCGATGCAGGTTGCGGATGAGGCGAACGATGTCCTGGGTTTCCTGCTCGCCCATGCCGGCGGTCGGCTCGTCGAGCAGCAGGAGCCGCGGTTTCAGAGCGAGCGCCATCATGATCTCGGTTGCCCGCTGATCGCCATGTGAGAGTTCGCCTGCCAGCCGCCCGCTGTTATTCGCAAGCCCGCCCGCCCGCAGCAGCTCGTGCACGCGGTCGGCGACCTGTTGCCGGGCCGTTCGCGATATCCAGGGGCTGAGGCGGAGCCCCGCCGCGCTCTCGACCGCGATCAGCAGGTTCTCGTGCGCGGTCAGCTCGGGGAAGATCTCGGTGACCTGGAAGGTACGTGCAATGCCCATCTCGACGCGCTTGTTCGCCGAAACCTTCGTGATGTCGCGTTCCTCGAACAGAATGGTGCCATTGCTCGGCGGGATGAGGCCGCTGATCAGATTGAAGAAGGTGGTTTTCCCGGCGCCGTTCGGGCCGATCACCGCGCGCAGTTCGCCGGGTTCGATGGCAAAGGAGACGCCGTTGATCGCGACGAGGCTACCAAAGGCCCGCGACAGGCCGCGTACTTCGAGCAGGCTCATGACGTTTGCCGTCGCTTGACGAAACCGAGGACGCCGCGCGGGAAGAAAACCACCGCCAGAACGAAGAAGAAGCCGAGGATCGACATCCAGTAATCGGTGACGCTCGAGAACTTGTCTTGCAGAACGACAAAGATCGCCGCACCAATCAGCGGACCCCAGAAAGACCGCATGCCGCCGAGGACAGCCATGATCACGAAATCGCCCGACTGCTGCCAGTGGAAGGCGCGCGGATCGACGAAATTGTCGAGATAGGCGTAGAGCGTGCCGGCGAAGCTGGCGAAAAGGCCGGAAATGACGAAGGACAGCCAGATATGACGGTCGACGTCGATGCCGAGAAACCGGGCGCGTCGCTCGTTTTCGCGGATCGCCAGCAATGTGCGGCCGAAAGGCGAGCGCAGCAGCAGCGCCATCACGCCCGCGCTGATCGCGAGGCAGAGGAGAACGAAATAGTAGAAGGCGATATCGTCGTGCAGGATATCGAAGGTCGTGAAGCCAAGGTCGAGCGGCACCCGCTTCCAGCCGGTCAGGCCGTCATCGCCGCCCGTTACCGAAACCCAGCGGAAAGCGATGAAATAGAACACCTGGCCGAAGGCGATGGTCACCATGGCAAAATAGACGCCGCGCAGGCGTACGATCATCGCGCCGATGATCGCGGCACCGAGCGTGCCGGCGAGCACGCCGACGAGCATGCCCAAGGGCGTGCTGGGATAGAGATATTTGATCGCCATGCCGGCGCCGTAAGCGCCCAAGCCGAAATAGGCGGCATGGCCGAACGACAAGACGCCGGTGAAGCCGAGCAGGAAATTCACCGACATCGCTGCGAGGGCGAGGACGAGGACCCGCGTGCCGAGGCCGGTATAGCCGCCGACATACGGCATCCAGTACGGCGCTGTAAAAAGCAGGATCCAGAGAATAACGGGGCCGGCGCGGCCTTCGAGCGTCTTCATCGTCCCGGATCACCGAAGAGGCCGTGCGGCCGCACCATGAGGACGAGAGCCATCATCGCATAGATCACGGCTTCCTGCGCGGCCGGGAAGAACACGGCGGTGAGGCCGGCGGCGACGCCGATGAGGAGCCCGCCCGCCAAGGTTCCCGGCAGGCTGCCAAGACCGCCGACGATGATCGCAACGAAGCTCGGCATGATGAGCTGGTCGCCGATCGTCGGCGAGAGGCCGAGCATGCCGGCGGCGAGAACGCCAGCAAGGCCCGCGAGATAAATGCCGAGGCCGAAATTGAGATTACGCAGCACGCGCACATTGACGCCAAGCACCGATACGGTATCGAGATCAAGCGTTCCGGCGCGGATGCGCATGCCGAGCCGCGTATAGCCAAGGATGAGAAATAGCGCGCTGACGGCCAGCGCCACCACGATCACCATGAAGACGCGGTAGCCGGTAAGAAAGAAGAGGCTCGCGGAAAGCGGCGAGGCAAGCCACTCGGGAATCTGATATGGCACGCTCGACGCGCCCCAGGTAAAACGCAAGGCGTCCTGGAAGATGAAGGCGAGGCCGAAGGTCAGCAGCAGGCTGTAGAGCGGATCCCGCCCATAGAGTCGGCGAATCAAGACGCGTTCGACGATGATGCCGAGGAATGCGACGAGGAACGGCGAGATAATCAATCCGCCCCAGAAGCCGATATAGGGGGCCATGCTATAGGCGAGATAGGCGCCGAGCGCGAGAAATCCGCCATGCGCGAAGTTGATCACATTGCTGAGGTTGAGAATCAGCGACAAGCCCAACGCCATCAGCGCGTAGAACGCGCCAACAATCAGCCCGTTCAAGACATTGAACAGGATCACTTGCGTCATGGTTGAGTCGATCCCTTAAAGACGAACCGCGCGCCGCTTTGGGCGGCGCGCGGGATGCGATGAAAATCAGGTCGGATAATTCAACTTGCAACCGGTCTCGCTGGCCGGCGGCATGAAGTCCGGCCCTTTCTCGACCTCGTCGACCACAAAGAGGTCTTCGGGATCGGACTTGCCTTTCGCCTGTTCGTGCCCGACGAAAACGGAAGGCACGAGTTGATGGTCTTCGGCTCGGTAGTAGGGCGCGCCCGGCATCAGCGCGACTTCCGGCGGCAGCTTCAGCCCCTCGAGAGCGTGGCAGATCTTGATCGCATCGATCGTTTTCGCCTGGCCGCCGGCCAGCGCGAAGCTCCAGATCGCGGTGTGGCCGAACCAGGTCCGCGCGGTCGGCACTTTGCCGCCGGTCACTTTGCGGATGGCGGCGACGAAATCGGCGACGTGCGGCGTGTCGGGCTGGTTCCAGTACCATTCGAAGAGCCAGGTGCCGATGCGGGCCTCGGGCGGTAGGCCTTCGACGACCTCGAGTTCCTGCTGCATGCCGGCGATATGCAGTTGCTTGTCGAGCCCGAACTGCACCGCTTGCTTGATCGAGTTGATGCCGTCGTCGCCAGCCGCGAGATCGACCAGGACATCGGGATTAGCGGCGCGAGCTTTGATCAATACAGCGGAATAGTCAGTGGTGCCGAGGGGGAAGAAATCCGTCCCGACGATGGTGCCGCCGACTTTCGCTGCCGCTTTGACCAAACCGTCGTGGAGCGCATGGCCGAAGGCGTAGTCCTGGGCGATGATGTAGATCTTCTTGCCGATCTTCACGAGCGGCTTTGCCATGGCGTTGCCCTGCATCGCGCCGGTGTTGCAGATGCGGAATGTGGTCCATTGGCAGCTCGAGCCGGTGACGGCATCAGCGTGGCCGCCGGGAACGATATGCGGGGTCTTGAGCTCGGCAGCGACTTGGGCGATCGCGATCGCATGCGAGGAGTTCACGTTTCCGACGAGGAAATCGACCTTGTCGCTTTGGATGAGCTTGCGCGCCTTCTGCACGGCCACGTCGGTCTTGTCCGAGGTCGAATCCTCGATGACGAGCTCGACCTTGCGCCCGAGGATGCCGCCTTTGGCGTTGATCTGATCGGCCGCGAGCTGCATGCCGGTGTTTTCGTTCTTGCCTAAGGCGGCGTAGATGCCGGTTAGCGGATTGTCGACGCCAATCTTAATCGGCTGCTCGCCTTGCGCTTTGACGATGAAAGGCGACGCGACCTGAAGCGCGCCGGCGGCGACACCGGCTTTCAGAATCGTGCGCCGTTGGATGGTGTGCTGTGCCATAAAGCCCTCCCCATAATGCTCTTGTGACACTCTGATACCGTGTAAGTTACGGTGCTGCAAGCAATTGCGGTTTTTGCTGCAGTTGCGAAATGCACGCAAAGTTGGCAAATCCCAGCGAAGCGGCGCGCGCCGTCATCCGCGTGCCAGCTTCAGCCAGTCATCTTCGGTCAGGGTTTTGATCCCGAGTTCGGTTGCTTTCCGCGCTTTGGAGCCGGCATCGGCGCCGACAACCAGATAGTCGGTCTTGCTCGAAACCGAGCCGCCGACATGGGCGCCCAGGGCTTCGGCGCGCGCCTTCGCCTCCGCGCGCGACATCTCGGTCAGCGTCCCGGTGAAGACGACGGTCTTGCCAGCGAGCGGGGAATTGCCGACCGGTGCCGCGACCGCGTAATCCTCCACCTTCAACTCTCTGTGAAGCTCATCGAGGATGGTGCGGTTATGCCTCTCGGCGAAGAAGCCGACGATATCGGCTGCCATATCCTCGCCGATGCCGTGGACATCGTTGAGCTCGCGCCAGGCGTCGCTCTCGCGATCGGCCGCGTCCTCCATCGCCTTGCGCCAACGCGCGAGCGAGCGATAGTGCCGCGCGAGCAGCTTCGCAGTTGCTTCGCCGACCTGTGGAATGCCGAGTGCGTTGATGAACCGGTCGAGCGGGATGTCCCGCCGCGCATCGATGGCGGTGATGAGCTTTTTCGCGCTGACCTCGCCCCAGCCTTCGCGCGTCTCGATGGCTTCGGGCTTCAAACGGAAGATGTCGGCCGGACCCTTGAGGAGGCCGTCGTTCCAGAAATCGACGATGTGTTTCTCGCCGAGGCCTTCGATATCGAAGGCATTGCGCGAAACGAAATGCTTGAGGCGCTCGACCGCCTGGGCCGGGCAGATCAGGCCACCGCTGCAGCGCCACGCGGCTTCGCCTTCCTCCCGCACCGCCTTGCTGCCGCATTCGGGGCAGGTATGCGGGAATCTGTAGGGCCGCGAGTCCTTTGGCCGCCGCGCTTCGACGATGCCGACCACCTGCGGGATAACGTCTCCAGCGCGTTGGATGATGACGGTATCGCCCTCGCGGATGTCTTTGCGCTTGATCTCGTCCTCGTTGTGCAAGGTGGCGCGGCTGACGACGACGCCGCCGACGGTGACCGCCTCGAGCTCGGCGACGGGTGTCAGCGTGCCGCGCCGTCCGACCTGAATGCCGATGTGCTTCAGCACTGTCTGCGCCTGCTGTGCCGGGAATTTGTGCGCGATCGCCCAGCGCGGCGCGCGCGAGACGAAGCCCAAGCGCTCTTCGAGATCGAGGTCGTTGACCTTATAGACAACGCCGTCGATGTCGTAGGGCAGGCCGGCGCGCTTCTCGCCGATCATGCGATGGAAGGCCAGCAATTCGTCGATGCCGTGGCAGAGCTTCGACAATGGGTTGACGGTGAAGCCCCATGCGGCGAAATGCTTGAGCGCCTCGGCATGGGTCTTGGCGAAGCTTTCGCTCTGCTCGCCCCAGGCATAGGCGAAGAAGGCGAGCGGGCGCTTCGCCGTGATCGACGAATCGAGCTGGCGCAGGCTGCCGGCGGCGGCGTTGCGCGGATTGGCGAAGACCGGCTCGCCCTCCTTCTCGCGCTCGGCGTTAAGTGCGAAGAATCCGGGGCGCTCCATATAGACCTCGCCGCGGACCTCGATCACCGCCGGCCAGCTGCGGCCTTTCAGCTGCTTAGGCACGCTCGCCAAGGTCTTCACATTGGCGGTGACGTCCTCGCCGGTGATGCCGTCGCCGCGCGTCGCCGCCAGGACCAGCACGCCTTTCTCATAGCGGATCGAGCAGGAGAGGCCGTCGATCTTCGGTTCCGCCATCACTGCGATCTTGTCTTCCTCGACCCGTGCCACGTCCTGCGGCGCGCGGAAGAAGTTGCGGACGCCGCGGAAGAAATCGCGCACGTCCTCGTCGCTGAACGCATTGTCGAGCGACAACATCGCATGCGGATGCCGTACCTTGGCGAAGCCCGACGCCGGCGCCGCGCCGACGCGCTTCGAGGGGCTGTCGGCGCGGACGAGATCGGGGAACCGCGCCTCGATCGCCTTATTGCGCGCGCGGAGCGCATCGTAATCGGCATCGGAGATCTCGGGAGCGTCCTTCTGATGGTAGAGCTCGTCGTGATGCGCGATCTCGGCGGCGAGCACTTTGAGCTCGGCCTTGGCCTCGGCGCCCGTCAGGGCCTCGACCGGCGTTTGCGCCGGCGGCTTTTTCTTGGCGCGTGCGGCGCTCATGCCCGCGGTCCGGCAAGAAGGCTCGCGGCGGCAGCGCGGGCTTCGGCGGTGATCGCGCTGCCCGAAAGCATGCGGGCGATCTCCTCGCGGCGGTCGGCCTCGGTCAGCGCATCGACGCGCGTGGCGCTCGCTTTCTTGCTGTCGCTACGTGCGACCCGCCAGTGATGCGCGGCCCGCGCCGCGACTTGCGGCGAATGGGTCACGACCAGGACCTGGCGCTCTTCGGCGAGGCGATGAAGCCGCTCGCCGACCGCGGCGGCCGTGGCGCCGCCGACGCCACTGTCGACCTCGTCGAAGACCAGCGTCGCCACCGGCGAGGTCTTCGCCAGCACCACTTTCAGCGCCAGCATGAAACGCGCGAGCTCGCCGCCCGAGGCGATCTTGCTGAGCGGTCCGGGCCCGGCGCCGGCGATGGTCGCGACCTCGAACGAGACGCGCTCCCGCCCGTGCTCGCCCCAGTCGTCCTCGGCGAGCGGCGTCAGCGCTGTCCGGAACCGTGCCTTCTCGAGCTTCAAGGGCGGCAGCTCCCTCATGACGGCAGTATCGAGCTTCTTGGCGGCGGCGCTGCGCGCCTTGGTGACGGCCTCAGCGGCGGCGAGATAGGCCTGCCGCGCTTCGGCCTCGCGTCGGCCGAGCGCGGCGATTGCCGTGCCGCCGTCGTCGAGCGCGCCGAGTTTGGCCGCGAAATCCTCTTGCAGCTTCGGCAGATCCTCGACCGCAACGCCGTGCTTGCGGGCCAAGGCGCGGAGCGCGAAGAGCCGTTCCTCGATCTCCTCGAGGCTCGAAGGACCCTGGCCGAGCGCGCGTGCGGCACCTTCGAGCTCGCCAATCGCCTCGCGCGTCTCGACGATCGCGCGCTCCAGGGCGGCGGATGCGGCGTCAAGCCGGCCGGCGGATTTGGCTTTGTTGCGCTCAAGCGTGCGCGCGGCGGTGGCAAGCGCATGCTCGGCGCCGCTATCACCGGTCAATTCCGACAGTGCTGTGGTGAGGCTCTCGAGCAGCCGCTCGCGATTGACCAGCAGCGCGCGCTCCTCGGCGAGATGCGTTTCCTCGCCGGGACGAGGTTCGAGCGCCGAGATTTCCGCCATGGTGTGGCGCAGGAAATCCTCGTCTGCGCGCGCCTTGGCGAAATCGGCTTCGGCCGCCTCGCGGGCGCGGGCAAGCTTCTTCCAGCCCGCCCAGGAGATCGTGATCTGCTCGCGCAACGCCTGCGGCACGCCGAATTCGTCGAGCGTGTCGCGATGCGTCGCCGGATCGAGCAGGCCGGTCTGGGCGAATTGCCCCTCGATCTCGACCGCCAGCTCGCCGAGCTGCCGCAATAGGGTGACGCTAGCCGGTTGGTCGTCGATGAAGGCGCGGCTGCGGCCGTCGGCGCCGACGACGCGACGCAGCACCACGACGTCGTTCTCGGCGGCGATGCCGGCTTCCCCCAAGAGCTGGCGCGCCGGATGGTCGGCGGCGAAATCGAACTCCGCCGTTACCATCGCTTGGGCCGCACCGGGACGGACGAGGCCGCTTTCGGCGCGCATGCCGAGCGCCAGGCCGAGGGCATCGAGGAGGATCGACTTGCCGGCGCCGGTCTCGCCGGTGAGGACGCACAACCCGGGGCGAAAGGCAAGGTCGAGCTTTTCGATCAGGACCACGTCGCGAATGGAAAGTCCCAGCAGCATCGCGCCGATGATAGCGGCGCGGCGAAAATCAGGGTAGGTGCGGGAGGAGACGCGCTCGGCGTTCTTAGAAAATGCCGAATGGATCGACGACGCGCGCGAACCAGCTGCGGTCGGCAGGCGGCGTCTCCGAACCAGTTGTGACGAGCGAATAGGTCGACTCGTACCATTTGTTGTTCGGATAGTTGTAACCGAGCACGGCGGCGGTGCGCTTGGCTTCTTCGTTGAGGCCGAGCGCGTAATAGCATTCGACCAGCCGGGCCAGCGCCTCGGGAATGTGCGTCGTGGTCTGGTAGTTGTTGACGACCGTCTGGAAGCGGTTGATGGCGGCGAGGTACTCGCCCTGGCTCTCGTACCAGCGGCCGATCTCCATCTCCTTGCCGGCAAGGTGGTCGCGGCACAGATCCATCTTGAACTTGGCGTCGCGCGCGTAAGGCGTGTCGGGGAAACGCCGCGCCACCTCGGAGAGCGCGTCATAGGCCTGCTGCGTCATCTTCTGGTCGCGTTCGACATCGGTGATCTGGATGTAGTAGTCGAGCGCCTTCAAGTAATAGGCATAGGCGACGTCGCGATGGCCGGGATGCAGCTGGATGAAGCGGTCCGCCGAGACGATCGACGCGTCGTAGTCTTTATTCTCATAGAGGGCGTAGGCGTTCATGAGCTGGGCTTTGGTCGCCCATACCGAATACGGATGCTGCTGCTCGACATCGTCGAAGGTCGCGGCAGCCTGCTTGTAATTGCCGGCGAAGAGCTCATCCATCGCGTTGTTGTAGATAGTCTCGACCGGGCGCTCGACATAGGTGTCCTTCTTCGAGGCACAGCCGGCGAGGATGAGCGCGAACGCGCCGACGAGAGCGACGAAGCGAAGACGAAGCGGCATCATTGGTTTTCCCGAGCCCAGAACAGCCGACTTTGTGCGGCGACGAAGGTTCTCCCATCCCCAACCGGGAGTTTAGCGTCCAATACCGGGAGATTACAGCGTAAAGCCGGGCGCTTGAAGCGCTCTTCGTCAGGCCCGCGCGCGCTGCGGCTCTTCGTCCCAGGCCGGCGCGGCCAGCGTGGCGGGCCGCCAAGCCGTGGCATCGGCGAACAGGGCTGCCAGCAGCTGGTGATTGAGGGCATGACCTGAGCGCACGCCGTGGAAGTGGCCCATGATCGCGCCGCCAGCGAGATAGAGATCGCCGAGCGCGTCGAGCGTCTTGTGGCGCACGAACTCGTCGTCGTAGCGCAGGCCTTCTTTGTTCAGCACGCGGTCGCCGCTGATGACGACGGCATTTTCGAGCGAGCCGCCGCGCGCCAGACCGGCCTGGCGCATGCGCTCGACATCGTCAAGGAAGCCGAAGGTGCGCGCGCGGCTGATCTCGTGCTTGAAGTTCTCGGCGTCGACGTCGTAGCTCAATTCCTGCTGGCGGATCGCGCTCGAGGCGAAATCGATCGCGAAGCTGACGCGGAAGCCGTCGCCTGGGACCAGCGCCGCCGAATTGCCGGCGACGCTGACGCTGACAGGCTTCAGCACCTTGATGCCGCGGCGCGGCGCCGGCTGCTCGGCGATGCCCGCGCATTCGATCAGGAACACGAACGGCGCGGCGCTGCCGTCCATCACCGGCACTTCCGGACCGTCGAGCTCGACGAGCGCATTGTCGATCTCGAGGCCGGCGAATGCCGCCATCAGATGCTCGATGGTCGTGACTTTCGCGCCGTTCTTGGCGATGGTCGTGCAGAGCGCCGAAGCGACGATGTTCTGCCAATGCGCGGGGATTTCGGTGCCGCCGAGATCGGTGCGACGGAAGGTGATGCCGGTGCCCGGCGCGGCCGGTTGCAGAGTCATGTTAATCCGCGCGCCGGTATGGAGACCAACGCCGCGGCAATGGATCGCGGCTTTTAGCGTCTTTTGACGCGCGGCTGACCCCCGATAATCCAAAACCGACCCCCAATGTTGCAATGCAAGGTTGGGCTTAGGGTTACCAACTATCGCCAATGCTTCACAAATCACTCTTTGTTACGGAGTGTGAAGAATATTTATTAGATTGTTCAACGACTTGCGGGACCCGATTCGCGCCGCCAACCGGCGGGATTCCGGACCCGGAACCCCGCCGCCTGGCCTGCGAGTCGACCGCTAATTCGCCTGCCGGCGCAAAAAGGCCGGGATGTCGAGCAGGTCCTCCTCTTTGGCGCCGGGCCGTTCGCCCGGATCGAGCGGACCGAGCTTGGCCTGCGCCGGCACCGGCGCCGGGGTTGGCGCGGCGACGACCGGTGCGACGCGCGCACCCGGCGGCTCGGGCTCCTCGCGGTGGAGCAGGCGACCGGCCTTGGTCACGCGCTCGAAGAGGCTCGGCACGCGGCTGGTCGTCCGTTGCGCCGGCCGGCCGCCATTCTCGATCGCGGCGGCAGCCATCGCATCGGGCGCCGGCGCCGCGACGGGAGCGACGGCGGGCTTCACCGTCGCTTCGATCGGCCGCGGCGGGATGAAGGGGCTGCTGCGCACCGCCTGCGCCTCGGCCGATTGCGCGTGAGGCAGCGCCGCCGGCTCGGGCCCTGCCTCGGCGCGGATCTCAGCCGTCAGGCGCGGCTCCGTAACCGCCGCTGCGGGCGGCTCGGCCGGCCGCACCTCGGGTAGGCGCGGCTCGATTGACTTCATCTCGGCTGCTGGCGCCGGCGACGACGAGAACGGCGCCAGGGCCGGCCGCGGCGCGTCGGCCTTGCTGCGATCGCTGACCAGCGAGATCAGCGGCCGCGGCTGTACCGCTTTGTCGACTTCGATGCCCGTCGCCACCACGGAGATGCGCATGCGGCCTTCGAGACGATCGTCGAAGGTCGAGCCGAAGATGATGTTGGCGTCGGGATCGACCTCTTCGCGGATTCGGTTCGCGGCCTCGTCGACCTCGAACAGCGTCATGTCGGGACCGCCGGTGATGTTGATGAGGACGCCGCGCGCGCCCTTCATCGAGACGTCCTCGAGCAGCGGATTCGAGATCGCGGCCTCGGCGGCGTCGATGGCGCGGCGCTCGCCTTCGGCTTCGCCCGTACCCATCATCGCCTTGCCCATCTCGCTCATAACCGCGCGGATGTCCGCGAAGTCGAGGTTGATGAGGCCGGGCTTCACCATCAGGTCGGTGACGCCGGCGACGCCCGAATGCAGCACGTCGTCGGCCATCTTGAAGGCGTCGGCAAAGGTCGTGCGCTCATTCGCGACCCGGAACAAGTTCTGGTTCGGAATGATGATCAGCGTGTCGACGTATTTCTGCAGCTCCTGGATGCCGGCCTCGGCAAGGCGCATGCGATGCGTGCCCTCGAACTGGAACGGCTTGGTGACGACGCCGATCGTCAGGATGCCGCTCTCGCGCGCTGCGCGGGCGATGACCGGCGCGGCGCCCGTGCCGGTGCCGCCGCCCATGCCGGCGGTGATGAAGGCCATGTTGGAGCCTTCGAGCGCGACCATGATCTCCTCGAGCGCTTCTTCGGCGGAGGCGCGGCCGACCTCGGGACGTGAGCCGGCCCCGAGGCCCCGGGTGACGCCGATGCCCATCTGGATGCGGCGCTCGCAGAGATTCTGCTGCATCGACTGCGCGTCGGTGTTGCAGATGACGAATTCGACGCCGGCGAGATTCGAGCGGATCATGTTGGTGACCGCGTTGCCGCCGGCGCCGCCGACGCCAACCACGGTGATGCGGGGCTTCAACTCTTGTTCTTCTTCGGGAAGGGTGAGATTCAGTGTCATTGCTTATCCTCCGGGATGCTCCGTAGCGTGGGGGTCCGTTCCTTGCGGCAGGAAACGGTCATTGGTCTCAAAGGTACTCACGAACCCAGTTGCCTAAGCGGCCGATCAGGCCGTTCGATTCCTCCGTCAGCGCGCGGCCCCGCCGCGGGATCTCGGCGCGTTCGGACAAAGCGAAATGAATGAGCCCGGCGGTCGTCGCGAAGGCCGGTCCCTGCGTGGCTTCGGCAAGACCGTCGAGACGTGACGGCCGGCCGATGCGAACCTGCTTGTCGAGAATGAGCCCGGCCAGTTCGCGGATGCCGGGAAGTTGCGAGGCGCCGCCGGTCAGAACAACGCGGCGGCCGGCGATCTTGTCGAAGCCCGAGGTTTCGAGACGCTCGCGCACCAGCTCGAGCGTCTCTTCGAGCCGCGGCGCGATGATGCCGACGAGCAGCGATTTCGGCACGTGGTTGGCGTGGCCGTCCTCTTCTTCGCCGACCAGCGGCACGGTGATGGTCTCGCGCTCGTCGGCCGACGAGGCGATCGCGCTGCCGTACAGCGTCTTCATGCGCTCGGCATGGGCGATCGGGGTCGAGAGCCCGCGCGCGATGTCGTTGGTGACATGCGTGCCGCCGATCGGAACGCTGTCGGCGAAGACGAGATTGCCGTCGAAAAACACACCGATGGTGGTAGTGCCGCCACCCATATCGATGACGGTGACGCCGAGCTCGCTTTCGTCCTCGACCAAGCAGGAAAGGCCGGAAGCATAAGGGCTCACCACCACCGCCGCGGTCTCGAGATGGCAGCGGCCGATGCAATTCGAGAGGTTGCGCACCGCCGCGAATTGCGCGGTGACGACGTTCATGTTGACCGTCAATTTCTGCCCGAAGAGCCCACGCGGGTCGCGCAGGCTTCGACCGCCGTCGATCGAGAAACCGACCGGGATCGAATGGATGACGGTGCGGTCGGGCATGTCCTTGATGCGGTGCCCCTGATCGAGCACGCGCTGCATCAGCACGTCGCTGACCTCGCGGCCGTTCAAGGCGAGCTCCGCCTTGACGAGGCGCGAGTTGCCGAAGCCGCCCGAGATGTTGATCACCGCCTCGCTGATCGTGGCGCCGGCCATCTCCTCGGCGGCGTGGACGCAAGCGAGGATCGAGCGGCTTGCCGCTTCGATGTCGACGATCACGCCGTTGCGCACGCCTTTCGAGACCTGGTGGCCGATGCCGGCGACGCGCGGCTCGCCATCCTCGACCTTGACGACAAAGCACGAGATCTTGGTGGTGCCGATATCGACGGCGGCAAGCAGCCCGCCACGCGGACGAATGTTGATTTTTGTCATGTATTGGGACTCGCTTGCGGGGACCGACTTTTCTTGATCAGCGACTTGGCTACGTCGGGCGCGAGGCGCATGACGAGGCGATCGGGCAGGCGCATGTCGACGGCCTGGACGTTGCGCTCCAAGAGGCCATCGCTGCGCTCCAACGAGGCGAGACGATGCCAGGCAGCGCTCGTCCCGTTCTCGGGCAGCGCGACTTCGATGCCATCGTCGAATTCGATGTTCCAGCGCCGACCGCCGACCCTGACGGCGGCGGTGACGCGGCGCTGCAGCGCCGGCTCGGCGGCCAGAAGTTCGAGCAGCCCGGGCGTTGCCGCCGGCGCGTCGTCGCCGACGACCTGTGGCAGCGCGGAGAAAGCCGCCGGATCGGCGTTGGCGATGATCGCGCCGTCCTGATCAACGAGGTCGAACTTGCTGCCGTGCTGCCACAGCGCGAGCGGCCTCCGCTCGACGATGCGGACGTAGAGGGTATCGGGCAGCAGGCGCTCGATCGAGGCGGAGCGCACCCACGGCACGGCTTCGAGCCGCGTCTTGGCGGCGTCGAGACCGACCGCGAGGATCGGCATGCCGCGATGCACTTCGAGTGCAGCGAAAATCGCCTGTCGATCGGCGCGCATGCGGCCTTCGAGCTCCACGCTCTCAACGGTGAGATTGAGGCGAGCACCGAGCGCGGCGATGTGGCCCTCGGTCTCGGCGACGATGGCCGGAAGCCGGCCGCCGTGCTCGACATACCAGGCGCCGAACGCGCCGCCGGCCAGGAAGATCGCGCCGGCCGCGGCATAGGAAACGCGGCGCTGCAGCTGGCGGCGACGGCGGATGCGCACGGGCGGGGGATCGTCGGCGCAACTCATGAATCGCATGCGGCGTTCTCCACCATCCAGCGCACCAGCTCGAGAAAGCTGATGCCGTGGTAACGGGCGATGTCGGGCACGAGCGAGGTCGGCGTCATACCCGGCTGCGTGTTGATTTCCAGCAACACCATCCGCCCCGGCTCGCCGGCCGTGTCGTCGTAGCGCAGATCGGCGCGGCTGACGCCGCGGCAGCCGAGCGCGCGGTGTGCTTTGCGGCCGATCTCGAGCGCCGCCTGGTAGGCGTCGGGATGAATCGGCGCCGGCATGAGATGCTCGGAGCCGCCCGGCGCGTATTTCGATTGGTAGTCGTACATCGTCGCGGCGATGGGCCGGATCTCGAGCGCGCCGAGCGCGCGGTTGCCCATCACCGCGACGGTGATCTCGCGGCCCGGTACGTAGCGCTCGATCATGATCTCGTCGCCGTGATCCCAGCGCCCGATCTCGACACGCCAGGCGTTGTCGCCCTCACGGACGATATGGACGCCGACGCTCGATCCTTCGTTCATAGGCTTGACGACGAAGGGCCGCGGCAGCGGATCCTTCGCGAGCAGCGCCGCGCGCGTTACGACCTTGCTCTCGGCGAGTGGCAGGCCGGCGGCGGCGAACACGCATTTCGCCAGCGGCTTGTGCATCGCGATCGCCGAGGCGACGGCGCCCGAATGGGTGTAGGGAATCTGTAGCGTATCGAGGATGCCCTGGATCGTGCCGTCCTCGCCGCCGCGGCCATGGAGCGCATTGAAGACGACGTCGGGCTTGGGTGTCAGCGCTGCGACAAGCTCGGTCAGATCGCGCGTCACGTCGATACGGCCGACGCGATAGCCGAGCTCTTCGAGCGCGTCGGCGCATTCACGGCCGCTGACCAGCGAGACGTCGCGCTCGGCGGACCACCCGCCCATCAGCACGGCGGCGCGTCGCTTCATGCTGCGCCTCCTGCCGCCACGCCGATGCGGCGAATCTCCCAATCGAGGGTGATGCCGGTCTTGGCCAGCACCCGGGCGCGCACTTCCTCGCCCAGCGCCTCGATATCGGCCGCCGTCGCCTCGCCGGTGTTGATAAGGAAATTGGCGTGCTTGTCGGAGATCATCGCGCTGCCGCGGCGGATGCCGCGGCAGCCGGCCTCGTCGATGAGCTGCCAGGCCTTGTGCCCCGGCGGATTGGCGAAGGTCGAGCCGCCGGTCTTGGCGCGAATCGGCTGGCTGGCCTCGCGCGCGGCCTGGATCTCGGCCATGCGGCGGGCGATCGCGAGTCTATCGCCGGCCGTGCCGGCAAAGCGCGCCGCAACGAAGATCCAATCGTCCGGCACGCCGCTGTGGCGATAGGAGAGATCGAGCGCCGCGACCGGTAGCTCGTGACGCCCGCCTTGGGCATCGAGCGCGGTTGCGCTCTGCAGCGCGTCCTTCAACTCGCTGCCATAGGCGCCGGCATTCATGCGCAGGCCGCCACCGACGGTTCCCGGAATGCCGGAGAGGAATTCGAGCCCGGTGATGCCGGCGTCGCGTGCGCTGAGCGCGACGTTGAAATCGAGCGCGCCGGCGCCGGCGGTGACGGTTGCGTCCTTGGCTTCAATCTCGACGAAGCCGCGACCGAGCCGCACGACCACGCCTTTGATACCACCGTCGCGCACCAGGAGGTTCGAGGCGACGCCAATCACCGTCACCGGCACGTCGGCGGGCTTGGCGGCGAGAAAGGCGCTGAGATCGTCGATATCGGCGGGTCGGAACATCACTTCCGCCGGTCCGCCGACACGGAACCAGGTCACTTGGGCAAGCGGCGCATCGGCGCTCAAGCGGCCGCGCACCTTCGGCAGGCGATTGATGAGGTGATGCGTCGGCATAGCCGCTGCCATCATGGCCGCGATCCCGCGGCGAGGCTGTCGATCTCGCTCGGCAGATTTGCCGCCCAGTTGGTGATCGAGCCGGCGCCGAGGCAGACGACGAGATCGCCCGGTTTCGCGAGGCTCTCGATGGTCGCGGCGAGCGCGCTCGGATTGGCGAGGGGCAGCGCCTTGCGGTGGCCGCGCGCGCGCAGGCCCTCGACCAGTGCATCGCGCGAGGCGCCCTCGATCGGCGCTTCGCCGGCGGGATAGACATCGGCGACGACAACCGCGTCGGCGTCGTTGAAGCAGGTGCAGAACTCGGCGAAGAGATTGGCGAGGCGCGAATAGCGATGCGGCTGCACCACGGCGATGACGCTGCCCGATGTCGCGTCGCGCGCCGCGCTCAAGACTGCCGCGATCTCGACCGGATGATGCGCGTAATCGTCGATGATGGTTATGCCGTGTGCCTCGCCGATCTTGGTGAAGCGCCGCTTGACGCCCTTGAACCCGGCCAGCGCCTCGCGCAGCACGTCGTCGCCGAGCCTCAGCTCGCGTGCGACTGCGACCACGGCGAGCGAGTTCTGCACGTTGTGGCGGCCGAACATCGGCAAGGTCAGGCCGGCGATAGTGCGCGTCGAATTGTTGCGGCGGTCGGCGATCACTACGTCGTAGCGCGCGCCGTCGCGGCCGAGCGTCACGTCGACGGCGCGGATCTCGGCCTGCGGGCTGAAGCCATAGGTAACGATACGGCGCTCCGAGAGTCGCGGGATCAGGCCCTGCACCACCGGATGGTCGATGCAGAGGATGTCGAGGCCGTAGAACGGCACGTTGCCGGCGAAGCTTTCAAAGCCCTGATGCAGCGCCTCGACGGTGCCGTAATGATCGAGATGTTCGGGATCGATATTGGTGACGACGGCGATGGTCGATGGCAGCTTCACAAAAGTGCCGTCGCTCTCATCGGCCTCCACCACCATCCAGTCGCCGCCGCCGAGATGGGCGTTGGTGCCGTGCGCGTTGATGATGCCGCCGTTGATGATGGTCGGGTCGCGGCCGGCGGCTTCGAGCAGCGCGCCAATCATCGAGGTGGTCGTGGTCTTGCCGTGCGTGCCGGCGACCGCGATCGCCCATTTGAGGCGCATCAGCTCGCCGAGCATCTCGGCGCGTCGCACCACCGGCAAGAGCCGGGCGCGCGCTGCCATGACCTCGGGATTGTCGGGCTTCACTGCCGAGGAGATCACGACCACACGCGCATCGCCGAGATTCTCGGCCGTGTGGCCGATCGCGACCGAAATGCCGAGCGCTTGCAGCCGGCGGACATTGGCGCCGTCGGCGGCATCACTGCCGCGCACCTTGTAGCCGAGATTGTGCAGGATCTCGGCGATACCGCTCATGCCGATGCCGCCAATGCCAACGAAATGCAGCGGACCGATATCGATCGGCAGCGCTCTCATGCGGCATTCTCCCGGTGATCGTCGCCATTGGCGCCGGCGAGGACGAGATCGGCGAGGCGTGCTGCCGCATCGGGCTTGCCGAGCGCGCGCGCGGCGGCGGCGGCGGCGGTGAGGCTTTCGGGCGCGGCGAGCAGGGTCTCGAGGTGCGCAGCCAGCGTTTCAGGCGTGAAGCCGCTTTCCGGCATCACCCAGACGGCGCCGGCCTCCTCGAGCGCGCGCGCGTTGACGCTTTGATGATCGTCGGCCGCATGGGCATAGGGGACAAGGATCGCGGGACGGCCCGCGACGCAAAGCTCGGCGACGGTCGAGGCGCCTGAGCGGGCAATCACGAGATGGGCGCGGGCGAGACGCTCCGGCACATCGTGGAAGAACGGCGCCACTTCGGCGGCGATGCCGTTTTGTCGATGTGTCTCGCGCACGCGATCGATGTCTTCGGGCCGCGCCTGCTGCGCCAAGGCGAGCCGCGCTTTGAGCGTCGCGGGCAGGCGCGCGAGCGCTTCGGGAATCACGGTGCTGAGGATGCGCGCACCCTGGCTCCCGCCGGTGACGAGGAGATTGATGGCGCCACTCGGCGCCGCGTAAGGCAAATCGCGCAGCCGCGCGATCTCCGGCCGCACCGGATTGCCGGTGAAGGTGATGCGTGCCTGATCGGCGGGCTTTAACCCCTGCACCTGAGGGAACGATGTTGCGATGCGCGAGACTCGGGGCGCGAGCAGGCGGTTGGCGCGGCCCATCAGCGCGTTCTGCTCATGCACCACCGTCGCAAGGCGGCGGCGCGATGCTGCAAGCATGGTCGGCACCGAGGGATAGCCGCCGAAGCCGACCACCACCGCGGGCCGCAAGCGACCAAGCAGCGTCCCGGCGGCGAACGTGCCGAGCATCATCTCGGCGACGCCCATCGCCTTGCCGATCAGGCCCGCATCGAGACGGCCAGCCGGGATGCGGTGCAGCGCGACCTCGGGCAGGCGATCGGCGAAAGCCTGGCCGCGCCGATCGGTCACCAGCGCGACGCGGTGGCCGCGCGCCAGGAGCGCGCTGGCGAGCGCCTCGGCGGGGAACAAGTGGCCGCCGGTGCCGCCGCTGGCAAGGACGACGAGATGCCCCGTCATTCGTCACCGTCCCCGAAGCGCCGTCGCGTCAGCGCCAGCATCATGCCGACGCCGAGGCCGAGCGCGAGCAGCGAGGAGCCGCCATAGGAGATGAAAGGCAAGGTCATGCCCTTGGTTGGCATGAGGTGTAGCGTCGACGCCATGTTGATGATCGCCTGCAGTCCGAACTGGACCAGCAAGCCGGTGGCGGCGAGGACGATGTAGAGATTGTTCTCTTGCAGGAGCCGCGAGAAGCCGCGCAGCACCACGAAGGCGAAGAGCGCGACGATGATGAGGCAGACGATCAGCCCCAGCTCCTCGCCTGCGACTGCGAAGACGAAATCGGCATGCGCGTCGGGCAGCGACAGCTTCACAGTGCCCTCGCCCGGCCCGCGTCCCCACAGCCCGCCATTCATGAAGGCGTCGATCGAGCGATCGACCTGATAGCTATTGCCGGCCGTCGGATCGAGGAAATCGTTGATGCGAACCGTGACGTGCGGCAGGAACGTGTAGGCGCCGGCCAGGCCGAGCACGCCGCCCGCGAGCAGCGTCACCATCCACAGCAGCGGCAGGCCGGCCAGGAAGAACTGCGTGAACCACACCACCGAGACGACCGCGGTCTGGCCAAGGTCGGGCTGGCGGATCAGCAGCCCGACGATCAGCAAGTAGAGACCGGCAGCGATCCAGCTCCCGGGAAAGCTGGGCCGCTCCTTGCTTTGCGCGAACAGCCAGGCCGCTACCACCGCAAAACACGGCTTGACGAATTCCGAAGGTTGGATCGATTCGCCCGGCAGATCGATCCACCGCCGCGCGCCTTTGATCTCGATGCCATTCATCAGTGTGTAAACGAGCAGCACGATGCCGATCGCGAGACCGGCGAAGGCGAGCAGGCGGATCGTCCGCGGGCTCATCAATGAGACCGAGAACATCAGCACCAGCGCCAGCGGCAGC
This sequence comes from Allostellaceae bacterium, assembly GCA_036501365.1. Lineage (GTDB taxonomy): Bacteria > Pseudomonadota > Alphaproteobacteria > ATCC43930 > CGMCC-115725 > CAIKMD01. Next base: position 43,483 of record DASYAL010000014.1, on the reverse strand, counting down.
ACCGCGAAATAGCGCTTGATGAAATGGAGGCTGTCGGCGCCGATGCGCACGGCGACGGCCGGGCTCGCTGCCATCACCATCAGCGAACCGAAGCCGATCAGCGCGAGGATCGCGAGGATCGACCAGCGATCGACGGTCCACCACCATTGCGCGACGATCCGGCGATCGGTGCGGGCGAAGGTGCTCATGCGCGTGCCTCGTGCTTCAGCGCTTCGACGAGGCAGCGAAACGCCTCGCCGCGCGCTTCGAAATCCCTGAACTGGTCGAAGGAAGCACAGGCCGGCGATAACAGGACGGTGCCGCCGGGCCGCGCTTCGTCGCGTGCCTGGCGGACCGCGGTGGCGAGATCGCCCGAGCGCGTAAAAGCGACCTGCCCCGACAAAGTCGCGGCGAAAGCCGGCGCGGCCTCACCGATCAGGAAAGCGTGGCGGATGCGCGGGAAATAGGGCGCGAGGCTGGCGATGCCCCCTTCCTTGGCGACGCCGCCGGCGATCCAGCAGATGTCGTCGTAGCAGACCAGCGCCTTCTCGGTCGCGTCGGCATTGGTTGCCTTGCTGTCGTTGACATAGCGCACGCCCTCGACGGTCGCGATCAGCTCCTGGCGATGGGCAAGGCCGGGGAAGCTGGCGATGCCGCGCGCCGCCGCTTCGGCGCCGACCCCGAGACAGCGCGCCGCGGCGAAAGCCGCGGTCGCGTTCTGCCAGTTGTGGCGGCCGGGCAGGCGCGGCAGCCCGCTGAGGTCGAGCGTCGACGCACGGCGGTGATCGATATCGTCGATCAGCCTTCCCCCTTCGACATAGACGCCACCCGGCGCGGCGCGTTCGGCCGAGATCGGCACGATGCGATGGCCGGTTGCGGCGAGCTTTGCGGCGATCCCTTGGCAGACCGCGTCGTCGAGACCGATCACCGCCGCCTGACGCGCGGTCTGGCCGGCGAAGATGCGCTCCTTGGCCGCGACATAGCCTTCCATGCCGCCATGCCGGTCGAGATGATCGGGCGTGATGTTGAGCAGCACGGCGACGTCGAAGACGAGACTCTTGGTGAGTTCGAGCTGATAGGAGCTCATCTCGAGCACATAGACGCCATCCTTGCCGAGCGGATCGAGCGACAGCGCCGGCACGCCGAGATTGCCGCCGACCGCGACGCGCAGGCCGGCTGCAGCGAGGATGTGGCCGAGAAGCGCGGTCGTGGTCGATTTGCCGTTGGTGCCGGTGATGCCGGCATAGCGAGCCTCGCGACGGCTGCGCGCCAGAAGCTCGATGTCGCCGATGATCTCGATGCCCGTCGCGCGCGCTTTCGCCGCCACCGGATGCGGCTTGGGGAAAGTTGAGGGAATGCCGGGCGACAGCACCAGCGCTGCGACGCCTTCGAGATTAGCCGTGCCGACATCGACCACCGGCAGGCCCTGCGCCGCCGCTTGCGCGCGCTTCTCGGCGCTGTCGTCCCAGGCGAGCACCTCGGCGCCGCCGCGCTTCAGCGCTTCCGCCGCGGCGAGGCCGGAGCGGGCGAGGCCCATGACGGCGACACGCTGGCTGCGAAAGCTGGTGATTTCAATCATCGCCGCTACCTCAGCTTCAGGGTCGAGAGGCCCGCGATCGCGAGGATCGAGGCGATGATCCAGAAGCGGATAACGATGGTCGGCTCGTGCCAGCCTTTCTTCTCGAAATGGTGATGCAGCGGCGCCATCCGGAAGACGCGCTTGCCCGTGAGCTTGAAGCTCGCGACCTGCACGATCACGGACACCGTCTCGAGTACGAACAGCCCGCCGATGATCGCCAGGACCAATTCCTGCTTGGTGATGACGGCGATGATGCCGAGCGCCGCGCCAATCGACAGCGAGCCGGTATCGCCCATGAACACCATCGCCGGCGGCGCGTTGAACCAGAGGAAGCCGAGCGCTGCGCCGACCATCGCGCCGCAGAACACGGCGAGCTCGCCGGTGCCGGGCACGTGCTGGATCTGCAGATAATTCGAGAACACCACGTTGCCGACGAGATAGGCGATCAGCATGAAGCAGCTCGCCGCGATCATCGTCGGGACGATCGCGAGCCCATCGAGGCCGTCAGTGAGATTGACCGCGTTCGAGGCGCCGGCGACGACGAAGACGCCGAACGGCAGGAAGAACCAGCCGAGCGGGATCAGCACCGATTTGAGGAACGGCACCGCCAGGCCGGTGGCGAGCGGCATGCGGGTGATGACCATCACGCCGAACACCGCGAAGGCCGCGATGGTGATCTCGCCGAGCAGACGCGCCTTGCCTGGAACGCCTTTGTGCGAACGATTGGCGAGCTTCTGGTAGTCGTCCATGAAGCCGATCGCGCCGAAGCCGATGGTGACGCCCAGCGTGATCCACACATAGCGGTTGGTGAGATCCGCCCAGAGCAGCGTCGAGGTGATGACCGCGAGAAGGATCAGCGCGCCGCCCATGGTCGGCGTGCCCTTCTTCGTGAGGAGATGGCCTTCCGGCCCGTCGCTACGGATCGGCTGGCCCTCGCGCTGTACCGAGCGTAGCCAGGAGATGATCGGCCGCCCGCAGAGGAAGCTGATCACAAGCGCGGTCACGACGGCGCCCGCCGAGCGGAAAGTGAGATAGCGGAAGAGGTTGAACGGCTCGAACCGGTCGGCCAGCGGCGCGAGCAAATGAAACAGCATGCGCGCTAGGCCTCCACGCCCGAAGTCGCTGGTCCAGAATTTATCGATGGGGTTGCGAGCAGCTTGGCGACGAGTTCGTAGAGCTTGCTGCCGTGCGAGCCTTTGACGGTGACGATGTCCCCCGCGCGCAGCCGCCGGCGGAGCAAGGTCGCGAGGGTCTCGACGGTCGCGGCATGGCCGCCGCGGCGCGTCGAAGGCAGCGCATCGTCGAGCGCGCGCATCTCTTCGCCCAAGGTAAAAGCCAGATCGACGCCGGCATCGACGAGCGACTGGGCGAGCGCAGCATGGAGACGGCGCGATTCGGCGCCGAGCTCGAGCATGTCGCCGAGCACGGCGATGCGCCGTCCGCCGGGGGCGGGCTCGCTGCCGCCGAGGACCGCGAACGCGGCGCGCATCGAGGCCGGGCTCGCATTGTAGCTTTCATCGATCAGCGCGAAGCTGCCGCCTGCGATTGCGACGGTATGGCGCTGGCCGCGGCCTGCCAGTGGCGCGAGCGTCGCGAGCGCGGCGGCGGCGGCACCGATATCGCCGCCGACCGCGCGGACCGCTGCCAGCACGGCGAGGCTGTTAAGCACCCAATGCCGGCCGGGCAAGCCGAGCCTATAGTCGATGATCTCGCCCATCACCGAAGCCGTGACGGTGCTCGCGCTGGCGTGGAGCTCGCAATCGACCAGCTGCACTGCGGCTTCCTCATGCGCGCCGAAGCCGATGATGCGGGTGATGCCGCGATCTTGCGCCGCCTTGGCGAGGCGGCCGAAATAGGCGTTGTCGCGGTTGAGGATGGCGGCGCCGTTGTGCTCGACGCCGGCGAAGATCTCTGCTTTAGCATCAGCAATCGCTTCGACCGAGGCGAAGAAGCCGAGATGCGCCGGCTCGATCGTGGTGATGACGGCGACATGCGGTCGCACCATCCGCGTCAGCGCGTCGATCTCGCCGGGATGGTTCATGCCGAGCTCGAAAATCCCATAATTCGCATCGGGCGGCAGGCGCGACAGCGATAAGGGCACACCCCAGTGGTTGTTGAGGCTGCCAGAGGACGCGAAAGCGCCGCCCTGGCGTCCGAGCGCGGTTTTGAGCGCCTCCTTGGTGCCTGTCTTTCCGACGCTGCCGGTGATGGCGATGATGCGCCCTTGCGCGCGCGCGCGCGCGGCGCCGCCCAGCGCCTCGAGCGCCGTCTGGGTATCGCGGACCATGAGCAGCTTCGCGTTGTCCGCGACTTGCGGTGGCTGTTTCGCGACCACCGCCGCGGCGGCGCCGCGCGCCAGGGCGCCGGCGACGAAATCGTGGCCGTCGAATTTCGGACCCGACAGCGCAATGAAGAGATCGCCCACCTCGACCGTGCGGCTATCGATCGACACGCCACTCGCCTGCCATGCGCCGCTGGTCTGACCACGGGTCGCGGCGGCGGCGTCTTGCGCGGCCCAGAGCATCGTCATGCGCGCGTCCTGTCGCGGAGCACGCCGGCAGCAACCTCGGCGTCGTCGAAGGGCAGCGTCTTGCCGGCGACGATCTGGCCGCGCTCATGGCCCTTGCCGGCGAGCAGCATGATGTCGCCCGGCGCGATCATCGCAATGCCGGCGCGGATCGCTTCGGCGCGGTCGCCGATCTCCTGCGCCTTGGGGCAGGCGGCGAGAATCGCCTGCCGGATCGCGATCGGGTTCTCGCTGCGCGGATTGTCGTCGGTGACGATGACGCGGTCGGCGAGCTGCTCGGCGATCGCGCCCATTTGTGGACGCTTGCCGGCGTCGCGATCCCCGCCGCAGCCGAAGACGACGATGAGCTTGCCGGTGCAGAACGGTCGCAGCGCGGTGAGCGCGGTCTGCAACGCGTCGGGCGTATGCGCATAATCAACGATCACCGGCGCGTCGCCGATGCGCTGCATCCGGCCCGGTACGCCCGTCAGTTTCGCGACGGCGTCGAACGCCGCCCTTGCCGGCGCGCCGGAGGCGATCGCGAGGCCGAGCGCCGCGAGCGCGTTCCAGGCCTGGAACGCACCCATTAGCGGCAGCCAGATGTCGCGCTTCTCGCCGAAGCCCGAGAAGCGGATGCGCTGGCCGAGGCCTTCCGGAAGCGCATCGGAGAGCCAGATATCCGCTGCCGGATTGCGGCCATAGGTGATGATCGTCTGGCCGCGGCCCTTGCTTAGCACCGAGAGGCGCGCGGTCTGCGACGCGTCGATGTTGTAGACCGCGGTGCCGCTCGCGGGCAGCAACTCGGTGAAGAGCCGCGCCTTGGCAGCGAAATACGCTTCCATGTCGGCGTGATAGTCGAGATGGTCCCGGGTGAGATTGGTGAAAGCGGCGGCTGTGAGATTGAGCCCGTCGAGCCGGAACTGGTCGAGCCCGTGGCTCGAAGCTTCGAGCGCGACGTGATCGACGCCGGCCTTGGCGAGCATCGCGAGATCGCGATGGAGTGTCACGGGATCGGGCGTCGTGAGGCTGCCGGGCTGCGCGATGCCGGGCGCGAAAAGGCCAATCGTGCCGAGGCTCGCGGCCGGCTGACCGAGCGCGGCCCAAATCTGGCGCAGGAACACTGTGATCGAGGTCTTGCCGTTGGTGCCGGTCACCGCCGCGATGGTCTTCGGCTGTGGTGCGTAGAAGCGGCCCGCCATACGCGCGAATTGCCGCCGCGGATTGGGATCGGTGGCGACCGGCGTGAGGCCGGTCACCGCTGCCGCGTCATCGGTCAGAACCGCGGCGGCGCCGCGCCTGACCGCGTCGGCGATGAAGCGCTTGCCGTCGGCTTGCGTGCCCGGCAAAGCGGCGAACAGAAATCCAGGCTGAACGGCGCGCGAGTCCGCGGACAGGCCGGTGACCTCGGGTTCGCGCACCCCGGCGGGCAGGCGGAGGGCGGCTCCCCCGTCCATGAGCTCAGTTAGACGCAAATTTCCGCCCCGACGGTACCGGCAAGCCGACCATCAAAGAACGGCGAATTTCGGGCGAATCCTCGTCGACAGGTTGAATTCCCAGTAACGACGCCATCCGCTCGACGCTACGCGAGACGCCCGGCGCCGCCACCCAGCCGCCGGTCGCGTTGCCGAAGGATTTCTTGTCGCCATGCGGCTCGTCGATCGAGATCATGATGAAGTAGCGCGGATCGTTGACCGGAAAGACGCCCGCGAAAGACGACATCAGCGAGTGGGTCGCATAGCCGTGGCCCGAGACTTTCTCGGCCGTGCCGGTTTTGCCGCCGATAAGATAGCCGGGCGCTTCAGCAAGCTTGCCTGTGCCCTGCTCGACGACGAGACGCAACAGCTTGCGCATCTGGATCGAGGTCGATTCCGACAGCACGCGCCGTCCCGCGGCCGCGGCGCCGTCGGGCAGCTTCATCAGCGTCGCCGGATGCAGGATGCCGCCATTGGCGACCGCGCTCACCGCCGTCGCGACCTGCAACGGGCTCACCGAGATGCCGTGGCCGAAGCCGATGGTCATAACGTTGACCGTGCGCCAAATGCTCGGCAACAGCGGCGCGCCGATCTCGGGCAGTTCGAAATTCGGCGCCTTCAGGAGGCCGAGCTTGGCGAGGAAATCGCGCTGGCGATCGGCACCGACATCGACCGCCATCTTCGCCGCGCCGATGTTCGAGGAATACTTGAAGATTTCGGGCACCGAGAGCCAGCGGTTCTGCGGGTCGTCGTCGTGGATGGTGAAGCGGCCGATCGAGATCGGATGGCTGGCGTCATAGCCGCCTTCGAGGGTCGTGACGTGATCGTCGAGCGCCATCGCGACGGTGAAGATCTTGAACACCGAGCCGATCTCGTAGGTGCCGAGCGTCACGCGGTTGAAGAGGTTCTCGGTCGGCGAGGCGCCGGGGTCGTTGGGATCGAAATCCGGCAGCGATACAAGCGCGAGGACCTCGCCGGTGTTGACGTTCATGACGATGCCGCTGCCGCCGATCGCCCGGAACTCGTTCATCTGTTGCGCGATCTCGGAGCGCAGGATCGCCTGGATGCGCAGATCGACCGAGAGTTGGAGCGGCTGCTGGCGGCTGCGCAGCGCCTCGTCGAAGCTGCGCTCGATACCAGCGAGACCTTTGTTGTCGACGCCCGCATAGCCGACGACATGGGCGAAGGCGCGGCCTTGCGGGTAGATGCGCTTGTCTTCGTCCTGGAAATCGATGCCGGGGATGCCGAGCGCATTGATCGCAGCCATCTGGCGCGGTGTCAGTTGCCGTTTCAGCCAGACGAAGCCCTTGTCGGCGCTGAGCTTGGCGACGAGTTCCCCCTCGTTGAGCTCGGGCAGCAGCCGCACGAGTTTGCGTGCGGCGCTGCGTGCGTCGAGCACTTCCTTGGGATCGGCATAGAGCGACGGCGTTGGCAGCGTCGTCGCCAGCAGCACGCCATTACGGTCGACGATATCGGCGCGGCTGGTTTCGATGCGCGTCGGCGTGGCCTCGCGCGCCACGCGATTGTCGCCCGATTTGAAGCCCGACACTTCGACGAGCCGGCCGGCGATCACGAGGAAAGCGAGACTCATCAGCGCGCCGGCGATGATGAGCCGGGTGCGGCCCGTCTCGATCCACTGCTTTGCCGGTCCTTCCTGCGGCTCGGGACCGCAAGGACCGGGGCGGAAATGGCGCGGGCGGCACGGATTGGGATCGCGCGGCGATGATGCACTCATGGTACGGGTTTTCTGACAACCGCGGCGAGGCCCGGGCCGGTGGCCGGCGCGGCGGCACTGGGCGAAACCGGCGCGGCAGCCGGCGCAGCCGGCACGGCGCTCAGCGTGACGATCTGCGCGGCGCTCATGCCGGAGAGATGGAGGAAGCGGGCGGCGAGATCCTCGAGGCGGCTGGGGCGCGTGAGATAGCTCCATTCCGCATCGAGCACGCGGATCTGCTCGCGGTCGTCGGCGATCTGCTTGTTGAGGCTGGCGAGCGTCTGCTCTTGCCGCATTACCTCGTATTTCACCTGGAACATCGTGTAGCCGACGGCGATCACGATGCAGAGCCAGACCAGGGTGCCGGGGCGGATCATGCGGCGATCTCCCAGGCCGGCGCGATCGTGCGCTCGGCGGCGCGCAGCCGGGCGGAGCGAGCCCGCGGGTTGCGCGCAATCTCGCCGGCACCGGGCGCGACCGGCTTGCGCTGCAGCAGGTGGAAGCTCGGCGCCGGGCCGCGTGTCGCCGGAACATGGCGACTCACTTTGGGCGCCGTATCGCCGCGTTGGCGCAGGAAATCTTTGACGCGCCGGTCTTCGAGCGAATGGAATGCGACGACTACGAGGCGTCCGCCCGGCTCGAGCAACCGCTCGGCAGCGGCGAGGCTGCGATCGAGTTCGTCGAGCTCCTCGTTCACCGCGATGCGCAGCGCCTGGAAGGTGCGGGTGGCGGGATCGATGCCGCCGGTCTCCGGCACGACGCCGCGTATCGCGGCGGCGAGATCGGATGTGCCGGCGAGCGGTCGCGCCGCGACAATGGCGCGCGCGATCCGGCGCGCGAAGCGCTCTTCGCCGTAATCGCGAATGATCGCGGCGAGCTCGGCCTCGTCGGCCGTGTTGACGAGATCGGCGGCGCTGCGGCCTTCACCGCTCATGCGCATGTCGAGCGGGCCTTCGGCGCGGAACGAGAAGCCGCGCGCGGGGTCGTCGAGCTGCGCCGAGGAGATGCCGAGATCGAGCGCGACGCCGGCGAGATGGGCGGTGCCGAGCGGCGCCAGGAGACGTTCCATCTCCGAGAAGCGGCCTTCGAGCAGAGTAAGTCGGCCGGCATAAAGCCGCGCCAGGCTTTCGCCGCGCGCGACGGCCGCGGGATCGCGATCGAGCGCCACCACTTGGCAGCGCGCGCTGCGCAGGATCGCCTCGCTATAGCCACCGCCGCCGAACGTGCCGTCGAGATAAAGCCCGTCATCATGGGGCTTCAGCGCGGCGATCACTTCGGCGAGCAAGACGGGAATATGCGCGCCGGCTTGCGTCACCTCGCGGGACTCCGCGGCGGCAGGGTGAAGCCGCGCTGGCGGACGCGCTCCCGCATCTCGTCCTGATGGCGCTGAAAGCGCGCCGGCTCCCAGAGCTGGAAGCTGCGGCCGACGCCGACGAAGGCGACCTGCTCGCCGATGGCGGCGTGATCGATCAGCGGTTGCGGCAGTACGATGCGGCCTTCGCCGTCGAAAGGCAGCTCATGCGCATCCGACAGCATTGAAGCGAGCGCTTCGCGCTCGTCGGAGAATTCGGGAAGCTCGTCGAGGCTCCGGGCGATGTCCTCGAGCCGGTCGTAACCGCCGGCGTCTAGCGCCGGAAATTTCAGCGAGCGGAAAGCGACGATGCCAGCGAAGCTCTGGCCGGTGAGCGCGGCGCGAAATCCCGCCGGCACCGAGACCCGGCCCTTGCGGTCGACCTTGTTGAAAAAAGTCGATGAAAACAGCGCCAACGCAGGTTCCCCAAACATGCCCCGCGACACCGAACACCGTCCCGGGAAACGCGCACTTGCCGCCCGCGCACGCCTCCACGAATTGGGACTAATTGGGATATCATGGGAAATCATGGGTTGTCAAACGTTAGCCGAGTAAAAATCGATGAAAAAGCGAGGGTTAGCGCTAAATCGGTGGATAAAATCGACACCTCCGAGTAATTGTCCAAATGAATCGGAATTCTTGTTTTGTTCCTGATGAAACGCTTGTTGCGTACGAAATCGCGAATGGCGCGGCAGGATCGCGGCGGGATAATGTGCCAGACGGCCTGTAAGCCGGGTTCTGTCCCCGCCCGAAAGCGGGGGATGACCATTCATCTGGGACGCCCGTTACCGGACGCCTCGCGCGACCGACCCGGATGGCGGCGCGGAAACCCGCCCGAACCCGAAGGTTCTGCCACCCCTACTTGGTCTTGCTCCCGGTGGGGTTTGCCCTGCCGCTGCCGTTGCCGGCAGCGCGGTGCGCTCTTACCGCACCATTTCACCCTTGCCGCCGGCCGCGGCCGGAGCCGCGGCAGGGTTGGCGGTGTGTTTCTGTGGCACTTTCCCTGGGGTCGCCCCCGCCGGGCGTTACCCGGCACCGTGCTTCCGTGGAGCCCGGACTTTCCTCCCCCGCCTTGCGGCGAAGGTAGCCATCCGGCCGTCTGGCGCCAAAGACCTAGGCGGATTGGGACGCCTCGGCAAGCCCGGCGATGCGCCGCCGCGTCTCGTCATCGGCGACGCCGTCGCAGCGCGCCGGCCGGTAATGGCGCTGAAATGCCGTGATAACCGCAGTGGTCTCGGCGTCGACCGTGCCGTTTTGCGGGCAGCGATAGCCGATTTTCGCAAGAAGAGCCTGGACTTCACCAATCGACGCGGGCGCCGCAACGGGCGCGGCGAAATCCGGCCAGAGCCCGATCCCGGCCCGCGCCAGCCGCGGCCAATCGAACAGCTCGCCAGGATCTTGCTTCCGCAGCGGCGCGATGTCGGAGTGGCCGAGAACCTGACGCGGCGGGATCGGATGGCGCGCGAGGATGCCGCGCGCAAGAGTTTCGAGCGCTGCCATCTGCGCTTCGGGGAAGGCGCGATAGCCAAATTCGTGGCCGGGATTGACCAGCTCGATGCCGATCGAGGCGGCGTTGATGTCGCCGCGCCCGCGCCAGGCCGAGACACCGGCATGCCAGGCGCGATGCTCCTCGGCGACCAGCTGCCAGGTCGCGCCGTCCTCGTTGACGACATAGTGCGCGCTGACTTTTGCCGCGGGATCGCACAGCCGGTCGAGCGCTTCCTGCGCCGTGCGCATGCCTGTGTAGTGCAGGATCAGCATCTCGACCGCACCGGGGCGGGCATCGAAATTGGGCGAGGGCCGGCGGGTGAGGGGCATGTCCCATCCATAGCACGCGGCCGTGCCTCACCCTATGCTCGCGATCGTGCAAGAGCATGGCCACGATCATGAGCACGGGACGAACCGCTCCGGCGCGGCGCTGGCTCTGCTCTCGGCGCTGCTTTTCGGCGTCACCACGCCGCTATCGAAGCTGCTGCTCGGCGATATCTCGCCCTGGCTGCTCGCGGGACTGCTCTATCTCGGCTCGGGTGGCGGTCTTTTCTTCTTCGACACGGCGCGCCGCGTTGCCGGCACGCAGCCCGGCGAAGCGCCGCTCCGCGCTCGCGACCTGCCCTGGCTCGCCGGCCTCATCGCCGCGGGCGGTGTCGCCGCGCCGATCCTGCTCTTGATCGGGCTGACGCGGACGCCGGCCTCGACCGCCTCGCTGCTGCTCAATCTCGAAGGCGTGTTCACCATCGCCATCGCCTGGCTGGTGTTTCGCGAGAGTGTCGATCGGCGCATCGCCATCGGTGCGGTGGCGATCCTCCTGGGCGCGGGGCTGCTCTCCTGGCAAGGCCATGTCGATGCGATCGGCTGGAGCGCCGCGGCCGTCGCGCTCGCTTGTCTCGGCTGGGCGATCGACAGCAATCTGACACGCAAGATCTCGGCCTCCGATCCGCTGCAGATCGCGATGATCAAAGGCCTCGCCGCTGGCGCAGTGAATCTCGTGCTGGCACTCGCTCTCGGCGTCGATCGGCCGCCGGTCTGGGCGATCGCCGCCGCCTGCGTCCTCGGCTTCTTCGGCTACGGCGTCAGCCTCACGGTCTATATCGCGGCACTGCGCGCGCTCGGCACCGCGCGCACCGCGGCCTATTACTCGGTCTCGCCCTTCATCGGCGCGGTCGTTGCGATCGCGCTGTTCGGCGAGCCGATCACCCTGGCGCTGGTCGCCGCCGGTGCCCTGATGGCGATCGGGCTTTATCTGCATCTCGCCGAGCGCCACGAGCACGATCACGTCCACGAGGCGGGCGAGCACGAGCATCGCCACGTCCATGACGCGCATCATCGCCATCGTCACGGCTCCGGCGATCCGGCCGAAGAGCCGCATACGCATGTCCATGCGCATGCGCGCCTGGTCCATCGCCATCCGCATTATCCCGACCTTCATCACCGCCATTCGCATTAGAGGAGAGAGCCTTATGATTTCGCCGACCGAACGCATGCTCGCGGAGATCGACGGCCCGATCGGCTGGATGGTGTTCAACAATCCGGCGAAGCTCAACGCCATGTCGGCCGATATGTGGGCGGCGATGCCGGCGATCCTCGATCATTTCGAACGCGATCCGGCGGTGCGTGTCGTCGTGCTCAAAGGCGCGGGGGAGAAGGCATTCATTTCCGGCGCCGACATCAACCGCTTCGACGAACGCCGCGCTTCGGCCGAGACCGATGCGCGCGACAGCGAGAATTTTCGCACCGCTCTCGCGCGGCTCGAGCATTGCGCGAAGCCGACGATCGCGATGATCCGCGGCTATTGCCTCGGCGGCGGTCTGCTTGTCGCGATGCATTGCGACATGCGCCTTGCCGCCGACAGCGCGCGCCTCGGCATCCCCGCCGCGAAACTCGGCATCGCCTATACCTTCAGCGGCGTGCAGAAGGTGCTCGATCTTGTCGGCCCGGCCAACGCCAAGGAGATGCTCTTCACTGCGCGGCAATTCAGCGGCGTCGAGGCGCAGGCGATGGGCCTCGTCAATCGCGCGGTGGCTGAGGCCGAGCTCGAGAGCTTCACGCGCTTCTATTGCGCGACCATGGCGGAGAACGCGCCGCTGTCGATCACCGCATCGAAAGCCGTAATCGGCGAGTTGACCAAGCTGCGCAGCGATATCGATCGTGCGAAATGCGAGGCGCTTGCCAAACACTGTGCCGAGAGCGCCGATTTCGCCGAAGGTCGCCGCGCCTTCGCCGAGAAGCGCAAACCGGTTTTCCAGGGTAAGTAGCCGGCTTTTGCTTGCCCGCCATAGGCGCAACCGGCTAAACTTTTATTAGAGCGGCGCATAGACGCCGCCGCGGCCTCGCGAGAGGCCGTCATGGGGGAATGCTGGAGGGACGTCATGGCGACGGCAACGGCCCATGGCGTGGTGACGAATGTCGTGCACAGGCGCAATTGCGCCGTGCCGTGATCGCATCGACCGTCGGCACTACGATCGAATGGTACGATTTCTTTCTCTACAGCACCGTAACGGGCTTGGTCTTCGCCAAGCTCTACTTCCCGAACAGCGATCCGCAAGGACATCGATAAGGAATACGACAGCGCCGCCTGAGATCGCTTGACGCCGTCCCTACGCCTCGCCCATGACTGAGGCGCATGGACGGCAGAGCGGGCGGCTGGCAGTTCTGGATCGATCGCGGCGGCACTTTCACGGACATCGTTGCCCGCGCGCCCGATGGCACGCTCACCGCGCGCAAGCTGCTTTCCGAGAATCCCGGCCGCTATCGCGATGCCGCCATCGAAGGCATCCGGCAGCTTCTTCGGCTGTCGCCCGGCGCGCCGTTGCCCGCCGGCGCCATCGATGCCGTCAAGATGGGCACGACCGTCGCGACCAACGCGCTCTTGGAGCATAAGGGCGAGCGCACCGCCCTCGTCATCACCCAAGGCTTCGGCGATGCGCTGACGATCGGCTATCAGAACCGGCCGCAGCTCTTCGCGCGCCATATCGTTCTGCCGGAGCAGCTCTATGAGCGCGTGATCGAAGCGCGGGAGCGCGTAACCGCGAGCGGCGCGGTGTTGACGTCGCTCGATGGCGAGGCATTGTGGCCGGCACTGCAAGCAGCCTATGACGAGGGCATCCGCGCGGTCGCGATCGTCTTCATGCATGGTTATCGTTTTCCCGCGCATGAGCAACAGGCGGCGGCGCTCGCCCGCGCCATCGGTTTCGCGCACGTCTCGACGAGCCACGAGACGAGCCCGCTGATGAAGCTCGTCAGCCGCGGCGATACCGTCGTGGTCGACGCTTATCTCTCGCCGATCCTCAAGCGCTATATCGATCGCGTCGCCGCCGAACTCGGCGACGTCCGGCCGCTCTTCATGCAGTCGAATGGCGGCCTTGCCGATGCGCGGCGCTTCGCCGGCAGGAATGCGATCCTCTCCGGTCCCGCAGGCGGCATCGTCGGTGCCGCGCGCAGCGCCGCAAGCGCCGGCTTCGACAAGATCATCGCCTTCGACATGGGCGGCACCTCGACTGACGTGTCGCACTACGCCGGCGAATTCGAGCGCAATCCCGAGACCACGATCGCCGGCGTCAAGCTGCGCGCGCCGATGCTGGCCATCAACACCGTCGCGGCCGGGGGCGGCTCGATCTGCCGCTTCGACGGCACGCGTTATCGCGTCGGTCCGGAATCGGCCGGCGCCGATCCCGGTCCCGCCTGCTATCGCCGCGGCGGACCGCTGACCATCACCGACTGCAACCTGATGCTCGGTAAGCTCCAGCCCGAGCATTTCCCGGCGATCTTTGGACCCGGCGGCAATCAGCCCCTCGACCGCGCCGTCGTCGAGGGCAAGTTCGCCGCGCTTGCCGAGGAGATCGCGGCGGCGACCGGCGATCGCCGCACGCCGCATCAAGTCGCGGAAGGCTTCGTCGCGATCGCGATTGCGATAATGGCCAAGGCGATCAAGCAGATCTCGATCGAGCGCGGCTACGATGTCACCGAGTATACGCTTTGCTGCTTCGGCGGCGCCGGCGGGCAGCATGCCTGCGGCGTCGCCGGCGCACTCGGCATTGAGCGCATCCTCATCCATCCGCTCGCCGGTGTCCTCTCGGCCTATGGCATCGGCATTGCCGATCGCCGCGCAATCCGCGAGCAAGCGATCGAAGCGCCGCTGTCGCCGGCATTGCTGCCCGAGCTCGCACGGCTGCTCGACCGGCTGACGGATGAAGGCAAGACGGCGATGGCTGCGGACGGCGTTGCGGCGGCGCAGATCAGCGTGTTGCGGCGCGTCCATATCAAATACGCGGGCACCGACGCGGCCCTGGCGATCGATTTCGGCGACGCCCGCGCGATGCGCGAGCGATTCGAGGCGGCGCATCGCCAGCGCTTCGCCTTCGTGATGCTGGAGAAAGCGATGATCGTCGAAGCCATCTCGGTCGAGATCGTCGGCGCCAGCGATGTCGCCGGTGATTCGACCGAGCCGCTTGTCAGCGGACGCGCGACGCCGTTATCGGAGGCCTCCTTGTTCGACGGCGGCGCATCGCATCCCGCGCCGGTCTATGAGCGCGCGCGCTTGCGCCCGGGCGAGCGGCTCGAGGGTCCGGCGATTGTCGTCGAGGCGAATGCGACGACCGTCGTCGAGCCCGGATGGCATGCGCGGCTGGACGGAAGCCGGTTTCTCGTGCTGGAGCGCGCGACCAACCGCGCCAGCCGCGCCGCAGTCGTCACGACCGTCGATCCGGTGATGCTCGAAGTCTTCAACCACCTCTTTATGGCAATCGCCGAGGAGATGGGGACGGCGCTGCAGAACACCGCCTATTCGGTCAATATCAAGGAGCGGCTCGATTTCTCTTGCGCGCTGTTCGATCGGGCCGGCTCGCTCGTCGCCAACGCGCCGCACATCCCGGTGCATCTCGGCTCGATGGGCGAGAGCGTCCGGACCATCGTGCATGCGCATGGCGAGGGGAGAACCGGCCGACAGATGCGTCCCGGCGACGTCTATGTCCTGAACGCGCCCTATAACGGCGGCACTCATTTGCCCGATGTCACGGTGATCACGCCGGTCTTCGCCGAAGAGGATCGCGACGAGCGCGCGCCGCCGTTGTTCTTTGTCGCCTCGCGCGGCCACCACGCCGATATCGGTGGCATCACGCCGGGCTCGATGCCGCCGTCGAGTCGCACGGTCGAGGAAGAGGGCGTGCTGATCGACGATTTCCTGCTGGTCGAAGCCGGGCGCTTCCGCGAGCAGGAGATGCTCGTGCTGCTCACCCAGGCGAAGTATCCGGCGCGCAACCCAGCGCAGAACATCGCCGATCTCAAGGCGCAGATCGCAGCCAGCGCCAAAGGCGTCGCCGAGCTCCATCGCATGGTCCGGCATTTCGGCCGCGATGTCGTCGAAGCCTATATGCGGCACGTCCAGGACAATGCCGAGGAAGCCGTGCGCCGCGTCATCTGCACGCTGTCGAGCGGCCGCTTCATCACTGAGATGGACGACGGCGCGCGGATTTGCGTGCGGATCGAGGTTGATCGCGCCGCGCGCAACGCGGTGATCGATTTCACGGGCAGCAGTGCGCAGCTCGCTACCAATTTCAATGCGCCGTCGGCGATCTGCCATGCCGCCGTGCTCTATGTCTTCCGCACCCTGATCGAGGACGACATCCCGCTCAACGGCGGCTGCCTCAAGCCGATCGAGATCGTCATCCCGCCCGTGTCGATGCTCAGCCCGCGCTATCCGGCGGCGGTGGTCGCGGGCAATGTCGAGACTTCGCAGGCGATCACCGACGCGCTTTATGGCGCGCTCGGCGTCCTCGCCTCGGCGCAAGGCACGATGAACAATTTCACGTTCGGCAACGATCGCCATCAATATTACGAGACGATCTGCGGCGGCTCTGGCGCGGGGCTGGGCTTCGACGGCACGGCGGCAGTCCACACGCATATGACCAACACGCGCCTCACCGATCCCGAGGTGCTGGAATGGCGCTTCCCGGTGCTGCTCGAGAGCTTTGCGATCCGGCGCGGCTCGGGCGGCACCGGGAAATGGCGCGGCGGCGACGGCGCGGTGCGCCGCCTGCGCTTTCTGGAGCCGATGACCGCGGCGATCCTCTCCTCGCATCGCCGCGTCGCGCCGCACGGTCTCGCCGGTGGCGGCGCGGGCGCGCCGGGGCGTAATCGGGTCGAGCGCGCGAATGGTCCGTGCGAAGAGCTCGGCGGTACGGCGGTGGTGGCGATGAACGAAGGCGACGTCTTCGTCATCGAGACCCCGGGCGGCGGCGGCTTTGGGAAAAGCGATGAGTGATGATCCTATCGCTGCGCTAGTCGAGCGCGCGCGCCAGCTTGTTGCGGTGGCGCAGGACGATGCGGCGAAGGCCGCTTATATGGACGTGCTGCGCCGCGATCCGACGCATTTCGCGGCGCTCAATGAGCTCGGTACGCTCGCTTACCAGACTGGTCATCGCTCCGCCGCGCGCACGGCTTACGAGCAGGCGGTGCGCTGCCATCCCGCCAATCCGATCGGCCGCGTCAATCTCGGCAATCTGCTTTGCGAGGAGAGCGATTTCGGCGCCGCACGCGTGGAATATGAGGCCGCGCTCGCCGCCGATGCCGATTGCGCCGAGGCTCATCAGGCTCTCGCGCGCGCGCTGACCGAGCTCGGCGAGACAGAGGCCGCCGCGCCGCATTGGCGAAAGGGCTTCGCCCGCCGGGCGCTGGTGACCAAGCGCTATCGCGGCCCCGCGCCGGGGGTGCTGGTGTTGCTGCTGGTCTCGGCCAAGGGCGGCAACATCCCGACGCAACAGATCCTCGACGACCGGGTCTTCGCCGTCTCGGCGCTCTATACGGAGTTCGCCGATCCGGCGCAGGCGCTGCCCGGGCATGCGCTGGTCTTCAACGCCATCGGCGACGCTGATCTTTGCGGTGAGGCGCTGTCGCGCGCCGAGGACATCCTGGGGCGGACCAAGGCGCCGGTCGTCAATCCGCCGGCGCCGGTGCGCGCGACCGCGCGCGCGGCCAACGCGGCGCGGCTTGCGGCGTTGCCGGGTGTGGTTGCGCCGGCGATCCGTGTCGTCGCAAAGTCCGATCTCGCCGTCGCGCAGGAGGTTCGATTTCCGCTGCTCCTGCGCGCGCCCGGTTTTCATACCGGCCGTCATTTCTTGCGCGTGGAGACGCGCGACGAACTCGCCGCCGCCGTCACCGCGCTGCCGGGCGATGAATTGCTGGCGATCGACTATCTCGATGCGCGCGGGCCTGACGGTCTGGCGCGCAAATACCGCGTCATGATCATCGATGGCCGGCTCTATCCGTTGCACCTCGCAATCTCGCGCGATTGGAAGGTCCACTACTTCACCGCCGGTATGGTCGCCAACGCTGCGCATCGCGAGGAGGAGCGGCGCTTCCTTGCGGATATGCCGGCGGTCATCGGCCGGCGCGCCATGGCGGCGCTCGGCGCGATCGCGAAAACGCTCGCGCTCGATTATGCGGGCGTCGATTTCGCTCTCGGCGCGGACGGATCGCTGCTGCTGTTCGAGGCGAATGCGACCATGGTGATCAATCCGCCCGATCCCGATCCGATCTGGAATTACCGGCGTGCGCCGATCCTCGCGGCGCTCGATGCTGCCAAGCGTCTGCTGTTGGCGAAAGCGAAGCCGTGATCTAGAAGCGGATGCTGACGCCGCTGGTCCATTCGAGCTGTGGCGTTGCGCGGTTCACGCCGACAAACGCTCCCGAATCGATGACGAGGTTGTCTCTGACGGGATAAGTGAATCCGATATCGATCGATTGCGTCGGCTGCGCGTGGGTTTCATTGGTCGCGTGCAGCGCGTCTTCGAGATAGATGTCGAGATTGCCGAGGATCAAGCGATCGACCGAGGCCGAATTCTGCCAGCCGGCGACGTAGCCGGTATTCGCCCTGTTGCGCTCTCGCGATGCCGCCGTCTCGAGGCCGAGATGGAAGCCGTCGACGAGATTTACGAGGAAGGGCGCGCCGATCGCTTCTTCGACGTGGCCGTTGCCGAGGGCCCCATGCGCCGTCGGCAGCTTGATTTGCGGCTGGATCGCGAGTGCCGTCGCCCAGGCATTATCGCCGCCATCCTTGCCCCAGATATTGAGCTTCCCGCCGATAACGGCATCGCCGAAGCCGTCCCGACGCGTCGACTGACCCGAGACATGGTCGGTGCTGGTGAGCCGGCCGTAGCTGTCAATGGCGGCATTGATCTCGAGATCGTCGAGGACGCCGAGCCTGACATTGACATGGCCGAGGGTCAGCGCGTCGGTACTGCTGTCGCCGCCCCGGGTGCGATCGTGAAAATGCGTCGCGTCGACGAGCCCGGTCTCGATCTGGAGATGGCCGGCATCGATCGTGTGCGGCGTATTGGTGAAGTTGGGGCGATCCGTATCCATGTCGCGCAACAGGTCGCCCGGCACCGGATCGAGCAGCGTATATTGCGATTTGTCCGCGGTTGGCCCGGCCGCATCGGCCCAGGCGTTGGCGCCGGCCCAGAGCGCGCCGCCGAGCCCCAGCGCAGCGAGCCGGACGAAATCGCGAAGCCGCGGTTTTTCGTGACCGAGCAAGGGGTTCGCCCCCGTCACGGCGCGCTTTCGTTGTCCGGTGCGCGGCGGCGAAAGAGGGAGCCGCCTTCGAGCGCCTGCCAGGTCAGCAGCACCGGGATGCCGATGGTGATGTCGCGGCCGCGCTTCAGGAGCGACAAGGCGAGCGCCATTTCGGGCGAAAGGCCGAACAGGGCGCCGAGCATAACGTAAGCGCCTTCCTGCACACCGACCGCGTTTGGCACGGCGAAGGCGACGCTACGAATGGCATAGAGCAAGCTCTCGATCGTGATCACGGCCGCGATGCCGAGGCCGACGCCCATGAGCTTGAGCGCGATCCAGGTCTCGATCGCGCTCGCGATCCAGCCGGCAAGATGCAGCACGAAGCCGACCGCAAGGGCACCGCGATGGGCGTAGACAGCATCGAGGGCATCGAGCATCGGCTTGGCGCGCGATGCGGCGCCGGGAAACCAGCTCGCGGCAAGCCGCTGGCTCAGCCGCTCGACCAGCGCCGCGCCGCGCCGCTGCAACAGGATGAAGCCGATGATCCCGACGATGCCGAGGGCGATGCCGATCGCAGCGGGATAGATGATCTCCGCTTGCGGGTGGATGCGCGCCAGCAGCGCGAGGCCGAGTGCGGTATAGCCAAGCTGCGCCAGCACTTCGATGGTGACGTCGACGATGGTGGTCGCGGTCGCCACCGGCGCCGAGGGGCCGACAAGCATCGCCGCGCGCGCGCCCATGACGAAGCCGCCGATCTGCGACAGCGGCAGCACTTCGGAGCCCGAATCGCGCACCAGCCGGCCCCAGACGTAGGCGCGGTAGCGGTCGCGGCGCGGCGGCGCGATCGCCCACCAGCAGGCGCCGAGCAATAGGTAGAGGCCGAGCTGATAGCCGAGAATAATCGCGAAGCCGCGCCAGCCGATCGCGCCGAGCGCGCTCAGCACCTCGCCGAAGCCGAAATAGCCGATGATCGCGGTACCGAGAACGAGCCCGGCGATCGCCGCGATGATGGTCGCGATCCGCATCGCGAGAGTTTAGGCGGGGAAGCTTCGGCGGCGAAGGCTTATGCGGGCGAGCCGGCGCCGCGGCGGCGGAAATTCCACAGCCGCAGGCTGGCCAGAGCCGCATCGGCGAGCGCCGGGAGAAAGCTTGGGCGCAGCAGCTCGGGGTCGAACTCCTCCATGCGGCGGGCATTCTCGTTGTAGCAATCCTCGAGGAAGCGCCGGAAGGTGAAGCCTTGGAGGAACATGCTCGCCTGGGTCGCCGAGAAATCCTTGCCGTCGTTCACCTGGGCGCCGCGCCGCGCGGTGCCGACGAGGCGCTTCAGCGCGCGGGTGTAGAAGCGCAGCGAGGCGGCGGCGCGCCACCAGATACGGCCGCGGTTCTTCTGCATCTGACGATAGGCCATCCAGTTGACGAAGAAGACGATGTGGCGCGTCTCCTCGTACATCAGGCGGTCGAAGATCGCGAACATCGATTCCGGCAGGAAGCCCGATTGCCGCGCTATCTTGAATACGCCGAAGCCGAGGAAACTGTCGACACATTCGCCGTAGCCGAAATCCTTAAACGCGGTCTCGATATCGCCGGGCAACGGCTCGAGCGGCGTCTCGGTCGCATCGATGCCGTAGCGCTTGATCATGACGCGGATGAGGTCGGCATGGCGCGCTTCCTCGAAGCCCTGCAGTGCGACCGCTTTCTTCAACACCGGATCGTCGACGGTCTCGGTGAATTTCTGCACGATCGCGCCGGCGCGGCGCTCGGTATGCAGCACTTCCTGCCAGAACGGCACCGAGCGCAGGCGCTGCGCGGCGGCCTCGTCGAGCTCGGGCCAGGGCAGGGTCTCGGGATCGTAGTCCTGATAGGTGTCGTGGAAGTGCTGGCAGAAGACCTGCTTATGCGCTTCCGAGCCGATCGCGACGGCGGATTTCTTCCGGCCCATGAAGAAGCGGGCGAAGCGGACGAAGCGCGGCACCAGCCGCGGGCGCAGCAACCGCTTGTCGTAACCGCCGAGCCGGCGCTCGTTCTCGGCGAGGCAGGTATCCATCAGCGCCGCGGCGCTGATATCGACGCCGCCGACGGCCTTGCCGCCGGTGACGGTGAAGTTGTTGTCGGCGTCCGGCGCGCCGCCGAGGCCGCGCGCGATGCCGATGCGCTCCCAAACGAGGAACGCCCAGACCGCCGAGACTTTCAGGCGGAACCAGGGGCGCTTCCACCACGGCAGATTGCGGCGATGCCAGGCGACCCAGTTGACGAAGAAGAGGATATGGCGGCCTTCCTCTTGCATTACCGGCTCGAAAGTGTCGACGAGCTCTGGCGGGAAGAAGCCCGAGCGCTTGGCGAGCTCGAACAGGCCGAAGGCGAAGAAGCTGTCGATGCACTCGCTGAAGCCGGTCACCATGAAGGCCCATTCCGCGTCGCGCGGCTTCACATAAGCCGGCTCGGGCGCGAGCTTGATGCCGTAAGCCTCGACCATGTTGGCGAGGACTTCCTTGTGGCGGCCTTCCTCGAAGCCGTTAAGGTCGATCGCCTGGCGCAGCAGCGGATCGTCGATGCCCTCGCCATAGCTCAGCACGCGCAGCTTCGCTTTGCCCTCGGTCTGGACCGCAATGTCCCAGATCGGTAGGCCGATGAGACGCTGACGGGCTTCCTCGTCGAGCTTCGGCCAATCGATGACCGCGGGCTTGTAGGGGTTGAAGGTGTCGAGAAGCATGCGGCAGAACATGCTCTTATGGCGGTCGCTTCCGGGGCGCACCGGGCCCGGCGCGGCTTCGCGCCAGAGCCGTGCGGCCTGGTCCGCAGCGTTGATCGCGATATCGGTCATGCCGCTAACCTCACGATGCAAGTGGTTAAAGTCAATCGCGCGGATTGCCTCAGGCCCCGTTTGTCGCAGCCACGAGCCTTGGCGAAATCGCAAATTGGGCTAGAGTTGCCGGGCATTCGAGGGAGGAAGGAATGGCGGTTTCATCCAAGGGCGTCCGGCGGGCCGGTTTCTATGACTGCTACGGCGGCGGCCAGGTGTATGTCGATAACGGCTTTGCCTATATCGGGCATATCCACTCCCCCTCGGGCACCAGTATCGTCGATGTGCGCGACCCCAAGAATCCGAAGCAGATCGCCTATTATGAGATGCCGCCGGGGACCCATTCGCATAAGGCGCGGGCGGTCAACGGGCTGCTGGTCACCAATCACGAAGTCGACCCCAATCCGGCCGGCGGCCCCGCGGCGGCGCCCTCCGACTTCAAGGGCGGGCTCGGCATCTATGACGTCAGCAATCCGCTGAAGCCGCGCAAGATCCTCGATTGGGCGACGCATGGCCACGGCGTCCATCGCTACGATTTCGACGGCCGTTACGTCTATTGCTCGCCGACGGTCGAGGGCTATCGCGGCAACATCGTCATGATCCTCGACCTCAAGAATCCGGAAAAGCCGGAAGAGGTCGGGCGCTGGTGGGAGCCGGGGCAATGGATCGCTGGCGGTGAGACGCCGAGCTGGAAAGGTGCCGACCATCGCTGCCATCACCCGCTGCGCTCCGGCAATCGCCTCTATACGAGCTATTGGCAGGGCGGTTTCCACATCCTCAACATTGACGACATGTCGAAGCCGAAGCGCATCTCGGGCCTCGATTGGAGCCCGCCCTTCGCCTGCCCGACGCATTCCTGCGTGCGCATCCCGTTCGACATCTTCGGCCGGCAATTCGCGATCGTCGCCGACGAGGATGTGCAGCGGCCGGAGACGGCGCTGCCGGCCTTCATGTGGATGATCGATATCACCGACGAAGAGCATCCGGTTCCGGTCGGCACCTATCAGGTCGAAGGTCTCGATCACGGTAACCACGCCAATAACAGCGGCTGCCATCAGCCGGTCGAGAAGATTCGCGGCACGGACGTGCCGTTCGCCTGGTTCGCGCAGGGGCTCCGGATCATCGACATCGCGCATCCGCATTCGCCCAAGGAGATCGCGCATTATGTGCCCGATCCGGCACCGGGCGCGAAACGCTGCCAGAGCAACGATGTGTACCAGGATGATCGCGGCCTGATCTTCCTCATCGACCGCATCCGCGGCTTGGAGATCCTCGAACGGGTCTGAAGCGATGAGCGAAGCCGTCGAATGCGTCGTCATCGGCGGCGGCATCATCGGCTTGGCGGTAGCGCGGGCGCTGGCCCGCGCCGGCCGCGAGGTTCTGCTGCTCGAGAAAGAGCGTTGGGTCGGGCAGGACACCTCCTCGCGCAATAGCGAGGTGATCCACGCCGGTCTCTATTATCCTGAAGGCAGCCTCAAGGCGAAGTTCTGCGTCGCCGGCCGCAAGGCGCTCTACGACTATTGTGCCGAGCGCCATGTGCCGCACAAGCGCATCGGCAAGCTCGTCGTCGGCATCAACGAGGACGAGATCGCGATCCTCAAGCGCGTCATCGCTCATGCCGCCGCTGCCGGCGTCGGCGATCTCCAATGGCTCGACGGCAAGGAAGCGCGTGCGATGGAGCCGGCGCTCAACTGCGTCGCAGCGTTCCATTCGCCCTCGACCGGCATCATCGACAGCCATGCGCTGATGCAGGCCTATCAGACCGACGCCGAGCAGGCCGGCGCGACGGTGGTGCTGCGCGCGCCGGTGCTCGAAGGCCGCGTTACGCCAAGCGGTTTCACCCTCGCGGTCGGCGGCGCCGAGGCGATGAGCCTCGATTGCAAGCTACTCGTCAACAGCGCCGGCCTCTATGCGCCGGCACTGGCGCGGCGCATTGCCGGGATTCCGCCGGCGGCGATCCCGCAGGACTATTACTGCCGCGGCGTCTATTTCACCCTCGCGGGCCGCGCGCCGTTCACGCGGCTGGTTTATCCCGTACCCGAGCATGCCGGGCTCGGCGTCCATCTGACGCTCGATATGGCGGGCGCGGCGCGTTTCGGCCCCGACACCGAATGGATCGACGGCATCGATTACACCGTCGATGCGCGCCGCGGCGACAAGTTCTATGCCGCGATTCGCACCTATTGGCCGGGCATCGCCGACGGCGCGCTGCAGCCGGGCTATGCCGGCATCCGCCCGAAGATCAGCGGCCCGAAAGAGCCCGCCGCCGATTTCATGATCGCCGGTCCCGACAGCCATGGCGTGCCGGGCTTGGTTAATCTTTTCGGAATCGAATCGCCGGGCCTGACCGCATCGCTCGCCTTGGCGGATCGCGTCGTCGCCCTGCTGCGCGCGGTCTAGCGCGAGGCCGCGCCGCGGCGGCCGCGCTGGTCGGCCATTAGCCGATAGTTCAGAGAAACTTCCCTCAATCTTAATTTTATCCAATTGAAGGGAAGCCTAACAATTCGTTAGCGATGCGGCGCCTAGGCTGCTCCTGCATGCGTTCAGAAGGAGATCTGACAATGTTGACTTGGGCTCGTTCCCTCATGCACGACGATCGCGGTGCGACCGCGATCGAATACGGTCTGATTGCCGCGCTGATCTCGGTTGCGATCATCACTGCGGTCACGGCAGTCGGTACCAGCCTGACGGCGACCTTCAATACGGTCGCGGGCGATCTCTAAAGCCTAGACGGCTTCCAGCGTCAGGAAGGCCCCGACCCCGTCGGGGCCTTCTTCGCTTGGGCGCGGTACGGGCCCTCAAGCGAATGGTCACTCGTCGTCGGGTCCGGCCTCGACGACCGCGGTCACGGTGACCTCGCCAGCCCGGGCGAAGCGCAAGGTCACGGGGAAAGTATCGTCGAGCGCCAGCGGCCCCTTGAGGTCGCGCAGCGCGATATAGCGGCGGCCGGGCGCCAGCTCGACGGGCCGTTTCGGCCAGAGATCGTAGTATTCGAGCGGCGTGCCGTCATGCGCGCGGAAGATGACGGTGCGCGCCACCGGCGTCGAGGCGGCGATCAAGCGCTCCGGCGCCGGGCCGTTGTTGACGAGACCCATGAACAGCGCCGCGGCTTCGGTGACCGCCGGCGGCGCCCAGGGATGGGTGATCGCGACTGCGCCGACGGTGAAGGTCTCAGCCTCGGCGGCGCGCCAGCAGGACAACGCCAGCGGGGCCAAGAGCAGCACGCGCCGCTTCATCGCGACCCGCATCGGAGCGCTTGCGTTGCCTGAAGACGATGCGAAGAACCGATGGCGGCGAGCGAAGTCAGCGCGCTTTCGCCCGTCTCAACAGCGCGGATACCTTGCAGCCCAAAGCGACGTTGTCGCGCGAGAGCGCGTCGACGGCACGGCGCTGTCCGTCGATGATCCAGCATACGAAGAAGGCGACGCCGACGAACACGATGAGATGCCCGGCATCGCTATATTCCGGCCAGCCGAAGCCGGTGGGCGGCACGAAGAAACACCACAGGCCCGCGGCGCTGAAGATCAGCGCCCAGGAGGCAAGCGCCCAGCCGCCGACGGCGCAGCAGCAGACGATCGCGAGGATGAAGCAGAGATAGGGCACGTCGATGCCCCAGGCATGGAGCACCTCGGCCAGCACGACGCAGACCGCGACGGCGATGCCCGCGATCGCGGCTGTGAGGACAATGTCGAACGTCCGGCTCTCCTCCATGGGCGGAATTCTGCACAGAACGCCGCGTCGAGGCAAGCCAAGGTTTGATCGCGTGATCGCGTGATCGCGTGATCGCGGGTGCTGCTCTATGATCGCGGGAGGATTCGCGATGGAAGACCCCGTCATGGCAGAACCGGCAAGACCCAACGATCTCGATTCCTACTGGATGCCGTTCACCGCCAATCGCCAGTTCAAGGCGAAGCCGCGGCTGATGGCGTCGGCCGAGGGCATGTATTACCGCAGCACCGACGGCCGCCCGATCCTCGACGGCACTGCAGGGTTGTGGTGCGTCAATGCCGGCCATGCCCGGCGCGAGATTGCCGAGGCGGTGCAGAAGCAGGTGCTGACGCTCGACTACGCGCCGGCGTTCCAGATGGGCCATCCCGCGATCTTCGAGACCGCCTCGCGCATTGCGGCGCTGCTGCCGGGCGATCTCGACCATGTCTTCTTCGGTAATTCCGGCTCCGAAGCGGTCGAGACCGCGCTCAAGATCGCGCTCGCCTATCATCGTGCCAAAGGCGACGGCGCGCGCACCCGTCTCATCGGCCGCGAGCGCGGCTATCACGGCGTCGGCTTCGGCGGCATCTCGGTCGGCGGCATCGCCGGCAACCGCAAGCTCTATGCCGGCATCCCCGGCGTCGATCACCTGCCGCATACCTTCAACCTCGGCAAGCAGGCCTTCTCGCGCGGCCAGCCGGATTGGGGCGCGGAGCTCGCCGACGAGCTCGAGCGCATCGCCGCGCTGCACGATCCCTCGACCATCGCCGCGGTGATCGTCGAGCCGATGGCGGGCTCGACCGGCGTGCTGGTGCCGCCCAAGGGCTATCTCGAGCGTCTCAAGGCGATCTGCGACAAGCACGGCTTCCTCTTGATCTTCGACGAGGTCATCAGCGGTTTCGGCCGGCTCGGCGCGAGCTTCGCCGTCGAGCTCTTCGGCGTCGTGCCCGACATGGTGTGCTTCGCCAAGGGCGTCACCAATGGTTGCGTGCCGATGGGCGGCGTCGTGGTGAAGAAGTCGATCTACGATGCCTTCATGCAAGGGCCCGAGAGCGCGATCGAGTTCGCGCATGGCTATACCTATTCGGGCCATCCGCTCGCCGCGGCGGCGGCGCTGGCGACGCTCGACATCTACCAACGCGATGATCTCTTCAACCGCGCCAAGTCGCTCGCGCCTTATTGGGAGAGTGCGGTGCATGGCTTGAAGGGCGTGCCCAATGTCATCGACCTGCGCACCATCGGCCTCGTTGCCGGCATCGAGCTCGCGCCCATTTCCGGCAAGCCCGGCGCGCGCGCCTTCGACGCCTATGTCAAATGCTTCGAGCGCGGGCTCTTGGTGCGCCAGACCGGCGACATCTTGGCTTTATCGCCGCCGCTCATCATCGAGCGGCAACAGATCGACGATATGGTCGGGATGCTGGCGGAGGTGCTGAAGACATGCTGATCGGCGTTCCCAAGGAGATCAAGACGCATGAATACCGCGTCGGCCTTGTCCCCGGCAGCGTGCGCGAGCTCGTCCATCACGGCCATCAGGTCGCGGTCGAGCAGGGCGCTGGCGCCGGCATCGGCTTCGACGACAAGGCCTATGAGAAAGCCGGCGCGCGCATCCTGCCCGACGCCGCCGCGGTCTTCGCCGCGGCCGAGCTGATCGTCAAGGTGAAGGAGCCGCAGCCGCAAGAGATCGCGCTGCTGCGCCCGGGCCAGGTGCTCTTCACCTATCTCCATCTCGCTGCCGACAAAGCGCAGACCGAAGGGCTCTTGCGTTCGGGCGCGACCTGCATCGCCTATGAGACCGTGACCGATGCGCGCGGCGGCTTGCCCTTGCTCGCGCCGATGAGCGAGGTCGCCGGCCGCATGGCGATCCAGGTCGGCGCGCATTGCCTCGAGAAGGAGCAGGGCGGCACCGGCATCCTCCTGGGCGGCGTGCCGGGCGTCGCCGCGGCGAAGGTCGTGATCCTCGGCGGCGGTGTCGCCGGCACCAATGCCGCGCGTGTCGCCATGGGGATGGAGGCCTATGTCACCGTCATCGACAAGTCGCTGCCGCGGCTCTACGAGCTCGATCTGCAATTCGGCTCGCAGCTCCACACGCTCTTTGCCACGGTCGAGACCATCGAGCGCGAGGTGCTCTCGGCCGATCTCGTCATCGGCGCGGCCCTCGTCGCGGGCGCGGCGGCGCCGAAGCTGGTGACGCGCGCGATGGTGAAGCAGATGCGGCCGGGCGCGGTGCTGGTCGACATCTCGATCGATCAGGGCGGCTGTTTCGAGACCAGCCGGCCGACGACGCACGCCAACCCGACCTATGTCGAGAGCGGCGTCATCCATTACTGCGTCACCAACATGCCGGGCGCGGTCGCGCGCACCTCAACCTTCGCGCTCAATAACGCGACCTTGCCGTTCACCTTGGCGCTCGCCGACAAGGGCTGGCGCCAAGCGCTCGGCGCCGATCCGCATTTGCGCGCCGGCCTCAACATCGCGGCCGGCAAGGTGACGCATGCGGCGGTCGCCAATGCGTTGGGGCTCCAGGCGATCGCGGCCGAGGCGGCGATCAAGAACTAGCCTCCAGGCGTTGCATTTTCATCCAGCGTCCTTCGCCTTCGCGTCGCTCCGCTCAGGATGAGGTTCCGTTAGAGTCGGGCATCGACCAGAAGATGCCGCGCACCCTTCCACCTCACTTTGAGCGAAGTCGAAGGGCGCAGGCTAGTTCTGCAACGAACCTTAATGCAGCGTCGGCGGCAGGGCGTCGATCGCCTGATCGATCAGCGCGCTCTTGCGCGCGGCATCGAGGTCCTCGACGAGGACGCGGCGCAGCGCCGCCACCGCGACGTCGACCGCGGCATTGCGCAGATCGCTCATCGCCTTCTGCTCTTCGAGCGCGATCTTCTCGACGGCGAGACGCCGCCGCCGCTCGACCGCGGCTTCGAGATCCCTGACGCCTTGCGCCGCGAGCCGCTCGGCCTCGGCCTTGGCCTGGGCGACGATGCCTTCGGCCTCTTTGAGGGCGTCGCGCTGCTTCAATTGGAACTCGGCGAGCCGCGCCTGCGCTTCCTCGCGCAGCTTCTGCGCCTCGTCGAGCTCGGCCCTGATCTTCGCCGCGCGCGCATCGAGCCCGCCCGTGACCATGCCCCTGACCTTGTAGACGAGGAATCCGATCGCGATGACGAACGCGACCAGCACCCAGAATTCGGCTTCGAGGAAGAACATCAGCCGCGCTCCCGCATCGCCTGATCGACCGCGCCGGCGAGGCGGCTTTGATCGAGCGCGGCGCCGGTGAGCTTCTGCGCCGCCTCGCGCGTCGCCTCGATCGCGATCTCGCGCAGCGAGCCCAAGGCCTGGGTCTTGGCCTCGGCGATGCGCCGCTCGGCGACCTGGGTCTCGCGGTTCAACTGCGCGACGACCTCGTGTTGGCGCGCGGCGGCGCGGGCGTTGAGCTGCTCGGTCGTCTCGCGCAGCGTGATCTGCGCCTGCATCCGCGCCTCGGCGAGCGCCTTCTCATAGGCGGCGATCACCGCCTCGGCCTCGTTCTTCATCTGCGCCGCTTTCTCGAGATCGCCCTCGATCCGCGCGCGCCGCGCGGCGAGGACGCCGCCGACCCGCGGCAGGCCGATCGTCGCCATCACCGCGTAGAGCGCGAGGAAGGTGATCGCCAGCCAGATGAGCTGGGTCGGAAAGGTGGCGAGGTCGAGCTGCGGCATGGCTGCCCGCGGACTCCGCTTTAGAACACGAAGAGGATGAGGAACGCGATCGCGAGGCCGAAGAGGCCGGTCGCTTCGGCGAGCGCGAAGCCGAGGAACGCGAACGGCGTCACCTGCGCCGCCGGGTTGCGGGCGAGCGCGTTGATGAGCGCGGCGAAGACGTTGCCGATGCCGATACCGGCGCCGACGAGGGCGATGCAAGCGAGGCCGGCACCGATCATTTTGGCGGAAGCGAGATCCATAGCGAATTTCCCCTGGCTGAATGACGACGAAGGTTAGTGGAGGTGGATGGCGTCGCGGAGATAGAGGCAGGTCAGGATGGTGAAGACGTAGGCCTGCAACACCGCGACGAGGAGTTCCAAGAAGACGAGCGCGATGTCGACCGCGAGCGGCACCACCGCGAAGGGCTTCAGCGGCACTGCGGCGAGCACCGCGAGCGGCACGACGAAGCCGGCGAAGATCGCCAGCATGGTGTGGCCCGCCATCATGTTGGCAAAGAGCCGGATCGACAGCGTGAACGGGCGGATGAGATAGGACAGCAGCTCGATCGGCACCAGCAGCACCAGCAGCACCCAGGGCACGCCATGCGGCACGAAGAAGGAGAGGAAGTGCCAGCCATGCCTGGCGATGCCGATAATGGTGACGCCGATGAAGACGAACGCCGCCATCGCGAAGGTGACGACGATCTGGCCGGTGAAAGTGTAGCCGTAGGGGATCAGCCCCAAGACGTTGCCGAAGAAGATGAACATGAAGAGGGTGAAGATGAACGGGAAATAGTCGCGCCCTTCATGGCCGACATTGTCGTCGATCATCCCGGCGACGAATTCGTAGGCGATCTCGGCCAGGGACTGCCAGCGTCCCGGCACCAGCTCGCGCTTGCGCGAGCCCCAGATGACGACGAGGCTCGCCATCGCCACGGCGATGCACATCAGCAGCGATGAATTGGTGAAAGAGGCGTCGATGCCGCCGATATGGATCGGGATCAGCGGCTCGATCTTGAACTGATCGAGCGGATGGAGCTCTATCGCCACGTCGGTCCTCTCAACATCGGGCTCCGCCTCAAGCCTCGTCCTCGTCGTCCCAGCCGGCGCCCGAATTGTCGGACGCGTTGCGCTTGAACCCCACCGCCCGGCCGAGCCCGGTCACGGCGCGGTAGACATTCAGCATCCCCGCCGCCACGCCGAGGAAGAAAAACCCCACCACGCCCCAGGGGCGCGTGCCGAGCCAGCGATCGAGGGCCCAGCCGATGAACACGGCGACGACGATGGCGCCGAGCAGCTCGATCCCGATCCGCCAACCGAACGCCAGCGCCGTGCTGGTGCTGGTCTCGCTCTGGGATTCGCGGCCGCGCGGCCCTGGCCTCGCAGCCCTCGCCTTGTCGAGCCGCTCCCCCAGCTCCCGCAACGGATCGTTTTTCTCGCGCTCGTTCATCGGCGAACCGCTCGCAACGCCAGTGTGGCGAACCCGAAATTCGCCTTCTCTCGGGGCAAGACTCCGAGCGAATTTCGGATTCAAGGCCACACTAGCAATTTATTGAATCGAGTGTGGTTTTCGGATTTGAAGTTCCTAAACGGAAATGCCATCGGAATCTTAGGAACTTCAAATCCACCACACTTGAGAAAGCCCCTGCGGGAAGCGGCGGCAACATAAAAGCCACGCTGCGTTGCGTCAAGCCGCCGCGACCGCGCGGAACGCCGCATTCAGGGGCTCATTCGGCGTCGGCGGCGAAAATTGGGTTCGTTTCGCAGTTTTCAAATTCCGCCTGATCGACGAGGGGGTTAGCGGAATCGCCGCCGTGCGAATCGCCGACGCCGTCGACCAGCACCGCGACCGGCGCCGGCACGTACTCGCCGCGGCGCCGCGCCTGGCGCCGGTCGAGGAGCGTGAAGGCGCGGCCGAGCGCACGGTCGAGCGAGGCCTCGTAGCGCGACAGCGCGGTCATTCCGTCGGGCCCGTAATCGAAGCGGCGCGACATCGGCGTCTCGCCGCGGTCGAGCCTTTCCGGGCCGCCGACCTCGCGCCAGCTATCGGCGAAGGCTTTCTCGGTGCCGGCGAGCCGCCGCAAGCGCCAGGCGGTGGTGACGATGCGCTCGACCAGCGCCGCCTCGACCTCGTCGGCCGGGGCGAGATCGGCGCGCAGCGCCGCCGCGAAAGCCTCGAATGCTTCGTGGCGCTCGCCGGCGCACACCACCTCGCGCGCGGTGAAGCCGTGCGTTAACGCATTCTGCGACGCGGCGGCTTTGCCCGCGGCGCTGGTCGGGCCGGTGCTTTTCGTCGCGTTGCGCTGGTTGGCGGCGAGCTGGGCTTGCGTGGTCATGCGGATCACCTCGATGGCTTTTCGAATGAACGCTTTATACGTACATTCAGCGTAAATGTCAAGCCGGAACCGCACGCGCCCTCTCTCGTTCCTTGAATAGGGCCAGTTTCGCTGCCCGTTTCGCGAAAGGAGGCGGTTCATGAAAGCCAATGCGCTGCTCGGGATGGCGGCGGCGTCGCTGGTGATGACGCTGTCGCTCGCGGCCTGCGCCGACGACGTGCGCCATTCGCCCGAGGCGCATATGGATCAGAACGCGGACCGTTATCGCTACAGCTACGACGACGGCGTCTGCAGCTACGACTACCGCTACGACTTCAAGACGTTGACCGATCAGCTCCAGCAGCACGGCGATTGCCGCAACGTGCCGATCCAGCGCTATCGACCGCAGGCGGCGATCGTGCCCGCTTTCCCGTCGCCCGCCGCGACGCCGCCGGTCGGCGCGCCCGCGGCGGCACCCTCCGTCATCGTCGGCACGCCCGCGCCGGCGCGCAGCGTCGCACCGCCGCCGGGCGCGTCACCCGGTATCGCCGTCACGCCGCTGCAATAGCCGCCGCGTTAGCGCGGCGCCGCGAATAGCCCGTTCTTCTCGAGGAACTCGATCATGAAGCGGTCGAAGAGCCAGGGCTGCTCCAGGTAGCAGGCATGGCCGGCGCCGGGCAGCACGCGGAGCTCGCTCTTGGGGATGCGCTGCTGCAAGGCGAAGGCGCTGGGATGCGCGGTGTCCTCGTTGCCGGTGAGGATGACCGTCGGGCAAGCGACCCTTTCGAAATGACCCTCGGGTTCCTGCTGCTGCAGCGCGCGGAACTGATGGATGATGGTCGCGGCGTCGGCGGTGTCGTTGCGCTCGGTGAAGAGCTCGGCGAAGTAATGCGCGAGCGGGGTCGCACGGAAGGCGGGGCTCAGATCCTCGAAGGTGTAGCCCCAGCGATGGGCGACGCCGTCGCGCGTATAGCCGTCGATGCGGCGCTGCGCGAAATCCTTCTTCGGGTTGTAGCCGGTGCCGGAGAGGATCAGCGCGCGGGTCTTTTCCGGCCGCGCGTGATGCATCCAGGGCAGGATGATCGAGCCGACCGAGCAGCCGACCAGGATCGCGGGCTCGCCGGTTTGTTTACCGAACGCGTCGTCGATCGCTTCCCAACACGCCTCAGCCATGTCGGCGACGCTGAGGCCGGCGGTGGCTTTCGGCGAGCGGCCGTAGCCGGGGATGTCGATGGCGATGCAGCGATACCAGGTCGAGAACCGCGCCATCTGATAGAGCCAGCACGACTGGTCCATCGGATTGGGATGGACGAAGGCCATGACCGGTCCCGCGCGCCCGAGACGCTCGTAATACAGCGGCCCGTCGATATGCGCTGCCATAGGCGCCTCCCTTCACGTCATTGCGAGGAGCGTAGCGACGAAGCAATCCACGGCCAACGAAGGAATTTCTGGATTGCTTCGGCCTCGCCTCCCTCGACTTCGCCGGGATGAGGGCTCGGCCTCGCAATGACGATGGAAGCTATAGCGCCACGCCCCACATCTGCTGCGCCAGCGCGACGACGCGGCGCTTTTCCCGGCGCCTTACGGACAGTGCGAGCCGTCGGTGAAGCTGATCGTGCCGGTGCCGCTATAGTTACAGGTGCCGCTGACGGCAACATTGCCGGTAGACGCGGTGCTCACGACGCTCGTTACGGCATTGCCGGTCACGGTGTCACTGTTAGGGTTTGCACTCGCATTGAAGCGATTGCCCGACACGGTCGCGTTCGTCGCGTTGGAGATGTTGAGGGCGGTTGCGAGCGAAGCGAAGCAATCCAGGAATTCATTGCTGGTCCTGGATTGCTTCGTCGCTGCCGCCTCGCAATGACGACGAAAGCTACACTGCGCCCCAAATCTCCGGCGCCAGGTCGACGACCGCTCTCGGGCAGGCCCTTACGGCCCGCAGGCGGCGGCGTTGGTGAACGTGACCGTGGTGCCGGTGCCGGCGGCTGCGAGATCGCAGGATCCCGCAACGGCAACGTTGCCGGTGGATCCGGTCAAGATGTTGGCGGTCGACAGGAGCACCGTGGCGTTCGTAGTGGCGCCCGAACCGCCTAAACTATTCCCGGTCACGGTCGCGCTCGCATTGTTCACCTGAACGCCGATGGCTAAGTCGGCGCCGCCGGCACCGGTGGCGGTGATGGTGTTGCCGCTCACCGTGATATTGCTGGCACCGGCAAGGACGTCCACGCCATGGGCCGTTCCGCCCGCGGTCACGGTCGCGTTGATCGTGTTGTTGGCGATGGTGGCGCCGGTCACGCCGTTCGCCTGCACGGCGAGGGCGTTGTTGCCGGTGTTGTCGGTGGTGTTGATGATCAGGCCCTTGAGGGTGCTGTTGTTGGCCATGGTGACGGTATGGTTGGAGAAGCCGAGATTGCCGGTGACCGTGGCCATCGGCGTCGTCAGCGTCGCGGTGCGGCCTGAGGGTGTCTCTACCGTTAGCGTGCCAGCGCCTATCAGCGCCTGACCGGACTGGAGCGTCGTCGTCGCCGTGGTGCTGAACGTGCCCGTGAGCAGCACGGTCGAGTTGGCGCCGGCAGCGACGACCGCGCCGGGCAGCGCGGCGCCGGTGGTGGACGCGCTGCTCAGCACGGTGATCGGGCTGCCGCCCGATGTCGCGGTCGCGATCTCGACCAAGCTCGAGGAAGCGGTGCTGGTGCTGGAGGTGGTCGACGAGGCGGTCGTGCTATGCGACTGCGCGACCACGTCGACGTCGCGCACGGTCGGGTCCTCCATGCGCCGCTCGATCGCCGTCAATTCGGCCGGCTTCTCGCCGAAGACCTGCAGCGGGATGCGTAGCGCGATCTCGGCGAAGGCCTGGGTGCCGCGCGGCGTGTCGTGCTGCAGCTCGCCGCCGATATCGAGCCGCGCGCCGTTCCACAGATAGGGCACCTGGTCGATGGTGAGATCGAGCCGGCCGCGCGGGCCTTCGGTCGGGCCGACGCCGTTGCCGGTAAAGCGATAGCCGCCGGCATAGACGCGAAGCTGGGTGAGCGCCTCGGGCGCGAAGACCGGCACGCGCCAGCCGATCTCGCCATCGAAGCCGCCCTGCGCCCGTTCCTGAGTCGTTTGCGCGGTGGTGGCGGTCGTGGTCGAGCTCGTGGTCAAGAACGACGTCGTTACATCGACCGCCGTGCCCGCCAGGGCGGCGGTGCTCGACGTCGTCGTCGATGTCGCGGTGGCGGTGCTGCTCGCCGTGGTCGTGGTCGAGATGTTCCGCACACTCGGGCCGACCGGCTGGTAAAGATTCGCGCGCACATCCCAATCGAGCGATAAGGCCTCGGCGCCGAAGGTCGCCTGCTCGAAGATCGAGCCCAGCGCGGTCGAGCGGCGGTCGTAATAGCCGTAGGCGCCGAGATTCCAGCCAATTCCCAGCATGTGGCGGAAGCCGAGGCCGAAATTGCCCTCGTCGTCGCTGCGATCATCGAACCGGCCGCGGAGATCGGCGAACAGCATCGAATCGCTGTTCTGCAGCAGCGGGATGAAGAGATCGCCCTCGCCGATGTTGCGCTGAGTGCCGGCCTTGCCGTCGAGATCGATGAACGGCGCCCATTTGAGCGGCGGGGAAGCGGGAGGGGTCTGCGCCAACGCCGGCGCGGCGATAAGGAGCACAAGAGCAGCCATGACGCCGCCGTGCCATCTGCCGACTGTCCCCCGCATGCTGTCCCCCGTGCGCGCCTCGGTTTTGCCACGCACGCGCGATTCGGTAAACCGAGTTTCAACTCAATCTAGACCGCGCGCAACCGGAGAGTCACGCGCGAGATCGCGAGGCGCTAAGCGCGCCGGTTCGTCATTGCGAGCGTGGAGCGGACTACCCCTCCCTGTTACGTCATTGCGCGGAGCGTGGCGACGAAGCAATCCAGGGCCAACGAATGAATTTCTGGATTGCTTCGGCCTCGCCTCCCTCGACTGCGCTCGGGATGAGGGCTCGGCCTCGCAATGACGACGAAAGCTACACTGCGCCCCAAATCTCCTGCGCCAGCGTGACGACATGGCGGAGCTTGGCGTATTGCTCCTCCTCGCTCAAAAGATTGCCGCCGGTGTGGCTGGCGAAGCCGCATTGCGGGCTGAGGCAGATCTGCTCGAGCGGCATATATTTCGCCGCTTCCTCGATGCGGCGCTTGATCTGGTCTTTCGCTTCGAGCGCGCCGAATTTCGAGGTGACGACGCCCAAGACGATGCGCAGCTTGCCTTTCGGCACGAAGCGTAGCGGCGCGAAATCGCCCGAGCGCGCATCGTCGTATTCGAGGAAGAAGCCGTCGACCTTCACCTCGTTGAACATCGCCTCGGCGACCGGCTCGTAGCCGCCTTCGGCATGGCCCCGGCTCAGCGAGTTGCCGCGGCAGAGATGGACGGTGATCTTCATATCGGCGGGCCGGTCCTTGATCGCGCCGTTGATGAGGCGCGCATAGAGATGCGGCAGCTGGTCGGGATCCTCGCCGAGCGATGTGACGCGCTCGCGCATCCGCATGTCGCAGAGATAGGCGAGGTTGGTGTCGTCGAGCTGGACATAGCGGCAGCCGGCGGCGGCGAGGTCCATGATCTCGGCGCGGTAGACCGCGACCGCGTCGGCGAAGAACTGCTCCATCTGCGGATAGGCGACGCTGGAAACGCCGGCGCGGCCGCCGCGGAAATGCAGCATCGAGAGCGAGGGAATCGTCACCTTGGGCGTGCGCGCGGTGAGCGATTTGAGGAATTCGAAGCCGCGGCGCTGGATGCCGCCTTTGGGCCAGCCGAGCTTGCCGGTGACTTGCGGCGTCGGCGGCTGCCAGTCGCGCACCACGCCGCCGACCGGCGTCTCGGCCGACGGCGCCGAGCCGGGCGAGGGGCGCTGCACCACGCCTTCGATCGCGGTGAGGAAATCGCCCGACCAGCTCTGGCGGCGGAAATCGCCGTCGGTGATCGCCTGGATGCCGGTCGCTTCCTCTTTCTTCACCGCCTCGCGGATGAGGCGGTCCTCGATCTGGGTCAGCGCGGCGCTGTCGATCTCGCGCTTGGCGAATTGCTCGCGCGCGGCCTTGAGCGCCGGCGGGCGCAGCAGGCTGCCGACCTGGTCGGCACGGAACGGCGCATGATCGGGCATGGTGATCCTCCCTTCGTTGCATGTTCATCCTGCGCCTCCTGAGCTTGTCGAAGGGCGACTTCGCTCAGGGTGAGGAAGACCGAGGATGGCATCCACCATAGACCCTCATCCTGAGCGCGAACCGAGCGTCAGCGACGGTGGACGCTGGATGCCTGTCCCAGCGAGCGAATATTACGACAGCGGAGCGGTTGCGGCTATTCCGCGGCGGCGGCTTTCGCCGTCGCCTTCAGCGCCTCGACATCGTCGAGATCGACCGAGACGAGCTGCGAGACGCCTTGCTCGGCCATGGTGACGCCGAAGAGGCGGTGGACGCGCGACATCGTCAGCCGGTGATGGGTGATGATGAGGAAGCGCGTCTGCGCGGTCGCGGCGATCTCCTCGACGAGGCGGCAGAAGCGGTCGACATTGGCGTCGTCCAGGGGCGCGTCGACCTCGTCCAGCACGCAGATCGGCGCCGGGTTGGTGAGGAAGACGGCGAAGATCAGCGCCAGCGCGGTCAGCGCCTGCTCGCCGCCCGAGAGCAGCGACAGGGTCTGCAGCTTTTTGCCGGGCGGGCTGGCATAGATTTCGAGCCCCGCCTCGAGCGGATCGGTGCCGCCGCTCAGCGTGCCGTCTTCGCCCGCGGCTTCGCCCTCGACGGGCTCGGCGCGGTCGAGCTTCAGATAGGCGCGGCCGCCGCCGAAGAGCCGGATGAAGAGCTTCGAGAAATGCTCGTTGACGGTGGCGAACGCGGCGAGCAGCCGCTCGCGGCCCTCGCGGTTGAGCGCGGCGATGCCCTGGCGCAGCCGCGCGATCGCGCCGATCAGATCCTCGCGCTCGCGCTGCAGCCCGGTGAGCCGCTCCTCGATCTCGGCGGACTCGGCCTCGGCGACGAGATTGACCGGGCCCATATTGTCGCGCTCGCGCATCAGGCGCTCGAGCCGCGCCTGCGCGTCCTCGGGCGCGGGCAGCTCTTCATCCGCCGGAATCTCGACCGTGCCGAGCACCGCTTCGGGCGCGCAGGACAGCCGCTCCGCGATATGGTCCGTCAGCTGCGCCTGCGCATCCCGCGCCTGATCGCGCGCGCCCTCGCAGCGCACGCGCTCCTCGCGCGCGGCGCCGAGCGCGGCATCGGCGGCTTTCGCCGCTTTCTCGGCATCGTTCAGCCGGGTCTCGCCGACCGCCAGCGCGTCGGCGGCGTGGTTGCGGCGCTGGGTCGACTCCGTGATGGTTTCGGCGAGGCGCTCGCGCTGCTCGGCGATCTCGGCCGGGCGGCGCTGCAAGTCGGC
This sequence comes from Allostellaceae bacterium, assembly GCA_036501365.1. Taxonomy (GTDB): domain Bacteria; phylum Pseudomonadota; class Alphaproteobacteria; order ATCC43930; family CGMCC-115725; genus CAIKMD01. The sequence goes on along the minus strand of DASYAL010000014.1, from coordinate 5,994 downwards.
GAGCTCGGTGTTGAGATCGTCGCGGCGCTGCAGGAAGGCGGCGTGCTGGCGCGAAGCGGCATCCGCGCGCGCGCGCCACGAGGCGAGCTCGCCCTCGATCGCGGCGCCGCGCTCGCGCCGCGCCTGCGCCTCGCGGGCGAGGCGGTCGTGCTCGGCCTGATGCTGGAGATGGACGGCGCGCCGCTCGGCCAAGCGCTCGCGCGCCGCGGCCGCGGCATCGCGCGCCAGCGCCGGATCGGGCGCGGCGGCGAGCGCGGCCTGGGTCGCGCCGCGATCGGCTTCGGTCTCGGCGATGTCGCGCGCCAACCGCTCGGCGGTTTCGCCGAGCGCTTCCAAACGCGACAGGATGCCGGCGGCGTTGCGCGCCAGCTCGGCCTCGCGATCGCGCGCCGCGGCGAGGGTGCCGAGCGCCTCGCGCGCCGCCTCGCGCGCCGCGCGCTCGTCATCGGCGAGACGTTTCACCTCGGCTTGCGCCGCGTCGAGCGCGGCAGTCGTGTTGGCGAGATCATGCTCCGCATCGCCGAGGAGCCCTTCGATCTCGATGACGCGGTTGCGCTGGCGCAGGCGCTGCGCCGCCGCGGTCGGGGTGCCGGCGACGCGGCGGAAGCCATCCCAGCGCCAGAGCCCGCCGTCGCGGCTGACGAGCCGCTGGCCGGGCTTCAGCTCGACCTGCAGCCGCTCGCCGTCGTCGCGGGTGTCGACGACGCCGATCTGCGCCAGACGCCGCGCCAGCGCCGGCGGCGCGGCAACGAAAGACGAAAGCGGCGCGACATCGCCGGGCAGTGGCGCGGGCTCGCGATAATCGGGCAGCGCGAACCAATGCGCCGGCGCCGCGACGTCGACCGGCGCGGTCAGGTCCTCGCCGAGCGCCGCGCCGAGCGCGGCTTCGTAGCCGCCCGCGACGGTGACGGCGTCGAGCACCGGCGAATAGCGCTTGTCGCCGAGCGCCGCGAGCAGCTCGACGAGCGCGTGGCGCTCGGTCGCGAGCTTGGCGCGATAATTCTCGGCCGCTTCCTTGGGCGCGCGCGTCGCGATCGCGGCATCCTGCGCGCGGCGCAGCGCCGCCTCGGCCTCTTCGGCGGCTTGGCGCGCGTGCGCGACCTCGGCCTCGGCGCCACGCACCGCCGCGGCGGCCGAGGCGGTGATCTCGACGGCGATCTTCTCGGCTTCGAGCGCGGCGGTCGCGGTCGCGATCTCCTGCTGCCGCTCGGCGAGCCGCGCCAGCCGCTCCGCCGCCTCATCGCGGCGGCGGGCGAGGGCGGCGCGCTGCGCCTCCTCGGCGGCGATGCGCTCGGTGAGGCGCGTCAGCTCGGCCTCGAGCGAAACGACTTCGTCGGCGATGGCCGCGAGCGCGGCGGCGGCGCGCTCTTGCGCCGCGCCTTCCTCAGCCCGCGCCGCGATCAGCGCCTGCTGCTCGCGCGCGAGCTGCTCGAGCGCCGCTGTGGCGTCGGCGGCGAGCGCTTCCTCGCGCGCGATGTCCGAGGCCATCTGCTCGAGCCGCGCTTCGGCGGATTGCCGCGCGGCGGCGATGCGGTGCCCTTCTTCCTCGAGCGCCTGACGCGCCAGCACCAGGCGTTGCAGCTCGGCGCCGGCCGAGGCTTCGTCATGGCGCAGCGCCGGCAATTCGGCGGCGGCGGCCTCGCGCTCGCGCGATGCGGCGAGCGCAGCGGCGGTGCGGTCGGCGACCTCGAGCTCGGCGGCGCGGAAACGCGCCGTGGCGGCCTCGGCCTCGACGACCGCGCGCTGCCATTTGAGATGCAGCACCACCGCCTCGGCGCGGCGGATATGCTCGGAGAGGCGGCGATAGCGGTTGGCCTGGCGGGCCTGCTTCTTCAAGCCATCGAGCTGGGCCTCGAGGCCGCGCAGCACGTCGTCGAGCCGGGTGAGGTTGGTCTCGGCGGCTTTGAGGCGCAGCTCGGCCTCGTGGCGGCGCGAATGCAGGCCGGTGATGCCCGAGGCCTCTTCGAGCAGCGCGCGGCGCTCGGACGGCTTGGCGTTGATGATCGCGCCGACCCGGCCCTGGCTGACGAGCGCCGCCGAATGCGCGCCGGTCGCGGCATCGGCGAACAGCAGCTGCACGTCGCGGGCGCGCACTTCGTGACCGTTGACGCGATAGTCCGAGCCGACGCCACGCTCGATGCGGCGGACGATCTCGATCTCGGGCAGATCCTCATAGGGTTTGGGCGCGTCGCGATGCGGATTCTCGAGCGCCAGCGTCACCTCGGCGATGTTGCGCGCCGGCCGCGCGCCGGTGCCGCCGAAGATGACATCGTCCATCTCGCCGCCGCGCATGCGCTTGGCGGAGTTCTCGCCCATCGCCCAACGCAGCGCCTCGACCAGATTCGATTTGCCGCAGCCATTGGGCCCGACGATGCCGGTGAGGCCGGTATCGATGACGAGCTCGGTGGGATCAACGAAAGACTTGAAGCCGCTGAGACGTAACTTTGCAAACTGCACGTTCGAGGCGCTCAATTGTTGTTGTCACTTTGGGCGGAGGCGGTCATCGTGCCGGGCGCGGCGCTGCTGTGCTTGGTCGCGGCGGCATAGGCCTCGCTGAGGGCGGTCTCAGCATACCATTCGGACGGATTGGCCTTGGAGCCGTCGGAATTGGTTGGCGCATAGGGTGCCGCGCCGACGTATTTTTTGCCGTTGATGAAGAAGCTCGGCGTGGAATCGACGCCGTAATCCTGCTGCGCCTGATATTCCTCGGCGACGATGCTCTTCGACAGGGCCTCGTCGTTGATGCATTTGTCGAACTGGTCGGCGCCGACGCCGCCGAGCGCGGCGATCTTCTTGAGCGTGTCCGTCGGATCCTTCTGCACGCCCCACACCGCCTGCTGCTGGAACAGCACCTCGACGAAAGCGGCGTAGCGCTCGGGCGGGGCGCAACGCGCGACCATCGCCGCCTTCAAGGCGTTCTGGTCGAGCGGGTAATCGCGATAGACGATCTTCGCCTTGCCGGTGTCGACCCAGTCCTTCCTCACCTTGGGATAGGTCTCGGCCTCGAATTCGGCGCAATGGGGGCAGGTGAGCGAGAAGAACTCGAACATCGTGACCGGCGCGTCGGCCTTGCCGAGGACCCGGTCGTCGGGCTGCTGCTGGGGCGCGCTCTCGGCATGGGCCGGCGCCGCGGCGGAAACCCCGCCGAGCAGCGCGAAGGCAGCGAGAGCGAACCAGATTTGACGCATACTTCCTCTCATACCCACTAGATGTTGATGCTAAAGGGATTACCCTGATGTTGCAAGCTGGCGACTCAATCCCGGCGCGATCCTGCAACCGCGCTGCCGAGTCGGACCAAAGCCGCCCTGAGCCCGGGATCGGCGATTCCGGCGACTCGGGCCTCGACCTCGCCCTGCTCCGCGGCCGAGAGCGGTCGCAGCTGCGGGGCGGCCGGCGGGGCGGTGAGGGACGGGCCCTGGACGAGAGCCAACCGCGCCACGGCGCCGTAGCCGAAAAACGCATTGATGCGCTCGATCAGCACCGGCTCGAGATGCTGGGCCTCGGTGGCGAAGGCCGAAGCGACACGCAGCCGCAGGGTGCCGTTCTTGCGCGCGCCGCGGGCGAAGCTGAGCCGCTCGGGCGTGAGTTTCGCGGCGAGCGCCGGCCCGATCACCGCTTCCCATTGCGTCACGAGCTGCGCCTCGCCGAAGCCGCGCTTGCCGAGCGCGACGCCGGCAACGCGCGGAATCTCCGCGCCGATCGCGCGCAAGCCGCCGCGCCGTCTCTCCAGGGTTTCAGCCAAGGGTGCTCTGATCGCTCCGATCTCGGATTGCGGCAATGCTAGCGTTTCCGTCATCCTCCTGTCGAATGCCGCGGTCGTCCCGTCCCCAGAAAAAACTGCGCCAGAAGGATGATCGCGCGCCGAATGATCATGCGGCCAATGATCGGGCCGGGCGGCTGCTCGCCTGGTACGACCGAAATCGCCGCCGCCTGCCGTGGCGCGCGCTGCCGGGGACACGCGCCGATCCCTACCGCGTCTGGCTCAGCGAGATCATGCTGCAACAGACGACGGTCGCGACCGTCGGCCCCTATTTCGCGCGCTTTCTCGAGCGCTGGCCGGGCATCGCCGCGCTCGCCGCCGCAAAGCTCGACGACGTGCTCCATGCCTGGCAGGGGCTTGGCTATTACGCCCGCGCGCGCAATCTCCATGCTTGCGCGCAAGTGGTCGTCACGAAGCATGGCGGCCAATTCCCCGCGAGCGAAGCCGAATTGCTGACGCTGCCCGGCATCGGCACCTATACCGCCGCGGCGATCGCGGCGATCGCCTTCAACCAACATGCGGCGCCGGTCGACGGCAATATCGAGCGGGTGATGGCGCGGATGTTTGCCGTGGCAACGCCGTTGCCAGAGGCAAAACCCGAATTGCGCCGGCTCGCGGCCTCGCTGGTGCCGCCGGATCGGCCAGGCGATTTCGCTCAGGCGGCGATGGATCTCGGCGCGACGATCTGCACGCCCGCCAAGCCCAAATGCGTGCTCTGCCCGTGGCGCGCGGAGTGCCGTGCGCGCATCGCCGGCATCGCCGAGGACCTGCCGGCGCGGCCGGCGAAACGCGCCAGGCCGTTGCGCCGCGGCGTCGCTTTCTGGGCAGTGCGCGGCGATGGCGCGGTGCTGTTGCGCAAGCGGGCGGAGAAGGGCCTGCTCGGCGGCATGATGGAAGTGCCGTCGAGCGAATGGCGCAGCGGCGCGTTCGATCTCGACGAAGCGCGCGCGGCGGCGCCGGTCAGCGCGCGCTGGTCGGCGCTGCCCGGCGTCGTGCGCCACTCCTTCACGCATTTCGATCTCGAGCTCCTGGTGCTGACGGGCAAGACGCGCGCCACCAAGGCGGCGGGCGTCTGGGTCAAGCCCGATGCGCTCGGCACCCAGGCGCTGCCGACGGTGATGAAAAAAGTGATCGCTTTCGCGCTGGGGCAAGATCGCATCGGATCGAAATGATTGTTTCGATCCGATGCGTGAATCTTGCCCGATTCAAAAGATCAGAGAGGATTCCCGCGCGACGTGTAGGCGCCGCGATTGCCTCGCAGCAACGCTTCGGGCACCATTGCCGGGAATAGGGAGGAAAATAATGAAACGACTCGGTCTCGCGACGCTGGCGGCGCTGCTTTTCTCAGCGCCCGCTTTCGCACTCGATCACATCAAGATCAGCTACGTCGTGCCGACGGTGAATTACGGCGCGGTCTTCGTCGCCATCGACAAAGGCTATTTCGCACAGGAAGGCATCGAGGCCGAGCTCGTGCAGGCGGGCGGCGGCGTCGCGACGCCGGCGCTGATCTCGGGCGATCTGCAATTCTCGGGCTCGCCCTCCGTCGCGCTCAGCGCCGATATGAAAGGCGCGAAGCTCAAGGCAATCTTCGTCGGCTCGGACCAGTCGGGCTTTCAGCTCTGGGTGCAGCCCGACATCAAGACCTTCGAGGATCTGAAGGGCAAGCCGATCGCCATCATCAGCCGCGGCGACACCACCGAGATCGGCCTCCGCTACATCCTTGCGAAGCGCAATCTGCCGGACGACTTTCTCGGCTATACGCCTATGGGCCCGGGGATCGCGCGGCTCGCCGGGCTCGAAGCCGGAAGCTTCCCCGGCGCGCTGATCGATACCAGCGACGTCGCCGATATGCGCAAGGCGGGCAAGATTGGCAAGCTGCACATGCTCATCGACCTCAACAAGGAGGTCCATATGGTGTTCGGCGGCTACGCGACGTCGGACGCGCTGATCGCGAACAAGCGCGATCTCGTCCATCGCGCCGTGCGCGGCCTTATGAAAGGACTCGAGGTGGTTCGCAGCGACCGCGCCGCGACCGTCGCCTCGCTGGTCAAGCACGGCGCAAGCCAGGACGCGGCCGAGCAGAATTACACCGATTTCGCCCACACCATGTCGCCGACCGCTGTGACCTCCGAGGCGGATCAGGCCTTGGAGCTGAAAGTGCGCGCGAAGATGCTCGGCGTCGACCCGGCGACCTTGCCGCCGCCCTCGCATTTCTTCGATTTCAGCTTCGTCAA
>DASYAL010000013.1:0-262146 GCA_036501365.1 Allostellaceae bacterium | reverse complement strand
TGTGGCCGGCGTTCTGGCTGATGCCGGAGAACGGCTCCTGGCCGCCCGAACTCGATGTCATGGAGATGCTCGGCCAGAATCCGTCGACCTATTACACGACGGTCCACGACATGTCGCTCTCCGGCACGCAAGAGGCTGCCGCCGATAACGTCGCGAATACCTCGACCGGCTATCACACCTACGGGGTCGATTGGGAGCCGAACTACATCACCTTCTACTTCGACGGACAGGAGGTCTATCAGGTCGCAACGCCCGCGGACTTCAATTCGCCGATGTACATGATCGCGAACCTCGCAGTCGGAGGCTCGTGGCCTGGCGATGTGAACAGCTCGACGCCGATGCCTGCGCAGATGAATATCGACTGGATCCGCGCCTATTCGTCGATGCCCTCTTGGATCTCGGACGGCCAGGATCCGACCGATACCGGCAACGAAGCCTTTGGCGGCAGCAGCAGCGGCTCGGGCACCGGTTCGACCGGCGGCGGCTCCACCGGCACCGGCTCCACCGGCGGCGGCTCGGGCACGGTTCCAACCGGAACCTCGGACGCGAGCTACACCGCTCCGTCTGGCGTGACCGGCATCGTGATGACCGGGACGGGCGCGCAGACGGTGATCGCCAATAATCTCGGCGACACCATCACGGCCAACGATGCGGCCTCGACCATCATCGGCGGCACCGGCAACGACACGCTGATCGCCGGCCACGGCGCCGATGTGCTCACCGGCGGCGGCGGGAACGACACGTTCGTGTTCAATGTCCTGCCGTGGAATGCAGGTCACATCACCGACTTCAACACGGCCACCGATACGCTCGATCTCACCCAGATCTTCAGCGCGGCCGGTTACAGCGGAAGCAATCCAGTTGCCGACGGCACTCTGAGCTTTGTCTCGGACGGTGCTGGGGACACGCAGGTGATCTTCAACCCGCACAACGGCTCTCTTCCCTATGGCGCGTTGGTGACGACGCTCGACGGCGTCGCGCCTTCGAGCATTACCAGCAGCGACTACATCTTCGCGGCAGGGCAAACAGGAAATATCGGTTCCGGCAGCGGCTCCACGGGGACGGGCGGTTCGGGCACGGGCTCGACCCCGGTCGATACGACAGCGGCGAGCTACACCGCGCCAAGCGGCGTGACGAACGTCGTGATGACCGGGACGGGCGCGCAGACGGTGCACGCCAACAATCTCGGCGACACCATCACGGCGAACGACGCGGCCTCGACCATCATCGGCGGCACCGGCAACGACACGCTGATCGCCGGCCACGGCGCCGATGTGCTCACCGGCGGCGGCGGGAACGACACGTTTGTGTTCAACGTGATGCCCTGGAATGCGGGCCACATCACCGACTTCAACACGGCGACGGACACGCTGAACCTCAGCGGCATCTTCAGCTCGATCGGCTATACCGGGACCAATCCGGTGACCGACGGCTATCTGAGCTTCGTCTCGGATGGCGCTGGAGATACCCAGGTGATCGTGAACCCGCACAATGCCGCCGATCCATATGGCGCGCTGATCACGACGCTCGATCACGTCTCGCCGGCCAGCATCACGAGCAGCGATTACGTGTTCTCGGCGAGCCAATCGACAGGAGCAGGGTCGACCGGCACCGGCTCGACTGGAACGGGTGGCTCGGGCACAGGCTCCACGGGCGCGAGTTCGCCCCCGGTCGATACGTCGGCGGCGAGCTACACCGCTCCAAGCGGCGTGACGAACGTCGTGATGACCGGGACGGGCGCGCAGACGGTGCACGCCAACAATCTCGGCGACACCATCACGGCCAACGACGCGGCCTCGACCATTATCGGCGGCACCGGCAACGACACGCTGATCGCGGGCCACGGCGCCGACATGATGACCGGCGGCGGCGGGAACGACACGTTTGTGTTCAACGTGATGCCGTGGAATGCGGGCCATATCACCGACTTCAACACGGCGACGGATACGCTGAACCTGAGCGGCATCTTCAGCTCGATCGGCTATACCGGGGCCAATCCGGTTGCCGACGGCTATCTGAGCTTCGTCTCGGACGGCAAGGGAGACACCCAGGTGATCGTCAACCCGCACAACGCCGCCGATCCCTGGGGGGCGCTGATCACGACGCTCGATCACGTCTCGCCCGCAAGCATCAGCGCCCACGACTACGTGTTCCACTGATAATAAGAAGAGCGTCAGTTCGCTCGGCCCTGCGGGGGACTAAGGCCGTGCCGGAACGGGATTGACGTTAGAATTCTAACGACGATCCCGTTCTTTGTTTGGGCCTGCCGCAGGCCTGTGCTGGCCCCGGGGTCCCTGCCGGGGTCTCGCACGCTGCTCGGTCAGCGCGATGGGTCACGCCGTTCTTTGCTCACCCACGGACAGTTGGGGCAGGGCCTCGACAGGGGAAGATTCAGCGCTGAGCGTCTTTGGTTGGGCGCCGCTCATCCATCGACGGCTCGGTCTTTCGAACACGATGAGTGATACCCAAGAAGCCGGTATGACCGCCAGCGCGGTGAACACCGACCACCACGCATAGGTCGCGCCATGGAGGTTGAGCAACCGCTCCCCCACCAAGACCACAAGGAGGAAACGAAGCGGCACGTGGAGCATATAGATCGAGTAGGTGAGCTGTCCCAGCGGGGCAAGGCGGCGAAACGGCGCGCTGGCGCCGCTTAAATCGGTGACGATAGCAAAGAACGCGATCGCATAGGCCAGCGGCGCGAGCGCCATGGGCGGTATTTGTGCGAGGCCCATGGCAATGAAACCGGAAACGGCGAGCACCAACAAGGGCAACGCGCCGCGGAAACGGCACAACCTGTCCCGGTAGGCGTAAAGCGCCAAGCCAAACGCGAACCCGGCGAGGCCGCGCACCGCACCAAAGTCCACCGTCCAATTCGTCCAACCGTCGTGCTCGTCGCCGTACAGACCGCCCGCACCCCGATACATGATTGCCAGGGTTACGAAGGAAATTGCTATGAGGAGCGACGGTTGACGACGGGCAAGCAACAGGAGCGCGGGAAATATGAGATACAACGCCATCTCGGCGCTGATGGACCAGCTTGGCGCGTTGAAGGACGAATTGGTGCAGACGTTGAAGGCGTGGGCGAACAAAGCTTCCGGCATGAAGCAATGCCAATCGTAAATGTCCGGGAAGTTGCTTGTTCGCCCGAACAAGAGTAAGGCGGCGCCGATCGCCGCGAAAAATGCTAGCGTTGCCCAGTGCAGCGGCGCCAGCCGCGCGAGCCGCTTTCGGATAAAGCCGAAATAGCCCCGCCGCGTATCGACGCGACCATCGTAGATGCTGCCGATGACAAAGCCCGAGATGATGAAGAACACGTCGACGCACAGGCTGAGGAAGTCGAGGTGCGCACCGCCCGGCAAGCCTTCGTGTCCGCGCAACGCCTGCCAGTAGTGTTCAACCACGACGCCTACCGCCGCCAAGAAGCGGAGGAAGTCGAGCGTCAGCATCGCTTCGGATTCGGGCTTCAGTCGGAAACGTTCATGCATTCCTTTTGCATCCCTCGCGCACCCCTCGCGGGATTGCAGCATTGCCGTCCGGGCGCTAAACGATTGACGATACAAACGGTTCCAAGGTTTCGATAGGCGCAGCTCGCGGTTAGCCTAGGGCCAAGATGAAGCTTGTCGTCCGCGGCCGGGCGGCGGGAACACTTTGGCGGTTCGCACGTTAAAGCCGCCGCCAGCACAGTATGGTCTACGTCAGATGGATGCGATCGCACCTTCAGCGTCCGAGATCCAGGGCGCGGATCGGGCCGCGATTTCCGCTGCGGTTGAAATCGGCAAACACTACGACGTCATCGTCATCGGTAGCGGCGCGGGTGGGAGCTCGATCAGCCTGAGCCTCGCGCGGCGGGGACGGTCGGTCCTTGTGGTCGAGCGCGGCAATTTTCTGCGTCCGCAGCCGCGAAGCGACAGCGATCCCGTCGGCCGCTATCTATACGACGTGGTGAAGGATCCGGCCGATGCGATCTCCTTCGTCGGCGGGCAGACCAAGTTCTATGGAGCCGCGCTCTACCGCTTGCGCCGGAGCAATTTCCACGCGATCGACCACGGATGCGGCGTGTCGCCCGCCTGGCCAATCAGCTACACGGAGCTCGAGCCCTATTACGACCAGGCCGAAAAGCTTTATCGCGTCCACGGCGCGCTCGAAGGCGATCCGACCGAACCGCCCCGCGCTTCCCCTTATCCTTACCCGCCGATCCCGCATCACCCTGTTATCGCAGAGGTGATAGAGCGGCTGCGCCAGTCGGGAACGCCGGTATCGCCGATTCCCAAAGCGCTCGATTATCGGCCCGGAGGCAAGTGCGTCTTATGTCCGACCTGCGACGCGTATTTTTGCCAGGTCGATGGCAAGATGGACGCGGAAGTCGCAGCCTTGCGGCCGGCGCTCGCGACAGGCAATGTGCATCTCATCACGGATACGGAATGCTTGCGCGTGTTGACCGATCCGCGCGGTACGCGTGCCATCGGCGCGACGCTCCGCCGGAACGGCGCGATCGAAATTGTTCATGCCGACACCGTCGTTGTCGCAGCCGGAATCCCGGGTTCTGCGGCGTTGTTGCGTCGATCGCGAACCGAGCGTCACCCGGACGGCCTTGGTAATGCCGGTGGCGCGCTCGGACGATATCTGTCCGGTCATTCGGTCGGGCATATCTTCCCGTTGATCGGTTGGCGCGTGATGCCGGCGATCCACTCGAAGACGTTTGCCATCAATACGTTTCACGATGGCGCGCCAGATTGGCCCTATCCGCTCGGCATTATCCAAACGGCAGGACAAATGCCGTTTTGGCAAACCGCACATGGTCCCATCCGGCCGATCGCCGAATTCATCGGCCGTCGCAGCCTGACGTGCTTTTACGCCACCGAAGCCCTGCCCACGCGGCAATCAGGCCTGGTGTTCGAGAACGACAAAGTCGTCGGCAAGGTGCATCCGATTCACAACCTTGCTGCATTCGAGAAATTGCGCAAGATCGCGGCCGACGCATTTCGCCATGCGGGTTACCGCGTCATCACGCGGCGTCGCCAGCCTTATCTTTGGCACGATGTCGGGACAGCACGTCTCGGCGCCGATCCCTCGCAGTCCGTCGTCGATCCGAACTGCCGAGTGCACGGTATCGAAGGTCTCTATGTCGTCGATCAGTCGGTCCTGCCATCGGCTGGCGCGGTGAACACGGCTCTTACGATCATCGCCCTCGCTTTACGGGCGGGCGATCACATCGCGAAAAGCACCGTTGCGCCGAGCTGTCAAAGCGAGCTCCACGCTTTTCGTCCCAACGAACCGCTTACCGTCTCGACTTAGAGCGACAGCGCTTGCAGCTGCTCGTCGTCCAAGAGAGGCCGGTTTTCGCTGTTGCGCGGCGCGAATTTCGCCGCGAGCCGCTTGAGACGGGCCGAGACAGGCATGGTCAGCAACGGCCACATGCGGGGGTGCAACACGGCGCAGCGCCCGGCGGTGGCGAAGTCCCTTCGTTTCAGGGCCGCGATCACCTCGTCATAGGCGAGGAGCGAACCGAGAGTCCGGCGGCGCCGTTTGAGAACGCCGGTCGAGGCAGGGCGGAGCCGCTCGACCTCTTGCGCAAAACGCCTTTCGGCCGCGATCAGTCCGATGATGTCGGCGGCCCGCAGACGGTGAGAGACCGAGCTTTCATGCTTACGGTACAGGTAGAGGCCCGCAGGCTCGAGGCGCAGTCGGCAGCCGCCGGCCATCAATCGCGCGAGAAAATTGTAGTCCTCGCCGATACGTAAGGTCTCGTCGTAGCGCAGTTCCCGATCGCGCACGATATCCGCGCGAATCAGCGGCTTCAGATAACCGAGCGGCGGCAGGCGAGAATAGAGACAATTCGACGCGATGAATTCGTCGAGTCCGATCCATCGCGCCTGGTGGATCGACCGGGCCGGCAAGAACGGCCGCGGGCGTGACCGTTCCGAAAACAGCAATAGATTGTCCGCGACGATGTCGGCCGTGTTCGCGCGAGCGCTTTCGAGCAGAAATTCGAGACGCCGCGGCAACATAATGTCGTCGCTGTCGAAGATCGCGATCCAGCGGCCGCGAGCGAGGTCAAGCGCGCGATTGCGCGCGGCTGCGGGGCCCTGGTTTTTGCTTTGCGTGACGATCCTGATCCGCGAATCGTCCCCCGCCGCTCGGTGCGCGGTGGCGAGGCTGTCGTCCGTGGAGGCGTCATCCACGATGACGAGCTCCCAGGAAACGAAAGTCTGACGGACGACCGACTGGATGGCTGCTGTCAGATAACGAGCACCATTGTAGTTGGCCATGACGATGGAGACATCGGCGCCTCCGCTCATGATGCCGCGTCGCCGGCGTTGAGAACGGCGGCGAACCTGCCGCCATCGTCGTCACGTGCGCGCCGCGAGCCGGTCAGTAGTTCCAGCCAGAAGCCGATCGACCAACCCAGGTGAATGGTCATAGCCGCCAATCCGGCGAAGATCGCCGCGCGCGGACCGAAACGCATGCCGAGCTTGGCGCCGTAGAGCAGACAGAGCGCGCTCCAGCATAGGAGGGGCGCACAGGCGATCGCAATCCAGGGAAGGAATAGCAGGGCGGCCCAGGCCGGCACGACGCCCGCTGGAAGCACCTGGCGCAGTTTCGGAAGCTTGCGATGGCGAAGGATGGTCGCTGCCCGGCCGCGCCCATAATTCCGGTATTGTCGGAAAAGCGCCTTAACGCTCGACCGCGGAAAATAGGTGACGTCGACCGCCCGTGTCAGCCAAATCTTGCCGCCGGCGCACACCAGCCGGACGTCGAATTCGGCGTCCTCGTTATGACTTACATTCTCGTCATAGCCGCCAACCTCGACGAACCGCTTCAGGTCGAAGAGCGCATGGTGGCCATGATCGACGAAGCGGGCCTTGCCGGAGCGGCGATGCGCCGCGCCCCCGGCCCCGATCGCCGAGTTCTGGACCAACGCGACGGCCTGCTGGAAGCCCTGGGTGCCATGAGACCGCATCGCGACCACGACGGAGGCAGCATTCGTGCGGCGGGCTTCGGCGATGAGCGTGCTGACGTAGCCGGCGGGATAGCTGGCGTGCGCGTCGATCCGTGCCAGCCATCGCCGACCATCGCCGAACGCCCTGACGGCCAAGTTCACGCCAGCGCTTTGAAATTTTTTGGGATTGGCGATGACCGTGACGACGACTTCGCGAGCGGCGATCTCCGCGAGGAGGGACTGTGTCCCGTCGGTGCTGCCGCCATCGACGACCACGTTCTGGCGATCGAGCTGGGCGGTGTCCGCACAGAGCTGCGCGATCAGCTCGCCGATATGAGCACGCTCGTTGAGGCACGGAACGACGATAAGGACCTTGTCGGACGATGCGGCGACGTCCGCTTCCGCCTCAGGTCCGCCGGTAAATTGCTCGCGATACATGATTTTTCGGTTTCCCAGGTGATCGGTCTTCGGACAGGTAACGCGCGAATGCTCCTTTCCGACGCACAGCCGGGCGGTAAATTTTTGCGGAATTCGAATGGCGTGCCGGGCCCTTGCTACGGCCGAGCCTACGCCATTGTTCGGCCGCTCTATTTCTGCCGGAACGCAGTACTGAACGAGGCGGTGAGAGGGCCGATGATGTAGTCGAGAGCAGTGCGATGGACGGTCGGGATTTGGACGGAGGCCGGCATGCCGGGATAAAGCTGGACCGACGGCAATTTGTTGAGCTCTTGCTGGTCGACCTGGACGGTTGCGTTGTAGTAGGGAGCGCCGGTTCGCTCGTCGGTCAAGCGGTCGGCCGAGACCTCGGTCACGGAGCCGTGGATCACGGGGACGATACGTTGCTTGTAGGCCGTGAGATGGACGTCCGCTGCCATGCCTGGATGGACGTCGCTGATATCGTCGACCGCAACCCGCGCTTCAATGGTTAGCCCGTCATTCTGCGGAACGATATCCATGATCTTCTCGCCCTTGCCGATCACGGAGCCGATGCCGAACACCGCGAGGCCGACCACCCGGCCGGTATAGGGTGCGCGGATCTGGGTGCGGTCGAGCACGGCTTTCGCGTCCGCGAGCCGTGGGATCACGTCGAGCAGCTTGGCTTGCGTGTCCTGGAGGTCTTTAGAGACGTCGCTGATATGCTGACTATCGATCTGGGCGATCTGCTCTTTCTGTTCCGCGATGCCTTGCTGCGCCTTCGCCATATCCGCGGTGGTTTCGGCGATCTGACCGTCGAGGCCGTAGCCGGTCCGCTGCAGCTGCGTGCGCCGCGTCGAAGCGATAAGCCCCTTATCGACCAGCGGCGAGATCGTCGTGATCTCTTGGCGGACGGACGCGTTTTCGTGGTTATAGGCGGCGATCTCGTTCTGGTCGCCGGTGATTTGCGCCTCGAGCTGTTGGATCTTCTGCGCAATCACCTGACGCTGCCCGTCGAGAGCTGCCTCTCGACTCTCGAATTGGCGGCGCTGCGCCTCCCAAATGCCTTTTTCGCTGTCAGCGAGATCGGACGGTGGCACCAAGGCAGGATCGCCGTTGAACTCCGCGGTCAGCCGGGCTTCGGTGGCACGCAGGACATTATATTGCTGCGAGAGAACATCGTAATTCGCGCGCGCTTCCGTATCGTCGAGAACGATCATCACATCACCGGCATTGACGTGATCGCCCTCTTTGACTTTCAGCTGCTTGACGATGCCGCCATCGAGATGCTGAACGCTTTTGCGGTTGCCTTCCACCTTGACGACGGCCTCGGCGACCACGGCGCCGTTCAGAGGCGCTGTCACCGACCACACGCCGAAAACGCCGAAGAACAGCGCAAGCGTGATCCAGCCCGCCGCGGCGTATTTCTTAAGGGATTCGTCCGGAAGTCGGACTTCCGGCGAAAGGCTTCCCGCAAGACTGTGGCCGGGAGGGATAACGTCTGCGTTCTGGATCGTCATGGTCCGCTGCGTCCTCCCGGCGCCACGATCGGAAGCGGCTGCCGCGCATTCAAGCGCGCCAACACCTCCGCACGGGGCCCGAAAGCTTCGACCCGACCATCCACGAGGAGCAGGATCTTGTCCACTACCGCAATCGTCGCGGGCCGATGCGAGACAATGATGGCGGTGACCCGCGCTTTCTTGAGCTTGAGCATACACTCAGCGAGAGCGGCGTCGCCCTCGGCATCGAGATTCGAGCTCGGCTCGTCGAGCACCACTAGGCTCGGCCCGCCAAACACGGCGCGCGCAAGGCCGACCCTTTGCCGATAGCCGCCCGAGAGAATGGCGCCGCCGTCACCGACTAGGGTTTCGTAGCCGTCAGGCAAGTGCAAGATCATGTTATGCACCCCGGCGAGCTGCGCCGCCGCGATGACGGCCTCGTCGCTCGCCTGCTGAAACCGGCCGATATTCGCGGCCACACTGTCCGAGAACAACTCCACATCCTGGGGCAGATAGCCGATGTATTGGCCGACCAAGGCGCGCGGCCAGGTGCTGACATCGGCGCCGTCGAGCCGCATCGAGCCGGCGGTGGGACGCAAGACGCCGACCACCAGTCGCGCCAGCGTCGATTTACCGGCCCCCGACGGGCCGATGACGCCGATCGCCTCGCCCGGCTCGATCCGGAAAGTGACATTGTGCAGGATCGGGCGCGAGGTCCGCGGCAGAGCAAGAGCATAGGTGAGCTGATCGGCCGAGACCTGGCCCAGAGGACGCGGCAGGGCGAGATGGGTCGGGGCAATCGGCGCCGCGGCGAGCAGCCGTCGAACGCGGTGAAACGCATCGCGGGCAGCGATCATACTGCGCCACGATCCGACGATCTGCTCGAGCGGCTGCAGCGCGCGTCCGAGCAGCATGCTACCCGCAAACATCGCGCCGGGCGTGACGACGCGCTCGATCACCAGATACGCACCCAGGCCCAGAATCATGGATTGCATCGAAAGCCGAAGAAAACGGATCGTGCCGGAGACCGTCGCGCCGCGGTCGCTGGCCACGACCAATCGGTCGATCATTCGGTAGCGATCGCGGCGCCAACGATTGAGCAGACCGTCGGTCATGCCCATGGCGCGCACGACCTCCGAATTCCGCAGGCTCATTTCGGTGAAGCTGTAATTCCGGCCGGCGGCCTCGTTGGATTCGTTGAGCGCCGGCCTGACCGCGCGCTCGTTGATCAACGCCATCGCCAAGAGGATGAAGGCGCAGGCCAAGGCGAATCCGCCGAGCAGCGGATGCAGCATGAAGATGACGGCAATGTAGATCGGTCCCCAGGGAAGGTCGAAAACAGCGTGAATGCCGGGACCGGTGACGAATTGCCGGAATGTGTCGGAGTCCCGCAGCGGCTGGCTGCGCGCGCCACCTGCCGCCGCTGGATTGTCGATCACCGCCGCCATCACCCGCGCTGCCATCAGTCGGTCGAGGCGTATGCCGGCACGGCCGAGTACCTGCGCGCGCACGACGTCGAGCACGGCGAGAGCGAGCAGCGCGATAAGAAGAGCGATCGTCAGCATCACAAGGGTGACGATGCTCCCGCTCGGCACCACGCGGTCATACATTTGCAACATGTAGAGCGGCGTGGTGAGATAGAGCAAATTGATCGCGAGGCTGAAGATCGCAACGGTGACGAAATAGCTACGGCATGCCTGCAGGATGCCGTGCGCCTCGTCAGCCGGTTTGTTCGCCATCTTCAAATATCGCGCTTCGCGGCAAAAATGTTCCGTTTATTCCGGATAACGATGATCGCGGTCGGCGCGAGTGACGGCGGCGCCGCCAGTTCGGCCGCCGCAACCCTGCGAAATCTCAATACGAGCCTTTCCGCGTTAGCACTGCGGGGATCGTCACCATGACGATCCAGATATAGAGCCGGGGGCTTAGAGATTTCGCGTAGAGACAATCGAGAGCGATGCGCGTGCGGTAGCTGACGTCGTTGCGGCCGCTGACCTGCCATAGCCCGGTGATGCCCGGCTTGACTGAGCAGTAATGATGAAAGCGCCTGCCGTACTTGCAAATCTCGGCGTCGACGATCGGCCGCGGGCCAACGAGGCTCATTGTTCCCTGCAACACGTTGAACAGTTGGGGCAGCTCGTCGAGGCTTGAGCGCCGCAGGAAGGAACCGAGCGGCGTCACACGAGGATCATCGCGCAGCTTATGATCGCGCGCCCATTCCGCTTGAGCGATCGGATCGCGCGCGAGCAATTCCGCGAGACGCGCTTCGGCGTCGACCGCCATCGAGCGGAACTTCCAGCAGTAGAACGGCTTGCCACCGCGGCCGATGCGACGGTGGGAAAATACAACCGGACCGCCATCCTGAAGGAAGATCGCGAGCGCGACGATCGCCATCAGCGGCAACACGAAGATCAGTGCGACGAGCGCAATGGCAACGTCCAAGGTTCGCATGAGACAAACGAGGGGATCGATCTTCAAATTGGGCGCCATGAAGTGAATCGGGCCCGGCTTGCATGCGATGTTGGCCATCGTAGTCTCCAAGATTTGCGTGCTGTAGAGCATGCCGGCAAAAACTCATCACCGCTTTGTTTGTTCCGCCAAAGTCGCTATCATCCGTATATCGCATGCGAGGGGGAAATGCTGATAATCTATAGAGAAAAATTCGCTTACGGCGCAGGCAAAGCCGAGCGCCGAAACGTTGACGCGTATTGCCACGATATGACGCACGAAAAGACACAGAATTTTCACCTCTGAGATCAACCCAACGCGCGCCTCTGTTTGTCATGTCTGAACATCAGCCGATCGTTTCGACTCGCAGGCGCTCGGACCGTTGGAGCGGGCGAAAGACTCTTCTGTTCATCATCATCGTCAGCGCGATCCTTTGGATGGTCATCGCCTTGATCGTCCGCCTTGCGCTATAGGTTGGTTGGGCAAAGGTGATGTCAGAATCGTGACGGACACGTCAAAAATCCTGATGCCTGCCTTTTGACGGCCACAAATCGCGCAGCCGCATTTGAGCTCTTCACGCGGGCGCTGAATACACACCAGCTACGCTCCAGGTTTCGGCCGCGCGTTCGCACTGCAAAATTTACCGGAACATAAATTTCTATCCGGCGTTCTGAGCGGGCATGTGCAAACGGCATCGTGACCGTAGCGCGTGATGCGCGTGGGTCCAGTTTCGATCCATGGAACGGAGAAGGTGCGATGAGCAAGGCGGCGGCGACGTGGACGGCAGTGGTGGCGCTGGTTGCGGGGGTGGTGTTCCTGCCCGCTGGGTCCAGCAAGGCGGATGGGTTCCAGCCGCAGAACTCGTCGTTTCAGTCGACGTCGCAATTCGCGCCTGTCGGGTCGCCCGCAAGCCCCGGCGTCCAATCGGCCGCGATCCCGCAATTCTCCTCGACTGTGCCTTCGACCAGCATCGTGCGCCCGGATTACGTTATTGGTCCCGATGATACCGTCTCGGTCGATGTCTTCGGCGTGCCGGCGCTAAGCGGCACCGTCCAAGTTGATTCGGAAGGGAAGGTTCTGCTGCCGCTCCTGGGCGAGGTTCCGGCCGCCGGCCGGAGCGTCGGCCAACTCTCCAAGCAAATCGCAGCAGCCTATGGCGCCAGCTATGTCCGGGATCCAAAAGTGACGGTTTCCGTGAAGGATTCGGCAAGCCAAAAAGTCACGGTCGATGGTGCCGTGCTACAGCCCGGCATCTATCCGATCACGACCCGGACGACGCTGATGCAGGCGATTGCGCTGGCGAAGGGGCCCGATCCGAAACTCGCGAGCGACAAGGTCGCGATCTTCCGCTCGGTAGGTCAGCAACGCAGCGAGGCGGTTTTCGATCTCGGCGAGATTCGCGACGGCAAGAGCATGGATCCGCAAGTCCAGCCCAATGACGTCGTCGTCGTCGACACATCGGGCATGCGGCGGTTCCTACAAGACATCAGTCCGATCGCGCCATTTGCCGCTCTTGGTGCGGTCTTCTGAGCCACCCGGTCACAGGCGCCGCGACCACGAGACGACTTTCACGCTTACGTCCTTCTCATTCGCAGGGAAAGCAGAACATGTCTAACCTCGCCCCCTATGAGATCAACGTTCCGGCCAAAGAATGGTCCGGCGCCTACGACCGATTCGAACAGCCGTCGCAGTCGTCCCTTCATTACTGGATGGGCCTGATCATGACGCGCGGCTGGCGCGCTGCCGCCGTTGCCGTGCTGATCTTCGGTGTCATCGTCGGGGTCGTCTCGCAGATTCCGCCGACCTACTATGCCGAGGGCTCGGTGCTGGTCCAGCCATCGCGCGAGAATCTGGCGCAAACCAATCTGAATCAGTACGCGCAGCCGGTCGATACCAGCGCTGTCGATACCGAAGCTGAGATGCTGAAGTCCCGGACCTTGTCCGAGACCGTCATCGAGAAGCTCGGCCTCCTCAGCGATCCCGAATTCAATCCGCCGCCCTCCAACAAATGGCGCGTCAATTTTTCGTCGCAATGGCCTTTCATCGCCATGTCTTCGCAACCGGCGGATGCGACGCCCGAAGAAGTCTTGACGAAGACCGTGAATGGGATCCAGCGCCGGACCTTTGTCCGCCGCATCGGCCTGACAGACGTCGTGCGGGTCGGATTTTCGTCGGGCAGTCCCGCGAAGGCCGAGCAGATCGCCAACGCCTTGATCGACGCCTATCTCGCGCGCCAAGTCACCGAGAAGGTCAACATGGTCGCCCAGGCCAATGACGAACTCACCGCGAGCGTCGACAAGCTGCGCGAAGATGCATTGACCTCGACGGCGGCCGCCGAGGAGTACAAGAACTCTCACTCGATCCTCAGTCCTCAAGGCGCGAGCATGGTCGAGGCGGAAATCGCGACGCTCAATCAGCAGATCGCGCAGGCCCATGCCGACCGCGTGCAAAAGCAGGCCCAAGTCGACAACGCCATGGCGCTCGGCGGCAAGGGCAGCGATGGTGCCGCCATTCCCGAGGCGCTCAGCTCCGACACGATCACGGAGCTGCGTAAGCAGGAGGCGACCCTCAGCGAGCAAGTTGCTCAGCTTTCGGCGCAGTTCAAGCCGGACTATCCCGACGTGAAACGCGCCCAGGCACAGCTCAACGACATTCGCAGCCAAATCCGCGGTGAGCTCAACCGGATCCATTCGAGCCAGACAGCGCAAGTTCGCGCCTCCGGCGATCGCGAAGACTCGCTGACCGGGAGCCGCAACCAGGCGCAAACCCAGCTCGATACCAACAACGCCGCGCGCGTCGCTCTGGTCGCGCTGCAACTGAAAGCCGATGCGGCGAAAAAGACTTATGAGAGCTATCTGAACCGCGCCAGCGACGTAGCGGCGGCACGGACGTTGCAGCAGCCGGATGCCACCGTGAACTACAAGGCCGCCGTCGCATCGGACACGCCGTCGCCGAACATGCATCTCGCGATGGCGGGCGCGGCTTTGCTGGCTCTCCTCGGCGCGGGGCTGGTCATCATTCTGCCCGAATTCTGGAACCGGCGCTTCCGCAACAGCAGCGATGTCGAGCTGGGCATCGGGCTTCCGCTGGCGGCAACGCTTCCGGACATCGCCTCGATCCCGCAAACGCGCCGGCTACGCGGTCCCACGGCGCCTGCGCTCTCGCTCGAGACAGACAGATTCACGGCCTTCGCCGAGGCATTCCGCAACCTGCGCGCCTTCCTCGCGCTGCTCGATCCATCGGAGCCGTCGAAGATCATCGCGCTCACCTCGTCAGTGCCGCGCGAGGGCAAGAGCGTCACGTCTCTATGTCTCGCTCAGATCCTGGCGCAGGCCGGCGAATCGGTGGTCATGGTCGACTGCGATCTAAGACGACACGGATTGACTGGCCTCGTTGCCGAGGCCGCCAACGCCGATATTGGCATCGTCGAGGCGATCAAGAAGGATATCGCGTTGAACGACGCGCTGATCCTCGATCCGAGAAGTGGCGCCTGGATCCTTCCGGTCGCGCGTCATGAGGGCGTTCCCGAGGACATCTTCAGCACGAAGCAGGCGGATGCCCTGTTCCGGACGCTGGCCCAGCGATTCGATCACGTCATCCTTGATACGCCGCCGCTTCTCGGCGTCGCCGATGCCCGGATCCTCGCGACCAAGGCCGACAAAGTTCTGTTCGTCGTGCGCTGGAACAAGACGCCGATGAGCGTCGTGCAAGCGGCGGGAGACATCCTCCAGCACTGCGGCGCCAAGGTAGCCGGTGCCATCCTCGCGCAGGTGAACATCCGCCAGCAGTCGCGGTTCGGCTACGGCGACAGCAGCGACTACTTCGGGTCCTACAAAAATTACTATCTCACCAACTCCTAGAAACCGCGCGGTTGATGGCGACGCGTTTTCCGTGCCGCTTTCGCGACCTCGTCGGGGATGGTGCTTATGGTCTCTACGTTCGTACATCCGTCCGCCGCCGCCCGGGCCGGAGAGGCGTCAGTTTTGAGCGCGACGCCCGACGGGCAGCCACTCACCCTGGTGTTCTCAGACGATTTCCGGGCACTCCAGACTCAGAGCGGTCGGGGCGGGCTCTGGCGCGCCGCCTTCGAGGATCGCGCGCGGCCCGATCCGTATGCGCTGCCGCGCCATCGCGGGCTCGAGCATTACGCCGATTGGGTCGCTGAGCCGCGGGATCCATTTGCCGCGGCACAGGGGACACTTAAAGTCACCGCCGTTCAGGCGTCCGCCGAAGGCCGATCGGCCGCAGGGAATTACCCCTATCTTTCCGGCCTCATCAGCACGCAGCCGTCTTTTTCCCAGACTTACGGCTATTTCGAGATGCGGGCGGAGCTGCCCCAAGGTAAGGGCCTCTGGCCGGCATTCTGGCTGTTGCCGCAGGACCAGAGTTGGCCGCCCGAAATCGACGTGGTCGAAAGCATCGGCGACCCGAGCCGCGTTTATATGACCGCGCATAGCGGCGTCTCGAGAACCGTTGGGATCGGTGCGCGGATAACGCCGAGCGTGGCCCATACCTTCGCCGTCAGTTGGGATCCGCGGGATTTGGTCTGGTATATCGACGGGGTGGCGGTTGGCCGCGCCGTGACTCCCGACGACATGCACAAGCCCATGTTCATGCTGGCCAATCTTGCCATCGGCGGGACCTCGCCTGGTGCGGTCGATGGCCCGTCGCGAACTCCCGCGGCGCTGACGATCGACCATATACGCGCTTATAGGTTCGCGCGATGATGCAACGCGCGTCACGCCGGTACCTCATCGCCCGCAACCCGGCGCCGCCGACGCCGCAACGCGGCGAGCCTCCGCATCTGCCGAGCGCGCGCGCGACCGGCGCCGCGCGACCGGTTCCCGCGCGCCGCAAGGCTGCGAAGCCATGGCTCAAATTCGATTCCGATGGGGTGTTCGCCTTTATCATTTTTGCGGTGATGCTGCTCGGCTCGATGCTCTTCGTGTCGAACTCCATGATCGGCGCCGTCCTTTTCGCCGCACTTGCGCTGGCCTACACGGTCACGCGTTTCTCGCAATTGGGCGAAATCCTCGCCTCGCGTTGGCTGATTTTGGTCATCCCGATTTTTGCTTTCCTCTCGACGCTCTGGTCGCAAGCACCGACGGAGACGATCAAGTATTCGCTCGAATTTGGCCTCACGGTCGTGGTGGGCTTGCTTCTGTCAGCGGCACCGCGCCCCAAGGCGGTGCTTTGGGGCATGTTTCCCGCCTTCGCGCTTTACGTGATCGCCTCCGTGGGTTTCGGCCAAAACGTCGATATGGGCACCGCCGGACAGGTCGCGTTTTCGGGCCTTACCGAGAGCAAAAACCTGCTTGCCGATATCGCATCGACGGGCCTGCTGATTTCACTTGCCTGCTTCGTCGCCGGTATCGAGGATCGTTGGCCTGTCCGCGCGCTCCTAGCGCTGATGGTCGCCGCCCTGCATGGTTACGTGTTAGTCGAGGCGCGCTCGGCGGGCTCCCTTATGGGCACCGTGGTGGCGGTCGGCTGCTTCGTCTTCTTGCTTGCGCTGCGGCCGGCGCGCCTGTCGGTCCGTGTCATGACGACCGTATCGGCTGTCATCGGCGCGGTCTTCGTCGTCTTGGCGTATGGCAGCGTCCTCGTCGAAGACGCGATGACGATGTTCGACAAGGATCCGACCTTGACCGGCCGAACCTATCTGTGGCAGCGGGCCGGCGATTTCATCGCCGACAATCCGCTACTCGGTAAAGGCTTCAGCGCGTTCTGGCTGCAAGGCAATCCTGATGCCGAAGGATTGTGGGCCTATGGCGGCATCCAGGCGCGCACGGGATTCAGCTTCCACAATACCGCGATCGAGATTCTCGTCCACCTTGGCTGGGTAGGTCTTTTTGTGTTCGGCGTCACCGCCGTCATCAGCGCGTGGCTTCTCCTCCGTCGGGTGATGACCCGGCCGACGCTGCCATTGTGCTTCTGGTTCAGCGTGATTGCCTACGATGCCGCGCGGCTGTCGATCGAGAGTCTCGGCACGGCCCCGTTCGCTCATCCGACGGTGCTGCTGTTCACTGCGTTCGGCGTGGCATATGCGGCAAGGCGCGCGGTGCCTGTGGCAGCGTTGTCGCGCCGGCCCGGCCGGCCGGCTCCGGCACGGGCGCTCCGGCCCGCCTTTTCGCGTAGCGCGTTCCGGCCCAGCCGATTTCCGCTCTAAGCGGAGCCCTGAGCCGCTTAGTTACCCGTGCCGATCCAGCTTCTCACGTCCTTGTCGTAGTGAGCCACGGGATCGTAAAGGGTCACGGGCAGCTTTAGTCCGCGCGCGGTGAGCTCCCCGATGGCGGCGAGAAGCTGGAACGTCGTCTCGTTGTACTGGCGCTCCGATTCGACCAGCGCGACCTGGGCCGAATCGAGATCCTGCTCGGCATTCAACACATCGAAGGTGGTGCGCTCGCCGGCTCTCACGCCGATCACGATGCCGTTGTAAGCCGATTGCGCCGCCTGCACTTGCTGTCTGTTCAAGCCCGCCGCCGAGCGCGCGGCGGCCAGAGTCTGCCAAGCGGAATCAACGCCCTGCCGGACGACGCGCTCCTGATCGGCGGCTTGCATGACGGCTTTGCTGCGCAACTCGACGGTGCGGCGGATTTGCGCGTATTCCGTACCGCTTTGATAGAGCGGCATGCGGAGTTGCCCGACGGCGGAAAGTGATGAATCGCGTACCCCCGGCGCAATCTCGTCGGCCGATCGCCGATACTGGAGTTGCAGCGACAGTGTTGGCGCCAAGGCGCCATAAGCGGCGGTCAAAGCAGCGTCGGCCTGCTGAAGCGCATATTTTGCGCCAACGAGATCGGGGTTGTCGGCAAGCGCGAGCGTCATGGCCCCATCTTCGCTCGGCGGCATCGTCGGCAGCTTCGGCGATTGCTCGAGCGTCGTGACGGGACGACCGACCGTGCGGAGGAAAGCGGCGCGGGCGTTCGCAAGATTCGCTTCGGCCGTAGCGACATCCGCATTCGCGGAACTCAAGCGCGCTTGCACGAGGTCGAGATCGCTGCGCGCGAGGTCGCGGATCGCGACTCGTTCCTCGGTCATATGGAATTGGTCGGTGAGCAGCGACGCGTTGTGCCGTTTGTAATCGAGCTCGGCTTCGTTCGCGAGAACGTCGAAATACGCTTTCGCCGCATTGAGGAGGGTCGATTGTTCGGCCGACGTCAGTTGCGCGCGCCCGGCCATGACCTCGGCCTTTGCTTCGCGGGTTTGTGGGATGGTGGTGCCGTTCAGCAAGGGTTGCGTGATGGTCACGCCGGCATCGCGCGGATGACCATTCGGCGCGAGCGCAAAAAAATCGGGCGGCTGCGTCCGATCGTGCGTGTAGCCATAGCTTGCATTAGCGGTGACGGTCGGTCGCCAACCCGAAATCGCCGTCGCAACATCTTCGTCCGTCGCGCGCAACGCCGCCCGCTGAGCCTCGAGCTGCGTATTCGTCTCATAGGCTGCCGACAGGGCCTGATCGAGCGTAAGCGTTTCAGCCCGGACCGCCGGCGGCAAGCCCACCCCGACCAGCGCCACACCGAGACTCGTCAAACTTACGAGCGCGCATAAAGATTTCAATGTTCATCACTCCCCCGGTTCCGGCATGAATGCCGCTCGTCTTTCGCAACTGGAACGAGGAAATGTGTCTTTTCGACGGCAAAAGGGAAACAATGCCGACATTGCATAGTAAAGACCCGCTCCAGAACAACGGCGTAAACTATTCTCAAGTAATCCTAACGACAAGTCGCGCGCGGGTAGCCCGGCTGGCGAAATAGCGCCCGAGATTGCGTGGCCGCGCTTAAGCCACGGTGCGAACAGAGAAATTTCTCGGAACTAATACTCATAGGGCGCATTTATGCAGCGGTCACGCAAACAATAATACCAATGGGTTGTCATGGAACCGGTGAAGTCAAATCGCGGGTTTGCGTCGATGGACCCCGCCCGGCAACGTGAGATCGCCAGCAAGGGCGGCCACGGCGTTCCCCCCGAGAAGCGCAGCTTCTCGAAAAACCGGCAGCTCGCCGCAGCGGCCGGCAAAAAAGGCGGCGAAGCGGTGCCGGCAGGCGAGCGCAGCTTCTCGCAGAATCGCGAGCTTGCCGCGGCGGCAGGACGCAAGGGCGGCGAATCACGTGCCATGCTCTTCAGTACGATGGGTCACAAGCGCAATGCGCGCCGCGAGCACGATGAGGACGAAGAGGAAAAGGCGGAAGAGACCGAACCCGCTGATGCGCACGACTGAGCCTCCTCGCCGGCGGCGCGCACTACTGCGGGTGCGAGCACGTCGCTAGACGCTGCTGAGGAAGAAGACGGTGGGTGCGAGCACGTCGCTAGACGCTGCTGAGGAAGAAGACGGTCACGCAGACCGGCCAACTGATCGGCCGCGCCGGGATGCTCGCTTTCATCACATCCTCCCTTGATTGCTTTTCAAGCATCGACCGCTTGCCGGGTCTTTGCCCCTACGCTCGCCCTGGTCGACGCGAGGGTAAAGCCGTTTGCGCGGAGGTTAGAGACGGAACACCCGCATCGCGTTGAGGCTGTAGAGCTTCTCCTTGTCGCGATCGGCGATCGCCAGCCGGTCGACCGCGTCGACCGATTCGCGCACGTTCTCGAACGGGTAGTCCCCCGCGAATAGGACGTTGTCGATGCCGAGCGTCTGGATGGTCATGAGCAGCGGCGCGGCGAAGTTCATGCCGCTGGTGGTGACGACGATGTTGTCGCGGATATAATCGCTGGGCTTGCGCTTGAGCTGTGGCGGCCGTGCCGCCATTTCGTGCTCCCAGAAATAGCGGTTGTCGATGCGATCGAGGAAGAACGGCAGGCCCTCGCCCATATGGCCAATGACAAGCCGCAAGCGCGGGAACTGGTCAAAGACGCCGTTGCCGATGATGCGGATAATATGCGTGCCGACTTCGGCGGCCCAGGACCATCCGACCTTGAAACCGAACACCTCGAACGGCTTGATCATTTGCGGGGAGGGATCGCGCGGATGGATATAGATCGGCACGTCCATCGCCTGCACGGTCTCGAAGATCGGCCAGAATTTCTTGTCGTCGAGATATTCGCCCAGCGAATGCGAATTGATGACGCCGCCCTTCAGGTCGAGCGTCTTCACTGCGCGCTCGAGCTCGCGCGACGCACGGACCGGATCGCGCGGCGCGAAGCCCGCGAGGCCGGCGATGCGTTGAGGATATTTGCGCGCCATCTCCGCGAGGCGATCGTTCGCCAGCGCGGCGAGCTCGTTCCCTTGCACCGGGTCGATGTCTTGGAGTCCGATGCCGGCGAGGAGGCAGACCTGCATCGCGATGCCGTCTTTGTCCATCGCTTTGATGCGCCCATCGCCCATGTCGAGCAGCGATTTCATGATGTGCTCGCGCAGCTTCGATGTCTCGCTGCGGCCGGGAATGCGCGTGCTCTCGAGCGCCGCGATCTCGGGGATCATATAGGCTTCTTCGACCGCGATGCGCCGGTAGCGCTCGGCGTTGCCCTCTGCCATGCTGTCCTCCCTCGCTGGTGGCCGATTGTGGGATGATTGCCCCCCGCCAGGCAAGCCATGCGGCGGATGGGATGGTGGGGAGGTGCGTCTCGCGGGCCCGCATGGTACGGTATGCCGCATGAAAGCCGCGCTCTTTTGCACCTCGCGCTATGTCGGTCGCACGCCGGATGGCGTCTGGCCATTACCCGCCAAATATTGCGAGCCCGAAACCGCCGAGGAATCGATGGCGATCACCCTCGAGCAATTCCGCCTCGCGGATGTGTTCGGTTTCGATTGGGTCACGGTCGCCGAACATCACTATTCAGCGCTATCGCTGACGCCCAATCCGATGATCTTCGCCGGAGCGCTTAGCCAGGTGGTGAAGCGCGCGAAGATCGCCGTGCTCGGTCCGAGCCTGCCGACGCTGAATCCGGTCCGCGTCGCCGAGGAATTCGCCATGCTCGATGCGATGACTGGCGGTCGCCTGATCGCCGGCTTCATGCGCGGTACGCCCAACGAATACGTCACTTACAACTTCAATCCGTCGGAATCGCGGGCGCGGTTCGCGGAAGCGCTGGAGATCATCCGCCGCGCCTGGACCGAGCCGGAGCCTTTCGGTTGGCAAGGCCGCTATTATCAATATCGCTCCATTTCGATCTGGCCGCGGCCGGTGCAGCGGCCGCATCCGCCGATTTACATGTCGGGATCGAGCCCCGAAGCCGGCGAATGTGCCGCGCGCAACCACATCGGCCTCGGCTTCGCCTTCACGACGATCGCCCAGGCGGCCAAAGCCTCGGCCTACTACCAGGGCCAATGCCACGAGGTGGGGTGGGAGGCAAAGCCTGACGACATCATCTATCGCGTCGGCTTCCATGTCGCCGAGACCGACGAGGAGGCCTTTGACGATATGAGCAGGGCCCCGCCGCGCATCTCCCTTACCACGTCCAATGTTTCAATCAACAAAGCCATGACCGAGACCGCCTACTATGGGCGCGACGAAAGCCAGGCGACCCGCACGGCAACGCGGACGCTCCAGGACCGGATCAATTCCGGCCAGATCCTCGTCGGCTCGCCAGACACGATTATCCGGCAGATCGAGCGCATCCGCAAAGAGATCGGCGCCGGGATCCTCGATTGCCCCCTCGCGGCCCAGCTCGGCGACAAGACGTTGCACTCGATCGAGCTCTTCGGCACTAAAGTGCTGCCGCGGATTCGCGAGCTCTGACATGGCGGACGAAAAAGCACTCAGCGATACCGTGCTCTGGCTGGGCGATGCGAAACGCTCGCCGGCGTTGCGGAAGCTCGTCGCCGCTCGGTTTCGCGTGATCGATGGCGCGCCACCGCCAGGCGCGGGCCGCTTCGGCGTGATCGCCGAACGCGATGCCGCGGCGGCTGCCCTCCGTTTCGTGCTCGATCGTCCGGAAGCTGTCACTGCTGTGGTGCTGCTGGGGCCGACGCTTATCGCGGCCGATGGCCGCGCGGCAGACGAAACGCTCATTGGGCAATTAAGTACGCTGAAAGCACCCTTGCTGGCGATTTTCGGGACGACAGACACGTCAGCGCCGCCCGAAGCCGGCAGACATTACCGTGAGCGCCTCGCGAATGCGAATGTGGTTTTCGTCTACGATGCCGGCGCGGCGATGGCCGAAGAGCGGCCGGAAGCTGTGGCCGAGCTGGTAATCGATTTTCTCCGCCGCGGCGACACCTTCCTCGTCCGTCAGTCGAGCGACTTGCTTTATCGGTAAATAGGAGCCTGTTCCGCTTCGGCAGCGCAAGGATGTAGCGCATAAGCGGCTAGGCGCGACCGCTATTTCGGTCGGGGTGTGGCCAAGGTCGCGCCGGGCTGCGACAGGCGCCCCCGGCGCAGCTCGCCGACCGCTTGCGTGAGCGCGCGGGCGGCATTGGCGACTTCCTCGAACAGCGCCGTGTCCCGATCGAGTGCCTCGTGGCTGCTCGCGTAGGGCTCGTAATAGCCGATATAGCGATCGACTAGCGCCTTGTTGCCGGCGGGAATGAGTCCCATCCACTCGAGCCAATCGGCCAAGCTGCGGCGCACGCTTTCGGTGGCTGCGACGTCGCCGTGGACGACGAGACCGTAGGTGCGGCCAGCGAGATGCTTGGGATAAGACCAGCCGGCAAGCTCGATTTCCTTGGCCTTCGCAACATCCTTGCCCGCCGTCGAGGTCGGGTCGGGATTGCCGCCATCGGCGCAGACCAGGCGGTCGATCATCAGCTTCAAGGTGCTCGGCGCCTGATACCAATAGACCGGCGTCACGATGAGAACGCCATGCGCGGCGACCCATTTCGGATAGATCTCGTTCATCCAGTCATCGGCTTGACCGAGGCTGTGATTGGGATAGCAGCTGCACGGCCAATGGCAGAGCGGCATCGCCGTTGAGACACAGGCTTTACAGGGGTGGATCTTCTGACCGTATTCCGAAACGAGATTGCTCAGATCGAGAAAGTCGACGACGACCGATGCGCCCTCGAAGATCGCGGTGGCGTGCTTGGCCAAACGATAGCTTTTCGACATCTCGCCCGGACACGTCCCGTCGTTGCGCGCGGCGGCGCAGATGACCAGCACCCGCGATGGGCTCGCCGGTTTCTTCTGCCGTTTCTCCGCCTCGATCAGCGCGTCATGCGCCGCGATCCAATCGAGCGACAGCTCGTAATCCGGATCGGCGAAACCGGGGCCGGCCTTGCGTGTGATCGGTGCTTTGCGGCTTTGGCAATAGGCGTTCCAGGCGATCGCCTCCAGCCGACCGATTGCTTCGTGCTCGGGCACAAACAGCGGATCGGCGAAGGACTTGCTGAAATGGGCGCGGAAGGCCTCGCGCGACAGCTTGCCGGGATATTGGCCTTTTCTGACATTCGTCATGCCACGCGCCTCGATATATCCCGAAAGGAACCAGGTCCGATCTGCCGAGTTGCATAAAAAGTGTCATCTGCCGGATTCCTCCGATGCCCCAAGCTGTCGCGCGCCATGCAATCCTCTCCGAAACGGCGACCTTCGACGACGAGGGCGATCTCCGGGTCGTGATCGAGACGCCCAAGGGCAGCCGCAACAAATACGACTACGATCCCGATTGCGACTGCATGGAGCTCGCCACCGTTCTGCCGGAAGGCATGAGATTCCCTTATGATTTCGGCTTCACGCCCTCGACCCTCGGCGAGGACGGCGATCCGCTCGACATCCTTGTGCTGATGGACGCGCCCGTCGTCCCGGGCTGCGTCATCCGCGCGCGGCTGATCGGCGCCATCGAAGCCAAGCAGCGCGAGAAAAAGGGCAAATGGACTCGCAACGACCGCCTGGTCGCCGTTGCCTGCCATGCCCAGACGCATGAGAGTGTGCGGTCGATCAACGGTCTCCGGTCGCATCTCATGGAAGAGATCAAGGAGTTCTTCGTCGAATACAACAAGCTGCGCGGCCGCGAATTCAAGTCGCGGCGCGCGGTCGGTCCCGGCAAAGCGAAGAAGCTGATCGAGGCCGGGATGAAAGCCTTCGCGAAGCGCAAGAAAAACGGCAAAGGGTCCTAGCGGCCGATACCTCCCCGCCGCGCCCCGCGTTCAGGATTTCTTGCGTTTCCGCTTCGGTACTTTCTTGCCTTTGCGCCGCGCCTCCGACAAGCCGATCGCGATCGCCTGCTTGCGGCTCTTGACCTTCCGGCCGCTCCGGCCGCTCCTGAGCTTGCGCGCTTTGCGCTTTTTCATCGCGCGCTTGACGTAGCCGCCGGCAGCTTTCGAATATTTCCGTGCCATCGAAAATGTCCTTCCTGCTTGATCGCGCACTCGATCTGCAACAGGAAATGCGGGGAAATTCGGTTTCGTTCCCGCGGCTAGAAGGCCGTCGCAAAAAATTCGCGGCGCATGAGCTGGCCGCGAAGCAGGAGATCGATGCGGAAGTCGGCGGGGAAGAGCGCGCGGATCGGCTCACTCTCGATATGGAGCCCGCCGGCATAGGCGCCGAAGGCGGGAAGGACGATCCGCCGCTCGTCATGAATGAAGCAGGCGCCGCTCAGGCGCCGGCCGCGGATATCGATATGCGATTTCGGATGGTAATGGCCGCTGACCTCGCCGCTGCCGTCCTTCTCGGCTTCGTGCCGCAGCACGAGCCCGTCGAGCTGGAGTTCGCCGGTAACGACGCGTCCACCGAGGGCGGGTGGGAGCGCCGGATCGTGATTGCCCGTCACCCAGATCCAATCGTGACAGGCGGTGAGGCGTTGGAGCAGCAGTGCATCGGTCGGACTCAACCGCGCGGGGCCATCGTCGTCGTGAAAGCTGTCGCCGAGGCAGATGATGCGGCGCACCCGCGGCCCGATTGCCTGGACGAGACGGCCGAGCGTCGTGCGCGTGTCGTAGGGCGGCAAAAGCACGCCGCGCCGCGCATAACTCGTGCCCTTTTCGAGATGGAGATCGGCCACGACCAGTGTCGCCGCGGCCGGCCACCACAACGCGCCGCTGGGCTCGGCGAAGAGTTCGATACCGTGGAGAACCAGCCGTCCAGTTTCCTCGCTTTGCGGCGATGCGATGGGCATCCGCGCTCTATAGGGGATCGGCGCGGCTCAAGCCAGAAGCTCAGCGCGCGAGCGCCTCGTTGACCAGTCGCTCGGCGGCCTCGCCGATCAGCGCATCGATCGCCTGGCCGTAGACGGCCTCACGCCCGACCTCGAGCAGGATGGGAATCGCCAGCGGCGAGACGCGATCGAGTTCGCGGAAAGTGATGCGGCCCTTCGCCCGGGCCAGCATCTCGCCGAGGCGGCGGATGTCCGTGAGGCCGGTCGCCGCGTCGGCGACAGTCGCGCGCAGCAGGATATGATCGGGCTGATGCCGCCGCAGCACGTCGTAGATCAGATCCGAGTTGAAGGTGACCTGGCGCCGGGTCTTCTCATGGCCGGGATGGTTGCGCTCAATGAGGCCGGCGATGATCGCGACATTACGGAAGCTGCGGCGCAGCATCGAGGATTCTGCCATCCAGACTTCGAGATCGTCGCCCAGCATCTCCTGATCGAGCAGCGAATCGATATCGCGTGCCGGCTCGAGGCTCCAGATCGCCAGCACATAATCGGTGGCCACGAAGCCGAGCGGCTTGCTGCCGGCCCGTTCCATCCGTTTCGTCAGCAGCATGCCCAAGGTCTGATGCGCCGGCCGGCCCTCGAAGCCGTAGACGACCAGGTAATGATGCGGCCCGCGCGGGAAGCTCTCGACCAGCAGCCCGTCGCGATCCGGCATGATTGAGCGCTCGCGCTGCGCGTCGAGCCATTCGCGGACGGGCAGGGGCAGGCTGCGCCAACTTTCAGGGGTTTGCAGCATCCCGCGAACGCGGGAGGCCAAATGCGTCGAGAGCGGGAACTTGCCGCCGTCGTAGCTCGGGATCTTCGGCGCCTGAGTGCTCTTCTCACGCTTGGCGCGAACCTCCATGCCGCGAATTTCCTCGAAGCGCAGAACTTCGCCCGAGAAGAGAAAAGTATCGCCAGGTTCGAGGCCCAGGGCGAAATTCTCCTCGACCTCGCCGAGCACACGGCCGCCGACCCGCACGCGCAGCATCACCGCCTCGACAATGGTGCCGATATTCATGCGATAGCGCCGCGCCACTTGCGGCGAGACCACGTGATAGCGGCCTTGGCTGTCGTGGAAGAGCCGCCGCCATTGCTCATATTCGCGCAGCGCGTAGCCGCCATGCTCGACGAAAGCGAGGGTGTCGTTGAAATCCTTGCGCTGCAAAGCGTGATAAGGCGCCGCGGAGGTTACTTCTCCATAAAGCGCATCGGCGGTAAAAGGCGCGGCACAAGCCATGCCGAGGATGTGCTGCGCCAGCACGTCGAGCCCGCCGGCACGCGGTTTGTCGCCATCGAGCTCGCGCGCGGCGATCGCGGCAATCGCGGCGCGGCATTCCAGCACCTCGAAACGGTTGGCGGGCACCAGCAGCGCAGCGCTCGGTTCGTCGAGCCGGTGATTGGCGCGGCCGATGCGCTGCGTCAGCCGCGACACGCCCTTGGGCGCGCCGATCTGGACGACGAGGTCGATCTCGCCCCAATCGATGCCGAGATCGAGCGAAGAGGTCGCGACCACCGCGCGCAGCCTCCCTTCAGCCATCGCCGCTTCGACTTTGCGGCGCTGTTCGACCGCGAGGCTGCCGTGATGGAGGGCGATCGGCAGGTTGGCCTCGTTGCGCCGCCACAGCTCCTGGAACACCAGCTCGGCTTGGGCGCGGGTGTTAACGAAGACGATCACACTGCGATGCCGCTCGATCGCGCGATAGAGCTCGCCCATGGCGTAAAGCGCCATATGTCCGGCCCAGGGTAGTTCGTCGCCCGGCTCCAACATCTCAACCTGCGGCAACGGCCCGTGATCGGCGGCGATGTGATGGACATGCTTGCCGCCCGAGCCGAGCCACGCGGCGAGCTCCTCCGGCCAGGCGATGGTCGCGGAAAGGCCGACATGCCGCGCCCCGGGGGCCAGACGCGATAGCCGCGCGAGGCCGAGGGCGAGTAGATCGCCGCGCTTGCTGCCCGCGAGGGCGTGAACCTCGTCGACGATCACGGCGCGAAGTTGCGCGAAGGTCTTGACCGCATCCGGATGCGACAGCATCAGCGCCAGCGATTCCGGCGTCGTCATCAGCATTTGCGGCGGGGCGATGCGCTGGCGGGCGCGGCGCGAAGGCGGCGTGTCGCCGGTCCGCGTCTCCAGCCGGATCGGCAGGCCGAGCTCGGCGACCGGGCTGACGAGGTTGCGGTGGATGTCGACCGCCAACGCCTTCAGCGGCGATATATACAAAGTGTGCAGCCCGGCCGAGGGCACCTGCGCTAGCTCGATCAGGCTCGGCAGGAAGCCGGCCAGCGTCTTGCCGCCGCCGGTCGGCGCGGTGAGCAGCACCGAGCGGCCCGCCTGCGCGGCGGCGATCATCGCAAGCTGGTGCGGATGCGGGGTCCAGCCGCGGCGCGCGAACCAGGGCGCAAGGCTGGGTGGCAGTGGCAGGGCGTCGAGCGGCATGCGGGCCTAATATATGGGTTTGCCGACCCGGAAAATCCCATATTAGGCCGGCATGCCCGCGGATACCTCACCCCATGAATGGCTGAAGCCGACGCCGCGCGGCCTCTATTGCGAGGCGGGCGATTTCTTCGTCGATCCGACGCAGCCGGTCGAGCGCGCCGTGATCACGCATGGCCATAGCGACCACGCGCGCGCCGGTCACGGCGCCGTGTTAGCGACGCCGGAGACCTCGGCCATTATGCAGCAGCGCTTCGGCGACAATGCCGGCGGTTCGCTGCAGGCTTTGGCTTATGGCGAGACGGTGAAGCTTGGCCCGGTCAACGTAACCTTGGTCCCCGCGGGCCACATCCTCGGCAGCGCCCAGGCGGTCTTGGAAAAAGGCGGCAGCCGTATCGTCGTCTCGGGCGATTACAAGCGCCGCGCCGATCCGACCTGTCCGCCCTTCGAGCCGCGGCCTTGCGACATCTTCATCACCGAGGCGACTTTCGGCCTTCCGGTGTTCCGTCATCCCGACGATCGTGAGGAGATCGATAAGCTGCTTCATTCGCTGCGGCTCTTTCCCGAGCGCGCGCATCTCGTCGGCGTTTATGCGCTCGGCAAGTGCCAGCGCGTCCTCGCGTTGTTGCGGCGGCAAGGTTACGAGGAGCCGATCTATCTTCATGGCGCGCTGCAAGGATGCTGCGACCTCTACGAGCGTTTCGGCGTGCCGCTCGGGTCGCTGCTGCCTGCGCTCGGCGCCACGAAGGACGAATTGCGCGGCAAGATCGTGCTCGCGCCGCCTTCGGCTTCGTCCGATCCCTGGGCGCGGCGCTTGCCGGAGCCGCTGGTCGCGCAAGCCTCCGGCTGGATGCGGGTACGGCAGCGCGCCCGTCAGCGCGGCGTCGAGCTGCCGCTGGTGATTTCCGATCATGCCG
The DNA here is from genome assembly GCA_036501365.1 of Allostellaceae bacterium. Taxonomy (GTDB): domain Bacteria; phylum Pseudomonadota; class Alphaproteobacteria; order ATCC43930; family CGMCC-115725; genus CAIKMD01. The sequence goes on along the minus strand of DASYAL010000013.1, from coordinate 233,484 downwards.
ATTGGGACGAGCTAACCGCGACCATCGACGAGCTGAAACCGGGCGAGGTGTGGATCACGCATGGCGCCGAAGAAGCGCTGCTGCGCCAGGCCGATCTCATGGGCTATCGCGCGCGGGCATTGTCGCTGATCGGTTTCGAGGACGAGGAATAGGGCGTGGACCGCTTCGCGCCGCTGCTCGATGCCCTGGTCTTCACGCCGTCCCGCCTCGGCAAGCTGCGTCTGATGCATGAGTATTTCGCGACCGCGCCGGATCCCGATCGCGGCTGGGCGCTGGCGGCACTCACCGGCGAGCTGTCCTTTCCCGGCGTCAAGCCGGCGCAGGTGCGCAATCTAGTGCTTGAGCGCGTCGATGCCGAGCTCTTCGCGCTGTCGTATGATTTCGTCGGCGATCTCGCTGAGACCGCGGCGCTGATCTGGCCGGCGCGGCATGGCGCGAACCATGTGCCGCGCCTGTCCGAGGTTGTCGACGGCATGGCGGTGGCCACCCGCGACAATTCGGGCGCGCTGCTCGGTCAGTGGCTCGATGCACTCGATGCAACCGGGCGCTGGGCGCTGTTGAAGCTCGCCACCGGCGCGCTACGCGTCGGCGTCTCGGCGCGCCTTGCCAAGACCGCGCTCGCCGAAGGCTCGACCGTATCCCTCGATGAGATCGAAGCGGTCTGGCACGGGGTCCATCCGCCCTATACCGAGCTGTTTGCCTGGCTCGAAGGCCGCGCGCAGCGGCCGGAGCTGGGCAACCGTCCGACCTTCACACCGCTGATGCTGGCGCAGCCGCTGGAAGAGGAAGACATCACGAAGCTCGATCCGGCGCAATATCGTGCCGAATGGAAATGGGACGGTATCCGCGTGCAGCTCGTCGGCCGCGGCGGCGAGCGGCGACTCTATTCGCGCTCGGGCGATGATATCGGCGCGGCCTTTCCTGATTTGCTGACGACGCTCAACGAGGACATCGTGCTCGACGGCGAGCTGCTGGTCATGCGCGACGGTGCAGTCGCCCCGTTCAACGATCTGCAGCAGCGCCTCAACCGCAAAGTCCCGACGCCGAAGATGATCGCCGATTATCCCGCCTGGATGCGGCTCTACGACATCCTCGAGCACGGCGGCGAAGATTTGCGCGTGTTCGCCTTCGACGACCGGCGACGGCGGCTCGAGGAATGGTACCGCACCGCGCCGCGGCCGCGGATGGATATCTCCCCGCTGTTGCCGTTTACCGGCTGGGATCAGCTGCGCGAATTCCGTGACGGCGCGCGCGAACGGGCGATCGAGGGTCTGATGCTGAAGCGCGGCGATTCGACCTATGTCTCGGGCCGGCCGAAAGGCCCATGGTTCAAATGGAAGCGCGACGCACTCACCGTCGACACGGTGCTGATGTACGCGCAGCGCGGCCACGGCAAGCGCTCGTCCTTTTATTCGGACTACACTTTCGGCGTCTGGCGCGAGGACGAGCTGGTGCCGGTGGGCAAAGCCTATTCCGGCTTCACCGACGAGGAATTGCGCCGGCTCGACCGCTGGATCCGCAATCACACAACCGAGCGTTTCGGGCCGGTGCGCGCGGTGTCGCAGGATTTGGTGCTCGAAGTCGCGTTCGACAGCGTCCACCGCTCGACACGGCACAAATCCGGCCTCGCCATGCGCTTTCCCCGCATTCACCGCATCCGTTGGGACAAGCCCGCCGCCGAGGCCGATCGCGTCGAAAGCCTGACCAAGCTGCTCGCCTGAATCCTGCTTTCGGGTTAACGCTTGCCGTCCCAATGCAGCTTGATGACGCCGTCTTCTTTCGCGAGCACGGCAACGACAGGCGGCGTTTCGGTGTCGGCGGCGAGGCCGAACCGGCGGATGTCGAAGACGAATTCGCGCCAGGCATCGGCGCGGTTGACGATAACGCGGTTGCCGGCAATCGCTAGGCCGGCATCGACAAGCTTTCGGCGCAGAGCGTCTTCGCTCAAGCCGCTCCCTTCGGCAATCACGATTGAGAGCTGCGCCAAGCGCTCTTGCGCCAGCCGGTTCTCCACCCATTTGAGGCCTTGCAAGGCGAAGAGGCCGAGCGCGGTCGTCACCACGCCGAGGCTGAGTTGCCCGCCGCCGAAGCACAGACCGATCACGGTGGCGAGCCACAGCGTCGCGGCTGTGGTCACGCCGATGACTATGTTGTCGCGCCGCAGGATTGCGCCGCCGCCGATGAAGCCGACGCCGGTCAGAATGCCGAGCGGCAACCGCATCAGATCGTTCATCACGAAAGAGTCGGACGCGCGTCCGGCGGTCGGCAACAACAGGTTCACCTGGATCATCGCGGCGGAGGCCGCAAGGCAGACCAGCAACGTCGTCCGCATGCCGGCGGCCTTGCCGTGCTCGCTGCGGTCGTAGCCGATGGCGAGGCTGGCGAGGACGGTGAGGAGCAACCGGATCGCGATCTGCGCCCAGGTCAAATGCGCAGACAAACCGGACATGGTCGGCTCTCCGATCCCTCTAAGTGTATAGCGCGCCAATCCTTCAACGAAGCGCCCATGGGTTCGTTCCGTCGACGCGGAACCGATTGGGCCGTTGCCGGTTGCGCTGTTATGGATGATGCAAGGACATCGGGCGTCCGGGATACGCCCTTCGGTTGCGTCGAAGGACGGGCGGCGCGGCTCTATACGCTGCAAAACGATACGCTTCGCGCCCAGATCACCGATTACGGCGGCATCCTTGTCGCGCTCGAAGTCCCGGCGCGGTTCGGCCGCCGCGAGCATGTCGTTCTGGGATTCGACGATATCGCGGGCTACGTCGCGAATCGCGGTTCGTTCGGCGCGCTTTTGGGACGCCATGCGAACCGCATTGCCGGCGGCTCTTTCAGCGTCGACGGTCGGTGTTATTCGCTTTCGAAGAACGAGAACGGCTCGACCTTGCATGGCGGCGCGGTCGGCTTTGGCAAGCAATTCTGGACCCTCGCGGCGGCCGATGCCGAGCAGATCGTCCTGAAGCTCACGAGCCCCGACGGCGATCAGGGCTTCCCGGGCGAGGTCGACGTCACAGCGACCTACCGTCTCGAGGGCGCAGCGTTGCACTTGGTCGTCGAGGCCACCACGACGAAGCCGACGCCGCTGTCGCTGAGCGCCCATCCGTATTTCAATCTCCATGGTCCGGGCGCTCACAATTGCCTCGACCACCGTATCGAGATTTTCGCCACCGATTTCCTGCCGACAGACGAGCGCCAGATCCCGACCGGTGAGCGCCGGCCCATCGCTGACACCGCGTTCGATTTCACGACTTCGCGGCGGATTGGCGCGCGCATCCGCGAGGCCGATCCGCAACTCCGCTACGGTCGCGGCTACGATCATTATTTCGTGCTGCCGGAGGAGAGCGTCGGCAGCTTGCGTTTGGCGACGCGCATCCATGCCGCGGCCAGCGGCCGCGTCCTTGAGATCCTGACCACGCAGCGCGGCATCCAGTTTTACAGCGGCAACAATCTCGACGGCTCGGCGCTCGGTCGCGGCGGCTACTATCGCCAATCGGCGGGTTTCGCCATCGAGCCGCAGGGCTTTCCCAACGCTGCGAACGAGCCCCGTTTCCCGTCGAGCATCCTGCGGCCGGGTGCGCGTTATCACGAAGAAATCGTCTACCGATTCGATTGCCGAAAGGCCGTCGCGTGATCGTCGCGATCACGGGCGCCAGCGCCGGCATCGGCCGCGCCGTCGCGCGCGAATTCGCCGCCCATGGCTGGGATGTGGCTGTGCTGGCGCGCAACGCGGCGCGGCTCGATGCCGCCATCAGGGAGCTTCGCCAATTCGGCGTCAAGGCCGTGTCGGTCGTGGCCGATGTGGCGGATTTTACCGCGATCGAGACGGCGGCCGCGCGCGTCGAGCACGAGCTTGGCCCGATCGATGTCTGGATCAACAACGCGATGGCGACGGTGTTCGCGCCGGTCGCGGATATAACGCCGGACGAATTCCGCCGCGGCACCGAGGTCACCTATCTCGGCCAGGTTCACGGCACGATGGTGGCGCTGGCGCTGATGCGGCCGCGCAACCACGGTACGATCGTCAACATCGGTTCGGCGCTCGCCTATCGCGCCATCCCGCTGCAATCGGTTTATTGCGGCGCAAAATACGCGGTGCGCGGCTTTACCGACGCGCTTCGCTCGGAGCTGATCCACGACCGCAGCGCGATCGAACTCGTGATGGTCCATTTGCCGGCGGTCAACACGCCGCAGTTCGACTGGGCGCTGAACAAGATGGGTCGCCGTCCGCAGCCTGTGGCGCCGATCTTCCAGCCGGAAGTTGCCGCGCGAGCGATCTTCTTCGCCGCCAACCATCCGCAGCGGCGCGAGGTCTGGGTCGGCTTCTCGACCGTTCAAGCCATCATCGCCAATAAGCTGGCGCCAGGTCTGCTCGACCGCTATTTGGCAGGTGCCGGCTATAGCGGGCAATTGACTCGCGAACCATTGCCCGAGGGCGCGCCTTCCAATCTCTTTGCCACGGTTGACAAGGACGTCGGTGCGCATGGCCGTTTCGATCAGGACGCGCGCGGTTCATCTTGGGAGATGGCGCTCAGTCGCTATCGCGAGGTTACGGCGGTTGTCCTCAGCGGCTTGCTTGCTTTTGCCTTAGGGCGCTGGATGGTCCGCCGCGGCGGACGCGAGTGATGCGATCGTGCCGTCGCGGGAAGGGCGCCGCTTAGCCGCAACGCCGTGTTGATGAGCGCGACATGACTGATCGTTTGGGGAAAGTTGCCCATCAAACCGTGACCGCGGTCCCATTCCTCAGCCAGCAGACCGACGTCGTTGCGGACGGCCAACACGCGCTCGAAATAGCCGCGCGCTTCCTTGTCGCGTCCCTGCAACGCCAGACAATCGGCGAGCCAGCAGGTGCAAGCTAGGAAGACACCTTCATCGGCGCGATCCTGTTTTCGGCGGCGGCGGCGGACCAAGCCATCCTCGACCAACTCGTTTTCGACCGCGGCGATGGTGCCGCGGATCCGCGGATCGGATGCCGGCAGGAAGTCGACCAGCGACAAACGCAGCAGGCTGGCGTCGATTTCCGCGCCACCATAGGCGCTGACGAAACTATTACGTGCGGGATCGAAGCTGTGGCTGCAGATTTCTGCATGAATGGCGTCGCGCAGGGTAGCCAGTTCCTGCATGCGGCTCCTGTCGAGCGCGCGACCCGCACTCATTTTGAGAAAGCGATCGATTCCCATCCAGGCCATGACCTTCGAATAGGTAAAATGCTTGGGTTCGCCGCCCGATTCCCAAATTCCCTGATCTGGCTGCCGCCACATTTTCTCGATCTGCTCAATGATGCCGCGCTCGACACGCAACTCCCAGGGCGGTTCATCGAGCTCCGTTTCTTCTGCGAGGTGCAATGAGTTGAGCACTTCGCCGAAAATGTCGAGTTGGCGCTGCGTTGCCGCGGCATTGCCGACGCGGATCGGTCGCGCGCCGCCATAGCCCGGCAGTCAGGGGAGTTCGCGCGGCTCGATATGGATCGCGCCGTCCAGCCGGTACATCGTTCGTATCTGGTCAGGATCGCCGGCGACGGCACGCAAGAGCCAATCGCGCCACGACTGCGCTTCATCGGCGAAGCCCGCATGGACGAGCGCCGAAAGCGTGAACGTCGAATCGCGTAGCCAGGTATAGCAATAGTCCCAGTTGGCGTTGCCCGCCGGGACCTCGGGCAGGCCGAGGGTTGGTGCTGCGACGATACCGCCGGACTCCGCGTCCACCAAAGCTTGCACCGTGAGCAACGAGCGTTTGACGGCCTCGGTCCACTCAGTCGGCTTGTCGAAACGGCTGACCCAACCCCGCCAATATTGCTCCGTCGCTGCAAGCGTGGCCGTGCCGTCGAGCGACGCAGGTTCGCGTTCGTAGGAAGCCCCATGCTGCAGCGCAAACGTCACCGTCTGACCAGCGGCAACGGCGAAGCGCACGACAATGCAGTCCTGCCCCTCCGCGAGCTCGATGTCCGATCGCAAGGTGACCAGGTCGGGTCCGACGATCAGGATCGCTCCGCGGCCGCCGGCGCGTTGCCAGGGTACACGCCGGCCGTAATCGAAACGCAGCTTGAGGAGGAGCTCCATCTCGACTTTCCCCTCCTCGGCGCTGACGCGGCGGATGATCGCGCGCTGGCCGGCGCCGACCGCCATGAAATCAGTCACGACGACGACCCCGTGCGCGGTCGTGTGACGCGTCTCGAGGATAAGGGTGTCGGGGCGGTAGCGCCGCGTTGTCCGGAGCGGCGTATCGGACGGCGCCAAGCGCCAGCTTCCGTGCCGCTCGTCGCCGAGGAGCGCCCGGGGCCAGCATAGCCAATCGATACACCCGTCGCGCGCGACGAGGGCGGCGCTGCGCCGATCGCCAATTAGGGCATAGTCTTCGATGGGTTTGCTCATCGCCAAAAACGTGACCGAGTTGGAACCGGCTAACCGTTCAAAGAATTAACGAAAGTAGCTGCCCTTCGTTTCTTTCCCCTTCGATTCCTTCCGGGCGCCACGACTGAGGATCACCATGACCAAGACCGTCGGCGATTTTTTTATCGAGCGTCTGCACCGGTGGGGGGTACGGCGGATCTACGGTTATCCCGGCGACGGCATCAACGGCGTCTTTGGTGCGTTGCAACGTGCCAAAGGTAAAATCGAGTTCATCCAATGCCGACACGAAGAGATGGCCGCCTTCATGGCGTCCGCCCATGCGAAATTCACCGGCGAGCTCGGCGTCTGCATTGCCACGTCGGGCCCCGGCGCCTCGCACCTCGTGACCGGCCTCTATGACGCGCGGCTCGATCACATGCCGGTTCTGGCGATCATCGGGCAGCAAGCACGGACGGCGATCGGCGGCCATTATCAGCAAGAGGTCGATCTGCCGGCGTTGTTCAAGGATGTCGCCGGGACCTTCGTGCACACGGTTACGGTTCCCGCGCAGGTGCGCCATCTGACGGATCGCGCCGTCCGTATCGCCGTGGCCGATCATCGTGTCACGGCGATAATCTTCCCCAACGATCTCCAAGATCTGCCCTACGAGGAGCCGCCGCGCGCGCATGGCACGGTCCATTCCGGCGTCGGCTACGCCGCGCCGCGCACCGTGCCTTACGAGCGTGAGCTGCGCCGCGCGGCGGACGTCCTGAACGCCGGCAAGAAGGTCGCGATCCTGGTCGGCGCCGGCGCGTTGCATGCCACCGACGAGGTAATCGCCGTCGCCGAAAAGCTGGGCGCCGGCGCGGCGAAGGCGCTCCTTGGCAAAGCGGCGTTGCCCGATGAGCTGGCCTGGGTGACCGGCTCGATCGGCTTGCTCGGCACGGAGCCGAGCTACAAGCTAATGATGGAATGCGACACGCTGCTGATGATCGGCTCGGGCTTTCCCTATTCGGAATTCCTTCCCGCGGAAGGCCAGGCGCGCGGCGTGCAGATCGACATCGAGCCGGGCATGCTCAGCCTGCGCTATCCGATGGAGGTCAACCTCGTCGGCGACAGCGCCGAGACGCTAACGGCGTTGTCGCCGCTACTGCGCGACAAGGCCGACCAGTCATGGCGTCGGACCGTCGAGGGCTGGACGCGGGAATGGTGGAAGACTCTCGAGGCTCGCGCGCTTCAGCCGGCCACTCCGATTAACCCGCAGCGCGTCACCTGGGAATTGTCGCCGCGTCTGCCGGAGCGAGCAATTATCACCAGCGATTCCGGCTCCTGCGCGAACTGGTACGCGCGCGATCTTAAGATCCGCCGCGGCATGATGTGCTCGCTTTCGGGCGGCCTCGCCTCGATGGGTGCGGCGGTGCCGTATGCGATCGCAGCGAAATTTGCCTATCCGGAACGGCCGGTCATTGCGCTGGTGGGCGATGGCGCGATGCAGATGAACAACATGGCGGAGCTGATCACGGTCGCGAAATACTGGCGCAAATGGTCGAGTCCGCGCTGGATCTGCGGCGTCTTCAACAACGAGGACCTCAATCAGGTCACCTGGGAGCAGCGGGTGATGGAGGGCAATCCCAAATTCGAGGCGTCGCAGGACATCCCGAACGTGCCCTATCACAAATTCGCCGAGCTCATCGGGCTTAAAGGTATCTATGTCGACACGCCGGAGGGCGTCGCCAAGGCGTGGGACGAGGCACTCGCCGCCGATCGGCCGGTGGTCATCGAATTCAAGACCGATCCCGAGGTCCCGCCGCTGCCGCCGCATATCACGTTGAAACAGGCGAAGGCCTTCGCGTCCACGTTGAGCAAGGGCGACCCGGCGGAAGGCAATGTGATCCTCAACACAGCGCGGCAGGTATTGGCTTCGGTTGTGCCCGGAAAAGATTGAGCCATGGGTGAGGCCGCGATCCAGCGGGTGACTGCGCGCGCCTATAAGGTCCCCACTGACCAGCCTGAAGCCGACGGAACGTTGCAGTGGAACAGCACGACGCTGGTGCTGGCGGAGATCGAGGCGGGCGGCAAGACTGGCCTCGGCTACACCTACGCCGATGCCGCGCTGGTTCCGTTGATCGCCGGAAAGCTCGCGGAAATCCTCGCCGGTCGCGACGTGCTCGACATTCCTGGTGCGGGCTTGGCGCTGTGGCGCGGCGTTCGCAATCTCGGTCGCTCGGGCCTGGCGGCGACCGCGATCTCCGCGCTCGATATCGCTCTCTGGGACCTAAAAGCGAAGCTGCTTGGCCTGTCGCTCGCGGCGTTGCTCGGGCGCGTGCGCGACCGTGTGCCGATTTATGGCAGCGGCGGCTTCACCACCTATAGCGACGTGACGCTGCAGCGCCAGCTCGCCGGATGGGTGGAGCAGGATGGCTGCCGCTGGGTGAAGATGAAGATCGGCAGCAATCCCGAACGCGATCCCGTGCGCGTCGGCGCCGCACGCCGTGCCATCGGCGATCATCTTCTCTTCGTCGACGCCAATGGCGCGTTTGCGGCGAAAGAGGCATTGGCATTGGCGGAGCGTTTTGCCGCGCTGAACGTCGCATGGTTCGAGGAGCCGGTCTCCTCGGACGATGTCGACGGCCTCTCTTTGATGCGCGCGCGAGCGCCCGCGGGCATGGACATCGCCGCCGGCGAATACGGTTACACGCCCGACGATTTCGAGCGCCTGCTCGAGGGGCCGTCGGTCGACGTGCTACAGGCCGATGCCACGCGTTGCGGCGGGATCAGCGGGTTTCTCGCGGTCGACGGTTTGTGCGAAGCGCACCACACCGATCTTTCCGGTCACTGCGCGCCCGCCGTGCATCTGCACGCTGCCTGCGTGGCGCGGCGGTTGCGCCATCTCGAGTGGTTTCACGACCATGTTCGCATCGAAAGCATGCTGTTCGACGGCGCGCCACAGCCGAAGGACGGTGCGATCGCGCCCGATCTGGCGCGGCCGGGCCTCGGCCTCGTCTTGAAAGAGGCCGACGCCAAGCGTTTCCAGATCGGGTGAGCGATGGCGGGGAATGCGCAATCCTTGGGAGTCGCGGCCTTGCTCGGCGTGCTTGCCGTCGCCGCGGCGGAACGGCGCCGGCCGCGGCGCGAACGCGGCCTCGTCACGCTGGCGGATCGGGCGCTGGCCGCGCGTCCCGCGCCGGTCGTGCAAAGCGCAAGCCGCCAGATCAACTGGGCGGCGGCGCTGCTCGCGCTCGCGGCGCTCACCGATAGCGGCGTCGAGCATTACCGCGGCTCGTTCCACAACAAGACGATGTTCGTGCCGCTCGGGGTATCCGCGCTCGCGCTGGCCGCAAGCCTGCGCGATGCGTGCGGCCCGCCGACACCGCAACGGCGCGAGAGCGATGCTGTCGACGCGCTGGCGCTGGCGACCGGCGTGATCGGCACCGGTTTCCATTTCTACAATATTGCCAAACGGCCAGGCGGCTTCTCCTGGCTCAACCTGTTCTATGCGGCGCCGCTCGGCGCGCCGGCGGCGCTGTCGCTGTCAGGGCTGTTGCGCCGCGCCGCCACCTGGGTCAAAGGCGGCGCCGCGATTTTCGGCGTGCTGCCGGGCAAGCTCCTCGCCTGGCTGGTCTCGATCGGCTTGCTCGGGACCAGCGCCGAGGCCGGCCTCCTGCATTTCCGTGGCGCCTATCATAACCCGGCGATGGTGATCCCGATCACCGCGCCCCCGATCGCCGCCGGCTTGCTGATGCAAGCGGCGGCGATGCCGGGGCAACAGCATCCGATCACGCGTTGGGCGCTCCGGCTGCTTGCCGGCATCGGCATGCTAGGCGCAGCCTTCCATGCCTATGGCATCCAGCGCAACATGGGCGGCTGGCGCAACTGGTCGCAGAATCTCTTGAGCGGCCCACCCCTGCCGGCGCCTCCATCCTTCACGGCGCTGGCGATCGCCGGCCTTGCCGCGCTGAGCCTGGTCGAGCGGCGGCGATGAGCGAGCGCTTTCCCGGCTATGACGTCCTCGCTAAGCGGCACACGCCTTCCTGGAACGAGAAGACGCGGCGGGTGATCGATCAGCGCCTCGCCTTGCCGCGCGAGCCGCGGTTTTTCACCGAGGAGGAATGGCAGACGCTCGAAGCGATCTGCGCGCGGATCGTCCCGCAGCCCAAAACGCGGCCACTTGTGGCGGTGGCGGCGCTGATCGACGCCAAGCTCTTCCGGCATCAAGGCGACGGCTATCGCGACCATCGCCTGCCGCCGATCGATGACGCTTGGCGGCGCGGCATCAGCGCGCTCGAGGCCGAAGCTCACAGAATCGCCAATGTCGCCTTTCATCGCCTCGATGTCGCCGAGCAGGAAGCGCTGCTTCGCGCCTGTCAGGAAGGGCAACTCGTCGACCCCGCTTGGCGCGGCATGGACAGTGCGCTGTTCTTTTCCAAGCGCCTCCTGCCCGACATCGTGAAGGCCTATTACGGCCATCCGATCGCCTGGAACGAGATCGGCTTCGGCGGGCCGGCCAGCCCCCGCGGCTACGTCCGGATGGATTTCGATCGCCGCGATCCCTGGGAAGCGGCCGAGGCCAAGCCCGGCGACGAGAGCGAAGCCGCGCGAAAGAACGCGCATGTCGGATGATCCGCAAGCAACGCCACGTGGCAAGGACGGGCGCGCGCCTGATCCTTTTCGGATCGGCGGATGGACGCCGATGCGCGAATATCCGGCGAGCGAGCCGGTTGATTTCGCCATCATCGGCACCGGCGCCGGCGGCAGCACGCTCGCCTGCAAGCTGGCGGAAGCGGGTTTTTCGGTGGTTGCTTTCGACGTCGGTCCGTGGTGGCGGCCGCTGGAGGATTTCGCCTCGGACGAGACCCATCAGGAAAAGCTCTATTGGACCGACGAGCGCATTTGCGACGGCGCCGATCCGCTAGTGCTCGGCGCCAATAACAGCGGCCAATCGGTCGGCGGCAGCACCGTGCATTTCGCGATGGTGTCGCTGCGCTTCCGGCCCGAATGGTTCAAGTCGCGTACGCTCTTGGGCTATGGCGCCGATTGGCCGCTCGATTGGCATGAGATGTGGCGTTACTACGCCGAGGTCGAAGAGGCGCTGAAGATTTCCGGTCCCGTGACCTATCCCTGGGGACCGAAACGGCCGCGCTATCCTTATCGGCCGCACGAGCTCAACGCGGCGGCCGCCGTGCTGGCCAAAGGCGCCGAGGCGATGGGGATCGCCTGGGCGCCGACGCCGCTGGCCACCGTCTCGGCGCCGCGCGGGCAATCGCCGCCTTGCGTCTATCGCGGCTTCTGCGTCTCGGGCTGCTCGACCAACGCCAAGCAGAGCGCGCTGATCACTTGGATCCCGCGCGCGGTGAGAGCCGGCGCCGAGATCCGCGATCTCGCCATGGTCGGCCGCATCGAGACCGATGCGGCGAGCGGCCGCGTCACCGGCTTGCACTATCACCGCGAGGATCGCTGGCATTTCCAGCGGGCACGCAATGTCGTCGTCGCCGGTTATGCGATCGAGACGCCGCGCTTGCTGCTCAACTCGGCGAGCGCGCATCATCCTAACGGCCTCGGCAACAGCTCCGGCCTCGTTGGCCGCTATCTGATGACCCAAGCCAATCAAGCGGTCTACGGCACCATGGAGCAGGAAGTCCGCTGGTACAAAGGGCCGCCCTCGCTCGCGATCACCGAACATTGGAACTACGCCGACAAAGGCAAGGATTTCTTCGGCGGCTACTGTTACATGAGCCAGGGCCCGCTGCCGGTAATGTGGGCGAACACCGTCGCCGGCTCGCGCCGGTTGTGGGGTGCCGAGCTGATGCGCGAGATGGAGAAATACAACCACGCGGTCGGGCTCAAGATCGTCGGCGAAGTTCTGCCTAACGAAAACAACCGCGTGACCCTGGCCGAGGAAAAGGATCGCTTCGGCCTGCCGATCGCGCGTGTGACCTTCTCCTATGGCGAGAACGACAAGAAGCTGATCGCGCATTCTCTCAGCTTCATGCGGCAAAGCCTCGAGGCGGTGGGCGTGCGCGAGATCTGGGACGAGACTGACGACACCTGTCATCTCAACGGTACCGCGCGGATGGGCGACGACGCGCGCACCAGCGTCGTCAACGCCGATTGCCGCAGTTGGGATATCCCCAATCTTTGGATCTGCGACGGCTCGGTTTTCCCGACCGTCGGCGGCGTCAATCCCTCGCTGACGATCCAGGCGATTGCCTGCCGCACCGGCGATCGGATCCGGGCGCTCGCGGCGCGTGGTGAGCTCTGAGATCGCTTCTTTCGCTCGAGCCGCTATGATCGGCAGCAGCGACGGAGGCAAAGATGGCAATCGCGGCGGAAAGACGAATTCTCGGCGCGAGCGGCATCGCGGTCGCGCCGCTCGGCCTCGGCTGCATGTCTTTTTCGGGCACCTATGGCGCCGGCGACGATGCCGGTGGCATCGCGCTGATCCGCGAGGCGCTCGACAGCGGCGTCACCATGCTTGACACATCCGATGCTTATGGCAACGGGCATAACGAGCAGCTCGTTGGCACGGCCATCGCCGGTCGGCGCGACCAAGTCGTGCTCGCGACCAAGTTCGGGAATATGCGGAGTGGCGCGCCGCGCCTCGTCGACGGCCGGCCGGAATATGTGCCGCTCGCCTGCGCGGCGAGCCTCAAGCGCCTGAAAACCGATGTCATCGACCTCTATTACGCGCATCGCATCGATCCGGACGTGCCGATTGAGGACACTGTCGGCGCGATGGCGAAGCTTGTGGCGCAGGGCAAGGTGCGCGCGCTCGGTCTCAGCGAAGCGCGGCCGGAAACCATCCGCCGCGCCCACAAGGTCCATCCGATCGCCGCGGTACAGAGCGAATATTCGCTCCTCTACCGTCTCGACGCCGAAGAGACGCTGAAGACCACGCGCGCGCTGGGCATCGCTTTTGTCGCTTATGCGCCGCTCGGCCGCGGGTTGCTGACCGGGAAGATCGAAGCCGCGCCTAGCTTTGCGGCCGGCGATACGCGCGGCCGTCATCCGCGCTTCCTCGCCGAGAATCTGGCGCATAACCGCATGCTGGTGCAGCGCCTCGCCGAGATCGCGCAAGAGAAAGGCTGCACGCCGGCGCAGCTCGTTCTGGCGTGGCTGCTGGCCCAAGGATCCGATCTCATTCCCATTCCCGGAACCAAGCATGCCGAACGCCTGGCGGAGAATCTCAGCGCGCTCGAATTGCGCCTGACCGCGCAGGATGTCGCGCGGGTTTCCGCGGCCGTTCCGCCGGGGGCGGCGGCTGGAACGCGCTATCCGGCCCAACAGATGTCGCATGTCTTCGTCTAACCGTTTCGCGCAACGATAGCGCGCCGCCGCTGTTTTCTGAGTGAGCAGTGATTCGGAGGTGCTCATGACCGTGACGAAGCAAGCCAAGAAAGACTCGCCGGAGACGATCGAACGCGTCGGTGCCGGCGGGCAGGTGGGCGAGGGCCAGGCAGGAGCGCCGCTGCACAAGCCGCAAGGCAAGCGCGACCGCGAGTTAGGAGAGCGCGAACGCGTCGGCGCGGGCGGACAGGTCGGCGAGACGCATTTCGAGCGCCGCTGATCTCAGCGCGTCAGCTCCATCGGCACCGGCGCGGGTCCGGCGGCTTGCGTTTTCATCTCGCGCACGGCTGCGTCCATGTCGCGGGCGATTTGCTGCGCGCGGCCGGCGAAGCGCTGGCGATCGGCGGCCGATTTGACCAATCGGGCTTCGAGCTCGGCAATGCGGAGCTGCCAGCCGTTGTCGTCCCGGCACCACGGATTGTTCAGGCAGATGGCCATGCGCACCGCAAGCTCTTCGGGCGGCGCAAGGGTGGCGATCCAGGCCATGATCTCCTCGGTTGGCTTGGGCACGGCCGGAAGCGGCGCGGACGCGCGACTAGAATAGCCGGCTGGCGAGGAAGCGGCTGACGACGAAACCGGCGGCGAAAGCCACCGCGACGCTCTGGAACGGCTGATGGAGAATTTGGCGCTCGATGGCATTTGTCGATTGCCGGCGTACCCCGTCCAACGCGCTTTGCAGCGCGACGAGATCGCTTTTGATCGTATCGAACGCGACCTCTCGCTGTGAGCGACCGCTTGCACCATCCATGATCCGCCCCTTGCGCCATGCGCCTCGGAGAAGCCCGAGGCACACGATTAACGGCGCGCCGGGGACGCGGTTCCACGCTGCTTGCGGCTAGCCTTGGACCGCGACTTTCGCCGCCAGCAGCGCATCGATCTCCGTGGCAGCGATCCCTGCTTCGGCCAAGACCTCGCGCGTATTGGCGCCGAGGCCGGGCGCGCCGCGGCGGAGGGTGAAGTCGTAGGCGTTGCTGGCGAAAGGCAGCTTCGGCAGGTCGCCGGTCGTGCCGCCTTCCATCGGCACGGTCAGCAATTGTCCGCTCGCCTTGAGGTGCGGGTCGTTCAGCAGTTGATCTGGTCGGCGCAGCGGCGCGTAAGGCACGCTGGCTTTGTCGAGCTTTGCTTGCAAATCGGCGCCGGCGATGCGCGCCACCGCCTCGCGGATTTTGGGCAACATCCATTCCTGGGCGACGACGCGCTTCTCGTTGGTGTTGAGCCGCTCGTCTGCGTAGAGCTCGCTTAGCCCGAGGATCACGCAGAACCGCTCCCAATGCGCGTTCGAGGTGACGCCGATGAAGACTTGTTCCTGATCCTGGGTCTCGAACAGGTGGAAAATGCCCCAGCCCATGCGTACCGACTGGCCGATCTCGGCCATCGGCCGCGACGGCTGGCCGGTCGCGGCCGCGCGCGCCATCCATTGCCCGACCCAGAACACCGTCGTCTCGAAGAGGCCCGAGGTGATGTGCTGGCCGCGTCCAGTCTCGGCGCGCTGATAGAGCGCGGCGAGGATGCCGATGACGCCATAGGTCGCGGCGCCGATATCGATGATCGAGGCGCCGGCGCGCAGCGGCCGCCCCGGCGGCCCGGTCATATAGGCGAGGCCGCCCATCATCTGCGCCAGCTCGTCGAGCGACGGGCGCTGCTCGTAAGGGCCCGGAAGGAAGCCTTTGATCGCCATGTGGATGAGTCGAGGATTCTCCGCCGAGAGCACGTCGAAATCGAGGCCGAGGCGCTTCAGCGCGCTCGGCGCATAATTGTCGAGGCAGATATCGGCCGAGCGCACCAGCGTCAGAAACAGTGCCTTGCCGAGCGGCGCTTTCAGGTCGATCGCAACGCTGCGCTTGTTGCGGTTGAAATAGTAATAGCCCGAGCCGGCGCCCGGCATGCGCCGCGCCTGGTCGCCGCCGTCGGGATTCTCGATCTTGATTACGTCGGCGCCGAGATCGGCGAGGATCAGCGAGGCGGTGGGGCCGGCGACGATGTGCCCGAGCTCGAGCACGCGCAAACCGTGAAGCGGGAGAGGATTGGATGAAGCAGCCATGCGATACAAACACTCGACTGTGAGGACATCAAGATGGCAAGCCTGCGGGCCCGATCTTGCCGCGTCAAGTCTCCGCTAGCGGTTGATCTCGATCAGCAGCACCCAGGCATCGGTCATGGCAACGAGATAGGAGCAGATGATCGCCGGTACGAGCCAATGGACACCGCTCAGCCCGGCGGCGAGGATCGCGCTGCCGGCGACAACGAAGAGCAGCGCTGCCGCTTGGCTCAGCGCTGTGCGCGAGATCGAGCGCAAGCGCGATGCGAACGGGGTTGCCGCAATGGAGCGACGGTCGAAGGCGATGATCAGCAGCCAGATCGGCGCGCCGATGGCCAAGACCTCGGCGCCGAGCGCGTTAAGGGACTGCGGGACGACGGCTAAGGACGAGATCACCAGGATCTCCAGCAGGACGATAAGTGCCTGAAATGCTCGCATCGGCAGTTGGGCGGTCGCGATGATCTTGGCGAGACTCAGCGACACGCTGACGAAGATCAGCCCTGCCAGCGCCGCCGACGCCCCGATCTGCGCGGCAAAGAAAATCCCCCAGGCTTCCATGGTCACGAACCCCCGAAGACGAGAAGCAATGGCGCCGATATGCTCCGACTAAGCCCGCGAAGCGGTGCGGATCACGCGCCACAACCGTTCGGGCGTCGCCGGCATCGGCACCTCGTCGATACCGAGCGGCGACAGCGCGTCGACCAGTGCATTGGCGACAGCCGGCAAGGCGCCGACGCTGCCGGCTTCGCCCGCGCCCTTGACGCCGAGCGGGTTGGTCTTGGTTGGCACCGGATGGGTGTCGATGTCGATCGCCGTCACGTCCTCGGCGCGCGGCATCGCGTAATCCATGAACGAGCCGGTCAGGAGCTGGCCCGATGGGTCGAAGCGGATGTCCTCCATCAGCACCTGGCCGAGGCCCTGCACGATGCCCCCGCTGACCTGGCCTTCAAGAAGCAGCGGATTCATCACTGTACCGACATCGTCGACGACGCTGTAGCGCATGATCTCGACGCGGCCAGTCTCTTCGTCGATCTCGAGCTCACAGACATGGCAGCCATTGGGGAAGTTCTCGACCTTCGCCGTGTACATCGCGGCGGCGATGAGACCCGGCTCCATCCCGTCGGGCAGACTGCGGGGGTTCAATGATTGCTTGGCGATCTCGCCGATAGTCAGCGTGCGGTTGGAGCGCGTCGATGAGAACACGCCGTCGGCGAAATTGATCTCGTCAGCATCGATGTCCATGACGCGCGCCGCGATCGCCTTGCCTTTGGCGATGATCTTGTCGCTCGCCGCGAGGACGGCTGAGCCGCCGATCGTCGCCGAGCGCGAGCCGCCGGTGCCTTGGCCGATCGCGACCTTGTCAGTATCGCCCTGCACGTAATGGACCTGATCGGGCTTGAGGCCGAGCCGGTCGCAGACGATCTGCTTGTAGATCGTCTCGTGGCCCTGGCCCTGCGTGATGGAGCCTGAGAGCAGAGTCACCGTTCCGCTGCTGTCGAACCGCACTTCCGCCGCCTCGAAGCCGGGCGCGGCGGCGCGCTCAATGGTGTTGGAGAGGCCGAGCCCGCGCAACTTGCCGCGCTTCTTCGCCTCGCTGCGCCGTGCGGCGAAGCCGGCGATATCGGCAAGACGCTGCGCCTCGGCCAGCGTCTTGGCGAACTCGCCGCAATCATAGGTGAAAGTGAGGCCGGATTTGAACGGCATCGCCTCGGGCGGGATGATGTTGCGCCGACGCAGCTCGATCGGATCGATGCCGAGCTCCTTGGCGGCGCAATCGACGATGCGCTCGATGACATAGCCGGCTTCCGGCCGGCCATTGCCGCGATAGGGCCGCACCGGATTCGTATGGGTGAACACGGCGGTGACGTCGGCATGGATCGCCGGCGTGCGATAGACCCCGGCGAGGGTGCCGAGATTGCCGACAAAGACGTTGGAATTCATCTGCAGATAGGCGCCGAGATTGGCGATGGTCTTGATGCGCAAGCCGAGGAAGCGGCCTTCCTTGTCGAGCGCGAGCTCGGCGTCGGTGATGTTGTCGCGCGCCTGCGCGTCGCTGAGGAAGGCTTCGGACCTGGTGCTGGTCCATTTCACCGGCCGGCCGGTCAGCTTCGAGCCGAGCAGCACCAGCGCGACTTCGTTATAGACCGCCGATTTCATACCGAAGCTGCCGCCGATATCGCCGGCGACGACGCGGATCTTGCTCTCCGGCACCTTGATCACGTAATTCGCCAGCTCGGCGCGGTAGGGATGGGTGCGCTGCAAGGTCGTGTAGATGGTGTAGCGGTCCTCCGCCGCGTTGTAATCGCCGAGCGCGCCGCGCGGCTCCATCGTCGCCGCAGTGACGCGATTGATCACGAAGCGCCGTTTCACGATCCGGTCGGCGCGCCCGAAAGCCTCGTCGGTCGCGGCCTTGTTGCCTTCGAGATGGACGAAGCAAATGTTGTTCGGGCAATCCTCCCACACCGCCACCGCGCCGGGCTTCACCGCCTCGTTGCCCGAGACGACGGCGGGCAGCGGTTCATATTCGACGGCGATCAGCTCGGCGGCATCGGCGGCCTGGTGCGCCCGCTCGGCGATGACGAAGGCGATATAATCACCGACCCAGCGCACGCGGTCCTTCACCAGCGCCGGAAAGCGCGGCTTGTAGGAGGGCGAGCCGTCGCGTCGCTTCATGCCGGTGGGCACCGGCAGATCGCCCCAGCCTGACGCTTCCCAATCGGCACCGGTCAGCACCGCCAGCACACCCGGTGCCGCTTTCGCCACGCGCGTATCGATCGAACCGATGCGGGCATGAGCGTGCGGCGAGCGCAGCACATGGCCATAGGCCATGCGCGGCAGTGCCATATCGTCGACATAGCGTCCGCCGCCGCGCAGCAGCCGCGGATCCTCGAAGCGCGAGACCGGCTGACCGAGTGCGAATTCTCCCATGGCTCCCTCCTGCGCTATTCGCCGATCGCATGTAGCACGATCTCGCGCTCATGCGCGACGCGCCGATGCTCGAACAGATAAATCCCTTGCCAAGTCCCGAGCGCGGGCTTGCCGTCGACGATGGGTATCGCGAGCTGCGTCTGCGTCAAGGCGCTGCGGATATGCGCCGGCATGTCGTCGGGGCCTTCGGTGTCGTGGCGGTAACGGCGTGCGTCGTCGGGGGCGATATGCTCGAAGAAGGCCTCAAGGTCGGCGCGCACATCGGGATCCGCGTTTTCCTGGATCACCAGCGATGCCGAAGTGTGGCGGCAGAAGAGCGTCAGCAGCCCGGTCGTGAGGCGTTGGTCGGCGACCCATTCGCGCACCGGCGCCGTGATCTCGGTAAGGCCGCGGCCGCGCGTCGCGACTCGCAGATGGTGGAGCGCTTGGTGCATCGGCCAATTATAGCGCGCGAATCGACGCGCCGGACCGGGGGAACCGGTGCGTCAACCGGGCCGTTATATTTGCGTCACCCGTCATTGCTGGAAGGCGTTCGCTCCTGCTGTCCCTAGCGACTGCAGTTGCAGTCTCTCCGGCCAAGGAGACGAACCCATGCGCAACTTTGCGAGCATCCTGGTCATCGCGCTTGGCGCCGGAATCGTGTCGCTGCCGATGGCTTGGGCACAGGATCAAAACAATTCGACCTCGGAGCCGAACGGCAAGGTGCAGCAGCACCAGGAAGCCAAGCCGACACCTCAGGATCAGAATTCGGCGACTCGCCGCGACCAATCCGCCCAAGCGCCGCAATCGCCGGCCGTGATCACGCCGCCATCGACCGGAGACAAGAGCGTCATCACGCCACCGGCCACCGGAGACGCGACAACGCCCGTGATTCCGCCGCCGGGCACACCGGGCGGCAACGACGAGGTCCAGCCGAAATAGCCGGCCGATAAAAATCTGGAACCGGACTTTCTTGCGGTGTCGATCCGTCTTAAACAAGAACGGACGGCCCCGCGCGCGGCAGCGCAGGCATAGCTTGCGCAATTCGCTCGTTTATTTGCCGGTTTGGGAAGTGGGAGGGAGTGTCGCGGATGGACGATGCCGGTTGGTGGCGAGGCGCCGTCGTCTATGAGGTCTATCTCCAAAGCTTTTGCGACAGCAACGATGACGGCATCGGCGATTTGCCGGGGTTGTTGTCGCGACTCGACTACATTGCGTCGCTTGGGGTCGATGCGATCTGGATCACGCCTTTTTATTCCTCGCCCATGGCCGACAGCGGCTATGACGTCGCCGATTACCGCGCGGTCGATGCGCGCTACGGTACGCTGGCCGATTTCGACGCCGTGATCGCGCGCGCCAAGGCGCTGGGCCTTAAGGTGCTGATCGACCAGGTCTGGAGCCATAGTTCCGAGGCACATCCCTGGTTCGCGGAGAGTCGCGCGAGCCGTGACAACGAGAAGGCTGACTGGTTCATCTGGGCGGATCCGCGGCCCGACGGCGGACCGCCCAATAACTGGCTCTCGGCCTTCGGCGGGCCGGCGTGGAAATGGGAGCCGGCGCGACGGCAGTATTATCTCCATCACTTTTTGCCGAGCCAGCCCAAGCTCGATCTGACCAACGAGCGCGTGCTCGCGGCGCATTTCGCCAATGCCGAATTCTGGCTGGCGCGTGGCGTCGATGGCTTCCGCTTCGATGCGATCGATTTCATGCTGCACGACGAGGCGTTGCGCGACAATCCGCCCAACACCGCGCCGACGGCGCACCAGGCCTGGAATCCGTTCCGGCTGCAACGTCATGTCCACGATATGTGCCAGCCGACGAGCCAGGCGCTGATGGTGCGCATCCGGCGCTTCATCGACGGCTTTCCCGGCGTCGTCACGGTCGGCGAGATGTCGAGCGAGGTCGGCGCGCTTGGCCGCATCGCCAACATGACCGGCAACGCCAAGCTGCATATGGCCTACACGCTCGGCGTGATGAAATCCGCCTTTGGCCCGGCGATGATCCGCGAGGCGATCGAAGAGGCGGCGGTGCTGAACCGCACCGGGTGGCTGTGCTGGGCCTTCAGCAATCACGATGTCGACCGTGTCGCGTCGCGATGGAATCCGACCGGGCGCGAAGGCAAGCGCTTTGCGCAGCTCATCCTCGCTCTGCTCGGTTGCCTTCCCGGCAGCATCTGCCTCTATCAGGGCGAGGAATTGGGCCTGCCCAACGCGATGCTGCCGGCCGAGGCGATCCGCGATCCGTTCGGGCTAATCTTTCATCCGGCTTATACGGGCCGCGACGGCGCGCGCACGCCGATGCCATGGCGCGCCGCGGCGCCGGCGGCCGGCTTTTCGGAAGCGGGCACGAGCTGGCTGCCGTTGCCGAATTGCCACGCCGCTTTAGCGGTGGATCGCCAGGACCGCGATGCCGATTCCGTCCTCGCCAGCTATCGCCGGATGCTTCACTGGCGCAAGCAGCACCCGGCGCTGCGGACGGGCGAGCTCGAGCTCATTGCCTTGCCCGAGCCTATCATCGCCTGGCGCCGCCGCTCCGGCGAGGATAGCGTCGTCGCCTTCTTCAACCTCTCCGATCAGCCGGCGAGCCTGCGCGTGCGCGACCTTTCGAGCTTCGATCCCGCGCTCGAGCTCGGCTTCGTGACGGCGCCGGTCGACGGCGCGCTGCAACTGCCGCCCTATGGCGTGTCACTCGGCGCCGAGCACCGCGACCGGAAGCCGCGCTAGCGCCGCCGCCGCGGTAATCGTCTGCGCCTCGCCGACGAGGCGCGCGCCGGTGAGCTGGTCGATCCACGCGCCGTCGAGGTGGATGGCGGTATTGCCGAAGCAGGTGCCGTCGGGCCAGAAGATGCCGAGATCGCCGCGGACCAGGCCGGCAAGCTGCCGCGAGACGATCACGACGATTGCCTGATCGCCGCTGCGGCGTCGGAAGGCGATCACGTGATCGGCGGCAGCGCCCTCGATCGCGAGCGGTTCATAACTGCCGGCGCGGAATAGTTCGGGCCAGCGGTTGCGCAGGGCGAGCAGGCGCTCCGTCAGCCAAAGCTTCAACCAGCCATCGCGCCAGCGCATCAGCGCTGAGCCGAGGTCAAGGCCATCGAGCGCGGCGCGGCGTGGCGGATAATCGACCGGCCGACGGTTGTCGGGGTCGACGAGGCTCAAATCCCAGAACTCGCAGCCCTGGTAGAAATCGGGAACGCCGGGCGCAGTCGCCTTGAGCACGAGTTGGCTGAGCGAATTGAACGCGCCGAGGCGTAGGATCGGCGGCACAAAGCGGGTCAGGCTGTCGGTGAAGGGATTGTGCGGCGGCTCGAACAATCGCTCGATGAACGTCTCGAACGCTGTCTCATAGGCCTGGTCCGGCGCCGTCCAGGATGTGGCGAGCTTCGCCTCGCGCGCAGCCTTGACGGCATAAGCCTTGAGACGGGCGACATAGTCGTCGCGCCGCGGCTTGGATCGCAGCAGCAGGCTGGGCTGCATCGGCCAAGTGCCGACGATGCTCTGATAGAGAAGATACTCGTCGTTCGCGCTCGGTGCCGGGCGACCCTGCGCCTCGCCGCGATGGGGCCTGTTGTAGATCTGCCAGCGCGCGATGCGCCGCGCCCACTCGTCGGAAATTTCGCTCAGAACGTCGATCCGTGCGCGCGTATCTTCGCCGCGCTTGGTGTCGTGGGTCGCCGAGGCAAGCATCGCCAGCGGCCAGGTGGCGGCGCGCTCCGTCATGCGTTCGTGAAAGAGGGACGGCGCGGTGGCGGGACGTGAAGGCGAGGCGCCGACCTCGTTCGCCGAGGCCAGCGGGACGAAGCGGTAGAAGAACGTGTCCTCGACCGCCTTGGCGGCGATCGCGCCGGTATATTGCTGGAAGCGCGCGACGAAGCGCAGGATCGCGGCGCGCTTTTCCGCGTAATGCCCGGGGTTGCGCTGGCGGATGTCGAGCGTCAGCAAGGAAGCGGTGAAATCGAGAATTTCGCCATCCGCGCCTTCCCAACGGCGACGCGCTTTCTCGACGGCAGCGGCGATCACGCTTCGATCGGTCGCGGCGGCACCGCGCTCGGTGACGTAGGTGCGGTAGACCGAGAAGGCCGCGACGATCTCGGTCAGCGCATCGCGCAGCCGCTTCGGCGTGAAATCGCGCGTGAACCAATCGGCTTCGGTGATATCGAGCAGCCAATTGACGAGATAGGTCAGCTCGCTGGCGAGGCTGCGGTCGATGACCAGGAGGCGACAGCGATAGATTTCCTCGTCGCTATCGCCGTCGATGCCGGTGAAGCGGCGCCAATGCCGCTGTAGTCTTGCAAGTCCTGTCGGATCGATAAACAACCCATTGGCCAGGGCGAGGTAGTCGTAGCCGGTGGTGCCCGAGACCGGCCAGCTTTGCGGCAAGGTCTCGGCGCCCGTCAGGATCTTCTCGACCAATATATACGGGCGAAGCCGCCGGCCCGCGGGATCGCGCGGCACGATCGCGGCGGCGAAAGCGTTGAGGCGGCGGCAATAGCGTTGCGGATCGGCGAGGCCGTCGACGTGATCGATGCGCAAGCCCTGGAGCATGCCGTCGGCAAGCAGCCGGCCGATGAATTCGTGAGCATCGCGGAATACGACGATCCGCTCCATGCGCATGCCGGCAAGCTCCTGGATGTCGAAGAAGCGCCGGTAATTGACCTCGTCGGCCGCCGCGCGCCAATGCGCGAGGCGAAAGGATTGGCCTTGGAGCAAATCGTGGAGTCGCGTCCAGCTTACGGCCGAGCCTTTGTCGCCGTGCCAGGAAGCGGCGGCTTCTGCAATCGCATGCGCCGTGGCCGGATCACGCGCCGCGACGGCCAGCGCCTCCTTCGCCACGACCGACGCTTGGCGGAGATAATGCGGCGCCGCATCGCTGAGAAACGCTTCCTGCAGGAGATCGAAGGCGCGGATGAGTGCCGGTGATTCCGCCAAGGTTCCGAGGATGCCCGGATAGTCGCGTGGATTCACCGGCAGGCGGTGGTCGGCATACCAGAAGCTGAACGAGCCGGTCGCGGCATCGAAGCGTAGGGTGATCTCGCCATCGGTCAGCGCCGCGCCATAGGTCTTGCCGAGGATCGGCACGAGCAACTTGCCGGCGAGATCGCGGCGCGGCGGCGACCAGTCGATATCGAAATAGCGGGCATAGGGCGAGGCTTGGCCCCATTCGAGGACATCGAGCCACCACGCATTGTCGGCATGCCCGACGCCCATGTGGTTGGGAACGAAATCGAGGATCAGCCCGAGCCCATGATCCCCAAGGTTCGCGCAGAACCGCGCGAAGCTCGCCTCGTCGCCGAGTTCCGGATTGATCTGGCCGTAATCGACGAGGTCGTAGCCGTGGCTGCTGCCGGCGCGCGCCTTGAGGAACGGCGAGCAATAGACGTGGCTGATGCCGAGCCGTGCCAGATAGGGCAGGATCGCGATCGCCTGCGCGAAGGTGAAATCGCGATGGAGCTGCAGCCGGTAAGTGGCGAGCGGCGCGTCGAAGGGTGAGCGACGAGGCATGCTGGGCCGCTACCGCGCGGGCGGCTCGCCCCGCGGCCGCTCCTTGCGGACGGCGCCGAGAATCGTCTCGGTGCTCGGCGCGGCGAAGATCGCCTCGAGATCGCGCGGCAGCTTGCGGCGCCAGCTCGGATAGCGATCGCCGCTGCCGGGTACGTTGACCTGCTCGCGCTCCATCGCCAGATCCTCCATCTGGACGAGAAGCAGCGCGCAGGACGTGCGGGCGAGAAAGCCGTGGCATCCGACGAGCAGCGAGACATCGTCGTCACCGGTCGGAAAGCCCGCGGCGTTGACCGCCTCGCGCAGCCGCTGCCGCTCCTGCGCGCGCTCGTCGTGCGCCTGCCGATACGCCGCTTCGTCCAAATAGACTCCAAGCTCGCGGCGCGCCTCGATATCGGTGCCGGCGACGAAGCCGAGCAGCGGCGGCAGGTCATGAGTTCCGACTGAGACCAGCGCGTTGCGCGGATATTCCTCCGGCGTGAGAAAGCGGTCGCCGTCGCGGGCGAAGATCAGCAGTCGACAGGAGAGGATGTTATGAGTCGCGAGCAGGGCGGGGAAATCTTCCGGCACGGTCCCGAGATCCTCGCCAACGATCATGCAGCTGCGGCCGCTGCTTTCCTCGGCAAGCATGTTGCAAAGTCCCAAGGCCGGCTGGCGCAGATAGACGCCGTCGAGCGGCACGCCGCCGGCGGGCACGAGGAAGAGGCGGTAGAAGCCGAGCACGTGGTCGATCCGTAGCGCCGCCGCATGGCGCATAAGCGCGTCGAGGATGCGGCGATAGACGCGATACGACGAGCGGCGGAGCGCGTACGGATCGAAGACCGCGAGACCCCAATCCTGGCCCGTCGCGTTCCATTGGTCGGGCGGCGCGCCGACATGGAATCCCGGCACGATGTTGGTCTGCTCGCTCCAGCCCTCGGTGCTCTCGGGACCGGCGCCGACGGCGATATCGAGATAGAGGCCGATCGCCATGCCGGCCTCGCGGGTTGCCGCGGCCGCGGCGCCGAGCTGAGCATCCGCCTCCCATTGCAAGAATTCGTGATAGGCGACGGCGAGCGGATCGGAGCGCGCGAAATCATGCGCCGCCGCGCCTGCCGGATCGCGGAACTCCGCAGGCCAGGCCATCCAGTTGTCGCCGAAGCCGGGACGACAGGAAAGAGCCTGGTAGATCGCGAAACGGCGCAGCGCCTCGCCACGCTCGCGGGCGAATTGCGCGAAACGCAGCACCACCGAATGGCGCGGCTCGCGCGCGCACAGCGCCGCAAAATCGGCGAAGACCAGGTGAAAGATCTCGTCCTTGACGCGCGCGACGCCCTCATAGTCGACCAACGCTGCATCACGCAGCACCCGGATCTGCTCTTGGAACGCTGGATCGGCGATGCGTGCGCGCGCGGCGGGCGAAATCGCGAAACTCAGCATCGCCTCGGGGTCGAGGTAGAGCACGTTGAGGAATTCGCGGCTCGATGGCGAATAGGGGCTGTGGCGCCGCGGCTCGGCGGCGTAGAGCGCATGAAGCGGGTTGAGGCCGACGAAATCGGCGCCCTGAGCGGCGACGAGCCGCACCAACGCCATGAGATCGGTGAAATCGCCGATACCCCAGTTGCGCGGCGAGCGCACGCCATAGAGTTGAACGGCAATGCCCCAGCGCCGCTCGTTGCGCATCATCCAGCCCGGCGCGAAGCAGCGGCGATCCCCGGTCTCCGCGTTCTCCGGCCGGTCGTCGCCGGAATCGCGCTGCAGCACCTGTTCGAGGCGTCGGATGGTGTTCTTAGGTACGTCGCGGTCGTTGCCCCAGGCATCGCGATAGGCGCGGACGATCTCGATGGTGTCGTTGCCGGTCATCGTGCGGCGGACTCTTCGATCGACCATAGCGCGGTCCAGGGCGGCAGGCGTCCGTTCTCCGGCGTATTTCCCCAAATCACGCGGCCGAGCGGTTGCGCAAGGATCGCCTCCGGGACGGCGGCCAGATTGGCGGCAAGCGCGAGCCTGCTGCCATCGGCAAGCGTCCAGCAAACCGACAAGCTGCGCCCGTCACAGCGATACTGCGCGACAAACTGGCGATGTCCCGTCAAGCGGGGCACGAGCTCGCGCCGGCGTAGCACAAGCAATTCGCGATAGAGCGCGGTGATCTCGCGGTCGGGCGACACGAGCGCCGGCGCGATGTTGCTGCGCGCGAAAGTCTCGCATGCGAGCGGATCGGGGATGCGCTCGCGCGCCTCGGCGGAGGCGAAAGCCGGAAAGCGGGCGAATTCGCGCCGCCGTCCGTCGCGCACATTATCGGCGAGCTCGCCCGCGAAATCGCAAAAGAACAGAAAGGGCGCCCTCGCGCCGACTTCCTCGCCCATAAACAGCAGCGGCGGCGAAGGCGCGAGCAATTGGATGGCGATGGCGGCCTTCAGCGCTGCGCGCGGCGCGAGCTGGATCAGCCGCTCGCCCAAGGCGCGGTTGCCGATCTGATCGTGGTTCTGAAGGAAGTTCACGAAAGCGAGTGGCGGCAGATCGGCGCTCGGCACGCCGCGTGCGGCGTCGCGAAACGATGAATATTCGCCCTGATAGGCAAAGCCCTCGGCGAGACAGCGGCCGAGGCGGGCGACCGGCGCCGCCGTGTAATCGGCGTAATAGCCGTCGCTCTCGCCGGTCAACACGACGTGCATGGCGTGATGGAAGTCGTCGTTCCATTGCGCATCGTAGAAGAGTGGCGCGCCGGTGGCGTTGCGTTCGAGAAGATGCGCCTCGTTCGCATCGTTCTCGAGCACGAGGTGAATCGGCCGGTCGTCGTAGCGTTCCCGTGCTGCTTGCGCCAGCTCTTCGAGGAAATGCGGCTGATTGTCGTCGCGGATGGCGTGGACGGCATCGAAGCGCAAGCCGTCGACGTGATATTCGGTCAGCCAGTAGAGCGCGTTCTCGATGAAGAAGCGGCGCGCTATGCCGCCGAAATCGAGCGATTGACCCCATCCCGTCTCGCCCTGGGCGAAGAAGGTTGGCGCGTAGAGCGCCAAATAATTCCCTTCCGGACCGAAATGGTTATAGACGACGTCGATGAACACCATCAGACCGAGGCGGTGCGCGGCGCAGATCAGCGTTTTGAGGTCTTCCGGCCGGCCGTAGCTCGAATCGGGCGTGAAAGGCAGTACGCCGTCATAGCCCCAGTTGCGCGTGCCCGCGAAATCGGCGAGCGGCATCAGCTCGATTGCCGTGATGCCGAGGGCGGCGAGGCGCTCCAACTCGGCAAGCGCGCCGCGGTAAGTGCCGTCGCGGGTGAAGGCGCCGAGATGGAGCTCGTAGATGACGGCTTCGCACCACGGCCGGCCGCGCCAGGAATCGTCGTCCCAAGCAAAGGCCTCGGGATCGATGACCTCGCTCGGCCCAAGCACGTCCCGCGGCTGGAAGCGCGAGGCCGGATCGGGCACTGCCTGCTTGCCGTCGATGACGTATTGATAGAGAGCGCCCGGGCCGGCTTCGGCGACGGCGAGCTCGAACCACCCATCGTTACCCGGCATCGGGCGGTCGCGGCCCTCGAGCCGCAACGCCACGTCCCGTGCTTTCGGTGCGAAGAGTCGGAACAACGTGCCGTCGTCCTGCAGCGTCGCGCCGAACGGCATGCGGTGCGCGCGTTTCATCGCAGCGATGCCGATTCCGGTCCGGTTTCGCCGAGTAGCATCAGCAAAGCGCGCGCGGGTACCTCGAAACTGTCGCCCGGAACGAGCGCACCCTTGGCGGTGCCGTTCGCCTCGGTCGTGTCGATCTCGATCCGCCACCGCGTCACGCTGGGTGCGGCGGGCACGATCGTCTTCAGCGGCTCGAAGTGTGCATTGAGCAGGATCAACGCCGGCGCAGCGCCGTCGACCGCTACAGCGATGAACCGAGCGTCGGGGAAGTGCCAGTCGGGCTCGGTCATCTCCTGGCCGTCGATGCGATACCAGGCGATATCCTTGCGGCCGCTCGGGTTGCGGATCTTGCCTTCGAGGAAATGCTCGTGGGAGAGACCGCAGCCGCGCCGCAAGGCGATCAGCCGGGCGACGAAATCGGTCAGATCCTGCCCGGAGATGTTTCTTCCCGACCAGTCGATCCAGCCGGTCTCGTTGTCCTGGCAATAGCTGTTGTTGTTGCCGCCCTGGCTGTTGCCGATCTCGTCGCCGGCAAGCAGCATCGGCACGCCTTGCGAGAGTAGGAGCGTGGCCAGGAAATTGCGGCGCTGCTGCTGCCGCAGCTTGATAATGTCGGGATCGTCGGTCGGGCCTTCGACGCCGCAATTCCACGATGCATTGTCGTTCGTGCCGTCCTTGTTGCCTTCGCCATTGGCGTCGTTGTGCTTTTCGTTGTAGCTCACGAGATCCTGCATGGTGAATCCGTCATGCGCGGTGACGAAGTTGATGCTCGCGCTCGGCCGCCGCTTGTTGTGGTGGTAGAGATCGGCGGAGGCCGAGAGCCGGCCGGCAACCTCGCCGGTGATGCCACCGTCGCCGCGCCAATAGCGCCGCATGGCGTCGCGATAGCGGCCGTTCCATTCCGACCAACCGGGCGGGAAGCCGCCGACGCGGTAGCCGTCCTGGCCTAGGTCCCACGGCTCGGCGATCAGCTTCACCTGGGCGAGAACCGGGTCTTGGGCGAGGACGTCGAGGAACGGCGCGTCGATATCGAAGCCCGCGGGGCCGCGAGCCAGGGTTGAGGCGAGGTCGAAGCGGAAACCGTCGACATGCATGCCCTCGACCCAATAGCGCAGCGAGTCGACGATCATCTGCAAGACGCGCGGATGTGAGAGACGCAGCGAATTGCCGCAGCCGGTGAAATCCATGCAATGGCGGCGGCTTTCCGGACTCAGCCAATAATAAGAGGCGTTGTCGATACCACGGAAGGAAAGTGTCGGGCCAAGCTCGTTTCCCTCGGCGGTGTGGTTGTAGACGACGTCGAGAATCACCTCGAGTCCGGCGGCATGGAGCGCGGCGACCGTGTGCTTGAACTCGGCGTGCGTGGCGCCGCCGAGGTAACGCGGGTCCGGGGCGAAGAAGCCGATCGAGTTGTAGCCCCAAAAATTGCGCAGATTGCGCTCGACGAGATGGCGGTCGTCGACCCAGGCGTGGACCGGCAGGAACTCGACCGCGGTCACTCCCAGCCGACGCAGATGGTCGAGCACCGGAGGCTCGCGCAACGCGGCGAGCGAGCCGCGCAAATGTTCGGGAATGTCGGGATGCGCGCGGGTGAAGCCCGAGATGTGCATCTCGTAGATCACGGTGTCGCGCAGCGGATAGCGCAGCGGCCGGTCGTCGCCCCAGGAGAAGCTGTCGTCGACGAGCCGGCATTTCGGCATGACGCGTGCGTTGTCGCGCCGGTCCATGGCGAGATCGCCGCGCGGTCCGCCGACACGGTAGCCGAAATGCAGATCGCCGATATGGAACGTGCCCTCGATCTCGCGGGCATAGGGATCGAGCAGCAGCTTATGCGGATTGAAGCGATGCCCTTCCTGCGGCGCGTAGGGGCCGTGCACGCGATAGCCGTAGAGCAGGCCGGGATAGGCGCCGGGCAGGTAACCGTGCCAAATCCCTTCGGTGCATTCGGGCAGCATGATGCGTTCGAGCTCGCGGCGGCCGTGATCGTCGAAGAGGCACAGCTCGACCTTTTCCGCATGCGCCGAGAACAGCGCGAAATTCGCGCCGCGCGCATCGACCTGAGGGCCGATGGGATAAGGACGGCCCGTCTGTATGCGCGACGTCATGCTGAATTCATCCAGTCGCAGGCGCGAGATAGATCGCCGCCAGGGGCGGCAAGGTCAGGGGAACCGAATACGCGCGTCCGTGCCAGCTCAGCACCTGCGGAACGAGCGTGCCGGAATTGAGCACGCCGCTGCCGCCGTAGCGCCGCTCGTCGGAATTGAAAATTTCCTTGTAGGGTCCTGCGGACGGCATGCCGATGCGATAATCCCGCCGCACGACCGGCGTGAAATTCACGATGATCACGACGTGATCGTTGCTTTGCCGGCCGCGGCGCTCGAACGAGACGATGCACGAGCTGCGATCCGAAGCATCGATCCATTGGAAGCCGGCGTGCTCGTGATCGAGCTCGTGCAGCGCGGGCGTCTGGCGCACGATCGCATTGAGGTCGCGCACCAGATTCAGGACGCCTTGATGGGATTCATCCGCGAGCAGATGCCAGTCGAGGCTTTGATCGTGGTTCCATTCGCGCTCCTGCCCGAACTCGTCGCCCATGAAAAGAAGCTTTTTGCCGGGATGCCCGTACATGAAGCCGTAATAGGCGCGCAGATTGGCGAAGCGCTGCCAGCGATCGCCTGGCATGCGGCCGAGGATCGAGCGCTTGCCATGAACCACCTCGTCGTGGCTCAGCGGCAGGATGAAATTCTCGGAGAAGGCGTAGAGCAGGCCGAAAGTCAGCTTCTCGTGATGGTAGGGGCGATTGATCGGATCCTCCGACATGTAGCTGAGCGTGTCGTGCATCCAGCCCATGTTCCATTTGAAGCCGAAGCCGAGTCCGCCCTCGAAGGTCGGCCGCGACACCATCGGCCAGGCCGTCGATTCCTCGGCCACGGTCATGATGCCGCCGAAGCGGCCGTAGCAGGCCTCGTTGAGCCGCTTCAGGAACGCGACCGCCTCGAGATTCTCGTTGCCGCCGAAGCGATTCGGCACCCACTCGCCGGGCTTGCGGCTGTAATCGAGATAGAGCATCGAGGCGACCGCGTCGACCCGCAGCCCGTCGACGTGATAGCGTTCGAACCAGAACAGCGCGCTACTGAGCAGGAATTCCGCAACCTCGGCACGGCCGTAATTGTAGATCAGCGTGTTCCAGTCCTTATGCAGGCCCTGGCGCGGATCGGCGTGCTCGTAGAGCTTGCTGCCGTCGAATTCGGCGAGGCCGTGCGGGTCGTTCGGGAAATGGCCTGGCACCCAATCGAGGATGACGCCGATCTCCGCGCGGTGACAGGCGTCGACGAAGAATTGGAAATCCGCCGCCGAACCGAAGCGGCTGGTCGGGGCGAACAGCGCCGTCGGCTGATAGCCCCAGGAGCCATCGAACGGGAACTCGGCGATCGGCAGCAATTCGATATGCGTGAAGCCCATATCCTTGACGTAGGGGACCAGGGTTTCCGCGATCTCGCGATAGGTCAGCCAGCGATTGCCCTCTTCGGGACGACGGCGCCACGAGCCGAGATGAACCTCGTAGACGTTCATCGGCTCGGTGTATTGGTCGCGCCGCGGCCGTCCGGCGATCCACGCCTGGTCTTGCCATTCGTGGCGGTCGGTGCGGCAGATGCGCGAGGCCGTGTTCGGCGGCCGCTCGGCGCCGAACGCGTAGGGATCGGCTTTGAGCAACGGCAGCGCGCTGTCGCGCGGCTTGATCTCGTATTTGTAGCGTTCGCCCTCGCTGAGGCCGGGAATGAACAATTCCCAGATGCCGGCGCCGGGATGGCGCCGCATCGGATGGCGCCGCCCGTCCCATTGATTGAAATCGCCGACCACGCTGACGCGTTTGGTGTTCGGCGCCCAGACTGCGAAGGCGACGCCCTCGACGTTGTCCATGGTGACGAAATGCGCGCCGAGTCTGTTGAAGGCGGCGAGATGGGTCCCTTCGCGCAAGAGATAAATGTCGGTCTCGCCGAGCCAGGAGCCGAACTGATAGGGATCGATGAGCTCTTCGTCGCCGCCGGGGCGTGACACGCGCAGTCGATAGGGACGGCGCAGCCCTTGATCGAGCGTGATCTCGAAAAAGCCCTTGCCGTCGCAGTTTTTTGCGTCGACGGTTGCACCGGACGCATCGATCAGCACCACGTGTCGAGCGTCGGGCTGGTAAGTCCGCACGATCACGCGCCCGTCGCCTAGCTCGTGCGGTCCGAGAACGGCGAAAGGATCGCCGTGCTCGCCGGTCTCGATCGCTGCGGCTTGGCTGTCGATCGTCATAGGGTTTGTTCGGGTATTAGTCGGTCGCGTAAAAGAGAGCAGAGGCCCGCTAGAGGAACGCCGGCCCAGCTCGGGCGGTTCCCGATCTCGTATTCGATCTCGAGCGCCGCTTTCTCGATCAGGAACAGCGACAATAGCTTGCGGGCGGCGACCTCGTTGCGCGGCCACAGCGGACAATCGCCGATCGTGGCGAGATAGGCGTCGAGGAAATGGCTGCTCGCCTCGCCGCGCCATTGCAGGATTGCATCGCGAAGCTCGTTGCCGCGATCGGGCGTGCTGGCGGTGGCGGTGCCGAGCGCGGTCCACGCCGCATAATCGAACGAGCGCAGCATGGTCGCGACGTCGCGCACGATCGAGTGCTTGGCGCGCCGCTCCGTCAGCGACAGCTGCGGCGGGCCTTCGAAATCGACGAGGAAGGTATCATTCTGCACGACCAGCGTCTGGCCGAGATGGTAATCGCCGTGATAGCGCGAGATCAGGATGTCGTCGTCGATCTGCGCGAGGTCTCGGATATACGCGCTGCAGGCCGCCGGATCGGCGGTCAATTCCTCGAGGGCCGCGTTGTCCTCGGGCGACAGCCGGTTGCGGCCCTCGATCAGCGCGGCGAGCGCGGCATCGACCAGCTTCGCGGCGGTCTCGCCCCATTTCCTCACTTCGCTCGCGGCAAGTTTCTCGGCCTGGAACGCCGGATCGCCGGCTTCGACATAGAGCGCGCGATGAAATTCCGCGGTGCGCCGCGCGATCTGCTCGGCCCGCACCAGGAACGCCGCATGCGCATCGGGCGCGGCCGGCTGCTGGTCGGTGCTCGCCACACGGCGGTCCTGCAGGAAGCGGTCGAGATAGGCGAGGGTATTGGTCCAGCCGTCGCCCTGATTGCGGATTAGCGCATGAACGACGCCGAGCGCGATTTCCTTGCCCGCGCCGTCGGTGAAATGGATGCTGCCGTAGAGCGCGGGCGCGTTCGGGAAATGCGCCTCATTCGTCAGGAACGAACCCATCTCGATCTCGGGATGGGCGCCAGCGGCGACCTTGCGATAGAATTTGAGGATCAGCCATTCCTCGGCGATGGCCGAGCTGTTCGATTGCTCCTGGCCGGCGATGCGGATGACCGGCTTTTCAGGCGACGTCGTGGTGAGGAAGGCCGCCGTCGGCCGGAACGACAGCGTCCCGCCGGCGGCGGCGACGGTGGCGTTCTGCCGCAGCGCCTCGATCGCCGCGCGAACGAACTCATCGCCGAACAATGCGTCGAGCAAAAAGCCCTCGCGATAGCTGCGGCGCAGCTTCGCCAGGATCGACTGTGGCGGCGGCGGCGTGGCGGGCTGGTAGTCGTCGACCAGCGGCAGCGAATAGCTCATGGTGGTCTTGCCCTGAGCCTCGGCGATGATCCAGCATCGGTCGCGCCCGCCGAGCGAGAAGCACAAGGTCGACAGGATCGCGATCCGCACATGCCGCTCGTCTTTTTGCGCGAACCACCGCCGCGCGCGCAGATAGACCGGCAGGACATCGTGCTCGAGGATGCGGCGATTGCGGCCTTCAACGGCTGATTCGAGGGTACCGGTCTGCACCAGCGTGACGAGCTCCGGCACGATCTTCGCTGCCAGCCGCAGATCTTCCGAGGGTTGGGTCAGCTCGAACCAGAAGAAGCCGTAGCCTTGCAGCGTGATCGTGTAGCTGGCGTCGCCGATCGCCGGAAACGGCGTGCGGCCGAGCATTTCGACCGGGACGCGTCCGGCCGAGGCGGGAAGATCGAGCTCCACCGCTTGCGCCGACCGCGAGAGGTTCATGACGCACAGCACCGTCGTCTCTTCATGCTGCCGCAGATAAGCGATCACGGCGCGATTCGACGGATAGAGGAAGGTGAGGGTGCCGCGACCGAAGACTTTCAGCGATTGGCGCACATTGATGAGCCGCTTCATCCAGTTCAGCAGCGACGAGAGGCTGTGCGATTGCGCTTCGACGTTGAGCGCTTGATAGCCGTACACCGCGTCCATGATCGGCGGCAGGTAGAGCCGCGCGGGGTCGGCGCGCGAGAAGCCGGCGTTGCGGTCGGGCGTCCACTGCATTGGCGTGCGGACGCCGTCGCGATCGCCGAGATAGATATTGTCGCCCATGCCGATCTCGTCGCCGTAATAGATGATCGGCGTCCCGGGCATCGACAGCAACAGGCCGTTCATGAGCTCGATCTTGCGGCGGTCGTTCAGCATTAGCGGCGCGAGGCGGCGGCGGATGCCGAGATTGATGCGCGCGCGCCGGTCGGCGGCGTAGGTGAGCCACAGATAATCGCGCTCGGCGTCGGTCACCATCTCGAGCGTCAGCTCGTCGTGGTTGCGCAGGAAGATCGCCCACTGGCACGACTCCGGAATTTCCGGCGTCTGGCGCATGATGTCGGTGATCGGGTGGCGATCTTCCTGGGCGATCGCCATGTAGATCCGCGGCATCAGCGGGAAATGGAACGCCATGTGGCATTCGTCGGCGGCGCCGAAATAATCCTTCACGTCCTCGGGCCACTGATTGGCTTCCGCCAGCAGCAGCTTGCCGGTGTAGTCGCAGTCGAGCTCGGCGCGGATGTGCTTGATGATGGCGTGGGTCTCGGGGAGGTTCTCGCTGCTCGTGCCCTCGCGCTCGCAGAGATAGGGAATGGCGTCGAGCCGGAAGCCGTCGACACCGAGATCGAGCCAAAAATGCATGGTATTGAGCACGGCGCGCACGACATGGGGACTGTCGAAATTCAAGTCCGGCTGGTGCGAGAAGAAGCGATGCCAATAGAAAGCGCCGGCGACCGGATCCCAGGTCCAGTTCGATTTCTCGGTATCGGTGAAGATGATCCGTGTGCCTTTGTATTTCTCATCGGTCTCGCTCCAGACATAGAAGTTGCGCGCGACCGATCCCGGCTTCGCGCGCCGGGAGCGCTGGAACCACGGGTGCTGGTCCGAGGTGTGGTTGATGACCAGCTCGATGATGACGCGCATGTCGCGCTTGTGGGTCTCGCGCACGAGCTGCCGGAAATCAGAAAGGCCGCCGTAGGACTGATGGATGTCGCGATAGTCGGAGATGTCGTAGCCGTCGTCGCGCAGCGGCGAGGGAAAGAAGGGCAGCAGCCAGATCGCGGTGACGCCGAGCTCCTGGATATAGTCCAGCTTCTCGATCAGCCCCCGTATGTCGCCGATGCCGTCGCCGTTGGCGTCGTGAAACGCTTTGAGATGAAGCTCGTAGATGATCGCGTCCTTGTACCAGTCCGGACG
Organism: Allostellaceae bacterium; assembly: GCA_036501365.1. GTDB lineage: Bacteria > Pseudomonadota > Alphaproteobacteria > ATCC43930 > CGMCC-115725 > CAIKMD01. Next base: position 198,222 of record DASYAL010000013.1, on the reverse strand, counting down.
CTCGGGTGCCGATACGCTCACCGCACCCTCCCGAGGGTGAAGATCAGCGCTGGCGCTTCGGGCTCCAGCCGGACGCGCTGCCGCGCTCCGACCCAATGCACCGTGCCGCCGGTCAGCAGGTTGGCGACGCGTAGGTCATCCGATTCGGCGATGCCGAGCGCGTGCAGCGGCAGATCGAGCAGCGTTTCCTGAGGCGCGAAAGGATCGAGGCTCACGGCGACGAACACCGATCGCCCCCGACCGTAGAACAGCACGCGGTCGTTGTCGCAGGTGTAGAAATCGAGGTTGAGCCCGTCCTCGAAGACCGCATGGGCGCGGCGGATGCGATTGAGCGCCGTGATTAGTGGCTTGATGTTGCCCGGACGGTCCCAATCCCAGACCTTGTATTGGTATTTTTCGGACTCGGCATATTCCTCGGAATTCGGCAAGGCGCGGTTCTCACACAGCTCGAAGCCGTTATAGATGCCGAAGAGGCCGCCAAGCGTTGCCGCCAGCACGGCGCGGATGCGAAAGGCGGGCGGACCGCCCTCCTGCAGGAAACGCGGCAAGATGTCGGGCGTGTTGGTGAAGAGATGCGGCCGGAGATATTCCTGCGGCTCCTCGCGGGTCAGCTCGGTGAAGTACTCGGTCAGCTCCTGCTTGTCGTTGCGCCAGGTGAAATAGGTATAGGATTGCGTGAAGCCGAGCTTCGCGAGATTGCGCATCACCTTCGGGCGGGTGAAGGCCTCCGACAGGAAGAGGATGTCGGGCCGCCCGCGCTGGATGTCACGGATCAGCCACTCCCAGAACGGGAACGGCTTGGTGTGCGGATTGTCGACGCGGAAGACGTGCACGCCCTGGTCGATCCAGAAGGCGACGATGTCGCGGATCGCGGTCCACAGCGCCGGCCAGGCGGCCGAGCGGAAGTTGACGTTGACGATGTCCTGATATTGCTTCGGCGGATTTTCCGCATAGCGGATCGAACCGTCGGGCCGAAACTCGAACCAATCGGGATGCTGCGCGACCCAGGGATGATCGGGCGCGCATTGCACCGCGAGATCGAGTGCGACTTCCATACCGCGTTGGGCGCAGGCGGCGACGAAGCCGCGGAAATCCTCGATGGTGCCGAGCTCGGGATGAACCGTGTCGTGGCCGCCGAGCGGGCTGCCGATCGCATAAGGGCTGCCGGGATCGTCGGCCTCCGGGGCGAGAGAATTGTTGCGGCCTTTGCGGTTCTTCTCGCCGATCGGATGGATCGGCGGCAGGTAGATTGTATCGAAGCCCATTGCGGCGATGTCATCGAGCCGCGCGATGCAATCGCGGAAGGTCGCGCTGCGATCGGGAACCGTTCCTTGCGAGCGCGGAAACATTTCGTACCAGGCGGCAAAGCGCGCGGCCTTGCGATCGACGACGACTTCGAGCACGCGATCGAGGCGGGTGACGTCGTCGCGCGGGCCGAATTCGGCCATGGCCGCGGCGAGCGCGTCGCTGAGCAGCGACTCGGCGTCGGCGCCGGCCGGTAGGAGGGCTCGGCCGCTGCGTTTTTGTGCCTCCGCCACCAGCGCGCGGCCCTCGGCAAGGTCCGTCGCGATGTCTTGCTGCGCCGCGAGCTTGCGATGCATGCGGTCGCGCCAGGAGGCGAAGAGATCGGTCCAGGCCTCGATCGTATAGCGATAGCGCCGGTTCTCGGTCAGCGCGATCGAGCCCGTCCAACGGTCGTTGTCATAGAGCCGCATCGACGCCGAATGCCAGCGCGATCCGCCTTCCGGCTGATAGAGGAGGGCCGCGCCCAGAACATCATGCCCATCGCGAAAGATGTCGGCCCGTACTTCGAGCGGTTCGCCGACGATGCGTTTGACCGGGTAGCGGCCGCAATCGAGTTCGGGATAGACACGCTCGATCGCGATCCGCGCGCCCGACTCGGTGACCGCTGCAGCAGAAGAGGTCGACGACGACAGCGGCTTAACGGATCGAGCGGAGGCGATGGGGCTTTCCGGTGGCGATGTGGTCAATGTGCTTGCCATTCGTCTCGACTACGCTGACGGGCTTCGGCGGCGACACAGGCGGTTGCCTTAAGCGACGCTCAGCGCCGTGCTGTCGGCGGGCTTGATCGAGGCGCTGCGCAGCGCGACGAAGAAGGAGTCGTACCAGCTCTGCAGATCGGCCTTGCGGAGCACCCGCATCAACGTCTCCCAGCGCTCCAGGCGCTCTCCCTGGGGCATGTAGAGCGCCTGATGCAGGCAGCGCGCGACCTCCTCGGTGTCGTAGGGATTGACGAGGAGGGCGGCGTTCAGCTCTTGCGCGGCGCCGGCGAATTTCGATAGCACGAGCACGCCCGGATCTTCGGGATTCTGGGCGGCGATATATTCCTTGGCGACGAGGTTCATGCCGTCGCGCAGCGGCGTTACGCAGCCGACCTTGCTCATGCGGTAGAAGCCTGCGAGCTCGTCAGGCGAGAAGCTCTCATTGACATAGCGCAGCACCATCCAGTCGACGCTGCCGAAGCGCGCATTGACGTCGCCGGCCTTGGCCGCGAGTTCGCTGCGGACGCGACGATAGCTCTCGACCTCGGAACGCGTCGGGGGCGTGATCTGGAGGAAGGAAACGCGCTTGCGCTCTTCGGGGTAGAGGGTCAGAAACTGCTCGTAGGACTGGAAACGCAGCGGCAGGCCCTTGCTGTAGTCGAGGCGGTCGACGCCGATCACCATGCAGCCGTCGTGCAAATCGTTGCGCATGCGATTGAGGCGCCGGGTCCGGTGGTTGCGCTCGGCGGCCTCGGCGAAATGTTCGACATTGATACCGATCGGGAAGACGCCGATCTGCACCCGGCCTCTGCCGAAGCGCAGCGTCGTCTGGCCCGTCAGCGTCGCCGCCAGCTCGGTGGTCGCATAGTCCCGGAAGCGCAGCAGATCGTTCCCGGTCTGGAACCCGACCAGATCGTAGGCGGAGAGGCTCTTCATGATGACCTGGTGCTGCGGCATGCAGCTGAGCACCGAAGCGGTCGGGAACGGCGTGTGCAGGAAAAAGCCGATCGGATTCGTCAAGCCGCGTCGTCGCAGGCACTCGCCGAGCATGAAGAAGTGATAGTCGTGGATCCAGATCAGCGCATCGGGTTGAGCGACGCGCGCCACCGCGTCGGCCATCAGATCGTTGATCTCGCTATAGGCCTGAAAGAAATGCTCGTCGTAATGCAGAAGATCGGCACGGTCGTGAAGGATCGGCCAGATCGCGGAGTTCGACATGCCATTGTAAAAATTGCGATAGAGCGCGGCAGGGAAGTCGACCGTCACCAGCTTGCCGGCGCCGATGTTCTTGACGTGAATCGGCGGCTCGGCGACGGCTGCGGCCTCTTTGGTGTGCTTGCCGCTGCTGCCGATCCACCATGCGCCGTTCTTGTCGGTCGCAGCATAGAGGGCTGCGGCCAAGCCGCCGGGCATGGCGCCGCCGCGGCTCGGTTCCGCGACGCGATTCGACACCAAGATCGTCTGCATCGTTCTCGCCTCCATCACGCAGCGCCGGATGCCGCTCCGCCTTGTTTCGCCCGGCGCTGCGCCAGACAAAGTTCGTCAGCTACCGTTTTCCGGCCAGCGAGGGCCGGCGGATCAACTCCTACATTCCCGGCCCTTGGACCGTGACCTCAACACGGCGGTTGCGCGGCTCGTTCACGCCCGCCCCGGTCGCCACCGCCAAGTCGTTCATGCCGACGCCCGAAGTCGCGATCTCGTTCGCCGAAACGCCATCCTTCACCAGCTCGGTCTTGACGGCGGTGGCGCGGCGGCGCGACAGGACGAGGTTGTAGCTACCCGTGCCGACGGTATCGGTGTGACCAGTGGCGACGATGTTCGTCGCACGGCCCTGCAACGCGTTTTGCGCCGCTTGCTGGACGACTTGGCGCGCATCCGGCGTCAGTGTCGCGCGATCGAATTCGAAATAGACCTCATAGGGATGCGACGCCGGGGGTGGCGGCGCGGGCGGGGGCGGCGGGGTTACGGCCGCCGCCGCAATCGGTTGCGGCGCCGGCGGCTGGTTGAACTCGTAGCGATAGGTCAGCAGGAAGGTATGGTTGTTGAGATCGCCGGCATGGGCGCTGGCGCCTGCCACGGTCGCGAAGGCGGCGTCATGGACCAGCAGATAGCGGTAGTCGACGCCGACCTTCTGGTTGGGGGTCAAGGAATAATCGAGGCCGCCGATCGCCTGCACGGCGAGCCGGTTGGTCGAACCCGACGCGTTGTTGTGCGTCGGCGTCACCGACCGATCCCACACATTGGCGTCGCCGATGCCGGCGCCGATATGCGGTGTCAGGGGAATCCACGGCGTCTGGAACTGGTTGAAATCATAGAGAACGTTGCCCATGAACGTCGCGATTTGGGTGCGGCTGTCGGCGGGCGCACCGTTGACGCGGTCGACCCGATTGTTGCGGTAACCGGGCTCGAACTCGAAGCGCAGGCCGTTGCCGAGCCCGTAGCCGAAAGCGAGCGTGCCCGCATACCCCGCGTGATAGCTGTCAGTGCTGGACCCGCCGCCGTTCCGGAAGCGATTGTTCTCCTCGATGTTCGTGCCAAGCGCGCCCCCGATATAGAAGCCGGTGGTCGGCTGGCTTTGGGCGCGAGCACTGGAAACCGCCGCGGAACTTGCAAGGGCAACGAGACAGACGCCGATCCATAGATTGCGTTGAAACGAGGTTTTATTGTGAAGAATCAACTGCTTGTCGTCGCGTATTAAAGCCATAGACTACGATCCCCTAGGAATTACCAACGGCAAAAATTATGCAGGTGCGAAGGGGGCAAAAGCGTGGCCGCTTCAAGAAAAACCGTGGCTGTACCAGCATTTTGTCGACTCCCATCGGCCTCGCATCGGCCTCGTTTTTACCTTATTTTGCGCTGCGTGAAGACAGCGGGTCTGTCGTAAATCCGACGCAACTTCGACTTCGCGCGCGTCAGCGCACGCCGCTCGGCCGTGAGGAGGTTCCGGCCCGCCCCGGTTGATGTAGAAAGTCAGCATCGACAGGGCCGATTGCAAGGGCTGGCTTTGCGCCGCCGGCTGTGCTCGGCCGAGCGCGCGATCAGCTTGGGGTCACGCCAGGGCCGCCTTTGTGCAAAGGCGTGGGCACGTCGCTTGCGCTGTGCCGTCATAGCGGGCGTGATGCAGGAAAAATCCGCGATGCCGCCGCAAGTTCACGCGAGCAACGCCCGGAACTGAGCCCAAGGCCGCCCGTTACCTTTTGGGCGGCTGCACGATCCGGCGCGCCCGATTCTTGCACTTATGTCAGATTGAGAGGATGCGATGGCTTTCAAACTTCCGCCGCTGCCTTACGCCAAGGATGCCCTCGAGCCCGCGATGTCGGCGAAGACGCTCGAGTTCCACCACGGCAAGCATCACAAGGCCTATATCGACACGCTGAACAAGCTGATCGACGGTACGCCGCTGGCCAGCCAATCCTTGGAAGACATCATTCGCGCGACGGCGAAAGACGAATCGAAGGTCCAAATCTTCAACAACGCGGCGCAGTCCTGGAACCACGATTTCTTCTGGCATTGCATGAAGCATAAAGGCGGGGGCAAGCCGCAAGGCGATGTCGCGACGCGTATCGATCAGGCCTTCGGCGGCTTCGACAAATTCGCCCATCAATTCGCCGAGGCGGCGCAGACGCAATTCGGCAGCGGCTGGGCATGGCTGGTGCTCGAGAACGGCAAGCTCAGGGTCATGAAAACGTCGAACGCGGCCAATCCGCTCGCCAGCCACGGCATCCCGCTGCTCACCTGCGACGTCTGGGAGCACGCCTATTATCTCGACTACCAGAACAAGCGGCCGGATTTTGTGAAGGCCTTCGTCGAGCAACTCATCAATTGGGATTTCGTCGCCCAGAATCTATCGCGCCATCACGGTACCGCGGCAGCGTAAGACCGCTCGGCGGAACGATTGCGGTCGGCGCACGTTTGAGGGGAACGGCGAGCGCTTCGGCGCTCGCCGCTTTCCATGCGAGCAAAGGGAGAGTGGGACATGGATGTAGCGGTGCGCCGCACGGACGGAAACAGCGTCGCCGGCGATCTCGGATTGAAGCCCAAGGAACTTGCCAAAGTGGCGCAAGGCCTGGCGGGCGTCATGGCGGACACGTATTTGCTCTACCTCAAGACACAGAATTTCCATTGGAACGTGACCGGCCCGATGTTCGGGGAGTTGCATGCACTCTTCGAGCAGCAATACACCGATCTCGCGATGGCGGCGGACGAGCTCGCCGAGCGGATTCGCGCGATCGGCGAATTCGCGCCGAGCAGCTTCCCGCAGTTCCGCAAGCTGTCGAAGATTTCCGACGAGGAGAGCATCCTGCCCCCGGAGCGGATGATCGCGGCCGCGTCGGCCGATAACGAGCATGTCATACGCCGGATGCGCGAGGTCTTCGAGGTCACCGAGCAGGCGGGCGACGTCGAGACGGGCGATATCCTCATTCGCCGGATGCAGTATCATGCGAAGCAGGCGTGGATGCTCCGCAGCTATTTGCAGCGGGTTGACGACAAAGCAAAAGCCGCGTAGCCCCACCTGACCCATTGGGAGGGCGGACGATGCAACTTGGGGTCATAGGGTTGGGACGGATGGGCGGCAACATTACCCGCCGCCTGACCGCGAACGGTCATGAATGTGTCGTATTCGATCGCGACGCCCATGCCGTGAGTGCGCTAGCCGATCGCAAGGCGATCGCGGGCGCGGCCAGCCTCGATGACCTCGTGAAGCATCTCCGTCCGCCACGGGCCGTCTGGGTCATGCTCCCGGCCGGCGGCCCGACCGAGGACACGGTGGCGGCGCTCGGGAATATCCTGGGCCGCGACGACGTCATCATCGACGGCGGGAACACTTTCTGGCAGGACGATATCCGCCGCGCGCACGTCGTCGCCGCCAAGGGCATCCATTATGTCGATGCCGGCACCAGCGGCGGTATCTGGGGCTTGGAGCGCGGTTATTGCCTGATGATCGGCGGCGACAAGCCGGTGATCGACCGGCTCGATCCGATCTTTTCCACCTTGGCGCCCGGCAGCGGCGACATTCCGCGCACGCCGCATCGCGAGAAGCGCGACCCGCGACCCGAGAAGGGCTATCTCCATGCCGGTCCGGTCGGCGCCGGGCATTTCGTCAAGATGGTGCATAACGGCATCGAATACGGCCTGATGCAGGCCTATGCCGAAGGCTTCGACGTTCTGCAGGGCGCGGCGAGCGAGGCCTTGCCGGCGGAACACCGCTTCACGCTCAACCTGCCCGATATCGCCGAGGTGTGGCGGCGCGGCAGCGTCATCTCGTCCTGGCTGCTCGATCTCAGCGCGGCGGCACTCGCCGAGGACGAGGGCCTCGAAGGCTATACCGGCTACGTCGAGGATTCGGGCGAAGGCCGCTGGACGATCCACGCCGCGGTCGAGGAGGCCGTGCCGGTGGACGTGCTCTCCGCCGCGCTCTTTGCCCGCTTCCGCTCGCGCGAGCCGGAGAGCTTCGCCATGCGGCTACTGTCGGCAATGCGCAAGGGCTTCGGCGGGCATGTCGAGCCGAAAGCGTCGGGCGCGGCCAGCCAAGGAAAAGGCCATGGCACCAGCCGGTGACGCGCGCGGCGTGCGGCAAGCTAATGCTTGCAGCTTCGTCATTTTCGGTGCCTCCGGCGATCTGACGGCGCGCCTGCTGGTACCCGCGCTCTATCGCCTCGCGGTGCAGAAGCGGCTGCCCGATGCTTTCGCGATCGTCGGCCTTGCTCATTCGCACCGATCGGATGACGAGTTTCGTCGCCTGCTCAAGCAAGCGCTCGAAGAGCACATCAAGGAGAAACTCGAGCCCGCGGCCGTCTCGTGGCTGATTGAGCGCAGCAGCTATGTCCAGGGCGAGTTCGAGGATCCCGCTTCCTACGACCGCCTCGACCAGACGCTGAAGCGCATCGAAAACGAGCGGCGGATCCCAGGCAACCGGCTCTATTACCTGGCAACGCCGCCGACGGCTTTCGTGCCGATCGTGAAGCGCCTCGGTGAGAAGGGGCTAGCGAAGGAAAAGGACGAGCACGACGGCTGGCGCCGCATCATCATAGAGAAGCCGTTTGGGACCGATCTCATCTCCGCCCAGGCCCTCAACCGCCACCTGCTGACGGTCTTCGCCGAAGCCCAGGTCTATCGGATCGATCATTTCCTTGGCAAAGAGACGGTGCAGAACATCATGGCACTGCGCTTCGCCAACGGCATTTTCGAATCGTTGTGGAATCGCGATCGCATCGACCATGTGCAGATCACCGCGGCGGAGACCGTCGCGGTCGAGGGCCGCGGCAAGTTCTATGACGCGACCGGCGCGTTGCGCGACATGGTGCCGAACCACCTCTTTCAATTGCTGACGCTGGTCGCGATGGAGCCGCCGACCAGCTTCGTCGCCAACGAGGTGCGCGCCGAAAAGGCGAAGGTGCTGCACGCCGTCCATCCCTTCACCGCCGATACGGCGATGCGCGATGCGGTGCGCGGCCAATATGCGGCCGGCACAGTGGTGGATAAGCAGATCGTCGGCTACCGCCAGGCACCGGATGTGTCGCGCGACAGCACCACCGAGACCTACGTCGCCTTGCGGCTGATGATCGACAATTGGCGCTGGGCCGGTGTTCCATTCTATCTCCGCACCGGCAAGGCGCTGGTCGCGCGGCGCACCGAGGTCGCGATCAAGTTCAAGGAGGCGCCGTTCACGCCGTTCCGCGAGACGCCGATCGACGCGCTCGGCGAGAATTTCGCGGTGCTGCGCATCCAGCCCGACGAGGGCATCGCGCTGCAATTCAACGCCAAGGTGCCGGGGCCGCAACTCGCCCTCGGCGGCGTGCGGATGGACTTCAACTACAAGGATTATTTCGATGCTGCGCCGAGCACCGGCTACGAGACGCTGCTGTTCGATTGCATGATCGGCGATGCGACCCTGTTCCAGCAGGCCGATGAGATCGAGACCGGCTGGCGCATCGTTCAGCCTTTCCTCGACGACTGGCATGAGGCCCCGGCGCGGGACCTTGCCATTTACCCCGCAGGCAGCGAAGGTCCGGGCAGCGCCGAGGATCTCATGGCTCGCGACGGTCGCCACTGGCGGCGGATCGAAGTGGGCCAGAACCGGCCATGATGATCAGGGCTCGAATCACAATGGCGAACGCGGCACAGATCGAGCGGCACGTTCTTCCGGACCCCGAGACCGCGGCCCGCGCGGTGGCGGAGTGGCTGTTGGAGCGCGCGCTCGCGGTCGAGGGCAAGCCCGCGCTCTGCCTCGCCGGCGGCAATACGCCGCGCCAAGTCTATGCGATGCTGGCGCAACCGCCGTTCCGCGACCGCTTTCCCTGGACGCGCGCGCACTGGTTCTTCGGCGACGAGCGCGTCGTTCCGGCCGACAGCGGTCGCAGCAATTATCACATGGTGCGCGAGGCGCTGTTCGACCATGTGCCGATTCCGTCGGCGAACATCCATCCGGTGCCGACCGCGTCCGGCAAGGCCGACCAGGCTGCGGCGGCTTACGAGGCGGCGCTGAAGGCGTTCTACGGCTCGGAGCGGCTCGCCGCCAATCGCGCGCTCTTTGCCGCGACGCTGCTCGGCGTCGGCGACAACGGCCATACCGCTTCGCTCTTCCCCGCCAATCCGGCGCTGAACGAGCGCAAGCGCTGGGCGATCGGGGTCAGCGATGCGAGCGTGCCCGAGCCGCGCGTCACCTTGACGATCCCGACGCTCGAAAGCAGCGGCGAGGTCGCGTTTCTCGTCACCGGCGCCACGAAACGCGACATCGTTTCGCGGCTCGGACACGACGACACGCTGCCGGCGGCGATGATCCACCCGGCCGGCCGGCTGCGCTGGTTCCTCGATCGCGCCGCCGCTACCAACGCGCCGCGATGAGCGTCCGGCGTCGGCGACCGCGGGCTGCGGTGCGGCCGCGCACCCTCGCGATCGATATCGGTGGCTCGCACATCAAGGCCTCGGTCCTCGATCGCAGCGGGAAGATGCTGGTATCCGAGGTACTCGAGTTGACGCCGCATCCGACGACGCCGCAGGCGCTCCTCGGCACGGTCGCGCGGCTGGTCGATCAGCTTCCGCCGTTCGAGCGGATCTCCGCAGGCTTTCCCGGCTATGTGAAGCGCAACGTCGTCTATACCGCGCCCAATCTCGGCACCGACTTCTGGCGAAAATTCGCGCTCGCCGATGCCCTCGCGGCACGGTTCGGCAAGCCGGCGCGCATCCTCAACGATGCCGATGTGCAAGGGCTCGGAGTCATCGCCCGAAAAGGCTTCGAATGCGTCCTGACCCTCGGCACCGGCATCGGCTCGTCGTTCTTCTACAACGGCCGGCTGCTGCCGCATCTCGAGCTTGGCCAGCATCCCCTGCGCCACGGTCTTACCTATGACCGGTATATCGGCGACGCGGTGCGGCGCGGCAAAGGCCGCGCCAAATGGAACGAGCGCCTCAAGAAGGCACTGGTCATCGTCGCCACATTGGTGAACTACGACACGCTCCATCTGGGCGGCGGCAATGCGGCGCGGATCGACTTCAAGCTGCCCGAGAACGTCAAGCTCGCCGCCAACGTCAACGGCATCACCGGCGGCGTCCATCTCTGGGATCCGGAGCTCGACGAGCTGTTCGCGCCCGAGGGCGGTCGCGACGCGCGCAAGGAAGCCCGGCGCCGCAACCTTTAGCTTTCCGTGCTGTTATCTTTCGACGACCGGATGACTGTCATCATGGGGACCGGTCTCCCGGAGCACACACCGCTCCGCCTATACGGGAGAACGACGCCATGCTCTACTGGGCCGCGATTTTCTTCGTCATCGCGCTGATTGCAGGGCTGGTGGGCTTCACCGGCATTTCGGTCGCCACCGCCGAAATCGCCAAGCTGCTGTTCTTCATCTTCCTCGTGCTGTTCGTCGTCTCGCTGATCGCGTCGATGGTAACGCGCGGCCCGTCGTCGCCGCCGTAACCGACACCCAGCCGGTCCGCGCCGGCTTATTGACATTGCGCGGCCGAGCGACACGATCAGGCACAAACGACCGCTGACGCCGGAACGGAAGCTGCGGCAATGCGTTTTCGACAGCGCGTACTTTCTTGTGGCAGGAGGCGAGATGGCGAGCGACACGGCGAACGCCGATAACGATCTCGAGAAGATCGTCGACGATATCCAAGCGCTTAAAAAGGACCTGGCCCGGCTGATGGAGCACGTCAAGTCGGGCGCGAGCGATACCGTCAGCGAAGAGGCGAGCCGGCTCTATGGTACGATCGCCTCCGAAGGCCAGCGCCAGGCCGCCGCGCTGGCACAGGCCGTCGAGGAAAAGCCCCTAGCCAGCCTGCTCATCGCCTTCGCCGTCGGCTTCGTCAGTAGCCGTATCCTGTTGCGCTGAGCCGGTCTGATGCCCGTCGCCGAAGATCTCATCGGGCTCGCCGCGCGTGTCGTTCTGCATCAGGTCGTCGCGCCGTCCCGGACCGGCATCAAACGACGGATCATCGGCGCCACGGTCTGCGGCGTGCTGGCCGCCATGGCCGGATTGGGCGCCCTCGGCTGGGCATCCGCGGCGCTTTGGCTATGGCTCGCCACTGTAATTGGACCGGCCCGGGCCGCGCTTGTCGTGGCGGTCGTCCTGTTGGCCGGGACATTCATCTTCGGCTTCGCTGCCCGACGGATCGCCCGCGCGCCGCGGGCGCCGGCGCTGGCGAGCGTATTAAACAGCAAGGAGCTGGCCGGCATGTTCGAGCATCACGTCCCTCAGCTCGTGATCGCCGCCGCGATCGGCGGGTTGCTCTTGGGTATGCGTCGCCGGAAATAGCGGCTGCGGCTCAATGCGCCGCGCGGTGATCGGCGGGGCCTCGCTGCAACGACAGATTATGCGCGGTGTTGATCAAGCCGACATGTGAGAAGGCTTGCGGGAAGTTGCCGAGAAACCGCTTCGCTGCCGGATCGTATTCCTCCGCCAGCAGGCCGACATCGTTGCGGATCGCCAAGAGCCGCTCGAAGAGCGCGCGCGCTTCCGTCTCGCGACCCATCAGGGCGAAGTTGTCCGCAAGCCAGAACGAGCAGATGAGGAACGCGCCTTCGTCATGCGGTAGTCCGTCCGGCGCTTCATCGGGGCGGTAGCGCAAGACGAAGCCGTTTTCCATCAAATCGCGCGCGACCGCTTCGGCGGTGCGAACGACGCGCGGGTCGTCGGGCGGCAGGAAGCCGACGAGCGGGATGCGGAGAAGCGCGGAATCGAGCGCCTTGTCGCCGAAAACCTGGACGAACACGCCGCGCTCGTGATCGACGCCGCGTGCGCATACCTCACGGTGAATTTCGCGCCGCAGCGCGGCCCAGCGATCCACCGGCCCCTTGAGACCATAGCGTTCGGCCGATTTGATCGCACGGTCGAAGGCCACCCAGGCCATCACCGCCGAATGGGTGTTGCGCCGCTCCGCGCCGCGGCTCTCCCAGATGCCGGAATCGGGCAACTGCCAGTGGCTCTCGAGGAATTCGAGCAGCTTCTCCTGGACGTGCAGGGCGTCGTCCTCGGCATCGATGCCGTGCAGCCGCGCCGAATAGAACGCGTCCATGATCTCGCCGAAGATGTCGGTCTGGCGCTGAGTGTGAGCGGCGTTGCCGACGCGCACCGGACAGCTGGCCATATAGCCGCACAGCCCGGGCAGCTCGTATTCCGGCAGGCGGCGCTCGCCCGCGAGACCGTACATCACCTGCACTTCGCTCGGCGAGCCGGCGACGGCGCGCAAGAGCCATTCGCGCCACGCCTGCGCCTCTTCGCGATAACCTGAGAGAAGCAGCGCGTAGAGCGTGAAGGTCGCGTCGCGCAGCCAGCAAAAGCGATAGTCCCAATTGCGTACGCCGCCGAGCTTCTCGGGCAGCGAGGTGGTCGGCGCCGCGACGATGCCGCCGGTTGGCTGGTAGGTGAGCGCCTTGAGCGTCAAGAGCGAGCGGAGCTCGGCATCCCGCCACTCGCTTTTCGCCTCGTGGCGGCGGCTCCACCCCTGCCAAAATTTGGTCGTCTCCTCGAGCACGGCCGCGGCGTCGTAGGCAGCCGGCTCGGTCTGATGCGAGCGGTACCAGCTCAAGGTGCTGGGGATCGTCTCACCGGCGTGAATGGTGAAGTCGGCGACGGTGGTCTCGTCGCGCCCTTGGAGATCGACCGAGGTGCGCAGCAGCAGCGCATCGGGGCCGGCGACCGCGCTGAGGCCGTCGGGACGCCGCCGGACCCAGGGGACGATGCTGCCGTAGTCGAAACGGAAGATCATCTCCATGGTCATCCGCACGGTGCCTTCTTCGCCGCGGATGATGCGCACCAGATCGACCCGGCGCCGGTCCGGCGACAAGGGCAGGAGCCGGTCGGGTGCCAAAGGCATGAAATCGGTGACAAGAACGGCGCCGCTCGCGGTCCGGAACCGCGTCTCAAGCACCAGGGTCTCCGGCCGGTAGCGGCGCACGACGGTGGGAGAGGGATCGGCGGGCGCGATCAGCCAGCGCCCGTTCGTTCGTTCGCCGAGCAACGCGGCGAAGCAGGTGGGGGAATCGAAACGTGGTACCGAGAACCAGTCGATCGACCCATTGCGTCCGACCAGGGCCGCCGTCAGGCAGTTGCCGATAAGGGCATAGTCTTCAATGCGCTGCACGCTCGTTTTAGGTACTGCCATGTCCGCCTAACGACGCCGCATCGCGCGGAGTTCCTCGGTTCTCGGGCCACCGCGGTGCGACGATCTGGAACCAAACGCAACGCCCAACGTTTTGATTACTGGCTGGGTGTATGCCCGAGCGATAACCGGAGGATGCCATGGCGCGGACGACGGAACTTTCCGAGCTTCAAGCCCGACAGGGTGTGACCTTGGGTCGGATGCGATATGTCTTGGGAATCTCGATCGCGCTGACGGTGCTGGCGATGCTGGCCGCGATCAGCGCCGCCTAAGCTTGGTCCCCGGCGGCGCTCCGCGCGAAGACGCGAAGCGGGAATGCGGCTTTTTTGTGGTTTCGGCTCGGAACATTGTTGAAGGGATGATTTTCGTGTTTTGCGCTTTGTGGTAGCGTGTTGGCAATGGCGCTGCCCGGTAACGGCTCGAGGCCCGCCCTCGACAAACGCAGAGAAGGCGACGAAACATTCGGGTCGTCGGCTCACGCACGGTTGCACGCGCTCGACGCGATGCTGGGCGGCGTCGCGCACGATCTTAACAATTCTCTCTCCGTCGTTCTGATGAACCTCGATGTCATGCAGCAGGATGCAGCGGTGGTGAGCAAGCACGGCCGTCGCATCGAAGGCATGCTCGATGCGATGACAGGAGCCTCGGCTCTGGTCCGCCATCTCTTGAACTTCTCGCATTCGCGCCGTCCCGAGCCTGAAGTGATCAGCGTCGCCGAAACGCTGCCGCCGCTGATCGAATTGATCCAGGTCGCGATCGGCCGCGAGGTCGACATCGTCGCCGAGACCGGCGAAGTGGGGCCGTGCTGTGTCCGGGTCGACCCCGCGAGCTTCGAGGTGGCCGTCGTTCACGTGGCTTTGCAGCTCGCGGCGGTAATGCGCGGCGGCGGGATCCTGACGTTCCGCCTCGGCAAGGACGAAGCATCCGATGGCGAAATTGTTCTCGCACTCGATGCCGAGTCGCGCGATCCGCAATCAGGCGAAGGTCGCGCCACGCCCGATCTTGCGATCGTCGAACATTTCGCGCGCGAAGCGCAGGGCCGGATGAGCAGCGGCGCGCAAGGCGGCACGCTCTCGCGCGTCGCGATCCATCTTCCCGCTTGCGCGGAAACCACGGTGGTCTGAGCCTCTGATCCGCGAGTGTCGGGTTGGCGTCATTCCCGCCGCGAAATCCGGCGGAACGAATCATCCCAGGTCGCGTTGCCATCGTAAGAGTCTCCGCGGTCATGCACGCGGGAAAATGGTGGAACACGGCCGATTTGCGATGGATGTGACACGGGAAGATCACATTGTTGACATGCCGGAAGGACACGAAACTGTCCTTGTCGTCGAGGACAACGACCTCGTGCTCGAGTTGGTCGTCGAGATGATGAAGGATCTCGGCTACAGCGTGCTGACGGCAATCGATGCCCGTTCGGCTTTGTGGATAATCCAGCACGATGATCGGATTCAGCTGCTGTTCACCGATGTCATGATGCCGGATCAAATGAACGGCATCGACCTCGCGCGCGCGGCGCGGCGCTGCCGCCCCGAGCTCAAGGTGCTCCTGACGTCCGGCTATGCGGGCTTCGATTCCATGGGCGAGCAGGGTGGCACCGAATTCCCAGTACTGCCCAAGCCCTATCGCCGCGCCGAACTCGCACGCCGCGTCCGCGCGACGCTTGATGCAGCGTAAGCTTCGCGTCTAAGGCCGCGAAATTCCGCCAGCAAGGCGGGTCGTCGCGCTCAAGCACCGAGCGCGCGACGACGCGCCTATCGCGACGCGATAGATGCCCGGAGCGATCTGCCAGCTTTCATGCGAGGGGTCGAAATTCGCGAGCAAGCGCGGATCGACGGCGATGCGAATGCGGCGGCTTTCACCCGGGCGCAGGGAAATTTTATGCCAGCCGACAAGCCGCCACCCGGTGTTGCCGCCGATGCCGGGTGGCGCCGCGTAGAGCTGCGGGACATCGGCGCCGGCGCGGTTGCCGGTATTGGTCACGGTAAAGCTTGCGGTCACGGTCTTGCCGCCGGCGACGCGCAGATCGCTGTAACGAAACCGGGTATAGGAGAGGCCGAAGCCGAAGGGATAGAGCGGTGTCAGGCGCCGTGCCTCGAACCATTTGTAGCCGATGGCGGCGCCTTCGCTGTAGTCGACCGTGAATAGCATATTTCCTGGATTGTCGCGCCCGGAGACGTCCGCGCGCGGCAACTGATCGGTACTCTGCGGGAAGGTCAGCGGCAACCGCCCCGACGGATCGACTGTGCCGAACAGCACGTTGGCGATAGCCTCGCCGCCGCGGGCCCCGGGATACCAGGCCTCGATGATGGCGCCGACCTGGTCATGCCACGGCATCGTTACCGGATTGCCGGTCTCGAGGACAACGATGGTACGCGGATTGGCGGCGGCGACAGCGGCGATCAGCCGATCCTGATCGTCGGGCAGTGACAGCGTGTCCGAATCGTGACCTTCCATCTCCCATTGCGTCGCGAAGACGACGGCGACATCGACGTTGCGGGCGAGGGCCGCGGCGGCATCGGGATCGCGGCCGTCGGCGGAGCGCAGCGTCGCGGCCGGCGCTTTGGCGGCGATCGCGCGCAACGGCGAGGACGGATCGAAGATCATCGCATAAGGGATCGTCGTCGATTGATCGGCGAAGGTAATGCGCAGCGCTGGTCCGCCGATGGGAATGACTTGCGACGAGCCGCCGCCGGAAAGCACGCCGACATCGCTATGGCCGCCGATGACGGCGATGCTGCGGACGCGCGTGGACAAAGGCAGAAGATCGTGCTGGTTGCGCAGCAGCACGATGCCTTCCTCCGCTGCGTGCTGCGCGACCTGGGCATCGGCGGCGATATCGAGCGGCACTGCTGCCGGCGGATCGTCGATCACGCCGCTCGCGAATAGGCTGCGCAGGATGCGGCGCACCATCTGATCGAGTCGCGCGACCGGCACCGCGCCTTCCGCCACGGCGACCGCCAGCGGCTCGCCGAAATAGACCTGCGCATCCCAATCGGCGCCGGATTCCTGGTCGAGCCCGGCGCGCGCGGCGTCGATGGTCGAATGAACGGCACCCCAATCCGACATCACCCAGCCGGGAAAGTGCCATTGCTGGCGCAAGACGCGGTCGAGCAGCGTCGAGTTCTCGCAAGCGTGGATGCCGCCTAGCAGGTTGTAAGCGCACATCACCGCGCCCGGTCGGCCGCGCTCGATGGCGATTTCGAAGGCGAGAAGATCGGATTCGCGCAAGGCCGCGGCATCGATGCGCGCATCGAGCAGCGTGCGATTGGTCTCCTGATCGTTGAGGGCGAAATGCTTCACGGTCGAGATCACATGGTGATCTTCGATGCCGCGAATAGCCGCGCCGACGATCGTGCCGGCGAGCAGCGGATCTTCCCCGGCATATTCGAAATTGCGGCCGGCGCGCGGATCGCGCGCGAGATTGACCGCGCCGGCAAGCAGGAGGTTGAACCCCTTGCGCCGCGCTTCTTCGGCGATCATCGCACCGTTGGCATAAGCGAGCGCCGGATCCCAGCTTGCGGCGGTGGCAAGGCCGGAGGGCAGGGGCGTCGCTTCATCCGCCGGCCGGATCGCTTCGTGCTGAAGGGGAATCGCGACGCCGAGCTCGGCATTGGTCTCGCGCAGCGCCGGAATGCCGAGCCGCGGCACCCCCGGCACGTAGCCGGCGACGCCGATCGCATCGCCTTCGGGGCGATGGCTGGTGCCGACGACGAGGCCAAGCTTCTCCTCGGTCGTCATCTGCGCCAGCGCCAGATCGGCGCGGGCATCGGGCGTCAGTGCCCGATTCATCCAGGGCTTCGCGGTTTGCGCGGATGTCGCGCCGCTGGCGGCGGCCAGCGCCAGTGCGGTCGCAATGATAAGGATCGGCTTTGGCATCATCAGCGCGAATTCTTAGCCGCGCCGATAGGCCGTGTGAATCGGATTTCGCCGCTGGCGCAAAATTAATCGGGCGCAGAATCCGCTTGAAACCGCAGCCGCCCTTCAGCCTTATGGCGACGGTCGGGGCGAAGGAACCGGGTCATGCAAACCAAAGCATCATCGGCAGTGGCGCCGCACCGGGCGCTGGTCGCCCTGGTGGTGACGCTGTTCTTCGTCTGGGGCTTTGCCACCGTGCTGGTCGATACCCTGGTGCCCAAGCTCAAAGCGAGCTTCGCCCTTTCCTATGCCGAGGTGATGCTGACCCAGTTCGCGTTCTTCCTCGCCTATCTCGTCGTCTCGCTGCCGGCTGGCGTGCTGATTGCGCGGATCGGCTACATCCACGGCATCATCGTCGGCCTGGCGCTGATGGCTGTCGGCTGCGTGCTGTTCGCGCCCGCCGCTGCGCTCGGCATCTTCCCGGGATTCCTGCTCGCTCTCTTCGTGATGGCGGGCGGCATCACCATCCTGCAAGTCTCGGCCAATCCGCTGATCGCGATCCTCGGCACGCGCGAGACCTCGCCTAGCCGCCTGACCCTGGCGCAAGCCTTCAACTCGCTCGGCACAACGATCGGGCCGTGGGTCGGCGCCGCCTTTATCCTCGCCAGCAACACGCCGCCGGCCGCCGATGCCGCGCCGGCGCTGATCGAAGGCTACCGCCATGCCGAGGCCCGGGCGGTGCAGACGCCGTTCCTCGGCATCGCTTGCGTGCTGATCGTGCTGGCGGCGAGCTTCTGGCTCTCGCGCCGCGCCGCATCGTCTTTCCCGGACAAGCCCGAACGGCTGCGCGCGACCCTGGCGCCGCTCCGGAAGCCGCGGCTCGCTCTGGGCGCGCTATCGATCTTTCTCTATGTCGGCGCCGAGGTCTCGATCGGCAGCCTCCTCATCAATTACCTCATGCAGACGAGCTTGCTCGGCGTCGATGCCGCGACCGGAGGGCGGCTCATCAGCCTTTATTGGGGCGGCGCGATGGTCGGACGTTTCTTCGGCTCGGCCGTATTGCGGCGCGTTCCCGCGGGTAACGCCCTTGCCGCTTGCGCGCTCGGCGCCGCGGCGCTCGCGGTACTTTCCGCGATTACTATCGGCCTCGTTGCCGCCGGCGCGGTGCTTGCGGTCGGGCTCTGCAATTCGATCATGTTCCCGACCATCTTCGCGCTCGCGATCGAGAATCTCGGCGACGAGACGCCGCAAGGCTCGGGCATTCTCTGCCTTGCCATCGTCGGCGGCGCCGTCATGCCGGTGATCACCGGCTTTGCCGCGGATTCCTTTGGTCTCGCCACGTCGCTCTTCGTGCCCGCGGCCTGCTATCTCTGGATCGCGGCCTACGGCACGCTGGCGCGCTCCGGCGCCCTCGACCGCAATGCCGCGGCCGAAGCCGCATGAGGCGGCGATCGCTCGGCAACACGGGTCTCAGCGTTTCCGAGATCGGCTTCGGCTGCGGCCCGACCGCCGGGCTGATGGTCAAGGGTGATGCGAGGCTGCGCCGCGACGCCGTCGCCCGTGCGCTGGACCTCGGTATCGACTATTTCGACACCGCGCCGGTCTATGGCGACACGCTGTCGGAGCGCCATCTCGGCGAAGCGCTGCGCGCGCTCGATGCAAAACCGTTCGTCGCGACCAAGATCGCGCTCGAGCTCGGCGATCTCGGCGACATCGCCGGTGCAGTGACGCGCTCGGTCGAGGCGAGTGTCGAGCGGCTTGGCCTCCGGCCGCTGGCGCTGGTCCAGCTGCACAACCGCGTCGGCGCGCAGCGCGCGGTCAAGGCCGATATCGGCACCGGCGCGTTGCTGACGGTCGATGACGTTCTCGGGCCACACGGCGTCGTGCCGGCGCTCGAGCGCTTGCGGGCGCGCGGCCTCGTTCAGCATTTGGGCTGTTGCGCCTATGGCGGCGAGGCGACGGCGATCGCGCAGCTGATCGATAGCGGCGCCTTCGCGACGATTCTCGTCCATTACAGCCTACTCAACCCGAGCGCCTGGTCGCCGATGCCAGTGCCGCGCGACTACGGTGGCATCGGCGCGCGCGCCGTGGCGGCCGGCATGGGCGCGATCGCGCTGCGCGTGCTCGATGGCGGCGCGCTGCTCGGTGCAGAGCGGGCGCCGGCGCTCGCCGCGCTGGCGGCGGAAAGCGGGCAATCCCTGCCGGCGCTGGCGCTGCGCTATGCGTTGTCGAATGAGCAGATCGCGACCGCTCTGGTGGGATTTTCCGATAGCGCGCAGATCGAGGCAGCGCATGCCGCCGCAATGGCCGGACTGTTGCCCATGACATTTCTCGCGCGCATCGAGGCGTTGCAGCGGCGCGGCTAACGCGCTTTCGCGATTGCCGAGCCGGCGCACGCGTCGCTATCTTCGCGCCCGATCATGCAGGAATTAACACATCAGCTCGCCACCGGCATTTCCACCGGCGGCATCTATGCCAGCCTCGCCCTCGCGCTGGTGATGATCTATCGCTCGACCGGGCATGTGAACTTCGCCCAGGGCGAGATGGCGATGTTCTCGACCTTCTTCGCCTGGTCGCTGCTCGATCGCGGCGTGCCCTATTGGGCGGCGTTCGTGATTACGCTGGCCGTTTCGTTCCTCGGCGGCGTCGCGGTCGAGCGCGTCCTCATCCGGCCGCTCGCCGGCCGGCGCGAGATGCTGCTGGTGACCGTGTTCCTTGGCCTGTTCATGATCTGCAACAGCCTCGCCGGTTGGATCTGGGGCTACGACACGCGGCCTTTCGCGTCGCCCTTCGAAAGCCTGACCTTCCTGCGCAATCCCTACGAGACGCCGCACGATCTCGGCGCGATGCTGGTGACGTTGCTGGTGATGGCGGCGCTGTTCGGCTTCTTCCAACTCACCCGCGCCGGCCTCGCGATGCGCGGCAGCACCGAGAACCCAGTCTCGAGCCGGCTGGTTGGCGTCAGCGTCGACCGCATGTCGGCGCTTGGTTGGGGCATGGCCGCGGCCATCGGCGCGATCGCCGGGATGATGGTCGCGCCGACCGTCTTTCTCGAGCCGAACATGATGGCGAGCGTGCTGGTTTACGGCTTTGCCGGCGCGCTCTTGGGCGGCATCGACAATCCGTGGGGCGCGGTCGCCGGCGGCTATCTCGTCGCGATCCTCGAAAATCTGCTCGGCGTCTATGTTATCGGCACCGAGATGCGCATGAGCGTCGCGCTGGTGCTGATCGTCGGCACGCTGGTGGTGAAGCCCGAAGGCCTCTTCGGCCAGCGCAAATTCGCGCGCGTGTAACGTCGTGAATCATCCTCCCTCCCCAGCCCTCCCCGTCAAGGGGCGAGGGGATCCAAAAGAAACCCCCTCGCCCTCGAAGGGGAAGGGTTGGGGTGGGGGTGGTGATTCCCGCCGCCGTTCCATGGCTCGCCTCGCGCTCGCGGCGCTGCTGATCGCCGCGCTGGCCGCGCCGGCGCTGGTCGGCGGCTATCGCATCTTCCAGATCACCACCATGATCACCGATGCGATCGCACTGCTCGGCCTTAACATGTTGACCGGCTATAACGGCCAGATCTCGATCGGTCACAGCGCGTTCTACGCCGTCGGCGCCTATACGGTCGCGATCATGACGGTGCATTTCGGCCTGCCGTTTTGGATCGCGATCCCGAGCGCGGCGTTGACCAGCTTCGCCGCCGGGTTTCTCTTTGGCCTGCCGGCGCTGCGCCTAGGCGGTGCCTATCTCGCGCTCGCGACCTTCGCGCTCGCGGTCGCAACGCCGCAACTCCTCAAATACAAGCTGATCGAAGGCTGGACCGGCGGCACGCTCGGCATGTCGGTGCAGAAACCCGAAGTTCCCTTCGGCCTGCCCATCGATCAGGACCAGTTCCTTTACTACTTGTGCCTGCTGATCGCCGTGGGCATGTTCGTGATCGGCCGCAATCTCGTCATGGGCAAGGTGGGCGATGCGATGATGGCGGTGCGCGACCAGCCGATCGCCGCCGCCGCGATGGGTATCGACAACTCATTGTTGAAGACCAAGACATTCGGCGTCAGCGCGATGTATACAGGGGTTGCGGGCGCGCTTGGCGCGATCGCGGCGCAATATGTCGCGCCGGACAGCTTCACCTTCATGCTGTCGATCAGCTTCATGGTCGGCATCGTGATCGGCGGAGCGGGAACGGTGACCGGCGCGATCTACGGCGCGATCTTCATCGGGCTGGTGCCCGATTACGCGAGCGAGATTTCCAAGGCGGTGCCTTGGGCGCTTTACGGTTGCTGTCTCATCGCTTGCGTGTTTCTGATGCCGGACGGAATTCACGGCGTCGTCTCGCGGCTCGCGGCGAAATGGATGCCGTCGCGCCGTGCAGCGTGAGGAACGAGCAAGGGTTGGGGAGGATCGGAATGATCAAGAGTGAAAAGCGCATCATGGTGACGCATGCCGGCACGCTGCCGCGGCCGGACGACGTCACCAAGCTGCTCTATGCGCGCGCAGCGGGCGCGCCGGTCGATCCCGGCATGCTCGGCGGCAAGGTGAAAGGCGTCGTTGCCGATGTCGTCCGCCAGCAGGCGGAGCTCGGCATCGACAGCATCAACGACGGCGAGATCAGCAAGGCGAATTTCACCTTCTATATCCGCGAGCGCCTCTCCGGCATCGCGACGCGCGACGTCGCGCCGAGCAAGGCGCCGCCGCGCCTCAATATCAGCGGCCGCGACGAGATCGAATTCCCCGAATATTTCGCCGCGGGCCTCGGCAGCTTCTCCGACAGCAATCCCAACCGCCGCATCTTCTGCACGGGAAAGATTGAATATAGCGGGCAGAAGGCGCTGCAGGCCGATATCGACAACTTCGCCGCCGCGGTCAAAGCCGTGTCTGTGCCCGAGGCCTATCTGCCGGCGATCACGCCTGGCACGATCGAGCACTGGCTGCATAACGATCACTACAAGAACGAGGAGGAATTCCTTTTCGCGATCGCCGACGCGCTCCATGTCGAATACAAGGCGATCACCGATGCCGGCTTCCTGTTGCAGCTCGACAATCCCGATCTGCCTGATGGCTGGCAGATGTATCCCGAGATGTCGGTCGCGGATTACCGCAAATACGCCGCGCTGCGCGTCGAGGCGCTGAACCACGCGCTGCGCGACATACCGCGCGAAAAGATCCGGCTGCATGTGTGCTGGGGCAGCGCGCATGGACCGCATAAGCACGACATTCCGCTGAAGGACATCCTCGACATCATCCTGTCGGTGAAAGCGAGCTCCTATTCGATCGAGGCCTCGAATCCGGCGCATGAACACGAATGGCGCGTCTTCGAGAACGTGAAATGGCCGCAAGACGCCGTGCTGATCCCGGGCGTCATCGGCCATTGCACCGATCTCATCGAGCATCCGTCGCTGGTCGCCGAGCGGCTGGTGCGCTATGCGAAAATCGTCGGCCGCGAGAATGTCATGGCCGGCACGGATTGCGGCGTCGGCTCGCGCGTCGGCCATGCCTCGATCTGCTGGGGCAAGTTCAAAGCGATGGTCGAGGGCGCGCGGCTCGCCAGCAAGGAATTGTGGGGCAAGTGACGCGCGTCGCGTCAGGGGGAAGGGCGATGAAGAAGCAAGGATGGATGATCGGCGTCGCGGCGCTGGCCGCGCTCGCCGTGACGGCGGTGCCGGCGCTGGCGCAGAAGAAATACGATACCGGCGCCAGCGACACCGAGATCAAGGTCGGCGGCTCGGGGCCGTTCAGCGGCCCGGCCTCGGTCGCCGGCCAGCTCGTCAAATCGGTCGGCGCCTATTTCGCCATGGTCAATGCCAAGGGCGGCATCAACGGCCGCAAGGTGACCTATCTCGCCGAGGACGACACCTATTCCCCGGCCAAGGCGGTCGAGGTCACGCGCAAGCTCGTCGAGCAGGACGGCGTGCTGCTGATGGCGGGCTCGATCGGCACGCCGACGCAGCTCGCGATCCAGGGCTATCTCAACGACAAGAAGATTCCGCAGCTCTTCATCGCCACCGGCAATTCGGCCTTCTATGACGCGAAGAATCATCCCTGGACGATCGGCAATTCGGTGACGACCATGACCGAAGGCGCACTGATCGGAAAGCATGTCGCGCAGAACTGGCCGGGCGCGAAGATCGCGATCCTTTATCAGAACGACGATCTCGGAAAAGAGTATCTCGCCGGCGTGAAGCAGGGTCTCGGCGACAAGGCACCGATCGCCGCCGCCGTCTCCTATGAGATCAGCGACGCGACGGTCGATTCCCAGATCGCGACGCTGCAAAGCTCGGGCGCGACGGTGTTCGTGTCCCTCTCGACACCGAAAGCGACGTCGCAGGCGATCCGCCGCGCCTACGATACGGGCTGGAGGCCGAAGATCATCATCCCGTCGATCGTCGCGCAAATCCAAGGCACGCTGGCGCCGGCGGGTCTCGACAAGTCGGTCGGCGTGATGACGCCGACCTTCATCAAAGACGCGAACGATCCGCATTGGGCGAATGACGACCAGGCGACCAAGGATTTCCTCGCCTGGATGAAGCAATACGATACCGGCGTCACCGATACCGCGCTCGCCATCGCCGGCTATGACAGCGCCGATACCCTGGCATCGATCCTCAAGGAATGCGGCGACGATCTCACCCGCGCCAACATCATGCATCACGCGGCCAATCTCAAAGCCTATCATCCGCCGATGATGCTGCCGGGGATTTCCGTCACCACGACGCCGACCGATTACCGCGTCATCCACCAGATGCAGTTCCAAAGGTTCAACGGCACGAACTGGGAGCTCTATGGTACGGTGGTCTCCGACAGCGAGTAAGGATTGGCATCCATGACCAAGCGCCGCCTCGACCGCTACGACTATATCGGCATGGCGCTGGTCGCCGCCGTCGTCGTGCTGTGGATCGCGCATTTCTTGCTGCCCAACACCGGTCCCGCGGCGCCGGTGTGACGCCATGACCGACGCGATCCTCGATCGTCTGCGCCGCCTCGATGCCTGCGCGATCTCCGACACCCTCGACCGGCTCGGCTTGCCCGGCGCCGTGACCGGACTCTCGCCGTGCTCGGTGCGCCAGCGCATCGCCGGCCGCGTCCGCACGGTGAAGCTCGAAGCGGCTAAGGGCCGGACCGCGACGCGCCATCTCTGCACCGCCGCGATCGAGGCGGCCGAGGGCGGCGACGTGATCGTCGTCGAGCAGAAAAGCGGCATCGATGCTGCCGGCTGGGGCGGCATCCTTTCGACCGGCGCCCAGACCAAGGGCGTTGCCGGCGTCGTCGTCGACGGGCCGGCGCGCGATATCGACGAGGCGACCGAGCTCGGCTTCCCGGTCTATGCGCGGTCGGTCACGGCGCGGACGGCGCGCGGCCGCATCATCGAGGTATCGACCGGCGAGCCGGTGACCATTGGCGAGGTCACCGTCGCGGCCGGTGATTACGTGCTGGCCGATGGCAGCGGCGTCACTTTCGTTCCCGCCGCCGAGATCGAGCGCGTGGTCGCCGAGGCCGAAAAGATCGCCGCGCGCGAAGGGCTGATGGCCAAGGCGGCGCGCGCCGGGAACCCGATGAGCCAGGTCATGGGCGCCGATTACGAGCAGATGCTGAAGCGCGAGACGTAAGCTATAACGGCGGCAAAGCCGCAGGCCCGCGACGGGCGGGAGAGGAGCAGGAAATGCTGACCAAAGAACAGAACGAGCTGGTGACTTGCGCCGGGCCGGAGACGCCGCTCGGCAAGCTCTTCCGCCGCTACTGGCAGCCGGTGGCGATGCTCTCGGACATCCCCGAAGATGCGCCGCTCGCGGTGGCGGCGCTGCACGAGACCTATGTCTTGTTCCGCGATGACAAAGGCCGCGTCGGACTGCTCGATCTCCACTGCCCGCATCGCGGCGCCGATCTCAGCTACGGCAGGATCGAGGATGGCGGGCTGCGCTGCGTCTATCATGGCTGGCTCTACGACGTGAACGGCCAGTGCCTGCAGCAGCCGGCCGAGCCGCCGGGCAAGGATTTCTGCCGCATGATAAAGCATAAATCCTATCCCGTGCAGGTGCGCGGCGGCATGGTCTTCGCCTATCTCGGCGAGGGCGAGCCGCCGGCCTTCCCGGAATGGGAATGTTTGACCGCGCCCGACAGCCATCGCTTCGTCGTGCGCTCGCGCGAGCGCTGCAACTGGCTGCAGGGCCTCGAAGGCGACATCGATCCCTATCATCTGAGCTATCTCCATCTCGCGCTGCCCGGCGCGCGCAAGAACATCCGCGAGGGCAATGCCGGCCCGATCTACGAGTTCTTCCGCTTCGGCACGCCGCGCATGGAGGTCGAGCGCACCGGTTACGGCGTACGCATCTATGCAATGCGCGACCTTCGCAACGAGGCCTATCTGCGCATCTCGAATTTCGTCTGCCCCAATGTCGCGGTGGTCGCCGGGAGCAGCGACGGCGACGGCTATATGGCGCTGTGGCATGTCCCGATCGACGACGAGCACCACTTCAAGTACCAGCTCATCTTCAAGCGCGAGAAGGAGATCGACCTCGCCGCCGAGACGCATCAGGCGGTGATGCAATGGGATCCGCGGCATCCCGATCGTCTGCCGGTGCGCAATCAAGAGAATCGCTGGCTGCAGGATCGCAAGGACATGAAAGATGGCTGGTATGCCGGCCTCGGCCATTCCTTTGGCCTGCACGACAATTGGGCGACCGAGGCGATGGGGCCGATCTATGACCGCTCGAAAGAGCATCTCGGCCATGGCGATCGCGCCATTGTCGGTGCGCGGCGCTGTCTGCTCAGCGCGATGGAAGAGATGGCGGAAGGCAAGACGCCGCCTTTCCTCATCCAGGATCCGCAGGCGATGAAGCAGAAGCTGACCGAGATCGTCGTCGCCTCGCTGATCTCGCCCGACAAGGACAATTACAAAGAGGTGTTCTACCAGCAGCACCTCGCGGCGACGAAATTCGCGGCGGAATAGGGGCCGAGTGGCAGGCAGCAAACCGACGCCGGAAAGTCCGCTCGCCGGCATCACCGTCATCGAGCTCGGCCAGTTCATCGCCGGCCCGTTCGCCGCCCAGCTCCTCGCCGATCTCGGCGCGCGGGTGATCAAGATCGAGCGGCCGGGCACCGGCGATCCGTTCCGGCTTTATGTCACCGAGCCCAAGATCGAAGGCTATGGCCACAATTTCCTCGCCTTCAACCGCAACAAGGAAAGTGTCGCGGTCGATCTCCAGCGCCCGGAAGGCCTGGCGGTGGTGAAGCGGCTCGTCGCCAAGGCCGATGTGCTGCTCGAGAATTTCCGCGCCGGCGTGCTCGAGCGCCTCGGCCTCGGCTACGAGGCGCTGCGGCAGACCAATCCGAAGCTGATCTATTGCGCGATCTCGGGCTTTTCCGAGGATGGGCCCTATCGCGACCGGCCGGCTTTCGACACGGTGGGGCAGGCGCTCTCCGGCATGCTTTATCTTTTCACCGATCCCGCCGATCCGCGGATGCGCGGGCCGACCATCGCCGATCAAGCGACGGCGATGCAGGCCTCGAACGCCATTCTCGGCGCGCTCTACGGCCGCCAGCACAGCGGCGAAGGATCGAAGATCGAGATCAGCATGATCGAGGCGGCGATCCATTTCATGCCCGACGCCTTCACCGCCCTGACCGAATCCGGCATCGACATGGAATCGGAGACGCGCACCTCCTATTCGCATGCTTTCGTGCTGCGCTGCGCCGACGGCAAGCTCCTCGCGATCCATGTCGGCGGGCCGGACCGGCTGTGGCAAGCGGTTTGCGCGGCGGTCGACGATCCGAGTATCGGCGGCAACCCGTTGTTCCAGAAGCGCCATAGCCGCATCGCGAATTACGATCAGCTCATCGATGCGATGCGGCCGGTGTTCATGAAACGGCCGCGCGTCGAGTGGCTGAAGCGCCTCGCCGATCACGACGTCGCCAGCGCGGAGATCAACACCATCGCCGAGGCGGTCGAGGATGCCGAGGTGAAGCATCTCGGGTTGTTTGAAAAGCAGAAACGCGAGCGCTATGGCGACATGACCATGCTGCGCCGCGCGCCGCGCATCAACGGCGCGCGCGAGCCGAAGCAGAAGATGCCGCCGCTCTTGGGCGAGCATACGCAGGCCGTGCTCAAGGAGCTCGGCTATGACGAAGCCGCGGTCGCGAAGCTGCGCGAGGCGAAGGCGATCTAGGCGTTCTTCAGCGCCGGCATCACATGCCGCGCGAAGAGCTCGATCGAACGCAGACTCTCGTCGAGCGTCATATCCCCAAAAACAAATTGGCCGACGAAATAGTTGGAGCCGGTCGCCTCCATCTGCTGGCGCGCGATCTTCAGCACCGTTTCGGGCGAGCCGGCGAAGCCGCGGCTGTCCGCCTCGATCGCCTCGAATTCGGGCGGCCGCGGATGCGTGCCGATATAGCCATGGCGCCGGTGCAGAAAGGTGAAGCTCTCCCACCAGCGGCGATAGGCGCGGATGGCAATCTTGCGTGCCTCGGCATCGGTTTCGGCGACGACGACGAACCGGCCGAGGCCCATCAGCGGCAATGACTTGCCTGGCTGGGCGTCGCGCCACACCGCCTTGAAGCGCTCATAGCATGCCTGGGTCGGCGCGATCTGATCGAGCTCGATCACTTTGAGGCCGCGCTTGGCCGCGCGCTCGGCGCTGTCGGGCGCATGGACGCCGTACCAGATCGGCGGATAGGGCTTCTGGAACGGCTCCAGATGCATGGGGAATGAGTCGATGTCGAAATACTGGCCGTGGAAGTCGAGTTCCGGCTGGGTCAGGCCTTTGATGATGGCGTCGAGCGCCTCGGTATAGATCGTCTGCGCCTCGGCATAATCTTCGCCGAAGAAAGCGAGCTCGCGCGCCGAGGAGCCGCGCCCGAAGCCGATATCGAGCCGGCCGCGGCTCATCTGATCGAGCATGCAGATCTCCTCGATCATGCGCAGCGGATGGTAAAGCGGCAGGGCATAAACCATCGGGCCGAAGCGCAGCCGCTTCGTGCGTTGCGCGATCGCGGCGAGGAAAACGCTGGGCGAGGGCGCCATGCCGAGCGGCGTCGCGTGATGTTCGGCGACGTGATAGCTGTAGAAGCCCAGGCGGTCATAAGCCTCGATGACCTTGAGCCGCGCCTCGTAATAATCGGCGAGCGAGAGGTTGTCGCGGTCGAGATGGTCGAAAATGCCGAATTCCATGATTTTGCCCGAGATTTGCTTTTTGGTTCGGGCGGGAGCTTATCAAATCGGCGCGGCCGTGGCAGTCTCGGTTTCGCAAAAAGGAGGATCGTCATGCCCGAGGTCACGATCAAAGCCGCGGATGGTGGAAGCTTTTCCGCCTATACCAGCCTGCCGCGCGGCGTTTCGGGCAAGGTGCCCGGCATCGTCATGATGCAGCAGATTTTCGGCGCCAATGCCGAGATGCGCGGCTTTACCGACGACTATGCGCGCCAAGGCTATGTCGCCATCTGTCCCGATCTTTTCTGGCGGCTGGAGCCGGGCGTGCAGATCGACCCGCTCGCGCCCGACGGCTTCCCCAAGGCGCTCAGCTATGCGCCGCGCTTCAATGCCGATCAGGGCGTGGAGGACTTAAAGGCGGCGGTCGCGTTCCTGCGCGGTCATCCCGCCTGCAACGGCAAGATCGGCACCGTCGGCTATTGTCTCGGCGGGCTGCTCGCCTATCTCATGGCGGCGCGCAGCGATGCCGATGCCCATGTCGGATATTTCGGCGTGGGCATCGAGAAACGCCTCGATGAAGCGGCCAAGGTTGCCAAGCCGTTGCTCCTGCATATCCCCGAGAACGACCGCCACTGCCTGCCCGAGGCGCAAGCGCAGATCAAGGAGCGGCTCGCCGGCCGGGCGGAGTTACGCTCCTATCCCGGCGCCGACCACGCCTTCAACCGCGTCGGCGCGAAAAGCTATAACGCCGAGGCGACGGCGCTCGCCGACGATCGCACCGCGAGCTTCCTCAAGCGCCATCTCGGCGCTTAGGTCGATAATCGAGGGGTTTCGGTACACTCGCGAACTCCTCGGCAGCCAACCCTTGGTATATGAGATAGACCTAAATTTGGGGAATCTTCATGGTGCAGAACTACAAGCGTATTTCCGGCGATACACACCTGGAAATCCCCAATGAACGTTGGACCCATCGGATCGACAAGAAATACCGCGACCGCGCACCGCGCACGATCCGTTTAGAGGGCGGTGCGGACGCCACCGTGTTCGAAGACCTGCCGCCGCGCCAGAATACGTTCGACATCTACGGCGGCCAGGGCCGCGACGGGGATAATTGGTATCCGGCCGACCAGAAGTACGAGACGTGCCCGGGCACCGGCTCGCCCGCGCAGCGCATCAAGGAGCAGGACATCGATGGCATCGATGCGGAGATCATGTTCCCCGCGGTCGTCGCCGGCCCGGCGATGTGGCTCCAGTCCAAGGACCCCGGACTGCAAAAGGCCATCATCCGCGGCTGGAATGACTGGTTCGCCGAGGAATATCTCGCGGATTCGGATGCCAAAGGCCGCATCTTCGGCGTCGGCTGCATCACGGCAACGACCATCGAGGATTCGCTGGCGGAGCTGCAACACTGCAAGAAGCTGGGCTTCATCGCCATCCAGCTTCCCAATTTCCCGAACGGCACAGGCATCCCGAAGGCGGAAGACGACCGCTTCTGGGCGATGGCGCTTGATCTGGACATGCCGGTCACGATTCACTTCGCGATCGAGGACACGGATATGAGCTTCAATGGCAAGCTGCTTGATTATCCGAAGCACGAGAAGAATCTACGTACCGACCTCGCCGGCCAGATGACGCGGTTCGCGCGCAACGGAGCTTACAATGCGGTGCAACTGCTTTTGTCAGGCGTGTTCGAGCGCTTTCCGAAACTCCGCATCTTCTTCGCCGAGAACTCGATCGGCTGGATTCCGAACTTCATGGAGGTGGCCGACACGCGCTACGACCGTCACATCGGCTGGGCAAAGCGCTACGATGGTGTGAAGCCGCTTCCAGGCAAGCCCAGCGAGTTGATCAATGAATATTTCTATTGGGGGTTCCAGCGCGACCGCGCGGGCATCGACAACCGCCATCACCTGAACGTCAACCGCCTGATCTGGGCGAACGACTTTCCGCACCAGGAATCCGACTGGCCGGAATCGAATAAGGTGCTAGAGCACAACTTCAAGGGCGTGCCCACTCACGAGGTGCACAAGATGACGGTGCAGAACGCGGCGGATTTCTTCCGCCTGCCCTAGATTGACGGTGGGTTAATCGGCCGCGCCCTAGGCAGCGGCGTCGAGCAACCGGAAGATCGTCGCGACCAGTTCGGAGTCGCTGAGCGGCTTGTCAAAATAGGCGCGGGCGCCGGCTTTAGCGGCGCGGTCCTTCAACGTCGTGTCGCCGCCACCGCTGACGAGGATCACCGGCAGCCGCAAAGCCGCACCGTCGCGGGATTCGAGGAAATCCAACCCGGTCTCGCCCGGCAGATGATGGTCGAGCACCAGGCATTGTCGCTCCTCGCGGCGGAAGGCGCGGAAGAAGTCGCGGGTCGTGCCGTAATCCTCGACCCGGCAGCCATGGGACTCGAGCAGCAGTTTCAACGAGTCCCGAACCGCCTCGTCATCATCGACGATGAAGATGGTGGAGGAGGCCTTCATCGCCTTGAACGTGCCCGCGCCGTCGCCAAATCGCAACATCCCGTCGAAAGCCACGCGAACCACACCTCCGAGCCGCCGCGGACCGAGCCCTCGACCGCCGGGAACCCGCTATTACGACACGAAGCTTATCCACGGCTAGGGCCCCGTTCCTTGATCTGGCGCAATTTTGCGCTGCTTTCCCTGGTAGGTGGGTGCGGCCCTTGTTCGCCTGCGCCGGATTGGGGAGAATAGGTGAGCAAAACCGCAGACCACGCCGAGGGAGGATCAGCATGCGTCGGGTCGGACGGAACAGCTTTACCGAAATCTATTTTCGCGGCTGCAATCCCAGCTTCATCGAGACCAGCGACGGCTATGTGATGATCGATTCGCCGCAGATTCCGATGGATGCGCTGCGCTGGCGGGAGATGATGGAAGAGAAGGCGCCCATCCGCTACCTCATCAACACCGAGCCGCATGGCGACCACATCGCGGGCAACGCTTATTTCAAGGGCGTCAAGGTGGTCGGCCAGGTGAAGCTCCAGGAGTGCTTCGACCGCTACCTTAATCAATTCGGTTCAATGGATGAGAAGCGGGAGCGGATGAAGCAATCCGATCCCGATAGCGTCTGGCTGGTCGGCCATCCCGATTATCTCGATAGCAACAAGCCGAGCGTCACTTTCACCGACGAACTGACGCTGCATGTCGGCCAGCACACCTTCCACATCATGCATCATGCCGGCCATACCGGGCCGCAGACGACGATCCACGTTCCGGAGGACGGCGTCGTCTTCACCGGCGACAACATCTTCCACAAATGCCGCACCTGGCTGCAGGAATGCGATCCGTGGGAATGGCTCGACTCGCTGAGGAAGATCGAGGCGCTCGACGTCGAGACCTATGTTCCCGGCCATGGCGAGCCTTGCGGCAAGGCCTATCTGCGCGAGCAGGCGCAGATCGTCGAGAACTGGGTCGGGCTGGTCGAGCGTTTTGTCGATCGCGGCCTCTCGGCCGAAGACGCGCTCAAGGAGCCGGTCGAGGTGACGAAGCAGGATCCCTATCCGATCGGCCAGAACCTGTTCCCGCATGACCAGCGCCTGACGGGCCTCATCATCAACAATCTGCACAAGCGGATTCTCGAAAAGAATCAGGCGCGCGCCTAAGGCCGCGCCGCCCGCGAGGGAGGAAAGCATGGGGCAGTTTGCGCTCGGCCAATCGGTGCCGCGCACCGAAGACCCGCGCCTCTTGACCGGGCGCGGCCGCTACACCGACGATTTCGTCCTGCCGCGCCAAGCCCATGGCTATGTGCTGCGCTCGCCGCATGCCCATGCCCACATCAAGAGCATCGACACACGGGCCGCACAGCAGATGCCAGGCGTGCTGGCGGTGCTAACGGGCGCCGATTGGGTGGCCGAGAAGTTCGGTGCGATGCTGCCCGTGATGCCGCGGAAGCGCCGCGACGGCTCACCGATGTATCTGCCGTCGCGACCCTCGCTGGCGCATGACCGCGCGATGCTGGTTGGCGATCCGGTCGCTTTTATCGTTGCCGAGACCGTCGACCTCGCCAAGGATGCGGCGGAGCGCATCGCCGTCGATTACGAGCCGCTGCCCGCACTGACCGCCACCGACAAGGCGAGTGCACCCGGCGCGCCGAAGCTCTGGGCCGATTGCGCCAACAACGAATGCTTCTTCTATACGATCGGCGACAAGGCCGCGGTCGATGCGGCTTTCGCGCGCGCGCATCACGTCACCAAGCTGACGCTGGTCTTCAACCGCATCACCGCGGCGACGATGGAGCCGCGCGGCTGCATCGCCGATTACGACGATCGGCTCGACCGTTATACCGTCTATGTCGGGACGCAGCGGCCGCACATGACGCGCGCCGAGCTCGCGCATAAGGTCTTCCGCAAGCCGGAGACGCAGTTCCGCATCGTCGCCGGCGATGTCGGCGGCTCTTTCGGCATGAAAGGCAGCCATTTCCCCGAATACCAGCTCGCGCTCTGGGCCTCGCAGAAACTGCGCCGGCCGGTGAAATGGATCAGCGAGCGCAGCGAAGGTATTTTGAGCGACGATCACGATCGCGATCACATCGCCGAGGGCGAACTTGCGCTCGACAAGGACGGCAGGTTCCTCGCGATGCGCGTCAAGCAGGTCTCGAACATCGGCGCCTTCATGGCGCCGGGCGGCGTCATCTCGCCGACCGCGCATTTGGGCGGTCTCGCCGGCACCTATACGACGCCGGCGATCTATGCCGAGGTCTCGGCGGTCTTCACCAACACCACCAGCATCGGCCCGTTCCGCGGTTCGGGCCGGCCCGAGGCGTCCTATATTTCCGAGCGCCTCATCGACAACGCGGCGCGCGAGATGGGCATCGACCGCGCCGAGCTGCGCCGCCGCAACACCGTGCCGGCGAGCGCGATGCCGTTCAAGACCGGCCTCGTCTTCACTCTCGACAGCGGCGAGTTCGAGAAAAATCTCGACATGGCGCTGGAGATGGCGGGCTACAAGGATTTCGAGAAGCGCCGCGCCGAGGCAACGGCGCGCGGCAAGCTCAGGGGCATCGGCTTCGCCAACATCATCGAGCAGACTTCGCAGACTTTCGGCGAGACGGTGATGGTGAAATTCGATCCCGGCGGCACGGTGACCGTGATCCCGGGCTCGATCTCGCACGGCCAGGGCCACGACACGATGTACAAGATCATTCTCTCGGAAAAGCTCGGCGTCGATGCGGAGAGTATCCGCGTGCAGCAATGCGATACCGATATGGCGCCGGATGGCGGCGGCACTTATGCCTCGCGCACCGCGGTCCTGGGCGGCAGCGCGGCGACCTTGGCGGCCGAGAAAGTGATCGCCAAAGCAAAGAAGATCGCCGCGCATATGATGGAAGTCGCCGAGGGCGACGTCGAATTCGCCGCCGGCAAGTTTCGCGTCGTCGGCACCGATAAGTCGGTCTCATGGAAAGAGGTCGCGGCGGTCGCTTATGTGCCGGCGCGCTTGCCGAAAGGCGTCGAGCAGGGCCTCTTCGAGACCTCGGCCTTCCATCCCGAGATCCCGAACTTTCCCAACGGCTGCCATGTCTGCGAGGTCGAGATCGATCCCGAGACCGGTGCCAGCCAGGTGCTGCGCTATTGCGTCGTCGACGATGTCGGCACGGTGATCAACAGCCTGACCCTCGCCGGGCAGATCCATGGCGGCGTCGGCCAGGGCATCGGCCAGTGCTTCACCGAGAATCTCATTTATGAGCCGCGCTCGGGCCAATGCCTCACCGGCTCGTTCATGGATTACGGCATGCCGCGCGCCTCCGACATGTGCAATTTCGAGACTGAAGAGAATCCGGTGCCGACCAAGACCAACCCCTTGGGCGTCAAAGGCGCCGGCGAGGCGGGCAATGTCGGCGCGCTCGCCGCGATCATGAATGCGGTGGTCGACGCGCTGGCGCCGCTCGGCGTCAACCATATCGATATGCCGGCGACGCCCGAGCGGGTGTGGCAGGCGATCCAAGCGGCGAGGAGTTAGACATGCCTCACGATCTGTCCGCCTTGAAAGACGCGGTCGGTGCCTCGAGCCCGATCGCGACCGAGCAGGTGACCGCCGGGCCGGTGGCGCGGCTCGCGGCGACCTTCGGCATCGCCAATCCGGCGTCGAAACCGGGCGACGTGTTGCCGCCGGGCTGGGCCGATCTCTATTTCGGCTCGCTGCATCGGCCCGACAACATGCGCGCCGATGGCCAGGCGGCGAAAAGCGCCTGGATGCCGACCATCCCTTTCAGCTTCATTCGCATCGGCGGCGACAAGACCGAATTCCTCGGCGATGTCCGCATCGGCGACGAGTTGAAGCGCGTCACCAAGATCAAAGACGTGAGCGCAAGCCCGAGCGGCGACAGCTTGCGCATGGTCCAGCGCAGCGAGACCTCGACCTCGCGCGGCCTTGCCATCGTCGAAGAGCGCGAATTCGTCTATTTCGACAGCCGCGGCCCCAGTGCGGCGCCGGCGCCCAAGTTGCCGGCGGCGGTGTGGAAGAAGCCGCTCGATCCGTCGCCGGTGCTGCTCTTCCGCTATTCGGCGCTGCGCTTCAACAGCCACCGCATCCATTACGACCGCAAATACGCGATGGAGGTCGAGGGCGCGCCGGGATTGATCGTGCAATCCTCGCTCCTGGGGCAACTCCTGATCGAGCTCTCCCGCGAGCATTTGCCGCAAAAGCGGCTCGCTGCGATCAGCCGGACTAACCGCCAAGTCGTGCACGACACAGGCCCGATCGCGCTCTGCGGCGCGCCGAGCGCCGACGGCGAGACCGCGACGGTCTGGGTGCTCGACCAGACCGGATCGCCGGCGCTTTACGGCGAAGCGAGCTTCGCTTAGCACTCATCCGTGCGAGGAGCGCAGGCGACTAGACAATCCAGAAGCCGAATGCGCGGGCTTTGTTTGCCTCGGAGAGTATTTATCTTTGGCAGACCCGGCCCCGATTACATCTAAGCATCGACAAAATTGATAGGCCCAAGAAAGTCCATCTTGCCGATATCGACCCCGTTGTGGCGCAGGATGCAGTACGCGGTCGTGATGTGGAAATAGACATTGGGTATCATCATCTGCAGTAGGTAATCCTCCCCGCCAAGGATCTTGCCGGGCGCCCATGAGAGCTTAATGTTGCGCTCGCTCGCGCCCGCGTACTGCGCCTCCGTTACGCTCTCTACGAAAGCGATAGTCTTGCGGATTCGAGCACGCACTTCCTCAATCGTCCGCTCATTATCTTCGTGTTTCGGCGGAGTCTGTCCCGAGAGCCACGCAGCCGAGCTTTTGATGTAGTCGCAAGCGCTTTTCACTTGGTAGATGAAATCCTTCATGTCGGGCGCGAGGCGGCTCGTCATGAGCACGCCTACATCGAACTTCTTGGCGAGCGCATGGTTCTCGGCCTTGTCGAGGCAAGTCTCGAAATTCTTCAGAGTGCGTGCGCATTGCGAGATCACTTGATAATACATGGAGCACCTTCCGCTTTATCGAGTCCATTCGCCGCTCCGCGCTGCGGTGCGCGGATAGCTCGCCCGCGCGCCGCTACGGCGCTGAAATTGCCCGTCGTCGGAGACTCTCGGCTTCTGCCAACTATTCGTTGAGAGTCGAGGGCGCGAAGAGCTCTTCCAACTTCATCAAGCCAGGGGTGAGGCCCTGCTCATAGGAATATTGCGCGCAAGTCTCGAGGGTCTTGCGGTTGGCCTTAAGACCATGTCGCACGATCGGGGCCGTGATGACGCTCGCATACTGACGCGGCACCAGACCGGTCTCGATGTAGTACTGCATGTGTTCGATGCGCTCTTTGTTCGCTGCCTCGTTGGCCGCGACCATCGCGTGATAGATCGACATCGGCGCCCAGGGATACTTCTCGACCAATGAGCGGCGGATGATCATCGCGTGATTGATCGGATAGATGCCCGTCTTTTCGTAGTAGCGCGTGCATTCGGCCATGGTGTCCGGGAACACCGGTTTGATATCGGGGTGCTTGCGCAGATCGATTGAGGTGCGATCGATGATGTTCACCTCGTTGCCGAAATAGAGGCTGGTCGCGTCGAGTTCGCCCGCTATCAGCATCGAGCCGATACTCTTCTCGGGCGGGATTTGCTTCAGCGTCGTGCCTTGCGGCGGCTTGAAGCCCACGGCGCCGGCATGGCTGTGCTCCGGCGTGCGCTCCATCCACCATTCGACGTCTTCCTGCTTGCAGCCGAATTCATGGATCATCGCGCCGCGGGCCCAGAGCGCGCCGGTCTGCTGGAATTCGGGCACGCCGACTCGCTTGCCCTTGTAGTCGGCCGGGCTGTTTATTCCCGAATCCTTCCGCGCGAACGCCATCGTATGGAAGAAATGACGCGTAGTAAAAATCGGCAGGCCGATCCAATTTTTATCGCCGTTCGCCATGATCATCAGGAACGACGAAATCGACATTTCCGATACGTCGAATTCTTGGAACCGAAGCTGGCGCCAGAACAGCTCGCTGACAGGGACCTTATGGACGATGAAATCGATACCCGACGGCTTTACGGTCCCATCGAAAATCGCGCGATTGCGAGGATTGGGGCCCATCGCGAAACTCATCTGGATATCGGTCATATTCTTCCCCTTCATGCTCGGCAGTCGCTCGACGTCGTTCTCGCGGTTATTCTAACGAAAGCAAGCCTCGGCGACATACCCCGGTAGACTTCGGGCCGACCGGGGAAGATGCCGATAATGGCGCGTTATCGCTTTCCCTTATAAGCCTCGGTCGCCGCGGCCGAGGCCGCGCCCGCTTCCTGACGGAAATCGTTGATGACCGCCGCCGTGCGCTGGTAGCTCGCGGCGCGCAGCGCGTTGGCGCGCGAGAAATGCGGCTTCACGAACTCGGCGATCAGCTCGAAGCTGCGCTGCTGCGCCGGCCAGGGCGCGAGGTCGTTGCCGAAGAGCAGCACTGCGCCGAAGCCGCCGAGCTTCTGGCGCACGCGCTCGATCTCGCGGATCGCGTCGTCCGGCGTGCCGATGACGGCGACCTGCTTCTCGAGCGCCGCGCCGACGAGGTCCTCGGTATCGCGCGGGATCGCCGGCGGCGCCGGCACGATGTCGTGCGAATAGTTGTTGAACTCGCGGAAGCCCCAGGCCGCGTCGGCATAGGCTTTCTCGCGCGTCTCGGCTATATGCATCATCAAGGTGATGCGCCACTTGCCGCGATTGGCGGCATGGCCGTGCTTCTTGCACTCGTTCTCGTAGATGTCCCAATTGGCGACGTGGTGCTCGAGCACGGCATCGCTCATCGGCCCGAGCGTCAGGAGGCCGAGCCCGTGCCTGGCGGCCGCGACCACGCCGGCGGGCGAGCGGATCACGGTCACCGCCAGCTCCATCATCGGCCGGGTGAAGCAGCCGACGCTGAGCTGGGCCTGGCGCAGATCGAACCAGTCGGTCTTGCGCGTCACCGTCTCGCCTTTCATCAGCGCGACGACGGTGTCGAGGCTTTCTTCCATGCGGCGGCGCAATTCGTCGACCGGGATGCCGATCATCTTCGCGTCGCTCGGCAATGCGCCGGGGCCGACGCCGAACATGGCGCGGCCGCGCGTCATATGGTCGAGTTGCGCCATAGTCTCGGCGAGCATGAACGGGTTGTAATAGGGCAGCGACTTCACGCCGGTGCCGAGGCGGATATATTTGGTGCGCTGCGCCGCGGCGGCGATCATCAATTCGGGCGCGGCGACCATCTCCATCGCGCCGGAATGATGCTCGCCGTACCAGATCTCCTCGAAGCCGAGCCGGTCAAGATGCTCGGTCAGCAGCAGGTCGCGCTCGAAGGCGTAGGTCGGGTTGAGCTTCGCCGAATGAAACGGCGCGAAGAACAGCCCGAAGCGCAGGGGTTCATCGTAAGCGAGCGCCATCTTTCCTCCCTTTGACGGTCGGAGGCAGACTAGTCGCGCGCGGCGAAGCGGCGCAAGCGGCGATCGAGCCGCTCGAAGATCAGATCGGTGACGATCGCAAAGAGGCCGACCACCAGCGCGCCCTGAATCACATAGGCGACCTTGCCGGTCACCAGCCCGCCGATGATCGGATTGCCGAGCGTCACCGCGCCGACGGTGGAGCCGATCGCCGCGGTGCCGATATTGATGATCACCGAAAGCCGGATGCCGGCGAGGATGGTCGGCGCGGCGAGCGGCAGCTCGATATCGCGCAACAGCTCGAAGCGCGTCAGCCCCATGCCTTCGCCCGCCTCGCGCACCGCGGCGGGCACGCCGGCGAGCCCCGCCAGCGTGTTCTTAAGGATCGGCAGGACGCCGTAGATTGTCAGCGCGATCATGGTCGGCAGCGGGCCATAGCCGAAGGCCGGCACGGCCAATGCCAGCACGGCGACCGGCGGAAAGGTCTGGCCGATCGTCGCCAGCGCCTCGACCAGCGGCCGGAATTCTTCGCCCCAGCGCCGCATCGCGACGATGCCGAGACCGACACCGACGAGCGTCGCGATCGCGCTCGAAACCGCGACGAAACCGGCATGGGAGAGGAATAGCGCGAGGAACGTGTCGTCGGCATAGATCGGCGGCTTGGTTGCCGGGAAGGCGGCGGCGAAGACCGGACGCAGCAGTGGCATGCCGAGGAGAAAGAACAGCAGCAGCGGCAGCAGCCACAGCAGTGGGTCGCGCCACCGCGTCATCACGCCACCAGGTCGCTCAAGCCGATCGAGCCGACGGGCTTGCCGGCAGCGTCGCGCACCGGCAGCCGCTCGGTACGGCGCAGCACCATCTGCGAAAGGGCGTCGGCGAGATTGGTCGCGGCGGCGATCGGCTCGCCCGCGGCCGGCTCGGGCTTGAGGCGATCGCCAACACGCGTGAGGGTCAACAGCTTCAACCCGAGTGCGCCGCCGCCCATGAAGTCGCGCACGAAATCATTGGCGGGCTTCGTCAGCAACTCGACCGGCGCGCCGAACTGGACGAGCTTGCCGTCGCGCAGGATCGCGATCTTGTCCGCGAGTTCCAGGGCCTCGTCGATATCATGGGTGACGAAGAGAATGGTCTTGGCCGTCGCTATATGGATGCGAGCCAACTCGCCGCGCAGCGTTGCGCGGGTGATCGGGTCGAGCGCACCGAAAGGCTCGTCCATCAGCAGCACCTCGGGGTCGGCGGCAAGGGCGCGGGCGACGCCGACGCGCTGTTGTTGCCCGCCCGAGAGCTGATGCGGATATTTGCCGCGGACCGATGCGGCGTCGAGCTGCAACAGGCCCAGCAATTCATCGACGCGGCTCCGCACGCGCTCTTCCGGCCAATGCAGCAGCCGTGGCACGGTGGCGATGTTGTCGGCGATCGTCCAATGCGGGAAGAGCCCGACCGACTGGATCGCATAGCCGATCCGTCGCCGCAGGCTCTCGACCGGCATCGACGCGACATCCGCGCCGTCGAGGGTGATCGTGCCCGCGCTCGGCTCGATCAGCCGGTTGATCATGCGCAAGGTGGTCGATTTGCCGGAGCCGGACGAGCCGACGATCGCGCAAAACGCGCCCTTGTCGACCGTGAACGAGACATTGTCGACGCTGACCCGCGCGCCATAGCGCTTGGTGACGCCTTTGAGCTCGATCATGATTCGGCTTTCCTCTCGAAAAACGCGGCCAGCAGCGCCAGCACGAAGTCGGCGGCGAGCGCCAGCAGGATGGTGGGGATGGCGCCGAGCAGCACGAGGTCGATGGCGTATTGCCCGATGCCCTGAAAGACGAAGCTGCCGAGTCCGCCGGCGCCGATCAGCGCGGCGACCACCGTCAGCCCGATCGCCTGAACGGTGACGATGCGCAGCCCGGCGATGAAGACCGGCATGCCGAGCGGCAGCTCGATCCGCCACAGGATTTGGCCGCCGGTTAGCCCCATCCCCCGAGCCGCGTCGATCGCCGCGGGATCGACGCCGGCGATGCCGGCCTCGGTGTTCCGCACGATCGGCAGCAGCGCGTAGAGCACCAACGCGATGATCGCCGGCGCGGCACCGATCCCGCCGATGCCGAGCGCCGAGAGCGGCGCGATCAGCAGGCCGAACAGTGCGACTGAGGGAATCGTCTGCAGCAGGTTGAGCGTGCCGAAGATGCTGGGCGCGGTTAGCGGGCGGCGCGCGACGAAAATCCCGAGCGGCGCGCCGATCGCCAGGGCAATAGCGACGGACGCCGCGACGAGGACGCAATGTCGAGCCAGTTCGGCGCCGAACTCGCTCCGCCGCGCCGCGTATTCCCGCGCCAGCGACAGCGCGTCGAACCGGCCGGCGGCCGCCATGCCGGCAATCGCGGCGACGATCGCGACGACGACGGCGAGCCGCGCGGGGTTGGAAGCCCCTAGGCGCTGCAAGGCATCGATCGCGATCATCGCGAGACAGAATGCCGCCGTCCAGAACGCCCAGCCGAGCGAGACGCGGGTCGCCGGCGTGGCCGCAGCCATCAATCTTGCGGCACTGCCGCCGGCAGCGAGCAACAGTACCAGCAGCAGAGCGACGGCGAGACCGAGCGCGGCGAGGTGGCTCGCGCGCGTGGATCGCGTGAAGGATAAGGCGACGAGCGCCACGCCGCCGAGCGCCAGCCACAGCGCCAGGGCGCCGGCGCTGTGCCACAGCGCCAATGGCATGCCCGAGACGAGGCGGTTGGGCGCCGCGTCGACGAAGCCGCCGCCGGCGCAGCACATGATCGCCACCGCCGCGAGCACGAAAAGCACGCGTTGGCGTGGAACGATGCTCATTTGAGGAAGCCGTTATCGCGGAGATAGGCGGCGGTGACCGCATCGGCCTGTTCGCCATCGGCCGCGATCTTCGCATTGAGCCGTTGCAGCCGCTCGAGCGTCAGCGAGCGGAACACCGGATCGAGGATCGTCTCGATTTCGGGATGCCGCGCCAGCACCGCGCCGCGGATCACCGGCGCGGGCCGGTAGACGGTTTGCGCGTGCTTGTCGTCGGCGAGGAGGGTGAGCTGCAGCACCGCCAGCGCACCGTCGGTGGCATAGGCCATCGCCGCGTTGACGCCAGAAATGTTCTCGGCCGCCGCGCGCAGCGTCGCCGAGGTGTTGCCGCCGATCAGGTCGAGGAGCTGGCCGCGCGCGAGCTTGAAACCGTAAGCCGTCTCGAAAGCGGGCAGCGCGCCGGGACTGTCGATGAATTCCGCCGAGGCGGCGAGCCGCACGTCACCGCCCGAA
Organism: Allostellaceae bacterium; assembly: GCA_036501365.1. Classification (GTDB taxonomy): domain Bacteria; phylum Pseudomonadota; class Alphaproteobacteria; order ATCC43930; family CGMCC-115725; genus CAIKMD01. Next base: position 156,528 of record DASYAL010000013.1, on the reverse strand, counting down.
TTCACATAGCGCGCGAAATCTTCGAGGCTCGCGATGTGTCGTGCTTGGGCGAGGTCGCGGCGGATGGCGATCGCCCAGCTGTTATCGGCAGGCGCCGGGGCGAGCCAGACGATATCGTTCTGCGCGCGGTCGAGCTGCTTCACCAGCGCGTAGCCTTGCGCCGCGTCGCGCCAAGCCGGGTCGTCCGGCCGCGAAAAGAAGATCGCGCCGTTGCCGGTGTATTCGGGATAGAGATCGATCTGTCCAGCGAGCAGTGCCTGGCGCACGATCTGTGTCGGGCCGAGCTGCAAGCGGAGGTCGACAGCAATGCCGTGCGCGCGCAGTAGCTGCCCGATCATATTGCCCAGCAGCGCGCCTTCGGTGTCGATCTTCGAGGCGACGACCACCGCATCGGCAGCCGCGTGGGACGGTGATGCCCATAGACCAATGACGAGCGCGAAAATCAGCCCGGCGGCGCGGGCCCCTCGGCGCAGGATGTCAGCTCCAGGCCGGTTGCACGATCAGCTTCGGATCGGTGAACTTGCCACGCTCCATCACGACCTCGTTGTCGAGTAGCACGGTGCAATCGATCATCGGCGTGTCGATATGGCCTTTGGTGTCGCGCTTGCCGCCCATGTCGTTGTTGGGCCCGGTCGAGAACAGGAAATTGCCCGAGAACACGCGCGCCGCGGAATCCATCCGGTCGGGCTCGTTGCCGTGAAGGATGATGTGATCCCAGAAGGCGTGCGGATGCATGCCGAAGCCGAGATGCGACACGGCATAGGGATCGAGATCGTCCTCGCTCTTCTTGTTGCGGTCGAGCCAGTGGGTGAAGGCCTTGGCGTCGACGCTGCCTTCAACCTTGCGGATGAAGCCGTCGCGGATTTCGAGCCGCACCGGCTGCTCGATCAGGCGGATATAGGGCAGGATGAAGAAATCGCCCGGCTGCAGCACGACCGTGCCGTTGGCGGTGCCTTCATCGGGATAGTTGGTGATGTGGCCGGCGCCCCATTGATCGACGCGGCCGGGCGCTTCGGCGAAGCCGTATTGGCTTTTCACCTTGAACTCGCCGCGTTTCCAGGTGAGGTCCGTGCCGGCGTCGCTGAGCAAGCGTATTTCGCGCGCATTGCCCCAGCGCTCGGCAGCGTGGAGCACAGCCTCCTTGAGTCCCGGTGGCGATTGCAGCCGCGCCAGCTCGTCCGGCGCGACGATCACCGACAGGATACGGGTGCCGGCGTCCCGCGCTTCGCGTTGCCAGCGGGCAAAATTCGGCGGCTGGAAGGTCAGCACCAGATCGGCGGCCTTGAGCGCCTCCATCAGGCCTTTGGCCTGGCCGACCTCGCGGCGCACGCGCGACGGGTCGGAGACGCGGTTGATGTTGATCTCGAAAATATCGGCGCCAACATCGTCGGCGGCAGCGGTTGCGGCCAGCACGTAGTCGCGCCGCGTGTTGAGATTGGTCAGAAGGATGACGGTTTCGCCGCGCTTCACCGCGCACAGCTCGAATTCCTTGCGGAACACGGCCGGCAGTTGCGCGGGATTCAGAAGTTGCGGACGCATCGGATCATTCCTCCCAATCAGCTCGGGCCATTTGACCGGATCGGTCCCGGTCGGTCAATCGCGGCCGGTCAATCGCGTCCGGCATCAGACGTTGATCGCGCGCCGGCTCGCCTCCGATGGCGCCCAGAACAGCACGCGGCGCTGCACCGCCCGGATCGCGCCGTTGAGCGCGAGGCCCATCAACGCCAGCACGATACAGACCGAGAAGCTACCGGCCGTGTCCATCTGCGCATTCATCGAGAGGATTTGAACGCCGAGGCCGAGCTGCGCGCCGACGAATTCGCCGACGATCGCGCCGACGACGGCGAAGACGGCGGCGATGTCGAGCCCGGCGAAGATGAAGGGCAGGGCGCTCGGGAACTTCACCTTCCAGAAAATCTGCCAGCGGCTCGCGGAGAGCGAGCGCAGCAGCTCGATGCGGTCGAGATCGACACCGTGGAACCCGGCCATGCTGTTGACCAGCAGCGGAAAGAAGGTGAGAAGCGCGACCATCACCACTTTCGAGGTGATGTCGTAGCCGAACCACATGATGATGATCGGTGCGATCGCCACCTTGGGCAGGCACTGGAAGGCGACGATATAAGGCCTCAGCGTCGCATCGACCAGGCGTAGTTGCGAGATGACGATGCCGAGCATAAGCCCGATCGAGCTGCCGATGACGAAACCGAGCAGCACCTCGACCAGAGTCACGCCGCCATTCAGCCAATAGCCGCCGCGGCTGAAGGGGCTGATGGCGAAGCCCTGATAGAGGCCGAACAGCACATTGCTGACGCGCGGCAGCATGTAGCTCGGAACATCGAACAGCCGCACGCCGCCTTCCCAGCCGATAAGCACCAGCACCAGGAGGATCGGCGACAGCACCAGCTCCGGCCGGGCGGCGATGCGCGTGCGCCAACCTAGGCTGCGTCGCGCGGCAGAAGCCTCGGCTTTGGTTGCGGTGATCTCCGCCATGCTTCCTCCTTCGCTCAGTCGAGCGAGCCTTTTTGTTGCAGCAGCCCGCGGATCTCATGCGTCAGCCGGCCGAATTCCGGCGTCGCCATGCCGTCGAGCGCGCGCGGCCGCGGCAGGGCGACCGGGATCGCTGCCGCGAGACGGCCCGGTCGCGGCGTCATCACCAGCACCTGATCGCCGAGGAACACGGCCTCGGAGATACTGTGGGTGACGAGGATCACCGTCTTGCCGCTCGCCTGCCAGATGCGCTGCAGCTCGAGATTCATCTGCTCGCGCGTCATCGCGTCGAGCGCGCCGAAAGGCTCGTCCATCAGCAGGATCGCCGGATCATGCAGCAGCGCGCGCGCGATCGAAGCGCGCTGCTGCATGCCGCCGCTCAGCTCTTGCGGATATTTGTTGTCGAAGCCGTCGAGCCGCACCATGGCGAGCAGCACACGCGCGCGATCGCGCGCCTGCTCGCGCGGGATGCCGAGGATCTCCGCCGGCAGCATCACATTGTCGAGCACGGTACGCCAGGGCAGCAGGATCGAGCTCTGAAACACCATGCCGATATCCTTGCGCGGACCGGTCACGGCTTTGCCGGCGATTTCGATACGGCCGGCGGTCGCGGGGATTAGCCCGGCGAGAATCCGCAGCAGGGTGCTCTTGCCGCAGCCGCTCGGCCCGACGATGGTGGCAAAGCTGCTCGCGCCGACCGCGACCTCGATATCGACCAGCGCCTCGATCCGCTCGCCCTGCAAGGTCGCGAAGGTCTTGCTCAAACCGCGGATCGCAATGAAGGGCGATGCGGGCGGCGCTGCGGCGGGGCGTACGGTCGTTTCGCTCGAAGAATCGGCGCTCATCGGGGTCATATGCAACCCCGCTGCCGCGGCCGGCAAGGCAAATATCGCGCGGGCGCAGACCGTTGCGACTACCGTGCGAATGCCATAGCTTGACCGCAAGGAAAGCGGGAGGAACCATGCTGACACGGCGGCAATTCGGGCTCGGCATCGGCGCAGCGGCCGGCGGCGCGCTGGTGATCCGCGATCTGCGCGACGCCCGCGGCGCCGAGCCCATCGTCGTGAAGCTCGGCAGCTCCTTGGGGCTCTACGAGCTGCCGAACGCCGGCTGGATGTGCGGCCTCCACAAGAAGCTCGGCTTCTATGCCGACGAGGGCGTGACCGTCGCCTACACCAACACCGGCAACGCCGCCAATTCCTTCCAGGCTCTGGTCACCGGCGACAGCGATTACGGCCTCGCCATCGCCTCGACCTTTCTGCCGTTCCTCGCCCAGAATCCTCAGGCCGACATCGTCTCGTTCTATGCGGTGATCCCGCAGCCCTTCTGGTATGTCGCGGTGAAGCCCGATAGCCCGGTGAAGGAGCTGAAAGACCTCAAAGGCAAATCGATCGGCATCGTCAATGTCGGCGACACCGGGTATTTCGCGGCCAAGGCGATGTTCAAGGAGCTCGGCATCGATCCCGCCAGTGATGTGAACTGGGTGACGGTCGGCGCCGGCGGTCCCGCCGGCAACGCGCTGGCGACCGGCCGCATCGACGCGCTCGCGGAATGGGACGTGCTCTATTCGGTGATCGAGAAGCTGGGCTTTCCGCTGCGCAGGCTGGAGAACACGCCAGGCCAGCAGCATGTCATCGGCGCGACCTACGGCACCAAGCGCGCGACCTTCAACGCCAAGAAGGACGTGTTCGCGCGCTATTTCCGCGCCGTCACCAAATCGACGCTCTTTGCTTACAACAACCGCGAAGCGGCGATCCGCATGTTCTTCGACATGTATCCGGAGGCCTTGCCCAAGGGGAAGACCGAGGCGCAAGCGGTCGCCGACGGCGTCTATGCGCTCGACATCCGTAAGGATAAATGGTTCCCCGAGAAATCGGATCCCGATCAGCGCATGGGCGCGCAATCGGCGCTCGAATGGAAGAATGCGGTGAAGATGATGGAGCTCGAGGACAAGTTCAAAGACGTAACGCCGCTCTTCACCAACGACATCATCGACGAATGCAATAAGTTCGATAAGACCGCGATCGCCGATTTGGCGAAATCCTTCACGCTCTGATGCCGTGGGATATCGCCAGCCTCTTCGCCGATGACAGCGCCGAGGACCGGCGTTTCCGCGCCGAGGTACGCGATTGGGTCGCGGCGAATGCGCCGCGCGCGCTGTGCCATCGCCGCAGCCGCATCCAGCCGCCCGAGCTGAAGCCCTGGCACAGGAAGCTTTTCGAGCACGGCTGGATCGCGCCGCATTGGCCGAAGGAATACGGCGGCATGGGCGCGAGCCTGACGCAGCAGATCATCCTCTTCGAGGAGATCGTGCGCGCCGGCGCGCCGACGCCTTATCCGCACGGCCTCAATTTCATCGGCCCGATCATCATCGCCGCCGGCACCGACGAGCAAAAGGCGCGGTTCCTGCCACGCATCCTCTCGGGCGAGGCGACCTGGTGCCAGGGCTATTCCGAAGCCGGCGCCGGCTCCGATCTCGCCAGCCTCGCGACGCGCGCGGTGCTGGACGGCGATCACTTCACGGTCAACGGCCACAAGATGTGGACCACCAACGGCCATTACGCCGATTGGATGTTCGCGCTGGTGCGCACCGACCCCGAGGCCAAGCCGCGCCACGCGGGCATCACCATGCTGCTGATCGACATGCGCTCGCCCGGCATCACCGTGCGGCCGATCCAGACCTTGAAAGGCGATGCTGAATTCGCCGAGGAATTCTTCGACGATGTGCGTGTGCCGAAAGCGAACATGCTCGGCGGTCTCAACCAGGGCTGGCGTATCGCCGGCATGGTGCTGGGCGGCGAGCGCTTCACCACCGGCCATCCGCGCTATGCGCTGGTCTATCTCCAGCAGGCGCGCGAGCTCGCCAAACGGACCGGCGCCTGGAACGATGCCGGCTTCCGCGACCGGCTGACGGCGCTCGAGATCGATCTGCTCGCCTTTCTCGCCTATTATCGCCACGCGGCCAAGTTGCACGGCATGAAGGATGCGCCGCTGTCGATCGCGCCGGTGATCAAGATCGCCGGCGGCACCCTGGCGCAGCGCAGCGCCGATCTGCTGGTGCAAGCGGCAGGCGAGGCGGGGGCGAGCGCGGACGACATCCTGCTCGGCTCGGGCGCAGTCAATGTCGCCGCCGAGCTTTTCGAGATGCGCCGGCTGTCGGTCGGGAGCGGCACCACCGAGATCAACCGCAACATCATTTCAAAGCGCGTCCTCGGCCTGCCGGATGCGGAGCGGTAGCGGCGATGGACGAGCTTCTCAGCGCCGAGCAACGCCAGCTGCGCGACAGCGCGGGCAAGCTCTGCGCCGATCGCGGCGGCGCCAAACGGGCGCGGGCGCTGCGCGACGCGGGACGGGACTTTGATGTCGAGGCTTGGCAAGCGGTACGCGATGCCGGATGGCTCGGCATGCTGGTGCCGGAGGATCGCGGCGGGCTCGGCCTCGGCGCGGTCGAGCTTTATATCGTGCTCGAGCAGGCCGGCCGGCAGGTGCTGATGACGCCGCACCTCGAGACGATCGCGGCCGGGTGGCTGCTGGCCGCGACGCAAGCATCGAGTCCGGTGCTTCCGCCGCTGCTTGCCGGCGAGCGCATCGTCGTGCCGGCGCTCGACGCCGATGGCTGGGCGTTCCGTCGCGCCGGAACCATGCGCGTGCCGGCTTTCGCCTCGAGCGCCGATGATTTTGTGATCGAGACGGGGCAGGGGCTCGGGCTTTTGCCCAATAGACACGATGCGGTAACAACGAATGTCGATGGCTCGCATGCCGGGACGTTGTTGGCAACCGAACGGGCCACGATCATCGCGCGCGACAACGAGGCTCGCGCGCTTGCCGCGAAGCTCGGCGATCTGCTCGCGCTCGGCAGCGCGATCGAGCTGCTCGGCCTCTGCGAAAGCGCGATGACGCTGGCGCTGGAGCATGTGAAGACGCGGCGGCAGTTCGGCCAGCCGCTCGGCAGCTTCCAGGCGCTGCAGCATCGTCTCGCCGATAATTTCGTCGATCTCGAGCTCAATCGCTCGCTGCTGCATCGCATCTGTCTCGCCTGGGACGCGGGCACTGCCGTGCCGGCGATGATCGCCGCCGCAAAAGCCCGCGCCGTCCGCGTCGCGGCCGAGGTCATGCGTAACGCGCTGCAGTTGCACGGCGCCATCGGCTATACCGATGAGCATGATATCGGCACGTTGTGGAAGCATGCGCTGGCGCTCTCGGCGCGCTACGGCAACGAGCTGACCCAGGCGGCGCGGTTCGCGCGCCTCACCGCCGAGGAAACCTGACGTGGCCATCGACTATCCACGCATCCGCGATCTCCGCGATATCGAGGCGATCGAGCGGGTGCCGCTCGAGCAGCAGATCTTCTCCTGGGACGTCAACGATTGGGTGCGGCGCGGCCTCGAGCGCGATCCGGGCAAGGTCGCGATCGAGTATTTCGAGACCGCCGATCCCGCGGCGGCGCCGCAGCAGGTCGACTACGCGACGTTGCGCCGGCAGATTACCCAGGCGGCAAACCTGTTCTACGCGCTCGGCGTCGGCAAGGACGATGCGGTGATCGCGCTGATGCCGAGCCTGCCGGAGCTTTACGTGACCCTGCTCGGCGGCATGGCGGCGGGCGTGGTGTGCTGCCTCAACTGGATGCTGAAGCCGCCGCAGATATTGGAGCTGATCCGCGCCGCGCGCGCCAAGGTCGTGGTGGTGCAGGGTCCCACCCCCGGTTACGAGATCTGGGAAAATTTCCGCACCATCGCCGACGAGCTCGGCCCCGAGGTGACGATCCTGACCGTGGCCGGACCCGGCGGCGGGCGCATCGATGCCAGCGATTTCGCGCGGCGCATTGCCTCGCAGCCCGACCGCCTTGCTTTCGCGCGCCATGCCGCGCCGGAGGACATCGTCGCCTATATCCATTCCGGCGGCACCACGGATTCGCCGAAGCTGGTCAAGATCACCCATCGCGGCCTCGCCTATAAGATCTGGGTGAGCAACCTCGTCATGGCGCACCAGGCCGAGGACGTGATCTTCGCCGATTATCCGATCTTCCATGTCGCCGGCTTCTACAATCGCTGCGTCTCGGCAATCGCCGACGGCATGCGCGTGGTGATCCCGACCGCGCTCGGCGCGCGCAACAAGGAATTCATCGCGCGCTATTGGAAATTCGTCGAGCGCTGCGGCGTTACTGTCCTTGCCGGCGTGCCGACGACACTCTCGGTGCTGGCCAAGAACCCGCCGCAGGGTGAGGATATTTCCTCGCTGCGGCCCTATATGCCGACCGGCTCGACCGGCATGCCGATCGAGGTGGCGCGCGAGATCGAGCGCATCGCCGGGGTGCGCTGCCTGCTCACCTATGGCGCCACCGAATACACCGCCAACGTGACGCAGGCGCCGCGGGACGGCGACCCGCGTTACGGCGCGGCCGGCATCCGCATTCCCTATACGCAGCTCCGCGCCGTGAAGCTCGACGCGGGGGGCGGTATCGAACGCGATTGCGCGGTGGATGAGATCGGCGTGGTGCTGATCAAAGGCCCGGGCGTGACGCCGGGTTATGTCGATGCGCGTTTCAATCCCGGCCTGTTCAGCGCCGATGGCTGGTTCGTCTCGGGCGACGTCGGCCGCTTCGACCGCGACGGCTATCTCTGGCTCACCGGCCGGGTGAAGGACGTGATCATCCGCGGCGGTCACAATATCGACGCGGCGCTGATCGAAGATGTGCTGCGCCGGCATCCCGCCGTCCTGCTCTGCGCCGCGGTCGGCAAGCCCGATGCTTATGCCGGCGAGCTGCCGATTGCCTATGTTCAGCTCGTTAGCGGCAAGGAAGCGGCGCCGGAGGAGCTCAAAGCCTTCGTGCGCGGCAAGATCACCGAGCGTGCCGGCACGCCCGACGAGATCTTCATCGTCGACCCGCTGCCGCTGACCGATATCGGCAAGCCCAACAAGGCGCTGCTGCGCCAGGATGCGGCTTCGCGCGCCTTCCGCGCGGTTCTGGCGGGCGCTGTCGGCGCGCCGGTCGAGATCGAGGTCGATGTCCGGCCGGACGCGACGCATGGCACGCTCGCCGTCATCGGAGTCACGGGCCACAAAGCCGAACGCCCCGCCATCGAAAGCAAGATCCGCGATGCGATGAAGGCCTATACGGTGCGGCACCGTATCGATTGGAGCGATGCATGAGCCGCGAGCGCATCGCCGTCGAGCGCGGGCCACGCGGGGTCGCGACCGTCACCTTGAACCGACCCGATCGCGGCAACGCCTATGACGACATCATGCTCCGCGAGCTGGCGGCCGAGCTCGCTGCGCTCGATGGCGATCGGGCGGTGCGGGTGGTCGTGTTGCGTGGCGCCGGCAAGCATTTTTGCGTCGGCGCCGATATCGTCTGGCACCGCGCCAATCAGAGTGCGCCCGCCGCCGCGCGCGAGTCCGGTCCAAAGCTGATCGATGTGCTGCTGGCGCTCGACCGGCTCTCGAAACCGACCATCGCCATGCTGCACGGTGCGGCAGTCGGCGGCGGGCTTGCCTTTGCGCTTTGCTGCGATGTCGCCTTCGCCACAAGCGATGCGATCTTCTCGATCCCCGAGGTGCGCATCGGGCTGATGCCCGGCCCGCTGGTGCCGATCTTCCTGCGCGCGATGAGCTATCGCGCCTTCCGCCGCTACGGGCTCTCGGGCGAGCGCTTCTCGGCAGCCGAAGCGAAATCGCTCGGCCTCATCCACGACACAGCTTCGGCCGAAGCGATCGAGCCGATGCTCGAGAAGCAGATCGAGGAATTCCTCGCAAGCGCACCGGGCGCCATCGCCGGCCTCAAAGCGCTGGCCGCAAAGCTTTCGCCGCCGCCACTTACCGAGACGCTGCTGCGCGAGCTGGAAGAGGCGGGGCGCGGCATGCTCGAAACCGATGAGGCGAAGGAAGGCGTCGCCAGCTTCCTCGAGAAGCGCAAGCCGAACTGGTATCCGAAAGCCTAATCCTTCGGCAGTGGAAATTTCTCGAGATAGACGGCGTAGTCCGGCTCGACATCGATCTTCAGCGCCGCGAGCATGCGCACCGTGCCGCAATAGGAGCAGATCGCATCGAACAGCTCCAAGAGCCGCGGCGTGTCGAGATGCTGTTGCAGCACGGCGAAGGTCTCGTCCGACAGGGTGATCTCGGTTGCTAGCTCGCGCGCCGCCTTGAGGACGGCCTTGGCGAGTGGATCGAGACGGGTCGGCCGGCCGGCGGTCTCGGCGGCAATGGCGCGGATATCGGCCTCGCTGACGCCGAAATCGAGGCCGATCTTGACGTGGTGCGAATATTCATAGGGCGATCGTGCGCAATAGCCGACCTGAAGGATCGCCATCTCGCGCAGCCGCGGATCGAGCTTCGACTTGTTGCGGATATACATCGCGTGCGCGTTGGAGAGTTGTGCCAGCTCGGGATTGTGGAATAACAGGCGCGTCAGGTTGATGTCGCGCAGCTGTGCGCGATGCTCCGGCGCCACCTCTTCATTCGTCAGATACTTGAACCGCGCCATGTGATCCTCCCCGCGTTGACTTGACGCCGCGCAATGACTAGGTTTTCGGCCCTCAATTCAAGCAGAAGACGCGAAATGTTGAAAGGCAGGAGACGCGCATGGCGGTGAAGCCAGCCCGGTTCTATGTCGACGACCGGCCCAAGGAAGGCGTGTTCCGCGTGCATCGCGACGTCTATTCCGATCCCGAGCTGTTCGACCTCGAGCTGAAATACATTTTCGAGCGCACCTGGAACTTCCTCACCGTCGAAACGCAGATCGCCAAGCCGAACGACTACATCACCACCTATATCGGCCGCACGCCGGTAGTCGTGTCGCGCGATGCCAAGGGCAATATCTGCGCCTTTCTCAATACTTGCCGCCACAAGGGCGCGACCGTCTGCCGCTTCGAGAAAGGCAACACCAAGTTTCATGTCTGCCTTTATCACGGCTGGGCCTATGACTCAGCCGGCAAGAACGTCAGCATCAAGCAGCGCGAGGTTGCGGATTATCCCGCCGCTTTCGATGCGGAAAATCACGATCTCATCCCGCTGGCGAAGCTCGCGACCTATAAGGGCTTGATCTTCGGCAGCCTGTCGCCCGACGTGCCGCCGCTCGAAGAGCATTTGGGCGATCTCAAATTCTTCATCGACCTGCATATGGAGCAGGGCGCGCAAGGCATGGAGATCATTCCCGGCCGCGTCGCCTACACCTATCGCGGCAACTGGAAGATGCAGCTCGAGAACGGACAGGACCCTTATCACGTCGATACCGCCCATGGCAGCTTCATGGCGATCGCCGAGCGGCGGCGCAAAGGCCAGGGCAATGTCGCGGCGAAAGAGCAGGACTGGCAGAAGCGCAACGCCGTGCAGATCGGCGCCTACGAATTCCCGAACGGCCACAGCTCGGTCTGGCATGAGGTCGCGGAGCCCGAGCGCCGCGCGGTCTATGCCTCGATCGACGAGGTACGCGGACGTGTCGGCGATCTCAAGGCCGATTGGATGATCAAGATGCGCAATGCGGTCTTCTTCCCCAATTTGCAGATCGCCGACCAGGTCGTGCCGATCCTCAGGACTTTCCGCCCGATCTCGGTCGATTTGACCGAATTGCGCAGCAACGTCATCGGCCCGATCGGCGAGCCGCCGGCGCAGCGCGCGGCGCGCCTTCGGCAATTCGAGGATTTCGTCAATCCCGGCGGCTATGCGACACCCGACGACGTGACGGTGTTCGCCGATTGTCAGACCGGTTTCCGCGCCACCGGCGTCGATTTCCTGCAAGGCTATTCGCGCGGTATTGGCGCGCTCGAGCGCGGGGCCAATGAGGAAGCGCGCGAGGCAGCGCTCCATCCGCTCGCCAGCGTCAAGGGCCATCGCACCCAGAACACCGAGCTCGGCACGCATGCGCCGTTCCGCGAATGGGTGCGGTTGATGGAAGCGGGCATGGCGGGGCGGAAAGCCTATAGATGAGCGAGCTGCTGGCGCCGGGCATCGAGCTGTTGAGCCACGAAGCCGCTTATCTCGACGAGCGGCGCTGGGACGAGTGGATCGCGCTTTTCGCCAAGGATTGCGAATACTGGATCCCGACTTGGACGGCGGAAGGCAATCTGACCTCGAGTCCGCAGACCGAGCTGTCGCTGATGTATTTCGCCGGCCGCGGCGGGCTCGAAGATCGCATTGTGCGCATCCGCTCCGGCCGCTCGCCGGCGGCGCTGCCGCTGCCGCGCACGACGCATATCGTCAGCAACATCCTGCCGCTTGCGCCGCCGACGGACGAGCGCATCCGGCTGCGCTCGTCCTGGGCGTGCCATGCCTTCTTTCCGCTGATGGACGCGAACCATATTTTCTTTGGCCGTGCCGAATACGATCTCGCGCGGCGCGACGAAGGCTGGGTGATCGCCAAGAAGAAGACCATTCTCGAGAACGACCGCATACCGTTCCCGATCGATATCTATTGTCTTTGAGGCGGGGCTCGCGTGGCATTCACGGTAAGACGGATCGTCACCAGCATCGATGCCGCCGGCCGCTCGGTGATCGGCAGCGACGCGGTCGAAACATCGATTCCCGGCCGGTTCGACGATCGCGTCGGCCGCTACGATCCCTGGTCGACCGAAGGCTCGCCGCCGGCGCTTGCGGGTACTGATCCGACGACAAAGGCCGGCCGGGTGACGCCCGTCGCCAACGGCACGATCTTCCGCCTCCTCGAAATCCCGCCCGGCAACGACACCACAAAGCACAAGACCGACACGATCGACTATTACGTCATCCTCAAGGGCGAGCTCTATATGACGCTCGATGTCGGCGAGGTGCTGTGCCGCGAAGGCGATGTGATCGTGCAGCGCTCGACCAATCACGGTTGGGACAATCGCAGCGGCAAGCCGGCGATGTTCGCCGAAGTGCTGATCAACGCGACCGGCAAGACGGCGGAGGGTCATTGACGATGGGCTTCGAAGTCCGGCGCATTGTCACCGCACATGACGCGCAGGGCTGCTCGCTGGTCGGCGCCGACAGCGTGATCGAATCGCAGCCCGGCAAGATGCAGGCCGATATCCAGATCGCCAATCTCTGGATCAACGAGACGCTGCCGCCGCCGCTCGACGGTCCCGATCCGACGCCAAAGCCGTTTCCGATGCTGCCCGGCAATGGCGGCGCGGTGTTCCGCATCCTCGAGCTTGCGCCCCGCACCCAGCCGCACATGCACAAGACCGAGACCATCGACTATATCGTCGTGCTGGCCGGCTCGCTGACCATGCTGCTCGATGACGGGGTCGAGGTGACGATGAAGCCGCATGACGTGATGATCCAGCGCGCGACCGTCCATGGCTGGGCCAATCGAGGCACCGCGCCGGCGCGGTTCGCAACCGTGGTCGTCGACGCCGCCGCGCGCTAAGGGAGTAAGGACGATGCCCGAAGCCGCCTCGCCGATCCGTAATCCGATCTCGACCGCCGAGTTGCAACGCCGCTGGGCGGCGGCGCGCGGCGCGATGCGGCAGGCCGGGCTCGATGCGCTGGTGCTGCAAAGCTCCGAGGACTGGATGGGCGGCTATACCCGCTGGTTCACCGACACGCCGGCAACCAACGCCTATCCGCGCTCGGTGATCTTCCCGGCGGGCGGGCTGATGACGACCTGCGAGGTCGGCATTTTCGGCGGCGAATGGAGCTATAACGGCGACCATCCCGAATTCCGCGGCATCGGCAAGCGCGTCTCGACGCCGAGCTTCAACGGCGCCGTCGATTACACCGCGCGCTACGACGCCGAGCTGATGGCGAATGAGCTGAAGCGCGGCGGCTATCGCCGTGTCGGCCTGGTCGGCGCCAACGGCATGTATCACGGCTTCGCGCAGGGACTCCATGAGCTGCTGCCCGATCTCGACTGGCAGGATGCGACCGATCTGATCGACGCCTTGAAGGCGATCAAGAGCGCCGAGGAGATCAAGCTGATCCGCGAGACCGCGGCGATGCAGGACGAGGTGATGACCCTGCTGCTCGATCACGTAAAGCCGGGCATGAAGGAGTTCGAGGTCGCCGCCTATATGCAATATCTCACGACCCTGCGCGGCGGCTCGCAAGGGCTCTACATCGTGATGGCGACGCCGCCGGGCCAGCCGAGCTTCGTCAAGCCGAAATACATGCAGAGCCGCGAGATCCAGAAGGGCGACATCGTCGGCATCATGATCGAATGCAACGGGCCGGCGGGCTTCTACACCCATCTCTTCCGTTTCGCGGTGATGGGCAAGGCGCCGCCGGAGATCGTCGACGCGCACGCCCTGGTCCTGGCGGCGGAACAGAACGTGCTCGACCGCCTCAAGCCGGGCGCGTCCTGCAAAGACGTCTTCGCGGCGCATAACGATTTCATGCGCGCGCACAAGCTGCCGGAGGAAAAGCGCATCCTCTGCCACGGCCAGGGCTATGAGATGGTCGAGCGGCCGCTGATCCGGCAGGACGAAAAGATGACGGTGCGCGAGAACATGAATCTCGGCCTCCACGCCTCGATGCTGGTGGGCAAGAATTTCATGAGCAACACGAACAACTTCCTGATCGGCCCGAATGGGCCGGAGCGCTTGCACAAGACGCCGCAGCGCCTGTTCGAGCTCGTTTAGGCAAGTGGCGCGCCCGATTTGCCGTTGAAAATCCGGCCGAAGCGCCGGATACTTTTGACAAAAGCGCGGCTGGCACTCATCGGCGCCGGCAAGCGGGAGATCAGGGAGGCATCCGCATGAAGCGTATCGCCGTTGCTCTCAGCCTTCTCGCCTTGATGCCGGCCGCCGCGCTCGCCGCGGGAACCTACGATCCTGGCGCCTCGGACACCGAGATCAAGCTCGGCAATACCTGGCCGTTCTCCGGCCCGGCCTCGAGCACCAGCTCCGTCGAGCGTGAGATGGCCGGCTATTTCGCCATGATCAACGATCAGGGCGGCGTCAACGGCCGCAAGATCAACTTCATCGCCCTCGACGACGGCTACCAGCCGCCGAAAACGGTCGAGCAGACCCGCCGTCTCGTCGAGCAGGACCAGGTGCTGCTGATGTACGGCCAGCTCGGCACGCCGACCAATGTCGCGGTGCGGCCCTATCTCAACAACAAGAAAGTGCCGCAGCTTTTCGTCACCACCGGCTCGAGCAGCCTGATCGACCCCAAGAAATATCCCTGGACGATGGGCTTCCAGGCGAGCTACGCGCTCGAATCCACGGTCTTCGCCAAATACATCCTGGCCGAGCATCCCAATGCCAGGATCGGCATCCTCTATCAGGACGACGATTTCGGCAGCGACCATCTCGACCCGTTCCTCGCGACGCTGGGCGACAAAGCGAAGACGATGGTGGTAGCGAAGGCGAGCTACGCTGTCACCGATCCGACCGTCACCTCGCAGATCCTGTCGCTGAAGAGCGCCGGCGTCGACACGCTCTATCTTATCGCGCAGAGCCGCGCCGCGGCGCAGGCGGTCTCGGCGGCGCGCGATCAGGGCGGCGAGAATCTGCTGATCTTCCTGCCGTTCGTCGCGACCGCCAAGGCTGTCATCGGCCCGGTCGGCGACGCGAAGCTCACAGGCGTGATGTCGACTGACAGCGCCAAGGATCCGAGCGATCCGGCCTGGGCGAACGACCCTGCGATCAAGGACTATCTCGCCTGGGTGCAGAAATACATCCCGGCGCAGGACCAGGAATCCGATCGCTCGTCGGCCTTGGGCTATGTCTCGGCGCAGACCATGGTCGAGGTGCTGAAGCGCGCCGGCAACGATCTCACCCGCGCCAATATCATGAAAGTCGCGACCAGTCTCCACAATGTGTCGCTGCCGCTGCTCCTGCCCGGCATCACCCTCGATACCGGCCCCGACAATTATTTCCCGATGCACACAATGCAGTTGAAGCGCTATGACGGCGCGCGCTGGCAGCTCGTCGGCAAGCCGATCAGCGACCAGGGAAGCTGAGGCGAAGTGGAGACGTCGTTGCACGGAGCGGAGCGACGAAGCAATCCAGGGCCTCAGGGAAGGCTGGATTGCTTCGCTGCGCTCGCAATGACGAATATCGAATGAGCGAGTGAGGAAGGCTTGGAGAATTTTCTGAACCAGCTCCTGTCGGGTCTCGCGACCGGCGGGCTCTATGCCAGCATCGCCCTCGCGCTGGTGATGATCTATCAGGCGACGCATCATGTGAACTTCGCCCAGGGCGAGCTGGCGATGTTCTCGACCTTCATCGCCTGGACGCTGATGCAGGGCGGCTTTTCCTATTGGGCGGCCTTCGCCGCGACGCTTATCTTCTCCTTCGTCGCCGGGGTGGTGATCGAGCGCATCGTCATCCGCCCGATCGAGACCAAGCCGGTGCTGACCGTGGTCGTGGTGTTTGTCGGCCTGCTCTTCATCCTCAACAGCGTCGCCGGCCTGATCTACGGCTACGACATCAAAAGCTTCCCGAGCCCGTTCCCGGCCAATGCCTGGTACGCGGGGCGGCTGATGTCGGCGCATGAGGTCGGCATGATCAGCGTGACGCTGGTGATGCTGGCGCTGGTCTTCGCCTTCTTCCGTTTCACCTCGCTCGGTCTCGCCATGCGCGCGGTGGCGCAGAACCCGTCGTCGAGCCAACTCGTCGGCATCCGCGTCGGGTGGATGCTCGCTCTCGGCTGGGGCCTCGCCGGTATGATCGGCGCGGTCGCCGGCATCATGGCGGCGCCGATCGTCTATCTCGATCCCAACATGATGAGCGGCATCCTGCTCTATGCCTTCGCCGCCGCGCTCTTGGGCGGGCTCACCAGCCCGGCGGGGGCGGTGATCGGCGGCTTCGTCGTCGGGATGCTCGAGAATCTCGCCGGCGCCTATGTCGTCGGCACCGAGATCAAGCTCAGCGTCGCGCTGGTAATCATCGTCGGCGTGCTGTTGGTACGGCCGTCGGGACTCTTCGGCCGCCACGTGGTGACGCGGGTATGAGCAAGACGTCGCTTCAAGGCGCGGGATTTGCGGTGCTCGCGATCATGCTGGTCGCGTTGCCCTTCGTCCTCAGCAGCTATCATGTGTTCCAGGCGACGATGGTCGTGGTTTACGCCATCGCGCTGCTCGGGCTCAACCTGCTGATCGGCTATAACGGGCAAATCTCGCTCGGCCATGGCGCGTTCTTCGCGATCGGCGCTTATACGACCGCGATCCTCGTTCACCAGATCGGTATGCCCTATTGGGCGACGGTACCGCTCGCCGGCGCGGTCTGCCTCGTCGCCGGCTTCCTCTTCGGCCTGCCGGCGCTGCGTCTCGAGGGCCTCTATCTCGCGTTGCCGACCTTCGCCCTCGCGGTGGCGACGCCACAGCTCCTCAACTACCACGGGGTCGCGCCGTGGACCGGTGGCGTGCAGGGCATCATGTTCGACAAGCCCGACGCGCCGGCGCTACTGCCGCTCGACCCCGATCAGTGGCTTTATTTCTTCTGCCTCGTCATCGCCGTGCCGCTCTACATCATCGCCTGGAACCTCCTGCGCGCCCGCACCGGCCGCGCCATCGTCGCGATCCGCGACCATTCGATGGCGGCGGCGGCGATGGGCGTCGACAATGCGTTCTATAAGACCGCGACCTTCGGGGTCAGCGCGATGTATGCCGGCATCGCCGGCGCGCTCGGCGCGATCATCACCCAGTTTGTCGCGCCCGACAGCTTCCCGATCTTCCTCAGTCTTAGCTTCCTCGTCGGCATCGTCGTCGGCGGTGTCGCCTCGATCCCGGGCGCGGCGATCGGCGCGGTGTTCATCGAGTTCGTGCCGAATGTCGCCAGCGCGATCTCCGATGCCGCGCCCTGGGCGGTCTATGGCGTGGTGCTCATCGCGGCCATGTATCTGATGCCGGAAGGCGTCGCGGGCGTCTTCCGCTCGGCGACCAAGTATATCGAGGCGCGGCATCGCGTCGCGGCGGAGCCGCTGCGCCGTCCCGGCCGCGTGCGCGGCTAAGCGACCGCGCGCAGCTTCGCGATTTCGTCCTTCACCGCGTCGAGCACGCTGCCGTGGCGCGCATCCCGCGCCAGCCAGTCATCGACGATCGGTCGGAAGGCGCGAGCGGCGTCGTCGACCTCTGCCGCCGACGGCTCGGTGCGAATGCGGCGCGGATCGGCTTTGAGCTTTGCCAGCAATTCCTCGTGATGCGCGGCGACGCGGCGCGTGTAGTTCAGGACATAAGCTTCGCCGCTCTGGCCGCGGATCGCCTCCTGCGCCGGCGCCGGCAACCGCTCGAGGCTGCGCTTGTTCATCAGGATGGTCAGCGGCGCGCAGCCGAGCCGCAGCAGATAGTCGAAACGCGTGACGCGGTCGACGCCGAGATCGTAAAGCGGCCCGACATGCAGCGTCGTGCCATCGATCTCGCCGCCTGCGATCGCGGCGACGATCCGGTCGCCCGGCACGACCCGCGCGTCGGCGCCGAGCTGCTTCAGCATGGTCTCGTCGGCATTGTTCGCCGCGCGCAGCTTCATGCCCTTGAGGTCGGCGAGCGAGGTCAGCTTCTTCGCCGCATGGAGGGTGAACGGCTCGGTGCAGAAGGCGCCGATGACGTGGAAATCGCCGTAGCCGCGCAGCTTTCCGGCATCGACGACGCGGCTGTAGACGAGGCTCGCCTCGGTGATGTCGCGGAAGAGAGCGGGAATGCCGAAGACAAAATTGTCGGGAAAGCGCTCGGGCGTGAAGCCGGGGATGACGAAGGCCGCATCGACGGCGCCGCTTTCGACCAGCTGAAGCTGCGTCGTTAGCTTTCCGCCGCGCGTGCCGTCGGGATGGAGCGCGATGTCGAGCGTGCCCGCCGCGTCGCGCATCGCCGCTGCGGCGAAAGGTTCGAGCCCGGCGGTGAAGGTCGTCGAATGCGCCGGCGCGTGAAAGGCGATGTCGATGCGCGTTGCCATCTTATTTTGCCTGCCATTTGAGTAGCGAGGCCTCGATCAGCGAGATCGCGAAATCGAGCATCAGGGCGAAAGCAGTGAGGAGGATGACGCCGGCGATGACCGTCTCGATGTCGAAGGTACCTTCGGCTTCGAGGATGAGATAGCCGACGCCGGCCGACGAACCGAGATATTCGCCGATCACCGCGCCGACGAAAGCGAGGCCAACCGAGAGGTGGAGGCTCGAGAACACCCAGCTCAGCGCCGAGGGGATGTAGACGCGGCGCACGAGCTGCTGGCGGCTGGCGCCGAGCATGCGCGCATTGGCGATCAGCACCGGGCTGACCTCGCGGATGCCCTGGAAGACGTTGAAGAACACGACGAAGAAGACAAGCGTCACGCCGAGCGCGACCTTCGACCAGATGCCGAGGCCGAACCACACCGCGAAGATCGGCGCCATGATGAGGCGCGGCATCGAGTTGAGGCCCTTGATGAAG
Organism: Allostellaceae bacterium; assembly: GCA_036501365.1. GTDB lineage: Bacteria > Pseudomonadota > Alphaproteobacteria > ATCC43930 > CGMCC-115725 > CAIKMD01. The sequence goes on along the minus strand of DASYAL010000013.1, from coordinate 137,759 downwards.
GGATCGAAGATCGCGGCGATGGTATCGTTGAGCGCGAGCCAGAGGCCGAGCAACAGCGCGAGGCTGCAGCCGATCGCGAAGGAGAGCAGGGTTTCGAGCAGGGTGATCGCGAGGTGACGGAAGATCACCCCGCTGGCGATCCAGTCATAGAGCTTCTGCCCGATTGCGACCGGCGAGCCGAGGAAAAAATCGGCGAGCCTCGAATGCTCGATCGCGGTCTGCCACGCAATCAGCAGCACCACGATGATGGTAAGGCGGCTGAGCCAGACGATCCCGCGCTGCGACATCGCTCAGGCCGCACTCAGGGTCTTGCCGCGCTCGTAGCTCCTCAACACCTCTTTCTTGAGGATGTCCCAGATGCGGCGGTGCAGGTCGAGATAGTGTGGCGATTGCACGATCTCGGTGACGTCGCGCGGCCGCGGAATGTCGACGGTGAATTCCGCGACCGGCCGGGTCGCCGGGCCCGACGACATCACCACGACGCGGTCGGCGAGCGAGATCGCTTCTTCGAGATCGTGGGTGACGAAGAACACCGATTTGCGGTCGGCCGACCACATGTCGAGCAGTTCGTTCTCCATCAACTGCCGCGTCTGGATGTCGAGCGCGCTGAACGGCTCGTCCATCAGCAGGATCTTCGGCTCGAGCACCAGCACCTGAGCGAGGGCGACGCGCTTCTTCATGCCGCCCGAAAGCTGCTTCGGATAGCGCTCGCCGAAGCCGGCGAGGCCGACGCGCTCGAGCCAGGCGTCGGCGCGCTGCGCCGCCTCGCGCCGCGACACGCCGCGCAGCTCGAGGCCGAAAGCGACATTGCCGCGCGCCGTCAGCCAGGGCAGCAGCGCCTCGGCCTGGAACATATAGCCTGCACGCCGATTGAGGCCGCTCAGCTTCTCGCCGAAGATCTCGACCGTACCGCTGCTCGCCGCGAGCAGGCCGGCGGCGACGTTGAGCAACGTGGACTTGCCGCAGCCGGTCGGGCCGACGATGGCGGCGAATTCGCCGTCGCCGAGGTTGAGATCGACGTCGCGCACGGCGGTGTAGGGTGCGGCACGCTTCGACGGCGCGGGAAAGGTGCAGGTGATGCCGCGCAAGTCGAGCGCGTTGACTACCGCCGCCATCGATCGCAATCCCTTCCGCCGCCGGATCGTGCCTTGCCTAGCATGGCGCTATCGCCAACGACAAGCCTGCGCGCAATCGGTGTATCGTCGCGCGGCCGCTTGCCAAGCCGCGCCGCGCCGCGCGATACTTCGCTTCGTGCGCGTCTGAAGGCGCGTCGTTAGGGAGGATTTGAAGCGCCATGGCTGCCGCACCCCATCGCATCGACGTCCATCACCACCTCTCGCCGCCGGGCTACATCGCGGAGCTCGATCCGAAGGGTGTCCTGACGCGCGAGACCCTCGAATGGACGCCGCAGCTCTCGCTCGATCAGATGGACAAGGGCGGCGTGCAGGTCGCGCTCACTTCGATCACCACGCCGGGCCTATGGTTCGGCGATGCCGCGGCGGCGAAGAAGCTCGCGCGGCTGTGCAACGATTACGCGGCGAAACTGGTCTCGGATCACCCCAAGCGCTTCGGCATGTTCGTCAACTTGCCGATGCCGGATATCGATGCCAGCCTCAAGGAGATCGAGTACGGGCTCGACGTGCTGAAGGCCGACGGTGTCGTGTTCTTCACCAGCTATGGCGATAAATGGCTCGGCGATCCCGCCTTCGATCCGGTGTTCGAGGAGCTCAACCGCCGCAAGGCCGTGGTCTATACCCATCCGACCACCGCGACCTGCTGCACCAATCTGCTGAAGAGCGCCGGCATCGGCGATTCGGTGATCGAATATGGCACCGACACCACCCGCTGCATCGCGCAGATCGTCTTGAGCGGCCGCTCGGCGCGGTTCGCCGATATACGCTTCATCTGGTCGCATGGCGGCGGCACCATGCCGTTCCTTTATGTGCGCTTCGCCCGCGCGGCGAAGGGGCAGTTCCGCAAGAACGTGCCGAACGGTCTCGTCCCCGAGCTGCGGCGCTTCTATTACGACACCGCCGCGATCTACGCCAAAGCGCCGCTCTTGGCGCTGCGCGAGGTGGTGACGACCGACCGCATCGTCTTCGGCACCGATGTACCCTGGGGCGATCCCGCTGAGATCGCCAAGGAGGTCGCCGAGGCCGGCGTCTTCAGCGCCGAGGAGCTCAGGAAGATCGATCGCGACAACGCGCTGCGCATCCTGCCGCAGTATCGATAACCGACGCGTCATTGCGAGCGAAGCGAAGAAGCAATCCAGGGCTTTGGGTGATGGGCTGGATTGCTCCGTCGCGCCGCTCCTCGCCATGACGCCGTAGGAAGGGCAAGCGGGTGGCAAATACGGGGCCTTCAGCGACGGCCGTCGATATCGGCGAGCTGCTCGACAAGCAGAAGCTCGGTCTCTATCACCTCGGCACGATCGTCCTGTGCGTCCTGATCATCATCGTCGATGCTGCCGACACCGGCTCCGGCAACGTCGCCGGGCCGGCGATCCTGCGTGCCTTTCCGGCCGAGCGCAGCACCCTCGGCTGGGTCTTCGCCGCGGCCGGCATCGGCGTGTTCTGCGGCAGCCTGATCTTCGGCTATATCGGCGACCGCTATGGCCGCCGCATCGGCGTGATCCTCTCGGTGCTGCTTTACAGCATCCCCGAGCTCTGCACGATGTTCGCGGGCTCGCTCGAGCAGATCATGCTGTGGCGATTCCTGACCGGTCTCGGCATCGGCGGCGCGATTCCCAACACCATCGCGCTCCTGAACGAAGCCGCACCCAAACGCTTCCGCGCCAGTTTCGTCGTCATCGCCTTTCTCGGCTATTCGACCGGCACGGCTCTGGCGGGGCTGATTGCGGCGAAATTCACCGCCGTCTTCGGCTGGTACGCGGTATTCGTTGTCGTCGGCTCGGCCGGGCTGTTGCTGAGCGTGCTGTTGATCCTCCGCTTGCCGGAATCGATCCGCTTCCGCGCAGTCACGCAACCCGAATCGCCCGAGCTGCGCCGCCATCTGATACGCGTGTTCCCCGCTTCGGGCATCGGCGCGGAGACGCGCCTCGTCCTGCAGCACGAGCAGACCGGCAAGGGTTCGCTCAAGGATCTTTTCGCCGGCGATCTCAGGCTGACAACGCCGCTGCTGTGGCTGAGCTATTTCTTCGAGGCTTTCACCTATCTCGGCTATACCGCCTGGCTGACGACGATCATGGAAGCGCAGGGCCTGACCCAGCAACAGGCGGCCTATGCCTTCTCCTATGCCGGTGCGGGCGGGATCGTGGTGCTGCTCTGTCTCGCGCGTCCGCTCGACAGGCTGGGGCCGCTCGCCTCGGTGGCTTCGGCCAGCCTTTGCGTCGCCATGCTGATCTCGATCGGCGCTTCGGGGCTCACGATCGCGGCCTATACGATCCTCGCCACGGTCGCCCATGCCTGCGGTGCGGGCACGCACAACTCGCTCAACAGCACCGTGGCGATGTTCTATCCGACGCGCATCCGCTCGAACGGAGTCGGCTGGGCGACGGCGGCCGGGCGGATCGGCGGCGCGGTCGGGCCGCTCGCCATCGGCTATGTGTTTTCGGCGAAGTTCTCGCTCAATACCGTGCTCTACGTGGTGGCCGCGCCCTATCTCGCGGTGATTGCGCTCAACATCATGCTTGGCGTGATCTATCGCCGGCAATTCGTGGCCGCGCCCGCAGGCGCCGGGGAATAGTCATGCCCGATTTCTTGCGCATCGACGTGCATCATCACGTTTCGCCCCCGGCCTATCTCGCGGCGCTCGGCGACGAGGTGGGCCCGCCGCTCAAGAATTGGTCGCTCGCCAAGTCGCTCGAGGACATGGACGCGGGCGAGGTCGCCACGGCGATCGTCTCGGTGACGCAGATCGCCATGCGGCTCGACGATCGCGAGAAGATCCGGCGGCTCGCGCGTGACTGCAACGATTACGCGGCGAACCTGGTCGGCGATCATCGCGGCCGCTTCGGCATGTTCACGGCGCTGCCGATGCCCGATATCGAGGGCTGCCTCAAGGAGATCGAATACGGTCTCGATGTGCTGAAGGCAGACGGCGTCGGCATGTATACCAGCTATCGCGACAAATGGCTCGGCGATCCCGCTTTCGATCCGGTCTTCGCCGAGCTCGACCGGCGCAAGGCGGTGATCTACGTCCATCCCGCGACGCCCGATTGCTGCGTCAACCTCGTCCCCGGAATCCAGGACGCGAATATCGAATACGGCACCGACACCACCCGCGCCATCGCCCGCATGGTCTTCGGCGGCGCGGCGCAGCGCTTCCCCAATGTCCGCATCATCTGGTCGCATGCCGGCGGCACCATGCCGTTCCTGATCGAGCGCTTCATGCGCACCGCGACCTTTCCCGAATTCCGGCAGAAGCTGCCGGGCGGCTTTCTGCCCGAGGCGCAGCGTTTCTATTACGACACCGCGCAGGCCTCGAACAAAGTCGCGCTGACCGCGGCGCGGATGGTGATCCCGCCCTCGCATTTCGTCTTCGGCACGGATTATCCCTATCGCGGCGCGCTCGAGCATGTCGAAGGCTTGCGGCAGTCGGGCGTCTTCGACCATTGGGAGCTGCGCGGCATCGATCGCACGAACTTGACCGGCATCCTGCCCAAATACGCGACCGACAAGCCGGTCGGCGCGACTGGCCGCGATCCGAAGAAGCTCGGCGGTTAAGCCACGGCGCTATTTCGCGCCGGCCAGCGCCTTCCGCTTTTCGCGCTCGGCGTCGGTTTCGACTGAATCGAAGCCGTGCTCGGAAATGTCGAACCAGTTGCCCTCGGGATCGCAGCCGCGATATTCGGCATAGGGACGTGTCGCCGGGCGCTTCTTCGGCTCCTCGACGCCCGCCGCGACGAGCTGGCGCGAGATTTCCGCGGTATCGTCGACGGCAAAGCCGAAATGATTGAGGCCGCAAGCGGCTTCGCCCTGCAGGCGCTGCGGCAGGATTGCGAGGCTCATATAGCCGTCGGTGAGGAAATAGGCCTTGCCTTCGGTGTTCGTCGCGGCGGTCTTATGGGCGACCTCCATCTTGAACACATCCTGATAGAAGGCTGCGACCTTGTCGGGGTCGCGCACAAACATGGCAAGGTGACGAATCATCGGCCGTGACATTACGCGTTCTCCTTTGTGAAACGGGGCTCAGGGCAGAAATTTCTCGGTGATCAGCGTGTCGTCCGGCACGGCGTGGTCGATCAGCTTCAGATCGACCAGCGATTGCTGCACTGCCGCCAGCTTCTTGCGGTCGAAATGGCCGTCGGTGAAGAAGGTCGGCATCTCGAGGTCGTAGCCCTTGGCCGCGATATCGTCGGGAAGCTGCGTCGCCTTTTGCGTGATCTTCACCGTCTCCGCCTTGTGGTCCTTCATATAGGCGATGGTCTCGAAATAGCCGCGCAGGAACTGCCGCAGCGTATCCGGGCGCTGCGCCATCATCGTATCGCTGGCATAGACGATGTTGGCGATGAAATTCGTGATCTCGGTGCCGGCATTGGCGAGGATGCGCACCCGGCCTTCATTTTCGAGCTGCAGCGAGCGCGCGGTCGGGCCGATGATGCCGTCGACATTCTTGGCGAGGAGCCCGGCGACGATGCCGTTCATCGTGCCAAGATAGGCGACGGTGAATTGATCCGGCGCGATGCCGTGCTGGCCGAGGATGGTCTTGGCGATCCAGCTCGTGAACGAGCCGGTGGTGCTGGTGCCGATGGTCTTGCCTTTGAGGTCCTCGATCTTTTTGACGGCGGTGTCGTCGGTGCGAACCACCAGCGACAGCGCGGCGAGATCGTTGGCATAGGCCGCGACGCCTTTCTCCGGCGCACCCTTGGTCAGGAACAGCAGGTCGGAGCCGGTGCCGCTGATGACGTCGAGCGCGCCCGCATCCATCGCCTGATGCATCTTGGCGCCGCCGGCGAAATCGATGCGCTCCACGTCGAGCCCGTATTTCTTGAAGATACCGGTCGCATTGCCGACATCGGGCACCGAGAAGGAGAAGCCGGTCGCTTCGGGCGTGCCGACGCGGATTTTCTCGTCGGCATGGGCCGGTATGGCGAGATAGACCAGCGCGATGGCGGCGATGCTTGCGAGTCGAGCGATCATGCTTGCTCCTAAGGTCGTCATTGCGAGAAGCGGAGCGACGAAGCAATCCACACCGCACTTACAATCCTGGATTGCTTCGCTCCGCTCGCGATGACGCTTGTTTCTGTGGTCGTTACCGCGTCAGCGTACGCCAGCGCAGCAGATAGCGCTCGGCCATGACCAGCGCCTGGTTGGTCAGGAAGCCGAGCAGCGCCAGCACGATGATGCCGGCGTAAAGCTCGGGGCTACGGAAGCTGCGCTGCGCCATCAGGATGTTGAAGCCGAGGCCGGTCTGCGCCGCCTGCATCTCGGTGACGACCGCGAGGATCAGCGCGATCGCGAGACTCACCCGCACGCCGGCGAAGATGTCGGGCAGGGCGCTCGGCAGCGCCACCTTCCAGAGGAAAGCGGTCGAGCGCATACGTATCGCCGCCGCCATCTCGACGAGCTGCGGCTCGACGCTGCGAAAGCCGTGATAGGCGCCCAAGAGCACCGGCCAGAGCGCGCCGAAGGCGATCACCGTCACCGCCATCTTGCTGGTGAGGCCGAGAAAGAGGATCGCCGGCGGGATGATCGCCGAGGCGGGCAGGGGCCGCAGGAATTCGAGCGTCGGCTCGAGATAGGCGCGCACCGGCCCCGAGCGCGCGATCGCACCGCCCAGCACCACGCCGGCCAGCGATGCCAGCACCCAGCCATAGAACATGCGGAGCGCCGTCGCCGCCATCGGCAGCCACAGATCGCCGCGCTCTTCCATCGCCATGAAAGCGGCGAAAGTGCGGGTCGGCGAGGGGAAGAACACCGGCGAGATCAGCCGGGCATCGGCCGCGATCTGCCAGAGATAGACGACCGCGGCGCCGAAAATCACTGCGCCGAGCTTCAAGAGGAGGCCGCGCGGCTTCATCGCGCGCCGCCGGTTTGGTAGCGCCGCAGCCAGCGCCGGTCGATAGTGGTCAGCAGTGTGTTGAACGCCCAGCCGGCGAAGCCGACCCAGAGCAGCTCGGCCCACATCAGCTCGGGCCGCAGCGATTGCGCGGCGATGATCATGCCGTAGCCGAGGCCCTGCGGGTTCAAGACGATCTCGACCGTCACCGCGACGACCAGCGCGACGCCGGCGCTGACCCGGATGCCGACCGCGATCCGCGCCAGCGCTGCCGGCAGCACGATGAGACGCATGCGACTCAAAGCCGGCATTTCCAGCGTCCGCGCGATCTCGAGCAGCCGCGGCTCGATGCCGCGCACCGCCGAGACGGTGACGATCAGCACCGGCCAGACGCAAGCGAAGACGATGACCAGTACCTCCATCCGCACGCCGAACCCGTAGATCAGCAGCGCCAGCGGGATGAGCGCCACCGCCGGGATCGGGCGGATGGTGTCGAGCGTCGGACCGATAATCCCTTCAAGCACCGGCGAGAGGCCGATGAGGATGCCGAGGGCGATGCCGATGATGCTGGCGATCGCGAGGCCGAGTAGCGCGGTCTGGAAGGTCTGCACGGTCGCGATCAGGAGGCTGCCGTCGAGCAGCGCGTCCCAGCCGGCGACCGCGATGGTGCTCGGTTGCGACATGGTGTCTTCGGGCAGGGTGCCGACGCGCGAGCCAATCTCCCACAGCGCCACCAGCAGCACCGGGATTATGAGGCCGCGGAGCCGGCCGAGCCTCATTCGACGACGGCCGTCATTCGGCGGCTTCCGGCAGCGGGTAATCGGGTATGGTGGCGAGCTTGCCCTTGGGCACTTTCAGGTCGAAGAGCTTCGCCGCGTTGAGCCCGAGGATGTTGCGCTTCTGCTTTTCCGCGAGGAAAGGCAGGTTGGCGATCGAGTTCGGCGGGTTGAAGTCCCAATGCGGCCAGTCCGACGAGAAGAGGAGCTGGCTCTCGGCGTTGATCGCGTCGAAGGTCGCCTCGGTGAGCTTCAGATTGCTGGTCTCGAGCGGCTGCGAGGTGAAGAACATCTCGCGCATGTAATCGCTCGGCCGGCGCTTCAAGAGCGGCGCCTCGGAGCTGCGCATCAGATATTCGCTGTCGAGCCGCTGCATCAGGAACGGCACCCAGGCGAGGCCGCTCTCGATCCAGATCACCTTGAGCTTCGGGAAGCGCTCCGGCAGGCCGTTCAGGATCCAGTTGGTCATGTGCAAGATGCTGAAATGCACGAAAGAGATCGCGTGCATGCCGATGAAGCGGTTGATCTGCATCATCGACGGATCGCCCCAGTAATAGCCGGCATGGAAGGCGAGCGGCTTGCCGGTCTCCTCGATCGCGCGATAGGGCTTCATATACTGGTTGTGATGGACGGGCTTGTAGCGGGTCGCCGTGATACAGAAGCCGATCACGCCGGGCTTGTCGCCGAATTCCTTGATCGCCTCGAGACAGGCCTCGGGCTCGCAAAACGGCAGATAGACCAGCATCTTCATCCGCGGCTGCTGCGGCAGGATGCGATCGGTCATCCAGCGGTTGAAGGCCTTGCCGAGGACCACCTCGACATCGGGCTGCGGATGCATACCGAGCTGCAGCATGGGCGTCGGAAAGACGATCATGTAATCGATGCCCATCGAGTCCATGGCGCGCTCGGTCAGCACGACCTGGCGATGCTTGGTCTTGTGGTCGGAATTCTCGCCCTGCATGTGATCGTGCGGGATGCGCCCGAACACGTCCTGATAGCTCATGCCGCTCGAGATATTCATCAGCGCCGTGCCGCCGCCGCCGGCACGGTCGCGGAAGGACTGCGCCCAGTGGCGATAGACGTCGCTGTCGATCAGGTCGGTGATCTCGTTCCAGAACGCGACTTCGGTGACATGCGCGTCGACATCGACGATGAAATAATCCTTGAGCTTCTTCGCGTCTTTCGCCGCATGGGCAAGGATGTCGCGCGTGTCGCTCTTGACCGTGATGCGCGGCAGCTCGCGGACGGTCGCCGGGATCTTGCGGCCGCCGTTACCGCCGGCCGGCTTGCGGCCCCCATTCCCATTGCCAGGGCCGTTGCTGCGGGGCTTGGTCGGCTGGAGCATGAACGCTTTACCGCGCGTATTTCGGCAGCAGCTTCTCGGCGTTGCCGCGCTCGATGGCGCGGAGATCGCTTTCCGAGAAGCCGCATTCGCGCAGGCCTTTCACGTGATCCTCGGCGTTGCGATAGGGGAAATCCGTGCCGAAGAGGAGCTGCGAGATATTGACCAGCTTGGTGATCGACGACATCGCGAATGGGTGCGAGGCCTGCGCCGTGTCGTAGTGCCAGCGCTTCAGGTAATTGACGACGCCGTCGGGCACCACCTCGGCGAGCTTCTTGTCGGTGAGCGGATGGCGGGTGTAGCGCTCGAGGATATAGGGCATCGTCCCGCCGGCATGCGAGAAGATGAACCTGATGTCTTTGAAGCGATGCGCGGCGCCGCTGAAGAGGATGCGGGCGATCGCGCGGCTGGTGTCGGTCGCGAATTCGATCATCGAATCGTTGACCTCGGGCATCAGGACGTTGGCCGAGCAGGTCGGCGCCATCGGATGGGTGTAGATCACCGCCTTGCGCCGGTTGAGCTCCTCGAACAGCGGGAAGTAGTAGGGATCGCCGAGCCACTTGTCGCCGATATTGGTCATCATGTTGATGCCGTCGGCTTTCAGCGTATCGAGCGCGTATTCGATCTCCTTGAGGCTCGCTTCGACATTGAGGATCGGCAGCACCGCGAAGGTACCGAAGCGGCCGGGATGGTCGCGGCCCTGCTTGATCATGAACTCGTTCCACTCGCGTGCCTGCTTGATCGCCTGCGCCTGGTCGCTCGGCCATACGACGATCGGATGGTTGAGCGACAGCACCGCGGTCTGGACGCCGTTCTTGTCCATGTCGTCGAGCGAGGCGGCGGCAGTCCAGTCCTTCATATGCGGCGGCACCGCGCGGCGGCCGTTGGCGATGGCGGCGGTGGGGGTCGGATGATGATGAACGTCGATGCGGAATGGCTGGGCCATCGCTTCCTCCCGATTTGTTGCGCCGACTATAGGGCTTGGCCCCGTGGCGCGCCATCCCGCGGCGGCGCGCTAAGCGTGGAGTTGGCGGCGAAGATCGGCGAGCAGCACCGGCAGATCCTGCACCGCGCGGCAGCCGCCGAAGATGTAGAAATCGGGCCGCTTGACGATGATGTCGCAGCCATACTCGTCCATGAGCTGCCCGTAGCGGCCGTCGATATCGGCGACGCCGCCCGCGCCGAGACGAACGACCTTGCCGCCGAGCGACTGCCAGAAAGCGCAGGTCTCGCCATCAAGTGCGGCCAGCGGGTCGCTGCCGCGCGCGAGGATGAGGAAGCCGCGCCCGGCGATCTCGTCGAACAGGCCTTCGCGCTCGCCGCGCAGCCGCGCTTGCGGGAAGGCGTCGCCGGCGCCGGGCGCGCCCTGCGCCACAAGGCCTTTGTCGAAGCCCGGCACGCGGAAGGCGATGAGCTTCTGCGCGAGCGGCTGGTTGGCCTTCGCCGCCTGCATCGCGCGAAGTTCCCCGGCGCGGCCGAGCAGGATCGCCGCCAGCATCCCGGTCGGCCCATAGCCGACGATCACGACGTCATACATGGCTTGTCTCAGCGCTTGATCGGGTCGCTTTTGTCGGGATTGGCGAAGGCGAAAGCCTCCTGGAACGCCGGCCGCGCCTGGACGCGCTGCCACCACTCAGCGAGCCGCGGGCGCTTGGCCGCGCCGACCATCTCGGGTCGCTTCAGCACCTCGATGCGGTTGATGAACGGCGCCATCGCGATATCGGCGAGCGAATATTCGTTGCCGGCGAGCCAGGGCCCGGCGGCGAGCGCGTTCTCCATCATGCCGAGGAGATAATCGAGCGCGGTATAGGCCGCGTTTTCCTCGGCCTCGGAGACGCCGTGCGCCTGGCGATGGAGAAAGCGCGCCTTGATGATCGGGTTGGGGCAATTGGCCGCGGCGCGATCGAGCTGCTCTTGCGTATAGGGCTTCTGCGCGAGACGCACCGCATGGCGCGGATTGTACGAGGCCGTGTTGACGTTCGCATGCGCGATCTCTTCCGAATTGAAGAGCCAGATGCGCATCACCGCCTTGGCGTAAGGATCGGCCGGGCGCAGCCCGATCTCGGGGAAGGCGTCGTCGAGATATTCGAGGATGACGTTCGATTCGATGACGATCCGGCCGTCGTGATCGAGCGCCGGCACCACGCCCTTCGGGTTGATCTTGCGGTAGAACGGCTCCCAATGCTCGAAGGTGAAGAGATCGATGTGCTTGCTCTGGTACGGCAGCTTCTTCTCGGCGAGGCACATGCGCGCCTTTTGCGAGCAGACAGAACTCCAGTAGTGATACAACGTCAGCATCCACGCGCCTCCCTGGAGCACGATCCACAAACTTAGACCATGATTCACGGATGGAACGGAATCGAACGACGATTTCGTCCCATCCGATCATGGTCTCGCGGCCGCCTTGGCGTCCGACGGCGGCTTCATCGTCCGACGCTAGCCATTCCCCCCGCCAAGCGAAAGCGCTTTTCGGCCGCACTTTCCTTCGCCGCGGCCTTGGCATAGGGTGGCGGCAACGAAGCCTGAACAGGGAGGAACAGCGATGCGCCGCATCCTGCTGACCGTCGTCACCATCGTTGTCATGGTCGCGGGCGTTGCGGCGCGCGCCGCCGAGCCCGTGCCGCTGAGCATCGGCTGGATCACCGTGCCGACCTCGCTGGTCCCGATCTTCGCCGCCAAGCAGGACGTGACCAAGCACTACGGCAAGACCTACACCCTCAACGCGATCCATTTCGCCGGCACGACGCCGCAGATCACCGCGCTTGCCTCGGGCGATCTTGACATCGCCGAGCTCAGCTTTTCCTCGCTCGCGCTCGCGATCCAGAACGCGCATATGACCGATCTGCGCATGATCGCGGATTCGCTGCAGGATGGCGTCACGCCGAATTCCTATTCCGGACCCTTCGTGGTGATGAAGGACGGGCCGATCAAGAAGATCGAGGATCTCAAAGGACAGAGCGTCTCGGTCAACGTCATCGGCGCCGGCATCGATATCGGCATGCGCGCTTTCCTGCGCCGCCACGGGCTTGAGGCGCAGCGCGACTACAACGTCGTCGAAGCGAATTTCTCCAATCAGGAGCAGCTGCTGACCTCGGGAAAGGTCGCGATGACGACGACGGTCTCGGAAATGACCAACGATCCCGATTTCCTCGCGCAGGTACGGTCGCTATTCGATCTGCGCCAGGCGATGGGCGGTCCGACGCAGATCCTGATGCGTGCCGCGCGCGAGGGCGACATCGCCAAGAAGCGCGCCGCCATGGTCGACTATTTCGAGGACGAGATCCGCGAATGGCACTGGTATCTCGATCCGAAGAACCGCGCGGCCGCGCTCAAAATCGTGTCCGATTTCAACAAGAAGCCGGCCGCGTTCTACGATGCCTATATCTGGAAGACGGACAAGGACCTCTATCACGATCCGAACGACAAGCCGAATGTCGAGGCGCTGCAGCGCAACGTCAAAGCGCAGAAGGAAGCGGGCTTTCTCAAAATCGATCTCGATGCGAAGAAGATCAGCGATCTCAGCATCGTCCAGGAAGCGGCCAAGCGCGTGAACGGGAAGTGACGGCCCATGGGGCCGTCATCGCGAGGCCACGGCGTGGCCGTGGCGATCCAGGCTTAATTCCTGGATTGCTTCGGCCTCGACAAGCTCAGCCTCGCAATGACGAGAAGGAAGAATAAATGCGTCTCGTAACGCTCATCGCGCTCGCATTCCTCCTGTCCGTAGCCCGAACCCATGCCGATCCGGTGAAGCTGCGCGTCGGCTGGAGCGACGTGCCCAGCTCGATCACGCCGATCCTCGGCGAGACGCCGCTTCTCGCGACCCATCTCGGCAAGAGCTACACAATCGACCCGATCCATTTCGCCGGCACCGCGCCGATGATCACCGCGCTCGCGACCGGCGATCTCGACATCGGCGAGATGGCTTTCGGCTCGTTCGGCCTCGCCATCCAGAACGCGCATATGACCGACATCCGCGTCATCGCCGACGAGATGCAGGACGGCGTGCCCGGCCATCTCTCGATCCCCTATGTCGTGATGAAGGACGGGCCGGTGAAGACGATGGCCGATATGAAGGGCAAGGTCGCCGCGACCAACACCGTCGGCTCGGGCACCGACATCGGCATGCGCGCGGCCTTGCGCAAGGCCGGGCTCGAGGACAAGCGCGACTACAGCGAGATCGAGCTTCCCTATGCCAGCATGAAGGACGCGATGAAGCAGGGGAAGGCCGATCTCATCGCGACGGTGCATTCGACCGTGCTCGATCCCGAGCTGCAGGCGATCTCGCACCCGCTCTTTTATCTGCGCGACGGCATGGGGGTCACGGCGATTCTCTTCCGCGTGGCGCGCGCGCCGTTCATCGCCCAGCACCGCGCCGCCCTGGTCGATTATTTCGCGGACGAGGACCGCGCGCTGCACTGGTATCTCGATCCCGCCAATCACGAGAAGGCGGTGCAGATCGCCGCCGCCTTCAACCGCAATTCGCCCGCAGTCTACGAGAGCTGGCTCTTCACTACGGCCGACATCTATCGCGACCCGGACAACATCCCGAACCTCAAGGCGCTGCAAAGCAATCTCGAGACGCAGAAAGCGGCGGGCTTCCTCAAGATCGATATCGATGTGGCGAAATTCGCCGATACCAGTATCGTCGAGGAAGCGGCAAAGCGGCTGAAATAGGGGACCATGTTCGTCGGCATTCTCGCTCTTGCGGTCGTCGCGTTCTATTCCGGCGCGGCGCTTTACGTGAACCTCGTCGAGTTGCCGGCGCTGGAGGCGCTCGACGACCGGGCCCAGCTTGCCGGCTGGAAGGTCTCGCTCAAGCGCGGCGTCCTTCTCCAGGCGCCGCTGTGCGTGATCGGCTTCCTCCTCGGCTTCGCCGCCTGGGCGCAAACCCATTTCTTCAGCGACGCCACCGGCGCGATCGCGATGCTCGCCACGGTGCCCTGGACCTTCGCGATGATCGCGCCGACCAACAAGGCGCTGCGGGGGATGCGGCCCGAAGCCGCCGGGCCACACTCGCGCGCCTTGATCAAGCGCTGGGGCTCGCTCCATTCGGTGCGCACCGCGCTGGGGCTGCTGGCGCTGCTCGGGTTCTTACAAGCGCTGTTGCCGGTTTGACGTGGCGGCCCGCACGCGATCGGGCGTTATATGCTTAGGTGACGGAGGGGAGAGAGCGCCATGGCGCTGCGGAATTGGGACCGCCGGACGATCAGGTGGGGTATCGGCACGCTGTTCGTCTTTGTGTTCGCCGGCGTGATGGCGTGGCTGTCAGTGATATATGGATGAGCGCGGCCACGCGAATGGGAATTATATACTTGATTCCCTCGCCAAAATCCCAAGAAAGAGCGCGAGTGGGAGTTGATGCCAGCGGAGTAGTCATAGGACAAAAATGCCTACGGCATAGAGGATCAAGAACATTAGTGCGCCGAATCCAAATCCGATAAAAAAGGCGCGCCGATTTCCTGTGCCAGCGTGGTATCTGCCGAATGGCGTAATAAACGCGGCAGATAACCAATTAGAGGCAGCATCGTCATCATGTGAACGATGGGGCCTTGGCGGCGCTGGATTAGTCGTTGTCGCGGTAATCGCAGAACTCATCATTGCTTGGGTCGAGCCGCCATATAATTCATTTTTGACGGATTCTGCTATTGCTGACGGGCTCATCGCGCTTGGCATCACCGTCGAAGTCGTACTTGGCACGATGCGGAATAACCACATCCAAACCGAACTGCGGAAACGATCAAACGATAAACTCATAGATGCAGTTGACCGTGCTTCCCGCACAGAAGTCGAATTCATCAAATTAAAAACGCCTCGCCGAAAACTCTTTGCGGGGAAAGAGTCGACGTTTGCTATTGCGTTATCCGCCTTCAGCGGCACTCTCTTCGATATCGGGATGGGGCCGAATGACGGAGAAGTTGAGGACTTCATTTGGGACATAGAGCCTGCGTTAGCTGCGGCAGGTTGGAAGCAGATCGCGTGGGCGTTTCCCGGCTTGGGTGGCGCATTTATCTTTGTGCAACGAGGAGGGATTGGCGCTTCGCGTCCCCTGCTAGGGTCGGTGGCCGCAATGAATGTCATGGTGACGTTCAACCCCGGAGCGCCGGCCGCATTGCAAAGCGCGGCGGAGGCATTGGTCTCGGCATTGAACGGCGCCGAGATAGAGGCCCACGTAGTTGGCTTTAACGTCCACAATATCAACGGCAACGCGATACATATTTTGATCGGCCCGAAACGCTGACGATTTTGCTTGACTTTTTGTTCTCTATTTGTTCTAAACTAGCTTCTGCGGCGATGCAGATTTTCGTCCCGGGTCAATCGTGGCGCGGATTCTATAAGTCCCTGGCGTAGAAAGCGTATTTTGAAAACTGCGAAACGAAGCCAATTTTCCGGCCCATCCGCTCAGGAGGTGTGACCCGCCGGGAAGATCGCCTGCCGGCCGAGCTGCTGCCAGGCCATCAGCGCGCTGCATTTCTCGGCCGCCTGCGTCGGTGGCAGGTTTTTGTCCCAGGCGGCGGCGATGAAGCGCTTGCCGGTGATGGCGTCGCTCGCGGACGAGACCAGCCAGAGCAGCGGCTCGACCATGATCTCGGGCTGGATCAGCTTCAGCTTCTCGGCCGGCGTGAAATTGTCGCCGACCAGCCGCGTGTTCACCGGCCCGCCCGGCACCAGGATATTGACGGTAACGCCGCTGCCGGCGAGCTCCTCGGCCATGATGCAGCAATGCGCCTCGTTCGCGGCCTTGGAGCCGCCATAGGGCAGCATGCCCTTGCGCCACATCGAATCGAGGCTGGTGGTCACGTTGATCACGCGGCCCCATCTTTGATCGAGCATCGGCTCGACCGCCGCGCGCGTCATGAGGAAGGGCGCGACGGTGTTGACCTCGAGGATGCGGCGGAAGTCCTGCGGCTCGACCTCGCGGAAGCTGCCGGTCGGCTTCGCGCCTTTGCGCACCGTGTTCGGCCCGACGCCGGCATTGTTGATGAGGATGTCGAGCCGGCCGAAGGTCTCGTGCGTCGCGGCGACGATGCGCGGCGCGCTTTCGTCGCGGCCGACATCGGCGGCGATGGTCTCGAGCCGGCCCTTCGCGTCGCTGCCGGCATCGGCGACCAGTGCCGCGAGGCTGGCGTCATCGACGTCGTTCGCCATCACGCGATGGCCGGCGCCGATGAGGCCCAAGGTCATGGCGCGGCCGATGCCATGCGCCGCGCCGGTGACGATCGCGACCTTGCTTGCTGCGCTCATGCCGATCCTCCCGTTGCGCGGCCCGCCTTGTGGCGCGCATGCCGCTGTGACATCCTCGGCGTCCATTCGAGGAATGGCAAGGGGAGCCCGTATGGCCGCGCCGCATCGTATCGATGTCCATCACCACGTCACGCCGCCGAGCCTCAAGACCGAGAAGATCCGCGCCGGCGCGGGCGGCGGTCCGACCTATGCCTGGACCTTGGAGAAGACGCTCGAGGACATGGAGAAGGGCGATGTTCGCGGCGTCGTCATCTCGCTGCCGCATCCCGTCGATGTCTGGCCCGACCCCAAGGACACGCGCGGCATCACCCGCGAATGGAACGATTACGTCGCCGGCCTGGTGCGCGATCATCCCGGCCGCTTCGGCCAATTCGCGATGCTGCCGATCCTCGACATCGACGGCAGCTTGCGCGAGATCGAATACGCCTACGACGTGCTGAAGGCCGACGGCATCAACCTGATGACCAATATCGGCGACAAGTGGCTCGGCGATCCTTACTACGATCCGATCTTCGCCGAGCTCAACCGCCGCAAATCCGTGGTCTACACCCATCCGGCGGCGCCGCATTGCACCGCCGGCGTGCTGCCCGAGGTGCGCGACGCGGTGATCGAGTTCGGCACCGACACGACGCGCGCCATCGCCCGCATGCTGTTCAGCGGTGCGGCGCATCGCTTTCCCGATATCAAATGGATCTGGTCGCATGCCGGCGGCACCGCGCCGTTCCTGACCGAGCGCCTCACGCGCTATGCGGACAGCGAGAAGGGGATGAAGCAGCGCGTGCCCGATGGCGTGCTCGCCTATCTGAAACGCTTCTATTACGACACGGCGCAGGCGGCGCATCCTTACGCGCTCGCCTCGCTGATGCGGCTGGTCGCGATCACCCAGGTGATGTTCGGCACCGATTTCCCCTGGCGCAGCGCCGCCGAGACCGCGCAGCAGCTCAAGGAGTTCGGCTTCTCCGCCGCCGAGCTCCGGGCGATCGACAGCGGCAATGCCGAGAAGCTGCTGCCGCGCTGGGGGCGCTGAGGGCGCGCTGGATTGGGGTCGCTTCAGCTCATAGAATTGCCGCGGCCCAGGAGGGAACGCCATGACCTCGCCCGATAACGGGACCATCGTCGTCTCGCGCGATACGTCACGCGACGGGACGGCGCGGCCGCTCGACATCGCTTTTGCCGATTACGACCGCACGCGGCCGCTGATCGACGGGCGCGTCAAGGCGAAGGGCTTGGAGCTGCGCGCGACCAACAAATGGGTCGGCGATTTCTGCACCAGGCCGGTCTATGAGGAATACGACGCGGCCGAGATGTCGCTCTCCTGGTATGTCGCGGCGCGCGATCGCGGCGAGCCGTGCCTCGCCATCCCGATCTTCCCGTTGCGCGATCCGGTGCTCGCTTTCGCCTATACGCGGACGGACTCGCCCGTCACCAAGCCGAGCGACCTCATCGCCAAGCGCATCGGCGTCGAAGGCTTCCGCTACACCATCAACCTCATGCTGCGCGGCATCTTCAAGGATCATTACGGCCTCGCGCCCGAGCAGGCGACCTGGGTGACGAACGAGGCCGAGGGCAACGGCTATGTGCCGCCGCCGGGCGTCAGGCTCGAGCTGCGCAAGGGCAAGAGCGCGCCGCAGAAGCTGAAGGACGGCGAGGTCGACGCGATCCTTTGCCCGCGCGTGCCCAAAGAGTTCCAGAATCGCGAGCCGTGGATCCGGCGCCTCTTCCCCGATGCCCAGGCCGAGACGCAGCGCCTCGTCAAGACGCTCGGCTACATCCCGGTCAGCCACACCATCGTGATGAAGAAGGAGCTCGCCGAGCGCGAGCCCTGGATCGCGATCAGTCTCTACAACGCCTTCGTCGCGGCGCAGAAGAGCGCCGATGAATGCTGCTGGATCGAGAAGATGACCTCTTACGTCGATTCGATGTTCATCCTCGAGCAGCAGAAGGCGGCCTATGGCGAGGATCCGTTCCGCCACGGCTTCGTGCCCAATCGCCGGGCCATGGAAGACTTCCTGCGCTACGCGTATGAGCAGAATTACATCTCGCAGCGCATGACGCCGGAAGAGCTATTCGTGCCGGAGACGCTGGGGCTGTAGTCGTTCGATAACAAGAAAGTCGTTGTAGGGAGGCGGGGTGCCTGACGGAGGTTCGAACAACGCTGCGCCGCTGTTAGCGATCAGCGGCCTGTCGGTGCGTTTCGGCGGCATCGTCGCGTTGAGCGAGGTGTCGTTCGACGTTCCGCGCGGCCAGATTTGCGGCCTGATCGGCCCGAACGGCGCCGGCAAGACGACGCTGTTCAACTGCCTCAGCCGCCTCTACGAGCCGGAATCAGGTCATATCACCTTCGATGGGCACGCGCTGTTGCAGCAGCCGCGCCATCGCATGGCTTCGCTCGGTATCGGCCGCACTTTCCAGAACCTCGCGCTCTTCCGCAGCATGACCGTCCGCCGCAATATCATGGTCGGCGGTCATGCGACGATCCGCGGCGGCTTCGTCGCCAACGCGCTGCGCCTGCCGCTGGTGGCGCGCGAAGAAGCGCGGCTCACCGCCCGCACTGCGGCGTTGATCGCGGCGCTCGATCTCGACGCGGTCGCCGACGCGCCGGTCCAGGGCCTGCCCTTCGGGACGCAGAAGCGCGTCGAGCTTGCGCGCGCGCTGGCCTGCGAGCCGAAGCTGCTGCTGCTCGACGAGCCGGCGGGCGGGCTCAACAGCGAAGGCGTCGAGGAGCTGATTGCGCTCATCATGATGGTGCGCGAGCGCTTCAAGCTCACCGTGCTGCTGGTCGAGCATCACATGAACCTGGTCATGCGCGTTTCCGACAAGGTCGTGGCGCTCGATTTCGGCCGCAAGATCGCCGACGGCACGCCAAGCGAGGTGCAGAACGCGCCCGAGGTGATCCGCGCTTACCTGGGAGAAACCGTGTGAGCGCGCTGTTGGAGATCGAGAAGCTCGACGCGTCCTACGGCGAGACCCATGTCCTGCACGGCGTCAGCCTCGGCGTCGAGGATCGCGGCATCACCGCGCTCTTGGGCGCGAACGGCGCCGGCAAGACGACGCTGCTGCGTGCGATCTGCAATATGATGGTGCGGGTGAGCGGCGAGATCCGCTTCGCCGGCACGCACATCAACGGCCGCGCCACCGAGACGATCGCGCGGCTCGGCATTGCCCATGTGCCCGATGGCCGCGGCACTTTCTCGCATCTGACGGTCGAGGAGAATCTGCGGCTCGGCGCCTATACCCGCCGCGACCGCGACGGCATCGCCGCCGATTTCGAGCGCGTCTACGCCTATTTTCCCCGGCTGCAAGAGCGCCACAAGCAGCAGGCCGGCACGCTCTCGGGCGGCGAGCAGCAGATGCTCGCCATCGCCCGCGCGCTGATGATGCGGCCGAAGCTGTTGTTGCTCGACGAGCCCTCCTTCGGCCTGGCGCCGCTCATCGTGCGCGAGATCTTCCGTATCCTCGAGACCATCAACGAGGACGAAGGCATGAGCATGCTGTTGGTCGAGCAGAATGCCAGCCTCGCTCTCGATCTCGCCGATCACGCCTATCTGCTCGAGACCGGCACGATCGTGATGGGCGGCGAGGCGGCGGTGATCGCCGGCAATCCTTCGGTACGCCGCGCCTATCTCGGCTATTAGCCGCTCGCGCGGCGCCGGAAACCCTTGGAAACAAGCCGCGCCGGATTGATTCGTCGCGTCCCTTGGGCGAAGATGGGCAAAGAGAAAAACGGGGAGACGCCGCTCATGGATTTGCACCTCGCGGGTCGCACCGCGCTGATCACCGGCGCGTCGAAAGGCATCGGCCTCGCCGTGGCGCAGAGCTTCGCGTCGGAAGGCGTCAACCTTGTGCTCGCGGCGCGGTCGAAAGAGCAGCTCGAGCAGAATGCTGCCGAGCTGAAGGCGCAATATAAGGTCAAGGTCGACATCTTTCCGGCTGATCTTTCGGATCAAGCGACCCGCGACAAGCTGGTCGCGACCTTTCCCGATGTCGACATCCTCATCAACAACGCGGGCGCGATTCCCGGCGGCACAATCTTCGAGGTCGACGACAAGGCTTGGCGCGCCGGCTGGGACCTCAAAGTCTTCGGCTACGTCAATCTGACTCGCGCCTATTTCAAGCAGATGGCCGAGCGTAAGCGCGGCGTCATCATCTGCATCTGTGGCCTCGGCGGCGAGAAGCTCGATTTCGGCTATATCGCCGGCGCTGCGGGCAACGCCTCGCTGATGGCCTTCGCGCGCGCGATGGGCGGGCGCAGCGTCGATCAAGGGGTGCGCGTGCTCGCGGTCAATCCCGGTCCGGTGCTGACCGACCGCACCGTCTATCTCGGCAAGATTCGCGCGCGGCGCGAGCTCGGCGACGAGAACCGGTACAAGGAGAGTTTCGCCGGCATGCCTTACGGCCGGCCGGCGAATGTCGAGGAGGTCGCGCCGATGGTCGTGTTCCTCGCCTCCGATCATTCGAGCTACATCAGCGGCACCGTCGTCACCATCGACGCCGGCATCGCCTGGCGCAACTGAGCGAGGATCGCCCGCATGCCCCAGGCCAAAGCCGGTGACGGCACCAAGCTCTATTACGAGAGCCAGGGTAGCGGTCCGGCGATCATCTTCGTGCATGAGCTTGCCGGCACCTGTCATTCCTTCGACCTCCAGGTCGCGGCGCTGAAGGACCGCTAT
Organism: Allostellaceae bacterium; assembly: GCA_036501365.1. Lineage (GTDB taxonomy): Bacteria > Pseudomonadota > Alphaproteobacteria > ATCC43930 > CGMCC-115725 > CAIKMD01. Next base: position 116,769 of record DASYAL010000013.1, on the reverse strand, counting down.
CGCTGCCTTACCTTCAACGCGCGCGGCTATCCGCCTTCCGACGTGCCGAGCGCGGTCGAGTCCTATTCGCAGGACATCGCCGCGACCGATATCGGCGCAGTGCTCGATGCCGCCGGCGAGAAAGACGCGCATGTCATGGGCGTATCGATGGGCTCGGCGGCGGCGCTGCAATTCGCGCTGGCATATCCCGCGCGCGTGCGCTCGGCGATCCTTTGCAGCATCGGCAGCGGCTCGGACGCCAAGCCCGAGGAGTATGTCGCCAACATGGAAGCGATGGCGGCGCGGGTCGAGAAGAACGGCATGGAGCAGATCCGTCAGAACTTCACCGCGTCGCCGGCGCGGCTGAAGCTCAAGGAGAAGAGCCCGGCCGAATTCGCGAAATTCCTCGGCGAGATCGAGAAGTTCTCGGTGCAGGGCCTCACCAACACCATGCGCGGCGTGCAAAAGCGGCGGCCGCCGCTCTATGCGCATAAGGACAAGATCGCGGCGATGCGCATCCCGACGCTCGTCGTGCTCGGCGGCGTCGATCAGGGCTGCGAGAAGCCGAGTCATTTCCTCAAGGACACCTTGCTCGGCGCGCGGCTCGAAATCCTGCCGAACACCGGCCATGGCGTGAACATCGAAGAGCCCGACCGCGTCAATCGCATGGTCGCCGCGTTCGTCGGCGCCGTCGAAGCGCGCCGCTAATACCGTATTGGAGAGTCCCATGTCCTTCCGCCCCGCCTCATCGGCCCTCAGCGATCTGCTGGTCCTCGATTTGACGCGGGTGCGCTCGGGCCCGACCTGCGTGCGGCAGTTCGCCGATTGGGGCGCCAACGTGATCAAGATCGATGCGCGCGAGGACGGCGGCAGCGATGGCAGCGGCCCGTCGGATTTCTCCGCGCGTCACGATCCCGATTTCCAGAATCTCCATCGCAACAAGCGCGCGATGGCTCTCGATTTGAAGCATCCCGACGGCATTTCGATCTTCAAGAAGATGGTCGCGAAGGCGGATATTGTCGTCGAAAACTACCGGCCCGATGTGAAGAACCGGCTCGGCATCGATTACGAATCGCTGAAGGCGATCAACAAGCGCATCATCCTCGCCTCGATCTCGGGCTTCGGCCAGGACGGGCCGTACAAAGACCGGCCGGGTGTCGATCAGATCGCGCAGGGCATGTCGGGGCTGATGTCGGTGACCGGCGAGGAGGGCCGCGGGCCGATGCGCGTCGGCATTGCCGTCGGCGATGTCGCCGCCGGAATGTGCGCTGCCGTCGGCATCCTGACCGCGCTGCATGAGCGTGCGCGCTCCGGCGAGGGGCAATGGGTGCAGACCTCGCTCTTGGAGGCGCTGCTGTTCTTCCTCGACTTCCAGGGCGCGCGCTATCTGATGAAAGGTGAGGTGCCGAAGCAGGCCGGCAACAACCATCCGACCGGCGTGCCGACCGGCACCTTCAAGACGCGGGACGGCTATATCAACATCGCGCCGACGCCGCCGATGTGGAAGCGCTTCTGCAAGGCGATCGGTCGGCCGGAATGGGGCGAGAACCCGGATTGGGCGACGCCCAAGGAGCGGCGCAAGCATCGCGAAACGATCAACGCCGCGATCAACGAGATCACCGGCAAGGAAGACACGGCGACGCTGGTCGAGCGCATGAACACGGCCGGCGTGCCTTGCGGCCCGGTCTACGACATCGGCCAGGCCTTCAACGACCCGCAGGTGAAGCATCTGGGCATCGCCAAGGACGTGCCGTCGCGCGCTCTCGGCACCATCAAGCTGATCGGCCAGCCGGTCAATTTGAGCCGCACCAAGACCGCGATGGTGACCGGGGCGCCCGATTACGCCGAGCAGGCCGACGAGATCCTCGCCGAGTTCGGCTATAGCGGCAAAGACATCGAATCGTTCCGCAAGAGCGGCGCGATCTAGGAGCGGCGCGATGGATTTCGGTTTCACCGAAGAGCAGGCGATGCTGCGCGACAGCGTCAAGAAGCTGATGGACAAGCACGCGCCGCCCGAATACATCCGCCGCCTCGAGCGTGAGCAGGCTTACCCGTACGAGCTCTATGATGAATGGATCAAGGCCGGGCTCCTCGCGATGCCGTTCCCCGAGACATATGGCGGGCTCGGCGGCAACGCGATCGATCTCGCGATCATCGGCGAGGAGATCGCCTATCGCAGCACCGATCTGTCGATGGCCCTCGGCGGCAGCATGTTCTGCGGCCTCAATCTCGTACGCAAGGCGACCGAGGAGCAGAAGCAGTATTGGCTGCCCAAGCTCCTCTCGGGCGAAATCCGCATGTCGATCTCGATGTCGGAGCCCGATGCCGGCTCCGATATCGGCGCGATGCGCACGACCGCGGTCAAGGACGGCAATGGCTGGGTGATCAACGGCCAGAAGCTCTGGGCGACCGGCGCTGCCGCCAAGAACAACGTCATCAATATGTATGTGAAGACCGATCCGAAGGCGCATTACCGCCAGGGCATGTCGCTCTTCCTCGTCGACAAGGACACGCCGGGCATCGAGATGAAGAAGCTCGACATGCTCGGCCGGCGCTGCACCGGCACCTACGAGATTTTTTTGAAGGATGTGCGCGTGCCCGCCGATCGGCTCGTCGGCGGCGATGCAGGGCTCAACAAGGGCTTCGATTTCGTGCTGTCGGGCCTGCAGGTCGAGCGCGTGGTCTCGGCGGCGGGCTCGTGCGGCGGCGCGCGCGCGGTCGTCGATCTCGCTTCGAGCTACGCCAAGGAGCGCAAGCAGTTCGGCCGGCCGATCGGCACCTTCCAGGCGATCGCGCATATGCTCGCCGATATGGAGACCGAGGTCGAGGCAGCCCGCTCGCTGATGTGGCGTGCGGCCTGGATGGTTGCCGCGGGTCAGAACGCGCTCAAAGAAATCACCATGGCGAAGCTCTTCTGTGGCGAGACCTACGCCAAGGTCGCCAATATGGGGATGCAGGTGTTGGGCGGCTATGGCTACAACAAGGAATTCGACATGGAGCGGCATTATCGCGACGCCCGTGTTGCGACCGTTGCCGCCGGCAGCTCGCAGATGCAGCGCAATCTCATCGCCAATCTGATGGGACATAAAGTGCAGTAGCGGTCTCATCCCGAAAGGGGATGCGCCGCCGCCGAAGGGGAGGACATGGCCGAGCCCGCGACTGTCGACGTCGCCGAAGTTCTGGAGACGCGCAAGGTCGGCGCGTTCCAGCTCGGTATCTGGGCACTCGCTTTCCTGATGCTGTTCATGGACGGCTTCGATCTGAGCGGCGCGCTGGTCGGCGCGCCGGCGTTGCTACGCACCTTCCACGCACAGCGCAGCCAGCTTGGCCTCGTCTTCGGCCTGAGCGGCTTCGGTGCTCTCGCCGGCACCTATCTCTACGGCTATGTGATCGACTGGTACGGGCGGCGCGCGGCGGCGCTCTCCGCCGTGCTGATCTACAGTCTCTCCGCCATTGCCTGCGGCTTCATTACCTCGCTCGATCAGCTCCTGTGGCCGCGGCTCATCGCCGGGCTCGGCTTCGGCGGCATCATGCCGACCGCGATCGCCTACATTGTTGAGATGGCGCCGAAACGGCACCGCGTCACCTTCACGATGATCGGCACGCTCGGCCTGACACTCGGCATCTCGGCGATGGGCCAAGTCGGTGCCTGGCTCTTGCCGCTCTGGGGCTGGCAGGTCGTGTTCTTCCTGCCGGGCGCGACCGGTCTCGCGCTCGCCCTGTTGCTCTGGCTCGCGCTGCCGGAATCGCTGCGCTATCTCGCGCTGAAGCAGCCGCAATCGCCGGTGCTGCGTCAGAAGATGAAGCAGCTCGCGCCGGAGCTTGCAATCGGGCCCGAGACGCGCTTCGTCCTGCCACCGCAGCCGCCGATATCGGGTCTCGGCCTGAAGCGGCTGTTCCAAGGACCGCAACGTATCGCGAGCCCGCTGCTCTGGGCCGGCTATCTCGTGCAGACGATCACCTTCGCCGCGGTGACGAACTGGTACGCGGTACTGCTCGAGAGCCTGAAGCTATCGCCGCTGCAGGCCTCGCTGACCTTCTCCTACGGCGCACTGGCCGGCGCGCCCGCCCATATCGCAACCGCTTGGCTGTTCGACCGCATCGGGCCCTACGCGGTGGTGGTGGCGCTGCTGATCGCGACCGCGGCGATGGCGGTGCTGGGCCTTTCCGGGATTTCGCCGCTGACCATCATGATTACCGGCGTAGTCTGCTATGCCTTCTGCCAGGCATGCCAAGGCTCGTTCAACGGCATGGTCGGCGTGTTCTATCCGACCAACATCCGCGGCAAGGGCATCGGCTATGCCTCCGGCATGGGGCGCGTCGGCATGATCATCGGCCCGATGGTCACGGGTTTCCTGCTCTCGGGTGCGTTCTCGGTCGGTACGACACTTTATATTGTTGCCGCGCCTTATCTCGTGACCGCGATAATCTGCGGCGCGCTCGGCATGATTTATTGGCGGAAATTCGCCGGCGGCGAGGCGGCCGCCGCGGGCGTGGCGGCAACGCTGCCACCACAGCCCGTCGGCGCTGCGGCGGTTAAGCTGCCGGCCTGAGATCAAGGAACAGAGGAGGGGACGTCATGGAGCCAGCACAGAGGATCGATGTCGCCGAGCTGGTCGAGAGCCGGAAGATCGGCCGGGTGCAGCTCGGCATCTGGGCGCTCGCCTTTCTGATGGTCTTTGCCGACGGTTTCGATTTCAGCGGGCCGCTCGCCGGCGCGCCGGCCATCCTGCGCGCCTTCCAAGCGCCGAAAACCGAGCTCGGTTGGGTGTTCAGCCTCGGCAATTTCGGCGCGCTGCTGGGCGCCTATCTCTTCGGCTACGTCAACGACCGCTTCGGCCGCCGCGCCGCGGCGCTCGCAGCGGTGCTGTGCTACACGCTGCCGGCGCTCGGCAGCGGCTTCGCCACATCGCTCGAGCAGCTCGGCATCTATCGCTTCGTCGTCGGCCTCGGCGTCGGCGGCATCATGCCGACGGCGATCGCCTATCTCGTCGAGATCGCGCCCAAGCGCTATCGCGTCACGATGGTGATGTGCGGCGTGCTCGGCTTCACCACCGGCATTTTCGCTTGCGGCCAGGTCGCGGCCTGGCTCATCCCGGTCTGGGGCTGGCGGGTGATGTTCTTCCTGCCAGCCTGCGTCGGGCTCGCGCTCTGCCTGTTTCTCTATTTCGTGTTGCCGGAATCGCTGCGCTATCTCACTTTACATAAGCCCGATTCCGCCGAGCTGCGCCGGCGTGTCGCGCGTATCGCGCCCGAGCTCGAGATCGGGCCGCAAACGCGTTTCACCATGCCGTTACAGCCGCAAGCGAAGGGCATTTCGCCGAAGCCGCTGTTCCAGGGCAATCAGCGCATCGTCACGCCGCTGCTCTGGGCCGGCTATTTCTTCGAGGCGCTGACCTTCATGGCCTTGACCAACTGGTTCGCGGTCCTGATGGAGACGCTGAAGCTGACGCCGCTGCAAGCCTCGCTCACTTATTCCTATGGCGCACTGATCGGCATTGCCTGTGTGGTCCTCGTCGCCTGGTGTTTCGACAAGCTCGGGCCGGTGGCTGTCGCCGGCGCGATCCTCGTCTCCTCCTCGGGAATCGTCGCGCTCGGTATTCCCGGCCTCTCGCCGGCGATGATCATCTTCTTCGGCATTCTCTGCTTCTCTTTCGCCCAGGCCTGCCAGGGCTCGTTCAACGGCATGGTCGGTGTGTTCTACCCGACCCATATCCGTGGCCAGGGCATCGGCTATGCCGGCGCCATGGGCCGCGTCGCCCAAATCATCGGGCCGCTGGTCACCGGCTATCTGCTCTCGGCGGCGCTGCCGCTGCAGACGACGCTGGTCATCGTCGCCGGTCCGTTCGTCGTCGCCGCCGGCATCTGCATCGGTCTCGACGTTGTCTATAAGCGCCGCTTCGCCGGCGGCGAGGCGGCAGCGGTCATGGCCGCGCCAGTGCCGCCGGTTGCCGCGACGGCGAGCGCCGGCGAATAGCGACGACGATGGACTGTCGCTTTACCGAAGAACAGAATCTGCTGCGCGACAGCGTCAGGAAGCTCATGGCGAAGCATTGTCCGCCCGACACCATGCGGCGGATCGATCGCGAGAAGACCTATCCCTACGCGCTCTACGATGCCTGGGTCGCGGCCGGGCTGATCGCGATGCCTTTCGCCGAGGGTTATGGCGGCCTCGGTGGCGGCGCGGTCGATAGCTGCATCATCATGGAAGAGATCGCGCGCGTCAGCGCCGATCTCAGCATGATGATCGGCGGCAGCGTCTTTTGCGGCCTCAATGTCCAGCGCAAGGGCTCGGAGGAGCAGAAGCGCACGTGGCTGCCGAAGCTCCTCAAGGGCGAGATCAAGATGTCGATCTCGATGTCGGAGCCCGATGCCGGCTCCGATGTCGGCGCGATGCGGACGAGTGCGGTGCGCGACGGCGATCACTACGTCTTGAACGGTCAGAAGCTTTGGGCGACCGGCGCCGGTGCCAAGAACAACGTCATCAGCCTCTATGCGCGCACCGATCCCAAGGCGCACTACCGGCAAGGGTTGTCGCTGTTCCTCGTCGACAACGACACGCCCGGCCTCGAGTTGAGGAAGCTCGACATGCTCGGCCGCTATTGTACCGGGACGTATGAAATCTTCCTGAAGGACGTCCGCGTTCCGGCGGATCGTCTTGTCGGCGGCGAACACAAGGGCTGGGACTGCATCCTCTCGGGATTGCAGGCCGAGCGCGTGGTCGCGGCGGCGGCGGATTGCGGCTCGGCGCTCGGCTGCGTCGAGATGGCGCTCGCCTATGCCAAGGAGCGCAAGCAGTTCGGCCGGCCGATCGGTACCTTTCAGGCAATCGCCCATATGCTCGCCGACATGATGACCGAAGTCGAGGCGGCGCGGGCGCTGACCTATCGTTGCGCCTCGCTGCTCGATCAGGGCGCCGACGCACTGCGCGACATCACCATGGCGAAGCTGAAAGCCTCCGAGGTCTATGCCCAGGTCGCCAATCAGGGCATGCAAATCTTCGGCGGCTATGGCTACAACAAGGAATTCGATATGGAGCGCCATTATCGCGACGCGCGCGTCGCGACCGTGGCCGCCGGCAGCTCGCAGATGCAGCGCAATCTTATCGCCAATCTGCTTGGGCTGAAGGCGCAATAATCATGAGAGAGGTAAGGAACATGGCGGCACAGCTCGGCGGCAAGACGGTGTTGGTGGAGTTCGACGAAGGCATCGCCTGGGTCACGCTCAACCGGCCGGAAAAGCGCAACGCGATGAATCCGGCGCTCAATCAGGAGATGATCGAGGTGCTGGAGGCGCTCGAGATCGACGAGCGTTGCGGCGTCCTCGTCCTCACCGGCGCCGGCGACGCGTTCACGGCGGGGATGGACCTCAAGGAATTCTTCCGCGAATCCGACGTGAAATCGCCCGAGGCCTGGGGCCAGATCGCGCGCCAAGCGCAGATCTGGCAGATGCAGCGGCTGAAATGGTTCCCGAAGCCGACCATCGCCATGGTCAATGGCTGGTGCTTCGGCGGCGGCTTCAACCCCATGATCTCTTGCGATATCGCGCTCGCCGCCGAGGACGCGACCTTCGGCCTCTCGGAAGTGAATTGGGGCATCATCCCGGCCGGGAATGTGCTGCGCTCGATCGCCTCGAAGCTGCGCGACACCGACGGGCTTTACTACGCGCTCACCGGCGATACCTTCGATGGCAAGGAAGCCGCGGCGATGGGTCTCGTCAAATCCGCCGTGCCGCGCGCCGAGCTCAAGGCGAAGACGCGCGACCTCGCGCTGAAGCTGCTCAGCAAGAACCGCGCGGCGATGCGCGCGATCAAGAATGCGTGGCGCAAGCAGGAAGAGATGTCGTGGGAGGCCTCGGAGGATTATCTGATGGCGAAACTCGATCAGCTGCGCTTGACCGACCCCGAGAAGGGCCGGTCGCAAGGCATGAAGCAGTTCCTCGACGAGAAGTCCTATCGTCCCGGTCTCGGCAATTACGAGCGCAAGGAATAGCACCGTGCAGCGCAGCACCGACCGTATCGTCACCACTCATGTCGGCAGCCTGCCGCGCCCGCCGGAAGTCGTCGCGCTCTTGAAGCGGCGCGACCGCGACCAAGAGATCGATGCGGCGGAGTTCGAGCGCGTCGTCGGTCGCGCGGTGAACGACGTGGTCGCGCGCCAGGTCGCGACCGGCATCGACGTCGTCAATGACGGCGAGGCGAGCAAGGCATCCTATGCCACTTATATCCAGCAGCGCCTCACAGGCTTTGGCGAGGTCGACAAGTCGAAATGGCCGGTCGAGAAGAATCCCGATCGCGCCGAGTTCCCCGAATATTATGCGCGGCCGGGGGCGACATCCGGCCCGGAATCGCGGCGGCTGCTCGCTTGCGTCGGGCCGGTCGCGATCAAGGACCGCACGCTGGTCGAGCGCGATATCGCGCATCTCAAAGCGGCCGCCGCCGCCGCAGGCGCCAAGAGCGTCTTCATGAGCGCGGCCTCGCCCGGCGTGGTGTCGCGCTTCCATCCGAATTTCCATTACAAGGACAGCGCTGATTATCGCGCCGCGGTCGGAACGGCGATGCGCGAGGAGTACGAGGCGATCGTCAAGGCCGGCTTCATCCTGCAGCTCGATTGCCCCGATCTCGCTTCGGGCCGGATGAGCGTGTTCTCGACGGTGAGCGACGAGGAGTTCGTCCGCCAATGCCATATCAGCATCGAGATCCTCAACGATGCGCTCAAGAACGTGCCGGCGGATCAGGTGCGGCTTCACCTCTGCTGGGGCAATTACGAAGGTCCCCACGTCCACGACGTCCCGCTGGAGAAGATCCTGCCGGCGGTGCTGAAAGCGAAGGCGGCGGTCATCTCCTTCGAAGGCGCCAATCCGCGCCACGCTCATGAGTGGGAATTGTGGAAGCGGATCAAGCTGCCCGAGACCATGGCGCTGATGCCGGGCGTGCTCGATACCACGACGAATTTCGTCGAGCATCCCGAGCTGGTGGCGCAGCGTATCTGCATCTATGCCGATTGCGTCGGCCGCGAGCGCGTGATTGCCGGCGTCGATTGCGGTTTCGAGACCTTTGCTGGCAGTTCGCGAGTCGATGGCCGCGTTGCCTATAAGAAGCTCGACGCCCTGGCCGAGGGCGCGCGGATCGCGACCAGGAAACTCTGGGGCCGGGCGTAACGCTCGACGCCTCGCTGCGCGAGCGCTAGAAGCCTGCGTCGCAAACGGGGAGAAATATGGCCACCGAGACATTGGAGCATGCCGCGCGCGCGCCGGGGCTATTGACGCCCGAATTGATCAGCGCGCGGATGGAGCGGCTGCCTTTCTCGTCCTATCACTTTCGTATCCTGTCGATCGTCGGCGCCTGCAGCTTCTTCGACGCCTTCGACAGCTTGATGATCTCCTATGTGCTTCCCGTTCTGGTTGTGCTGTGGCATCTCACCCCGGCCAATATCGGGCTCACGATCTCGGCTGCATATGTCGGCCAGGTCCTCGGCGCCTGGGGGTTCAGCTGGGCGGCGGAGCGCGCCGGGCGCGTTAAGGCGCTGCAATGGACGGTCGGGCTGTTGGCGGCGATGGCGGGGCTCTGTGCGCTCGCCTGGAGCTTTCCGATCCTCTTGGTGCTGCGCTTCATCCAGGGCCTCGGCCTCGGCGGTGAGGTGCCGGTCGGCGCCGCCTATATCAACGAGTTCACCAATGCGCGCACGCGCGGGCGCGTGGTCTTTGGCCTCCAGGTCTTCTACGCCTTCGCCGTCGTCGTCACGGCGATCATCGGCGCCTATGTCGTGCCGCGTTGGGGCTGGCAGGCGATGTTCTTGCTCGGCCTCATCCCGGCGCTGATCGCCATCGTATTGCGGCGGATCGTGCCGGAATCGCCGCGCTGGCTGGCGCAGCGCGCTTCCTTGGCTGAAGCCGATCGCGTCACCAGCGAGATCGAGCGTGCGGTGATCGCCAGCGGCACGGCGACTCTGCCGCCGGTGCCGGACATCATCCCGCCGATCCAGGACAAGTCCGCGCGCGTCGCCGAGCTGTTCAGCGCGAGCTATCGCTGGCGCACTTTCTCGGTCTGGGCGATGTGCTTCTGCTATGCCTCGATCAGTACAGCGATGAATGCCTGGCTGCCGACCATTTTTCGCACCGTCTACCACGTGCAGCTGAGCAACGCGCTCTTCATGACCATCGCGCCGACGGCGGGCTCGTTCTTCGGCGCGATCGTCGGCATCTTCTTCATCGACCTGATCGGGCGGCGGCGCTGCTTCCTCTTTTCCTTCACCGCGGGCTCGATTCCGTTCCTGATCCTCGGACTCGGCCTCGTGCCGGAATCGGCGGTGCAGGTGATGCTGCTTGCCAGCCTCGGCAATTTCCTCCTCGGTTGGCTGATCCCAGGATTCTATGTCTACATGCCCGAGATCTACCCAACGCGCATTCGCGCCCTCGGCGCCGGCGTCGGCAGCTCATGGTTCCGCGTCGGCGCCATCGTCTCGCCGATGATTATTGGCTTCCTGGTCGCGACCGCGTCGGTCAGCGCTGTGTTTCTGTTCTTCGGCTGTGTCGCACTGTTCGGCACTGTCGTGACCTGGCTCTTCGCCATCGAGACGCGCGGCCGCGTGCTCGAGGAAATCTCGAAATAGCATGGCGGATTCCGCGAAGCGTCTGCGCATCGCCGTCGATATCGGCGGCACTTTCACCGACCTCGCCGCTTTCGACGAAAAAGCCGGCACCTTGGCTTTCGGCAAGGCGCTCTCGACCCATCATGCGCTTGCCGAAGGCATCCAGCACACGCTGATCGGCGCCAAGGTGAAAGTCGAGGACGCTTATCTCTTCCTCCACGGCACCACCATCGCGATCAACACGCTCTTGGAGCGCACCGGCGCGCAGACGGCGCTGCTGATCACCCGCGGCTTTCGCGATATCTACGAGATCGGCCGCATTAACCGGCCGGATTCCTACAATCTCTTCTTCGGCAAGCACGAGCCCCTGGTGAAACGCTCGTGGCGCCACGAAGTCGAGGAGCGGATGATGGCCGACGGCTCGGTCTATGCGCCGCTCGACGAGGATCGGGTGCGCCGCCTCGCGCGCGATTTGAAGGCGCGCGGCGTCGAGGCGGTCGCGATCCTGCTGCTCCATTCCTATCGCAATCCCGTGCATGAGCAGCGCGTCGAGGCGATCGTGCGCGAGGAAATCCCCAACGCCTTCGTCTCGTCGTCGCATCGCCTGACGCAGGAATATCGCGAATTCGAGCGCGCCTCGACCGTCGCCGCCAACGCCTATATCGGGCCGCGGGTCGAGCGCTATCTCGGGGAGCTCGACCGGCAATTGCGCGGCGACGGATTCAGCGGCGATTTCTATGTCGTGCAGTCGACCGGTGGCCTCTTCCCGGTCGAGGAAGCGCGGCGCGATTGCGTGCGCATGCTCGAATCCGGTCCCGCCGCGGGCGTCATCGGCGCGCAGGCGATCTGCGCCCAGCTCGGCCTCAAGGATGCGATCGCTTTCGATATGGGCGGCACCACGGCGAAGGCGGGCGTCATCAATGACGGCCATCCGCTGACGACCGGCAGCGCTTTGATCGGCGGCTATGAGCGCGCCCTGCCGATCCAGATCCCGATGATGGATATTTTCGAGGTCGGGACCGGCGGCGGCAGCATCGCGCGGCTTGCCGAAGGCAAGGCGCTGCGCGTCGGGCCGCAAAGCGCCGGCTCGATCCCCGGGCCGGCCTGCTATGGCCGGGGCGGTAGCGAGCCGACGGTGACCGACGCCAACCTCGTTCTCGGCCGGCTCGATGCCGAGCATTTCCTCGGCGGCGAGATGAAGCTCGATGTCGAGGCTGCGCAACGCGCGCTCAGCAATCGCATCGCTGCGCCGCTTGACCTCGACGTGATGGAAGCCGCCGAGGGCATTCTGCGCATCGCGACGACGGCGATGTCTTATGCAGTGAAAGGTGTGACCACCGCGCGCGGCCTCGATGCCGGCAAGTTCACCATGATCGTCTATGGCGGCGCCGGGCCGCTCCATGCCGCAGCGATCGCCCGCGAGATCGGCATCGGTCGCGTGCTGATCCCTTTCTCGCCGGGGCATTTCTCGGCCTATGGCATGCTGTTCAGCGATCTCCGCCGCGACTACGTGCGCTCCTGCTTCCAGAGGCTCGCCGACGCGCCGTTCGGCATGCTGGAGGCGCTCTATCGCGAGATGGAGGACTCAGGCCGGCGCGCCGTCGAGCAATCGGCCGTGCAGCCGCGCGCGATGCGCGTCGCCCGCTTCGCCGATATGCGCTACATCGGCCAGGAGCACGCGGTGACGGTCGAGCTCGACCGCTCGCTGTTCGAGCGCCAGGATCGCGCTGCGATCAAGGACGCATTCGATGCCGTCCATCTCCTGCGCTACGGTACGTCGGCGCCCAAGGAACTCGCCGAGATGGTGAGCCTTCGCGTCACCGTCGTTGGCGACGTGGCGAAGCCGCCGAAGCTCGAATTGCCACGCGGCGATGGCCCGCCGCCAAAAGACGCGTTGCTGCGCGGCAAGCCGGTCTATTTCCGCGGCAGCGGCTTCGGCGAGACGCCGGTTTACCGCCGCGCCGGATTGCTTGCCGCCAATCGCATCGCCGGGCCGGCGCTGATCGAGGAATACGCCTCGACCACGGTGATCGCGCCGGGCGATGTCGTGACGGTCGATAGCATGGGTAATCTCGATATCGCACTCGGGAGACGCGCATGAGGACGCCGACAAAAATCGGCGATCCGATCACGGTCGAGATCGTCCGCAACGGTCTCATCGCCGTCACCGAGGAGATGAAGACCAATTTGATGCGGACGGCCTACAACCTCATCGTCTACGAGGCGCTCGATTTCACCGTCGGCTTGTTCACCACGACCGGCGATACCGTGTCGATCGGCATGGGTCTGCCGATGTTCATCCGCGGCATGTCGGAGACGGTGAAGGCGAAAATCAAGCATTTCGGCCCGGACGGCATCCATCCCGGCGATATCCTCGTCACGAATGACGGCTACATCACCGGCAGCCATCTCAACCACGTGACCTTCAGCATGCCGTATTTCCACGACGGCAAGCTCGTCGCTTTCGGCTGCTGCATGGCGCATTGGCTCGACATCGGTGGCATGCGCGGCGCGGTCTCGACCGACATTTACAGCGAAGGCCTGCAGATACCGATGGTGAAGTATCGCAAGGCCGGCGTCGTCAACCAGGACATCGTCGACATTATCCGCATGAATTGCCGGCTGCCCGATCTCGCGATGGGCGATCTCCGCGCGCAGATCACCGCGCTCACCACCGGCGAGCGGCGCTTCCTCGAACTGGTCGAGCGCTATGGCGCCGAGGGGGTCACCGGGGCGATTGCTGCGATCATGGACCAGACCGAGGCCGAAGCGCGCGCCAACACCGTCTCGATTCCCGACGGCGTCTACGAGGCCGAATCCTTCATGGACGATGACGGACTGGATATTGGCAAGCGCGTGCCGATCCGCGTCAAGGTCGTGGTCAAGGGCGATGAGATGACCATCGACCTGTCGGGGGTCAGCGCGCAGGTGCGCGGTTTCTATAATTCGGGACCGGCGACCGGTATCGCCTGCGCCCAGGTCGCCTATAAATGCCTTACCACGCCGACCTTCTATCCGATCAACGAGGGCAGCTTCCGCTCGCTCAAGGTGGTGATCCCACCCGGCAAGGTGATCAGCGCGGTGCGGCCGGCGCCGCTGCAGAATTGGATGTCGTTTCCGATGACGGTGATCGACACCGTCTTCAAGGCGCTGGCGCCGGCAATCCCCGAGCGCGTGATCGCCGGCCATCATGCCGATCTCGTCATCGCCCAACTCCACGGCGTCACGCCCGACGGGCATTTCTTCATCACGCCGCTTGGGCCCGTCGGCGGCGGCTGGGGCGCGAAATCTTCCGAGGACGGCGTCTCGGTCACGGTCTGCATCAATGACGGCGACACTCACAACACGCCGTCCGAGCATGTCGAGGCGAAGTTCCCCGTCGTGATCGAACGTTACGAGCTGCGTCAGGACAGCGGCGGTGCCGGCCGGCGGCGTGGCGGACTCGGCGCTGACTACGCGGTGACCGCGCTCGTGCCGATGCAGCTCAACACCCGCATTGAGCGCAAATTCTGCCGGCCCTGGGGCCTCTACGACGGCGGCGATGGCGCCGGTAACGCTATCGAGCTGCGCACCGACGGCAAATGGCAAGACAATCCGCCCAATGCCAAGCTGACGGCGCAGCGGCTCAAGAAAGGCGACAGCTTCATGATCCGCTCGGGCGGCGGCGGTGGCTTCGGCGATCCGCTTGAGCGGCCGGCGGAGCGCGTCGCCTTCGACGTCGTCGAGGGCTATATCAGCGCCGAAGCGGCAGCGGCGGATTACGGCGTGGCGGTCGATGCCGCGACGGGGACGATCGATCAAGCGGCGACGGCAAAGCTCCGCGCCGGAAAGGGGAAGGCGTCATGACCGAATATCGTTTGCTCAGCTATCAAGCATCGCAGGGCCCGCGCGCGGGCTATCTCGTCGACGATACCGTGCACGATCTCGCCGAGGTCACCGGCAAGCCGGCCTATGCCAGCGTCCTCGGCGTGCTCGAGGATTGGGCGGCGGCGAAGGAAATCCTCGACGAGGTCTACGGCACGGCGGCCAACAAAAGCGGCAAACGCATCGACCAGGTGAAGCTCCTGGCGCCGATCCTCTATCCGCCGACGATCTACTGCGCGGGCGCCAACTATACCGATCACATGGCCAACATGGCCAAGATCCAGAACATCCCGGTCGAGCCCGATCCGCATACGCTGGGCCTCCATCCGTGGCATTTCATTAAGGTCTCGCGCTGCGCGGTCGCCAATGGCGATCCGGTGAAGCTCTGCGCCGAGAAGCTCGATTGGGAGGCCGAGCTTGGCTGCGTCATCGGCACCAGGGCGACGAACGTGCCACTCGACAAGGCGCTGGATCATGTCGCCTTCTACACCATCGGCAACGATCTCTCGGCACGCGACCTGACGGCCCGGCCGCATATCGCCTTCCAGTCGCCGTTCAAATACGACTGGATTGGGCAGAAAGTGTTCGACGGCGCCTGTCCGATGGGGCCGTGGCTGGTGCCGGCGGAAGAGATCGGCGACCCGCAGAAGCTGGCGATCAGACTCTGGGTCAACGGCGTATTGAAGCAGGATTCGAACACCAGCCGCATGATCTTCACCGCGGCCGAGCAGATTTCGCATCTCTCATCGCGGATCACGCTCTATCCTGGCGATGTCGTGTTAACCGGCACGCCCTCGGGTGTCGGCGCCGAGAAGGGCGAGTTCCTGAAACGTGGCGACAAGATGAAGGTCACGATCGAGAAGATCGGCGACCTCGAAACGACGATCGTCTAAGCGCGCCCGGCGCGCTCGGCCGACTACTTCTTCAGTTGTGCGGCGAGCTTGTCATCGATCTCGTTCGCGCGTTTCGCCGCCGGCCGGGCGCTGAGCCGGGCCCAGTATCTGTCGAAGGCTGGGCGCTTCTCCACCATGCCGAATTGCATGCCGTAACCGATTTGACAGCCGACATAAACATCGGCGGCGCTGAATTTGTCGTCGACGAGATAATCGGCTTGTGAGACGGCGCTTTCGAGCGTGTTCGTCGCCAGCTCGTAGCTGCCGTAGCCGATCATCCGCGCGCGGCCTTCCGGCACGACGAAGCCGAGCGCTTTGTTGCTGAGGGCGGCCTCGATCGGACCAGCCGCGAAGAACAGCCAGCGATAATAGGGCGCGCGCGAGGGATTATCCGGCGGCGGCGCGAGTCCCGCCGCCGGGAAGGCATCGGCGAGATAGGCGCAGATCGCGGCAACCTCCGTGACGACGACATCGCCATGCGTGAGGGCCGGCACTTTCGCCATTGGATTGATGGCGCGATAGGCCGGCGCCTTCATCGTCGTCGCATAGTCGAGCAGTTCGGTCCGATAAGGCTGTCCGACCTCCTCGAGCATCCAGCGCACCATGCGGCCGCGCGATTGCGGATGAGTGTAGAAGACGATCTCTTCCGCCATGCTTTGCTCCCTTGGGACCGTCGCCAAAAGAAAACGGCATGGTAGCGGTGAGCTACCATGCCGTCGATGACGGTTATGCGCGAAGCGCTTAGTCTTTCTGGCCGAGGCGCGGCAGCCAGACCGCGACTACGGCGGGCTTGCCGTTGCGGATCTGCTGCAGGCCGCGCTTCAGCGCCGGACCAACCTCGGCCGGATCGCGGACGTTCTCGCCATAGGCGCCGCAGGCTTCGGCCTCCTTGGCGAAATCGATCGGCGGATCGAAATAGCCGCCGGGATAGCCGGCCTTCTGCGCGAAAGAATCGGGGTACTTGTCGGCGACGGCCAGCGTTCCCGTGCTGTAGCTGCGATTGACGTAGACGACCGCCATGAACGGCTTGCCGTGATGCGCCGCCGCCCAAAGGGCCGGGCCCGGCGTGCCGAACATGTAGAAGCCGTCGCCGCAGGCGGCGATGACGTCGCGATCGGGTGCCGCGAACTTCGCGCCGAGCGCCGCGCCGGGTGACCAGCCGCCGCTCGAGCCGTTCTGCTTGAAGTAGGAGCGCGGCCGCGAGATCTGGACGTAATCGCGCAGCCGGGGGGTGGCGAGGGTCTCATCGAACAGGATGCAATTGTCGTCGAGTGCTTGACCGAGCTGATAGCTGACCCAAAGGGGATCGATCGGGTTCTTGGTCGAGCGCGACTTTGCGTCCGCCTCGAGCTTCGCCCAGGTCTCGCGCGACTGCTTCGTCCACCGCTCCTTGCGGTCGGCGGCGTTCTTCTTGTCGGCGTCGATCATGCGGCTCTTGAGCTCGGCGGTGAGCGCCTTCATGCCCAGCAGCGGATCGGCGGTGATGCGGATATTGGCGCTGAAGTCATAGCTCGGAATGCGCCCGCGGATCGGATCGTGGTCGATCGCCGCGATATAGGCGTTGGGGCTCGGCTCATTCATGCCGGGCAGCCATGGCACCTCGGCCTCGAAGGTGACGACCATGTCCGCATCGCGCAGCAGCATCGAATTGCGCTGATAGAGTGGATGGGTCATTGGGAAGGAGAGATACCCACCATGGCCGCTGGCGACCACCGGGATGCCGGCGAGTTCGCACAGCTCGACCAGCGCCGCCACTGCCTTGTCGTTGCGGCCCGCGGCGAGCGCGACCACCATCGGGTTCTTCGCCTTCAAGAGGTGGTCGACGATCTCCTTGATGCCTTCCGGATCGGGCGCGGCGGGCCGCGCGACGCCGAGCTGCGACGCGGTCGGATAGCGCGTGCCGTTGAGCGGCATCAGCGCGATCTCCTGCGGGAAGCTCATATAGACCGGCCCCGCCGGCTCGCTGGTCGCGACCTGGATTGCGCGGCTGACCATGAGGCCCGGATTGTCCTGGTACTCGAGCCGCTTGTCCCACTTCACATACTGCCGGACGATGCTGTTCTGGTCCCATTGCTGCTGCGACCAGAGATGCGCGCCGTTGCGCGCGCCGCGGATCGAGCCGGGATAAGCCGTCGGCGGCGCGCCGGCTGTCATGAGCACGGGGAGGCCGGAGCGCCAAGCGGTATGGACCGCGCCGCCATAATGCTGGGTGCCGCAATCGACATGGCAGGCCGTGGCCGCCGGCCGTCCGCTAACCGCGGCGAAGCCGAGCGCCGCGTTGAGGCTGACATGCTCGAGCGGCACGGTGATGAGGTTCAGGGTCTTGCGACCCTGCGCCTTCGCTTTGGCGGTCGCTTCCTGATAGAAGCCGATCTCGCTGCCCGAAGTAAAAAATAAGTGATCGATGCCGCCGGCCGTCATCGAACCGACGACCGCGTCGGCGACATCGCCGGCGGGCTGTTCGGCCCATTGGCTGGGCGCATTTTGAGTCGGTGCATTGGCGTCGGGCATTGTTTCCTCCGGAACTTTGATTGGATTGGCCCGGAGAGTGGGAGAAAGCTGGCTTTTACGCAAGGTCCCGAGTCGACACGCTCTTGGCAAGGCGATCAAGACAAAACCGTTGGCAATGGATGACCGTTATTTGCCGCCGAACGTTATGGCCAAATACATTTCATCAAAAATAAGGAATGAGACGCTAGATCACAGTAGCCGTGCAAATGCCGCATGGCGCTCCGACAAAATTGTTGGAGATGCCGACTCGCAATGACTGCCTAAGCCCTTTCCAATGGTCGTCGGGCATTTGGCGATAGCTGTTGCGTCAAGCAACAGATGTTGAGTTTCACCTTTTTCTCAGGAGCAACTGCAATGAAAATCTCTCTTCTCGCTACTACCCTCGTGCTCGGCCTCACGGCCGGTCTCGCTGTCGCGCAGGCGGCGGAAACGGCCCCGGCGCAAGTCGCGATCCAGCCCAGCGCCGCCGCAACGACGACGGAGCAACAGGCCTTCTCGGCTTTCAAGGCCAACATCAATCCGACGGTCGTAGTGAAGACCACCGGCGACTACGACCAGGAAGACATGTTCGTCGGCCCGCACGGCTTTCCGCTCACCGGCTGGCGGGAAATCTCCAATCCGCCGTCCTGATCGCCGTTTATCGGCTTTCGGGTTTTAGCTTTGTGGAAGGCGGCGCTTCGGCGCCGCCTTCATCGTTTCAGCCGTCGCGCTTGTAGTTGCCGACGACCACTGAGTGGAACCCGGCGCCGAAGCACCAGCCGTTCACCATCGCGATCGTCGGCTTCATGTAATAGCTGAGGCGACGCGATGACCGCCGAAGAGCGCGCCGTGTTGGTGGCGAGGAAGAACTCTTTGAGGTCCATGCCGGCGCAATAGGAATTGCCGGCGCCGGTGAGCACCAGCACGGCCGACATCCGCATTACCTTCCAGCATATCCAGCGCCGCGATCATCTCGGCCGAGAGCTGCGGACTGATAGCGTTGCGCTTTTCCGGGCGGTTGAGCGTCACCCAAGCAATGCCGCCCTCGATCTCGACGAGCACGGTCTGGCCGGTGGCGGCTCGCTTTGCGCCGCCATTCTTGCATGTTGCCACTTCTATCTCCTCTCCTTTAGCGACGCGAAACCGCCATCTTTCGGCGCGCAGCATCGGGGGTCGATCCCATGTCCGCATCATTGAACCGCTGATGATCTTCGTTTAGCTTCGCCGCGCCGTGTTGATATGCGTCGTGGTGGGAAGGCGATGAAGGCAGGGGAGGGAGAATCGATCGCGCCGCGGCCGGTCGGACGCTTGCTCCGCCCGCGCTCGGTCGCGATCGTCGGTGCTTCGCCGGATCGCGGATCGATCGGCTTCAACGCACTCGAGAACCTGCTGCGCGCCGGCTATCACGGCGAGATCCATCTCGTCAGTCGGAGCCGCAAGGAGATCAACGGCCGGCCTTGCGTTGCGAGCATCAACGATCTGCCGCCCGGCATCGACGCGGTCGTACTGGTCGTTCCCGAAGCCGCGGTGGTGGATTCCGTCGCCGCTTGCGCGCGCCGCCAGGTCGGCAGCGCCGTGGTCTTCGCCTCGGGCTTTGCCGAGACCGGCGCAGCGGGCAGGGAAAAGCAGGATCGCATCGCCGAGATCGCTCGCGACGGCGGCCTGGCTCTGCTCGGCCCGAATTGCATCGGCTTCCGCAATTTCGCTGGTAATACGGCGCTGACTTTCGAGCCAGTCACCGCACCCGCGCCCGCGCTCGCCGTCAAAGAAGGTGCAGCGGTGATCGCGCAGAGCGGCGCGATGACATCGAATTTGAAGCTCGCGCTGCTGGCAAAGGGCGTGCCGGTCACTTGTGCCGTTTCGACCGGCAACGAGGCCGTGCTGGGGGTCGAAGATTTCCTCGCCGATTGCCTCGATCAGCCCGGCAACCACGTCTTCGCGCTATTCATCGAGCAGGTGCGTCGTCCGTCGCTATTCCTCGAGCTGGTACGCCGCGCGCGCCGCGAAGGCAAGCCGATCGTGCTGCTGCATCCGGGGCGCACGGCGCGCGCGCGCGAGACCGCGAAATCGCATACCGGCGCTTTCGCGGGCGACTATAAGGTGATGCGGGCGGTGCTGGCGCAGGAAGGCGTGGTGCTTGTCGATACGATGGACGAGCTCTTCGACGCCACGACTTTGCTGGCGCGCTGGCCCGCACCGTCGTCACTGCCGATCGGCGCGATCAGCAATTCCGGCGCCTTCCGCGGTATCGCGCATGATTTCTGCGCCGACCTCGGCCTGCCGCTGGCGACGTTGACGGACGAGACCCTGGCTAAGCTCAAAGCGATGCTGCCGGCCTATGCCGCGATTGACAATCCGCTCGATATCACCACCGTCGGGTTGGCACAGCCGCAGGTGTTCGGCAACACCGCGCAGGCCGTGCTCGACGATCCCGGCGTCGGCGGCGTCGTGCTTGCCTTCATCCCCGGCGCACCGGAATTCCAGATGGTGCGCTGCCGCTCGTTGCTGCCGGCCATCGAGCATTCGCCGAAACCGGTGGCCTTCTCGATGTTCGGCGACGAGACCACGCTGATCGAAGAATTCCCACGCACCTTGCGCGAGCGCAACTTGCCGCTGTTCCGCTCGCCCGATCGGGCGCTGCGTGCGATGGCCCATGTCAATGCCTATGGCCGCGCCCGCGCGCGCGTGGTCGCAACATCGGCAGCGCTGGCGCGGCCGGTTTCGATCGCCGAACGCGGACCGGTGCCGGAATACCGCGCCAAGGCCTATCTAGCCGCGCTCGGCATTACCGTGCCGAAGGGCGAGTTGGTAGCAACTGTCGATGCCGCGATCGCCGCGGCAGAAAAGATCGGCTATCCGGTCGTACTCAAGGCACAAAGCGCGAAGCTGCTGCATAAAAGCGAGGTCGGCGGCGTCATCGTCGGCATTGCCGACGCAGCGGCGCTGCGCGCGCAATGGTCCATTCTTCTAGCCAACATCGCCCGCGCCCGCCCGGGTCTTGTGCTCGACGGCGTGCTGGTCGAAGCGATGGCCAAGCCCGGACCCGAGCTGCTCGTCGGCGCGCGCCGCGATCCGGAATGGGGACCGATCCTGGTTCTCGGTCTTGGCGGGATCTGGACCGAGGCGTTGAAAGATGTGGTGTTGCTGTCGCCCGACCTCGGCGAAAACGAAATCGTCGCTGCGCTCGGCACACTCAAAGGCGCGGCGCTGCTCGACGGGCTGCGCGGCGCGCCGCCGAGCGATAAGCGCGCGATCGCCGCTGTCGCCGTGCAACTC
This sequence comes from Allostellaceae bacterium, assembly GCA_036501365.1. Taxonomy (GTDB): domain Bacteria; phylum Pseudomonadota; class Alphaproteobacteria; order ATCC43930; family CGMCC-115725; genus CAIKMD01. The sequence continues at coordinate 95,678 of DASYAL010000013.1, read as the reverse complement.
GGCGCGCTGATGCGCGCGATGCCCGGTTTGCTCGATGTCGAGATCAATCCGCTGGTTGCCTCAGCCGCCGGCGCGGTCGCGCTCGATGCTTTGATGATTACCGCTGAGACGGCGGATAAAATCGGTTAGGCTGGGCTAAACACGGGAAAAATTCGGCAACCGCGTGCCGCTTCCGCCGAAAAAGGGAGGGAATTGTGCTCAGAGGATCGCTTCGCCATTTCCGCAATGGATTGCCCGCGGCTGTCGGTTTGGCCGCATTGCTCGCGCCGGCCGCGCCGGTACGTGCCGAGGCCGAGCACACCTCGCTCGCCGTTCCCGCGGTGGCAGTTTTGTTTCTCGCGGAATATGTCGCGGAAGACCAGCATCTTTGGGAGCAACAGCAGCTCGACGTGAAGGTGCAGTTCATCGCCGGTGTCGGAGCGATGAACGCGGTGATCTCCGGCTCGACCGATTTCTCGATGTCGTCGGGCGGCTCGCTCACCCGCGCCGCCTCGCACGGCCAGCGGCTCTTGGCGATCGCTAATATGAACAATCACAATGGCCAGAACATCGTCTTGCGCAAGGACATTGCCGATGCCGCCCATTTCGATCCCAACGCCCCGCTGGCCGAGCGCGCCAAGATCCTCAAAGGCAAGACCATCGGCATCGATGCCATGCAATCGGTCGTGCATTCGATCGTCCGCGTCGTCGCCAAGGAGGGTGGGATCGATCCGGATTCCGTGATGGTCTCGCCGATGCAGCCTGCCGACACGCTGGCAGCCTTTGCGCGGCACGCGATCGACGGCTTCGCGGGCGGACCGCCCTGGGTGCAGCAGGTCGTCACGCAAGGCACGGCGGTCGTGGTCGCGAACGGGGTCGAGGGGGAACCGAAGGAATTCGATCCGATCGGTTCGGTCATGGTCGTCGCCAGGCCCGATTTCTGCAAGGAGCATGCATCCATCTGCCTGAAGATGGGCCATACGATGAAGCTCGCCGCGGATTTCATTCACGATCATCCGCAGGACTGCCTCGCGATCTTGAAGAAACGCTTTCCCACGGTCGACGACGCGGTGCTGAAAGCATCCTACGAGGCGGTGCGCGACATGACCCCGCAGCCGCCGGCGCCCGAAGCGCAGCAACTCGCGAACGCCGAGAACATGAACGTCGCCGCCGGCTTCATGAAGCCGGAGGAAAAGCTCAAATCGTACGACGGGTTGTTGACCGCCGAATTCGCCAAATAGCGGGCGCCGGAGCGATGCGCAGCCTGGCCGCGCTTCTCGCACTTATTTTCTTCGGCTTTCCGGCCCGCGCCGAGATCGAGCAGGCAAAAGTCGCCTTGCCGCGCGGCTGCGCGCGGGTAGCGGCTGTGTCGGCCTCGCAAGCCCGAAGACCGCTCATGACCTGTGACGACCTCCTCACCAACGAGTATCTGAAATGAAACACTGGATCATTGCCGCCATTGCCCTCCTTGCGCTCGCTGCGCCGGCGCGCGCCGAAGAGGATCACGCTCTGCTTGCGTTGCCGACCGAAGGCATGCAGTTCATGGCCTATTACATTGCCGACGACCTCGGCATCTTCGCTGCAGAGCAGCTCGAGGTGAAGCATCAGGTTATGGCGGGGGTCGCGTCGTTCAACGCGGTAGTCTCGGGCTCGGCCGAGTTCGCCTTTGCGTCCGGCGCCTCAATCACGCGCGCCGCCGCTCACGGCCAGAAGATGCTGGCGATCGCGCAAATGAACAACGTGCCCTCCTGGGACATCGTCATCCGCAAGGACGTTGCCGACGCCGCGCATTTCGATCCCTCCGCGTCGCTGGCCGAGCGCGCCAAGGTGCTGCAAGGCCACATCATCGGCACGCAAGGCATCAACGCGCTCGATCACGCCTATCTGCGGGTCGTGGCGAAGATCGGCGGCGATCCCGACAATATGACGGTTTCGGCGATGGCGCCGGTCGATACGCTCGCCGCCTTCGCCCGCCGCGCGATCGACGGCTTCGTTTCGGCCCCGCCCTGGCCGCAACAGGTCGAGGAAGACGGCAGCGCCGTGCCGGTCGCGAGCGGCCCCAAGGGCGAGCCGTCGTCGCTGGTGCCGATCGCCAGCGGCCTGGTGGTGACGCGGCCGCAGTTGTGCGCGGAACATCGCTCGCTTTGCGAGAAGATGGGGCATGCGATGCTGCTGGCGGCGCGGGCAGCCCATGAGCGCCCGAAGGACGTGCTGGTTATGCTCGCCAAGCGCTTTCCCTCGATCAAACCGAGCGTCCTCGAACGCTCGCAGCAATTGCTGATCGCCGGCACGCCGATCATGCCGGCGGTCGATCCCAATGCGATCCGCAAGGGCGACCAGCTCAACGTCGATGCCGGTTTCATGAAGGCCAGCGACATGCTGCCATCCTACGACGGGCTTTCAACCAACGAGTATCTGAAATGAAGCGCTGGCTGGCTTTTCTCGCGGTCGCCTGCCTCGGCCTTTCTGCGCCCGCGCGTGCCGAGGACGAGCATGCGCTGGTGGCGCTTCCCGCCGAGGTGATGCAGTTCCTCGGCATTTATGCAGCTGAGGACGAGGGCTTCTGGAAAGAGCAAGGGCTCGACGTGAAGACGGTGATGATCACGGGCATCGGCTCGTTCAACGCCGTGGTGGCGGGCTCGGCGGATTTCTCGGTGTCCTCGGCCGCCTCACTGACGCGCGCGGCGAGCCATGGCCAGCGCATGCTGGCGATCGCCAATATGATCGATCGGCCGGTCTGGACGATCGTCATCAGCAAGGCGGCCGCCGATGCCGCGCATTACGATCCCGAGGCGCCGCTCGCGACACGGGCCAAGATCCTCGCCGGTAAGAAAATCAGCGTCGATGGCATCAACTCGGTCATCCACGGCTATCTCCGCGTTATCGCCAAGGCCGGCGGCGTCGATCCCGACAGCATCATCGTCACGCCGATGGCGCCCTCGGAGACCTTGGCGGCATTCTCGCGCCACGCGATCGACGGCTTCGTCAACGGCCCGCCCTGGCCGGAGCAGGTGCTGCAAGAAGGGACGGGCGTCGCTGTCGCCAGTCCCATGACCGGCGATCCCGACTGGATCGCGCCCAACGGCTCGGGCGTCATCATCGCCCGGCCGCAATTCTGCGCCGAGCATCGCTCGATCTGCATGAAGATGGGCCGCGGGCTGGCCGAAGGCGCGAAATTCATCCACGACAAGCCCGATGAGGCGCTCGCGCTGCTGAAAAAGCATTTCGACAAAACCGATCCGGCGGTGGTGGCGCGCGTTTTCAAGTCCGTGTCGATCGGCACGCCGGTGCCGCCGCGCATGACGGCCGCGGTGCTCGCCAATTCCGAGCGGCTCAACATCGAAGCCGGTCTGATGACGCCTGCCGATCAGCTCAAATCCTATGACGGGCTCTTCACCGACGAATTCATCAAATGAGGAATAGGTCGTTCGGCTTTGCTTGCGTCGTCACCACGGTGCTGGCAGCGGCTGCGCCGGCACGGGCTCAAGCCCCAGCGCCCGCACATACGATCGTCTCGCTGCCGGCCGAGAATTTCAGCTTCCTGCCGTTCTATGTCGCCCAGGATCAGCATATTTTCGAGCAGCAAGGTCTTGCCGTGCAGAAGGTCGTGCTGGCCGGCGTCGCCACCACCAATGGCGTGATCTCGGGCGCGGCCGATTTCGGCTTCTCCAACGGCGCGTCCTTGACCCGCGCCGCTGCGCGCGGCCAAAAGCTCCTCGGCATCGCGATCATGAGCGACAAACCGGTCTGGGCGATCCTCATGAGCAAGAAACTCGCCGACGCCGCGCATTTCAATCCGCAAGCGCCGCTGGCCGAGCGCGCGAAGATTTTCGCCAGCGCCCACAATTTCGCGATTGATTCGGTCAATTCCGTCGGCCATGCCCTGACGCGCGTCATCGAGAAGATCGGCGGAGTCGATCCCGAGAGCCTGCTGGTGACGCCGCTCGGCGCGCCCGAGGCGATCGCGGCCTTCTCGCGCAGCGCGATCGATGGCTTCGTCTCCAACCCGCCCTGGAGCGAGCAGATCCTCGCGACCGGCACTGCTGTGATCATCGCCAACAGCCTCACCGGCGATCCGCCCTGGATGACGCCTTTCGGCTCGGGCGTCGTCATCACGCGGCCGCAATTCTGCGCCGATCACCGCTCGATCTGCGCGAAGATAGGCCATTCTCTGGAGCAGGGGATGGCGTTCATCCACGCGCATCCGGCGGAGGCGTTGGCCGTCCTCAGGAGCCATTTCCCGCAGATCGATCCCGGTGTGCTCAAGCGGTCCTTCGCCGTGATCGAGAAATCGATGCCGCAAACCCCAGTGATCGTCGAAGCGGCGATCCGAAATTCCGACCGGCTGAACATCGAGGCCGGGTTCATGAAGCCGTCGGAGCAGCTCGGCTCCTACGCGGATCTCTTCACCAACGAGTTCGTGCAATAGTGCAGCGGCATCTCGCGGCGCAGGAGGGCAATCTATGGAAGCAAAAGCAAAGCTCCGGATCGCGCATCTCAGCGGTCCCAATGCGACGATCCAGAATACGCCGCCGCTCGTGACGGCGAACAAGGCTTTGTGGCGTCGTCACCGAGGGCCAGGTGCCCTACGGCGCTATGACCTCGACCGCGCGCCGAAAAGTCATCGAGAAAGCGGTCTATCGCGGCATGCCGGTGGTGCAGGTCGGTCGCGGCAGCCCGGAAGGCTTTGCCGATCGCACGCCGATCTTCATCGCCGGCTCGAATCTGACGGCGACCAAGGCCCGGCTCTTGCTGATGGCGTGCCTGATACGCTTCGGCGCGCTACCGCCGGCAGCGGATCCGGACAATCCCACCGCCGGCGAGAGAAGCGCCTTAGAGAAAGCGATCGCGGCCTATCACGCGGTCTTCGACACGCACTGAAGCGTTAATCGACGACGTGCGTCACATTGGGGATGAAAAGCTTGTTCACGTCGAAAGACTGATCTAGATCGCCGATCGCGTGCATGGCGTCGATAAGATGGTTGATCGTCTTGCGCGAGACCGTGTTGTCATGCGCCCAGAAATCGATTTTGTGCATGAAATCGTAGCTTTGCGCGACCTCGGCTTGCGGCAGTCCGCTCTTCACGAGAATGTCGATGGCTTCAGCTTTGTTTGCCGGATCGTCCAGCCACGCCAACCCTTCGTCGAAGGCGTCGCTGATGCCGCGCGCCAGATCGGGATGCTTTTCCGCCCAGGGTTGCGAGAGAACGGTGGCCGTGAACGGCAGATCGGGCGCGTAATCGACCGCGACGCCGATATTGTTATAGCCGGCCGCTTCGACCTGGAAGCTGTACGGCGGCAGCAGCATGGTTGCTGCGACGGCTCCGGACCTTAGCGCGCCCATCCGCCCAGTGGTTGAGCCGACAACGATCGCATCGTAATCACCCCAATGCACGCCATTCGGATCGAGCATACGATCGAAATAGAGCCGCGTGATGTCGGTGATACCGCCGATGGCCACCGTCTTCCCTTTGAGGTCTTTCAGCGAATGGATCGAGGGCTGTGCTTCGATGGCATAGGGCGCCACTCGCCCGACGATGCGCAGCATGCCGACGGGCGCCCCTTTCGCCGCGGCATGCACCGGCTCATTGATGCCGGTACTGACGACAAGATCGATCGAGCCGCCGACCAGTTGCTGGAGGATGTTCGAAGCGCTCTGGCCATAGACGATGTCGAATTCCAAGCCGCGCTTGGCGAGGAAACCTTTGGTCATGGCGACCGCATAGGGCCAGGTCGTCGGCGAGTTTTGGCCGGCGATGCCGCCGACCAGTTTTTCGAGGGCGGAGGCTGGCGCCGCAAGGAAAAGCAGCACGGCGGCGAGCAAAGCGATCGCGGACTTTGTCATGGTGGAGCTCCTAGCGCTGGCGACGATAGGTCATGCCGGCATTGATGGTAAGAATGGCGCCCGAGGTGTAGGAAGAGAGATCGGAGGCGAGGAAGAGCACCGCGGGTGTGATCTCGTCAAGGGTTGCAGGCCGTTTCAGCGGATAATTCTTGAAGAACTCGGTGTAGCGACTCTCATCGCCGAACATCTCTTTCGCGCGCTTGCGCGATAGGAATCCGATGCGATCGGTATCGGTTGGGCCGGGGTTGATGCCGACGACGCGCACACCGTAATCGATGCTGCGCGAGCCGATCGCGCGGGTGAACGCCATCAGCGAGGCATTGCCGACGGCGCCGGCGGCGTAGTCGTAATCGAGGCTTTCGCCCGCGGCGCCGATCATGTTGACGATGACACCCTTGCCGCGCGCCCGCATTAGTTTGAGATAGGCGCGGGTGAAATGGATGTAGCCGTAGACTTTGAGCTCCCAACCCGCGCGCCAGGCGTCGTCATCGACATCGTCGATCGACCCGCCGGGGATCATCCCGGCATTGTTGATGAGAATATCGACATCGGCACAGGCGGCGATCAGCTTTTCGCGCGCGGCCGGCAGCGACAGGTCGAGCGGGAAGAAGCCGACCTCGACACCATAGGCGTTGCGCAGCTCGGCCGCGTTGAATTCCAGCTTCTCCGCATTGCGCGACGACAGATAGAGGTTGCAGCCTTCGGCAGCGAAGCCCTTGGCGGCGGCAAGGCCGAGGCCCTTCGACGCGCCGGTCACCAGCACCGTCCTGCCTTTGAGATTGAGCTCGAGCGCCATTCTCCGTTCCTCCCGCCGCGCGCTCCTTTATCCGACGGCGTTGGCCATGACAACCGCGTAGGGTCGGGCTAATCTCGTCGCCATCGCCTAAAACCGTTTGGGACAAGAACATGCTTCGGGAGGAGACACCGGCTGAACAGGCGTTCCGCGCCGAAGCGCGCGCCTGGCTCGACGCCAATCTTCCGCGCGAGCTGCGCCATGCCAACAACCGTTTGACGCCGCCGGAGCTCAAGGGCTGGTTCAGGACGCTGGGCGAGAAGGGCTGGGCCGCGCCGCATTGGCCGCGCGAGCATGGCGGCATCGATGCGAGCCCGGTGCAGCAGGTGATCCTGATCGAAGAGCTGGCGCGGATCGGCGCACCGGACCTGCCGGCGCAAGGCCTCACCCATATCAGCCCGATCCTCATGAGATACGGTACCGAGGAACAGAAGCGCCAGCATCTCGCCAAGGCCCGCACCGGCGAGGTGATCTGGGCGCAGGGCTATTCCGAGCCCGGCTCGGGCTCCGATCTGCGCAGTCTCCGCACCAAGGCCGTCGTCGAAGACGACAAGCTCGTCATCAACGGCCACAAGATCTGGACCACGGGCGCGCACTATTCCGATTGGCTGTACCTTCTCGTTCGCACCGGCGCCGATCCCAAGGCGCGGGATTCGATCACGCTGGTGCTGGTCGATGCCAAGACGCCGGGCGTGACACCGCGCGGCATCGTCACTCTCGCCGGCGACGACGAGCTCTGCGAGGTGTTCCTCGACAATGTCGTCGTGCCGATCACCAACATCGTCGGCAAGATTGGTGAGGGCTGGGCGGTCGGCACGGCGCTGCTCGCAGAGGAGCGCATCCGCTCGGGCACGCCGATCCACGCGTTGCGGGCGCTCTACCGGCTGAAGCAAGCCGCACGCTATACCGGCGCCGATCGCGATCCTTGGATGCTCGACCGCATCGCTCGGGCCGAGGTCGAGGTCTATGCGCTCGAAGCCGCCTTCCTCGAAGCGCTCGAGGCGCAAGCCGCCGGCGAGGCCGAATTCGAGGATAGTTCGCGCCTCAAGCTCTATGGCGCCGAGGCGACGCAATTCGTGTTCGAAGTGCTGCAAGAGATCAGCGGCGCCCATGCGGCGCTGCGCGCGCCCCCTGTCGGCGATGAGACGACGCCCGATTTCAGCACCATGTTTCTGCAATCGCGGCGGCTCTCGATCCGCGGCGGCACCAACGAGATCCAGCGCGGCATCATCGCAATGCGTGCGCTCGGCCTTTCGCGCCCGGGCTCCGGAGGCGGTGGCGGCAATGCTTAAGCTCAAAGACACCGACCGCCATATCGTCGACGGTATCGCCGATCTCATGGAGAGCGCCGGCGGGTTGCCGCGGGTGCGGCGCTTGCAGGCCGGCGTGCTGAGCTTCGATCGCGATGCCTGGGGCAAGCTCGCGGCGCATGGCTGGCTTGGTGCGGCGGTGCCCGAAGCACAGGGCGGCACCGGCCTCGCCACGCGCGAGATCGCGCTGCTCTTGGAACATGCCGGCAAGAAGCTGATGCCCGAGCCGCTGGTCCCGGCGCTCGCTGCCTCGGTGATGCTCGCGCGTAGCGGCAAGGCCGGCGCATCGCTGCTTGCCGATCTCATCGCCGGCAAGACCGTGGTGATGCCGATCGAGGCGGACGAGACGTCGCAGGCCTATACGGGCTATCTGTCCGATGGCCATGCCGCCGATGCGTTCCTCGCGCTCATCGATAACAAGCTGGTCGCCGTACCGCGTCAGACGAAGGGCGTGGCGATCGAGACGCAGGACACGGTCGACGGCGGCTCGATCACGCGATTGCGATTCGACGGCGTAGATCCCGCGGCGCTGACGGTGTTGGCGAGCCGCGCGCAGGCGCAAGAGGCGTTCCACGCCGGCCGTGATCTTGCGCTCATCGGCTATAGCGCGTTGTTGGTCGGGCTCGCCGACGAGGCCCTGGCGATCACGGTGCAGTACCTCAAGGATCGCAAGCAATTCGGCGTGCCGATCGGCAGCTTTCAGGCATTGCAGCACCGCGCCGCCTCGCTCTACGTCATCATCAAGGCAAGTCACGCGCTGCTCTATGAAGCGTGCCGGGCCGGCGCGGCGCGGCGTGCGATTGCGGCGCTCGCCGCGAAATCCTATGCGGCCGAGACGGCGATGACGACCGTGAAAGAATGCGTCCAGCTCCACGGCGCGATGGGCTATACCGCCGAGCACAATATGAGTCTCTATTTCCGCCGCGCGATGGCGCTAGCGGCGGCCGGCGGCGATGCGATTGCCTGCCGCAAGCGGCTTTACGCCGAGCGGCAGCTCAGCCAAGATTTCTGATTAACCGAACAGCGAAAGAGAGTAGGTCCATGTCCGATCCATGGGGCAAGAATGTCACCGTCGAATTCGACAACGGCATCGCCTTCGTCGCGCTCAACCGGCCGGAGAAACGCAATGCGATGAGCCCCGATCTCAATGCCGAGATGCTGACGACGCTCGATGCTCTCGAAGGCGATGAGCGCTGCGGCGTTGTCGTGATCACTGGCGCCGGCGATGCGTGGTCAGCCGGCATGGATCTCAAGGAATATTTCCGCGCGACGGACGATGTGGCCCAGTGGAAACGTCTCCAGGTTTATCGGACGGCGGCGACCTGGCAGTGGCGGCGGCTCTTGACCTATTACAAGCCCACCATCGCCATGGTGAATGGCTGGTGCTTCGGCGGCGCCTTCACGCCGATGATCGCCTGCGACATCGCGATCGCCGCCGACGAGGCGACTTTCGGCGTGTCCGAGGTCAATTGGGGCATCATCCCTGGCGGCAACGTCTCGAAGGTGCTGTCTGTGGTGATGAACTACCGCAAGGCGCTCTATTACATCATGAGCGGTGAGACCTTCGACGGGAAGAAAGCCGTCGAGCTCGGCGTCGTCACCGAATCTGTGCCGAAGGCGCAGCTCCATGCGCGAACGAAGGAAGTCGCACAGATGCTTCTCAAGAAGAATCCGACCGCCGTGCGCCAGGCGAAGGTCGCGTTCAAATATGTCGGCGAGATGACCTGGGACGAATCCGCGGAATATCTCATGGCCAAAAGCGACCAGCTCCGCGTCGTTGATCCCGAGAAGGGCCGCGCCACCGGCATGTCGGAGTTCCTCGACAAGAAGACTTATCGCCCCGGCCTCGGCGAGTACAAGCGAGATAATTAACCTCGCTGCGGAGATGGCTTGATTATTTTGTGGCCAGGTCCATATTGAATGCGTCAATCGATATGGCTCGGCCTGTCATTACGCTCAAGCGAGCCAGATTCCGGTCCCGTCCAGATCCTACATTGACCCGCAGCACGCCGTGCTGCGGCACATCGTTATGGAGGGACTCAAATGTCCGTCGGTACAGTCAAATGGTTCAATTCGCAAAAGGGTTATGGCTTTATCCAGCCGGATGATGGCGCGAAAGACGTCTTCGTGCACATTTCGGCAGTCGAAGTTTCCGGCCTCGGCAGTCTCAATGAAGGCCAGAAGGTCAGTTTCGAGATCGAGCGCGGCCAGCAAGGCAAAGTTTCGGCCGTCAATCTGAAGAACGCCTGAACGGGTTCGGGGCGGCTTTGGCCGCCCCGATTTCCAATGACGACGCGACGAGGAACGCTGGCGATGGCCGAATCGCGCGCGACAGATATGGCCGCAAGTTCCGTTTTGCCTCCGTACGCATCACCCGGTCTTTCCTGGCAGAAGCGCTTGGCACCTTATTGCAAGCCCGACGGGCGTCGTGCGCTTCGTCAGCTTCTCACGACCTCGGTGGCGTTTCTCGCCAATATGGCTGCGCTGGTTTATGCGATCAGCCACGATTTGTGGTATGCATTGCCGCTCGTGCTCCCGGCTTCCATCTTTCTCGTACGCCTGTTTATCATCCAGCACGATTGTGGACATGGTTCTTTCTTCAAGACCCGCCGCACGAACGAAATGCTCGGGCTCGCCCTCAGCATTTTGACGATGATGCCCTTTTGGGCGTGGCGGCGTGCCCACGCCCTTCATCACGCGACGTCGGGCAATCTCGACCAACGCGGAACGGGCGACGTAACGACGCTAACCGTGCGCGAATACCGGTCGCGATCGAAGATGAAAAAATTTCTCTATCGGATGTATCGTCATCCGCTGGTGCTTTTCGGCCTTGGACCGGCCTATCTTCTGCTGGTCCGTTATCGTGTTCCGCTTGGCCATCCGCTTCGCGATTGGCTCAGCATTATCGGGACCGATGTCGCGGCGGCGATCAGCGCCGCCAGCCTCTCGGTGATCATCGGGCCCGGTCCGTTTTTGCTCGCGTGGTCGGCGGTCCTTCTCCTGGCGACATCAGTCGGCGTGTGGTTCTTTTATATCCAGCATCAATTCCCCGACACCTACTGGGCGGACTCCGCGACCTGGGACTTTCGCATCGCCGCCATCGAGGGAAGCTCGTACTACGATCTGCCGCGGTTTCTTCACTGGCTAACGGGCTCAATCGGATTTCATCACATTCATCACCTCGCGAGCAAAGTACCCAATTACCGCTTGCGCGCCTGTTTTGATGACAATCCGGAGTTCCAGCGCGCCAAGCGGGTTACGCTATGGGCCAGCGTCAAGTCCCTACGGCTGGCATTGTGGGACGAAAATCGGCGCAAGCTCGTGTCTTTCCGACAGGCCGGTACGGCCTTCGACCACAAATATCCTGCGCCAAAATCCGGCAGTCCCGGGTTGTGCGGCCCTGAGACCGTCTCGCTCTACGAAATTACCGGCAGCAGCAGATAGGATTGCCGCGCGCCGCCGGTGTGGATTGTGTTGGTTGCGTCGAATAACGTCTTCGGCCGGTCGGTCGGGTCGTTATGGGTGAACCAGGCGACGCCCTGGAACGGCGGCGTCGAGCCCGGCCGCACGAAATCGGTGCCGGCGACGATCAGCTTCAAGGTCGAGCCTTTCGGCAGGTAAAGCCCAAGTGGCCAGATCTCGACCTCGACCTCGTAGACCTCGTTCGGCGTCAGCGGCTGCTTCTCGTCATGCGGATGATAAGGGAAGTAGTCGTTCGAGCGTGCCGGGTCTGTCTTGCGCTGTGACACGCGCAGCCAGCCTTGCGTTACCGGGCAGAAGCGCTCGGGCGCGCCGATGAAGGTCATCTCCTTGCCGTCGGGGTCGAAGGCGCAAAGCGTCGCGAAGATATCCATATCGGCGGTGCTCGAGGAGACGAAGAGCTTCAGCATCGCCGGCCCAACGATCTCGGTGTCTTTGTCGAACTTCGCGGTCGTGAAGCTGACGCCTTGAGTCAGCGACGGATAGCTCGCGCTTGCAGCAGTGGGTGCCGCAGTGCCGAGCGTCTTGGCGCCGGCATCGAGATAGAATTTCACATGCTTGGCTTCGGCAAGGGGCCAGCGCGTGCTTTGCGCATTGCGCTTGATCTTGTCGCCGGGCGCGCGGATCTGTACCTCGACCTTCGGCTCCTTCTCCCAGCCGTTATCGAGGCCCTTCAAATATTTGTCGAAGAAGCGCTTTTGCAGCGCGACGTTCTGCGGCTGAAGGAAGGTGTGGAAATACGAGCCGCCCTGCACCTTCAGCCATTTCTCCTTTGAGGCGATATCGACGAAGCCGCCGACGGTGCCGCGCAGATGGAGGCCGAGCCCGCCCCAATTCGCGACCACCAGCGTCGGCAGATCGATCTTCCGCACATCGGGCGTGCGCGACTGGTACCAGGCATCGTTCAGCGGATGCTTGAGGAGATCGCCGAGATAGTCGGCGCGGTTCACCGCGAGCTGCTCTTCCGTCAGGCTCTCGCTGCCCGTGGTGCGGCCGGAGCCATAGAGATCGTGATAGGGCGATTTCGGATTACCGTGCTGATTGCGCAGCACCGAATTTTGCCACCAGCGGCCGAGGAAACCGCCAGCGAAGATGCCGTCGGCGCGGGTGCGGTCGCGGTAGAAATCGTAGGTGCCTTGCCACGGCAGGAGCGCGGCGAGATGCGGCGGCTTCATTGCCGCGACGCTCCACTGGCCGGCGGCGTAATAGGAGATGCCGAGCAGCCCGACCTTGCCGTTCGACCAGGGCTGCACACCGGCCCATTCGATCGCGTCGTAGAAGTCGCGGAATTCCTCAGCCGAGTTTGGGGACAACCGCCCCGGCGATTTGCCGGCGCCGCGGCTGTCGACCTTGATGACGATATAGCCGTCGGGTACGAAGCATTCGGGATCGGGCGTCTCGAAGACCAGGTGCCGGCACGATGATGCTTGCAGGATTTCGGGATAGAATTTTTCCAGCGTCTCCCACGCCTCCGCCATGAATTCCTTAAGCGGCACGTCCTTGCCATACGGTCCGAAGGTCATCAGCACCGGGAACTTCCCCTCGGCCTTCGGATGATAGAAATTCGCCCGCAGCACCGCGCCGTCGCGCATTGGAATGCCGATATCGGTGTCGACGACCATCTCGTAGCGGTCCGTCATGTCATTCCTCCTATTCGTCAAATCTTCGGATCGGCGCAGGGAAAGCCCAAGCGCACCGCGCCGTAAAGTCCGGCGGTCACGTCCCAGACAAGGGCGATGTGCTGCGCGACCGCATGCACGTCGCGCCAGGCGCGCTGCACCGGATCAGTCGCGACCAGGCCGCGCCCGCCGAGCAGCGGATAGAGCGTGTCGATTGCTTGCACGCAGAGCTCGATCGCATAGCTGAGATCGAGGCGATAGCGTAGCCGCTGCGGCATATCGGGGATGGCGCCTGCCGCGGCGTCGTGGTTCACGGTTTGCAGGTCCTGCAGCAGCAACGCCTCAGCGGCGTTGATCTGCGCCGTGGCGCGGGCGACGCGCAGCTGGACGCTTTGTTGCTCGGCGATCTTCACCTGAGCGATCGACTTGCGGTTGGTGAGGCCGTCGACCACCAGCTCGAGCGCACCCTTCGCCGCGCCGAGGCCGGCGCCGATCAGTGCGAAGGGGAAGAAGGTCCAGAGTGGCAGACGATAGAGCGGCCCGGGATTGACCGCCGAGCCCGGCGTGTCGCCGCCGCGCAGCGCGCTCACGGCGATCACTCGATGCTCGGGCACGAACAGGCTCTCGCAGGTGAAATCGTTGCTGCCGGTGCCGGCGAGGCTCGACGTGTACCAGGTGTCCTCGGTCTTGCAGTCGCTCAAAGGGATAAGCGCGAGCCCGAGCTCGCTCTTGCCGCCGGAATCGTGCGCCGGCAGCTCGATCAGCGGGATCGCCCAGTGGCAAAGATCGAGGCCGCTCGAGAATTTCCAGCGGCCGCTGAGCATGATGCCGTTGCCGACGCGTTCGGCCTTGGCGCCGGCGGGCAAGAACGAAGTCGCGACCAGCGCCGCATTGTCCGCGCTCCAGACATCGTCCTGCGCCTCGCGCGGGAACATGCCGACGATCCAGGAATGGACCGCGACCACGCTCGCGATCCAGGCGCTCGAGGCGCAGCCGCGGCCGAGCTCGGCGGCAATGCGCATATGCGTGCCAAAAGGCAGTTCGTAGCCGCCATGCGATTTCGGCTGCAGCACGCGGAAAAAGCCGGCATCGCGGAATTCCTGCGCGCTCTCCTTGCCGATGCGCCGCCGCGCCTCGGTGGCGGCGGCGCGCTGGCGGAGCGCCGGCACCATCGCCTGCGCGTTTTCGACCAGCGTATCAGCGGTCGGGATCGGTTGCGTCATGGGAAGGCCGCCGAGTAAGTTCGCGCCATCATCCTAGCTGGGAGCCCGAGCTTATGACCATTACTGGCATCGATGCCGTCACCTTCGGCGTCGCGGATGTCGTGGAGGCGACCCGCTTCCTCGAGGATTGGGGCGTGACACGCGCCGGCGCCGGACTCTATCACTGTGCCAACCGTGCCGAAGTGCGCATCCGGCCACTCGATGCGCCCGAACTGCCGCCGGCGGTCGAGCCGGGCTCGACCTTGCGCGAGATTCTGTGGGGCGTCGACAGCAAGCGCGCGCTCGATGCCGTTCGCCGCGAGCTCGCGCGCGACCGCAATGTCCGCATCGACCGCGACGGTACGCTGCATACCGTCGACGACGGCGGCATGGCGATCGCGTTTCGCGTGACCAAGCGGGTGAAGCTCAAAGCCAAGCCGCTCGGCTTCAACACACCGGGCGCTCCGGGCCGCATCGACAAGCCGACCACTTACTATGTGCGGGCGAGGCCGCAGGAGATCAGCCACGTCGTCATCGGCGTGCCCGACATGAAGAAAGTCGAGAGCTTCTACGTGAAGCGGCTTGGCTTTCGCCTCTCCGACCGTTATGCCGGCCGCGCCGTCTTCCTGCGCGCTGCACCGGCGGGCAATCATCATCACCTGTTCCTGCTCAACGCCCAGGATGGGCGCTGCCATTTTAATCATATCGCCTTCAAGGTGCGCGACGTTCACGAGGTAATCGGCGGCGGTCAGTTCATCGCGCGGCGCGGCTGGGAAACTGAGGCGGGACCGGGCCGGCACTATATCTCCTCGGCCTGCTTCTGGTATTTCAAGAGCCCGCTGGGCGGCGCCGCGGAATACGCGGCGGATGAGGATGTGGTGACTGCGAAATGGAAGCCGCGCACCCATCAGTTCACGCCCGAGATCTTCTCCGAATGGACCTTCAATGTGCCGGCGGACAAGCAGCTTGCGGGGGCGCCGATCGCCGCGAGCCGCAACGAGCCGTGACGACTGCCTTGCCGCCATCTCAATGCTCGACGAGCAGCTTGAAGAGGTGGTGGCGGTGGGCGAGGAAGACCGGATCTTCGCGCGTCGTCAGCTGATTGCGCGGCCGAGCCAGGCCGACGTCGATCGTTTCGGCGACCCGGCCGGGATTGGGCGCCAGCGCCACGACGCGGTCGCCGAGATAGATCGCTTCCTCGAGATCGTGGGTGATGAACACCACGGTGATGCGCTGCTCCTTAGCGAGGCGTGAGATTTCGTCCTGGAGCGTTTGCCGGGTGAGAGCGTCGAGGGCGCCGAATGGCTCGTCCATCAGCATCACCCGCGGCTGCTGCGCAAGGCAGCGCGCGATCTGCACGCGCTGCTGCATGCCGCCCGAGAGTTGCCCCGGAAAATACTCGCCGACTGCGGCGAGGCCCATTTGCTCGAGCAGGGCGTAAGCGCGTGTCTTGCGCGCAGCACGGGGGATGCCGTGGCCCTCGAAAGCGAGCGCGACGTTGGTCCAGACGCTGCGCCAGGGCAGGAGCGAGCGGCTGTAATCCTGGAACACGATCGCGCGCTCGCGCGAGGGGCCGAGGATCGGCTTGCCTTCGGCGAAGACCTCGCCCGTGCTCGGCGGCATCAGCCCGGCGAGCAGCCGCAGCAAGGTGGTCTTGCCGCAGCCCGAGGGGCCGACGATCGACAGGAATTCGCCGTCGGCCACGGACAGGTCGATACGGTCGAGCACGAGATGCGTGCCGAAAGAAATGCTCAGCGCGCGCGCTTCCAACGCTCCTTGGGTCATCGATCGGTCAACGGATCTAGGGTGCGATCAGCTTGTCGAGTTGCGGCGGCTGGTGGATGAGCCCCACCTGCTTGCTGACGTCGGCGAAGAAAGCGAGATCGGCTTGCGAAATCTTGAGCGACCAGTCGGGCTTGGCCGGCGAGGCGAAGCCGAGATATTTCAGCTGAATCGTTTGGAATTCCGGCGGGTTCGCCTGGAGGTCGGCAATGCCCTGGGCGAGTCCCGCGCGGAAACCCGCGACGATGTCGCGATGCGCCGCGATCCAATCCGCTTTCGCCATCCAGATAGCGGCGACCATGTCCGAGCTGAGATCGGACATATAATCGCGAACATTGACGCCGGTGCCGTCCTTGAGGATCAGCGTGCGGAACGGCTCGATCACCAGCGCCGCGTCGAGCTGTCCGCCGGCGAGCTCGTCATGCATTTGCGGGAAGATCGCCTCGACGAAATTCACCTCGCTGGGCTGGACGTTGCGGTCCATCAGCCATTTGCGGAAGGTGATGTCCATCGAGCTGTTGAAGCCGGGCACGCCGAGCTTTTTCCCTTTAAGGTCGGCAGCGACCTTGATGTTCGCTTGCGGCCGAGCGATCAGGCTGATGAAGGGGTTGTCCTTCTCGAGCCGCGAGACCGCGGCGATCGCCTGGAAATCGAGGCCGCTTTCATTGGTCACCAACAGCATCGGCGGCGTGCCCATGCGGATATCGAGGCCGCCCGCGACCAGGGCGCCGGGGACGTTCGAGGCGAGCAGGATTTTGGTCAGCGTGACGTCGAGCCCGTGCTGCTCGAAGAAACCCTTGTCCTTGGCGACGAAGAGCGGCGCGAAATCGGCGACCGGAACGTAGCCGACCGACAGCTTTTGCAGATCCGCCGCCGCGGCCCCGGTGGTAAGCGCGAGGAGGAAGCAAAATGCTCCCAGCGGCTTCCGACCCATCGCTCTGCCTCCCCCGTATTCTTCGCGAAATCCCCTGGAAAATCCGAGGCTTCGCGTTGCGCGCGGCGCGGGCAGCTTGCTTGACGGGTTCGGCATCGTCAAGCACTCTGCGCCGTCTGAACGAGGCCGCAGGCCCAGGGGAGGACATCGATGGCATTCGAAATCCGGCGCATCGTGAGCAGCCACAACGCGCAAGGGAAATCGATCTTCATCATGGACGGGAAGGTCGGCACGCCGGCTGGCCGCCGCAGCTCGGCAGGGACCTCGGTGGTCGAGCTGTGGCAGACCGATAGCACGCCGGCCGACAATAGCGGCGATAAGGATCCGACCGATCATCCATTTCGTCTCCCGCCGCCCGCCAACGGCACCGTCTTCCGCGTTGTCGAATATCCGCCCGACAAGGACCGCTTTGCGGCGATGAGCTCGCAGGATTGGTCGGCCGATGCGCAGCGCCAGGGCTATCACCGCGATTCCAGCAATGCGCGCCACGTCGGCTTCCACAAGACCGACACCATCGACTACGCGATCGTGATCGAGGGCGAGATCGTCGCATTGATGGATGAAGGCGAGAAGCTAATGAAGACCGGTGACGTCTTGATCCAGCGCGGCACCAGCCATGCCTGGGCCAATCGCACCGACAAGCCGGCGCGCGTCGCCTTCATCCTGATCGACGCCAAGCCAGTGCCTTGATGAGCTTCCTGCAGCAATTTCCGCGCGTCCATCTCGATTTCGGCGCGATGCGCGTGCTGCCGGCCGAGCTTGCGGCTTGTGGCATCACACGGCCGCTGCTGCTCACGGATCAGGGCCTGGTCAAATGCGGCGTGCTCGCCCGTATCAGCGATACGCTCGCCGGCAAAAACGACGTCGTCGTCTTCGATGAAGTGCCGGAGAACCCGACCATCGCCGGCGTCGAGCGCGCGACCGACCTCTATCGCCGCGAGCGTTGCGATGGGATTGTCGCACTCGGCGGCGGCTCGGTGATCGACACCGCAAAGGCGGTCGCCGTCCTCGCCGGCCATCCCGGGCCGCTCGCCAATTATCTCGGCAAGCCCGATGTGATCACCCATCGCGTCGCGCCGCTGATCGTGCTGCCGACGACGGCAGGGACGGGGAGTGAGGCCTCGCGCGGCGCGGGCATCCATGCCGACGCCAAAAGCCGTGCCACCGGCCTCAATAGCCATTACATCGTCCCGAAAGCCGCGATCTGCGATCCCGATTTGACGCTGAGTCTGCCGCCGCGTCTCACCGCCGGAACCGGCATGGATGCGTTGTCGCATTGCGTCGAGGGATTTCTGACCACGGCGGACAATCCTGTCGCCAAGGCGGTAGCGCTCGACGGCATGCGTCATGTCGCCGGCTTCATCGAGCGCGCGGTCAAGGACGGCAGCGACCGCGAAGCACGGAAGATGCTGATGGTCGCGGCGCTCGAGGGCGGCATGGCGATCCATATGGGGCTCGGCCCAGGCCATGCCATCGCCAACACCACCGGCGATCAGGGCCTGCATCACGGCATGATGGTGACCATCGCCATGCCGACGGTGCTGCGCGTGATGGAAAAGCACGTGCCCGAGAAGACGCGGCTCGTTGCCGACGTGCTTGGCGGCAAGCCAGGCCAGACCGCGGGCGATCTCGTCGAGGCGATGAATGCGCGGGTCGGCATTCCGCCGACGATGCGCGCGCTCGGCTATAAGGGCGGCGATCTCGACGAGATGGCGACGGACGCGGCGAAGAGCCATTTCCTCGGCCGCAGCCCTTATCGTCCCAGCGCCGCCGAATTCCGGGTCATGCTCGCCACTGTGATGGGATGACTAAGCTTCTGGTCTATCTGCCGATGCTGCCGCCGGCGGAGTCCAAGCGTTGCTTCGACCGTGTTCGTCAAGGAGCCGCTGCCCGCCGATCACCCGTTCTGGGCCATGGGCAATGTGATCCTGTCGCCGCATATCGGCGCTTTCAACGCCGATTATGTTTCGCAGGTCCTGCCGTTCGTGGAGGAAAATCTCGCGCATTATCTCGCCGGTCGTTTCGAGCGCATGATCAACGTGGTGAGGAAGGGAAGTGGCCATGGCTGACTCGGGAAAAGCGAAAACCAACCCGCCGTTCCGCGCCGACCATATCGGCAGCATGATCCGCTCGCCAGCGCTGCTCGCGGCGCGGCGCGACGTCGCTGGGGGCAAGGGCTCGGTCGAGGCGCTGCGCGCGCTCGAGGATAAGGAAATCCTCGGCGCGATCGCACTGCAGGAACGAGCCGGCTTGCAGGCGATCACCGATGGCGAGTTCCGGCGCAACAATTGGCGCGACCGCTTCTTCGAGCGCGTCGACGGCTACAGCCAGGACAAGATTCCGAGTTCCTTCACTTTCACCGAATTCTCCGGCGAGACGCGGCGTGGCATGCCGGTGCGTTATGCAGCCGGAAGGCTGAAGCAGCGTGAGAGCATCACCGCCGAGGATTTCGGCTTCGTGCTCAAGCACACCAAACGCATGGCGAAGGCGACGATCCCGTCGCCGACGGTCAATCACTTCTTCACCGGCGATGCTGGGCTGGCGAAATCGCCCTACGCCGGCGACCGCCGTGCCTATATGGCCGACATCGCCGGCATCTATCGTGACGAGATCGCGGCGCTGGGGAAGCTCGGCTGCAAATACCTCCAGGTCGACGAAGTGCCGCTGGCGGTACTGTGCGATCCCAAGAACCAGGACGTGGTGCGCGCCCGAGGCGAGGAACCGCAGAAGCTGATCGACGACTACATCGATCTGATGAACGCGGCGATCAGCGGTCGGCCGGCGACGATGACGATCTGTGTCCATCTTTGCCGCGGCAATGCTGGCCACGGCCAGGCAAACGGCGGCTACGACCCCGTGGCCGAGCGCCTCTTCCAGAAGCTTGATGTCGACGGCTTCTTCCTCGAATACGACACGCCACGCGCGGGCGACTTCCAGCCGTTGCGCTATGTGCCGAAGAACAAGACCGTGGTTCTCGGCCTGATAAGCACCAAGCAGAAGGCGCTGGAGCCGGTCGAGGAGTTGAAGCGCCGTGTCGGCGAGGCCGCACACTATGTCGACATGGATCGCCTCTGCCTCAGCCCGCAATGCGGTTTCGCCTCGAGCGCCGAGGTCGACCGCTTCACCGCAGAGGACGAGGAGCGCAAGCTCGCGCATCTGGTGCGCGCGGCGGCGGAGATCTGGCGCTGACGACAGCGATCCGCAGACGGAGTCACATGCCCAAAGCACCTTCGCTGCCGCCATCTTTGAGCAACAAGCATTACGAGCGCAACCTGCTTCATCTCCAGATCGAGCTGGTGAAGCTGCAGCGCCATGTGATTGCGCGAGGCCAGAGCGTGCTGGTGATCTTCGAAGGCCGCGACACGGCGGGCAAGGACGGTGCGATCAAACGCATCGTCGAGCATATGAGCGCGCGCGAGACCCGCGTCGTCGCGCTCGGGCCGCCGAGCGAGCGCGACGAGCATTCCTGGTATTTCCAGCGCTACGTGCCCTATTTGCCCGCGGCCGGCGAGATCGTGCTGTTCAATCGCAGTTGGTACAACCGCGCCGGCGTCGAGCGGGTGATGGGGTTCTGCAGCAAGGCCGAGACCGAGGAATTCCTCGAGACCGTTCCCCATTTCGAGGCGATGCTGGCGCGTGCCGGCATCACCGTGATCAAATATTATCTCGATATCTCGAAGCCCGAGCAAAAACACCGCCTCGCCGAGCGCCGAGAGGATCCGCTGAAGCAATGGAAGCTAAGCCCGATCGATGCCAAGGCGCCGAAACTGTGGAAGGACTACAGCAAGGCGCGCGACCACATGTTCGAGCGCACGCATAGCGCGACATGTCCCTGGACCATCGCTCGGGCCGATGACAAGGAGCATGCACGACTCAACATCATTCGCGACCTGCTGTGGCGGCTCGAATATCCGGATCGTCTTCGCCGGCTGCAACGCCCCGATCCCGAGGTGGTTTTTACTTATGACGCGGCTTATCACGAGCGCGGGATGATCGCGGCTTAGGAGCCTCTTCGGGAAGCGAGATGGTGACAGACGATCAGGCGGAAGCGATCGCGTTCCTGGCGCGCGGCGAGAGCTATGGTCATCGAAATGACGCGCCGCAGCGCATCGATACCCATTCCTCGATCGTGTTCCTGATCGGCGACCGCGTGTTCAAGATCAAGCGTGCGGTCAAGTTCTCGTTTCTCGATTATTCGACGCTTGCCAACCGCGCGCGCTTCTGTCGTGCCGAGTTCGAGCTCAATCGCCGGACCGCGCCAGCGCTCTATCGCCGGGTCCGGACGCTGACCCGCGCATCGGACGGCGGACTCCAATGGGACGGGGAAGGCGCGCCGGTCGAGCCGGTGCTCGAAATGGCGCGTTTCGACGACGACGCGCTGTTCGACCGCCTCGCCGAGAGCGGCCGCCTGACGCCGGCGCTGATGGTGCAGCTCGCCGACATCATCGCCGCCTTCCACGCGGCCGCGCCGCCGATGCCCGGCTTCGGCGGCTGCGCTGGCATCGCCGCCGTGGTTGCCGATAATCACGCCAACCTCGTTGC
The DNA here is from genome assembly GCA_036501365.1 of Allostellaceae bacterium. GTDB lineage: Bacteria > Pseudomonadota > Alphaproteobacteria > ATCC43930 > CGMCC-115725 > CAIKMD01. The sequence continues at coordinate 74,192 of DASYAL010000013.1, read as the reverse complement.
CGGCTGCCCGCCGCTGGCGCGCGGCGCCGTCGACGCGCTGCGCATCGCATCGGAAGAAGCGCTGACGCGGCATGGCCCGGTTCTCGACGTGCGGCGCGCCGCCGGCAATGTCCGGCGTTGCCATGGCGACCTTCATCTGCGCAACATCTGCCTGTTCGACGGCGCGCCGACGCTGTTCGATTGCATCGAGTTCAGCGACGACATCGCCTGCATCGACACGCTCTACGATTTCGCGTTCCTGTTGATGGATATCGAGCATCGCGGACTCCGCCCGGTCGGCAATGTCGTGTTCAATCGCTACGTCGATCGCATGGACGAAAGCGCGGGTCTCGGCGCATTGCCGCTGCTGATGTTCGTCCGCGCCGCGATCCGGGCAAAGGTCGCGATCGCGGCGTTGAAGGTCGACGCTGATGCCGCCACCGAGGCCAAAGCGTATCTCGATCTTGCGACGGTGTTGCTGAAACCGGCATCGCCGCGGCTGATCGCGGTCGGCGGCTTGAGTGGGTCGGGCAAATCGACCGTCGCCGCGGGTCTTGCAGGCGACTTCGCGCCGGCGCCGGGCGCACGGCACATCCGCAGCGATGTCGTCCGCAAGTCATTGATGAAGGTCGCCCCCGAGATGCGTCTGCCGTCAGCGGCCTATACGCATGAGGCGACTGAGCGCGTCTATCGCGTCGCGCGCGAGCAGGCAACGGCCGCCCTCGCTGCCGGGTATAGCGCGATCGTCGACGCAACGTTCATCGATGCCCGCGAGCGCGCGGCGATCGCGGCCGTCGCCGCGCACGCCGGGGTCCCGTTCACCGGCCTGTGGCTCAACGCGCCCGATTCCATACTGCTCGCTCGCGTCGCGCAGCGACGCGGCGATACCTCGGATGCCGACGTCGCGGTGCTGACGCGGCAGCTTGGCGCCGATATCGGCGCCATGAACTGGCCGGGTGTCGATGTCTCGGGTGATGCCACGGCCGCGCTCGCGGCGGCGCGCGCCGCGCTGGCTCCCTAGGACGTAATCGGCACGCCGGCGGCGAGCGCCAATCGCACCAGCTCCGAAAGGCTTCGCGCTTTCAGCTTCTCGAGCACGCGGGCGCGGTGGACCTCGACGGTGCGCGGCGAGATATCGAGGTCGTAGGCGATCATTTTGTTCTGCTTGCCGCGCACCATCGCGTCGAACACCTCGCGCTCGCGCGGCGTGAGGAGGTCGAGCTTTTCGCGCGCCGACGCGCCGGCGGCAGCGGTCGCGCGCTGCTCGGCAAAGCGCGATTGCGCGAGCTCGATCGATTCGAGCATGGCCTGCGGCTCGAACGGCTTTTCGATGAAATCGACTGCGCCGGCCTTCATCGCGCGCACCGCGAGCGCGACGCCGCCGTGGCCGGTCATGATCACCACCGGAAAATCGAGTTTCATCTCGACCAGCCGCCGCTGCAATTCCATGCCGTCCATATCGGGCATCTGGACGTCTGAGATCACGCAACCCGGCAGTGCGGAACCGGCAAATTCCAGAAATCCAACCGCCGACGCAAAGCTCTCGACCTCGTAGCCGTTGGCCGTGAGCTGAACGGCCAGGGAATCGCGGACCGCGTCGTCGTCATCAATGATGTAAACGCGTGCCTTGACGTCCATCGCTACGTTCCCTCGGGCAGAGAATCTGCGCAAACGGCGCAAAAAAAACAAGTAAATCAGCGGTAAAAAGGTCGTGGCCTGAGCGGTTACGTGGTTTCCCCTACGCACAATTGCGAATTTTGCGGCTTACCCCCAAGGGGCAGTCTTCTGCTGCCACTCTCCCTCTTGAGGATTCCCCCATGCCGGCAGCGATCGCCATTTCCACCCCGCGCGAAGCGCCGGTTCCGCGCCGCGCAAGCCAGGCGGCTACGCCGCCGGACAGCATGGCGGCGCTCGATCATGTCGGTGCGGTCATCACCCTGCGGCGCGACGAGGCCTTGTTCTTGGCGGGCGACAAAGCCGATTTCTACTTCAAAATCCTCAAAGGCGCGGTCCGGAGCTGCAAATTGCTCGACGACGGCCGCCGCCATATCGGCGATTTCTATCTCGCCGGCGATTTCATCGGCCTCGATGCCGGCGAGACCTATTCCGCTGCCGCCGAGGCGGTCACCGAAACGGCGCTGATCCGCTATGCGCGGCGCAAGGTAGACGCTCTTGCCGCCGAGCAACCCCGGGTTGCGCAAAGCCTGATCGAGATCATGCGGCTCCGGCTCATCGCGGCGCGCGAGCGCATGGTGTTGCTCGGCCATATGACCGCGATGGAACGGATCGCTTCGTTTCTACTGGGTCTGGCGAATCGCGCCTCCGAAGGGCGCGTCAGCCTGCCCATGACCCGCACCGATATCGGCGACTATCTCGGCTTGACGATGGAGACGGTGAGCCGGGCGCTGAGCCAGCTCAGGAATAGCGGCATTGTCGTACAGCGGAGCATGCACGAGCTCGTGCTGGTCGACCGGAACGCTCTCCTCGCTTTGATCAGGTGCTAACGGGGGGGTAAGGAATCCGTCCCGGTCCGCGCCGTCCAGCGCCGGGCCGCGGCCGTGCTCAGAAGCTGCCGGTCGGCACCATCGTCGCGTTGTTGGACAAGGTCGCGCTCTCGGCGTCGACCGCTTGCTGCAAGAGCTCCGGCGTCCTGACCGTCAGTTCGGCCGCGACGAGGATCGTCAGCACCACCGCGACGGCGGCAAGTCCCGCGTTGAGACGCGCACAGAACGCATCGATGCTCTTTAGCAGAGCCGCCATTCCATCCTCCGAACACCTCAACAACCGGCCAAACGGGCCATTTGTTCCAGCGGCGGGATATTAAATACCGCACTGCACAAAAAAGTGTTTACGGCCTTTGAGTTCTCGCGATTTTTTGCCGCAGGCGTCCTTCGCCATGGCCGTGAACGTAAACCAAAACAAACTCTTAACTGGAGCCATGATACAAGCGGTCGAGAGCAAGAAAGCTCATGATCACTCGATCGCAAGTTTGCCCGCACCGCCGAACCAGGATGTTACGGTTTGGTATCATCGTCGCCCTCGCCTCGTTCGTCTTGACGATGGGGGCGTTGGTTGCGGGCTCGATCCTCGATTCGCGGCCTTCCATGGTGCTGGTGACGATCCTGATGCTGCTCGCCGGCGTCGGCACGTCGGTGCTCGCGGGGCTGTCGGTCTTTCTGCTGCGTGAGGTCGGCCAGCGCGCGGAGCACGAGATCCAGCTCGCCGAAGAGCGCGTGCTTTTGCGGGAAGCGAATGCGCGGCTGGCGGAGGAACGCATCCGTCTGCGCCACATCAATGTCGAGCTGAAGCAGAGCAAGGAGCGGGCCGAGGCCGCCAACGAGGCGAAGTCCCAGTTTCTCGCCAACATGAGCCACGAGCTGCGCACGCCGCTCAATGCCATCATCGGCTTCTCGCAGATCATCAAAGAGCAGGTGATGGGACCGGTCGGCGTGCCGCGCTATGCGGAATATGCCAGCGACATCGTTTCGGCCGGCGAGCACCTCTTGGCGCTCATCAATAATGTGCTCGACATATCGAAGATCCAGGCCGGCAAAGTCGATCTGAAAGAAGAGTTCGTCGACCTTCACGAAATCGTGCGGAAGAGTGTCGCCGCGGTCACGACGCAGGCGCAGAAGAGCAAAGTATCGCTGCAGGTCGACCTGCCGCCGACACTGCCCCCGATCTGCGCCGACAGCGTGGCTCTGCGCCAGATCCTGATCAATCTGCTGTCGAACGCGGTTAAGTTTACGCCCGAAGATGGCGTGGTGACGGTCAATGCCGAGCGGAGCAGCAATGGCGATCTGGCGATCGTTGTCGCCGATACCGGAATTGGCATGGACGACGGCGAGATCGCGATCGCTCTCGAGCCGTTCCGGCAGGTCGAGAATGCGCTGACAAAAAGACATGACGGCACCGGCCTCGGCCTGCCGATCGCGCGCCGCCTGGTCGAACTCCACGGCGGCCGGATCGGGATCGCGAGCGTCAAGAATCTCGGTACCGTGATCCGCGTCTACCTACCGGCGGATCGCGTGCTCACCGCAGTAGCGCAACAGCCGGCAAAACCGTTACAGGCCGCCTGAACGGCGTCGCCGCCGCTCAGTGCGTGAGCAGCAGCGGCAGCAAGCTGGCGCCGACAACTTCCCGCGTCGCGCCGCCGAAGAGGAATTCGCGCCACGGCACCTGGCCGTAACCGCCCATCACCAACAGGCTGGCATTCTGCTCGTGCGCGGCCGACAGGAGCTGCTGGCCGATGCCCGCGCCGCCGACCGCGGGCATGTGGCGATGCTTGGCGGCGACGCCGTACCAGCCGAGATACTCGACGAGCGCGGCGGCGCTACCCTTGTGGTGGTCGCCGATGGTGATGATCGAGACCACGCTGGCGCTCGCCAGGAAGGGCAGCGACGCCGTCAAGGCGCGGGTCGCTTCGGCCGAGCCGTTCCAGCCGATGGCGACCGTGTCGCCGACGTCTCCAGGTGCCTGAGCCGGCGCGACCAGCACCGGCCGGCCGGAATTGATCAGCGTCTGCTCGACGACGTCGGTATGCGGCTGGTCGACGACGCGGTCCGAGCGCCCGAGCACAACCAGATCGAAGAAGCGCGCCCGCCGCGCCACTAGCGTCGGCGCATAGCCGACCTCCTCGCGCCAGACCGCCGAAGCGGCGATCTTCTCCGGCAGGCTGAGCGAAGGCGCGGCGCTGACGGGGATCTGATGGCGCGCCACGGTCGTCTCGAAGGCGACTTTCGTCTTGCTGGCGATGCTGTCCGCATCTTTGACGAAGCGGTCGACGAAATCTCCCGACATCGACGTGCCGAAGCTGTCGGTCGAATAGGTGAAGAGATCGCGCGGATCGGGCTTGGCGTGGAAGGCTTCGAGATGGGCGCCGAACCGGCGCGCAAACCGACAGGCGAGCTCGACGGTCCCATCGCTGGCACTACCGCCGCTCGCTGCGGCCAAAATGGTCTTGAATGTCATAGAGCTCTCCTTGCGGGCCTCCCGTTATATAACGCCGATGCCGCGACAATGGTACGGCCGCGTAACCGTCGATCTCGAAAAGGGGGCATGAAAATGATTCGCAAGCTCATCGCGGCGGCGGCCATGCTCGCCTTCACTTCTTTGCCGGCTCGATCTGGACCTGACCCTCACGACCAACGGATTGCTGATCTCGGCCGCTCTGATCGCCGGTACGGCGGCGCTTGGCGCGCCGACGCCGACGGTGCTTCTTCAGGCGAATGAACAAGGTCTCGATCTTATCGCCGTCGCCGGGACGATCCTCTATCCGACTAGGTTCGCGGGGGGTGTGTTTGCCGCCACAGGGAGCGGCATCGAGGGGCCGCGCGATCTTGCCGGCAAGCACGTCGGCGTTCCCGGAATCGGTGGCATCATCGACGTGTTGACGCGGAAGTGGGTGCAAGCGACGGGCATCGATTAACACAAAGTCAATTGGATCGAGATCGGCTTTCCGCAGCAGGCGGATGCGCTCAAGGGGCATCTCGTCGATGCGGTGGCCGCGGTCGATCCGTTCTATTCGCGTGTCCTCACCGAAAAGGCGGGCCATGCGATCGGCAACTATGCGGATGTGATTCCCGCCAGCACGAGCCCGCTGCCATTGGTCGCGACACGTGCCTGGGCATCACAACACGCGGAGATCGTCGGCCATGTTGAAAACCGACGATGCCGTCACCTTTATCGGCGATCCGGCGCACGAAGAGGCAGTGCGCAAAAGCATCGCGAAATATATGAAGCTGCCCGCCGCGGCGGTCGCCGCGCAGGCCATGCCGGATAATTTCCAGACCGGAATCGCTGCGCTTCTGGGTCGAGGTCGCGTGCGAGCAGGGCCTCATCGAAGGCGATCCCGACCCACAAAGCTTGATCTATCCCTGAGCGCTATTTCGGCTCGGGCTTGAATTCGACGATCAGGTTGCGCAACGCCATGTCGCCGACATTCTTGGTCGTGTGAATGCCGGCTTCGCGGAAATTGACGATGCTCGGCAGCACCGGCGGCTTCGGCGGATCGAACCACTGATCGAGCAGCGGGCCGATATTGAGCCGGATCTCGACCCTCTGGCTGTGACTGTGTCGCGGCCTGATGTCGCCAGGCGCCAGCTTCTCCTCGTAGATGAAGAAGCGCGGCCCGTCATAGATCAACTGGTTCTTCGCCGGCGCGATCATCTCGGCGGGCGATTTCACCGCCGGATGGTCCGGCTTGATCGCGACCTCGAAATACTGCGCGCCGCTGACGCGATAGCTGTCGCCTTTTTTGAATACCGCGACTTGGCCCTTATGCAGCCGGCGGGAGCTCTTTCCCGCGGTGACCTCGATGTCGCTAATGGCGACAATGACGCGATCCTCGCAGCCGGGTGCGGTCGCCACGGCGCAGGGCGCTGTATCACGTGCGACATGGACATAGGCGTTATCGAGCGCGACCGGGCTGGGCGGATCGCTCGGCGTCGCCTGTGCCCAGGCCATGGTGGTGGTGAGAGAGGCAAGCGCTGCCGTGCCGAGCGCGCGGCCGATCATGTGGGCTCGGGCTTGAATTCGATGATGAGATTGCGCAACGGCAGATCACCGACATTGCGCACGGTGTGGACCACTGGCTCGCGCCAATTGACGATGCCCGGCTGAAGCGGCGGCCGCGGCGCATCGAACCACTGGTCGAGCATCGGCCCGTTGTTGAGGCGGATCTCGACGCGCTGGCAATGGCTGTGACGCGGGCGGACGTCGCCGGGATCGAGCCGCTCCTCATAGATGAAGAAGCGCTCGCCCTCATACAGCATCATGTTCTTCGCCGGCGGAATGATCTCGGGCGGCTCCTTTACCGGCGGATGGTCCGGCTTGATCGCGACCTCGAAGAAGGCTGCGCCCGCGGGCAGCTTGTAGATATCGCCCGGGCCGAAGACGAAGAACTCGCCGCGCTCGAGGCTTTGTAGGGCGTCACCCGCCATGAAGGCGACCGGCGCCATCGCGACGATGACACGGTCCCCGCCGCCGGCTGCAGAAAACGGCGCGGTATCGCGGCTCACCCGGACATACTCGTTCTCGAGCGCGACCGGGTTGGGCGGGGGCGGGCCGTCGGCGCTCATGGCTTCGGCCCCGCGTCCAGCCTCAGTTGTTCTTCGCGTAGGACTTGTCGAAACGCGGAAAGACCTTCTTGATGTTGCTCTCGAAGATCTTCTGGCGGTCGGCCTCTGAGATCGGCGCCTTGTCGATATAGCGCTTGGTGTCGTCGTAATGATGGCCGGTATTGGGATCGATACCGCGCACCGCGCCGATCATCTCGGAAGCGAAGAGGATATTGTCGATCGGCACCACCTTGGTGAGCAGATCGATGCCCGGCTGATGATAGACGCAGGTGTCGAAGAACACGTTCTTCAGCACCAGCTCGCTGAAGGGCGGGCGCTTCTGGTCCTGTGCCAGGCCGCGATAGCGGCCCCAGTGATAGGGCACCGCACCGCCGCCATGCGGGATGATGAAGCGCAGCGTCGGGAAATCCTTGAAGATGTCCGACATGATGAACTGCATGAAGGCGGTGGTGTCGCCGTTGATGTAATGCGCGCCGGTGGTGTGGAAGTTCGGGTTGCACGACATGCTGACATGGACCATCGCCGGCACGTCGAGCTCGACCATCTTCTCGTAGAACGGATACCACCATTTCTTGTCGGTCATCGGCGGGTCGGTCCATTTGCCGCCCGACGGATCGGGGTTGAGGTTGCAGCCGACGAAGCCGAACTCGTTGACGCAACGCTCGAGCTCGGCGATGCAATTGGCCGGCGGCACGCCGGGCGTCTGCGGCAATTGCGCGACGCCGATGAAGTTCTTGGGGAAGAGCTTCACCACCCGGTGGATCAGCGTGTTGCAGGCATCGGTCCAGACGGCGCTGGTCTTTCCCGTGCCGATGTGATGGCCCATGCCGGCGGCGCGCGGCGAGAAGATCGTGAGGTCGCTGCCGCGCTCCTGCTGCATCTTGAGCTGGCCGTTCTGGATGGTCTCGCGGATCTGATCGTCGGTGATCTTCAACGGCGCGGGCGTGTCGTTGCCCTTGATCTGCTCGTCGCGGAAGGCCTGCAGCTCTTTCGGCGCAGTGGTGTAATGGCCGTGACAGTCGATGATCATGAAATGCCCTCCCGAATTTTGATTCGATGCTATGGAGCGCGCCCAACGTTGTCAAACCAGCTTGTCAAACCGGCAGGCGTGGAAATCGCCGGTTTTGAGTGGGACGCGCGGCTCTGCTACGATGCGCCCCAGGCTTGAAATTTCGGGAGGACATCGATGGCCGAGATTCCGCGGTTGAACGGCATGATCAAATGCTTCGAGGAGAACAAGCCGTGCTTCGGCGCGTTCTGCACGCCCGACATCGACGCGGCGCTCGCCGCCAGCCAGGCCAAATACGACAGCATCATCTTCGAGATGGAGCATAATATCTGGGACATCCGCGCGCTGCGCGATTGCCTCCAATACATGCTCAACCGCAAGCAGATCGCTGAGAAAGGATCGATCGCGCCGAACGTAACACCGCTCGTCCGCATCCCCGCGAACGGGAACGAGAAGAACCAGTGGCTGGCGAAGCAGGCGCTCGATGTCGGCGCCTACGGCATTATCTGGCCTCATGTCGATACGGTCGAGCAGGCCTACAACGCCGTCGCCGCCTGCCGCTATCCGCGTTTGAAGACCGCACCGCGCTACGAGCCGGCCGGCATCCGCGGCGATAGCCCCGGTACCGCCGCACGCTATTGGGGCGTCGGCAATCAGGAATATTACAAGCGCGCCGATGTCTGGCCGCTCGATCCGCAAGGCGAAGTCCTGGTCGGGCTGATGATCGAAGGTGTCGAGGCGGTCGCCAATCTCGACGCGATGCTGTCGAAGGTGCCCGGCATCGGTTTCATCCTGATCGGCGAGGGCGATCTGAGTCAGGAACTCGGCGTGCCGCGGCAATACGAGCATCCGACGGTACTCGAGCATATCGCGAAGGTGGTCGCGACCTGCAAGAAGCACAAGGTGCCGGTGGGCCATCCGCATGTGGATGGCAAGAATGTCGAGCGCGTGCTCGGCGAAGGCTTCGGCTATCTGATGATCGGCGCCGGCCGCTCTTATGCCGGTCTCGAGAAAGGCCGCGAGCTGGCGAAGCGGTAACCGCGGATTTCAGGAGGAAGCGATGAAGATCACCCAAGGCGATACGCTCGAATGGCGCCGCGGTCTCGAATATCGCGGCGGCACGTTTCATTTCCGCAATCTGATGGAAGGCGAGGAGAGCAGCGTCGATAACTTCCGCCTGTCGATCGGCAAGTCCTCGGCGGATTTCTATTCACCGCGCCATCGGCATAATTTCGAGCAGATCCGCTTCGTGCTCGACGGCGAGCTCAACTTCGGCCGCGACGGCACGATGAAGGCCGGCATGGTCGGCTATTTCCCCGAGGGCGTCCATTACGGGCCGCAGACCCAGCACAACGAAGCGGTTGGCGCGGTGCTGCAATGCGGCGGCGCCAGCGGCAGCGGCTATCCCTCGCGCAACGAGGTCAAGGGGGCGATGGACGCGCTCGAAGCCTTCGGCAAGTTCGAGGAGGGCGTGTTCCGCCGCCGCGAGGGCTTGCCCGGCAAGAAGAATATGGACGGGTTCCAGGCGATCTGGGAGCACATCAACCAGCGTGCGATGCTCTATCCCAAGGGCCGCTATCCGGCGCCGATCCTCATGGATCCGGCGAATTATGCCTGGACCGCGGTCGAAAGCTCCGACGGTGTCGAGGAGAAGCTGCTCGGCGTGTTCACCGAACGAAAGACCGAAGCGCGCTTCTTCCGGCTTGATAGCGGCGCGAGCTACTACGCCAAGGGCCGCGGCATCTATTTCGTGGTCTCGGGCAAAGGCGCCGCATCGGATCAGGATTACCGTGCGCTCTCGACCATCTATCTGAAGAAGGGCGAGCGTACGATGATCAAGGCGACGGCGGAGACGCAGATCTTCCTGTTCGGCCTGCCCGATCTGACCGGCATGAAGCTCGGCCAGCTCAGCGGTGCGGCCGCGCCGGACGACGTCGAAACTGCCGAAGCCGCCGAATAACGGCGCGCTCGGGAAGCAGGGAGGAGTGACATGGGTTTGAAGCATATGCTGTGCGCGGGACTCGCCTGCGCGCTGGTCTATGTCGCGGCGCCGGCGAGGGCTGCCGATACAATCGAGACCGGGCTGCTGGGCGCCGCCAATGCGGTCGAATGGCCGTATTACATCGGCGTCCATCAGGGCTTTTTCGACCAGGCCGGGGTCAAGCTCGACATCATCTATGTCCCGACGCCAGCCGGCCTCGTGCAGCAACTGGTCGCGGGCTCGCTCGATATCTGCGATATCGGTGCGGTCGAGCCGATCCACGCTGTCGCGCGCGGCGCACCAGTCGCGATTCTGCGCATTTCCGAAGCCGTGTCGCCCTACGACATCGTCGCAAAATCCACGATCAAGACGGTCAAGGATCTGAAGGGCCATACCGTCGTCATCGGCGGTTTGCTCGACATCAACCGTGTCTATCTCGAACGCGTGCTCAAGGCCGCGGGTCTGAAGGACAGCGATATCGACATCACCGTTGCGGGTAGTACGGCGGCGCGCTTTGCTGCGCTGAAATCGGGCAGCGCCGATGCAACGATGCTGGCGCCGCCGGTCAATTTCTTCGCCGAAGCCGCCGGCTTCAACAGCATCGGGCTGATGATCGACTACACCAAGGACTTGCCGTTCGGCTCGACCGATACCTCGATCGCCTATGCGCAGAAAAATCGCGAAGCGGTGGTGCGCTTCATGGGCGCGCTCGACAAGAGCATCGCCTGGTTCAATACCGATGCCAACAAGAGCACGGCTGTCGACATTCTCGCCGGCGAGATGAAGACCGACGATCGCGACAGCGTCGGCAAGAGCTACGACTATCTGCGAAAGATCGGCTTCTTCCCGAATGACGGCACCATCTCGCGCAAGCATCTCAATGCGCTGATGGACGAAATGACCGGTATCGGCGACACGCAGGGCAAGGTGCCGATCGAGAAGCTGGTTCTGCCCGGTATCAGCAAGGTCGGCGACTAGGCCATGCGCGCCAAATGCGGCCTTGGCGCGCTCGCTGCCCTGGTGCTCGGTCTCATTGCGCCCGCGGCGATCGCGCAGCAAACCATCGAGACGGGCCTGATCGGATCGCCGCAGGCCGGCGGTTGGCCCTATTACATCGGCATCGAGAAGGGGTTTTTCGCCGCTGCCGGCGTCAAGCTCGACGTCATTTACGTGCCGACCGCTTCGGGCCTCGTTCAGCAGCTCGCGGCGGGCTCGCTCGATGTGGTCAATATTGGGATCGTCGAGCCGATTCACGCCGTCGCGCGCGGCGCGCCCGTGGCGATCGTCCGGGTCACCGGCAATGTGCCCCCTTATGACGTAGTCGCCCGTCCCGAGATCAAGACGGTTCAGGATTTGAAAGGCCATACCGTCGTCATCGGCGGCCTCATCGATATCAACCGCGTTTATCTCGAACGCGTATTGAAGGCCGCGGGTCTCGAGGACAGCGACATCGAGATCACGGTGATCGGCAATACCGCCGGGCGCTATGCCGCGATCAAATCGAATGCGGCGCAGGCAACCATGTTGGTGCCGCCCTTCAATTTCGTGGCCGAAACCGCCGGATTCACCAATCTCGGCACGATGATGCAATTCGCCGGCGATCTGCCGTTCGGCTCGACCGACGTGTCGCTCGCCTTCGCCAAGCAGCACCGCGATGCGCTGATCGGCTTCGTTTCCGCGCTCGACAAGAGTATCGCCTGGTTCAACGACGACGCCAACCGCGCGGCAGCGATCGATCTGCTCGCTTCCGTCATGACCAGTCCGAACCGCGCCGAGATCGCGAAGAGCTACGATTTCTTTCGCAAGATCGGCTATTTCTCGAACGACAACGCGATCTCGCGGAAGAAGCTCGATTCGCTGATGGACGAGATGACCGCGATCGGCGATACCGACGGCCGAGTGCCGATCGAGAAGCTGATCCTCCCCGGGATATCCAAGGTTGGAGAGTGATGGCAGACGCCAAGGGTATCCGCGCATTGTCTTGGTTCGATTGCAATGGCGGCGGCCAGGTCGTGGTCAATGGCGACTACGCCTATATCGGCCATCAGCAGTGGCCGATCGGAACGACCATCGTCGACGTCCGTGATCCGCGCAATCCGAAACGCGTGGCCGAGGTCGGCCAGCTCCCCGATTACACCCATTCGCACAAGGTCCGCTCGGTCGGCAATCTTATGGTCGTCAATTACGAGCCGATGGGCCATCTCGGCAAGGCGCCCGCCGATTTCGATTACGGTCTCGGCATTTTCGACGTCTCCAATCCCGCGGCGCCGCGCAAGCTATCGCACTATCCGTGTCTGGGCGTGCACCGTTTCACCTTCGACGGACGCTATGTCTATTTCTCGCCGCAGCTTGAAGGTCATATCGGCAATATCGTGATGATCCTCGACCTCGCCGATCCGGAACGGCCGCGCGAGGCGGGACGCTGGTGGATGCCGGGCCAATGGGTGGCGGGCGGGGAGAAGCCGGGCTGGGACGGCACCGGCGAGTTCATTCCCCGCTGCCATCATCCGATCCGGCTCGGCGACCGTCTTTATGTCAGCTATTGGCATGGCGGCTGGCACATCCTCGATATCGCCGACATGAGCAAGCCGAGGCAGGTGGCAAGCATGAATTGGAGTCCGCCTTTCCCGTGGCCGACCCATACCTGCCTGCCAATCCCGTTCCCCGTCCGCGGCCGCAAAATCATGCTCGTCGCCGATGAGGATGCGAGCCCGCTCTATCCGGCGCCAGGTTCCTTCCTGTGGATTGTCGACATCACCGACGAGAAGCGGCCGATGCCCTTCGCTTCCTATCAGGTCGAAGGCGTTGACGAGACCCCCACGCCGACCCATACCGGGCTGCACCAGCCCGCCGAAGACGTGAAAGGCACCGAGATTCCGATCGCCTGGCACGTTCACGGCATGCGGCTGGTCGACATCGCCAATCCGCATCGCCCGCAAGAAACCGCGCATTTTGTTCCCGACGTGCCGCCCGGCTGCAAGCGGGTGCAGACCAACGACGTGTGCTGGGACGATCGTGGTCTGATCTACATCGTCGACCGCGTGCGCGGCATGCATATTCTGGAGCGCGTGTGATGGGCATCAAAAGACCGCTTGGCGTGGGGATAGCTTGCGCGTTGCTGTGGAATGCCGCGCCGGCGCGAGCGACGGATACCGTGGAAATAGGCCTTGTCGGCTCGGCGAATTCGGCCGAGTGGGAAATGTATGTCGGCATCCATGAGGGTTTCTTCGCCCAGGCTGGCATCGAGCTCGATGTCGTCTACGTGCCAACCGCGTCGAGTGTGATGCAGCAGCTTGCATCGGGCTCGCTCGATATCGTCGACACCAGCGCGCCCGCGCCGATCGACGCGGTCGCGCATGGCGCGCCGGTGGCGATTGTCCGCATCACCGAAGCGGTGCCGCCCTATGACATGGTGGCCGACGCCAAGGTCAATACGATCAAGGATCTCAAGGGCAAGACGGTGGTGTTGGGCTCGCTCGTCAACATCACCCATGTCTATCTCGAACGTATTCTCCAATCCGCGGGCCTCAACGACAGCGACGTCGATATCACCACTGTCGGCAATACCGCCGGGCGTTTCGCCGCGCTCAAATCGGGTTCGGCCGACGCCGCCATGCTGGCGCCGCCAATCAATTTCATCGCCGAAGCTGCGGGCTTCCACAACATCGGCTCGCTCATGGAATTCGCCAGCGACTTGCCGTTCGGCGCGGCCGACGTCTCGTTGCCCTACGCGGCGCAGCACCGCGACGTGGTGGCGCGCTTCCTCGGCGCGGTCGACAAAAGCATCGTCTGGTTCAACACCGATACCAATCGCGCGGCGGCGATCGACATTCTGGTCACCGAGATGAAGAGCGCGAAACGCGACGAAATCGCCGAGAGCTACGATTATCTGCGCAAAATCGGCTTCTTCCCGAACGATCGCACCGTCCACCGCAAGCCGCTGGAAGCGCTGATGGCCGCCATGACGGCGATCGGCGACACCGAAGGCAAGGTGCCGCTCGACAAGCTGTTGCTTCCGGGGCTGACGAAAGTCGCGGACTAGCCCCTCAGGCGTTGCCGAGAATCCTCGCCGGCGTCGTGCGCGTGATCATCTCGCGATCGGCGTCGGTCAGGCTCTTGCACGTCTTCAAGGTCGCGAAAGGATCGCGTTCGCCCACCGGATAGTCGGTGCCGAAGACGATGCGGTCGACGCCGACCTTGGCGATCAGCGCCTCGAGTACGTCGGCGCCGTAGACGCAGGTGTCGTAATAGAAGTCGCGCAGATATTCGCTCGGCAGCTTCGAGATGTTGACGCGGCTCGCCGGGTTGTTCTCGAAGTTTCGGTCGAGCCGGCCGATGTAGTGCGGCAGATAGCCGCCGCCATGTGCCATCACGATCTTCATGCCGGGGAACTTGTCCATCGTGCCGTCGAAGATCATCGAGGTGAGGAACTTTGTCTCCTCGATCGGCTGGCCGATGCCGTTCCACAAGAAATATTTCTGCAGCTTCATGTCGGCCACGCCATGTGGATGCACGAAGACTGGGAGCTTGCGCGCGTGGATCGCTTCCCACAGCGGCCGGAACTTCTCGTCGCCGAGATAATCGCCGCGGCAATTCGACGACACGCTGACGACCTTGGCGCCGAGCTTGTCGATCGCATATTCGAATTCCCGCATCGTCAGCTTCATCTCCTGCAGCGGCAATGTGCAGCTGCCGATGAACCGGTCGGGATATTTCTGCACCCAGGACGCGTTCATCTCGTTGGCGTGGCGGTTCATCGCTGCCGCGTCCGCGGGCTCGGCCCAATCGGTGTTGCACGAGACCGCGATCATCGAGATGACATGCTTGCCGATGCCGAACTTGTCCATATCGGCGACTTGCAGCGCCGGGTCTTTCACTTTTTCTTGGATTTGATAGCGCCAGCCGTCTTCCGGCTTGGCCGGCGGGAAATTGCGCGTGCCGAAGCCCGACATGACGTTGTGCGGGCTGCCCTTCTCATAGACCTCGGGGTCGTTGAAATGGACATGGAAATCGATGATCGGCGGTTTCTTGGTGTCGGCCATGCAATCCTCCCTCAGCGCGGGCGGGACAATAGTCTGCTGTGGGCAAAACCGCCAGCGGCCGCGCTAGCCGCCGAGCTTCACTTTGAGCACTTCCCACGGCGCGGCGACACGGGACTGGCCATCGGCGTGGAAGCCGGGCAGGCGGTGGATCTGCGATGCCGGGAAATAGAGACAATCGTCGGGCCCGATATCGGGTTCGTTGGGAAAGCTGATGCGCGGATCGGCGACGAGCGTGCGCAGTTTGCGATCCTCTCTCATGACCAGCATCGCATTCTCGGTGAAGGCCGAGAAATAGATCCGGTCGCGGCGATCGATGGTGAAGCCGGCGCAGGGCGGAATCCGGGCCACGTCTTCGATCGGCGGACTGAGTTGCGCGTTGCCGAGGCTCGGGTCGAGTAGATAGCGCGTCTCGATCCGCCGCAGCACCGGGCCGAACAAGCAGGTGAAATAGAGCCAGCGCCCGTCATTGCTGAGCTCGAGCAGATTGACATTGACCACTGAGACCTGGCCGTTGGCGCGGCGGAATTCCTTGCCGTCGATCACCGGCACGATCGCGGGATCGGCTTGGGTTTTCGGATCGCCTTTGAGGACGGCGCGCGTCACGCCGGTCTCCTGGTCGAGGATGATGATCGCGCCATGGCCGGATTCAGTGATGAACGCATGCTTACCGAGAACGCGCATATGGCCGAGCACGGCGCCGGGCGGCGCCACGCGTTCATCCATCGGATAGGCTTGGACGACCTGGTTGCTGCGCAGGTCGATCTTCACCACCTTGGCGCCACCCTTGAGCCGCGGCTGGTGATGCGGCGCCGCGTCGTCAACCGCCCAAAGGTGATTGTCCGCATCGGCGCAGACCGAATGGACGTTGACGAAATGTGTCGCCGGGTCGAGACCTTCGCGCCATTCGTTCCATTGATTGCCAGGGAAGGTGCGGAAACTTCCGTCCGGCATCGCCTCGCCGAGGCTCGGCGTGGGTGCATGCATCCAGCGCGGGAAGCTCGAGAACACTCGGCCTTGCGGCGACACGGCGACGCCGTTCACGATCGCGCGCTCCGATGCGGCGACGCGGATCAACTCATGCGTTTCTGTCATCACGCTCCTCCCCGGGCGCAAGACTAACGATTTGACACCGCGGCGCAAATCCAACCATCTTCGTCCGACGAAATGGAGAGGCGATGAGCGATAGCGGGGACACGATACCTGTTCTGATCGTGGGTGCGGGGCCGGTCGGCCTGGCGCTCGCGGGCGACCTCGGCTGGCGCGGCCGGTCTTGCGTCATCCTCGAGCAGGGCGACGGCTCGATCTATCAGCCGCGGATGGATTTCGTCGGTCCGCGCACCATGGAGTTCTGCCGCCGCTGGGGCATCGTCGATTGGGTCGAGCATTCGCCCTATCCGCGCGACTATCCGCAAGACAATATGTATCTGACCGCGCTCAACGGTTACGAACTCGGCCGCGAGCGTTTTCCGGCGATGCAGGACGAGGTGCCGCCGCCGCAAAGCCCGCAGCATCGCGAGCGCTGCCCGCAGAACATGTTCGACCCGATCCTGCTGCGGTTCTGCCGCACCGTGCCGCAGATCACCATGCGGTATAAGACCAAGCTGCTCGGTTTCACGCAGGATGCCAACGGCGTCAGCGCTGAGATCGAAGATACCGAGAGCGGAAAGCACGCGACCATTCGTGCGCGCTATATAGTCGGCTGCGACGGCGCGGCCAGCAAGGTGCGTGAAGTGCTCGGCATCCAGATGCAGGGCAAGCCCGTCCTCACCTATACGACCAACGTCATCTTCCGTTGCCCCGACCTCGTCAAAATGCACGACAAGGGCAAGGCCTATCGCCATATCTTCGTCGGCCCGGAAGGCACCTTCGCGACGATCGTCGCGATCAACGGCCGCGATCAGTGGCGGTTGTCGATCATCGGCAATGCCGACAAGAAAACCCATAGCGAAGCCGATATCCGCGCCGTGATCCGCCGCGTTGCGGGCTTCGACTTCGACTACGAGATCCTCAGCGTCCTGCCCTGGGTGCGGCGCGCGCTGGTCGCCGACGAATTCGGCCAGGGTCGTGCCTTCATCGCCGGTGACGCGGCGCATCTGACCTCGCCGACCGGCGGCTTCGGCATGAATATGGGCCTTCAGGATGCCGTCGATCTGTCATGGAAGCTCGATGCGTGCCTGTCGGGCTGGGGCGGGCCGCATCTGCTCGAAAGCTACACGCCCGAGCGCCGGCCGGTCTCGATCCGCAATGTCAATGAAGCGAGCGGCAATCTTGGCCGCATGCGCTCGCCGGGCGAGAACACGGCGCTACTCGACGATACGCTCGAAGGCGAGGCTTTGCGCAAGAAGCTCGGCGCCGAATTCTCCGCGGCGATGACCCGCGAATGGCACACGCTCGGCATTCATCTCGGCTATCGCTACGATGATTCGCCGGTCATTGTGCCCGACGGCACGCCGGCGCCACCGCTGGAGGTGATGAACTACGATCAGACCGCGCGGCCGGGCGCGCGCGCGCCGCATGTCTGGCTGAAAGCCAAACCCGGCGAAAACCCTCGCTCGACGCTCGATCTCTTCGGCAAGGGTTTCGTGCTGCTGCGTCTCGGCAAGAATCCGCCCGCCGCCGACACGCTGATCGCCGCGGCCGAGCAGCGGCATGTGCCGCTGAGCGTGGTCGCGCTTGACGAGGACGCAGTGGCGAGCGCCTATGAGCGGAAACTCGTCCTCGTGCGGCCGGATGGGCATGTCGCCTGGCGCGACGACCGGCCACCGCAGGATTCGCTGAGGCTGATCGACCGTATTCGCGGCGCGGCCTAGGAGAGGAGGCGACGCATGACCCTCACCGGCGCAACGCCGCATGAGCTCGGCAATGCCGGCTCACTCGAGGAGCTTTACCGCGCGCTCGCGACTGTCGATATGGGTCCCGGCTGGAACAAGCCGACGCCATCGCTCTATCCCGCGCCGAAGCGCAAATTTCCGGCCGCGATCTGGCATTGGGCGCAGGCGAAGCCCGCGCTCGACGCCGCCGGCCGGCTGATCAACACCGAGCTCGCCGAGCGCCGCAACCTCATCCTCGCCAACACCGGTGCCGGCAGCGATTACGCGACCTCGTCGACGTTGGTCTCGGCCTATCAGATGATCATGCCGGGCGAGCATGCGCGCTCGCATCGTCACAGCCCCAACGCTTTACGTCTGATCGTCGATGCCGCGCCGGGGACCTATACGGTGGTCGATGGCGTGCGGCTCGAAATGTTGCCCGGCGACGTGGTGCTGACGCCGAATTGGTGCTGGCACGGCCATGGCAATGACGGCAAGGCCAATGGTTACTGGATCGATTTTCTCGACGTGCCGCTGGTGCATCTCTTGGAGCCGATGTTCTTCGAGCCCTATCCCGACGACTACGAGAAGGGCAGGCCGCCCGCCTCGCCGTCGCCGCTACAATTCCCATGGGCCGAGACCAAACGCCGGCTCGCGGAAGCAAAGCCCGACCCCAGCGGCTGCTTCGGCACGCAAATCGAACTCGGCAAGCCGGCGCTCGACACGACCGCGCTTTTCATGTTGAAGCTCGGCGCCGGCACCGCGACCAAGCCCTATCGCACCACGGCGAACAACATTTATTCGCCGGTAGAAGGTGAGGGCGAGACCGTCGTCGAAGGCAAGAGCTTTGCCTGGCGGCGCGGCGACGTGCTGGTGGTGCCGTCCTGGCTCAGCCATTTCCATCGCGCCGAGGCGGATGCCGTGCTCTTCCGCGTCACCGACGAGCCGGCCCTGTCGAAGCTCGGTTTCTTGCGCGACGAGCGTCCTTGAGGAGGTTAGATCGATGTCGAAGCCGACGTTGACTTTTGCCTGCGGCCTCTACGATCGCGTGCTGCCGCTCTACACCGGTGAGATCAAGCCGGTCGGCTTCGATCTCAATTTCCTCGCCATCAACAATCCGCGCGAGATCTTCGACCGCATGGGCGGCGGTCAGGAATTCGACGCGTCCGAATTCTCGAGCTCGGAATTCATCGCCGGCCTCAGCGCCGGCACCACGCCATTCGTCGCGCTGCCGTTCTTCCCGTCGCGCGTTTTCCGCCACAGCATGATCACCATCAACAAGCGTTCGGGGATCAAGTCGCCGAAAGATCTCGAAGGCAAGCGCGTCGGCGTGCCGCTCTACACCCAAACCGCCGCGATCTTCATCCGCGGCATGCTGCAGCACGATCACGGCGTCGATCTCTCCAAGATCCATTGGGTGCAAGGCGCCCTCAACCATGTCGGCACTCACGGCAATCCGTCGGCACCGCCGCTATTGCAGAAGATCGACATCGAGGTCGCGGACTCGAAGAAGTCGCTGAGCGATCTCATCGACAAAGGCGAGATCGACGCGATCTGCGCCACCAACCTGCCGACCTGCTTTCGCCGCAATCCCGACGTGGTGCGGCTGTTCCCGAACTTCCGCGAAGTCGAGAAGGACTATTTCAAGCGCACCGGCATCTTCCCGATCATGCACCTCGTCGCGCTGCGCCGCGACACCCACGAGAAATATCCGTTCGCCGCGTCGAGCCTCTATGAGGCGCTGAAGCAGTCGCGCCAGCGCGCCTGGGCGCTGACGCGCGAGACCGGAGCGCTGCGCTACATGCTGCCCTGGATGACTGCGGATATCGACGAGATCCAGGATGTCTTCGGCGGCGATCCTTGGCCCGACGGCGTCGATCCCAACCGTAAGACGCTCGAGGCGCTCGTCACCTATTTGCACGAGCAAGGGCTGATCGCCAAGAAGATGCCGATCGAGGACATCTTCGTCAAAACATTCGAATCGCATTGAAGGGAAGCAGCATGGCCGATCTCAAGCAGACACGCCGCGATCTGGTGATCGCCAACCGTATCCTTGCCCATCAGGGCGTGGTCGATGCTTACGGCCATGTCAGCGTCCGCCATCCGGAAAAACCGGATCATTTCTTCCTGTCGCGCTCGCGCAGCCCCGAGCTCGTCACCGAGAACGACATCATGGAATTCACCCTCGACGGTAAGATCGTCGGCGACGACAAGCGTCCGCCGTATCTCGAGCGCTTCATCCACGGCTGTCTCTACGAAGCGCGGTCCGAAGTCGGGTCGGTCGTCCACAGCCATGCGGAGGAAACGCTGGCTTTCGGCATCACCGGCGTGCCGTTTAAGCCGGTCATTCATGTCGCCGGTTCTATGGGTCCGGAAGCGCCGGTCTGGGATATCGCGGAAAAGTTCGGCGATAACACAAATTTGCTCGTCACCAATGTCGAACAGGGCCGCGACCTCGCACAACGGGTGGGGAAGGGCAAGGTGGCGCTGATGCGCGGCCACGGTTTCGCCGCGGTCGGCGCCAGCGTCCATGAGGCGGTGAGGACCTCGGTCTATATCCCGGTGAACGCTCGCATCGTCACCACGGCGCTCCGGATGGCGCCGAGCTACAAGGCCTTGTCGCCGGGCGAAGTCGAGGGGCGGTGGATGCTCAACCCCAAGGCACCCGAAACCTGGCGCGCCTGGGAATACTGGGCGCGGCGGGCCGGGGTCGCGGATTTGCTGGGCGACGGGCCCAGCTAAGCGCGGGGGCCAACCCCGAATCTAACGCCGGCCCATTGTGGGCTGGACAGAACCGCCCAGGGCGGACATAAATCGTTCCCGATAAATCCCCAATAATAAGGAAGACGGGGGGCGATGAAGCGCTATCGACGATTGGCCGACCGAATTGCCGTCTGCATCGTGCTGCTAGCGCTGTGGCAGCTCGGGAGCTGGGCGTTCGGCACCTATTGGCTCAGCACGCCGTGGCTGACGCTGTCGCGCTTCTTCGAATCAACGTTGAGCGGTGAGTTGGTGCGGCATGCCGGCTACACTGTCGAGGAGGCGTTTCTCGGCTCGGTGATCGGCGCCGTGCCGGCGATCATCCTGCCCTTCGTGCTGCGCCGCATGCCGATCGTCATCTCGATCCTCGATCCGTTCATGATCGGCGGTTACGGCCTGCCGAAGCTGGCCTTGGCCCCGCTGTTCATCCTCTGGTTCGGCATCGGCATCGAATCGAAGATCGCCGTCGTCGTCAGCATCGTCTTCTTCATCGAATATTATGCGACGCTCTCGGGCGTGCGCGCGCTCGATGCGAGGCTGGTGCAGATGGCGCAGCTCTGCGGCGCGAACGAGCGCCAGGTCGCTCGTCATGTCGTGTGGCCGAGCGCCGTGCCGAACATCTTCGCCGGCCTGCGCATATCCCTGCCGATCGGTATCGCCGTCGCGGTGGTCACGGAGCTGATCTCGTCCAACCGCGGCCTCGGCTACCTCGTCCAGATGGGCGCGATGAATTTCGACATCACCGAGGTGTTCGCCGCCATTCTCGGAGCGACCGTGCTCGTGCTCGCCGTCGGCTATGCGGTCGATGGCACCGAGCGCCTCCTCCTACGCTGGCGGCCCTCCGCCGATGGGCTACAGCAAGCCAGCACCACGTGATCCATGACCTCACCGCTCCTTGAAGTCCGCAATCTCGCCAAGCGCTTCGCCTCGCGGCAGGGTCGCGAGCCCATGCCGTGGGTGATCCGCGATCTGTCGTTCTCAGTACGCGACGGCGAATTCCTCACCATCATCGGTCCGTCGGGGTCGGGCAAGTCGACGTTGCTCAACATGATCGCGCAGATCGATGTAGCGACCGGCGGCGAGATCCTGTTCGCGGGCGACACCATCGTCGTCAACGATCCGAAAGCGCTGAAGCCCGGGCTCGACCGCCGGATCGGCTATGTCACCCAGGACGACAACCTCCTGCCGTGGCGTACGACCATCGACAACGTGCTGTTCCCGCTGGAGGTCCAGGGCCGGCTCGACGACAAGAGCCGCAGCCATGCGGAGACGCTCGTCAAGGCGGTCGGCCTATCGGGCTACGAGCGCTATTATCCGCACGAGCTGTCGGGCGGCATGCGCAAGCGCACCTCGCTGATCCGCACCCTGGTCTACGATCCGCCCGTCATCCTGATGGACGAGCCTTTTGCCGCGGTCGACGCGCAGACCCGAGTACAGCTGCAAGAGGATCTGCTGCGGCTGTGGGAGATGGGCCGCAAGACCATCATCTTTGTCACCCACGACATCGCCGAGGCCGTCGCGCTCGGCGACCGCACGCTGGTGCTGACCAAGCAACCGACGCGGATCAAGTCCGAGCATGCCATTCCGTTCCAGCGTCCGCGCAACGTGAAGGATATTTTCGGACTCGAGGGTTTCGCACAGGTCTACGAGAAGATAAGGGCTGAAATCCAATGACGACCGCCGACCAAGTCATTGCGGTGCCTGCGGGGCCGCTGCTCTCGCACAAGACGATCATCTTTCTGGGCCGGTGCTTCTTCGCCGTCCTCTTGATTCTCGGCTGGCAATGGGGCGCGGACTCATTCGGCTCGATATTTTTCGCGCCGCCGCTGGCCGTGCTCCAGCGGCTCTACGAGATGACGATCAGCGGCGAGATGTTCTGGGACATCTGGGCGACGCTGAAAGTCTCGGCGATCGGCTTCGTGATCGCGGTGGTGCTCGGCCTCGTTCTGCCGTTCGGGCTGCGCCTCTCGCCGCGGCTCACCGAAGCGGTTCAGCCCTATATTTTCTGGTCGCAGGGCGTGCCGAAATACGCCCTCGCGCCGTGGCTCATCCTCTGGTTCGGCATCGGCGACGTGCCCAAGCTCGTGATCGTCGTGACCCAGACCTTCTACGTCATTTTCTATAATGTCTTTGCCGGCATCCGCGCGGTGGACGGGCGGCTCATCAACATGGCGCGCGTCGCCGGGGCAAAGGAATCGGTGATCGCGCGCGAGGTGATCTGGAAATCGCTCCAGCCGTTCTTCTATGCCGGCATGAAGATCGCCGCGCCGCATGCCGTCGGCGCCACGATCGTCGGCGAGTTCCTCGTCTCGACCCAAGGCATCGGCTATTACATCGAGCACGCCCGCGAGCTGTCGGATACGGTGGGCGTCTTTGCCGGCATTGTCGTGGCGACGGTCCTGGTGCTGGTGATCAACATGCTGGTCGAGAAGGCGGAGCGCGTCTCGCTGGTATGGCGGCCGGTTGCGAAGGACATGACGATGTGAAGCCGCGCGCGATCCCGCGCGCGACGCCAGCATGAAGATCGGCGTTTTCGATCATTTCGACACAGACGGCGGTCCGCTCGCCGAGCTCTACGCGTGGCGGCTCAAGCTGATCGAGGCCTACGACCGCACCGGCATCGATATCTACCATCTCGCCGAGCATCACTCGACGCCGCTTGGGCTGGCGCCGAGCCCCAGCGTCTTCCTGTCGGCCGTGGCGCAGCGCACCAAGCGTCTGCGTTTTGGCCCGATGGTCTATACGCTCTCGCTCCATCATCCGCTGCGGGTGATGGAAGAGATCTGCATGCTCGACCAGATGAGCGGCGGCCGGATCGAGCTCGGCGTCGGGCGCGGTATCTCGCCGCTCGAGAGCGGCTTTTACGGGGTCGATCCGCAGCAGTCGCGCGACATCTATGTCGAGGTGCTGGACGTACTTCTGAAGGCGTTCCAGACGACGTCGCTCGATCACGAGGGCAAGTTCTATCGGTTCAAGGCGACACCGATCGTCATCGCGCCGTTGCAGCGGCCGTATCCGCCGCTGTGGTACGGCGCGGTCGGGCCGGAAGGCGTCGGCTGGCCGGCGCAGCACGCGATGAACATCGCCACCAACGCGCTGACCCCGGCAGTGCGGGCGATCACCGACCGCTACCGCGCGGAATGGCGCAAGGCCGGCCGCGATCCCGGCAATCTGCCGCTGCTCGGCATGAGCCGCCACATCGTCATCGCCGAAAGCGATGCCGAGGCACTGGCGACGGCGCGGCGCGCTTATGCACGCTGGTATGACAGCTTCACCTATCTCTGGCGCCTCCACGGCATGGCGCCGATCTCGGCGGCTTATCCCGATACTGTCGAAGGCTCGATGGAGATCGGCATGAGCTTCGTCGGCTCGCCTGCGACCGTGCGCGCGAAGCTCGCCGAGGCGGTCGCGGCGACCGGCGTCAACTATCTCATGCTGCGCTTCGCGTTCGGCGATATGAGCCTTGCCGAGGCGCTGCGCTCGGTCGAGCTTTTTGCCCGCGAGGTCAGGCCGGCGCTGCCGGCGTAAGAAAGCACCGTCATTGCGAGGAAGGCTTCAGCCCTGACGAGGCAATCCAGGGACGACGCGGGGTTATCCGCAATGACGATGGAAAAATTTATTTCATGTATTTGTCGGTGAACAGATTCGAATAATCCTTGAGCTTCTCGTCCGGCTTCATCAAGCCGGCGCGGATGTTGTAGTTGTCGGTGTTCTCGACGCCTTTTTCGGTCGGCACCGGCGGGTTCGGCGTCATCTTCAGCTCGGTCTGGAACGAGGCGTGGAAGACCTTCGGGTCGAGGGTCGGGAAGCGCTTCTTCAGCAAGGCTTCGGCCTCATCGGGATGGGCGTGCATCCAGGCCGAGGTCTCGACGAAAGTCTCGCCCACCGCCGCGCACAACTTCGGCTGCTTCTCGCAGGTCGCGGGTCGCGCCGCCACCACCGTGTTGGTGAAGGGGTCGAGGCCGAGGGTGTCGCCGTCGGGCCCGCTCGCCACCATCACCGCCGTGCCCTCGATCACTGGCTGGAGCGTCCAAGGCAGCGACATCGCGAAGCCGTCGATCCGCTTGGCCGCGAACGCCGCGATCATCGCCGGCGGCTCCATCGGCGCGATATGGATGTCGTCATGGGTGAAGCCCGAATTCTTGGCCAGCAGGCCAAGATAGGCGTCGATAATGGAATTCACCGAATCGACCGCCATGGTGCGCCCTTTCAAGACCTTCGCGCGCTCGGCGACCGGTGCCTTCGGATCGAAGCCGGCAGTCTCGGCGAGGTCCTTGCGCAACACCGCCTGGACGACGACGCGGTCGGTGAGCTCGACGATGGCGAGCAAAGGCTGGCCGCGCGCCGCGGCGCGCGTCAGCGAGACGCCCGAAGGCTGAGCGAAATCGACACTGCCCGCGATCACGGCGTTGATCGCGCCGAGACCGTTGATCTGCGAGGTTTTCATCGCCACGCCGTGCTTCTCGTAGAACTTCATGTCCTCGGCGACGAACTCCATCATGAAGCCGAGGCTGGTGACGGGGATCGCCATGGTCGCAGGCATGAGGTCCGATTGCTGTGCCTGGGCCGGCAGCGCACCCACAAGGAACGGACACAAGGCAGCAAGAGCGAGGGTCGGCCGGCGGATATTCACGGGAAGTTCTCCGTAGATGTTTTTTCGGTTGCGCCGATCATATGAGGCGCGGCGATCCGCGCCAAGCTCAGAGCGGCCCTGCCGCAATGGTTGTTGACCCGCGCCGCGAATAGCCCGAAGACCTATGCTCCTCTCACCGGAGCCGAAGTGGGCCTGATCCTCGTTCTTTGCTTCGCCGCTTTTGCCGGCTCGATCTCTTATCGCTCGCTCGATCCAATCATCACGACGGTCGCCGGCGATTTCGGCATCAGCGTGCGCGCGGCGGCGCTGCTGGTCTCGGCCTACGGGCTTCCCTATGCTGCGATGCAGCCGGTGCTCGGACCGATCGGCGACGCCTACAGCAAGGCGCGGACGATCAAGATTTGTCTCGCCATCGTGACCGCCTCGGTGGCGCTGGCCTCGGTCGCGCCCAACTACGCCACGCTGATGGTGTCGCGCGTCATCGCCGGCGCGGTCTCGGGCGGCATCTTTCCCGTCGGTCTGGCGCTGATCGGCGACCGCACCGCGCTCGCCGAGCGCCAGGTCGCCGCCAGCCGGTTTCTCGTCGCCTCGATCTTCGGCCAGATGTTCGGCGCGACGGCTTCGGGCGTGATCGCCACCTATTTCGGCTGGCGTGCGGTCTTCACGGTGGTGACGGTGATCTCGATCGCTTCTTGCGTGATCGTGTTCCGCTATCTCGACAGCAAGTCCGACGTGACGCGGCGGATCACACTCAAGAACGCGATCCAAGGTTATCGTGCCGTGCTCGCCAATCGCAGCTCGCATGTCGTTCTGACGGCAGTGTTCGGCGAAGGGATGTTCTTCTTCTGCGTCTTTCCCTTCGTCGGCGCGATGCTGATCCAGCGCGGCTCCGGCGGACCGATCGCGGCCGGTGTCGCGCTTGCCGGTTTCGCGGTCGGCGGCATTCTCTACGGGGCGGTGGTGCGGCACATGCTGCGATTGCTCGGCCAATGGAACATGATGCGTGCTGGCGGCGCGATGGCCGGCCTCTCCTATCTCGCGATTGCGCTGCCGATGGGGCCCGCGGGCGTGGCATTGTTCTTCGTCGTCGCGGGATTCGGCTTCTACATGCTCCACAATACGCTGCAGACCGAGGCGACCGAGTTGGCGCCGAGCGCGCGCGGCTCGACCTTCGCGCTCTTCTCCGCGGCGATGTTTCTCGGTCAGGGCATCGGCCCGGTATTCGCCGGAACCACCTCGAATCTCTTCGGTTTCCGCGCGCTTTTCCTGCTCGTCGGCGTGCTGGTCATGGTGCCGGGCGCGGTCGCGGCGCAACTGCTGAAGCGCAGGACTTAAGAGAAAAATAACCATAGTCGAGCCAGCATGTGCGGATGTCGATCGATCCCCGCGCGCTCGCGCAACTTCGCGTTAACGATCCGTTACGATTGCTCTCGGCGCCGCTCGAATGGCTGCTAGCGAGCGGCGGCGACACGCGGCTCGCGCTCGATCCGACCACCGAGCTCAACGGCTATGGCTGCCGGCCCTTTCCGCGGCCCGAAGCCTTCACTTTCGCGTCTTCAACCGCGACCTCGATCTCGAGCCGCGCTTATGCGGCGGTCGCGGGCCGGCGGCAATCGCTGCTGCGCGAGGCCCGACAGCACGGCCTCGACACCGCGCTCGATGCCGAGATGGAGCGGATGCGCGACGAGCTGAAGCAAACGCTCGACCTTGGCGACAGCGGCTGCGAGATCGTGTTCTCGCCTTCCGGCACGGATTCCCAGCTTCACGCCCTGTTCGTCGCGCGCGCTCTGCTCGGCACGCCGCTGGTCAGCATGATTGCCGCCGGCGACGAGACCGGCAGCGGCGCCGCTTTCGCGACGCGCGGGCGGCATTTCAACGCAATCACGGCGCAAGGCGTGCCGGTCGCCAAGGGCGATCCGATCCGCGGCCTCGCCGAGCGGGTCGCTGGCGCGATGGTGGCGTTGCGCGATGAATCGGGACGGCTGCGGCCTTGCGACGAGGTCGACGGCGATATCGTGCACGGCGTGACGCGTGCCGTTGCTGCCGGCAAGCGGGTTGCGCTCTTCGCCATGGACAGCTCCAAATTCGGCTTGCGGTCGCCGAGCCACGATTGCTTGCGCTGGATTGCCGATGCGGGCGGCGACGATGTGCTGGTGGTGATCGACGCCTGTCAAACGCGGCTCAGCCGCAGCCGCTTGCGCTCTTATCTCGATCGCGGCTTCCTGGTGCTGATCACCGGCTCGAAATTCTTCACCGGCGCGCCGTTTAGCGGCGCGCTGCTCGTACCAGAGAACCTCGCCGCGCGCTGCGCCGCCATCGCGGACGTGCCCGACGGGCTCGGTGCCTATACCGGCCGCAGCGACTGGCCCGCGCGGTTTTCCGGCATCCGCGCGGGGCTGCCGGCGCAGGCCAATCTCGGGACTTTGCTGCGTTGGACCTCAGCCATCGCGGAGATGCGCGATTATTTCGCCGTGCCCGATTCCTTCCGCGCATTCGCTCTGGCGCAATTCGCAGAGGTCGTGCCGCGGCTGATGACCGCGGAGCCGAGTCTCGCGGCGATGCCGCTGCCGGACGAGGGCTCCGACATGTTCGACGCCGAGGAATTCGGTGCGCGCACGATCTTTCCGTTCTTCGTCCGCCGCAAGGGCGC
This sequence comes from Allostellaceae bacterium, assembly GCA_036501365.1. Classification (GTDB taxonomy): domain Bacteria; phylum Pseudomonadota; class Alphaproteobacteria; order ATCC43930; family CGMCC-115725; genus CAIKMD01. The sequence goes on along the minus strand of DASYAL010000013.1, from coordinate 46,288 downwards.
ACTCTTGTCGCATGCCCAGGCATCCATCCTCTATCGCGCGCTCAACGACGACGTGGCGCCGCTTTTGCCCGCGACGTTGCCGCCGATGCTGCGCTTTCTCGCCGCACGGCGCTGCCATATCGGCCAATCCGTGGCCGTACCCGACGGCAAAGGCAGCTCGCTCGGCGTACTGCGCATCAGCGCTGGAGCGCGTGTCGTGTCGGAGTCCTGGCACGACGACGTGATTGCCGCGCGCGAGCATCTTCATGGCGAATTCGACCAGGTGCGCGCGATCGTCGAGAAGATCGCGCTACTGGTCCGCTACTTCGACGCGATCGAGCCGGTCTATTCCGCCGGCCAGATGCAGACCTCTTACCGTGTGAGCGCCGCATGAACGATCTTCTATGGCAACAGCCGGCGGACATGCCGCTCGGCATCGCGAAATTGTCGAAACTGGCTTTTGAGGGCACCGATCTCGGTCCCCTCCGCAGCCAGCTCCTCGATAAATATATATTCGAGCCCAACAACGCGGCGGCGTTGATGGATCTCGCGACCGTCGAGCAGCTCTTCGGCAACGAGCAGGACGGCATCGCGCGCCAGAACGAGGCGCTGCAGTGCCGCCGGATCTATCGCTCGCCTTGCGCTCAAGAGAAGCCCGCTTTGCGGGTGCTGGCTCTCGCCGCGCCCGGCGACATCGGCAACAACACGCCGCTCGAATTTCTGCTGGAGGGCTCGGACATCGCGCTGGCGACGCTCTACGTCGTTCCCGGCAGCGTGCTGCCAGCCGAGCTGCCGGAGCACGATGTTGCCATCGTTACCGCCTGCGAAAGCGACGACAATCGCGCCGTTCTTCAGGAGATCGCGCGGCTCCTGCCGTCCTGGCCCAGGCCGGTGCTCAATCAGCCCGATCGGATCGCCACGCTGGCGCGGGAGCGGCTGCACGGCGTATTGAAGACGGTGCCCGGTCTTGTCGCGCCGGCCACGGTAAGGATTGACCGCACGACGCTCGGCGAGATCGCCACCGACCGCTCGGTGCTGCAGGCCCACTTGCCCGACGGCGTGTTTCCGCTGATCGCGCGGCCACTCGGTTCGCATGCCGGCCGCGGCCTAGAACGGCTCGACGACGAGGAAGCGCTCGGCCGCTATCTCGCGGCGCGGCCGGCGCGCGGCTTCTATATCTCTTCCTATATCGATTATCGCAGCCCGGACGGGCTCTTCCGCAAATACCGCGTCGTGTTCATCGGCGGCAAGCCTTATGCCTGCCACATGGCGATCGGCGATCAATGGATGCTCTACTACCTCAACGCCGGCATGGCCGAGAGTGCGGCGAAGAAGATCGAGGAAGAGCGTTTCATGACGCGCTTCGATTATGAGTTCGGCGAACGCCATCGCGCGGCGCTCGCGGCGATCGGCCAGCGCCTTGGCCTCGATTATTTCGGCATCGATTGCGCGCAGACCGCCGAGGGCAAGCTCTTGCTGTTCGAAGCGGATGTCGCGATGATCGTGCATCTCATGGATTCGCCGGTGGTGTTTCCTTACAAGGCGCCACAAATGCGCAAGCTCTTCGCCGATTTTGGCTCGCTCCTGAAGGAGCGCGCTTTGCGCTCGCCGGCGAGAAGGCTGGACTCCGTCGCATGAACGAGGTGGGCCGACCGAAACCTGGCCCGACGCTTGATCCTGATGATTGGACCGAGCTGCGTGCGCTCGGGCATCGCATGCTCGACGACATGCTCGACGACATGGCGCGGCTGCGCGAGCGCGTAGTGTGGAAGCGGGTGCCGGAGGAGGTGAGGGCGAGCTTCCGCGAAGCCTTGCCGACCGAGCCGACCGCGCCCGAGACCGTTTATCGCGACTTTCAGCAACGCATCCGCCCATATTCGAGCGGCAATACCCATCCGCGGTTCATGGGCTGGGTGCAGGGCGGTGGCACCGCGATCGGCGCGCTGGCCGAAATGCTGGCGGCGGGGATGAATTCCAATTGCGGCGGCCGCGACCACGGCGCGATCGAGGTCGAGCGCCAGATCACACACTGGGCCGCCCAGATCTTTGGCTTTCCCACGAGCGCCAGCGGCATTTTCGTTACCGGCACCTCGATTGCCAATTTTATTGCGCTGACCGTCGCGCGCACCGCGCGGCTTGGCACCGCCTCGCGCCGCGACGGCATCGCGGCGTCCGGCCGGCGCCTCACGGCTTACGTTTCGACGGCGGCGCATGGCTGCATCCGTCAGGCGATGGAGCTCGCCGGCTTTGGCAGCGATGCGCTGCGGCTGATCCCGACCGACCATGCGCATCGCATCGACCTGGCGGCTTTGCGCGCCGTCATCGCCGCCGACCGCGCCGCCGGAGCGAGCCCGTTCTTTCTCGTCGGCAATGCCGGCACGGTCGACATCGGCGCGATCGACGATCTCGCGGCGCTCGCTGCGCTGGCGCAGGCGGAGGGGCTATGGTTCCACATCGACGGCGCGCTCGGTGGCCTGGCGCTGTTGTCGCCGGCGCTGAAGCCGCTCTTCGCCGGGATCGAGCGTGCGGATTCGATCGCCTTCGATTTCCACAAATGGGGCCAGATCCCCTATGACGCGGGCTTCATCCTGGTCCGCGACCCGGAGGCGCATCGCGCCGCCTTTGCCTCGCCGGCCGCCTATCTGCGGCGCGAAGCTCGGGGGCTTGCCGGCGGCTCGCCCTGGCCGTGCGATTTTGGCCCCGACCTGTCACGCAGCTTCCGCGCGCTCAAGACCTGGTTCACGCTGAAGGTCTATGGCGCCGCCCGGATCGGCGACGAGATTGCGCGAAGCTGCGCGTTGGCGCGCTATCTCGCCCAGCGCGTCGCGGCCGAGCCGCAGCTCGAGCTGCTGGCGCCGGTTGCGCTCAACGTTGTCTGCTTCCGTTATCGGGGTGCCGAAGCGGATGCGCTCAACGCCCGCATTGTCGCCGAGCTGCAGGAGCGCAGCATCGCCGCCCCCTCGACCACCACGATCAACGGCCGTCTCGCCATCCGCGCCTGCCTGATCAACCATCGCACCCAGCCGGGCGACATCGATGCGCTGGTCGCCGCGGTGCTCGATCTGGGCGAAATCCGCGCCGCGTAGTTTCTCGCGAGAGGGGACTGGATTTCCGGACCGAAAAGTTGCAGATTTCGGTCAGCCCCACTGACGTACTTCTTGACTCACCCCATCGGTGTCGCCGATGCTGCTATGGGGAACCGCGCGCAACCGACGGCATTGGCCGCGGCGCGGAGGGGGCTGGGAAAGGGGTGACCGAGGGATGCAAGCGAGGCAGGGACTCTATGATCCTCGCTACGAGCATGATGCGTGCGGCGTCGGGTTCATTGCGAACATCAAAAATCGCAAGAGCCACGCGATTCTGGCGCATGGAATCGAGATTCTGCACAACCTCGCCCATCGCGGAGCGGTGAGCGCCGACCCGTTGGCGGGCGACGGCGCCGGCATCCTCATCCAGGTTCCCGACCGTCTGTTCCGCGCCGAGGCGGAGCGGCTGAAATTCACCCTCCCCGAGCTGGGGGCCTATGGCGTCGGCATGGTGTTCCTGCCGCGCAATCCCGAGACGCGCCGCGCCTGCGAACAGGTGATCGCGCATTTCATCTCTGCCGAGGGCCAGACGCTCCTCGGCTGGCGCGACGTGCCGGTCGATCCCTCGGCGCTCGGCGCCAGCATCCGGCCGAACGCGCCGGTGATCCGCCAATGTTTCGTCGCGCGCGGCGCGAATTGCGCCGATGCCGATGCGCTCGAGCGCAAGCTCTTCGTCATCCGCAAGCAGTCGCATAAGGAGCTGCGCTCGCGCGGCCTGCCCGATAGCGGCAATTTCTATATTGCGAGCCTCTCCACGCGGACCGTCATCTACAAAGGCATGGTCATCGCCGAGCGGCTGGCGCTGTTCTACAAGGACTTGCAGGACGAGCGCACGGAATCGGCGCTGGCGCTGGTCCATGCGCGGTTCTCGACCAACACTTTTCCTTCCTGGGAACTGGCGCATCCGTTCCGCTATCTCGCCCATAACGGCGAGATCAACACGCTGCGCGGCAACATCAACTGGATGATGGCGCGGCGTCATTCGATGACCTCGAAGCTTTTGGGCGCCGATCTCGACAAGCTGTGGCCGCTGATCGGCGACGGCAATTCGGATTCAGCGACGCTCGACAATTGCCTCGAGCTGCTGGTCGCGGGCGGTTATCCGCTGCCGCACGCGCTGATGATGCTGATTCCCGAGGCGTGGTCCGAGAACCCGCTGATGGATCCCGACCGGCGCGCTTTCTACGAATATCACGCCGCGCTGATGGAGCCCTGGGACGGGCCGGCGGCGCTCGCCTTCACCGACGGACGGCAGATCGGCGCCAGCCTCGACCGCAACGGCTTACGCCCGGCGCGCTTCTTTGTCACCGACGACGATCACGTGGTTATGGCCTCGGAAGCGGGCGTGCTCGACATCCCCGAAGAGCGCATCGTGCGCAAGTGGCGGCTCGAGCCGGGCAAGATGCTGCTCGTCGATCTCGACCGCCAGCGCATCATCGACGACGCCGAGCTCAAGGCCGAGATCTCGACCGCCAAGCCTTATCAGCAGTGGCTCGACAAGACGCAGCTCCGCATCGAGAGCCTGCCCGACGAGGTGGCGCCGATGCCGCCGCCGCGCAATGTGCTCTTGGATCGCCAGCAGGCCTTCGGCTACACCCAAGAAGATATCAACTTCTTCCTGAAGCCGATCGCGCTTTCGGGTGAGGACACGGTCGGCTCGATGGGTCGCGACACGCCCCTTGCGGTGCTGTCGCAGCGGCCGAAGCTGCTCTTCGACTATTTCCAGCAACGCTTCGCGCAGGTGACCAACCCGCCGATCGATTCGATCCGCGAGGCGCTGGTCATGTCGCTGGTCTCGCTGGTCGGCCCGCGACCGAATCTCTTGGATCTCGAAAGCGGCGGCAAGCATATCCGGCTCGAGCTGCACAAGCCGATCCTCACCAATGTCGATCTCGAGAAGATCCGGCGCATCGAGGACAATACCGGCGGCACCTTCCGCACCTCGACGATCTCGATCTGCTATCCGGCGCGCGACGGCGCCCCGGGCATGCGTACCGCGCTCGATGCGATCTGCTCCAAGGCCGAGACCTCCGTTCGCGGCGGCCATAACATCATCGTGCTGTCCGACCGGCTGATCGCCTCCGATCAGATCGCGATCCCCTCGTTGCTCGCGGTTGCCGCGGTCCATCATCACCTGATCCGCGGCGGCCTCCGGACCGAGGTCGGCCTCGTCGTCGAGACTGGCGAGGCGCGGCAGTTGCATGATTTCTGCCTGCTCGCGGGCTATGGCGCCGAGGCGATCAACCCCTATCTCGCCTTCAACACGCTCTCCGCGCTGCGGCACGACTTCGACAAGGAGCTGAGCGAGGTCGACGCGCACGAGGCCTATATCAAAGCGATCGCCAAAGGCATCCTCAAAGTGATGTCCAAGATGGGTATCTGCACCTTCCAGTCCTATTGCGGCGCGCAGATCTTCGACGCGATCGGCCTCAGGGCCGAGTTCCTCGACAAGTATTTCAACGGCACGGTCTCGGCGATCGGCGGCGTCGGCCTCGACGAGATCGCGGAAGAGACGGTGCGCCGGCATCGTCTCGCCTATGGCGACGCGCCGAATTATCGCGATGCGCTCGATCCCGGCGGCGAGCTTGCCTTCCGCGTCCATGGCGAATCCCACGCCTGGAACGTCGATACTGTCTCGCTGCTGCAGCATGCGGTGCGCGGCAACAACTATCGCAAGTTCAAGGAATACACGCGCCTCATCGGCGAGCAGGAGCAGGCGCTGATCTCGCTGCGCGGCCTCTTGGATTTCGATCATACGGCTGAGCCGATCCCGCTCGCCGAGGTCGAGCCGGCGCGCGAGATCGTCAAGCGCTTCTCGACCGGGGCGATGTCCTTCGGCTCGATCTCCTGGGAAGCGCACACCACGCTGGCGATCGCCATGAACCGTCTCGGCGGCCGCTCCAATACCGGGGAGGGCGGCGAGGATCCACAGCGCTACAAGCCGATGGCGAACGGCGATTCGATGCGCTCGGCGATCAAGCAGGTCGCCTCGGGGCGGTTTGGCGTCAACATCGAATATCTCGTCAACGCCACCGATCTCCAGATCAAGATGGCGCAGGGCGCCAAGCCGGGCGAGGGCGGTCAGCTTCCCGGCCACAAGGTCGACGACTGGATCGCGCGCACGCGCTATTCGGTGCCGGGCGTCGGCTTGATCTCGCCGCCGCCGCATCACGACATCTATTCGATCGAGGATCTGGCGCAGCTCATCCACGACCTGAAGAACGCAAATCGCGAGGCGCGGGTCAGCGTGAAGCTGGTCGCCGAGCTTGGCGTTGGCACGATCGCGGCAGGCGTCTGCAAGGCCTATGCCGATCACGTCACGATCTCGGGCCATGAAGGCGGCACCGGCGCCTCGCCGCTGACATCGATCCATCATGCCGGCGAGCCTTGGGAAGTCGGCCTTGCCGAGACGCACCAGACGTTAGTGCTCAACGGGCTGCGCGGCCGCATTGCCGTGCAGGTCGATGGCGGCATCCGCTCGGGCCGCGACGTCGTGATCGGCGCGCTCTTGGGCGCCGACGAGTTCGGCGTCGCCACCGCCGCGCTGATCGCCGCGGGCTGCGTGATGATGCGCAAATGCCATCTCAACACCTGCCCGGTCGGGGTCGCGACACAGGATCCGGAACTGCGCCGGCGCTTCAACGGCACGCCCGAGGACGTGGTCACGCTGTTCATGTTCCTCGCCGAGGAAGTGCGCGAGCTGATGGCGAAGCTCGGCTTCCGTACATTCGACCAGATGATCGGCCGTACCGACCGGCTGAAGCAGCGCCGCGGCGTCAATCATCCCAAGGCGCAGCACATCGATCTCGCCCGCGCTCTCCATCGCCCCGACGTGCCGGCGGGCACCAAGATGCATCAGTGCGAGACGCAGAATCACCGTCTCGAGCGCGCGCTCGACAACCAGCTCATCGCGCTGTGCAAGCCGGCGATCGAGAAGGGCGAGGCGGTCAAGCTCGACCTGCCGATCCGCAACGTCAACCGCACTGTCGGCGCGATGCTCTCGGGCGAGATCGCGCGGCGCTACGGCGATCGCGGCCTGCCCGACGGCACGATCCGCGCGCGCTTCACCGGCACGGCGGGCCAAAGCTTCGGCGCGTTCCTCGCGCGCGGCGTGACCTTTGAGATCGAAGGCGCGGCCAACGACTATGTCGGCAAGGGCCTGTCGGGCGGACGGCTGATCGTCTATCCGCCGAAAGTAAGCCCGATCGAGCGCGACAAGGCGATCATCGTCGGCAATACGGTGCTTTACGGCGCCATCGCCGGCGAGTGCTATTTCAGTGGCGTCGCCGGCGAACGTTTCGCCGTGCGCAATTCGGGCGCGGTCGCGGTGGTCGAGGGGGCCGGCGCGCATTGCTGCGAATACATGACCGGCGGCATCGTTGTGGTGCTTGGCGAGACCGGCACGAATTTCGCCGCCGGCATGAGCGGCGGCATCGCCTTCGTGCTCGACGAGGGCGGCAAGTTCCAACAGCGCTGCAATCTCGCCATGGTCGACCTCGAGCCCCTGGCCGCCGAGGACGAGCAGCTCGAGGCGCTCGAGCATCGCGGCGGCGATCTCGAGATGCACGGGCTGGTCGATGTCGTCCACAGCCTGACGCAGAGCGACGCGAAGGTGCTGCACGGCCTCGTCGCCCGCCATGCGAGCTTCACCCAGAGTCCCAAGGCCAAGGCCATCCTTGCGAGCTGGGAGCGCTATCGCTCGCGCTTCGTCAAGGTGATGCCGATCGAGTATCGGCGCGCGTTGCAGCAGATCCAGGCGCGCACCCGCGCCGCCGAGCGGCCGGGGATCAGCGTCGCCGTCGGGGCGGCCGAATAGATGGGAAAGCCTACCGGCTTTCTTGAGTACCAGCGTCGCGACCGGTCCTACGAGCCGGTTGACGACCGGCTCAAGCATTACCGCGAATTCGTGCGGCCGCTCGCGGAGGACGAGCTGCAGCGGCAGGGCGGACGCTGCATGGATTGCGGCACGCCCTATTGCCATACCGGCTGTCCGGTGAACAACCTCATTCCCGATTGGAACGACCTCGTCTATCGCGACGATCCGCGCGGCGCGCTCTCGGCGCTGCATCGTACCAACAACTTCCCGGATTTCACCGGCCGCATCTGCCCAGCGCCTTGCGAGGCGTCGTGCACGCTTAACCTCATCGAGGACCCGGTCACGATCAAGACGATCGAGCACGCGATCATCGAGCGCGGCTGGTCCGAAGGCTGGGTCGAGCCGACGGTCGCGGCGCACCGTACCGGCAAGCGCGTCGCGGTGGTCGGCTCGGGACCGGCGGGCCTCGCCTGCGCGCAGCAATTGGCGCGCGTCGGCCACGATGTCGCGGTGTTCGAGAAGAACGCGCGCATCGGCGGCCTGCTGCGCTACGGCATTCCCGACTTCAAGATGGAGAAGAGTGTCATCGATAGGCGCATCGCGCAGATGCGCGCCGAAGGCGTCGAATTCCATCCCAACAGTCATGTCGGCGCAAACCGTAAGATGGCCGACCTCATGGCGCGCTACGATGCGGTTGTGCTGGCGATCGGCTCGGAAGTGCCGCGCGACCTGCCGGTGCCGGGGCGCGAGCTCGCCGGCATCCATTATGCGATGGATTTCCTGATGCAGCAGAACCGCCGCGTCGGCGGCGAGAAGGTCGTCGGGCCCGACATCATGGCGACCGGCAAGGACGTATTGGTGATCGGCGGCGGCGATACCGGCTCCGACTGCATCGGTACCTCGAACCGGCACGGCGCAAAATCGGTGACGCAGATCGAGATCCTGACGATGCCGCCCGAGCACGAGGAAAAGCGCCTGACCTGGCCCGACTGGCCGATGAAACTCCGCACCTCGAGCTCGCAGGAGGAAGGCATCAAGCGCGATTGGTCGGTCTCGACCAAGGCCTTTACCGGCAAGGATGGCCATGTGACCGGCCTCAACTCGATGCGCGTCGAATGGCGCACCAGCAATGACGGCCGGCCGCTGATGGAGGAAATTCCCGACAGCAATTTCGAGATCAAGGCCGATCTGGTGCTGCTCGCGATGGGCTTCGTCCATCCGATGAAGGTCGGCGCGGTCGCCGAGCTCGGCCTCGCGCTCGATGCGCGCGGCAATCTCAAGGCCGACACCGACAACTACCGCGGTTCCATCGACAAGGTGTTCTGCTGCGGCGATGCGCGGCGCGGCCAGTCGCTGGTCGTCTGGGCGATCCGCGAGGGGCGGCAATGCGCGCGTGCGGTCGACGAATACCTGATGGGGAGTTCAGACCTTCCGCGCTAGCGGAAGACCAGAACTCCGGATTTGCCGCGGTGATTACGGCGTCCGCACGATCCTGCAACCGAGCCATGAGCCGCTTGCGCCCACTACGGCGTGGCTCTAAAGCACGTCGATGACGCGCAGAATCTTCGGTTGCGGGCTTGTGCTGCTGCTCTCCGCCTGCAGCGGCGATCCGCCGTCGACGCCGCCGCCCGTTCCTGCCGACACCGCCTACACGGCACCGGGCTTGCCGACGCTCCCGTCGGTCGGCACGGCCGGCGTCGATCAGCATTTCGCGCTCGGCAAGGGTGTCTCGGTCGAGTGGTGGGGGCTCTTTCAATCGCCGGCGCTGAATGACGTCGTCAGCCAGGCGGTCGCCGGTAATCGCAACCTCGCGGCGGCGCATGCCAGCCTCGATGCTGCGCATGAAGCCGTGCTGGTGGCTGCGGGTGGGTTCTATCCGCAAGTCGATTTCGGCGCCGCGGTCGAGCGCCAGCGCAACAATTTCCAGGCCTTCGGCCTCACCGGCTTCCCGCCCAAGGAGTTCAACACCTACAGCTTCGGGCCGACCGTGTCCTACAGCTTCAATCCAATGGGCCTGACGACGCATCAGCTCGAGCGGCAAAAGGCCCTGGAGGATGCGCAGAATTTCGAGCTCAGAGGCGCGTATCTGACGCTGACCGGCAGCGCGGTGACGGAAGCGATCACCATCGCTTCGGTGGACGCGCAGATCAAGGCGGTGAACGAGCTGCTCGCCGACGATCAGCAAAATCTCAAGCTGGTGCAAAATGAGCTCACGGCGGGGGCGGGCACCCAGCTCGATGTCGAGACCGCGAACAGCCAGCTGGCGACGGACCGCACCCAACTGCCGCCGCTCCGCCAGCAGCTCAACGTCGCGCAGCATGCGCTCGCGGTGCTGGTCGGCAAAGCGCCGGGCAATTGGCAGCCGCCCGATCTCACCCTCGATCAGTTGGCGCTGCCGCCCGAATTGCCGGTCAGCCTACCATCCGCTCTGGCGCGACAGCGGCCCGACATCCTCGCCGCGGAAGCGCAGTTCCACGCCTCGGCCGCCGCGGTCGGCATCGCCAATGCGCAGCTCTATCCGCAGTTCACAATCTCAGCGGCTGTTCAGCAGGTGTTCACCCATCCGGATGTCGTCTTCGAGCCGATCAGCAATATGTGGAACATCGGCATGAACATGGCGGCGCCGATTTTCCACGGCGGCTCGTTGCGCGCGCAAAAGCACGAGGCGGAGGACACCTATCAGGCGACGCTCGCGAGCTACGAGCAGACGGTGCTCAGCGCCTTCGGCCAGGTCGCCGACCTTCTCGATGCGCTGAGCCACGATTCAGAGCAGCTCAATGCCGAGGAGGCCGCCTATCAATCGGCGGATGCGGCACTGAGGCTGACGCGGACGAGCTATTCGCTTGGCAATGCGAGCCTGCTGCAGGTGCTCGACGTGCAGCGGCAACTGGAACAGGCGCGGCTCGGCCTCGTCCGTGCCGAGGCCCAGCGCTATCTCGATTCGGCTCAGCTCTTCGTCGCGCTCGGCGGCGGTTGGTGGAACGGTGCGCCGACCCGCGAAGCCGCCGGCGGCACGGTTCCCGCAACCGCGACGCGCTAGACCTTCATCAGACCTTCATCGCGTCGCCATGCGCCAAAATCGGCGCACGCGACGCCTCGTCGGCCAGTCGCCGCAGGCTCCGCGATGCCGGTCCGATGCCGTCACTGCGATCGGTCGTCGTTTCCCGGAAAAAAAGGAACGGGGCGCCCGGCTTGCGCGTTCGGGTCATGCGCCAGTTAAGCTCGCGTTGCAGCACCCGCTTCGCGGCACGAATGAGAGACACGCGATGCTTCTTCTCGACCTTCGTCGCACTGGCGTAAACGTGGGTGCAGAGATACTCGGTGGTAAATACCCGCGTTGGGTCGGCGTCGAACGCCGCTTTGATCGCGCGCTCGATGCGTCCTGGACCACGGCTCATCCTTGCTCTCCTGTCATCAAAGACGTACTGCGCGGAGCGGAGCAAGACCGGGGCCAGCTGCTTTATGTGGCGGCAAATCAATGCTTTGTGAGAACCTGCAGGCACCGCAGTATGGTTAATTGTAAGGCTTTCCGACGGGCGGGCCCGGGGAGGCTCGGACGGCGTCCGGCCTATAAATGGCTGGTTGCGTGCCGCAGCCTTTCCAGGCATTAACATCGAGCGGGATAGAATGAGAGACGTCCGCATCACTTCGTGGCCAGTCGGCGTGCCTTCGTGGCGGCGCGCCGCGTGGATTGCGCTCGTTATTCTCTTAGCGCTCGTGGCGGTTTGGTGGCTTTACCATCGTGCAACCGGCCAAGGCGCCGCCCGGCGCGGCGCGTTCAACGTGCCGTTCCCGGTCGTCGCGGCGCCGGTCGCCACCGGCAATATCAACATCACCTATAATGCGCTCGGGACGGTGACGCCGCTCGCGACCGTCACGGTGCTCAGCCAGATCAGCGGTCAGATCATCCAGCTCCCATTCACCGAGGGGCAGATGGTGAAGCAGGGCGACTTGCTCGCCGTCATCGATCCGCGCCCTTATGAATTGCAGCTCGACCAGACCCAGGGCACCCTCGCCAAGGACCAGGCGCTGCTGAGCCAGGCCCAATCCGATCTCGCGCGCTATCGGATTCTCCTCAAGCAGGATTCGATCGCCGCGCAGACCGTCGATGACGAGGCGCACCTCGCCGACCAATATGTCGGCCAGGTCAAAGTCGATCAGAGCGCCGTCGACACCGCCAAGCTCAACCTCGCCTATTGCCACATCACCGCACCGTTTAGCGGCCGCGCCGGCTTGCGCCAGGTCGATGTCGGCAATTACGTCACTTCGAGCAACACCTCGAACGGCATCGTCGTCATCACTGAGATCCAGCCGATCACGGTTCTCTTCAGCCTGCCCGAGGACAACCTGCCGACGATCATGCAGCGCCTTGCCGCCGGCGCGACGCTGCAAGTGACCGCTTACAATCGCGCCAACACGACGAAGCTCGCGACCGGCACGCTCTCCGCCGTCGACAGCCAGATCGATACCGCAACCGGCACGGTGAAGCTGCGCGCCCAGTTCGATAACAAGGACGGCGCGCTGTTCCCCAATCAATTCGTCAATGCCCAAATCCTGGTGAACACGCTGCAGAACACGACCGTCATTCCGACGGCGGCGGTGCAGCGCGGCGCGCCGGGAACCTTCGTCTACAAGGTGAAGCCTGACAACACTGTCGCGGTCACGCCGATCAAGCTCGGCCCGACCGACGGCGAGAAGACCGCGGTCGCGTCCGGTCTGGCCGCCGGCGATCAGGTTGTCGTCGACGGCGCCGACAAGCTCAAGGACAACGCGAAGATCGCGTTGCGTCCGGAAAGTCCGCCCGTCCAGAGCCAGAGCGAGAATACCAATACCCCGGGTTCCGGGGCGCCAACCGCGTCGCCAGCCGGCGCGGGACAATGACGCCGGCGCGGCTGCGCGCGGGATCTTGAGACGATAGACAATGAGCCCGTCGCGCCCGTTCATTCTTCGACCGGTCGCTACCACACTGCTGATGCTGGCGGTGTTGCTGGTGGGGCTCGTCTCCTTCCAGTTCCTGCCGCTCGCCGCGCTTCCTGAGGTCGATTACCCGACCATCCAGGTGCAGACCTTCTATCCCGGCGCCAGCCCCGATGTGATGACGTCGTCGGTGACTGCGCCGCTCGAAGTGCAGTTTGGCCAGATGCCGAGCCTCACCGAAATGACCTCGACGAGCTCGGCTGGCGCGTCGGTCATCACCTTGCAGTTCGGCCTCAATATCAGCCTCGATATCGCCGAGCAGGAAGTGCAGGCGGCGATCAACGCCGCGGGCAATCTTTTGCCGACCGATCTTCCGGCGCCGCCGATCTACGCCAAGGTCAATCCCGCCGATGCGCCGATTCTGACGCTGGCGCTCAGCTCCAAGACCCTGCCACTGCCGCAGGTCGAGGACATGGCCGATACGCGGCTTGCGCAAAAGATCTCGCAGATGGCCGGCGTCGGTCTCGTCAGCATCAATGGCGGCCAGCGGCCGGCGGTGCGCATCCAGGCCAATATCCGCGCGCTCGCCGCCTACGGTCTCAATATCGACGATTTGCGCAGCACCATAAGCAACGCCAACGTCAACACGCCCAAGGGCAATTTCGACGGCCCGACGCGCTCCTACACGCTCAACGCCAACGACCAGCTCCAGGACGCCGACGCCTATCGCAATCTCGTCGTCGCTTATAAGAACGGTAGCCCGGTTCATCTGTCCGACGTCGCGACCATCATCGACGGCGCCCAGAACACCAAGCTCGCCGCCTGGGCGAACAAGACACCGTCGATCATCCTCAACATCCAGCGCCAGCCCGGGGCGAACGTCATTCAGGTGGTCGACAGCATCAAGGCGCTGCTGCCGCAACTGCAGGCCGCGCTTCCTGCCTCGATCGACGTCACGGTCCTGACCGATCGCACCAATACCATCCGAGCCTCGGTGCGCGACGTCGAATTCGAGCTCTCGCTGGCGGTCGTGCTCGTCGTGCTGGTGATCTTCCTGTTCCTGCGCACCTGGCGTGCGACGATCATTCCGAGCCTCTCGGTGCCGCTGTCGCTCGTCGGCACCTTCGGCGCAATGTATCTCCTAGGCTTCAGCCTCGACAACCTCTCGCTCATGGCTTTGACCGTGGCCACCGGCTTCGTGGTCGACGACGCCATCGTTATGATCGAGAACATCGCGCGCTACATCGAGGAGGGCGAATCGCCGATGCGCGCGGCGCTCAAGGGCGCGGAGCAGATCGGCTTCACCATCGTGTCGTTGACAGTGTCGCTGATCGCGGTGCTGATACCGCTGCTCTTCATGGGCGACGTCGTCGGCCGGCTGTTCCGCGAATTCGCGGTCACCCTGGCGGTGACGATTCTGATCTCGGCCGGCGTCTCGCTGACGCTGGTGCCGATGCTGTGCGCGCGGATCCTGCGCCGCACCAACACCGCGACCGAAAGCACGTTCGAGCGGCGCAACCGCGAGACTTTCGAATGGCTGCTCCATCACTACGACCGCTCACTCAATTGGGTGCTCGACCGCCAGCCGCTCTTTCTCCTGATCGCGGTGGTGACGCTGGTCCTGACGGTCGGGCTCTATATCGTCATCCCCAAGGGCTTCTTCCCGGTCCAGGACACGGGCTTCATCCAAGGAATCACCGAGGCCTCGCAATCGATCTCGTTCGGCGCCATGGCGCAGCGGCAGCAGGCGCTCGCCGATGTCATCCTTCAGGACCCGGCGGTCGACAGCCTGTCGTCCTTTATCGGCGTTGACGGGACGAACGTCACGTTGAACAGCGGCCGCGTGCTCATCAACCTGAAGGACCCGTCGGACCGCGACGACGTCAGCACCGTCATCCGCCGCATCGAGCGCTCGGCTGCCAATGTTTCTGGCATCTCGCTCTATATGCAGCCGGTCGAGGATTTGACGATCGACGCCACGGTTAGCCGCACGCAATACCGCTTCATCCTCGAAGACGCCGATCCTACCGCCCTGGTGCAATACGTGCCGAGGCTGGTCGGCGAGATGTCGCAGATGCCGCAGTTCGAGGACGTCGCGAGCGATCTCGAGCAATCGGGGCTCTCGGCCTACATCACGATCGACCGCGACACCGCCGGGCGCTTCGGCATCACGCCGGCGACGATCGACAACGCGCTCTACGACGCGTTCGGCCAGCGCATCGTCTCCACGATTTTCACCCAGAGCAATCAGTATCGCGTCATTCTCGAAGCCGAACCGAGCCTGCAAGACAATATCAATTCGCTCAACGCGATCTATCTGCCGTCGTCGGTCGCCTCGAGCGGGCAGGTGCCGTTGTCGGCGATCGTGACGGTCCACGTCGAGACCGCGCCGCTGCAGGTCAATCATCTCGGCCAGTTCCCGTCGAACACCGTGTCGTTCAATCTCGCGGCCGGCGTGTCGCTCGGTGCTGCGGTCGACGCGGTCAAGCAGGCCGAGCAGCAGGTCGGTACGCCCGCGAGCATGATCACCTCGTTCCAGGGCGACGCCTCGGCGTTCCAGGCGGCGCTCAGCAACGAGGTTTTCCTCATCGTCGCGGCCATCGTCATCGTCTATATCGTGCTGGGCGTGCTCTATGAGAGCTTCATCCACCCGGTCACGATCCTCTCGACCTTGCCGTCGGCCGGCATCGGCGCGCTCTTGAGCCTGATGATCGCCGGCGACGATCTCGGTGTCGTCTCGATCATCGGCATCGTCCTGCTGATCGGCATCGTCAAGAAGAACGCGATCATGATGATCGACTTCGCGCTCGATGCCGAGCGTCACGAGGGCAAGCCGCCGCGCGAGGCGATCCATCAGGCTTGCCTGCTGCGGCTGCGGCCGATCCTGATGACGACCATGGCCGCCATTCTCGGCGCGCTGCCGCTGATGCTTGGCGCCGGCACCGGCTACGAGCTGCGGCAGCCGCTCGGGATCAGCATCGTCGGCGGCCTGCTCTTCAGTCAAGTGCTGACGCTGTTCACGACCCCCGTGATCTACCTCGCTTTCGACCGCCTCGGGCGCAAGCTTGGGCGGTATTTCCCTGAGCCCGAGACCGACGAGCCGTCCCCCAGCGAAGGGCCGGCCGAATGAATCTTTCCAGCGGCTTCGTCCGTCGTCCAATCGCGACCACCTTGCTCACCTTGGGGGTCGCCCTGGCGGGGATCGTCTCGTTCAATTCGCTGCCGGTCTCGCCCTTGCCACAGGTCGATTTCCCGACGATCTCGGTGCGCGCGACGATGGCCGGCGCCAGTCCGCAGGTTATGGCGGCGACGGTCGCGACCCCGCTCGAGCGCCATCTCGGCCAGATCGCCGATGTCAGCGAGATGACGTCGCAGAGCTCGGTCGGTTCGGCACGGGTCACGCTGCAATTCGGGCTCGATCGCGACATCGACGGCGCGGCGCGCGACGTGGAGGCGGCAATCAATGCGGCCCGCGCCGATCTCCCGAGCAACCTGCGCAGCAATCCGACCTATCGCAAGGTCAATCCATCCGATGCGCCGATCGTGATCTTGGCGCTGAGCTCGAAGACGCTGACCCGCGGCCAGATCTACGATGCCGCGGATTCAGTCATCGAGCAGAAGCTGTCGCAGATCGACGGCGTCGGCGAGGTCGATGTCAGCGGCAGTTCGCTGCCGGCGGTGCGCGTCGAGCTCAATCCTCAGGCGCTCTCCAATTACGGCATCGGCCTTGAGGACATCCGCGCCGCGCTTACCTCCGCCAACGCCCATGCGCCGAAAGGCGCTATCGAGCAGGGCGGTCAGCATTTCCAGATCTATACCAACGACCAGGCGTCCAAGGCGGTGGAATACCAGCGTCTCATCGTCGCCTATCGCAACGGCTCGGCGGTGCGGCTGTCGGATGTCGCCGAAGTCGACGATTCGGTCGAGAACCTGCGCAATTTCGGGATGGCGAACGGTCAGCCGGCGGTCCTCGTGCTGGTGTTCCGCAGTCCCGGTGCCAACATCATCAGCACCATCGACGGCATCACGGCGGCACTGCCCCAGCTCGAAGCGTCGATCGCGAGCGATATCAAGGTCAGCGTCGTCGAGGACCGCTCGACCACCATCCGTGCCTCGGTGCACGATGTCGAGCGCACCCTGACCATTGCGATCATCCTCGTCATCCTCGTCGTTTTCGCGTTCTTGCGCGACGCGCGTGCCGGGCTCATCCCGACCGTCGCGGTCCCGGTGTCGCTGCTGGGGACGATCGGCGTGATGTGGCTTCTGGGCTTCAGCCTCGACAATCTGTCGTTGATGGCGCTGACCATCTCGACCGGCTTCGTCGTCGACGATGCGATCGTGGTGCTGGAGAACATCATGCGCCACCTCGAGGCCGGCATGCCGCGCTTCCAAGCGGCGCTGCTCGGCGCGCGCGAGGTCGGCTTCACCGTGCTGTCGATGAGTCTCTCGCTGATCGCGGTATTCATCCCCATCCTGCTGATGGGCGGCATCGTCGGCCGGCTGTTCCGCGAATTCGCCGTGACCCTTTCGGTCGCGATCCTGGTGTCTCTCGCCGTCTCGCTGACGACCACGCCGATGATGTGCGCGCTATTCCTACGCCGGCCCAAGACCGCTGCGGAAGGCGTGGGCTGGTTGGCACGGATGAGCGAGCGCGGTTTCAACGCCTTGCACGACAGTTACCGGCACAGTCTTGCCTGGGCGCTCGATCGGCCGCGCACGATGATGCTGATCCTGCTCGGAACGCTGTGCTTCAACGTGTTCCTCTTCATCATCGTACCGAAAGGGTTCTTCCCGCAGCAGGACACAGGACGCATGATTGGCGGCCTCCAGGCTGATCAGAGCATCTCTTTCCAGCTGATGGAGCAAAAGCTCTCGCAGATGATGACGATCGTCTCCAAAGATCCGGCGGTATCGTCGCTCGCCGGCTTCACCGGCGGCGGACAGACGAATTTCGGCATGGTCTTCGTGGCCTTGAAGCCGCTCAGCGAGCGCAGCGTGTCGGCTGATGGCGTCATCAACCGTCTGCGCCGCGAGCTCAATCAGGTTCCCGGTGCGTCGCTGTTCCTGCAGTCGATCCAGGATGTCCGCGTCGGCGGCCGCCAGAGCAACGCGCAATTTCAATATACGCTGCAAGGCGACGATCTCGACGAGCTTTACAGCTGGGTGCCGAAGGTCACCGCGGCACTGCAAAAAGTGCCCGAGCTCACCGACGTCAATTCGGATTTCCAGCAGAAGGGGCTGGAGACGCAGCTCAACATCGACCGCAGCTCTGCCGCCCGGCTCGGTCTGACCGTCGCTCAGATCGACAACACCCTCTACGACGCCTTCGGGCAGCGCTCGGTGTCGACCATCTTCAATGCGCTCAACCAGTATCACGTGATCATGGAGGTCCAGCCGCGCTATTGGCAGGATCCGTCGACCCTCAAGGATCTCTATATCAGCACCGCGGGCGCGATCACCTCGGTGCAATCGACCAACTCGCTGGCCGGCAACACCATCGTGCCCGGCAGCGCGGCGGCCGCCACCGCAGCGCTGAGCCAGGACGCGGTGCGCAACCAGGCGACCAACTCGCTGACCGCGACGGGCAAGACTGCCGCCTCAAGCGGCGCCTCCGTCAGCACCAGCGTGGAGACCATGATTCCACTTTCGGCCGTCAGCTCCTACGGCCCGGGCACGACGCCGCTCGCGGTCAATCACCAGGGCCTGTCGGTCGCCTCGACGATCTCCTTCAACCTCACGCCTGGCAAGTCGCTCAGCGACGCCACCGCCGCGATCGACGACGCGGTGCTCAAGCTCGGCATGCCGACTACCATTCGCGGCACGTTCCAAGGCACGGCGCAGGTCTTCCAGGCGTCGCTCAAGAACGAGCCGATCCTGATCCTTGCCGCGATCCTCACGGTCTATATCGTGCTTGGCGTGCTCTATGAGAGCTACGTCCATCCCATCACCATTCTTTCGACCTTGCCGTCGGCCGGCGTCGGCGCAGTGCTGGCGCTGCTGATCTTCAACACCCAATTCGATATCATCGCCCTGATCGGTGTGTTCCTGCTGATCGGGATCGTGAAAAAGAACGCGATCATGATGATCGATTTCGCGATCGGCACGCAGCGCGCGAATAACTTGGCGCCGCGCGACGCGATCTTCGAGGCGTGCATGCTGCGGCTGCGGCCAATCCTGATGACGACGATGGCCGCCATCCTCGGCGCCCTGCCGCTCGCGCTGGGTCATGGCGAAGGCAGCGAGATCCGCCGGCCGCTTGGCATCGCCATCATCGGCGGCCTGATCGTCAGTCAACTTCTGACGCTTTACACGACGCCGGTGATCTACCTCTATCTCGATCGCTTCCGGCTGTGGACCGTCGCACGTTTCGGGCAGAGCGATAGTTTTGGCGGCGGGGCTCTCGAGGATAACGCATGATTTGCACCTTGATGCGGCGGCTCACGGCCGGCGCCGCGCTGATATCGCTTGCCGCCTGCACGGTCGGTCCCGATTATCAGAAGCCGCCCGCGCCGGTGCCGGGCGTCTATAAGGAGGTCGATGGCTGGAAGCCGGCGACCCCGAAAGTGGCGGCCAGCGGCCAGCCCTGGTGGTCGATCTACGACGATCCGGTGCTCGACGGGCTGGAGCGCCAGATCGACATTTCCAACCAGACCGTAAAAGGGGATGAAGCCGCCTATCGCGAGGCGCAGGCGATCGTCGCCGAGGCGCGCGCCGGTTATTTTCCGACCTTCGATCTGACAGGGTCGGCGACCCGCAGCGGCGGCGGTCCCGGGAGCAGCAGCGGCAGTACCCGCGGCAGCAGTAGTTTCTCGAGCCGCGGCGGCGGTGGCGGCTTTGCCAGCAACAGCTTCAGCACGACGGCCGAAGCGAGCTGGTCGCCCGATATCTGGGGCTCGATCCGGCGCACGGTCGAAAGCAATGTCGCGAATGCTCAGGTGACCGCCGCCGATCTCGCCGCGGCGCGGCTCTCGGCACAAGCGAGTCTCGCCGCCGATTATTTCCAGCTCCGCGTCGAGGACGAGCTCGCGGCGTTGCTCCAGAGCGAGGTCGATGCCTTCCAGCGCTCCTACGTCATTACTCAGAACAAATATAACGCCGGCACGTCGGCCAAGACCGACGTGATGACGGCGCAAGCGCAGCTCGAGAACACACGGTCGCAGATGATCGCGGTCGGCGTACCGCGCGCCGAGTTCGAGCATGCGATCGCCGTCCTGATCGGCAAGCCGCCGGCGGCGTTCGCGCTGGCGCAGGGCAAGCTGCCGCGCGAGATTCCGGTGACGCCGCCCGACCTGCCATCGGTGCTGCTCGAGCGCAACCCGACTGTTGCCGCTTCCGAGCGTTCGATGGCGGTGGCCAATGCCAAGATCGGTGTCGCGATCGCCGGCTATTTCCCCAACGTCGCGCTCGGCGCATCCTACGGCCAGGAAAGCTCTTTTCTCAACAAGCTGTTCAGCTCGGCGAGCAGCCTGTGGTCTTTCGGTCTGACCGATGTCACGCTGCCGATCTTCAACGGCGGTCTGACCGCGGCAGAGGTCCGCGCGGCGCGCGCGATCTACGATCAGACGGTCGCCGAGTACCGCCAGTCGGTATTGACGGCGTTCCAGCAGATCGAGGACGAGCTCGCCGCCTCGCGCATCCTCGAGCAGCAGGCCGCGGTGCAGGATCGCGCCGTCGCCGCGGCGCAAGAGGCGGAGCAGCTCGCCCTCAACCAGTATCGCGCCGGCACCATCGACTACACGACGGTGGTGACCGCGCAGGCCACGGCTTTGTCCGACGAGGAGACGGCGGTCAATCTGCGCCAGACCCGGTTCGTCGCCAGCGTCAACCTGATCGAGGCGCTGGGCGGCGGCTGGAGCGCCAACGCGCTGCCGACGGCCGATCAGGTCGAGACCGAGTCGCCGCCGGCGCCGGCGGTGGTCGCCGCCGCGACGCCGTCCACGCCTGCGAAGTGATTCCCACTGAGGAGTGGGCAGCAAAGAGGTTGCGCGGGTATTTTCGCCGAGACTAAATGAGCGCGGGGTCTGCGGCGCTAAGGCCGTGACCGAGGGAGGGGACATCGTGGCGCAAGCACAAACCGTCGACCTGTCGCGGATCATAGACAGCCAGAAGATCGGCGGATTCCACATCGGTCTGGTGATCGTCTGCTTCATCATCGTTATGGCCGACGGCTACGACATCGGCGCGGCCGCGTTCGCGGCGCCGGTGCTGATCCGCGAATGGCATGTCAGCCCAGCAGCCCTGGGCGGCCTCTTCAGCGCGGGCTTGTTCGCCGGCCTGTTCGGTCCACCGATTCTCGGCTGGATCTCCGACCATTACGGCCGGCGCAGCGCGATCGTCGGCGGCTTGCTGTTCTTCGGCGTCTTCTCCTGGGCATCGGTGCTGGCGCAGGATCTGACGACATTGATCTGGCTCCGCTTCATTGCCGGCATCGGCATCGCGGGCGTGCTGCCGATCGCGACCGCGCTCGTCAGCGAATTCGCGCCGCGCCGTGTTCGCGCCACGCTCTTCGTCGTGATGTTCTCGGGCGTCACCTTCGGCGGCGGCGTGCCGGGCCTCGTCGCCAAGGCCTATATGGCGACCTATGGCTGGCAGATCCTGTTTTGGGTCGGCGGTCTGGCTCCGATCGTCGTTGCCTTCATCGCCATGGCGACCTTGCCGGAATCGGTCAAGTTTCTGTCGCTGAAGGCGGAGCGGCGCGGGCGGCTGGTCAGCCAGATGGAGCGGCTGCAGCCGGGCCTCAACCTCGATCCGAATTCCATTTTCGTCATCGGTGACGAGGTCAATCGCACCAAATTCTCCTATGGCGCGATCTTCAAGGGCCGGCTCGCCTGGATCACCCCGATGTTCTTTCTGTCCAACGCCATCAACTTGATGATCTTCTATTTCATCAACCAGTGGACGCCGACGATCCTCGCCAATGCCGGCTATCCAGTCGGCGACGCCGTGCTGGCGGCGACAGCGTTCCAATTCGCCGGCACCGCCGGTGGCCTCGCGATCATGCGGCCGCTCGACAAGTTCGGCTTCATCCCGGTGCCGATCCTCTTCGCCTGCGCGATTCCGATTGTCGCGCTGATCGGCCTCCCGGGCCTGCCCGAGGCGGCGATCATCGCCCTGGTCGGGGCCTCCGGCTTCTGCCTCTTGGGGCTGCAGTTCGGTAACATCGCGTCGGAGACGATGGTCTATCCCACCTATATCCGCTCCTGGGGGCTGGGTGCATGCTTCGGCGCCGGCCGCGTCGGCTCGGTTGTCGGCCCGCTTGTCGGCGGCTGGCTGATCTCGATGAATGTATCGATGCAGCATCTCTATCTGCTGGCGGCCATCCCGCTGGTCCTTGGCCTCATCAACGGCGCGATCCTGGTGCCGCTCTATCGGGCCGAGTGGAAAGGTCCGAGCGGATCGCTGTCGCCGCAGCCCGCCGGCGAGGACTGAGAGAAGGAGGGTCGTCATGGCTCCGCGCAGCACACCGCCGTACCGCGCCGATCACGTCGGCAGTCTCTTGCGTCCGAAAGAGCTGATCGAGGCGCGTGAGAAGAAGCAGCGCGGCGAAATCTCGGCCGAGGCGCTGCGCCAGGTCGAGGACAAGGCGATCCGCGATGTCGTGAAGCTGCAGGAGGATGCCGGCCTTAAGGTCGCGACCGACGGCGAGTTCCGCCGCACCTTCTGGCATGTCGACTTCCTCGTGAGCTTCGCGAACGTCACGATGGTGCCGCCAAGCATCAAGGCGAGCTTCCACACCCATCAGGGCGACATCCACTTCGCGCCGCCGGGCATCCGCATCGACGGCAAGCTCAGTCGGCCGCATCCGATCTTCGTCGACCATTTTAAGTACCTGAAGTCGGTGACCAAGGTCACGCCGAAGATCACCATCCCGGCGCCCAGCAACATGCACTTCCGTGGCGGACGCAAGGCGATCGATGCCAAGGCCTATCCCGATCTTGGCGAGTTCTATGCCGATCTCGCACGCGTCTATAGCGAAGAGGTCAAAGACCTCGCCGCTGCCGGCTGCCGCTATCTGCAGATCGACGAGGTGAACTTCGCCTATCTCTGCGATCCGAAGCTGCGCGAGCAGGTGCAGAACATCGGCAGCGATCCCAAGACCCTGCCGCAGACCTATGCCAAGCTGATCAACAATTCGCTTGCCGGCAAGCCCGCCGACATGGTGACTGCGATGCATCTCTGTCGCGGCAATTTCCGCAGCGCCTGGGTCGCCGAAGGCGGCTATGAGCCGGTCGCCGACGTGCTGTTCAACCAGATCGACGTCGACGGATATTTCCTCGAATACGACGACGAGCGCTCGGGCGATTTTGCGCCGCTGCGCTTCGTGCCGAAGGGCAAGACGGTAGTCCTCGGCCTCGTCACGACGAAGCTGCCGCAGCTCGAGACCAAGGATGCGCTGAAGCGCCGGATCGAGGAAGCGGCGAAATACTGTTCGCTCGATCAGCTCGCCCTCTCGCCGCAATGTGGCTTCTCGAGCACGGTCGAAGGCAACAACGTTACGGTCGCGGATGAGGTCGCCAAACTGAAGCTGGTGGTCGAAACCGCGAAGGAAGTCTGGGGCTGACCGCGATGGGCGGGAGCTCGTGCCCACGGTGGTCGCCCGCTCAATAGGTTAATCGGCAAATTTCCCATAAAAATTCCCACTCTCATTGTGGGCGAATTTTTGGTTGATTCCCACTCTCGAATGGGCTTTCGTTAGCCCGTCGCGACGGCGTTGTCGCAGGGAGGGGATCGGGCCTTTGGAGAGCGAAGCGCTCCTCACGGAGATTTCCGGCTTTTGCCGGCGTGTCGGTATGGCGGAATCGACGTTCGGCCGGCTTGCGGTCAATGACGGCAAGCTGGTGAGCCGCTTGCGTTTCGGTGGCCGCGTCCGCGACAAGACCGTCGAGCGGGTGCACGCCTTCATCGATCGCGAGAAGCAGAGCGGCGGCTCGCCGCTGCAGCGCAGCCGGGCGGCCGCGCTCGGCATGACCAGCGCCCCGGTCGCGCCGGTGCCTTTTGCGCCGCGCCCCGGCGCGGCGGGGATTGCGACCGCGGCGGCGAATGACGCGCTGCCCGACAAGAATTTCCGCTTCTACGACAACCGGCAAAAATATCTTCTTTTCGTCAACACCTGCAGCGAGAAATGGGTGGTCGCCGAGCGCGTCGCGCTCGAGCTGGCCAACATCCACCCGCATCCGCCGGGCCTGCGCATCTTCGACGCCGGCGTCGGCGACGGCACGGTGCTGACCCGCGTCATGCGCTCGATGCACGAGCGCTTTCCGACCGTGCCGTCCTACATCGTCGGCAAGGAGATCAGCCTCGAGGATGTGCGGCTCACCCTCGAGAAGATGCCGGACCGGTTCTACGAGCATCCGGCGACCGTGCTCGTGCTCACCAACATGTATTATTCCGAGGCGCCCTGGCTCACGCCCAATTCGGTGACCGCCGCGACCAGCCTCGTCTGGCACGAGCAGAGCCTGCTCGGCAACACCGCGCATGAATTCGAGGCCCAGGTCACCGAGCTGCAGGGCTTCCTCGCCCAGAATTGGCGCGCCAAGGTATCGAAGATCAGCGGTAATCCGATCTACGAGAAACCGGTAGTGCTGGTCCTCTATCGCGAGGATTACAAATTCCTGCTCGACGGTTTGCGCCCGAAGCGCGGCGCGACGCATGCCGATTACGACCTGGTGATCGCCTCGCAGCCCTATCGCGCCCGCGCCCCGGTCGACTTTAAGGCAACGAAGGTGGTGGCGCCGCTGGCGCGCGCCCTGGGGCCGGGCGGACGGCTGATCGGCATCCATTCCCACGGCCAGGACCCCGGCCTCGAGGTCATCCAGAAGATCTGGCCGGGTGAGAATCCCTTCATGACCGACCGGCACAAGCTATTGCGCCAAGTCAAGGCCGAACTTGGCCCGGCCGGCCGCGATCTCAATTTCAACGCCTATTCCGACGCGCGCTCGCTGTTCCGCTATGCCATGCATACTTTGCCGAGCGAGATCAGCGAAAGCATCGGCACCTCGACCCTATTCGCCGCCTGGAATGCGGCGATCTACGTCGCACAAATCGAAGACCATCGCCTGTCCCAGGTGATCAGCGACAATAGCTACCTTGAAGCGACCAAGGAAGTGTTGCAGAAACACGGCGGATTGTGGTTTTGGGACGAATCATATGTGATCTCGCGCAAGCGGGATTCGGCGTGACCCGAGAGGCAGGAGATAAACGTGGCCAAGGGCGATTTTCTTTTTACCAGTGAGTCCGTATCGGAAGGGCATCCCGACAAGGTATGCGACCAGATTTCCGATACGGTCGTCGATATTTTCCTGGCTGCGGATCCGGCGGCTCGCGTCGCTTGCGAAACGCTCGCGACCACGAACCGGGTCGTCTTGGCCGGCGAGGTGCGCGGGCCGGAAAAGATCACCAAAGATCAGCTGATCGAGGCGACGCGCCAGCGCATCAAGACGATCGGCTACGAGCAGGAGGGCTTCCACTGGAAGCACGCCGAGGTCGAATGCCTGATCCACAAGCAGTCGGTCGACATCGCGCAGGGCGTCGACGCCGCCGGCAACAAGGATGAAGGCGCGGGCGACCAGGGCATCATGTTCGGCTATGCCTGCCGCGAGACCGCCGAGCTGATGCCGGCGCCGATCCAGTATTCGCACCAGATCCTGAAATCGATGGCCGACGCGCGCCACAGCGGCTCGACCCCGGATTTCGGACCCGACGCGAAGAGCCAGGTAACGCTGCAATACGTCAACGGCAAGCCGGTGCGCGCGACCTCGGTCGTGGTCTCGACCCAGCATTCGGAAAAGATCGGTCAGGAAGAGGTGCGCGAGATCGTGCGCCCGCACGTCCTCAAGATCCTGCCCAAGGGTTGGATGTGCCCCGAGGAGAATTTCTACGTCAACCCGACCGGCCGTTTCGTCATCGGCGGTCCCGACGGCGATTGCGGCCTCACAGGACGCAAGATCATCGTCGACACTTACGGCGGCGCCGCGCCGCATGGCGGCGGCGCCTTCTCGGGCAAGGACCCGTCGAAGGTCGACCGCTCGGCCGCCTACGCCGCGCGCTACGTGGCGAAAAACGTCGTCGCCGCCGGCCTCGCCGAGCGCTGCACCATCCAGCTCTCCTATGCGATCGGCGTTTCGAAGCCGCTCTCGGTCTATATCAATACCGACGGCACCGGCCAGGTCGACGAGGAGAAGCTCTCGAAGGTCCTCCAGGAGGTGGTCGATCTCTCGCCCCGCGGCATCCGCACCCATCTCGGCCTCAGCAAGCCGATCTATGCGCGCACCGCGTCCTATGGCCATTTCGGCCGTGCACCCGAGGGCGACGGCGGCTTCTCCTGGGAGAAGACCGATCTCGCCCAGGCGCTGAAAGGAGCGTTCTGAGATGGCTGACGATTTCAAAGTCGCCGATACCAAGCTCGCCGATTGGGGCCGCAAGGAGATCAACATCGCCGAGACCGAAATGCCCGGTCTGATGGCGCTGCGCGCGGAATACGGCAAGCAGAAGCCGCTGAAGGGCGCGCGCATCGTCGGCTGCCTCCACATGACGATCCAAACCGCGGTGCTGATCGAGACGCTGACCGAGCTCGGCGCCACTGTGCGCTGGAGCTCGTGCAACATCTTCTCGACCCAGGATCAGGCTGCGGCGGCAATCGCCGCCCGCGGCACGCCGGTCTTTGCCTGGAAGGGCGAGACCGAGACCGAATACGAATGGTGCATCGAGCAAACTTTGCGCGGCCCGAACGGCTGGACGCCGAACATGATCCTCGACGATGGCGGCGATGCCACCAAGATCATGCACGAGAAATATCCGGACCTGTTGAAAGAGATCCGCGGTATTTCCGAGGAGACCACCACGGGCGTGCACCGTCTCTACGAGATGCAGAAAGCCGGCAAGCTCAAAGTGCCGGCGATCAACGTCAACGACAGCGTCACCAAGTCGAAATTCGACAATCTCTATGGCTGCCGTGAAAGCCTCGTCGACGGCATCAAGCGCGCCACCGACGTGATGGTGGCAGGTAAGATCGCGGTCGTCGCCGGCTATGGCGACGTGGGCAAGGGCTCGGCTGCAAGCCTCCGCAGCCAGGGCGCGCGGGTGATGGTGACCGAGATCGATCCGATCTGCGCGCTGCAGGCGGCGATGGAAGGCTATGAGGTCACGACGATGGAAGAAGCCGCCTCGATCGGCGACATCTTCGTCACCGCGACCGGCAATGTCGACATCATCCGCCTCGACCATATGCGGCAGATGAAGGATCGCGCCATCGTCTGCAACATCGGCCACTTCGACAGCGAGATCCAGATCGACGCGCTCAGCAACTACAAATGGGAAGAGGTCAAGCCGCAGGTCGACGAGGTCGTCTTCCCCGATGGCAAGCGGCTGATCGTCCTGGCCAAGGGCCGGCTCGTCAATCTCGGCTGCGGCACCGGCCATCCGAGCTTCGTGATGAGCACCTCGTTCAGCAACCAGACGCTGGCGCAGATCGAGCTCTGGGCCAATCCCGGCAAGTACGAGAACAAGGTCTACACCTTGCCGAAGCATCTCGACGAGAAAGTCGCGGCACTGCATCTCGCCAAGCTCGGCGTGAAGCTCACCAAGTTGACGCCGGAGCAGGCGAAGTATCTCAGCGTCAGCCAGAACGGGCCGTTCAAACCCGATCACTACCGGTATTGAGCGGACGAGGGCGCGCGGTGAGCGGCTCTGCCGGCACCAGCGCGCTCGGCGCTGC
The DNA here is from genome assembly GCA_036501365.1 of Allostellaceae bacterium. Lineage (GTDB taxonomy): Bacteria > Pseudomonadota > Alphaproteobacteria > ATCC43930 > CGMCC-115725 > CAIKMD01. The sequence goes on along the minus strand of DASYAL010000013.1, from coordinate 18,777 downwards.
CTTGAGCAGCGGCAAGTTCGTTATCACGGCCGAGGTCGCGCCGCCGGTCTCGGCGGACCCGGCCGATCTCCTCAGCCGGGCGCTGCCGCTGAAAGGCGTCGCGACCGCGGTCAATCTGACCGACGGCGCCGGCGCCAAGGTGCATCTCTCGAGCCTTGCCGCCGCACAGATCCTCTTGGCGAACGGCGTCGAGCCGATCCTGCAGATGACCTGCCGCGACCGCAACCGCCTCGCGCTCGAGAGCGATCTCATCGGCGCGGCGGCGCTCGGCATCCGCAACGTGCTGATCCTCACCGGCGACGACCCGAAGGCCGGCGACCAGCCCGACGCCAAGCCGGTCTTTGACTTGGGCAGCCAGACGCTGCTGCAGGTCGCCGACCGCATGCGCCGCGAGCATCAATTGCCGACCGGCACCGCGATCAAGGGCGCGCTGGATTTCGTGCTCGGCGGCGCCGACATGCCGCTCGACCCGCCGTTGGACTGGCAGCCGAAATCCTTGAGCGCCAAGATCGACGCGGGCGCCGATTTCGTCCAGACGCAGTTCTGCATGGATACGCGCATCGTGCGCAATTATGCGAAGCGCCTCGCCGAGCTGGGCGTCGTGCAGCGCATCCGCATCCTGATCGGCGTCTGTCCCATTCCTTCGGCGCGTTCGGCGCGCTGGATGAAGGAAAAGCTTTTCGGCACGATCATCGCCGACGACATCATCGATCGTCTCGAAAAGGCGCAGGACCCGAAGGCCGAAGGCATCAAGCTCTGCGCCGAGCTGATCCAAGAGCTGACGACCATCCCCGGCATCGCCGGGGCGCATGTGATGGCGCCGCAAGCGCCGTCTGCTATACCCGAGGTCATCGCCCGCTCGGGTGTCGCGGGGAAGCCGCGCGCGTAAAAGCCGATTGCGGGCTCCATCCTGGGAGGATGCTCATGGCCCGCTTGCCCGCGCTGACATTCGAGGAATTGACGCCCGAGCAAAAGAAGCTCTGGCAGGAGATCGGCGCCGTCCGCAGCGGCTCGCCCGGCGGGCCGTTCTCGATCTGGATGCGTTATCCCAAAATCGCCGAGCGCGCGCATCTCTTGGGCAACGCGGTGCGGCTCGAAAGCCAGCTCGGCCGCCGGCTGCTGGAGCTTGCGGTGCTGGTCGTCGCGCGGCACTGGAACGCCGAATATGTCTTCGCCGCGCACGTGCCGGCGGGGCGCGAGGCCGGGCTGTCAGAAGACCTGGTCGAGGCGATCCGCATCCATCGCACGCCGGACTTCGCCAAGGACGACGAGCGGCTCGTCTACGACACCGTGCGCGAGCTGTTGGAGACCAAGCGCTTGAGCGACGGGACCTATGAACGCGCGACTGCGATGCTGGGTACCGACAAGCTCATCGAGCTGGTGACGGCGGTCGGCTTCTATATGACCGCCTCGGCAACGGTGAACGCATTCGATGTCGGGCCACGCCACGAGGGCAAGCGGCTCGCCTGAGATCAACCGACTGGGTTGAAATCGTAGACGCCGACGCCCTGCACGTTGATGAATTTGCACGGGCCGCCATCTTTGCCGTGGATATGATGCGCGGTCTTGGGCGGCACCGTGCAGCGCTCGCCGGGCGTCAGCACATATTCTTGCCGCGGCGCGCGCGTCTCGACGACCACCGTTCCCTGGAGACAGATCATCGTATCGCTGATCTCGTTGTGATAATGCCACGGGATTGCCTGTCCGGCCGCGAGCGTCATGAGCTGGACCTGCATATCCGCGCCCTCGGCGATCAGCTCCCGGCCGGCGGTCTCGTAAGTCCCGCGCGATCGTCTCTCCATTAAATTCTCCTCGATCGCGCCGCGCCTCAGGCGTTGGTTATCGCAATCAAATCGATCTCGATCAGAAATCCGGGATTGGAGAGGCGCGTGACGCCGATCATCGTGCTGGTCGGCGGAAGGTTGGCATTCTCGGGGCGTTTCACCCCCGGCTCGCGCATCGCTTTCTGCAGCGCGTCGACATCGAGGGTGAAGACGCGGCGCACCACCACATCGTCCCAAGTCGCACCGGCGGCGGTGAGCTGGATCGTCAGCATCTTGATAATGTGCTCGTACTGCTTGCGGTAATCGCCGGGATGGACCGGCTTATAGTTCTCGTCCGAGGGCGTTTGGCCGGCGATGAAGATGAACTTGCACGGGCCTTTGACGGTAATGACGCGCGAATAAGCCGGATGCTTGTGGAGCTCGGGCGGATTGATGAATTCCTTTTCCATGATGTCCTCCCTTAACTCCTTGTCTCAGTGCGGCGCCGCGGCGGCCGCGGTCCAGGCCTTGTAGTCGCTATCGGATACGCTCGGCAGCTTCTTGACGAAAGCGGCGATCGACCAGACCTCCTTGTCGTCGACGCCGACCCGGCCGAAGCTCGGCATGCCGGTCATGTTGATGCCGTTCTTCACCACCCAGAAGATCTGGGCCGCGGGCAGGTCCTTGGCGACATCTTTCAGATCGGGCGGATCGGGACGCAAGCCCTCGGAGAATTTTGCCCAGTTGACGCCGGGGCCGCCATGGCATTGGGCGCAGCCGCGCTGGTCGAAAGCGCGCGCGCCCGCCTGGATCACCGCTGGATCGTCGAGCGACATCGGCGGCTGGTCGGTGGCGTGGCGGCTGATCGAGGCGTTGCGGACCTCGGTCAGCGACCAGGCGACGATGCTGGGATCGGCGGGTATCGCCGAGATGCTGTAATAGCCGCCGAAGAAAAACACCGCCGCGGCGACACCGGCGACGATCGCCAAAAATCCGATGAGAGCCAAAAGTCGCATCCGTGTTCTCCCCGAAGGTTCTGTCAGATCAGCCTGGGCTCGCGCCGCCTGCCACCGGATGACCGATGCCGAGCGGCTCGGCATCGATCAGCACGAAAGCGAGACGCGCCGGCTTGTCGCTGCGGTTGACCCAGGAATGGTTGGTGCCGCGCTGGATAAGGATGTCGCCGGCCTTGAGCTTCACCGTCGAATCATCCATGTCCATCTCGATCTCGCCGGCGAGCACCAGCACATAATCGATCGTTTCGGTGCGGTGCATCGTTCCGGGCGCATTGGCCGGGAAATCGATCACGCAGAAACGCGTGCCATGCGGCGGCGGCGCGGTGCCGAGGATGCGTGCGCCCATATCCTCGATCTGTTCGCCGACGGCGATATCTACGGGCATGCGGTCGCTGCACCAGACGAGAGTCGATTTTCCCCCGCCGGGCCGGCGCGATGGCTTGGCATTGGTGGCGACGTCGTCGCGCAGCACCTTGGCGATGCCTTTGGCATCGTGGCCGGTGATGACGCGACGGATCGGCGGGAACGAGTTCGAGGTATCTGTCATCGTGCGTGCCGCCTTTCAATTTCGTCAGTCCCGCAAAAGCCGGAATCCAGGGCCGCTAGCGAGCCGTTGCCCTGCGGATTGCTGACTGAAGTCATGGCTAAAGCCCGCGGGCGATGAAATCGGCGGCGCGCTCGGCGATCATGATCGTCGGCGCGTTGGTGTTGCCGCTGGTAACCGTCGGCATGATCGAGGCGTCGGCGATGCGCAGCCCGTCGATGCCTTTGAATTTGAGCTTCGGGTCGACCACCGCCTCGGCGTCCGTGCCCATGCGGCAGGTGCCGGCGGGGTGGAACACGGTCTTCGCATATTGGCGCACGAAGTCGCCGAGGGGCTCGTCCTCGTCGGGCACGGTCTCGCCCGGCAGATATTCGCCGATCAGCAGGCGGGCGAGGGACGGCGCCTTGAGCATCTTGCGCGCGAGCTTGGTGCCGCGCACGAGATGAGCGACGTCCTCGGGCTCGGCAAGGTAATTGCCCTTGAACAGCGGTCCGGCGCTCGGGTCCTTGCTCTTCAGCCGCACCTCGCCGCGCGATTTCGGCCGCAGCAGGCAGGGCTGCACCGAGAGGCCGTGGACATCGGGCATCTTCTGATTGAGTTCGCCGCGCAGAATCGGGATGAAGACGAATTGCGTGTCACAGCGCCCGTCGCCGTCGAGATCGAAGAAGCCGCCGCCCTCGACGACGTTGCTGGTCACGAGACCGGTGCGGAAGAAATACCATTGCAGGAAATGCTTCAGGCCTTTGAAGCCCTTGTCCTCGCCGAGGATGCTGATCGGGTCCTTGCAGTGGCCATGGATCGGCACCGAGAGATGATCCTGGAAATTCGCGCCGACCGAGGGCTTGTCGAGGATCACCTCGATGCCGTGTTCTTGCAGATGTGCCGCGGGGCCGAGCCCAGAGCGCATCAGCACGGTCGGCGTCGCGATCGCGCCGGCCGTGACGATGACTTCGCGCCGCGCCGTCGCCTCGACCGCGCCGACGGCGTTGCTACGATACGCGACGCCGCGCGCGCGGCGCTCCGCGATCAGCACGCGGTCGACGATCGCGCCGGTCGTGACGGTGAGATTCGGGCGTTTCTCCGCTTCGCGCAGGTAGCAGCGCGCGGTGCTGGCGCGCTCGCCCTTATGCTGCGTGACCTGGTGAAAGCCGACGCCTTCCTGAGTCTCGCCGTTGAAATCGTAATTGTAGGGGATTTGCCGGTTGCGGCCGTCGCCGGTCTCTTGCGCCGCGCGCAAACAGGCCTCGGTCAGCGGGTGATGATGGCGCAGATCGTCGACCTTCAGCGGGCCTTCGGTACCGTGATAGCGGCCCGACAAGGTCGCGTTGCCCTCCGCCTTGCAGAAGAACGGCAGCACGTCTTCATAGGACCACCCGGTCGCCCCCATCGCCGCCCAGCCGTCGTAATCTTCTTTCTGGCCGCGGATGTAGACCATGCCGTTGACCGAGCTGCCGCCGCCGAGCGTGCGGCCTTGCGGCACGAAGAGCTGCCGGCCGTTCACCTTGGGATCGGGCTCGCTCATATATTTGAAGGTGCGCTCGGTCACGATGACCTTGTAATTGCCCGCCGGCATGCGGATGAAGATCGAGTTGTCGGCGGGGCCCGCTTCGAGCAGCAGCACGCGCGTCTTTGGATCGGCGGTGAGGCGGTTGGCGAGGACGCAGCCTGCCGAGCCGGCGCCGACGATGATGTAATCGTAGTCTGCGGCACCGTTCGCGCTCATCGTTTCGATCCGGTTGTTTCGGCCATGGCTTTGGCGATGTCGTCCATGCCGGTGCGCGCCACATCGACGAAATTCTGTAGCCGGATGAAGCCGTGCGTCATGCCGCGATAGCGCTTGATCCAGACTTTCACACCGGCGGCGGCCAGCCGCTTGCCATAGATCTCGGCCTCGTCGCGCAGCACGTCGTATTCCGCCGTCATGATCAACGCCGGCGGCAGGCCTTTGAGCTCGCGTGCCCGCAAGGGAGAGATCAGCGGGTCGGCGCGTTTATTCCGGTCGTTCCGCAGATAATGGTCGTAGAACCAGCCCATATCGGCGCCAGTCAGCACATAGCCGCGGCCATTCGCGCGATAAGAATCCGTGTCCATGTCGCAATCGCAGACCGGATACATCAGGAGCTGCAGCGCGAGTTTGGGCCCACCGCGATCGCGCGCCAGCATCGCGCAGACCGTCGCGAGATTGCCGCCGGCGCTGTCGCCGGCGACGACCAGCGGCACTTTCAGTCGCGCGGCTTCCTGCGCGCTCCACAGCAGCGCGTCCCAGCTATCGTCGAGGGGCGCGGGGTAGGGATGCTCGGGCGCGAGGCGATACTCGACCAGCACGACAGCGCAATTGGTCTTCGCGATCATGAAGCGGGCGACGAAGTCGCAATCGTCGATGCTGCCGATCACCCAGCCGCCGCCGTGATAGAAGACGACGAGGCTGGTCGGCGCGCCGTCCTTCGGCATCAGAACGCGGCCCTTGATCGAGCCCGCCCGGGTCGGGATGTCGCAATCGGTCGCAGTCGCGCTATCGGGCGGCGCGCCGGCGAGGGCGGCGCGCGCGGCGAAGAATTTGCGCGCATCGACGGGGGTCGAGGCCGCGACTCCCTTCCATTCCGATGCCCGCATCATCTCGAGCATCTTCGCGACGTAAGGATGCAGCGGCATCACGTGTCCCCGAAGCAATCGCGCGGTCCATCACCCCCTACCCAACCTTCCCCCTTCAAGGGGGAAGGGGTTGGAAGGTGCGACCCTTCCCCCTTGAGGGGGAGGGCAAGGCTGGGGGGTGAGCCGTAGATCATCGCGCGTCAGGTAGCGAGAAACTTCTCGACCAGGCTGACGATCTCGTCGGTCTTCTCGTAAGGCAACATATGGCCGGCGCCTTTGACGACGAAAGTCTGCACTTGGCGAAGCTTTGCCGCGAAATCCTCGGCATAGCGCGGCGGCACGAAGCTGTCCTTCTCGCCGAAGATCGCGAGGCACGGCGCGGCGATGCGCGGCAGGCGCTTCCTCAGGCCCTTTTCCGGGATCGGCCAGGTGAATTTGGTGATCGCGGTGAGGCCTTGCGCGACGGCGATGATGCGCTCGGCGTCGCTTTGCGGTCCGGCCTCGTTCGAGCGCCTCGCGGCGAGCGCCTCGCGCGCTTGCTTGTCATGCCAGAGCAGCTCTTCGACCTGGACGAAGGGCTCGGCGAAGATGTCGGTCACCGGATAGGCGTCGTTCCACATTCCGACCGGCGCGAGCAGCACCACCTTCTTGGCGCGGCGCGGGAAATGCGCCGCGATCTCGGCCGCGACCATCGCGCCAAAGGAATGGCCGACAAGGATTGCGCTCTCGAGCTTCAGATGCTCGAGAAGATCGTCGTAATCGAGCGCGAGCTCGTGGATGTTGCCGATCTCGTCGATCTCGGCGAGATCGTTGAAGCCCGGCGCGAGCGGCGCGATCACGCGATGCTTCTTCTCGAGCGCGGCGATCATCGGGTCGCCGGGATTGATGCCGCCGAGCCCGTGCAGCCAAACCAACGCCGGCCCGGTGCCGCCGCTGTTGATCTGCCAGCGGCGGCCGTTGCCGAGCGTCACCGTCTCGCTATTGAGCATGCCGGCCTCAGACGAGCGCGGTGAGCGGCGCCGGCACGGCGGGTTGCGCGAGCGTCTGCGTCGGCCACCATTTGTCTTCGTACTCGCTGAACTTGTTGCGCAGCCGCGGCATTACTTCCTTGGCGAAGCGCGTGGTGTTGTAGAGCGTCGTCTCCTTCGACATGTTGCCGTAGTGGCACAGCACCATGAGATGGCCGACATGCAGCTTGTTGGCGAGGTTGTCGAGTTGCTGATAGACGCTCTCGGGGCTGCCGGCGACGACGTAGCCGCGCGTGATCATCTCTTTCCAGGTGAGTCCCTCGACATCCTGACGCCGCGTCGAGCGCGCGACCATGCTCTCGATGCCGGCGCGCATGGTCGGGATCGAGGTGTAGCCCGGCGGATTGCCGAAGCCGGGATAGGTGTGGAGGCAGCGCGAATAGAAATAGGTCGCCGGCCCGGCGTAGAGCCGCTCGGCCTCGGCGTCGTTCTCGGCGACGCCGATGAATTGCAGGAAGCCGCAGCGATAGGGGTTGCGTTCCTTGCCTTTCTTGTCGACGACATCCCAATAGCCGTCGTTCACCTTCTGCCCGGCGATGTAGCCGAAATAGGAAAGATTGGCATAGAGGAAGTCGTTGTCGACGCACCAGTCCCAGGTCTCGACACTGCCGCCGCCCGGGATCCAGACCGGCGGATGCGGTTTCTGGATCGGCCGTGGCCAGACATTGACGTAGCGCAGCTGGGTATATTTGCCGTTGAAAGCGAAAGGCTCGGGTTCGGTCCAGGCGCGCAGCACCAGCTTGCAGCCTTCGTAATATTTCTCGCGCAAGGTCGCCGGCGATTTGCCATAGGCATAGACCGTGTCCATCGGCGTGCCGACCGGGAAGCCGGCGACGAGTCGGCCCCCTGAAAGACAATCGAGCATCGCCATCTCTTCGGCGACGCGGGTCGGCGGATCGTAGAGCGCGACCGAATTGCCCATGATCACAAGCTTGGCGCGCGAGGTGCGTCGCGCCAGCGACGCCGCGATCAGGTTGGGCGAGGGCATCAGCCCATAAGCGTTCTGGTGATGCTCGTTGACGCAGATGCCGTCGAAGCCGACGCTCTCGGCGTATTCGAGCTCGTCGAGATAGTCGTTATAGGCCTGGTGGCCGACCTTCGGGTCGAACAGGCTCGAGGGCACGTCGACCCATACCGAGCGATAGTCCGTCTTGAAGTTATCCGGCAGCTCCGGATAAGGCATCAGATGGAACCAATGGAATTTCATAGCGTCTCCCTCGGCCCTGTTTGACGCCATCATGGCGGAAAAGCCCTGCCCGGCAAAGGGCTTCGTCGCCAGCCCGGCTGGTACTATGCTCGGGCATAAGGAGAAGACACATGGCGATCACCGACACCGAGCAAAAGCTGAAAGCCCTGCCCGAAGGCGCGCGCGAGGCGATGGAGCGTTTGAACGCCGAGGCCGGGAAGTACAGCATCTGGCTCAGAACGCAGGCCAACGCGCCGTCGCAGCGGCCGTGGTTCCGCGAGACCGGTCTCGATGTCGGCGGCCAGCTCGCCGCCGGCCGCGTCGGCGCCAACCAGATGAAGGCGCTGCCGCATCGCTGGCGCTGGCGCGAGATCTCGCCCTATCTCGACCAGATCGCGAATATCGCGAAGAATGCCGACGTGCCGCCGATCGAATTCGCCGACCGGCAGCAATTCCTCCTCACCAATCCCGGCCTCGGCGGTAGGCTGCAGGTGACGTCGACGATCCGCTGCGCGATCTCGATCTACAATCCCGGCGACGTCGCGCCAGTGCATGTCCACGCGCCGAATGCCAGCCGCACGATCCTTTCCGAGAAGGGCGGCTATACCACCATCGAAGGCGAGCGTTGCGTCGCCGAGCGTGGCGATCTGATCCTCACCCCCAACGGCACCTGGCACGATCACGGCAATGACGACGTCAAGCCGGTGGTGTGGGCCGACATCCTCGATTTCCCGCTGCTCGAATTCCTCGACTGCAACTGGCTCGACGATCACTACACCGGCCCGCGCATGAGCAACGCACGCGCGCAGCTTCCGACGCTCGAGGCGGGCTATTCGCAAAAGCTCTACGGCAAAGGCGGGCTGCTGCCGGCTTTCGTCTCGCATCGGCGCGGCTTCGGCCAGAATGTCGGGCCGGTGTTCCAGTATCGCGCCAAGGACATCCGCGAGACGCTCGACGGGTTGCGCAACGAGACCGGCGATCCTTACGAGGGCATCACCCTGCGCTTTGTCAATCCGGCGAACGGCCAGCCGGTCTTCACGACGCTCGATTATTCGGCGCAGCTGGTGCGGCCGGGCGAGGAGACGCGCTGGAAGCGCGAGACCGCGAACGTCTTCTACATCGCGCTCGAAGGCAGCGGCGCGACCGAGATCGCCGGCCAGCGCTTCGATTGGGAGCGCAACGACATCATCGTCGTGCCGAATTTCCTGTGGCGGCGTCACATCAACACCGGCAAGAGCGACGCCATCCTCTATGCGGTCTCGGACTGGCCGCTGTTCGAGAAGATCGGCCAGTACCGCGTCCAGGGCCGCAAGGCCGACGGCGCGGTCGAGCAGCTCGTCGCGTAATTTCCGGCCGACCGCAGCGGTGGGCAGGGCCGCGTCAGGCGCAGTCCCGCCCCCTTGAGCGAGGCTCGCTTTGCCGCTATCCGACAGGGAAGCGGCGTTGCAAGAGGGTCTTTGACATGCCTGACCGGATCGACGAGAACAGCCTGGCGCTCGAGCAGTTTGGTGTCGGCCAGCCGGTACTGCGGGTCGAGGATCCGAAGCTGCTGCGTGGCGAGGGCCGCTATACCGACGATGTCAACGTCGCTGGCCAGGCCTATGCGATGATGGTGCGCAGCCGCTACGCCCATGGCACGATCCGCCGCGTCGATGTCGCCGCGGCGCGGAAGATGCCGGGTGTGTTCGGCGTCTATACCGCCGCCGATCTCGCCGCCGCGGGCGTCGGCCCGATCAAATGCGGCATGATGGTCCAGGGCCGCGACGGCAAGCCGTGGCTGACGCCGGCGCGTCCCGTTCTGGCGACGGAGAAAGTGCGGTTCAGCGGCGAGGTGGTGGCTTTCGTCGTCGCCGCGACGCAAGCGCAGGCAAAAGATGCCGGCGAGGCGGTCGAGGTCGAGATCGATCCGTTGCCGGTGGCGCCGACGGTAAGCGCGGCGCTGGCATCGGGCGCGCCGCAGGTCCATGACAGCGTGCCCGGCAATGTCGCGGTCGATTATCACTGGGGCGACAGCGCGAAGGTGGCCGAGGCCTTCGCCAAGGCCGTGCATGTGACGAAGCTGTCGCTGGTCAGCAACCGCATCGTCATCAACCCCTTGGAGCCGCGCTCCGCGGTGGGCCAGTTTGATCCGGCGACCGGCAAATACACGCTCACCGTCTGCAGCCAGGGCGTCTTCGGCATGAAGGGCGGTACCGCCGGCGTCCTCGGCACCACGCCCGACAAGATGCGCGTGCTGACGCACAATGTGGGCGGCTCCTTCGGTATGAAGAGCCAGGTCTTCCCCGAGAATGTCTGCGTGCTGTTCGCGGCCAAGACGCTCGGCCGCGCCGTCAAATGGACCGACGAGCGCTCCGATAGCTTCGTCTCCGATCATCATGGCCGCGATCATGCGATGACCGGCGAGGTCGCCTTCGACAAGGACGGCAACATCCTCGCGCTGCGCCTGACCGGCACCGGCAATGCCGGCGCTTATCCGATCGTGCCGCTGCCCTACACCGTCAATGCGGTGAAGAACATCATCGGCGTCTATCGCACGCCGCTCCTCGAGGTGAACACCAAGGGCGTTTACACCAACTCGACGCCGGTCGGCGCCTATCGCGGCGCGGGGCGGCCCGAGGGCAATTACTATATGGAGCGGCTGCTCGATGCCGCCGCCGCCGAGATGGGCATCGACAAGCTCGAGCTGCGGCGCCGCAACCATATCGCCGCGACTGCCATGCCCTACAAGGCGCCGTCGGACATGAATTACGACAGCGGCGAGTTCAGGGCGGTCTTCGATCAGGCACTACAATCATCTGACTGGGCCGGCTTCGAGAAGCGCAAAGCCGAAAGCCGCGCGCGCGGCAAGCTCCGCGGCCGCGGCATCGGCTCCTATCTCGAGGTCACCGCGCCGCAGGGCAAGGAGATGGGCGGCATCCGCTTCGATCCGGACGGCGGTGTCACCATCGTCACCGGGACGCTCGATTACGGCCAGGGCCATCACGCGCCTTTTGCACAGGTGCTGGTGAGCCGGCTCGGCATTCCCTTCCACCGCATCCGCATGATCCAGGGTGACAGCGACGAGCTCTTGTTCGGCGGCGGCACTGGCGGCTCGCGCTCGATCATGTCGAGCGGCAACGCCCTGGTGAAAGCGAGCGACCAGGTGGTCGAGCACGGCAAGCAGATCGCTGCCGTGGTACTCGAAGCGTCGCCCGCCGATATCGAATTCGGCAAGGGCCGCTTCACCATCGTCGGTACCGACCGCGCGGTCGGACTGATGGAGCTGGCGACCCGGCTGCGCGAGGGGCTGAAGCTGCCCGAAGGCGTGCCCAACTCGCTCGACGTCAACCTCGTCGCCGAGACGCCGCCTTCGGCCTTCCCGAATGGCTGCCACGTCGCCGAGGTCGAGCTCGATCCGGATACCGGCGTGATCGAGGTGGTGAAATATTCGATGGTGAATGATTTCGGCACCATCGTGAATCCGATCACGGTGGCGGGGCAGGCGCATGGCGGCGTCGTCCAGGGCATCGGCCAGGCGCTGATGGAGCGCACCTACTACGACGCCGACGGCCAACTCCTCTCCGGCTCCTATATGGATTATGCGATGCCGCGCGCCGACAACGCGCCGATGTTCGCGATCGAGAACCATCCCGTGCCGGCCAAGACCAACGCACTCGGCGTCAAGGGCTGCGGCGAGGCGGGCTGCGCCGGCTCGCTGCCGGCGGTGATGAACGCAGTGCTCGACGCGCTCGGCAGTTATGGCATCCGGCATATCGACATGCCGGCGACGCCCGAGCGCATCTGGCGCGCCATCCGCGAAGCGCAAGCGGCTTAAATCCAGGCGACCTGAATTCGCGGTGCATTTGCCGCTGAGGCGCGGCGCTTTTGCCCCGCAGGCTTCTCGTATTTGTTTGATTTGCCACGCGATTTCGGCGCGGCACGGGGCGGCCTTAACCTTTTATTAAGGGCCCGGGGCCGGAATCGTCATCGTTGCCAAAACTCTATTTGCGAATGGCGCGATGATGGTTCCGCGACGGATATTGCTGACAGCGTTCCTCGGCCGGCTTCGCCGCGATACCGCGGGTAGCCCCGCGGTGGAATTCGCGCTGCTGTTGCCGGTGCTGCTGACGCTTGCGTTCGGCGCGCTGCAATTCGGCGTCGCGCTGAACAACTATCTGACGCTCACCAACGTGACAGATGGCGCGGCGCGCGTGCTCGCGATCAGCCGTGCCAGCACCTCGCCGTGGACGACGATGAAGGCCCAGCTCACGGCCGTCTCGACGCTCACAGCGGCGAACATGACCATCACCGCGACCGTCAACGGTACCGCCTGCTCCACGGATAGCGGCTGCCAAACGGCACTGAACAGCGCGCAAGGGCAGGCGGCGAGCGTGCAAGTCAGCTATCCGTGCGATCTAAACGTGTTCGGTCACAACTACGCACCGAGTTGCACTTTAACAGCCAAATCGACGGAGCTCGTACAATGATGACATTGACGAAACTTCTTCGTCGCGTCCTCCGCGACAAGCGAGGCGCGACCGCGATACTCACCGCGCTGATGGTTCCGCTGTTCTGCGGGGTCGGCGCGCTGTGCGTCGACGGCGCCCACATCGCGCAAACCGAGCGCGCGCTGCAGGCGTCGACCGATGCGGCGGCTTTGGCCGGCGCGTCGAAGATCAACTGCTGCGCGGCCGCGCCGGGCACGGCGACCACGGTCGCGACCCAGTATTCCGCGGGCACGGGCGATCTCAACGCCCTGAGCGGCGCGACGGTCACGATGATGAGCGGCTTTCCGCAGCTCAAATGCCTGCAAAGCACCGGCTTCACCTGCAGCGGTCCCGATTCCGCGAACGCGATCGCGGTGAAGCAGCAGGCAGTCGTGCCGACCATCTTCGCCAAGATGATCGGCGTCGAGTCGGTGACGATCACCGCGACCTCGACCGCGGGGCAGCAAGGCGGCGGCAATCTGCCGGTCGACGTGATGTTCGTGCTCGACACGACGCAGTCGATGACCGACAGCGACACGAATTGCTCGGTGTCGCATGCGACCCGCATGACATGCGCGCTGACCGGCATCCAGTCGGTGCTCAAGACGCTGAAGCCGAGCGTCGATTACGCGGGCTTGATGGTCTTCCCGGGCCTCAAAAACGCGAGCCAGGCGCAGTACGACTATGACTGCGTGAGCTCGCCGTCGCCGCAGATCGTCTCTTACAAGTCGTCGCCGGTGTATCAGGTGCTCGGCCTCGTCAACGACTACCGCACCTCGGATTCGGCGACGAGCCTCAACCCGTCGTCCAACCTCGCCAAGGCGGCGCAGGAGCCGGGCTGTTCGGTCGGCGTGCAGGCAGTCGGCGGCGTCGGCACCTTCTATGCCGACGCGATCAAGGCGGCGCAGTCCGCGCTGGCGACGAACGGCCATCCGGGCACGCAGAAGGTGATCATTCTGCTGGGCGACGGCGACGCCAGCGCGAGCTCGAGCAACATGCCGACGGGCGAGGCGACCAACCAATGCCACCAAGCGATCACCGCCGCGAACGCCGCGACGAGCGCGGGCATGTGGGTGTACTCGATCGCCTATGGCGCTTCGACATCCTCGACGGGCAGCTGCAGCACGGACTCGCCGCACATCTCGGCCTGTTCGACGCTGCAGCAGATCGCGTCCAATTCGACCATGTTCTATTCGGACACGGAGGGCGTCAGCGGTGGCTGCGCCTCGAGCAACAGCTCGGTCAGCGAGTTGGTCGCGATCTTCAACTCGATCGGCGAGAGCCTGTCGGGTCCGCGCCTGCTGCTCGACACCACCTCTTAGCGATGCCTAGGGCGCGATCTGCGTCGCGCCCGAAGCATCCGAGAGGCTCGCCACGATCTCACGCGGTATGGGTGCGCTCTTGATCCGGCCTTTCTCGGTCGGGTGAGGAGCCACCCAGACGCGTTTCTCGAGCCCTTCGACCGCCAGCTTGCCGTCCTTCAGGAGGCGATGCTGCACGCTGAAGCTGCTCTCGCCCCATTCGCTCACGCCCGATTCGCAGACGAGATCGTCGCCCCAGCGCGACGGGATCAGAAAGCGCGAGCGCGCGTCGACGAGCGGCGTGCCGACCGAGCCGTATTTCTCCCAGAGGGCGCGCATCGAGAGGCCAGTGCGCGCGAAAAGGTGGAAGGTCGCGGCATCGAACCAGGCGAAATAGCGCGGATAGAAGACGATCCCGGCGGCGTCGCAATCGCCCCATTCGACATGCAACGAAAAGCGGTTGATGAGCATTCCTCTCACTCTCGCAACTCTGCCGTGAGGCGGCGGATACTATAACGGCGCCCGCCTAGCGGCTATCCTGCGCCGAGAGCAACAACCCCGGCGCTATGGCTCGAGACGTCAAAAGGTTTGTCCCGTTGATCGTCGCCTGCTCGCTCTTCATGGAGCAGCTCGACTCGACGATCATTGCGACCGCGCTGCCGACGATCGCGCACGATCTCAACGAAGATCCGCTGCGCCTCAATCTCGCCATCACTTGCTATCTCCTCAGCCTCTCGATCTTCATCCCCTTGAGCGGCTGGATGGCCGACCGGTTCGGTGCGCGCACCGTGTTCCGCGCGGCGATCGGCGTCTTCATGATCGGCTCGATCTTTTGCGGCCTCTCGAACAGCCTCGAGGAGTTCGTCGTCGCCCGCATGATCCAGGGCATGGGCGGCGCGATGATGTCTCCGGTCGGGCGCTTCGTCATGCTGCGCTCCGTGCCCAAATCGGACCTCCTGCGCGCGATGATCATCGTCACCACGCCGGCGATGCTGGGGCCCGTCTTCGGGCCGCCGCTCGGCGGTTTCATCGTCACCTATTTCTCGTGGCGCTGGATCTTCTTCATCAATGTGCCGATTGCTTTCCTTGGCATCGTGCTGGTGACCTTGTTCGTCGAGAATCTGCGCGAGGATAACGTACGGCCGATCGACTGGCCCGGTTTCGCCTTGACCGGCATCGGCCTCTCTTGCCTGGTCTTCGGCTTCGAGGTCGTCGGCCGCGGCGGTCTGCCGATCCCGGTGGTGGCGACGATGATCGTCATCGGCATCCTCTGCGTCTCGGTCTATGTATGGCATGCACGACGCACGGCGTTTCCGGTCATCGACCTCAGCCTGCTCAATATCCAGACCTTCCGCATCGGCGTCACCGGCGGCACCCTGACGCGCATGGGCATCGGCGCGCTGCCCTTCCTGCTGCCGCTGCTGATGCAGCTGGGCTTTGGCTATTCGCCGCTGGTTTCGGGGCTCGTCACCTTCGCCAGCGCCGCCGGCGCGCTGCTCATGCGCATCACCGCGACGCAGATCATTCGCCGCTTCGGCTATCGCAATACACTGCTCTTCAACGCCTTCCTGACCTCGATTTTGCTCGGCATCAACGCGTTGTGGCGGCCCGACACGCCGCTGGTGCTGATCTTCGCTGTGCTGCTGTTCGGCGGCTTCTTCCGCTCGCTGCAATTCAGCGCGATCAATACGCTCGGTTATTCCGACGTGCCGGCGACGCTGATGAGCCGGGCGACGCCTTTCGCCAGCATGGCTCAGCAATTCTCGATGAGTCTTGGCATCGGCACCGGCGCGCTGCTGCTGCACACGACGCTGCTCGTCAGGGGTCACACGGCCCTGGGGCCGACCGATTTCGTGCCGGCCTTCATCGCCGTCGGCGTCATCTCGATCTGCGCCGTGCCGATCTTTGCGAAACTCTCGCCGCTGGCCGGGCAGGGCATGATCGGCGGCCGGCGCCGAGCCGAGGAAGCCGCCGACAAAAGCTCACCCGGCGCGTAGGCCTTTCGCGGTGGAGAGGAAAATTACCGCGGTCGCGACCAACATCGCGGCGCAGAGGCCGACGCCGCCGGGAACGCCGAGCCAGGCCTGATCGACGCAGAAGCCGGCGAGGATCGGCCCGGTGATCGCGCCGAGATCGGTGGTCATGCGCATCGAGCCCATCACCGCGCCGACACGGCCCGGTGGCGCGGCATCGGCGGCGTAAGAGGTGACGAGCGCGGTCGAGATGCCCATGCCCGTGCCGATCAGGATGGTGAAAACCCAGAGCATCGTCTCGCTATGGGCAAGGGCGAGGATAACGAGCGCGGCGAGCACGGTCGCGATCGATCCGATCATGGTGGCGAAGCGGCCGAGGCGCCGCACCAGGACCGAGATGAAACGCAGGATGGTGAGGTTGGCGATCGAGCTCGCGGTCAAGAGCGCGCCGACCATGCCGATGCCGAGTCCCATGATGTTGTGGGCGATGAGCGGCATCAGGATCCAGGACGAGGCGACCCGGCCGAAGAACAGCGCGTAGCTGAGCGAGGCGACGCCTGCGATGAGCGCGATGATACCGCCGCGTGATGGCGCTGCTTCGCCGGACGGTTTAGCCGGCCGGCCGCCGGGCATGCGGATCACCGCAAGCAGCGCCGCGAGCGCCATCGCGCCCTGGCAGGCGAACGGCGCGCCATAACCCCAGAGCGCCGCGGCGAAGCCGCCGAGGCCGGGACCGAGCGACAGGCCGATCTGCGTCGCGGTCTGATAGGCGGCCATGTCGCGCACCCGCGTCGTCGGCGTGCCGCGATCGGTCACGGCACTCAGCGCCGCCGTGCCGTAGCAGGCCGAGCCGACGCCTTGCAGCATCAGGCAGGCGAGCAGCGTCGCCATGTTCTGCACGGCGAGGGCGATGAAAGAGCCCGCCGCCACCAGCACGAGGCCGATAACCATGACGCGCACGCGGCCGAGGCGCTCCGAGAGCATGCCGGCCGGCACGCTGATCAGCAGCCGCGATGCGCCGAAGACCGAGATGGTCGCGCCCGCCGTCGCCGCGCTCGCGCCGAGTGAGGTCGCGTAGACGGTGAGGATCGACCACACCATGCCGATGCCGACATAGGTGAAGAACATGCCCATCAGCAGGCCGAGCGGCAGGCCCGCTGCGGCGTCGCCTGGCCGCCCCCGGCGCCGGAACATGGTCGCGAAGAAATCCACGCGCATCCTATCGCGGCTCAGGACCGCCGCCTTTATGCGATGAAGGACTTAGCATAAACCCGGCGGGCGAGGGGCGCGCGCCGCGGTTGTCAGCGCTGCGTGCGCGGCATCCGCAGCCGGCCGACGAAGCGGCTTAGCTCAGCTTCCGAGGCCGAGCTGTCGCCGCGCATTGCCGCGCGCGACCGCGTCGAGCTGCGCGTCATTGAAGACGCCGCAGGCTTCGAGCGCGACGACGTGCTCGCCGGAGGTGCGATAGGGGAAATCCGAGCCGAAGACGAAATGCGAATCCGGCACCACCTCGCGCGCGCAGGTGAGCGTCGTGTGATTCGCGACCTGCGCGGTGTCGTAGAAGAAGCGCCGCGCTTCGGGCAGGAAGCCTTCGGGCAAGATCGCGGCATATTGCTTGATCTCGGCCATGCGGACAAAGCGCTCGATGAGATAGGGCATGGTGCCGCCGGCATGCGACCAGATCACGCGCATGTCGGGAAAGCGCCGCGAGGCGCCGCTGAACACCATGCGGGTGATCGCGCGCGTCGTGTCGGTGCCGAACTCGATCGCGGAATCGGCGACGCCGGGGACGAGGTTGATGCAACAATCCGGCACGGAAGGATGGACGTAGATCACCGCCTTGCGGCGGTTGAGCTCGGCGAAGACCGGATCGAACAGGGGATCGCCCATCCACTTGTCGTGATAGCACGTATACATGCCGACGCCGTCGGCCTTCAGAACATCGAGACCGTATTCGATCTCCTTGAGCGTGCCGTCGATATCGGGCAGCGGCAGGACAGTAAACATGCCGAATTTGCCGGGGTGATCCGCGACCAGCCGCGCCGCGAAGTCGTTGCAGTTGCGCGCGAGGCTGCGGCGCTGCTCGTCGCCGGCGATATGCTTGGCGAGCTGCGTCACCGAGACGATCGCGGTGGCGATGCCGCCTTGCTCCAGATCCTCGAGCGACTTGGCGAGCGACCAGGTCTTGAGCGCGCTGCCGACGCCGCTGCCGCCTTGGGCGATATAGGCAGGCGGGGCGATGTGATGATGGACATCGATCCAGCGGCGCGAAGTTGTCATGACAATACGACCCATAAAGATGACGACGCCAGGATAGCGGGAAGACCGATGCGTCGATAACCCTACGCGCGGCGCGGGCGCATCCGCCGCAGCCGCATCGTCGCTTCGCATCTCCTATGATGGGCGAGACGTATCGGGACCGATCATGACTGCCATTGCCGAGCACGAGATCGTCGCGCTGATCGATGCTTTCTATGCGAAGGTGCGACGGGACGAGGTACTCGCGCCCGTTTTCGAGCGCGCGATTGCCGCCGCAGCCTGGCCGGTGCACCTCGCCAAGATGTACGATTTCTGGTCGGGGGCGATGCTCTCCACCGGCCGCTACCGCGGTAATCCGCTCGCCGTGCATCTCGCCGTCGAAGGGCTCGAGGAGGGCATGTTCGCGCGCTGGCTGGCACTCTTTCGCGCCACCGCCGAGGCGCTGCTTTCCCCGGATCACGCCGAAGCCTTCCGGACGCGATCGGAGCTGATCGCCAAGAGTCCGAAGCTGGGCGTTGTTCTTCCAGCCGGGCTTGAACCCGCGCGGCGGCGACGCCATATCTTCGCGATAATACGTAATAAGCGTTCGATTTGTACGGATGGTCGTTGGCCGAAATTGAAAATTCCCGAACAAAGCCAATTTACGCTT
>DASYAL010000012.1:0-3298 GCA_036501365.1 Allostellaceae bacterium | reverse complement strand
TCGGCGATCGACGTCGACATCGACATCGGCCGCAAGGTCGAGGATCTGTCGATCGGCCATCGGCAAGTGGTGGCGATCGTCAAGGCGCTGTCAAACGCCTCGCGCATTCTCATCATGGACGAGCCGACCGCGGCGCTGACTTCGACGGAAGCCGAGCGGCTGTTCAAGATCATGCGCGACCTCAGCGCCAAGGGCGTTGGCATCATCTATATTTCGCACCGGCTGGAAGAGGTGCCGCGCGTCGCCGATCGCGTCACGGTGCTGCGCGACGGACTGGTCGCTGGCGAAGCCGCGCCCAACGCGCCGCAGGCCGAACTCGTCCGGCTTCTGGTCGGCCGGCCGCTCGGCGACCTCTATCCCAAGCGCGTGCAGACAACCGGCCGCAGGCTCCTGAACCTCGATCGCGCGCGCTTTCGTCTCAGGCGTGAACGGGCGGGCTGGCAGCCGCCTCGGGACGTCACTTTGAGCGTGCACGCCGGCGAAATCGTTGGGCTCGCTGGGGTGATGGGCGCCGGGCGAACGGAGTTGCTGTCCGCTCTCTATGGGACCGGCCTCTCGGGCGGATGGCAAGGCGTCGTCGAAGTCGACGGCAAGCCCGCCAGGCTGACGTCGGTCCGCGCCGCTCGGCGCGCGGGCCTCGCCTTCGTGACCGACGATCGGCGCGGCGGCGGCCTCATGCTGCGCATGCCGGTGGGCCGCAATCTCGTCATGTCGATTCTCGACCGCATCTCGCCCTTCGGCTTCATGTCCGGCCGGATGGAGGCGGATGCGGCGCGGCGATCGTTCGACGAGTTCGACATCCGGCCGCGCGACGCGCGCATCGTGGCGGGCTCGCTGTCGGGCGGCAACCAGCAGAAAGTGGTTCTCGCCAAGGAAGTTCTCGGCGAGCCCAAACTGCTGCTGCTGGACGAGCCGACGCGCGGGGTCGACGTCGGCGCCAAGGGCGAAATCTACGCGCGCTTGCGCGAACTCGCCGGCGAAGGGCTCGGCGTCCTCGTGGCGTCGAGCGAAATGCCGGAATTGCTGGGTCTCTGCGATCGCATCGTCGTGTTGCGCGCGGGCCGCACGGTCGCGGAATATGAGGGCGGCGTCGACGAGCACACCGTACTGGCGGCGGCCTCCGGCGACGAGAGCGCCCGGGAGAGCGCCCATGTCTGAGGTCGGCGCACGGGCGAGGCCGCCCCTGATCGAGACGGCCAAGGCCAGGCCGAGAATCGATCTCCTGTCGCTGGCGGTCCGCTTTCAGAGCCTGATCGGCCTGGTTCTGGTCGTCATCGGCGGCGTCATTTTTTCGCCTGTGCGTCACGGCCACATCCTGTTCCTCGCGCCCGACAACGTCGCCAACATCATTCGCGCGATTTCCGAGACCGGCATCATTTCGGTCGGTATGACTTTCGTCATAATAACCGCCGGCATCGACCTTTCCGTCGGCGCCTTGCTGAGCCTTTCGAGCGTATTGACCGCTACGATGATGGTCAGCGTCGGCTGGGGCCTGCTGCCGACGCTGCTCGCCGTTCTCGCGGTCGGCGCGGCGTTCGGCGCGATGCAGGGCTCGATTTCGACCCGTTTCCGGCTGGAGCCGTTCATCGTCACGCTCGCGGGGCTGCAAGTCGCGCGCGGCCTGGCGCTGGTCGTCTCCAACAACCAATACATCAACATTTCGTACGGCGACGGGCCGGGCCTCGCGCCGCCGATCTTCGCGATCCTCGGCGATCGGCTGTTCAACAACACCGTGCCGGTCGCCACGCTCGTCTTCGTCGTCTTCGCGGCCGTGGCGACGATCGTGCTCAATACGACGCGGTTCGGCCGCTACGTGTTCGCCGTCGGCGGCAATGAGCGCGCTGCCCGGCTTTCCGGCGTGCCGGTGTCCGCGATCAAGATTTCCGTCTACGCGATCACCGGGTTTGCTTCCGCGGCGGCGGGCATCGTGCATGCCGGCCAGTTCAACTTCGGCAGCGCCAACGATGGCACTGGCTATGAACTGACCGCCATCGCCGCGGTCGTGATCGGCGGAACGAGCCTGTTCGGCGGCGCCGGCTCGATGATCGGCACCGTCGCCGGCAGCGTCATGCTCGGCGCGCTGGCGAACGTTTTGCAGCTCAACAACATCAACGCCGCTCTGCAGCTTCTGGCGACGGGCGCGATCATCGTGCTCGCCGCGGTCCTTCAGTCCCTCGTCCGTCGCCGCGAGGGAGTGTCGCGTTGAGTTTCGGCGGCATTTGCGCAAACGCCGACGCCGGTAGGACCGGCTCCGGCGGACCGATTGAACACAATCCGAAATAGGGAGGTATTCAAAATGAATACAAGGCAACGAACCCGGCGCTACTGGCGAGCGCCAGCCTCCGCCGGAGCCGCGCTCGCGCTGATGGCGAGCACGGCAATATCAGCGCCGCTGGTGAAAGACTGCGGCAAGGACGGCAAATATATCATAGGCTTCTCGCAAGCCAATAATGCAGAGCCCTACCGGCAGCACGTCAACGACGACCTGACCGCGGCGGCGAAGGCCGTGCCGCAGTTCACGTTGCAGATCGCTGACGGCGCCGGCAATGTCAACACGCAGACCTCGCAGGTCGACAATTTCATCACCCAGAAGGTCGATATGATCCTGATCTCGCCCTTCGAGGCGTCGCCCATCACGCCCGTCGTGGCGCGGGCGATGAAGGCGGGCATTCCGGTCATCGAACTCGACCGCAAGACCGTCGGCGATCCGGGCAAGGACTACACCGCGTTCATCGGCGGCGACAACTACAAGATCGCCCTCGAGGCCGGCAATTATACCGCCGACACTCTGCTGCCGGGGGGTGGCGAGGCAGCCGTCCTGGAAGGCCTGCCGAGCTCGACGCCGGCGGTCGAGCGTCTCAACGGCTTCAAGGACGGCGTCAAGAAGAACGACAAGATCAAGATCGTCGCGGAACAGGCCGCCGACTGGCTCCCGGATAAAGCTCAGACGGCCTTTTCCGCGATGCTGCAGGCGCATCCCGACATCAAGGTCGTCTACGCCAGCAACGACATGATGGCGGCCGGCGCCCGCCTGGCGGCCAAGGGCGCCGGGAAGAAGGAAGGCGAGATCAAGATCATCGGCACCGACGGCCTGCCAGGCCCCGCGGGCGGCATCCGCGCGGTGGCGGAAGGCGAGTGGGCCGCGACCTTCACCTACCCGACCGGCGGCCCCGAGGCGATCGCGATGGCGAAATCCATCTTGCTCGACTGCGCGGCCTCGGTGCCCACGACCGTCACCGTTCCGACCCTCGCGATCACCGACAAGAACGCCAAGAGCCTGATGGGCAAGTGAGCGGCT
>DASYAL010000011.1:0-1717 GCA_036501365.1 Allostellaceae bacterium | reverse complement strand
AAGCTGTCCGATGTTGTCGGCCAAGATCATCTTCTAGGCCCTGACGGAGCGCTCACGCGCATGCTGGAGGCGCGCTCGCTCGGCTCGCTCGTCTTCTGGGGGCCGCCTGGGACCGGCAAAACCACCGTGGCGCGGCTTCTTGCGCACGCGACGGCGCTTTATTTCGAGCAGATATCGGCGATTTTTTCCGGCGTGGCCGATCTGAAAAAGGTGTTCGACGCGGCGCGGGCCCGCCGTGAGACCGGGCAGGGCACGCTGCTCTTCGTCGACGAGATCCACCGCTTCAACCGCGCGCAGCAGGATTCCTTCCTGCCGGTCATGGAGGATGGCACGATCGTATTGATCGGCGCCACCACCGAGAACCCGTCATTCGAGCTGATTGCGCCGCTGCTGTCGCGCGCGCGCGTCCTGGTGTTCAAGCCGCTCGATGCCGACGCGATCGAGAAGCTGTTCGCCCGCGCCGAGCAAATCGAAGACAAGACGCTGCCGCTCGACGCCGAAGCGCGCGCGTCCTTGATCCGAATGGCGGATGGTGATGGCCGCGCCGCGTTGACGCTCGCCGAGGAGGTTTGGCGGGCCGCACGCCATGGCGAGACTTTCGACGCTGCGGGCCTGCAGGAGGTGGTGCAGCGCCGCGCGCCGATCTACGACAAGGCGCAGGACGGCCATTACAATCTGATCAGCGCGTTGCACAAATCGGTGCGCGGCTCCGACCCCGACGCGGCATTGTATTATCTTTGCCGCATGCTCGATGCCGGCGAGGATCCGCTTTATCTGGCGCGGCGCGTGGTCCGCATGGCGGTCGAGGACATCGGATTGGCCGATCCTCAGGCGCTCGTCGTCGCCAATGCGGCGAAAGACGCCTACGACTTTCTCGGCAGTCCGGAGGGCGAGCTCGCCATCGCCGAGGCGGTCATCTACATCGCCACCGCGCCGAAATCGAACGCCGCTTATGTCGCCTTCGGAGCCGCGATGCGCACCGCCAAGGAAGCCGGATCGCTATTGCCGCCCAAACACATCCTCAATGCGCCGACCAAATTAATGAAAACCGAAGGCTACGGATCGGGCTACGATTACGATCACGACGCGCCGGAGGCTTTCTCCGGCCAGGACTATTTCCCGGAGCAACTCGGCCGGCGGCAATTCTACGATCCGCCCGAGCGTGGTTTCGAGCGCGAGATCAAAAAGCGGCTGGAGTATTGGGCGAAGCTGCGCCGCGAGCGGAGCGGCTCTTGAGAAGCTCGCGCAGACCACGGCAGCCGGGCGGCGGGCGACAGAGCGCAGGGCCGCGGCATGGACATCGCTCCGCTCACCGTGACTCTGAAGCGGCCGCGAAGCGACCCGACAAGTCGGCTCATGCCGACGTCCAATTCAAGCGGTCGAAATCGGGCAAACCCGATTTCAGGCGGGGCAACCGCCCGAGCGCTCGGCCCGAACCTCTTCCGAGGGCCGCTGCCCGGCCGCCTCAGGATGATAGGAAGCAGGTAGATGCGCCGCCGGTTCTTCCCACCGCCGTTCAGAACGCCACGGTCACCGCCGATGAATCCGGCATGCGCGTCGACCGTTTTTTTGAGGCACGTTTTCCAAGCCTGAGCTTCTCCCACATCCAGCGCGTCATCCGCAAAGGCGAGGTGCGCGTCAATGGCAAGCGCACCCAGCCGAAGAACCGGCTTGAAGCCGGGCAGACTGTGCGTATTCCGCCACTTCGCCTCGATGC
>DASYAL010000010.1:0-26644 GCA_036501365.1 Allostellaceae bacterium | reverse complement strand
AGTCCCGCGTGCAGGGTGGGCGGAAGCGTTCGAGCAATTCGGCATCCCGAAGGGCCACACCGGACCTGCCGAAGAAATGTTTGAGGCCGTGAATGCAGGATGGATGGACCTCGGAGTCGAGGGTACGGAGCACGTAGCGGGTACGACGTCCGCACGTGATGTATTCGAGGCTGCACAGAACGCCGCCAAGGCCTAAGCCCGGGACGGATCAAGCATGAGAAGAACTGCGTGCTGGCAGAGTGTGCCTGGCGTATCGTTCAGGCTCTTGCGAGCCGTGACGGTCTTTTTGCCGACGGGGCTAATCGTGAAGGCACAGCTAAAGAATGTCGAAAATCGACCAATCGATGCCGATAGTCGCTGAAACCGAGCAGATTTTGAATCGCCGAAATTCTCCTTTGAATTCAAGAGCGCAAATTTCTGACGGATCGGGGAGACGGTTCTTCATTGTGTGCGGAAAAAATTTGTGCGCGGAATTCAATGCGTTACGATCACTTAAAACAATCGAGTGGGAGTAAGCGCGCACTCATCCGAGCCGCTGCAGCTTCTGATAGCGTCGGATCACCTGGTCGCGCTTGAGCGCCGATAGTTTCTGCAGCCAGAAGATCCCGTCGAGTTGGTCGATCTCGTGCTGATGGCACACGGCGGCGAGGCCGCTCGCTTCTTCGATCCGTTCGGCGCCGCTCAGGTCTTGGTAGCTCATGCGTACCTGCGCCGGCCGCTCGATCTCGGCGCTGACGCCGGGCATCGAGACGCTGCCTTCGGGATGCCGGATCGTCTCGGCAGAGGACCAGACGATCGTCGGATTGACGTAAATCTGCGGTCCGGTCTCGGGCGCTGCTAGCTCCAGCGCGACCACGCGCAGGGCGACGCCAATATGTGGCGCGGTGATGCCGATGCCGCCAGCCGCGCGCATCGTATCGATGAGATCGGCGGCGAGGTCGCGCAGCGCCGCGTCGAACACCGCGACCGGCGCCGCCACGGCGCGCAGCCGCGGATCGGGAAATTTGACGATCGAGCGGACGGTCATGGCGCATGCTAACGCGCCGTATCGCGCGAGGCGAAGGCGCGCGCGGCCTTGCGGGCGGCCCCAACCCGCACGCGAGGCCTCACTTCTCTCCTTGAGGGTCTCGGGCAAACGGCGGCACCGTCACCAACGTGCCGATCAGGCGCAGTAATGCCTGCTGTTCCGGCCCGCTTCCGCTGCGCAAGAACTCGCCCAGTTCGATGTGAGATAGTCGCCCCCCGGAGGGAGCATTGGGCTGGTGAATGATGAGGCGTGGCCATCGCCAGGCTCGCGCCCGAGAAACCACGTGTCTCCATTTGGACTGCGGTAGAGTTCTCTCCGTTCGGACATGAGGGCTGCTCCTCTTCCTCTTTCCTATAGGAGCTTACGAGGCGGGCCCAGGACGGCGCGTCTGCGCGCTCCCCGCGTCGCCGGTCGGCTTGAATATTGACGATCAGATCGCCATAGTTGGGCCTTCGCGGCGTGGGTTCATTCATTGCCGGCCTTAGTCGTTCCGCCGGTGCCCGTTTCGGGTTTGACGCGGAATTCTCTCTCTTGTCGAACGGAACGATCGAGGAGGAAGCCGATGCCGTTCAAGCCGAATTACCGCCTCCAACGCGCCGACCGGCAACGCGCCAAAGAAGAAAAGCAACAGAAGAAATTGCTGCGGCGAGCGGAACGGGTCGCGAGCGAAAAAGCCGACGCGCCGGATGCGCCCGGAGACGATGTGTCGGAGACCGAGACCGGCACGACGGAGTCGCCAAGCTGAAGCGCGACCGCGGCACCGGCGCTTGCTTCAGAGCGCCCTTTCGAGGAGGGAGCGGATGACCGATCGACGCTTCTTCCGCGCGAGCGGGCCGTTCTCGCTCAGCTACATCGCGGCGAAGATCGATGCGGAAGCGCCGTCACCGGTGATCGGCGACATCTCGATCGCGGATGTCGGCGATCTGGAAAACGCCGGTCCTGGGGATTTGAGCGTCTTTTTCGATATTCGCTATGCCGCGGCCTTGGCGGCAACAAAAGCCAGCGCCGTGGTCACGACCCGGGTGCTCGCGCCTCACGCTTTGGAGGGCCAGCCGCTTCTCTTTGTCGCGAATCCCAGGGCTGCCTTCGCCCGCGCCGGGCATTTGCTCTATCCGGCCGCGGCGCCGAACGGAGGCGTCAGTGCAGACGCTCAAATCGATCCGTCGGCCGTCATCGGATGCGGCGCGCAGATCGATTTCGGCGCGGCGATCGGGCCCGGGGTGACGATCGGGCAACGATGCCATATCGCGTCCCATGTGGTGCTGGGCGCGGGCGTCACCATTGGCGATCACAGCCGCATCGGCGCGCATAGCGCGATCAGCAACGCGCTGGTCGGCGCGGGTGTCGAGATCGGAAGCTCGTGCACCATCGGCGGACCAGGCTTCGGCTTTGTCGCGGGACCGCAAGGCCCGCTGCGCATGCTGCAACTCGGTCGCGTGATCATCGAGGACGGCGCGGCGATCGGCTCGAATTGCGCGATCGATCGCGGAGCGATGGGCGATACGGTGATCGGCGCCGGCACCGTGATCGATAACCTTGTCCAGATCGGACATAACGTGCGCTTGGGCAGGTGCTGCGTGTTATCGGGCCAGGTCGGTATTGCCGGGAGCACCGTCCTCGGCGACGATGTCATGGTTGGCGGACAGAGCGCAATCAGCGACCATCTTGTGATCGGATCGGGGGCGCGGATCGCCGGCAAAAGCGGGGTCATGCGCGACATCGAGGCGGGCGGCTTGGTCGGCGGATACCCGGCCATACCGGTGCGTCAATGGCATCGCCAAACAGCCGGCTTGCTGCGGCTCTTCGCGCGCAAAAACGGCAAGAGCTCTTAGCGAGCGTGCGGCGATCTCGGAGAGCGGAAATCGACCGGCGGCAGACACCGCGCGGTCGCGGGGAGGCTTAGACGAGCTTCAGGTTCGTCGCGGCGCTCTTGCCGTTCTTCCCGATCTCGGTTTCGAAGCTGACGAGCTGGCCCTCGCGGAGGCCCGGCAATCCGGCGCGTTCGACTGCCGAAATATGCACGAACACATCCGGCCCGCCGCCGTCATTGCTGATGAAGCCGTAACCCTTTTGTGCGTTGAAGAACTTGACGGTTCCTGTCGCCATCACTCACCTCGAATGGATTCTGGTTTGAACAACTTTACTCGATGCGGGAAGCGACCGGGCTTCGCGCCACAGCTCGCATATTTCGGCACGGATCGAGATTACGGGGTTGCATCTCTCACGCCAAAGGTTCGAATCTTTCCGCTTCTTGCGCGAGCTGCTCGTATTGCGAAGCGATGAGCAGCATTTCGTCGCGCAGGCGCGTATCCGACATTTGTGCGCCGCGATCCCGAAGCTCTTGGGCTTTGGCGC
The DNA here is from genome assembly GCA_036501365.1 of Allostellaceae bacterium. Classification (GTDB taxonomy): domain Bacteria; phylum Pseudomonadota; class Alphaproteobacteria; order ATCC43930; family CGMCC-115725; genus CAIKMD01. The sequence goes on along the minus strand of DASYAL010000010.1, from coordinate 23,262 downwards.
GATACCGTCCGGACTGCATCATCGATTCTGTTGTCCTTCGAGCTCGCTCTCGCTCACCATGCGTTCGTGACCGTCAAGCAGCGAACGGATGCGATATTGATGCCGCCCATGCTCCGTCGGCATCAATCGCACGATCTCGAATCTGCCGAGCGGCGGACCCAATGATCGTTGCACACCGATCAAATCAACCGATTGCCCAACTTTGAATTTGTGCGACTGGCCCACCGACCGATTCTATACCACACCCCATGAGCCGAGACAGCCTTGTTTATTATTGACATTGTCCCCCGGAGCCGCCATTTACGTCGGCGAAATCACGCTGGCGCAACGCGCTTTTCAGGGCTTTGGCCCGAGCGACCTCAGAAATACCGCTCGTTAACCGAACCTCCCTGTAACGGGATCGCTTCGTGCAGGGTGAAGCGACGCCGACGTCACGGATGCGCCATCCCGACCTTCCCCGTGCCTGCGGCTGCGCTCTGGAAACAAGCTCGTAGGAGGCATTGATGGCGGCGCCGTATTTACGCAAATCGATCGTCAGCGCCGACCACCTCAATCCGGGAACGCGTCCGCCCTGGATCGTCCTCTGGGATACGACCGAGCGATCCGATGGTCATTGGAGCGTGGTACGAGCCCAAAGCGAAGCGAACGCGACCGAATGCGCGGCACATTTCCTGAAGCTCGGCTTCGTGGTTCATGCGATCAAAGATCCGTCCGGCACGGTCGTCATGGATGCTCGATCCATTGCGGCCCGGTTTGCGCCAAACAAGTCTTCGATGCCCGCTTACCCGGAACGCCGGCGGTCGGAGCCCGAATACGTGGCGCTCACCATCCTGCGGAATTTCGCCGAGGACCGTCAGCCCATACCCGGCCTCATGATCGCTCTTGCGCTGGTACAAACCCGCCTGTCGCCGCTCGCTCTCAACACAACCGAACTCGACCGGGCAGTGTCCTTTGCCGCCGGCCGCGGCTGGCTGACCATCGGCGACGGCATCCTGACGCTGACGCGGGAAGGTTGCGCGGCCGCCTTGGGCTGATCCGCCTAAGTCCAGCCTTGGCCGCAAAATATCGGAGTCCGCTTTGGCGGGACCGCAGCCGCGGAAGGGATTCCTCAGCCCGTCAGCGGCGCCACTGCGGCCGGCGCGGCGCGGGATGGGTAACGGGCGCGCTTTCGTCGCGATGACGGAAATTGATCCGCGCCTTCGTTAGATCGTACGGCGTCATCTCGAGCGTGACGCGATCGCCGGCAAGAATCCGAATGCGGTTCTTCTTCACGCGCCCTGCCATGTAAGCCATGGTTTCGTGCCCGTTGTCGAGGCGCACGCGATAGCGCGCATCGGGCAATCGCTCCAACACGGTGCCTTCCATTTCCAATAAATCTTCTTTGGTCATTTCGTCTCCTGCGGCCTAGCGTGGGATCGAAGTCGGTCGCGCGCGTGCAAACCGAGGAGAGCGCGAGCCCGGTTGCAACGCGGGAACGCGAGCGGACCAACCGGCAGGACGCTGCCGCAGGCGAAGAGGACGAAAGGCTCGCGCGAAAGAAGCGGCCGCAGCCGCTCTTTCGCTTCAGCTGTTCTTCAGATTCACGGCCGAGGTCTTGCCTTGCTGGCCGCGTTCGATATCGAAGCTCAACTTTTGACCTTCGTTGAGGCTACCCATGCCGGCGCGCTCGACCGCGGTGATGTGAACGAACACATCCTTGCTGCCATCGTCCGGTTGGATGAAGCCATAACCCTTTTGCGCATTGAACCACTTAACCGTACCGACTGGCATCAGTCCCTCCTTGAAAATAAGATCGCGGCAGCACCGACGGCGCTCCGGGCCAAAAGGCTGATTGGGGGACCGGGTTGGCTCGCGAGAGCATAACGGCGGCAACCAACCCAACGTCGATTGACGCGCGAAGCATAGCTTCGCCGGATCGGCTGTCAATGGCGTCACCCGGCGAGGGAAAGGTGCTCGGCGATTCGGCGCTGAACCATTTGACGGTTCCGAGAACCACGTCAGACGAGCTCGGCCTCGAGGACCATGCGCTCATGCCCATCGACCAGCGAGCGGATCCGGTATTGGTGCAATCCATGCTCCGTCGGCATCAACCGCACCACCTCGAAGCGGCCCAAAGGCTTGAGGCGAATGCTGGCGCCGATTAATTCGACCGCTTGTCCGAGCTTGAACTTGTGGAAGTTCGACACGTGCCGCTCTCCTCGCGCTGAAACAAATCATCCTCTATCAGTAGCCCAAGCGCTCCATGCGTTTGCGCATCGCCTTGCGATACCGGCGGATGGCGTCGGCCTTCTCCCGCACCCGTCGCTCGGATGGTTTCTCGTACGCGCGCCGTCTCTTCATTTCCCGAAACGTGCCTTCGCGCTGCATCTTCTTTTTTAGAACGCGAAGCGCGCCATCAACGTTGTTGTCTTTGACAAATACTTGCATGTGATCTCTCGACCGTTGCGACAGCTGAGGAAATGAGTGCTCACTCGTGACCGCGAACAGTGATTGTAAAATCGCTGTTCGAGCTTATCGGTGCGGCTTTCAAAGTCGGAGGCGAACGAGCGCGACTGCCTTTGCGCGGCGAGAGCCGATATTCTCTCAGTCGGTATTCGCCAGGAAGTGCAACCGATAGCATTAGTAGTAGCTCAGTTTGCGGCTTTAGCAAGGCGAGATAGCTATGCCTCGGATTTTGCTCAAACAAGCCGCGCCGGCCGCCCGGCCGACGCGCCGCATCGCCAGGAGCGCGGCGTCGCGGTAGAGATATCGCCCTGCGCCCGGCAGAAGGATCGAGACCCCATGGCAGCCACCGGCCCGAAAATCCCCGCGACCCTGATTCCCGGCGACGGCATCGGGCCGGAGATCGTCGCGGCGGTTGCGACGGTGCTCGATGCGCTGGGCGCGCCTTTCGCCTGGGACGAGAAGCCGGCCGGCATGACGGCGCTGGCGAAAGGCGGCGATCCGCTGCCCGAGGAGACGCTCGCCAGCATCCGCCGCACGCGGCTCGCCTTGAAAGGCCCGCTGACGACGCCGGTCGGCGGCGGCTTCCGCTCGGTCAATGTACGGCTGCGCGAGGAGTTCGGCCTTTTCGCCAATGTGCGGCCGGTGCGCACGGTGGTACCCGGCGGCCGCTACGACCAGATCGACCTGGTGCTGATCCGCGAGAATCTCGAAGGCCTCTATGTCGGCTTCGAGCATTACATCCCGGTCGGCGACGATCCGCGCGCGGTCGCGATCGGCTCCGGCGTCAATACCAAGGCCGGCGCCGAGCGAATCATCCGCTATGCCTTCGACTACGCGCTGAAGAATGGACGCAAGCAGGTGACGATCGTCCACAAGGCGAATGTGCTAAAGGCGCTGACGGGGCTGTTCCTCGAGATGGGACAAAAGATCGCCGCCGAGTATCAGGGCCGCGTCGCCTCGAACGATCGCATCATCGATGCCTGTGCGATGCAGCTCGTGCTCGATCCGTGGCAGTTCGACGTGCTGGTGACGACCAATCTCTTCGGCGACATTTTGAGCGACGAGATGGCGGGTCTCGTCGGCGGCCTCGGCCTCGCGCCCGGCGCCAATATCGGCGCCGACGCCGCGATCTTCGAGGCGGTGCATGGCTCGGCGCCCGATATCGCGGGCAAGGGCATCGCCAATCCGGTATCGCTGCTCTTGGCACTGGGGCTGATGCTCGAGCATGTCGGCCGGCAGGATCTGGCGCAGCGCTTGCGCGCGGCGATCGATGCCGCCATCAATCAGGACAAGGTGCGCACGCGCGATATGGGCGGCAGCGCCGGAACGCAGGACTTCGCGGCGGTGATCGCGCGCCGCGTCTAAGATAAAAGGGAGGAAGCAAATGGCGGAGAAGATCAGGCTTTCGAGCATCGAGGGCGGCGGCAATTGGTGGATCACCCTCAACTGGGCGGCGAAGTCCTTCCGCGCTGCCGGTTTCGAGGTCGAGATGACGCGCCGCGGCCACGACGCTTCCGATACGATCACGCGCGTCATTCGCGGCGAGGCCGATATCGCGGTGACGCTCGGCGTCGCCGCCTCGCAGGCGACCAAAAGCCTCGGCATCTATAAGGATGGGCGCGCCAAGGCGGTTACCGCGCTGGCGCTGGCGCTGCGCCCCGGCCACCACTGGTACAACATGGTCCGCGCCGATACCGGCCTCCGCTCTTTCGCCGATATCGCGAAGCAGAAGCCGAAGCTCGGCATCCAGGTCGGCGAGGCGGATTTCGTCGCCGGCCCGATCACCGCGGCCTATATGGCGCATTACGGCGTCGATCTCTATCGCGACATCCCGGCCTGGGGCGGCGAATTCTTCACCGTCTTTCCCGAATCGGTGCCGCTGCTCGTCTCGGGCAAGGCCAATGCGATCATGCGCGAGAATACGGCACGCGGGCCTGCGGGCTTCGCGGCGATGATGGCGCCGTGGACCATGCTGCCGCTCGACGAGGACATCGCGACCAAGATCGAGCGCGATTTCTGCGCGCCGAAGATCCTGCTGCCGCCCGGCACGGTGCGCGGCCAGACCGAGCCGTGCCTCACGGTGACCGATCCGGGCTATCCGATCATCGTCAACCAGGACCTGCCGGCCGATCTCGTCTATCGCCTCGCCAAGGCGCTCAACGAATCGAGCCCGGCGCATTGGGCGTCGGAGGATATCTTCTACTCGACGCGTCACGCGCCCTATGCCTATGCGCCGCTCCATCCCGGCGCCGCGAAGTACTATCGCGAACTCGGCGTGCTGAAATAAAGCGGGCGAGGCGGCATCGCGCCGATATCATCCGGCGCGACCCGGACTCGTCACGCGGCGCGCAGATCCGTTGCCGCGCGCAGGGCGCTTTCCAGCGCCTTCTCGCGCTGCTCCGGCCCGATCATCAGCCCCTCGGCGACGATGAGCTCGGGATCGGCAATGCCGATGAAGCCGAACACGGTGCGCAGATAGGTCTCGAGATGCTCGGCGGCGGCCGCCGGCGTGCCCGGCCCATAGAACCCGCCGCGCGAAATGGCGACGATCACGCGCTTGTCGCCGGCAAGGCCTTCCGCGCCGCCGGCGCCGTAGCGGAAGGTTTTCCCCGCGACCAGGATGCGGTCGATCCAGGCCTTGAGCTGGCTGGGGATGGTGAAATTGTACATCGGCGCGCCGATGACGACGATGTCCGCGGCGAGGAACTCGTCCAGCACCGCCGCGCTGGCCGCGATGTCCTCCTGCAAGGCCGGTGATTCCGGCACCGCGCCCTGGATCGCCGCGAGATGGGGGCCGGACAAATGCATCAGCGGCGCCGCGGCGAGATCGCGATAGGTGACGGCGAGGTCCGGCGTGGTCCGGCGCAGCCGCTCCACCACCGCGGCGGAAACCTGCCGGCTGGCGGAATTGGCGCTGAGGATGCTGGCGTCGACATGGAGAAGCTTCATGGGGTCCATCCTGGTATCAAATTGTTACCTGGACTATATGAGTAACCGATGCTAGACCGCGCAAGAAGGCACAGAACTGATACCGGAGCACACGCGAGTGACCGTCGATAAGCATCCCAGCGAGGACTGCCGCGCCGTGAGCTCGGTGCTGGCGCGGGTCGGCGACAAATGGAGCGTGCTCGTCATCCGCGTGCTGGGCGACGGCCCGAAGCGGTTCAACGAGATCAAGCGCATGGTCGGCGGCATATCGCAGCGCATGCTGACGCTCACCTTGCGCGGGCTCGAGCGCGACGGGCTGGTCACGCGCACGATCTTCCCCACCATTCCGCCGCGGGTCGATTACGAGCTCACCGATCTCGGCCGCTCGCTGTGGAAGCCGGTCGTGATGCTCGGCCAATGGGCGCAGCATCACCTCGCCGACATTCACAAGGCCCGCGACAAGTTCGACCGGCGCGCCAAGCCGTGATAGGAACGCGGAAACGGGCGAGGGGAGAGAAGGGATGGCGCGGGCGGCGACGATCTACGGCATCAAGGCCTGCGACACGATGAAGAAGGCGCGCACCTGGCTCGACGCGCATCAGGTCGCCTACGCGTTTCACGACTACAAGACCGCCGGCATCGAGCGGCCGGTGCTCGAAGGCTGGGCGAAGAAGGTCGGCTGGGAGGTGCTGCTCAACCGCGTCGGCACGACCTTCAAGAAGCTGCCCGAGGCGAAGAAAGAGAAACTCGACGCGGCGAAAGCGATCGCGCTGATGCTGGCGCAGCCCTCGATGATCAAGCGCCCGGTGCTCGACATCGGCGGCAAGCTCACCGTCGGCTTCAAGCCGGAGATTTACGAGAAGGCGGTGGAGTCGTGAGCTAAACGCCAGAGTATCCGGGCAAGGAGTTGCGCCAGCTTACGAAGGCTGCTCTTGAATTTTTTTCAGAATACGAGAGGCAAGGTGTCTAAAATCATCGTATGCCTGTCGCACGGCGCCTTGGTGTCCGCCAATTGCACCGTCAGCAGGCCGGAGCAAAAACATGGGCTTTTTTGCCTCTTGCGATAGAGGCATTAACGAACGGTAGTCCTTGAATTGGGCTAAACAATACGGATCAGATCCCACTTCCATTGACGGATTAGGATTTGGTTCTGAAAAAGACCTACGATAAACGGCGGGCATACGATCAATCCATCTTTGGAAAGCTTTGACTGCCCCTCCGGACAAAACAGAATGCCTTGATACGACATATCCTAGGGAACGCATCGTGCCCGTCGACAACACGAAATCAAGTTTTGGCGCTCGTTCTCTTCTCTCCTGCCAACCGGTGCGCCAATCACGCAATTTTGGTCCAACGTTTTCGAGGCCCTGCATCGAAAATAAATCCGGAGCAACCGGAACAACGATGTAATCGGCGCTTATTAAGGCAGCGCGATTAATCGCACCAAAATTTGGACCGACATCGAGCAACGCGATATCTGTTCCGTGCTGTGTTCCTGCTGAGTTTGCAACTCGTTGTAGGGATGTAGTTACACGAAATGCACGCTCATCGCGGTCCAAACATTTTGGCCACTGCTGAGACAGATCGTCTTCAAATTCCGAAAGTTGCAGATCACCCGCAATTAACACAATTCTGCTCGAAACCGCTTCGGGTGTGACCGGCACAACGTCAGCGACACCTCGTTTTAATTTTTCAACTGCGCCGTAAATTGTGTGTCGTGGCTGCATCCCCCACAGTGTCTCTAATCGTTCTTCCGAGAGGCACATGCTCGATAGATTCGCCTGAGGATCGAAATCCGCCAAAAGCACACGTTTACCCATCTCGGCAAACATGAAGCCGAGATGGTAGATGAGGGACGTCTTCCCAACCCCACCTTTATTGTTGAAGAAAGCTATTGTTTTCATGTGGCCCGAGGCACCATTACATGAACATGTTGATCTTCAATCGTATATTCTAGCTCTGGATTGTTATTTTTCGCCAACGCATCCTTTGCTATGGCAATGCCCACCCCAAAACGCTCCACGTATCCAAGGTTCTTGAGGGCCTCTGCTATGTTTGGATTACGATAATCCGTGACTCCAGGTTGCCCAAAATTATCCCGCGTGACCTGACCATATGGACCTCCAGGACTCTGAATTTCAACGCGGTCGTTGTACCAAGTGATTCTTACTGGGGCGTTTGTGCCTTCGTAGGTCCGATGCAAGAGCGCGTTGCGCAGGAGCTGCCGAAGTGCGACTTCTGGATAATCCCAACTCGTCTGCCTTTCTACACCCCCTACAATGGCTCTTTGTTCGATATTGGCTTTGATCAACTCATCTAAAGCGCGGAGTTGGTCTCCCAACGTTCCATCAATTGTTCGCTCGTTTCGAATGGGATCTACTAACGTCAATCCGTCAATCCGCAGGAATTGGACATATGCCCCTGGAATCCATGCTCGAACGTTTTTCCCTAAGACTAAAAGTGCAGTGACTGTTGGAAGCCCTTGAGGAGTCAATAATCGTAAAGCTCTTAGTTTCTCCTCGTCAGAACGCCCGTTCTCCTTGATCACGTCCGGAGGAAACGCGGATGGTAGGTACTCTTCAGCGAACGAACGCAAATTGATGTCGTCTAGTGTGGCGCCGCCCGGCATACCGTGGGCGTCAAATGTCAGATTGCCCCAACGGCGCTTTTCCAGGAGTCGGCGCTCTTCTTCGAGTGTTGCCGTTGCTCTGCGGGGCCCCGTTCTTATCCATACGCGGCCGTCGAACTTGACCGGAGGATTGTCGCTAGGCTCGACGACTATGACCGCGACGTCGCAGCCATTAATTCTCTGGTTGGTCACGTGCATTACTGGAAATGGCAAAATTCGTCCCTCGGCGCGCCAGCCGCCGAGCTGCTGCAACAGCCGATCATCGATCTGAAGATTGGCACAGGACAGATCGTCTCTCTGTCCGATGAATATGACGCCGGGCTCGCGATAATTCGGAAGATCGTTTGCAAACGCACAAATGGCCTGCCTAACCTTGTCGCCATCATTCGCGCTCTCCTTACGTTCTACTCGATCAGTTTCGCCGTTGTTATAAAGCGCTTCCATTTCTTTTGGCTCTAGTGTCATCTCTGCTCTGCCTTCAGGCGCACCGCGGACCGGAAATTACGGACGAAATTCGGCACATACCGCTCCTCCGTTGTATCGGAATTTGCTCAGAAAAGCATATCGACAATCTGTCGCTTTGAACACAGACGAATACAATAACGGTCTGCTGACTCTTGTCGCGTTCGGCCGCCTAAGCTTGCTTCAGCGCCGCCTGCACCAGCCGGTCGAGCGCCTGAAGGAAGCGCGAGCGGTCGGCTTTCGCGAAGGGTGCGGGGCCCGTGCCGAGCGCGCCGAGCTCGCGCAGATGGCGCGACACCTCGCGGCCGGCGAGAGCGTTGCCGATATTGTCTTGCGTCCAGACCTTGCCGTTGGGCGCCAGCGCCTGCGCGCCTTGGGCGAGGCAGCGCGACGCGAGCGGAATGTCGGCGGTGACACAGACATCACGCGCGGCGATGCGCTCGGCGATCCAGTTGTCGGCTTCGTCGGCGCCCTGGCCGACCGTCACCATCAGGACGTTCGGATCGTGCGACGGCCGGATCGGGCGCGAGCCGTTCGAGACGACGAAGACCTTGAGCTGCAAGCGCTCGGCGACGCGATAGACCTCGTCGCGCACCGGACACGCATCCGCGTCGATATAGATGTCGGTCATTCCCGCCCCGCTAGTGGAGCGGATTTGACATTCGCTCCAACCCGGATGCTGCCTCCGAAGCGAATGTCAAATCCAAAGCTCCACTAAAACCTTATAGTTGCTAGTGGTCTTTCGATTCCAACATTCGCAAAATTCTGCCGCAAACGGGATGCGAATGTTGGAATCAGACCATTAGGATCGCGCGTCGCGATCCGGGACCGCCGGCCCGCGCGCTCGCGCCGCGCACTAGCGTCGCGTCGCCTCCTCGCCGGTGATGATCGATTTCGAGAGCTCGTTGGAGATATCGGCCATGCCGGCCGGCGTGTGCGGCATCAGGATCACCTTGGAGCCGGCCGAGACGCCGATTTCTTTCATCGTGTCGAAATACTGCGTCATCAAGACGAGGCGCAGCACGTCGTTGGCGTTGACGCCGGTCGCTTCCTGGAATTGCTTCACCGAGTCGCGCAGGCCCTCGACGATCGCTTTGCGCTGATTGGCGATGCCTTCGCCCTGGAGACGTTTCGATTCGGCTTCGGCCTCGGCGTTCTTCACGGTGAGAATCTTGTTGGCCTCGCCCTTGGCTTGCGCCGCGACCTGCAGCCGAGTTTGCGCCTGGATTTCGTTCATCGCCGCCTTGACGTTCTCGGCCGGGTCGACGTCGGTGACGAGGGCGCCGAGAACTTCCCAGCCGAAGCTTTTCATCGTGTCGTCGAGATGCTCCTTCACCGCGGCGGCGATGTCGTCCTTCTTCTCGAACACCTCGTCGAGGTTGAGCGTCGGCACCTTGGCGCGCACCACGTCGAGCACGTAAGAGGTGAGCTGTTGCTGATCGTTGGTGAGCTGATAATAGGTGTCGGCGGCATGCTCCGGGATGGCGCGATACTGCACCGCGACCGGCACCTTCACGAAGACGTTGTCCTTGGTCTTGGTCTCGACCATCACGCCGAGCTGCAGCACCCGCATCTGTACCGTCCAGACGCGCTTGTCGATGAACGGCACCTTGAAATTGAGTCCGGGACTGGCCAAGCGGTGGAACTTGCCGAGCCGCTCGACGATCTCCTTGGTCTGCTGATGGACGACGAAGAAGCCGGATTTGAGGATCGCCAGCACGACGATCGCGAGAATGACCCAGAAGGCGATGAGCGAAAGGCTAGCGGGATCCATGTTTCCCTCGCGGCTAAAGATCGGGACGACGGCGGGGCGCAGCGTGGCGCGGCGGCAGCGACTTTGTCTAGCGCGGTCGAGCGGCGAGGCGAGACTATTCCCGCCCGGGCAGGATGGTCGCGTAGCGCTTGTCGATCAGCACCGCCGCGGTGAGGTCGCCCTTCACCTGGCCTTGCGATTTGTACCAGTCTATCTGGTGCTGCACGTCCTTCTGATCGAGCCGCGCCTCGGCATCGACGTAGGAGATGCCGGGCTTCAATTGCTCGGGCGTCTGGCCGATATATTTCGCGAGGATCGCCAGCATTGCGTCGGTGCCCGGACCGTCCCGGCGCTTCTCGCCGGGGCCGGTGACGGCATCGTGGTAATCCTTGGCGCCGTGGCGATAGGCGGCGAGGAAGCGCTTCAGCATGTCGCCGCGATTGTCGGCGGTCTTGGTCGCGACGAAGATCGCGCCGAGCTGATAGGACGCCTCGTCGCCGACGAAACCCAAGAGCTTCGCATCGCCCTTCTGCACCGCCGGCAGCACCGAGGCCGCCGGACCAACCCCGGCATCGACCTGGTTGCCGGTAACGGCGCTGACGATATTGGTCACCGATTGCAGCGGCAGGAAATGGACGCTGCCGAGGTCGAAGCCGTATTTCTCGCTGAGCAGCACGATGCAATATTGCGGCGAGCCGCCGATGGTGGTGATGCCGATCGGCCGACCGCCCAAATCCTTGTAGGATTTGAGGCCCCCATTCCAGGCCTTGTTCGAGACGATCACCGTGTTGTTCTGGAAGCTCGGGACATCGGCGCTTTGCGCCGCGATGACGCGCAGCGCGCCTTGCGCCGCGAGGTTGTAGAGCCCGCCGGTCAGCGCGGTCGAGCCGATATCGATGTCGCCCGACACGGTCGCGACCGCGATGGCGAGCGCGCTGTCGAAGAAATGAAGATCGACGTCGAGGCCCTGGGCGGCGAAATAGCCGCGATCCTGCGCGACGAAGATCGCGCCGTTGCCCGCGGTCTTGATCAGGCCGAGCTTGACGGTCTCGGCCCGGCTCGCCGCGCCGAAGAGCGACAGCGCCGCGACGGCGAGGATTGCCGCTCCAAGACGATGAAGCCGGCGCGTCACGCCGCGTTCCGCTTTCAGAGCCCGGTCGCGCGGCGCCGCTGGCGGCGGCGCCAGGCCTTCGCCTTGCCCTTGCGCTTGTTGGCGCGGATCGTCTGGCTGGTTTTCTTGGTCGTTGGCTTGCTCATTCCGGGACTTCCAAAGCATTGTTCATGGATGGGATGGCGGACAATGGCAGGAAACGCGCCGATTGTCCCGCCATCCTTTGCCGCGCCTGCCGCGATGCTGCTTGCCGACGTGCGTCCGCTGCGCCAATCTCCGCCTGGGAACATCGCGGGGATCGGGGTGAATACTTTTCCGATGGACCGGGCGCGCGGGTCGCGCCGCCGGTTCGCTTTTGCCATCGCGGCATTTCTGCCGCTGACGCTGATCGGCGGCTGCGCCACGCCGCCGACCGATCCCGGGGCGCGGGCGGAGTTCGATACGCGCAACGATCCCGTCGAGCCCGCCAACCGCAACGTGTTCGCCGCCGATCAGGCCCTCGACAAATATGCGCTGAAGCCCGTTGCCGAGTCCTATCGCGATCACGTTCCCGTCGTTGTGCAGCACCGTCTCCACGATTTCCTCGCCAATCTCCACGATCCGGTGATCGAGGTGAACGACCTGCTGCAAGGCAATTTCAGCCGCGGCTGGATCACCTTCCAGCGTTTCGCCGTCAATACGACGGTCGGCGGCCTCGGCCTTTTCGACGTCGCGGAAGGCTGGGGCCTGCCGATCCACAACGCCGATTACGGCGAGACCCTCGCCGTCTGGGGCGTCGACGACGGCCCCTATCTCGTTCTTCCGGTGCTCGGCCCCTCGAATGTCCGCGATGCCGTCGGCACCGGGCTGGGCTTCGTGCTCGATCCGCTCGCCTTCGTCGGCGGCGCCAATGCCCTCTATGCCGGCTATGCGCGCGGCGCCGCTAACGGCATCGACGACCGCGCCGATCAACTCGATACGTTCGACGCGCTGGAAAAAAGCTCGATCGATTTCTATGCCGCAACGCGCAGCGCCTATCGCCAGCACCGCAGCTTCGAGATCGCGCAGGCCCTCGGCAAGCCGGCGGCGGCGCAGCCGAGCAGCGTCACCCTCGGCGCGCCCGAGCTGACGGATCCCTAAGATTCTTTTCGATACGATCGTGCGCTAGGATTTGTGCGTCACCCGCGTCGGGATGACGTTGAGCTCTTCGCAGCCGCTCTCGGTCACGATCACCGTGCCGCCGATGTTGACGCGATGCTTGTCGATGCAGGCATTGGGCTCGAAGGCGAAGACCATGCCTTCCTCCAGCACCGCATCGCGCACGCGCCACTCCATCGCGCCCTGGAAGCGCACGCCGAGGTCCTTGAGGTTGATCGCGTTGACGCCGCTGCGGCCCATCAGGAAATGCGGGCCGACGGAATGCAAGAGAGGCGTATAGGACCAGCAGCCGGAGGATTTCAGCGGCTCCTCCATGAGCTTGACGAGATCGCTGAACTTCATGCCCGGCTTCGTCGCCTTGAGGCCCGCGTCATAGCATTCGCGCGCGACACGCTCGCAGGTGCGGTTGGTCGCGTCGAGCGGATCGCAAGCGACGGTCATCTGCACCTGCACCTCCTGATTGCCGCAGAGCGGCATCAGCTCGGCCTGCATCAGATCGCCGCGTTCGAGAACACGCGGCGCCTCGCCACGCGTCGTCCAGCGCGGCGGGCCCCAGGAGAGCGTCGCCGGACCGGAATTCATCACGATCATCGGATAACGCAAGCCGATGCCGAAGCGCAGCATCGCGCCCGTCGCCTCGGCCATGATCACCTCTTCGCCGACGCCCGGCCCCGCAACCTCGGCGATGACCTTGCAGGCGGCCTCGGCAGCCGCGGCGGCATAGCGCACCTGCTTCAGCTCCTCGGCGCTCTTCGTCAGCATCAGATAGCTGAACTCCTCCGAGACGTCCTCGAAGCTCGCTTGCGGCAGGCCGGCGACGAACTGTGCCCAGAAGGTCGCGGGGATGCCGCCATAGATCTCGGTCGGCGCCTGCGAGGTGAGGCCGACGACACCGAGCTTGGCGTCGGCGAGACGCTTCTCGACGACGATCTCGGCGACCGCCTGGCCGGAAGTCGCGACCCGCTGATCCTCGATCCAGAGCTTGTCGCCGCGTTCCGCCGACCACAGCGCGCGCATCACCCGAAGATGCGCCCAGGTCGCGACGACCGGATCGCCCTCGAGTGGAAAGATTACGCAGCCCTCGTTGTAATCGTCGCTGACATAGCTCTCATACATCTCGCGGGTGCGGAAGCCGGCGATGACGAGCCCGTCGAAGCCGCGCTGACGCATGAGGCCGCGCACGCGCGCCCAGCGCCGGTCGCGCTCGGCGAAAGAAAGAGTCGGAGGTTGAACGCCCGCGCTTGCCATCAGCTGCTCCCTGGCCCTGTCCGCGATCTCGGAGGATCGCGCGAGGGCCAGAATTTCATCTTTGGCCGCCGACGGCAAGGCCGCGGGGAAGCCGCTCCGTTACAGCGCCGGGGTCTTGCAGCCCGGCACGGCGGGGCCGTGATAGTCGGTGCCGCCGGGGCGATTCTGATGCGTCGCATCGGCGCATTGCACATGGCGGACGCGGCTGTGCGCGCTCACCTGGTGACGCGTTGCGGCGCGCTTATCGGCGGCAGCCGAGCGCTTCGCGTAGTAATTGACGCGGCCCAGCTCCGACACGCATTGCCGGTCGTTGCGTGCCTGGCTCGCGGCCTTGGCGGAGTCGAGATGCTGCTGTGCGGCCCGGGTGTTGGGGCCGGGCTTCAGCCCATCGACGAAATGCTGCGCATCCGAAATTTGCGAGCACGCGATCTGCTGATTGGAAGTTTGATTCTGGGCTGCGGGCTGCGCCAGAGCGGCGCCGGCCGTCAGCAATGTCGCGGCGAAGGCCGCGGTGAAGACGCGCATGAGGTTTTCTCCCTGTACACGAGCGGCCCAAGCGGCGCCACAGTAAGCCTGCGCCGTGCAAGTTTCGTGGTGGGATTGCGGCCGAAATTCGGCAAGCGTCGCCAGGCTTTACAATGCGCCGCTTCGGCCGTGGTTAACGCCGCTTAACCCCTTGATGTCGCGGGGGTGGCCTCATTGTTGCCTATACCCGAGCGGTCTCTCGTTTTTTTGTCAGGAGCCGATGCGATGATCCGCCGCCCCGCGCAGCCCAGCTTCACCAGCCGCGTTTGCGGCCACAGTTTCGGCGTTCTCGGCGTGGTGATGGGGCTCAATGCCATCGCCACCTCGATCAATCCGGCTCTTATCCGCTTCTTTCCCTTCCGCGATACCGGCATCCAGCAGCTTTCCGCTGCCCTTGTCGGCGTCGGCCTGATCGCGCTGGCGCTGTGGATGGTCGCCGAGCGCCGGCGGCGCGTCACCACCGCGGATCTCGATCCGCGCAAGCGCATCGAGCGGACCCGCGACCAGTAAAAAGCGGCGCTCGCGATCAGTAAGAGCGCGGCAGGCCGAGCACGTGCTCGGCGATATAAGCGAGGATGAGGTTGGTCGAGACCGGCGCGATCGAGAACAGCCGGGTCTCGCGCCATTTGCGCTCGACATCGTATTCGCGCGCGAGGCCGAAGCCGCCATGCGTCTGCATACAGGCCTCGCCGGCATGCCATGAGGCATCGGCGGCGAGGAGCTTCGCCATATTCGCCTCGGCGCCGCAGGCCGCGCCGCCATCGAACAGCGCCGCTGCCTTGCGGATCATGAGATCGGCGGCCTCGGTCTCGGCGAAAGCGCGCGCCAGCGGGAATTGCACGCCCTGGTTCTGGCCGATCGGCCGCTCGAAGACGATGCGGCTCTTGGCGTAGCCGGTTGCGGTGCGGATGAACCAGCGCGCATCGCCCAGCGCCTCGGCGGCGATCAGGATGCGCTCGGCATTCATGCCGTCGAGGATGCAGCGGAAGCCCTTGCCTTCCTCGCCGATCAGGTTCTTCGCCGGCACGTCGAGCCCGTCGAAGAACAGCTCGGTCGCGCTGTGATTGATCATCGCCGGCAGTTTCTTGATCTCGAGCCCTTTGCCGATGCTCGCCCGCAGATCGACGAGGAAGACCGAGAGCCCGTCGCCGCGCCGCCCGCCGGCGGCCTCGGCTGCGGTGCGCGCCAGCAGCAGCATCAGATCGGATTGCAGCGCGCGGCTGGTCCAGACCTTCTGGCCGTGGATCACATAGTGATCGCCGCGGCGCTCGGCGCGGGTCTTCAAGCGCGTCGTGTCGGTGCCGGTCGAGGGCTCGGTGACGGCGAAGGCTTGCAGCCGCAACTTGCCGGCGGCCAGTTCCGGCAATATGCGCTGCTTCTGCGCCTCGCTGCCGTGGCGCAGCAAGGTGCCCATGATATAGAGCTGCGCATGGCAGGCCGCGGCGTTGCAGCCGCTCGCATGAATCTCCTCGAGGATCGCGCATGCCGCGCGCAGCGGCAGGCCGGCGCCGCCATAGCTTTCGGGAATGAGCGCCGCGAGATAGCCGGCTTCGGTCAGCGCGGCGACGAAAGCCTCGGGATACTCCTGGCGCTCGTCGAGACCGCGCCAATAGGCGCCGGGAAAGCCGGCGCAGATCTTGCGCACCCCGGCGCGGATCTCGGGATAGTCCTCGCCGAGCGCGAGCGTCTCGCTCATCTCAGCGGCCCTTCATCTATCGGCCTTTGAACTGCGGCTTGCGTTTCTCGTTGAAGGCGCGGACGCCTTCGCGGCGGTCCTCGGTCGGCACTAGCTTGTTGTAGCATTCGATCTCGAAGCGCATCGCCGCGGCGAGGTCGCGCTGCAGCCCGCCATGGATCGAGCGCCGCGCTTCTTTCACGGCGAGCGGCGCGTTGTTGGCGATGCGCGACGCGGTCTCGATCGCCGCCGGCATCAACGCGTCGCGCTCGTAAAGCGCATTGACGACGCCCCATTCGAGCGCCTGCGCTGCTTCGAACGGCTTGCCGGTGAGGATGATCTCCTTGGCGCGGCGTTCGCCGACGCTGCGCGGCAAGGTTTGCGTGCCGCCGGCGCCCGGCATCAGGCCGAGTGTCACCTCGGTCAGGGCGAAACGCGCGTCCTTCATCGCATAGGCGAAGTCGCAGGCGAGCAGCATCTCGAGCCCGCCGGCGAAAGCATGGCCGTTCGCGGCGCAGATCACCGGCAGCGGACAATCGATCAGCGCCGCGAATTGCTGCTCGATGATGACGTGCTGCGCCATCCATTGCTCTTCGCTGAGGGTGTTGCGCTCCTTGAGGTCGGCGCCGGCGCAGAAGGCGCGCTCGCCGGCGCCGGTCAGCACGACGCAGCGCGGCGCTTCGGCATCGCTCGCGGTCTTGATCGCGACCTCCTGCCACAGCGCGAGCAGGTCGCGCATCATCTGGGTGTTGAAGGCGTTCGCGACCTCGGACCGGT
The DNA here is from genome assembly GCA_036501365.1 of Allostellaceae bacterium. GTDB lineage: Bacteria > Pseudomonadota > Alphaproteobacteria > ATCC43930 > CGMCC-115725 > CAIKMD01. The sequence continues at coordinate 6,572 of DASYAL010000010.1, read as the reverse complement.
CGAGGGTCACGCGCAGCACGAAAGGCGCCGGCGTGTCCGTCCGGATGGTCTGATAAGGCCCGCTCATGCGGGAGACGCTATGACCCCGTCAGCGGAGCGTCAACGCCGTGCGCGGACGCTAGGCCGCGATCGGCTCCTCGAAGATGAGCTGGTCAACATGATGGCGGCTCCACTCGGCCATCTCGCCCTCGTTCGGCTCGCGCGCGAGGAATTGGCGCGGTCCGCCGACCAGGCCGAGAAGATTGCGCTGCTCGGCGAAATCGAGCACGACCGCGATCGCCGCATACTTGTCAGCGGCGCGCACCATCGCGGCCGGGCGACCGTCGCACGTCACGGTGAAGATCAAGGTCGTCACGCTTGCCTCGGAGCTCGATATTGTCCAACGTTCGCGAAGTTTAAGGGCTTCGAAACGAACTTCAATAGAAAACACCTCGTTTACTATATAAATCGCATGTTCACGCGGGTTTTATTGGTTAATGATCAAAATTGAGTTAAAGGCGGCTCATTCGGGCGCGTAATCGGCGATGGCGCGGGCGGTGTCGCGCCGCCATTCCTCGGCCGGCTTGAAGCCGGGCAGGGAGCGCGCCAGCGCCTCGCTGCGCTTCAGGATCTCGGCCTCGGGCAGGTCGAAATCCATCTCCTCGCGGATCGGCTGGTGGACGTACCAGGGCGTGTCGCAATAGACCTCGATGCGGTTGCCTTCGGGGTCGCGGAAATAGACCGACCAGGCATGGCCGTGGCAGATCGGATGGACGTCGCTCGCCGCCGTCTCGCTGCGGACGCGCTGGTAGAAGCGCTTCACCTCGCCGAGCGAGGCGACACGGAAGGAGAGCTGGTTGATGACTTGGTCGCCGTGACCGGGCGGCCGGCCGGCGACCAGCACCACCTGGTGATGCTCGCGCGGATTGCGGCTGAAGAACATCATCTGGGCGCCGTGCAGCGGACCTTCGTCGGTGATCGGGAAGCCCATCACGCGGTGATAGAAATCGGCCATCTTGGCGAGATCGGTGACATAGATGCCGACATGGGCGAATTGCAGATCGATCGGTTGCGGCATGGGCGGCGGCCTTGTCTAGTGTGGCGAATCCGAAATTCGCCTTATCTTGCCGCGGGCTCCCAGCGAATTTCGGATTCGGAGCCACACTAGCACTCTTTTGAATCCAGTGTGGTTTTCGGATTTGAAGTTCCTAACCGGGTATGTCATCGAAATCTTAGGAACTTCAAATCCGCCACTCTGGCAGGGAGGCGCGAAACCTAGCGCGGCGTCCAAGGGCGCGAAAGGGCGCTATGCCATGCCTACTGGCAAAGCGCACCGGCTTCCGACAAACTGGCTGCCAACACATCGCGCCGGCCCGCCGGCGCCAAGCCAACGCAGCCAGATAAAGACGGCGTCCCATGCCGTCGGGGGAGTTGATGTTCGCGGACCTGCTGCTCAACGCGATTGTGTCCGGGATCGTGCTGGGCGGGTTCTACGCGGCGGTCTCGGTCGGTCTCGCGATCTCCTTCGGCATGCTCGACATCGGCAATCTCGCGCATCCGGCCTTCGTCGTCCTCGGCTCGTTCTGCGTCTATGTGCTGAACCAGCGCTGGGGCATCGATCCGATCCTCGCCTCGCTCCTGATGACGCCGCTGTTCTTCGCGCTCGGCGCCGCGCTCTACGAGATCTACTATTTCTCCTTCGAGCGTCGCGGCGAGGAGGGCTTGCGCGGCCTCGCCTTCTTCTTCGGCATCCTCTTCATCACCGAGGTCGCGCTGATCCTCGGCTTCGGCGTCGATTACCGCTTCGTCCAGGCGCCCTATATCGACGCGACCATGCATTTCGGCGACATCGATCTCGCGTGGCGGACGCTGGTGCCGTGCCTCTGTGCCTTCGCGATGATCGGCGCGCTGCAGCTTTTCATGTCGAAGACTTATATCGGCCGCGCGATCCTCGCCGTGTCGCAGGACAGCCTCGCGTTGCGGCTGATGGCGATCAACCCGAGCCGCGTCAAGCTCATCGCCTTCGCGCTCTCGATCGCGACGGCGGCCATCGCCGGCGCGCTGCTCATCATCATCCAGCCGGTCGAGCCGTCGATCGGGCGCGACTATATCGGCCGCGTCTTCGCCATCGTCGTCCTCGGCGGCATGGGGAGCTTTCCGGGGATGCTTGCCGCGGCGATCCTCTTGGGCGTCGCCGAGAGCCTCACCGCGACCTTCTACGGCCCGTCCTGGGCGCCCGCGGTGTCCTTTGGCATCCTGCTCTTAACGCTCGCCTTCCGGCCGGCCGGCATCCTGGGGCGCACGTGAAGAACGGCACCTTCTGGCTGCTCACCGCGCTGGCCGTGATCGCGATCTTCGCCGCCTCGCGCCTCCTCACCAACGACTACTACTTCTTCGCCGGTTATGTCGTGCTGCAATACGTGGTGCTGGCGACGGCGTGGAACATCCTCGGCGGCTATACCGGCTACATCAATTTCGGCACCGCCGGCTTTTTCGCGATCGGCGCCTATGCCTCGGTGGTGCTGCACCAGCTCTGGGGGCCGCCGATCCCGGTGCTGATCCTCGTCGGCGGCGTGCTTTCGGGCCTCGTCGGCCTCGGCATGGGCGTCCTCACCCTGCGCCTCAAAGGCGTGTTCTTTGCCATCGGCACGCTGGCGCTGGCGATCGTGGTGCAGACGCTCGTGACGAATTGGGATTTCGTCGGCGGCTCGCGCGGCGTCTACATCATCCGCCCGGCGACGGCGCCCTTCTTTGGCAGCTATATCCACTACCTCTTCTTCGTCATGCTGGCATTGGCGGGACTGGCGGTGGCGATCGCGCGCAGCATCGAGCACTCGACGCTGGGCTTCGGCCTCGCCGCGGTCCGCGACGAGGAACAGGCCGCCGAGGCCGCCGGCGTGCCGACGCTGAAGCTGAAGCTTATCTCGACGACCATCTCGGGCGCGCTGATGGGCATGGCTGGTGCGCCCCTGCCCTATTACGTGACCTATCTCGATCCGAGCTCGGGCTTCAACCTCGCTTATGCCGTCAACGCGATCGCGATGCCGCTGGTCGGCGGCATGACCAGCTGGATCGGGCCGGTGCTCGGCGCGGTCTTCCTCGGCATCATCCAGCAGGCGGCGACGGTGATGATCGAATCCTCGCTCAACCTGCTGCTCGTCGGCGTGCTCTTGGTGCTGTTCGTGGTCGCCGCGCCCAACGGCCTCATCGGCCTGTGGCGGCCGCGCCGCGCCCGGGCCCCATCATGAGCCCGGTCATGAGCGCGCCGCTGCTTCAGGTCGCGGGCCTCGGCAAGCGCTTCGGCGGCTTCGTCGCGCTCGACAATATCTCGCTCGACATCAAAGAGGGCGAGCGTGTCGGCCTCATCGGCCCCAACGGCTCGGGCAAGAGCACGCTGGTCAATTGCCTCTCGGGCACGCAGCGCCACGATGCGGGCAGCGTGCGCTTCGACGGCCAATCCTTCGATGGCCTGCCCGCCTATCGGCGCACGCGGCTCGGCCTTGCGCGCAGCTTCCAGCTGCCGAAGCCCTTCCGCAGCCTCACGGTCGTGCAGAACCTGCATGTGCCGCTGCTCTTTACGGCGAAGCACCGCGGCGGCGCGCATCTCTCCAGCGCCGATATCGATGCACGCTGCGAGGAGTTGTTGCGCATGGTTGCGCTCGACGGCAAGGCCAAGGCGCGGCCGCGCGACCTGACGCAGATCGAGATGCGCAAGCTCGAGCTCGCCCGCGCCATGGCGGCGGCGCCGAAGCTCTTGATCGCCGACGAGGCGATGGCCGGGCTGTCGCATTCCGAGATAGACGACATCATCGCGCTGCTCATGAAACTCAACGCAGCGGGCGTCACCGTCGTCCTCATCGAGCACATCATGCGCGCGGTGATGAGCTTCTCCGAGCGCCTGATCTGCCTCGTCGCCGGCAAGAAGATCGCCGATGGCGCGCCGCAAGAGGTGGTGCGCAATCCCGATGTCGAGCGCGCCTATCTCGGCGAGTGACGCGATGACCGCCAGCCTCTCGATCGACAAGCTCGATGCCGCCTACGGCGCGGTGCGCGTGCTCGAGGACGTGTCGATCGCCGTCGAGAGCGGCCAGACCGTCGCGCTCCTCGGCACCAACGGCAACGGCAAGAGCACGCTGATGAAATGCGTGATGGGCCTGCTGCGGCCGCGCGCCGGTAGCGTCGTCGCCGAGATCGACGGCGCGCGCCACGACCTGACCAGGCTTTCGACCGAGGAGATCGTCGATCTCGGCATCGCCCTGGTGCCGGAGGGGCGCCGGCTCTTCCCCAAGCTCACGGTCGAGGAGAATCTCCATCTCGGCGCCTACCGCAAGCTCGCGCGCGCGCAGCTGGCGCGCAATCTCGCGCATAGCTACGAGATCTTCCCGGTGCTGCACGAACGCCGCCGCCAGCTCGCCGGCAGCATGAGCGGCGGCGAGCAGCAGATGCTGGCTCTCGCGCGCGCGCTGATGTCGGCGCCGCGCATCCTGCTGATCGACGAGCCGTCGGTCGGCCTCGCGCCGTTGCTGGTGCGGCGCGTGATCGACCAGATCAAGGAGCTGCAGCGCGACTATCAGCTCACCGTGCTGATGGCCGAGCAGAATTTCGCCCAGGCGATCCGCATCGCCGATCGCGGCTATGTCATCGTCCACGGCAAGATCGCCTTCGCCGGCAAATCGGCCGAGGAGCTCAACAACAACGAGCTGATCCGGAAGTTTTATTTGGGGCTGTGAGAGACGAGCGGCTGAACCCTCGCCGCGCGCAGCGGGGGCGGTGGTGATGTTTGGCCCGCGTCTGCATCAAAGTTATGTTCGTTCTCGGCGAATTTTGACCAAACACATTTAATGAATCGCGGTTTTCAATATGACGGACCCTGCCGCGACCATCATTTTCGCTTTCTCGTCTTCGGAACCCAGGCCTCCGATAAAACTCCGTAGACCGCGCCCGGTGATTGCGGAGAAATCGCCAACCGCGATTGCCGGTACGAACCGTTCTGCGTAGCGGATAGCAGAATAGAGCGCGGCCTGATCGAGCATCCAACTGAGACCCGATGGCATATCAAGTTTGAGGATTATCAGGCGCGCAAGTATCTCGAGCAAATGGCGCGCGCGGTCGTTGTTGGCGAAATGCGTTAGGGTGGCTTGAAAGACCGAAGCCGGTTCCGTGCGACCGGTCTCGAAACACGCGAAATCGAACCGCGGCGCGGCGTCGGTGATTTCACGCAGATCGCCAAGCAATATGCTGTCGGCATCAAGAATTAGTAGCGATCGTTGATACCAATCCATAATCGCCGGCGCGACGAGGAAGCGATTGCACGCGTAGTAGACGTTATGTCTCCAGGACGGACCGGATTCGAAGCTAAAATTGATCGCCAGCCTGTGTGATGCGGCGAGGTCGGCCGCTATCGAAAAGCTCGCCTCGTCGAGGTTCGCGATGTGAAAATGAAGGAGCGCATCCGGACGCCAGCGTTGCATTGACTGGCAAAGCTCGTCGGCAAATCGCGCGAAATAGGCGACATCGCAACAACACAAAAAGACCTGTCCCAATGGAGGCGTCCATTTGCCGAAACGTTCAAGCGAAGGGCGTCCGCGACTGAAATTCGTCGTCGGCAGATCGACGATCTCGGCCACGATCTCAGGCGGTTCGAGCAAGCACGCCTGACGGAAGACTAGATTGAACTTCGGGTCCGTTACCAAAGGAAAATTTTTGTGCTGCGGTAATACGATTTGCCGAAATGCGCTGAAATGCCGAAGAGCACGATCGTGATAGCCGCGCGCCAATTCTGCGCAGCCGGCATAGTATGTAGCGACAGCGTGCAATCGCGTACCGGTCGGCGTGTTGGCGGCATGGCGCAAAAGCGTGTCCCACGCCCCACGTTTCATGAGGTCCAGAAGTATCGTATGATAGAAATCAAGTTGGGCGTCCGGGCCGCACTGGCAGGCTGAAACGACGCTCAAAAAGCCGTCGTCGTCGCCGGCAAGGCAAAGGCTGAGGCCAAGGTAATGAGCCACATCCGGCTCGGTGGAACCGGATTCGAGCGCAGCCCAAAGATACTGCACGGCTCCCGAAGCGTCGCCGACATCAAGACAACGGAGCCCTAGAATCCGTTCATCGATGCAGAGGGTCTCAACCACGGAAACTCACCCGCGTTCCACTATCCGCGAGAGAAACATGGTAGCGAGAGGTCGTTAGTGGCGGGTTAGTGAGATATGGTTAGTGGCGGGTTAACATCCGAAGTCGGCATCGTCGGCGATAGCGACAAGAAATAATGTTCTCATTGTTGCCCTCTACCGCGAAGTCCGCTCAACCAATTCGTCCAGCGACCATAGCCGGTTCTCGACCCGTGCCGCCGTGGCCGGGCTGGTCCGCACGTCTTATGGACGCGAGGGCTGGACACCGGCAGATATCGACGACTGGCAGGGGAAGCTCGCTGAATTGGCCGCCAAAGTCTGGCCGGAGAAATAGCCCTAGATTTGGCCCAGGGGTTGCAATCGCGAACATCGCCATCGCGATTAGCCCTATAGTGAAGGCGCAATGATCGAAGTCTCACCGGACCAGCTTAGAGCCGCCGTTGAAAGCCAGCACGGCGGTACGGC
>DASYAL010000009.1:0-85432 GCA_036501365.1 Allostellaceae bacterium | reverse complement strand
GGATGCGGCTCGCTCAGAAGCGAACCATCGATGATACCTGGCGACACATCGGACATCTCATCACGACCATCCAGCCCAACGAGTGTGCCAACTACTTCGCCAACGCCGGATACGCTTCAGTCAAAATATGAAACGCTCTAGCCGCGACTGTTCTTAGATTCGTCGAAGAAGCGCACGCGCTTGGTCGGCGCGCCGAGCGAGCGGCGCTCGACGATCGGCGCGCGGCGCACGACGACCGGCGCCGGCGCGAAAGCGGCGATCGAGGCCGCGCTCGACGCGCGGGCTCCCTCGGGCCGTGCCATGCGCCGCGCCGGCAAGGCGGGTTTCGGCCCGGCGCTGCGCTTTTTCGGCTCGGGAGCCTTTCGCACTTTCAGATGGCGTGAATCAATCACCTGGCCGTCGAGCGACTGGATCGCGGTCTCGACTGCGCTCGGCGGCGCCAAGCTGACGAGGCCGCGCGGCGCGCGTTCCTCCTGGCCCTGGGGGCGTTCGATAACCGCGCCGAGCACCAGGCCGTAATCATCGAACAAGGCCGCCAGCGCCGCGCCGGTGAAACTCTCCGGCATATTTGTGACGACAATGTTGCCTTTGAACTGAGCCGCGCGCATCTCAAGGTTCCCTGTTTATTTTGCAACGCATCATAAACGTTTTTTCGACATTTCGGCTCCTGCTTTCTTCGAACTCTCCGCTGACGAGAATGCATAGAACGGCAGACTGGGGCGAAACCCGCAAGGCCTAGCGGAATCCACGAAATTCGCGGGTTTTTGGCTGCCATCGCGGCCCGGTCGCGTCTTGCGGTTTTAGGCGCCGAGACCGGCGAACCTCCCCATGCGGCGCGGCGATTCGCGATTCGGCAATTATTGCTTGAGCGCGGCCATCCCGCGGCGCTCGGGAGACGGATTCAGAGTTCGAGCCCGGCGCTCTGCAACAGCAGCACGAGGTTCAGCGTCAAAACGATCGTGGCGGCCGCGGCGGCGATGATGGTCGTGGCGCGGCTGTTGACGAACACGCCCATGAGATCACGCCGGCCGGTGAAGATGAGCAGCGCGATCATCGGAATGGGCAGGGTGAGGCTCAAGAGGACCTGGCTGATGACGAGCGTGCTGGTCGCGTCGGCGCCGAGCCCGACGACGACAAAGGCCGGAATCATCGTCACCGCGCGCCGGAGCCAGAGCGGAATCCGGAACCCGACGAAACCCTGCATGATCATCTGCCCCGCCATGGTGCCGACCGTCGAACTCGAAATGCCCGAGGCGATCAGCGAGGCCAGGAACACGCCCGCCGCCGCGCCGCCCAAAAGCGGCACCAGCGTGTGATAGGCGGTCTCGATCTCGGCGACGTCGGAGTGACCCTGATGAAAGGCATTCGCCGCCATCACCACCATTGCCATGTTGACGAGGCCGGCAAGCGACAACGCGATGAAAACCTCGCGGTTCGAGAACCGCACCAGCAGGCGCCGCTCGCCTTCGCCTTGCGGATCGGCGCGCGCCTGGGTCAGGCCGGAATGCAGATAGATCGCGTGCGGCATGACAGTGGCGCCGATGATGCCAACGGAGAGGAGCAGCGCCGCGTTGTCCGGCAGGCGCGGCGCCAGCGATAGCAACATCTCGGGCCAATCGACTGGCGCGATGAACAGCTCGATCACGTAGCAAAGAGCGATCACCGCGACGAGGCTGCCGATCACGAGCTCGACCGGCCGGAATCCCGACCGCTCGAGCATCAGGATCGCGTAGCTGACGATGCCGGTCACGATCATCCCGGCGAGCAGCGGCAAATGGAATAACAGCGCGAGCCCGATCGCGCCGCCGAGGAATTCGGCGAGGTCGGTCGCCATCGCCGCGATCTCGCTCACGGCCCACATCGCCCAGACGACCGGCGTCGGAAAACGCTCGCGGCACAGCTCGGCAAGGTTGCGGCCAGTAACGATGCCGAGCTTTGCCGAGAGCGCCTGAAACAGCATCGCCACAAGATTGGCGAGAACCACGACCCAGAGCAGGCGATAGCCGTAGCGTGCGCCGGCCTGAATGTTGGTGGCGAAATTGCCGGGATCGATATAGGCGATCGATGTCACCACCGCCGGGCCGAGAAAGGGCAGAAAAGCGCGCCAGCCGCGATGACGTCCGGCGAGCGCTTCGCTCATCCCGAGCCGCGTTCGCTCGCTGAGATTTGTGGGGGGACTAGGCTGATCCATCATCTCGTTTATGACACGCGCATGCACATTATGACCAATCTCGGCACGCCCGACGATATCGCTATACTGTTGCGGCTCGGCAGACAGCGACATCGCCGCGCGACAAGGAGAGGACATGACCGACGCGACGCAAGCCCGTAACGTAGAGCAACGCCTGCAGGCGATCGAAGATCGCCTCGAGATTCTCAATCTCATCGCCGCGCATCCGCTGGGTGCGGACAGCGCCTCGCACGACTACGCAGAATCTTTCTGGGCGGCGGACGGCACGGTCGACGTGGCTGGCCAACCGAAAGCGTATGAATCGATGATCGGTGTGCTCAACACGCCGGGTTTCGCCGAGGCGCAGCGTCAGGGCATCTGCCATTTTCCCGACCTGCCGCATATCACGATCGACGGCGATCGCGCGGTCGCGATCTCCTATCTCCAGATTCTTGCCGCCGATCCCGACGGCAAGCCGTTCGAGCTCTCGGCACACGGCACCTCGAAGGGCTTTCGCGTGTTGCGGCTCTCGGCCAGTCGTTGGGATCTGGTGCGCACACCGCAGGGCTGGCGCATCCAGAAGCGCTCGCTGCGTGGGATGGACAATCCCGCCGCACGCGAGCTGCTGAAACAGGCCGCGCAAGGCGCTGCGGCATAGTCAGGCGATCGTCTCCGCGAGCAGGGTAAGCGCGGCGGTGGCGAAAGCACGCATATTGGTAATACGATCGCTCTGGCGCGTCTCGATCGTGATCGCGCGTTCGGCCGCGCCGACGATGGCGATGCAGCTATGGCCGGGCGCATCGCCATAGCGGTTGCCAGTCGGTCCCGTCGCGCCGGTCTCGCCGAGCGCCCAATCCGCCGCGAAGCGCTCGCGCACGCGGCGTGCCGCCAACAACGCGTAAGCCTCGGTCGACGGGCGCAGGCCGGCGAGGTCGGTCTCGCCGAGCCCCAGAAATACCAGCCGCGATTTGACGGTGTAGACCACCGCACCGCCCAGGAAATAATCCGAGGCGCCGGGCACCGCCAGCAAGGCGCTCGAGATCAGCCCCCCAGTCGATGATTCGGCAATCGCGATGCGATGCTTCTTCGCGCGCAAAAGCGCGGCTGCCTTTTCGGCGAGCGGCAAGAGGTTGTCCATCCTGTTTCCCTTCAGGTCATGACGAAGAGGCCGATGAAGCCGGCAACGAGAAATAGCCAGAGCGGATTGATCTCGGTGCCGAGCGCGACGAGCGCGGTCGCTGCGGTGATTGCGAAGGTCAGCCAATCATGGTCGGCGGCGGCGCTCAAAACGAAAGCCGAGGAAAAGACCAGGCCGATAGTGATCGGCGCCAGGCCGGTTTGCATCGCCCGGCGCCACGGAGCATTGCGGAAGCGATGCCAGAGCCCGCCGACCACGAAGGCGAGCGTGCCGGCAGGGACGATGATCGCCGAGGCTGCCGCGAGCGCGCCGAGAAGTCCGGCGACCTGCCAGCCGATCAGCGCGAACATCAGAAAGTTGGGACCCGGTGCGGCTTGGGCGATGGCGAAGAAATCCGCAAATTGCTGATCAGTGAGCCAATGCTGCGTCTCGACGACGAAACGGTGAGCGTCCGGCAGCACGACGTTGACGCCGCCAAACGAGAGGAGCGACAGCAGCGCGAAACGTGCGGCGAGCTGCCCGATGACGTTGCCCTGGCTCATCGCTGCCGCCACCAAGCGACGGCGACGCTGATCGGCGCGAGCGCCAACATCACGTCGAGCAGCGGTAAGCGCAGCAGGCCCATCCCGACAAAGGCGGCGACGCCGAAGACGGCTGAGATCGGCCGGCCGCGATGCGGCCGCGCCAGGCGGATGCCGATGGTGATGATGAAGCCCGCGGCCGCGGCGGAAACCCCGCTCAAGATCCCGTGAATGAACGCGATTTGGCCGAAATGCGAATAGAGCAGGCCAAGGACGACGAAAATAGCGAAGGGAACGCTGACGACGCCCGCGAGCGCTGCGAGCGCGCCGGAGAGCCCGTGCTGCCGCTGGCCGAGGCACATCGCGAAATTGACGATGTTCGGTCCGGGCAGGAATTGGCAGAGGCTGAGCGTCTCGGTGAAATCTTCGTCGCTCATCCAGCGGCGCCGCTGCACCAGCGCGCGATGCGCCCAGTTGATCGCGCCGCCGAAACCAGAAAGGCTGATTTGCATGAAGGCAAGGTAGAGATCGACCAGTCCCTCGCTGCCCGCGCGCGGCGCGGCGATTCCCCTAGCGTCGCTCATGGACTTGCGTCGCTGATCTGCGCCGATCGCGCCGTTACCCGGCCGCTGCTCACGGCAGCAGCGTGATCACGACCATATGCGCGGCGACGCCCGTGCGGTTGCTCGGCGGTGCGTCGGGCTGCTTCTCGAGCTTGTCGGCGCCGATACCCTGTTGTGCCAGCGCCTGAATCACGGCGGTCGCGCGCTGATCAGCGAGCGTCGCATCGTGCGCGGTGCTGCCGTCGGCGCGGCCGGCGACCAGGATTTTCGAGGGCGACAAGTCGTGCGCGGTCGATGCGGCCGTGGCGATGATACGGTGTCCATCGGACGTCAGCGTGGCGCTGTCGGTGTCGAAATACACCATGTAATCGCGCGGCTGATCGAGGTGATGGGCGCAGGCCGCCAGGACGGCGACGAGAGCGACGACGACGAGACGAAGCGCGAACCGCATGGTCAATCGCCTTCAATCACGATATGCCCGTCGGGCAGCGCGGCGACGCTGACCTCGCCGCCGTTTTTCGTCACGGTGCCATGCCAAACGTTATCGCAGCCTTTGCGCAGATGGAGGGGATTCTGGTACCCCGCCTTGATCAGCCGATCGCGGACCTCCTCGACCGTCGTCTTGTCGATCGGCGTTCCAGGATCGCACGCCGCATACGCCGACGTGACCAGCAAACGGCCAATCTCGGGTCGCGCGCCAACGAGGCCGAGAGCGGCGACAAGAGCGATGAGGACCGGCCGCGTTTTCATGGCACCCTCGTCCGTTCGGCCCGTTCGTTGCCGCTGGTGAGCCCGGCGGGATTCGAACCCGCGACCCCCTGATTAAAAGTCAGGTGCTCTACCGGCTGAGCTACGGGCTCTTGCGAAGGCCGGACAATAGGAGCGGCCCCACGACCGGTCAATCGGAGCGCGGCTCACGCGCGTTTGGATGCGGCGCGATTGCGCCGACAGCGGCGGGGGTCAGATCGAGCGTTGCAGCGGTGGCGTCGCGGCAGCCGCCGCAGGCGTCGCGTCGGGCGTGTCGTCGCTCATCTTGAGCGCAGCGAGAGCGACGATGTTGAGGGCCTCGATCATCGGCGCCGAGAGCTTCACCCCAGACCAGTCGAGCGCGCGACCGAGCGAGGACACGCCGAGGCCCGAAGCTGTTGTGAAGGCGAGGGATGTCGGCGAGGTCGCGGCCGCGCCGCCGAACGCGCTCGCATCCTGTTCGATCTTGCCCGCGACCGTCTGATAGATCTCGCTGACCGTCTTGGCGTGTCCCGATGCATCGTAGAAGATGCTGGGATTGGCTGCGGCGGCATCGGGGAGCAGCTTTGCGGCGGTCGTCCCGCCCTTGGTATCGAGCGCTTTGAGGAATTCGGCAGCGCCGCCGGCGCCTAAGAAATGCGCCATGTAGAGGTCGCCGCGCGACAGCGGCCGCCCGATTGCCTGCTGGAGCTCGGCCTGGTTCTGTTTCGCATATTCGGCGGCGAGCTCAGCCGAGAGGGTCGGGTCGGAACGCAGATCGAGAATCTTCTGGCGCACCGTGGAATTCGCGACCACCAGCTTGCCGCTGCCGGTCTGGGTGATCTGCTGCGCTAGGTTGCCGACGCCGTATTTGTCGCCAAAGCGATGTACCATGTCGAGCCAGGTCGAATCGACGAATTGAAAAAGGCCTGCGGCGCTGCTGGTCGACGATTTAGCGTCGGCGCGGAAGCCGCTTTCGCGCGCGGCTTGCGCCATCAGGAGGCCGAAATCGGTCGAGGTCGACTGACTCGCCTGGCGGATGCTGCGCAATACGGCGGGATCGAGCGCTTTGACCAGCGCGGGATAAGGATTGCTCGGGACGGTCATGCCCAAGACGCTAGGGCATTATGGTTAACGCCGCGTAAAGCGTCAGATGTGGCCACCAAAGGCGTGGACGAGAGCCCAGGCGAGCAGCGCGACCGCCGTCATCAGCGGCGCTAGCTTCGCGCTTTGCCGTAGCCAGGGAAAGACGTTGTCGTTGGCCGGCCGGGGCGGCCGGCCCGCGCGCAGCCGGACAAAGGCGGGGCTGTCGCTGGCCCCTACCGGCGCGCCGCGCTCGGGCCGCGGATCAGCCACGCTGCGCGATCGGGACGTAATTGCGCTTGGTCGGCCCGGTATAAAGCTGACGCGGCCTTCCGATCTTCTGGTTGGGGTCTTCGATCATTTCGTTCCACTGGGCGACCCAGCCCACGGTCCGCGCGATGGCGAACAACACGGTGAACATTGAGGTCGGGAAGCCCATCGCCTTCAGGATGATGCCCGAATAGAAATCGACATTGGGGTAGAGCTTCTTCTCGATGAAATAGTCGTCCTTCAGGGCAATGCGCTCGAGCTCCATCGCCAGCTCGAGGAGCGGCTCGTCATGGATGCCGAGCTCGTCGAGAACTTCGTGACACGAATCGCGCAGCACCTTGGCGCGCGGATCGAAGTTCTTGTAGACGCGATGGCCGAAGCCCATGAGCTTAAAGCTGTCGTCTTTGTTCTTCGCGCGCTTCACGAATTCGGGGATGCGGTCCTTATGTCCAATCTCCATCAGCATCTTCAGCACCGCTTCGTTGGCGCCGCCATGTGCCGGGCCCCAGAGCGAGGCGATGCCGGCGGCGATGCAGGCGAAGGGATTTGCGCCGGACGAGCCGGCGAGCCGCACCGTCGACGTTGAGGCGTTCTGCTCGTGATCGGCGTGGAGGATGAAGATCTTGTCCATCGCCTTGGCAAGGGTCGGGCTGACTTTGTATTCCTCGCACGGGACCGCGAAGGTCATGTGCAGGAAGTTCTCGGCATAGTCGAGCGCGTTCTTGGGATAGATGAACGGCTGGCCGAGCGCGTATTTGTAGGTCATCGCGGCGATGGTCGGCATCTTCGCGATCAGCCGATGCGAGGCGACCATCCGCTGATGCGGATCGGAGATGTCGGTCGAATCGTGATAGAAGGCCGAGAGCGCGCCGACGACGCCGCACATAACCGCCATCGGATGCGCATCGCGCCGAAAGCCGGAGAAGAAACGTGAGAGCTGCTCGTGCACCATGGTGTGGCGGGTGACTGTGCGGACAAAATTGTCCTTCTGGTCGCGCGTCGGCAACTCGCCGTAGAGAAGGAGGTAGCACACCTCCATGAAATCGCTCTTGTCGGCCAGTTGCTCGATCGGATAGCCACGATAGAGCAGCTCGCCGACATCGCCGTCGATGTAGGTGATCTTCGATTCGCAGCTGCCGGTCGCGGTATAACCCGGATCGAAGGTGAAATGGCCGAGATCGGAATAAAGGCGGCGGATATCGACAACCTGTGGACCGATGGTGCCGTCGAGCAGCGGCATGTCGATCGATTTGCCGGTGATATTGTCGGTGGCCGTGACGGTCTTGCGATTGGCTGCCTTTTTATCCATTCCCCGGCCTCCTGATGCCGCATTGTGCGGTGCAAAACCCCGAACCGTGGTCAGAATAGGGGGCGGCCCGGAATTTGGCAATTCGCGGCTTAGCGGGCCGACGCATCTGCGAGACGGGCGAGGCTTTCCGAGCGGCCGAGCACGGCCATCACCTCGAAGATCGGCGGCGAGGCGGTGCTGCCCGTCAGTGCCGCGCGAAGCGGTTGCGCCGCCTGACCGAGTTTCAAGCCGTGACTCTCGGCGAAATCTCGGACCGCGGCCTCGAGCGCGGAGACTTCCCAAGGCAGATCGCCGAGGCGGTTCGCCAGCTCGCCCAACATGCCTGCGGCCGGCGCGAGGATCGCCTTCGCCTTGTCGTCGACAGGGATGGGTCGCGACGCGACATAGAAATGCGCGATCTCCGCGAGTTCGACGAGCGTTTTCGCGCGCGGTTTCAGGCCCGGCATCGCTGCTTCCAGGCGCGCGCGCGCCACCTCGTCGAGCCGGTCGCCGAGGCTTTTCTCGATCAGCGGCGCGACCAGCGTCGCGAGCCGTGCATCGTTCGTTGCCCGGATATAATGGCCGTTGAGATTGCCGAGCTTGGCGAAGTCGAACCGCGCCGGCGCGCGGCCGACGGCGTCGAGATCGAACCATTCGATCGCCTGCGCGGTCGAGATGATTTCGTCGTCGCCATGGCTCCAGCCCAGCCGGAGCAGGTAATTACGCAACGCCTCCGGCAGATAGCCCATGTCGCGATAGGCGTCGACCCCAAGCGCGCCATGACGCTTCGACAGCTTGGCGCCATCGGGGCCGTGGATCAGCGGCACATGCGCGAACTCCGGCACGTCCCAGCCCAGCGCGTGATAGATGTGTGTCTGGCGGAAGGCGTTGTTGAAGTGATCGTCGCCGCGGATGACGTGAGTGATCGCCATGTCGTGGTCGTCGACCACCACCGAGAGATTATAGGTCGGCGTGCCGTCGGCGCGCAGGATGATGAGATCGTCGAGCTGCCCGTTGGCGACGGTGACGCGGCCCTGGACGCGGTCGTCGATCACCGTCTCGCCGGTTTGCGGCGCCTTGAGGCGAATGACCGGCGGGATTCCCGGCGGCGCTGTCTTCGGATCGCGATCGCGCCAAGTGCCGTCATATCGTACCGAGCGGCCTTCGGCGCGCGCCTTCTCGCGCATCGCTTCGAGCTCGGCGGGCGTGCAGAAGCAGTAATAAGCATTACCAGCGGCAAGAAGCTGGCGCGCAACCTCGGCATGACGCACGACTTGCTGCGCCTGGAAAACGACTTCGCCGTCCCAATCGAGCTGCAACCAGCGCAGCCCGTCGCTGATCGCGTCGACCGCTTCCCCGGTAGAGCGCACGCGATCCGTGTCCTCGATCCGCAAGCGGAACGTGCCGCCGTGATGCTTCGCGAACAGCCAATTGAACAGCGCGGTGCGCGCGCCGCCGATATGAAGGAAGCCGGTCGGAGAGGGCGCGAAACGGACGGTGACGCTCATCACCGCAAGATTTAGCACACCGCTCCAGCCGGGTCATTCTCCCGAGGCTAGCGTGCTCAGCCGCTGACCGGCGTCCAGCTCTTGCTCTTCCATGCGTCGATGCAGCCCTGCTGCGCCTTTTGCAGCGGCCCGGCAAAGCCCTGCATCGGTCCGCAACCTGTGGCCACCTGGCCCTGCGCGTTACGGAATTGGGTCGCGTCGACGGAGCCCGGTGCGAGCGAGTTGCACGCGCCCAGCAGCAGTACGGCCAGCAAAGCAAAAAGTCGCATGATCTGCCCTTCGCCATAAGGATCGTCCTGCTGCTTTAATCCCCCCGGGGGCGAAGGGTTCAACCGCCCCGATAGGCGGTTGCGGAACGGTTGGCTACAATCCGCGGATGGCCTCTGCCGGCGAACTGGCCCTCGAACCGCGCCGCACTTTGCTCGCCGCGTTGAGCGAGCGTCTGCTGAACGAGCGCGAGCGCTGGCCGCTCTGGTTTCCGGTGCTCATAGGCGGTGGCATCGCGATCTATTTCATGCTCGATACCGAGCCGGCGCGGTGGATCGGCGGTGCCGTGCTGGGCTTTGCGAGCCTCGCCTTGTTCGTCGCGTGGCGGCACGAGCGCTATCTCATTCCTTGTTGCGCGGCTTTTGCCGTTGCCCTGGGCTTTGCCGCGGCGCAGTTCGAGGCGTGGTGGGTTGCGGCGCCGGTGCTTGACCATCGCCTGGGGCCCGTCGAGGTTGTCGGCCGGCTGGTATCGGTCGATCCGCTGCCCGAGGGCGCGCGCCTGGTGATTGCGCCCAACCGGGTCGGCGATTTGTCCGCAAGTCAGATACCGGCGCGGCTGCGTGTGCGGCTGCGCAAGGGCGACAGCGGGGCCGTTCCGGGCGATTGGTTGAGCGTGCGCGCGATGCTGATGCCGCCGCCGGCGCCATCGACGCCCGGCGCCTATGATTTCGAGCGCGCTGCATGGTTCGCGCGCTTGGGCGCCGTCGGTTATGCGTTGGGCGCAGCAAAGCCGATCGATCCTCCCGCCGGCCAGAGTCCAAACTGGTGGCAGCATGCTGTCGAAGCCTTGCGGGCTACCGTTACCCGGCACATTCGTGCGGCGTTGCCGGATCGCTCGGGCGCTATCGCCGCTGCGATCATCGCCGGCCAGACGCATGACATCGCGCCCGATGACGCCGGCGCCTTTCGCGACGCGGGTCTCGCGCACATTCTCGTCATCGCCGGTTTGCATATGGGCATGGCGGCGGGCGTCGCCTTTTTCGCACTACGCGCCCTGTTCGCGCTGATCCCAGCTATCGCGCTCAATCGACCGACCAAAAAATGGGCGGCGGCGGGCGCGCTCGGCGTGATCTTCGTCTATCTGCTGCTATCCGGCACCACCGTTTCGTCGCGCCGCGCCTTTGTCATGATCGGCCTCGTGCTGCTGGCCGTGCTCGTCGATCGCGTCAGCGTATCGGCGCGGGCGATCGCTTTGGCCGCAGTCACGGTGATGCTGATGACGCCCGACGCGGCGAACGGGCCGAGCTTCCAGATGTCCTTCGCCGCCGTGTCCTGCATCATCGCCTTCTACGAGACGATGCGGCCGCGCTTGACCGCTTGGCATCGCGATGCCGGGCCGGTACGGCGCTTCGGCCTCTTCGTGCTGGGTCTCGCTTTCACGACTATGGTAACGACAGTCGCGACCGCGCCGTTCACCGTCTATCACTTCAATCGCTTCCCGCTCTATTCGATCGTCGCAAACGCCATCGCGGTGCCGATCGCCGGGTTTTGGGTGATGCCCTGGGCGATCGCCTCTTGCCTGCTGATGCCCTTCGGCGTCGAGAAGCTGGCCTTGGTGCCGATGTCCTGGGGCATCGACGCGATTTCCGCCGTCGGGCACTGGGTGACTTCGTGGCCCAATTCGGTCGTGGAGGTTGCCAGCCCGTCGAGCCTTGCTTTGGCGCTGATCGCGCTGGGCGGGCTATGGCTCTGCATCTGGTTGGGGCGTTGGCGATGGTGGGGCTTGGCGCTGATCGCGCTCGGAATCGCGAATATCGCGCTTACCCGGCCGCCCGATCTCTTGGTCGCGAGCGACATGCGGTTGATCGCCGTGCGCGCCCCCGACGGCGCCTATCTGCCTTCCGCGTCGCGCCGCGAAGCCGCTCTGGCAGATCAGTGGACGCGCCGCGCCGCCGCGCGGTTGGGTCCGGTATGGCCGCCCAGCGGCGGCAGCGCGGACGGCACGCTGCAATGCGACAGCGAGGGCTGCTTCTATCGCACCAACAGCGAGACGGTGGCGCTGATCCGCGATGGCACGGCGCTCGCGGAGGATTGCCACAGCGCCGACCTGGTCGTTAGCCCGGTCGCAGCGCATCGCACCTGCCACGGCGCGCGCGTCATCGATCGCATCGACACCTACACGAACGGCGGCTACGCGGTCTGGCTCGATCCCGGCAGCATCGCGATCGATACCGTGCGAATGTGGCAAGGCGAACGCCTGTGGTCGCCGCGCCGCGCCGCGACACTCGCAGCGCCCTAAAAGCAAGCTTCGGCGGCGATCCTATTGCGTGCGGCGGTAGCCTTGACCCTGCATGCAGCTATCGAACTCGGGACTGCCGACGTTCAAGGCCATCGCGCCATGGCCATTTTGATCGCGGCACGTGCCCTCAGCGGTCTGCAACGCATCGATCGCAGCATCCGGCGACAATTGCCGCCCGTCCGCGCGTTGATAGACGGCTTGGCCGGGCATGGCCGGAAAGGCGATCGCTTCGCGATCGGTTTGGCTGAGACAGCCGCTCAGCGCCAGGACGCAGCCGCAGGCCAGCCAACACGTGGTCCAAGATTTCATGTTTTTCGCAGAGTGCTCTTCCGAGGCTGAGTGCTCTTTTCGAGAAAGCAACCCTAACCGGCGGCGGAAGTTCCGGCAAAGCCGCGGCGCGGCGACTCAGTAACGGCGCAACAGCCCGACCAGTTTGCCCTGCACCTTGACGCGGTCCGGACCGAAGATGCGCGTCTCGTAAACCTTGTTGGCCGGCTCGAGTGCGATTGAATCGCCGCGCTTGCGTAGCCGCTTCAGCGTGACCTCGTTGCTGTCGACCAGCGCGACGACGATGGTGCCGTTCTCTGCATGGTCGCATTTCTGGATCAGCACCGTGTCGCCATCCATGATTCCGGCATCGATCATGCTGTCGCCGGCGACTTCGAGAGCGTAATGATCGCCGCTGCCGATCAGGCTCGGGGGGACGGAAATCGTATTGGCGTTGTCGCGGAGCGCCTCGATCGGCGTGCCGGCGGCGATCCGGCCATAGAGCGGCAGCTCGATGCCTTCATTGCCATTCGCTGCGGCGGCGTGGGCCGCGCCCTTGAACTCGCCGCGGATGACGGTGGCCGAGAATTTGCCGCGCTCAACCGAGCCGGCGCCGGAGCTTTGCCGGCGCTGCGCGACCGCCGTCTCTTCGGGCAGACGCACGACTTCGAGGGCGCGGGCGCGATGCGGCAGGCGGCGGATAAAGCCGCGCTCTTCGAGGCCGCTGATCAGCCGGTGGATGCCGGATTTGGATTTGAGGTCGAGTGCCTCTTTCATTTCCTCGAAGGAGGGCGAGACGCCGCCTTGCGAAAGGCGCTGGTTGATAAATAGCAGCAATTCCTGTTGCTTGCGCGTCAGCATCGGCGGACTCCCGAGGCAAGCGGCCGGTCTCGACCGCGAACAAAACCAAAACTCCTGTGGATGTTCTAGTTTAGTTCCGCGCGGCAAGTCAAGGCGATATTCGCGATTGCAAACCCCGGGCTAGATTTATGGAAAGACCTTCGACACCCGTTTAAGGATGGATTCCCAGTGGTCGCGGTGCGTGTACTCTGTGAGTATCGCCCTGCCTCGCCCACTTAGATAATACTCTATGCAATAGGTCCGCCCGTTTATCCAGGATTGGAAGCCGCGAAAGTGACTTCTTAAGGCGCGTAGGTGAATTTTGCCGTTGTAGCTGATCGTGAAATAACGCGCACTGATAGTGACAGTCGGCGGTTTACTTTTTGTCGCTCTTTTCGTCATCCCGGCGAGACCTTCCCCTGGCGATTTCACCGATAGCGCGCTTGAACGTCTCTTCGCTCATATCCGCGCCAAGGCGACGCGCAGTCTCTGCGAACTGCGCGTGCTGGTCTGGCTTAGCCTTCTTCGGGCGCTTTCGGCTTTTTGGCATTGCGGGTGAAGTATAGCCGTCTGCGGTTAGGATGCGAGGTTAGTGCCTTGTTTATAAGTCAGGCGCTTTCCGGAAACGCCAGCCAATGCCCGAACGGTACGCGCGAAATCGTCAACGTTGAGCGCCACGCGGTTGCTGTAGCGGAAATCAAATTCAGCAAGGTAGCGCTGCAAATGCTGTTCGTCGCAGTGCTGATAGATGCCCTTCATCCCGCGCTTGAATACGGAGAAGTAGCCCTCAATCGTATTCGTATGGGCTTCGCCACGCACATACTCGCCAGCGGTATGGTTCACGCTTTCATGCGACGCGAAGGCATAACCGTAACTGCGATACATGGGATGATCGTCGGTGCGTAGATGCGCGTCGCGCGACACGTTCTTGTCGAGAACTTCGGAGAGCGTCTTGCCGTCAAAGTCCGTGATATGGAATGAGCGCACGCCAGCGCCGCGCTCTACCAGCGACAGAACGGCCATCTTGTGGCCCATCCCGCGCGCGATCTGCCGCCCGACCTTGCGCCCGATATAGGTTTCGTCTACTTCGACAAATCCGCCAGCATCGCCTATCGGGGCGAGCGGGCCAGTCGGCTTCATCGCCTCGCGCACCCGATGGGACAAGAACCAAGCCGCCTTAAGGCTGATCTGGAGCGAGCGCGAAAGCTGGTTGGAGCTGATGCCCTTTTTCGACGCGCAGAGCAGGTACGCCGCCTGCAACGCCTTATGCAGCGGCATGCGGAGATGCTCGAAAACCGTACCGATTTTGACAGTGAACTGACGCTTGCACGCGCCGCACTTGTAGAGGCCGTAGCGCACACGCTTAGCCGGGTTGGCCTTGATCCGGTAGGCGTGACCGACAACGCCGCAGTGCGGGCAAACGGGGCCGTCTTTCCAGACGATGCTTTCGAGGAAGGAGTGGGCCGCTTCTTCGTCGCGGAAATAGGGCTGGTTCAAAATGCTCATGGCGAACTCGCTTGAAGATGTTGTATGCAGTATGATAGACAAGGCAGAGTTTGTCAATAGGAGTGCATACATGGATTTTAAAAAAGCGACGGATGAACTATTCGCCCGCATCACCCATGAAGATTTGGCGGATGCTCTCGGTGTTTCAGTCGCGTCTATTCGACAGGCGCGACTTAGCACCTCCGCACTGGCACGCAGAGAACCTCCCCAGCAATGGGAGCGCGCGGCAGCAAAACTGGCGGAGCAGAAGGCCGAGCGCCTTATACGGCTCGCTTCGAGTTTGAGAAAGTGAAATGATAGAGCGCGCGCCATGTTTCTTGAGAGGTTACCCTCGCGCTCGCCCATTCAGCGCAAAGCTTCTCGTAAGTATCTGAATTAAAGTAGAAAACGTCAGATTCTGGGAATCCTATAGGAGATGATTCTCCTAGTCTGACCGCCTCCAAAGAGGCCGGGTTCACTAGATAGATACATCCTCTCCCCATCCGCACGGCGATACGCCGGAGCGGCTCACCGCCGTATGCTCGCGCGATCACAACGGGTTCATCCATAGCCATCTCTAATTATTTTCAATATCTTATGAGGCAGGTTCTGGACTGAAAAGCACGGTCTTGGCGGGCATGTTACCGGATGGACTTATTTGGCATTGAAATGGTAACATAATTTCTATATAAGGACTGCGTTACCTCGCGGAGATGGCTATGGCAGAGAACAGCGCTTCCGAAAGCCCTAAGGGGCCGACGGCTCCTTACACGTCATTTTTGACGGTCAAGAACATCGTCAAAGACATGAAGGAGCACGGAGTGCCTACCCGAATCGACCGAAGCGTATTCCCCAACCTTGCTGGCGGGACTGTGGGTCAGATTCTGCCCGCCATGAAATTTCTGACGCTAACTGACGAAGCTGGCCATCCCACACCACGCATGACGGCTCTTGTTGCCGCTTACGGTACAGATACGTGGCCGTCCTCGCTCGCCGATATCGTGCGGTCCGCGTACGGACCGTTGTTCCAAATAAATTTGGAGGCCGCTTCTCCGGGGCAGTTTCTCGAACTCTTCCGCAAGACATATCCCGGTGCCGAAGATGTTTCGCGCAAGTCTCAGACGTTCTTTTTGAACGCCGCGCGCGATGCTGGCATTAAGATCAGCCCCTATATTATGAAAAATAAGAAGCCGCGATCGACTCCCGCGAAACGACGCGCACCTAAGCAAAACGGTGCCGCTGGAGTTACCGCGAAGGAACCAACTGCGACAGAAACAGCCACCGCTAAGGCGGCAGCGGAAGCTGCGGCGCTCGCCGCGAAGAACGCGGCCAAGAAGCCGTCAGAGGTTCTCTTGGGCCTGTTCAACAAGGACATGAAGAGGGAGGAGCAAGATGCAATCTGGCTCCTCATCAAATTCTTCAAAGCAAAGGATCAGTGAAAGTTTGGGCCACAGAGTCTCCCCTGTGGCCCCGTCCGGCGGTTGGCTACCGCTACCTCTGGCCCGGGGTGGTGCCCGGAGAAAGGCTGGTGCTCAGTGCGTAAAGAACGCGTGTTATTAGACTAGTCGGCTGGGTCGCGTTGCCAGTGCTCTAGCCAGCCCGGCAGCGCGACTTGGGCCTTACTTAGCACATATAGGAACTTTTTTGAACCATTTGAGAGAACGTCATGGCCGATCTGGCGGGTAAGAAAGTGGCTTATTACGGCTTTACCGGGCCAATAGAACCGGGCGGCGTCACACGCCTATGCCAAGCTTTGAATATCGCTGCAAATCAGAACTACGATCAAATCTATCTGTGTTTATCGTCGCAAGGCGGATATGTCGGAGATGGGATTTATCTCTATAACCATATCCGGGCGCTTCCTGTTGAAGTAATCGCCCATGCTACGGGTAGCGTTGCGTCTATCGCGATGATTTGCTTCGTCGCGGCACATACGCGCTATTGCTCAGCGCACGCCATGTTTATGATGCACCCGACAAGCGTTGGGCCGTTTACAGACCGCGTAGTGTGGGAGCGGTTGCAGTCGGCGCTAGATTCCGCAGTAGCGGATGACGCACGGACCGAGAATATTTTGCGGGAACGAACTAAGCTTTCCGACGAAATGTTAAGTGCTAAGAGGGTCGGCGACGTTCATTTGACGCCGAAGCAAGCGCTCGAATTCGGTCTGGTCCAAGACATTCGCGAGTTCAGCGTACCGCCCGGGAACCAATTGGTTCAAATTTAGCGCAGGCGAGCAATATCCAAGCGGCGCGTCCGGCGTCTCGGGCGACACACTAATGCCTCGATATAAGACGGGGTCCATAGTCATCGTCCCTATGTTGCTGGCCGTTGCGTTAACGGCGCGTAAAGACGCTTGCAGTGCCCTTCGTATCACGGAATATCACTCCCATCCAGCCCCCTGTGGATAACCCCTTGGGCGGCAATGGGTTTCGCGAATCCAGATGGTGGTGTGCCATTTTCCGCCGGAAAACCGCCCACGATGCTATCGCCAGCTATGTAGCTGTCCGAAAATCGGACGGTCCCCTAGGACGCCATTCCTAGAGGCGGGTTTGCAATCGCGAATATCGCCCAAGTCAAGCGTCAAAGCGCCGTCAGCGAGATGATCTCGACCCAGTCGCCGGGCTTGGCGGCGGGCGCATGCGGGGCGCGGATGACCAAGCAATCGGCGCGCGCCAAAAGCGAGATCATCGAACTATCCTGCTTCTGGAAGGGCGCGGCCTCGAGCGTGCCGTCCGCGGCAGAGCTCAGGGTCGCGCGCAAATAGTCCTGGCGCCGGTCGTTTTCCTCGAGCGGGACCTTGAGCCGCGCTCGCATCGGCGTCGGGAAGACATCGCTCAGCCCGGACATCTTGTCGAGCGCCGGCTTGGCGAAGAGGAGGCCGCAAACCAGGGTCGAGACCGGATTTCCGGGGAGGCCGATCATCGGCGTCTCCCGGTACCGACCCACCATCAGGGGCTTGCCGGGCCGCATCGCCACGGTCCAGAAATCGAGCGTCAGCCCGTCGGCGCCGAGTGCGCCGCGGACGAGATCGTGGTCTCCGACCGAGGCGCCGCCGGTCGTTAGCAGGAGGTCGGCGCCGGCCGCGCCAGCCGCGATCCGCTGCAGCGCCGAATTGTCGTCGGGCGCGATCGGCAGGTGCACCGGCACGCCGCCGCAAAACGTGACCAGCGCTGCCAGCGCGATGCCGTTCGAGGACACGATCTGGTGGGGGCCGACCGGATCGCCGGGCATCACCACCTCGTCGCCCGTCGGCAGGATGGCAACGCGCGGCCGGCGATGCACCAATAGCCACGGACGGTTCATTGCCGCGGCGAAGCCGACATCGGCGGCGCTGAGCTTGCGGCCGGCCTTGAGGCCGACTTCGCCTTCCTTGAAGTCGAGTCCGGCGGGACGGACATACCGGCCTGCCGGCGCGCCCTCGCGCACGAGGACGATATCGCCGTCGCGATCGGTGTCTTCCTGGATGACGATCGTGTCGGCGCCCGCCGGCACCGGCGCGCCGGTGAAGATACGCACCGCTTCGCCGGTTTTGACGGGGTGCGGATAGGCCTGACCCGCCGGCACGGCGCCGACGACGCTGAGCTTTGTCGGCACTTTCGCCACATCGGAAGCACGCACGGCATAGCCATCCATCGCCGACACCGCCCAAGGCGGCTGGGTGCGGCGCGCGACGACATCTTCGGCGAGCACGCGGCCGAGCGCTTCGCTCAGCGACACCTGCTCCGCCCCCAACGGCGCGATCATCGCGATCAGGCGTTGCTGCGCCTCGGCGACTGGGATCATCGCCATCACGCCGCCTCGTAGGTGCCGGACTTGCCGCCGGATTTGCGCACCAGCCGGATCTCGCCGATGCGCATGCCGCGATCGACCGATTTGCACATGTCGTAGACGGTGAGGGCGGCGATCGCCACGGCCGTCAGCGCTTCCATCTCGACGCCAGTGCGGCCGACGATCGTCGCCGTCGCTGTGATTTCGACCGACGTGCTCGCCGGATCGCAGCGCAGCTCGACCGCGACCGCGCTGAGATTGAGCGGATGGCAGAGCGGGATGAGGTCGGGCGTACGTTTGGCGCCCATGATGCCGGCGAGCCGCGCAACGCTCAGCACGTCGCCTTTGCTCATCCCGCCGGCCATGATCTTCTCGATCGTCGCCTTCTGCATCACGACGCGGCCCGCGGCGACGGCAACGCGCTCGGTCTCGTTCTTCGCCGCGATGTCGACCATCCGCGCATCGCCCTTGGCATCGAAATGGGTGAATTCGTTCATATCCGCGCCACTTCCTTCGTCAACAAAGCCGCCGTGGCCGCTGCGACATCCGCCTGCCGCATCAACGCTTCGCCGATGAGGAAGCAGGAAACGCCGGCGCGCTTCATCCGCGCCAGATCGGCGGGCGAGGCGAGGCCGCTCTCGCTGACCACCAGGCGCTCCTTGTTGACGAAACCCGCGAGCTGCTCGGTCGTTGCGATGTCGGTCTTGAGTGTCTTGAGATTGCGATTGTTGATGCCGATGAGCCGGGTCGCGAGCTTGAGCGCGCGTTCGAGTTCGGCGCGGTCATGGACCTCGACGAGCACATCGAGGCCGAGCTCGCGCGCGGTGCCTTCGAGGGCTGCGGCCTCGGCGTCGGTCAGCGCGGCCATGATCAGGAGGATGCAATCCGCGCCGAGCGCACGCGCCTCGACCACCTGGTAGGGATCGAGGATGAAATCCTTGCGCAATACCGGCAGCGCGCAAGCGGCGCGCGCGGCCGTCAGATGCGCCGCTTCACCCTGGAAATCGGGGCCATCCGTCAGCACCGACAGGCAGGTCGCGCCGCCTTGCGCATAGGCGCGCGCGAGCCTCCGCGGATCAAAATCGGGACGGATCAGCCCCGCGCTCGGCGAGGCCTTCTTGATCTCGGCGACAAGGCCATAGCCCCCTGCATTAACGGCACGCTCCAGTGCGGCGATGAAACCGCGTGGTGGCGAGGCATTGCGTGCCGCGCGCTCCAGCTCGGTCAGCGGCCGCGCCGCTTTTGCGCGCACGACTTCGGCGCGCTTGCCGTCGCAGATGCGGGCTAGCACGTCGCTCATGTCGCCGCATCCGGGGCGTTGGTGATCGCGATCAGCTTCTCGAGCGCGCGTTTGGCAGCGCCCGAGGCGATCGATTGGGCACCGATGGTAACGCCTTGCTTCAGATCCATCGCCTTGCCGGCGACGATCAGTGCCGCAGCGGCGTTGAGCAGCACGATATCGCGCACTGGACCCTTGGCTCCCTCGAGCAGCACGTGGAGCTTTGCCGCATTCTCGGCGGGACTGCCGCCGCGCAGCTCGTCGAGCTTTGCGCGTTTCAAGCCCGCCAGCTCGGGTGTCACCTCGAAGCTCTCGACCTTGCCGCGATTGAGCTCGGCGACGACGCTCGTGCCGCAGGTGGTGAGTTCGTCGAGGCCTTCGCCATGCACTACCCACGCGCGCTCGCTGCCGAGCTTGCCGAGCACTTCGGCGATCGGCCTGACCCAGGCGGCGGCGAACACGCCGACGAGCTGGCGCTTGGCGCCCGCCGGATTGGAGATCGGGCCGAGGAGGTTGAAGATCGTGCGCGTGCCCAGCTCGACACGGGTCGGGCCGACATGCCGGATCGCGCTATGGTATTTCGGCGCCATCAGGAAGCCGATATTGGCCTCGCGCATCGCGCGCTGTACGGCGCCGACCCCGGCGTCGAGATTGACGCCGAGCGCTTGCAGGATGTCTGCCGCGCCCGATTTCGACGAGAAGTTGCGATTGCCGTGCTTGGCAACGGGCACGCCGGCGCCGGCGACGACGATCGCCGCCGCGGTCGAGATGTTGAAAGTTCCGGCGCCGTCACCGCCGGTGCCGACGGTGTCGATCGCACCGGCCGGCGCGGTGATCGGCAGCGCCTTGGCGCGCATGGTGCGGGCGGCGCCGGTGATCTCCTCGACGGTCTCACCGCGCAGCCGCAGCGCCATCAGGAATGCGCCCATTTGCGAGGGCGTGGCATTGCCCGACATCATCGCGTCGAAAGCCACGGCGCTTTCCTCCTCACTCAGCCGCTCGCCGGCAGCGAGGCGGGCGAGCACCGTCTTGAAGTCGAAATCGCTCATGCCGCCACGGCAGCCTGCGCCGCGAGATCGAGAAAGTTCTTGAGCAGCGAATGGCCGGCGACCGAGGCGATGCTCTCGGGGTGAAACTGCACGCCATGCAATGGCCGCTCGCGATCCGCGAGGCCCATCACCACCCCATCCTCGGTCCACGCAGTGACGCGCACGCTCTCGGGCAGGCTCGCGCGCTCGACCGCCAGCGAGTGATAGCGAGTCGCCTTGAACGGGTTCGGCAAGCGGGCGAAGACGCTGGTGCCGTCGTGATGGATCAGCGACAGCTTGCCGTGCATCGGCTCGGGCGCGCGGACGATCTTGCCCCCGAGTGCTTGGCCGATCGCCTGATGCCCGAGACAGACGCCGAGAATCGGCGTGTTGCCGGCGCGCCGGACGAGGTCGAGGCAAATGCCGGCATGATCGGGATCACTGGGCCCGGGCGAGATGACAATGCCCTGCGGCTTCATCGCCAGCGCCTCGCTTACCGTCAGAGCGTCGTTGCGCCGCACCGCCACCTCGGCGCCAAGCTCGCCGAGAAAGTGCCAGAGGTTGTAAGTGAAACTGTCGTAATTATCGATGAGCAGGAACATGCCAAGTCCCGTTTTTAGGAAACGCGTAGAGTGGTCTGATTACAAAATAAATTCACACGAAGGGCAAGATCGCCCGCGGGCCTTGCGCTAGAGTGGCCCGCCGCCGCAACGAGCCGCAGATGAGCCGCAGTCCCTCCGATCATCGCCGACCGCACAATAATAACCGGGCGATGCCGCGCCGTCACCGCTTCGGGGTCGCTTCTGTGGCGGCGCTGATTTTGGGAGCTGCGGCGGCGATTCTGGCCACCGACTGGTTGAGAGCCCACGCGCCGCCGCCGCCGCGCGCGGTCGTCGTGGCGCTGCCGGCTCCCGAAACCGTCCCGCCGCCCGTTCCAGCGCCGGCACCGGGCATGCCGTCATCGCCGCCGCCGGCAGCCGAATCGTCGGCATCGCCGCCCGCGCAAGCGGCCCTGTCGCCGCCGGCCATGCCGCAAACCGCACCGCCCGTGCCGGCGCCTGCCGCCGAGCAGCCGGCCTGGTTGCGCTTCGCGGCGGCGGTATCGACCGATATGCGGGACCGTCCGCGCGTTGCCATCGTCATCGACGATCTCGGCCTCGACCGGCCGCGCACCGAGCGCGTCATGGGTCTGCCGGCCGCGGTGACGCTGTCCTTCCTGCCGTATTCCGACGACCTGCCGCAGCTCATCGCCGCCGCGCGCCGCAACGGCCACGAGATGATCGTGCATGTGCCGATGGAGCCGATCGACGGCAAGATCGACATGGGGC
This sequence comes from Allostellaceae bacterium, assembly GCA_036501365.1. GTDB lineage: Bacteria > Pseudomonadota > Alphaproteobacteria > ATCC43930 > CGMCC-115725 > CAIKMD01. The sequence continues at coordinate 63,664 of DASYAL010000009.1, read as the reverse complement.
CGAACGGGCTCGCGACCAACCTGTCGCATGACGAGGTGGTGCGACGCCTCGATTGGGATCTCGCCCGGCTCGATGGCTACGTCGGCATCAACAACCACATGGGCAGCCGCTTCACGGAAGACGTGCAAGGCATGGGCTGGGTGATGGATGTTCTGAAAGCGCGCGGCCTGATGTTCCTCGACTCACGCACCATCGGGAACAGCGTCGGAGCGAAGGCAGCCGCGGCGGCCGGGGTGCCCTTTGCCGAGCGCGACGTGTTCCTCGACGACGATCAGCACGCTACGGCGGTCGAGCAACGGCTGAAAGAGCTCGAGGCGATCGCGCGCAAGAAGGGCGTGGCGGTCGCGATCGGCCATCCGCATGACGCGACAATCGCGGCGCTGATCGGCTGGATCGCCAATCTGCCGCAAAAGAACATCGTGCTGGTGCCGCTGACCGAAATCGTCAAGGCGAAACTGGGCATCGGCTAGCCCGCGCCCATCTCGCCGCATCAAGGCATCGGGAATTATTCGGCCGCGACGCGGACCGCTACGCCGGCGATGCGCTTGGCGAATTTCGGGAAAAGCCGCAGGGCGTTGCGCCCGACCGCGCCGCGCTCGGCGGCGCTTAGCCGCGTATTGCCGCGCAGCGCGTCGAGATGCGCCTGACAGACATCGATATATGTGCAGGGCGCGCCGAAATCGGCGCCGTAGAGCACGTGGTCGGCCGTCGTCACGTCGAGGACCGGATCAAGCGAATGCGGCGTGCCGGCGAGGGCGGTGTCGTAATAGAGCCGAGCGAAGGTCTCGCGCATCTCCGCGGCGGTGACCTGCTGAGAGTTCGCGGCCCAGCCGAGCGGCCAGGGCCCGAGCGTCTCGAGCCGCCCGGCGAGGGCGGGCAAGGCGCCGCCGGCATGGGCGAGGATGACGTTGAAATTACCGTAGCGGCGGAAGACGCCGGCATAGAGCATGTCGACCACGGTGCGCGCCGTGTCGAACGGCGCCTCGATTAGCGCGCCGGGACGGCCGAGCCGCGTATCCTCATAGCCGAGCGGCGTCGGATGGATGAAGAGTGTCGCGCCGCGGCGATCGAGCTCGGCCCAGATCGGCTCGAAGCGCGGATCGCCGAGATAGACGCCGTTGTAATTGCTTTGGATCGCGAAGCCTTCGACATCGAGTTGATCGATGCCACGGCGAAGCTCGGCGAGCGCATGTTCGGGTTCGGCCATCGGCAATTGCGCGAGCAGGCCGAAGCGATCGGGATGCGCCGCGACGATCGCCGCGCCGGCGTTGTTCGCGGCGATCATGGTCTCGGTGGTCTGTGGTCCGTAATTGGACAGCAGTTGCGCCGCCACGCCGGTGCGGTCCATAAAATCGATGCTGGTCTCGGGCGAGAAAGTCCAACCCGGCACCGGTCGCGGCCGCAGCGCCGGTACGTTGAAATGACCGTGGATGTCGATCCAGTCCGCTGCCATCGCCCGTCCCTCCAATTCCCTGCAGCCGAGCATATCCCGCCTAGAACCACTGGCGCAATTCGATGTGATAGCCGTTCGGATCGATGATCTCGGCCCGCGCCGCGTTTTTGAGAGTCACCGGCCCCCAGACGGCTTCGACGCCGTGGCCCTTGAGATAATCGAGCGCCTTGGTCATGTCCTCAACTTCGAGGGCGATGAGATTGTAGCCAAGATGAAGCCCGGTCGGCGCGGCAGAGGGCGTCGCGCCCTCATAGCTCATTAGCTCGACCGTCGTGCCGCCGAGATCGAGATAGACGAGGTTGAGCACGGCGTTTTGCGCTTGCGGGACGCGGTTGCGCGCCCGCACTTTGAAGCCGAGCACCTCGGTATAAAATTTCTCCGTTCGCTCGGGCTGGTCGGTGATCAGCTCGACGTGATCGATCCGCTTGAACATTGCTACCTCCCTGTTGCTCCGACCTTACCGCACTATTCACTGGGCGGCGAACCGGCGATAATGAGCGGATAATAATTCAACGAGGGGAGGAAGCCATGCCGCGCTTTGCCGTTATCACCGCTTTTTGTCTTGCGGTCCTTCTCGTGTCGCGCGTCGCGTCCGCGGACGAGACGACCCTGATTTTTGCCACCGCCAACCCCGGCGATACCCATCCCAATGCTTTGTTCATGCATCCCTGGGCGCAAAGCCTGAATGCCGACGGCAAAGGCGTCGTTCAAATCGACGTCCGCGACGGCACGGCGATCGCCAACGCCACCAACGCCTATGATCGCGTGCTCGACGATGTCGTCCAGATCGGCTGGATCCTGCAGAACGACGTCGCCGGTAAATTCCCCCGCTCCGATGTCGGCACCCTGCCGTTCATGGCGCGCAGCTCGGCGGAAGGCTCGACGGCGCTCTGGCGGCTCTATCAGTCGGGCTTGCTCGACGCCGAATACGACACCATCCATCCGCTGATGCTGGTCGCGATGACGGCGTCGGGCATCCATATGTCGCATCCGCTCAAATCGCTCGACAGTCTCGGCGGCGCCAAGCTGATCGTCGCCTCGAAAGTGAATGCGGACGCGATCACCTTGCTCGGCGGCTCGCCGCTTTCGATCCCGTTGTTCGAGATGTATGCGGCGATCCAGCGCGGCACAGCCGACGGCGCGGCGGTCTCGTGGACTTCGTTCAATCCGTTCAAGCTCGCCGAGGTCACCAACTACCACGTCGACACAACCCTCGGCACTTCGGTCGGCATGATCTTCATGAGCAAGAGGAAATACGAATCGCTATCGCCGGCGGTGAAGAAGGTGCTCGATGCGCATTCCGGCGAAATGGCCAGCCGCGCCTTCGGCGCGTTCTGGGACCAGGAACGCAAGGACGGGAAGGGTCAGACTGTCGCGCGCGGCGACAAGCGCACCATCGTCACGCTCACCCCGGAACAGACGGCGGCATGGCGGCAGAAGATGGCGCCGCTCGAAGCGGCGTGGGTGGCGCGCACGCCGGATGGCGCGAAGGTTCTGGCGGCCTATCGCACCGAGCTGTCGAAGCTGCAAACGGGGATGTAGCCGGCCTCGCCTTAGGCCGCACAAAGCGCGGCGCGAACGCCGTATTCGGGCGAGAACGTGAGCCGATAGGCTTCAGTGCCGCAAGCGAAGACGTAGTCGGATTCGCGATCGAAATCCGTCGCGTCGGACAAGGCGCCGCCATCACGCACAAATTTTTCGTGCGACAGATCGAACAAACCGCGTAGCGATGCCTTCATGCCGTGCGCGAGCGTCTTGAAAAGCCGCCCGTCGATCTGGCTCGCGTCGACGATCGCGAGCTCGTAAGCGACGCGATCCTGGTAGACGCCGCGCAAGCGTAATTTACGCGCCGTCGGCGCGACGGTATCCGTCGCCGAGTGATAGGCGTAGATCCGCGCCGTGCCGGGAAAAACGTGTTCGGGCCGAAGAAGATCCCGGATCGCCCTGCGCGCGGAGGAAAAGAAATTCGGCGAGCGCGGATCGGGGGACCAGGTGCGGACGTTCTGGCAAAGCATCGCGACGCCGTTTATGAACAGATTTTGCAAGCCGAGGAGGGCGGCTTGGTCGTCATCGGCGGAAGAAAATCCCGAATTGTCGACTACCATGCGAAAGGTCCGCGGCGCCAATTTCGCCATCAAGCCGGCGATATAGCCGCCATAAGATGTGCCGAGAAGAAAAAGCCGCGTCTTGTTCAGCCCGAACGTCTCCAGCAAGTCATGACAGACCGCCAGCCCGTCAAGCGCAGGCAGAAAGCCCATCGAATTGTATTCTTCCGAATGATTCAGCAACAGGCAGTCATTTGGCAGCTGCGAAACGCCGTTTTGGGCCAACAAGGTCGCGATCCGCGCCAGAATCTCTTCCATCGCAATGCCTTTGGGCGCGGTGACGCTGAGACCGTAATGCGCGGCGAGGTTTTTGAAGAAATCGAAATGCGGCACGATCCGGTCCAGAATCCCGGCGCGCATCCGCGCGCCGAAATAATCCAGCGTTGCGGCGCCGCAGTTGTGGCGCTCGGCGAGATAAGAAAGCAGGCTCGTCGTGAAGGTGTCCTGCGCATTCATGCCATAGCCGCCGATATAAAGGATCAGCCCGGTGTCTCGATTGATCCCGGCGGAGGGAATGCGTGCTGCATAGGTCAGGCGCGCACGCTTCATACCCAATTCGATATCAGGATGGGGTGGCTCGACCGCGCGGGCAAGGAGCGCGGGTTCGGCGGATCGAGGCTCGACCAAGGGCATCGGACAAGATCGCGCCGATGCCTTGATGGATTATTAATGATATTTCCGCGTCAGGACGTCGCGGCGGAAGAGCCGGGATGCACGCCCGGCCGCTGCGGGATCAGCAGAATGCAGACGATGATGAACACGGCGATCACCGCGGATGCGATCGGCCGGCTGAGGGCCAAGCCGCCGTCGCTGACCGGTTTGTCGAGAAAGTCGCCGACCGTCGCGCCCAGCGGACGCGTCAAGATGAACGCCGTCCAGAATAGTGCGACGCGCGATGCGCTTGTCCAGAAATAGGCCGCAGCGACCAGCACCAGCGCCGCACCGAAAACCAGCGCGCCGCCGCCATAGCCTAAGCCGGAATCGGCAGCCCAGTCGCCGAGCGCGGTGCCCAGCGTCTGCGAGAAGGTGATCGTGATCCAATAGAACGCCTCGGCCTTGGCTGTGGTCACGGTGTTGACCGAGACCGTGCCGACCGACCGGTACCAGGCCGCCAGGCTCGCGAGGACGCAACCGAGCAGCAGCAGGGAGCCGCCGGTATAACCGATGCCGAGCGAGCGATCGGCGAAATCGGCCATCGTCGTACCCGCGGTGGTCGAGGCGACGATCGTTGCCCAGTAGAGGAAGGGGTGGAACTTCTTGGCCGCAATCTGGCAGGCCGCCAGAATCAGAAGCGCCGTGAGGAATATCGCGGAGCCAATGAGGTAGCCCTTCGGATTCGGATGGGACGTAGTCTCCCCGAGCCAGGTCATCGTCACTGTGTCGCCGCCGGTCTCGCCGAGCGTCGTCGCGGCGATCTTGATGACCCAGAAGCCGAGCGTGACCGCCGGCACTTTGCTCATCGTCACGGATTGATTCACGGCACTTGCTCGCTGCGTTGCTAAAACGTGAAGAGGACCGAGGCGTACCAGGAATATTGCGAAGTCGGGGCGGTGTTCTGCAAGCCAGGTCCGAAATAGGCGAGGAGGTGGTAGCGATCGTTGAGGTCGTAGCGCAAGCCACCGCCGATCGCCGTCGAGGGCCGGCCGCCTTTGATCGCGGCCGTTTGATGCACAACCTCCATGCCGAGCTGGAGTTCCGGCAGGACTTGGCGCGTCAATGCCCAGCCGATGGTGCAGAAATCCTGCGACGTGCCGCCACGATCGATTTGGCACCCGCCGCCGCCGAAGGTCGACCAGTCGTCCCAATCTTTCTCCATCCAGAGCGGCAAGAGCAGCGACGGATGATCCTCGCCGACGCGCGAGGAAAGGCTGGGCAGGAACACGCGCGGAAAGAAGGCGACGTCCCAGCCGATTTGCGTCTGATGGAGAAAGCGGTACTTGGCCGCGAGCTCGATATTGCCGCCGCCGATCTCCGCGGCCGCCCCTCTAGGCAGGTTGTAAGCGAGAGGCGCCACTGCCGTCAGCTGCAGATCGGGCAGCGCGCCATAGTTGAAATCGATGCCGCTTTCGCCGCTTTTTCCATCGGGCGCGGCCGCGCCATTGGCGAAAAGATAGATCTCGTAGTGCCGGTAATCGGTCGGTTCCGGATCGTCAGAGATATACGGCGGCCCTGCGAGGGCGGAGGTCGAAAACAGGCGGAGGGCGAGGAGAGCGAGCAGCCCGCGTATCGTTAACCGGCGCATAACCCGCTCAAACCACTATAGTTTTGAACAACGTTAACCCTTTTCGGCTCTGTTGACCGGAACCCAGCCCGATCCTTAGAATTGATCGAACAACCCCGCCCGTGTCCAGGCGCGGCTGAACCGGTAGGAGACCCTTGATGCATATGATCGATTCCCATTTCCACTGGTGGCCACGCTCGGTCTTCGAGGCCCTTTGCAAGCGCAAGGATTTCCCGCGTTCCGTGCCCAACAAGCGCGGCGGCTATGATTTCTGGGGTCCTTCGGGCAAGGAGGAGAAATTCCTCGGCGGCTGGTCGGAGTGGTTCGATATCGACGAGCAGCTCGCGCATATGGACAGGCTCGGCCATCAGGTCGACGTCGTGTGCTCGATCGGGCCGTTCTCGGTTGCCTTCTCTTACATGGACAAGATCATGGGCCGCGAATTCGCGACCATGTGGAACGAAGAGATGGCCTGGGCCCAGCGGACCCATCCCGGCCGTGTCTGGGCGAGCGCCGCGGTCCCCCTGGTCGATACCCAGACGGCGATCGAGGTCGTCGACCACGCGGTCAATAAGCTCGGTCTTATGGGCGTCAACCTGCCGGGCAGCGTCGGCGCCGATCCGCGCATCGACGCAGACCGGCTCGAGCCGTTCTACGACTATATCGAGAAGCTGGGCGTGCCGCTCTTCCTCCATCCGACCGACGCGGTGTTCCAGGATATGCTGATCGACGGCTATAACGGCGCGCTGTTCGTGTCGCTCGGCCGCGTGATCGAGGTGAGCGTCGCAGCGATGCGCCTCATTTTCTCGGGCATCATGGAGCGGCATCCGAATCTCAAGGTCGTGATGTCGCATACCGGCGGTGCGCTGCCCTATCAATCGGGACGCATGGACAAGAACGGCAAGGGCGCCAAGCTGCCGCATCCGCCCAGCGACTACATCAAGCGCATGTATACCGACACCGTGACCCCGCACACCCAGGGTATGAAGTGGGCAATCGAGTATTACGGCGTCGATCGCGTCATGTACGGCACGGACTATCCGTGCTGGGATCCGGCAACCTGCCTCGAACTCTTCGACGAGATGAAGTTGCCGCAGGAGGACCAGCACAAGATCTTCTACGCCAATGCGCGGCGCATCCTCAATCTGAAGGACCCCGCGCCGGCACAGGCGGCCGCGCCGGCGCGCGAGATGGCGCCGGCGAAATAAGCGTCGGTCGTCCTACACGGCAAAGGCCGCAGCGATGCCCCGCTGCGGCTTTTTTCTTTTCGAGAAGCGGCTAGGTCGCGAACCGTACCGCGTCTTCGGCGGCACGGAGGAGGGCGCGGGCCTTGTCGTGTATTTCCTGATGCTCGGCGTCGGGATTGCTGTCGGCAACCACGCCGCAACCTGCCTGTACCACCATCTTGCCGTCCTTAACGACGGCGGTGCGCAGCACGATGCACGTGTCCATGCTGCCGTCGCCCGAGAAATAGCCGATCGCGCCGCCATAGAGATTGCGCCGCTCGGGCTCGAGCTCGTCGATAATCTCCATTGCTCGGACTTTGGGCGCGCCCGACAGCGTGCCTGCCGGAAATCCTGCCAGCAACGCATCGAGCGCGCCGTAGCGTGGATCGATCTTGCCCTCGACATGTGAGCAGATGTGCATGACGTGGCTGTAGCGCTCGATCACGAATTGCTCGGCGACATGGACGCTGCCGATCTGGGTGACGCGGCCGACGTCGTTGCGCGCGAGATCCAAGAGCATCAAGTGTTCGGCGCGCTCTTTTGGATCGGCGAGCAGCTCTTCCTCGAGTTTCCGGTCCTCCTCCTGCGTCTTGCCGCGCCGGCGCGTGCCGGCGAGAGGGCGGATCGCGACGTTGCCGTCGCGCAGTCGCACCATGATCTCGGGACTCGAGCCGATCACGGCGAAATCGCCGTAGTCGAGGAAGAACAGGAACGGAGACGGGTTGAGGTGACGGAGCGCCCTGTAGAGCGCGAAGGGCGGCAGCGTGAACGGCACCGTAAATCGCATCGACGGCACGACCTGGAAGATCTCGCCGGCGCGGATGTATTCCTTCGCGGTCTCGACCATGGCGAGGCATTGCTCGCGCGTCATGTTGGCTTGCGGTGTCGGCAGCGGATGGGGCCTGCCGTCATTCGCCAGCCGTGGCGGCAGGCTCTTGTCGGAGTCGCGCATCACGGCGGCGAGCCGCTCGCGCGCCGCTTCATAGGCCTCGCGCGACGGCGCCGCGCTTGGCCAGACGGGCGTCACCACAGTCACCGTGCCGAAAACATTATCGAAGATGCAGACGATCGTCGGCCGGACGAGGATGCCGTCGGGAATGCCGAGCGTATCGGGATTGACGTCCGGCAGCTTCTCGATCAGCCCGACCGTCGCGTAGCCGAGATAGCCGAACAGGCCGGCGGCCATCGGCGGCAGGACCGCATCGCTGTCGACGCGACATTCGGCGATCAGCGCGCGCAGCGAATCGAGCGCACCATTATCCTGTTTTTCGAATGCGGCGGGATGTTCCAGCGCCTGCCGATTGACCTCGGCCACGCTGCGAAAGCAGCGCCAGATCAGATCGGGCTTCATGCCGATGATCGAATAGCGGCCGATGCGCTCGCCGCCCTCGACCGATTCGAAGAGGAAGCTCATCGGCTTGCCGTCGGCCAGCTTCAGCATCGCCGAGACCGGGGTCTCGAGATCGGCGATGAGATCGGTCGAAACGAGGACCGGCTTGCCTCGCGCCCGGCGTCGGGCGAAGTCTTCGAAGGCGGGCGAAATTTCCATCGAAAAAAATCAGAGGACGTGATCGAGATTGGCTTGATTGATCTCGACCGGGAAATTCGTCCGCAAGGTCTGGGTGAACGCGCCGAGCAGATCCGTTTTCATCTCGCCGGAAAGCTCGTCCGTGAGTTGCTTGACGCCGCCCTGATCGGTCTTCGGATCGGCCGGCACGATCGATTTGAGCTGCGCGACGACGACATTGTCGCCGGCCGGCGCGCTGACGGCGCCGTTTGTCTTGGCGCCGAACAGCGCCGCGACCAAAGCCGGCGGCGTCGCAGGATCGCCGCCGGTCCGGGCGAGGGGCTGCGTGGTGGTGACGGTCAGCTTGTGCGCCGCGGCGACCTCCTTGAGGCTTCTCCCGCCGTTCACGTCGCTCACCATGGCGGCCGCCAGTTTGCCGAGGGCGTCTTTCTTCTGATCGTTCTGCCAGGCGGCCACGACATCGCTTCGCGCTTCGTTGAGTGGCCGCACGTCCGCGGGGGTGACCTTATCGACGTGAACCAGGAAATAGCCGTCGTCGCCGAGCTCGGTCAACGGGCTGGTCTCGCCGGGACCGGAGGCGAACGCGGCCTGTCGCACGGCGTCGGCCGGTTGCGGCAGAGTGACTGGCTTGCCATCGGCGCCGCGGCCTTGCGCGTCGATGACGGGGATCGCCTGTGTCTTCAGCCCGAATTTCTGCACCACCGTGGCGAAGGAAGAGCCCCCCGCCATCGCGTCGTCGATATCGTTGGCGGTCTTGGCGATCGCATCGGCGGCCTGGTCGCGCTGGATCTCTTTGGTGAGCTGGTCTTTCACCGCATCGAGGCTTTGGGTCTGTGCCGGTTTGACGGCGGTGACCATCAGGATGTGCCAGCCGAAGCTGGTCTGCAGCGGATCGCTCGCTTTCCCTTGCGGCAGCTTGAAGGCGATATCGGCAAGCTGCGCGGGCAGGTCGTCGTGCTTGACCCAGCCGAGATCGGTCGAAGCGGCATCGGCATTCGCCAGTGTCTTCGCGACCGTCGTGAAATCCTTGCCCGCGTCGAGCTGCGCTTTGGCGGTTTTTGCGGTTGCCTCGTCGGGCAGCAGCATCTGCTGGATATCGCGCTGCTCGGGCGTCGAGAATTCGTTTTGCCGCGAATCGTATTCGGATTTGAGCTTGTCGGGCGGCACGGCGATGGTCGCCGCAACATCGTTGAGCGTCAGCGTCGCGACGGTGAGCGCGCGTTGCTCGGGCGTGCGGAAGTCGTCCTTATGCGCGTTGTAATAGGCGGCGAGCTGATCGTCGGTCGGCGTCGGCGGCGCGGGCACGGCGGCCGGCGTCAAGGTAACGATATCGGCAGCGCGCCGCTCGGCGCGGGCGCGATAGAGCGCGTCAACCAGCGTTGCCGGCGGGCTCATCCCGTCGGCGACCGCGTCGGTCAGCTGGTTGCGGATCATTTGGGTACGAACTGAATCCTGGAACGCCGCTTCGGTCATGTGATTGGCGGCAAGGAGCTGGATGTAGCGGTCGTGATCGAAGCTGCCCTGCTGCCCTTTGAAATTGGGATCGTTGACGATCGACTGGCGCACCGCGTCGTCGCCGATCAGCAGATTCAGCCGCTGCGTCTCGAGATCAAGCAGAACGCCGCCGATGACGCGCTGGACCGCCGTGTCGACGAGGCCGAGCTGCTTGGCCTGGTCGGTATCGATGCTGTTGCCGAGCGCGCTCCGCAACTGATCCAGCTCGGTGCGCGCTTCCTGGCCGACCTGATCGACGCTGATCTCGTGTGAGCCGACCTTGGCGACGGAGGTATCGGTCCCCCAATTGCGGAAGATGTCGCCGATGCCCCAAAGCGCGAAGGTCGCGGTCAGGATCGCGAACAGGATTTTGACGACATAGGTCTCGGTCTTCGACCGGATAGCTTGCAGCATGTTGAATCTTCGGCAAAATCTGCGGGTTGTGCCGCATGGCCGCGGCGTCTCGATGATAGGTGTGCGCTCCCGTGCAAGCAAGGCCGGAAGGCTGGCAAACGTCCCGCGCTCTATGCTAGAGCCCTGCCATGCACAAGCTCGCCGCGGGCAACTGGAAGATGAACGGCCTGAGAGCCGATGGTCTTGCCTTGGCGCGCGACATCCTCGCGCGCGCCCGGCACGAGCCGCCGGCTTGCGATCTCCTGCTCTGTCCGCCGGCGACGCTGCTGGCGCCGGTCGCGGGCGTGCTGAGCGGCAGCGCGGTGGCGCTCGGCGGTCAGAATTGCCACGAGAAGGAAAAGGGCGCGCATACCGGCGAGATCAGCGCCGCGATGCTGAAGGATGCCGGCTGCACTTACGTGATCCTCGGCCATTCCGAGCGCCGCGCCGATCAAGGCGAGACCGATGCGCAGGTGCGGGCAAAGGTCGTGGCCGCCCGCGCCGCCGGCCTGGCCGCGCTGGTCTGCATCGGCGAGACCTTGGCGCAGCGCGATGCCGGCGAGACGCTCGCCGTGGTGTCGCGGCAGCTGTCCGGCTCTTTGCCCGACGGCCTCGACGCAACGGGTCTGGTCGTTGCCTACGAGCCGGTCTGGGCGATCGGCACCGGCCGCACCCCCACCGTGGCCCAGGTCGCCGAAGTCCACAGCCATATCCGGCGGGCGCTGTTGGGCAAGGTGAAGGACGCCGCGACCATCCGCATTCTCTATGGCGGATCGGTGAAGCCGGCGAATGCGCGCGAGCTGATGACCGCGCGCGACGTCGACGGCGCGCTGGTCGGCGGCGCAAGCCTCGTTGCCGACGATTTCTGGGCGATCGTCCGCGCCTGCGGCTAGCGTCTAGCTGTACGGCAACAGCCGTGTCAGCGCGGCGTTCAGCTCTTGCATCATCGCCGTCATCGTTTGGCCGATGAGATCGAGCCGCGCGATCTGGTCGATCCGCGTCTCGACGCTGCGCAGCTCGCTTGCTGAGAAGATGCGCCGCAGCAGGCCGCAAGCTTGGGCGAGGGCGATGATAACGATGTCGCGCGGTTCGGGGATATCGTCGCTGAGCAGCAGGTCGGCGATGCGGCGTTTGACCTCCTGCAGTTCCTTGCCGTCGATCAGCGGATAGCGCCGGCTCTCGAACACCCAGAGGATGCGTCCGTCGTGCTCGCGCAGAATGCCGCGCTCGATCAGGCGCGCGAGCGCCATCGTCATCAAACTGGCGCCTTGCTTGCGCAATAGATCGAGCGCGTCGATCGTGGTGGTCTTGTCGGGCAGCAGGCTCAAGGCGTGATCGAGCAGCTTCTCGCCGGTCGGCGCGCGATCGAGGACGACGAGCGCCGAGAGATCGGTGTCGACGCGGTTGAGGATCGCGAGATCCATCAGCACCGCGCCTGCCACCGCCGTGTTCATCAGCAGGTCCTGGATGTTTGCGAAGTGGCCGCTCTTCTCGTCATGCGCGAGCAGCAGCAATTCTTCGGCGCAGGTCAGCATGGCGGCTAGCGCAGGCTGGCCAGCGCGTCGTCGCAGCTGGCGAAAGTGGCAAAGAGCGTACTGAAGCCGCTGATCTCGAATACCTGCTTCACCGACGGCTGGAGTCCGGCGAGCAGCAGCTTCTGCTTCGCGGTCTGGGATTGCTTGGCCGCTTTGAGCAACACCCGCAAGCCGGCGCTGCTGATGTAATCGAGCGCGGCGAGATCGAGGATCAGGGTCGGATTGCGGCCGACCGTGTCGGCGAGCTTGGTGTCGGTCGCCGCCGAATTGGTGCCGTCGAGCCGGCCGGAGAATCGCAGGATGGTCGTGCCATCGCGTTGCTGCTCGCTGATCTCCATGAAAAGCCCCCGGTTTTGCGCGCCGCCCGGCGCGGGATTGGGGCCTATCATGGTTTCGCGCGCCGCCCGGCGCAAGAGGCCCGCATGCGCTCGCCGGGCTGGCGCTCCGCGGCAGCGAGCGCTAAAACCCCATGCCATGATCACCGTTGTCATTGTCATTCATCTCATGCTGGCGATCGCCCTTATCGGCATCATCATGGTGCAGAAAAGCGAGGGCGGCGCCCTCGGCATGGGCGGCGGCGGCATGACGGGGTTCATGTCGGGACGGTCGACCGCCAATCTCTTGACGCGCACCACCGCGATCATCGCCGCCTGTTTCTTTGCGACCAGTATCGCGCTGGCGCTGCTGGCGAGCGCGCAGCGCGGCTCGCGCTCGGTGATCGACAGCGGCTCGCCGCCGGCGTCTTCCGCGCCCGCGGCACCGGCATCGCCGCTACAGGCGCCGCTGCCGACCGGGCAAGCGCCGGCCGGCGGGCCGGCCGCGCCGCTGGCAAAATAAATTCGCGATAAGTCGCCGCGACTCGGGGCTTAAGGCCCACGCCGGCGTCGCTTTTCGTTGTGCGGGCGGCGAATCGCTTCTACATTAAAGGTCCATGACGCGGTTCATCTTCATCACCGGCGGCGTGGTTTCCTCTCTCGGCAAGGGTCTCTCGGCGGCGTCGCTCGGCGCGCTGCTCCAGGCGCGCGGCTTCAAGGTGCGGGCGCGCAAGTTCGATCCTTATCTCAACGTCGATCCGGGGACGATGAGCCCTTATCAGCACGGCGAGGTGTTCGTCACCGACGACGGCGCCGAGACCGATCTCGATCTCGGCCATTACGAACGCTACACCGGCGTCGCCGCCAAGCGCTCGGACAGCGTCACCACCGGCCGCGTCTATCAGACCGTGATCCAGCGCGAGCGCCGCGGCGAATACCTCGGCGCGACCGTGCAGGTGATCCCGCATGTCACCGACATGATCAAGGAATTCACCCAGGCCGACCTCGCCGACGAAGACTTCGTCCTGGTCGAGATCGGCGGCACCGTCGGCGACATCGAATCGCTGCCTTTCCTCGAGGCGATCCGCCAGCTCGGCAACGAGGTCGGGCGCGATCGCGCGATGTATGTCCATCTGACCCTCGTCCCCTATATCCCCTCGGCGGGCGAGCTCAAGACCAAGCCGACACAGCATTCGGTCAAGGAGCTGCTCGGCCTCGGCATCCAGCCCGACATCCTGCTCTGCCGCTGCGACCGCGCCATCCCCGAAGGCGCGCGCAAGAAGATCGCGCTCTTCTGCAACCTCAGCGAAGAGCGCGTCATCCTCGCCCAGGATGTCGACACCATCTATGCCGTGCCCGGCGCCTATCATGGCGAGGGGTTCGACGCCCAGGTCTGCAAGCATTTCGGCATCAGCGCGCCGCCGCCCGATCTGCGGCGCTGGGACGACATCGTCGCCCGCATCCGCCGGCCCGAGGGCGAGGTCGCGATCGCCGTGGTCGGCAAATACACCCATCTGCAGGACGCCTATAAATCCCTCGCCGAGGCGCTGACCCATGGCGGCATCGCCAACAATGTCGGCGTCAAGCTGGACTGGCTCGACAGCGAGATCTTCGAGCAGCCCGACGCGGTGCAGCAGCTCGAGAACGTCCACGGCATCCTCGTGCCCGGCGGCTTCGGCGAGCGCGGCGCCGAGGGCAAGATCGAGGCGGTGAAATTCGCGCGGCTGCGCGGCGTGCCTTATTTCGGCATCTGCTTCGGCATGCAGATGGCGGTGATCGAGGCGGCGCGCAACCTCGCCGGGCTCAAAGCCGCGGGCACCACCGAGTTCGGCCCGACCCCCGATCCGGTGGTCGGCCTGATGACCGAATGGACGCGCGGTAATGCGGTCGAGCGCCGCAACGAGGGCGGCGATCTCGGCGGCACGATGCGCTTGGGCGCCTACACCGCGCAGCTCGCGCCCGGCAGCCGCGTCAGCGCGATCTATGGCGGCGCGGCGACGATCAGCGAGCGCCACCGCCACCGCTACGAGGTCGACATCCGCTACAAGCCGCGGCTGGAAGAGGCGGGCTTGCGCTTCTCCGGCATGAGTCCCGACGGCATCCTGCCCGAGATCGTCGAGCTCCCCGATCACCCGTGGTTCGTCGGCGTGCAGTTCCACCCCGAGCTCAAATCCAAGCCCTTCGATCCGCACCCGCTCTTCACCAGCTTCATCAAGGCCGCGGTCGCGCAAAGCCGGCTGGTGTAAGGTCACTACAGAAACACAAAAGATTCACCACAGAGACACAGAGGACACTGAGAAAAACCAGTTGCGCGCTTTGCGCGCAGAGAGAAGTTTCTCTGTGTCCTCTGTGCCTCCGTGGTAAAATTTCTTGCGGGGAAACGTGGCCGATTCTTCTTTAACCGAGCGCGTCATCGGGCTGGCGATCGATGTCCATCGCCATCTCGGACCCGGCCTGCTTGAATCGGCTTATGAGGAGTGTCTCAGCTTCGAGCTGAAAGCGAACAGTATCGCCTTCGTGCGCCAGGTTCCGCTTCCGGTTGTCTATAAAGGCGTCCTTCTCGAATGCGGCTATCGGATGGATATCGTCGCCGATAAGGCGCTGGTGATCGAAATCAAGGCGGTTGAGCGCCTTATGCCCATTCACGAGGCGCAGATGCTGACATATTTGCGGCTGAGCGGGATGAAAGTCGGGCTGCTGATGAACTTCAACAGCGTCCTTCTGAAGGATGGACTTCGCCGATTCGCGCTATGATCTTTTCGCGCGCTTCGCGCGTCGATCTTCCTCCGTGACCTCCGTGCCTCTGTGGTGAATTTTGTTCGCTACAGCGCCGCGAGCGGAATCTTGAGCGCTTGCGCCGCGGCGATCATGCGCCGGTCGTAGCTCGCCAACGCGATCGCTTGCCCTTGGCCGCGCAAGAATTCGAGCGATGCCAGATGCAGCGCGTCGAGCGTGCGCAGCGGCTTGGGAAACGGATCGAGCGCGCGTGCCAGCACCGACGAGGTCAATTCGAGGAAGCGGAGCTTGCCGACGAGTGACTGCGCCGCTTCACCATGGGATCGCGCCAGACCGCGTCCATCGATCCGGACCCAGAGCTCGTATTGCAAAAGACGGCTCGAAACCAGGGCTTCATCCCAGAATGCTGCGCCTGGCCGCCGATCTTCGGCGAGCAGTTGCGCGAGCGCGACCGAGGTATCGAGGTAGATCACCGGTCGGCGCGATCCTCGTCCAGCTCGCGCAGGATCGTCTCGAGCGTGGCGACGGGAATCGATGGCGGTGGTCCGGGGCTAGGGTTGCTTGGCGGCGTCATCCAGCCTTGGCGCACGGCCTCGGCGAGGAAGGCGTCTTCGAGCCGTTCGGCGCGTCCGGCGCGCGGCGGCGTCAATTCGGCGACGACCCGGTCGCGATCGGTGACGAGCACGGTTTCGCCGCCGGCGGCGAGCCGGACATACTCGCTGAGCTTGTTCTTCAGGGTTTTGAGGCCCACCGCACGCATGGACATATAGGTAGCTACCGGTAGCTACCTTGTCAAGGAACGCCGGACGGAAGCCGAGCGACGCCGCGGTCGAGCGGCGTCGGCTGGTCTGAGGAGTTTCCCCCTCACCCGAGTGCTGGCGCACTCACCCTCTCCCCGGCGGGGAGAGGGAAGCCGAGCGCAGCGAGGTGGTGAGGGGGCAAAGGACGCCCGCTGATTTTGCTTGACTAATCCGGATCGAAAGAGTACAAATAGCGAACGCTGGGCAAGCGGGGTTAGGGACCGAATGGCCGAGGCACCGGAGCATTTGGATATACGCGAGCAGCTCGCGCATATCGACCAGATGCTGGCCGATGCAGCGCGCACCCATCAGCAAATCACGTATCAGCCCTGGATTTTCATGGTCTCGGGCATGACCGCGGGCGCGGCGCTATTTGCCGCCGGCGCCGCTTTCTTCAAAATCCTGACCTAACGCTCTCTGCCGTTCAGCCTTCGCTCCCCGCGCGGGAGCGATCCGTTTGTCGTGAGCGCCCACCGCCACGTCCCCTCAATCCCCGAGCTGTCCCATGACCAAAACGCTGACGCCGCGCGAAGCGCGGTTCGTCGAGGAATACGCGTCGACGCGCAACGCCAAGCAATCGGCGCTCGCCGCCGGCTATGCGGCGAAATCCGCCGCCGCGCTCGGCCCGCGTGCCTTGCGCAAAGCCCACATCGTCGCGGCGCTGAACGAGCGCGGCGTCGCGATCGCGCCGGGGCCGCGCCCGCCGGGTCAGCGGCGCCACGAGGCCGCGCATTTGCGCAAGGGCCTCTCGGGGCGGCAGCGGCGCTTCGTCGAGGAATATCTCCTCTGCGGCAATGCCACCGAGGCAGCGCGGCGCATCGGCCTCAGCGAGGCGAACGCGAAGTCGAACGGCGCGCGGCTCTTGGCGCGGCGCGGCGTCGCCGAGGCGATCAAGGCCGAGCAGGAGGCGAGCGCGCGCCGCACCGGCATCACCGTCGATCGCGTGAAGCGCGAGCTGGCGCGGCTGGCTTTCGTCGAGATCGGCGACATCGCCGATTGGGACGGGGACGCGCTGGTGCTCAGGCCGCGCGCGGCGATCAGCCGCGACGACCGCGCCGCGATCGCCGAGCTCAAGGTGAAGCACGGCGAGAACGGCGCGCGCATCACGGTGCGGCTCCATTCGAAACAGGCGGCGCTCATCGCGCTGGCGAAGCATTTCGGGCTGTTCGAGAAAGGCGCGGCGGCGCCGTCGCGCGAGGAACAGGAGGCCGCGCGGCGCAACGCGAAGGAGGAGCTGCGCGCGCGGCTCAAGCGCATCATGGAGGGCGCGACGGACGCGGCACCGGCGGGCGAGGCGAGCGAGGCGAAGGAGGAGACCAAAGAAACGCAAAAATAGAGCGTCATGGCGGCCGCGGGGCGGCGCTGCGACGATCAGCGAGCGCCACCGCCACCGCTATGAGGTCAACATCCGCTACAAGGGGCGGCTGGAGGACCTTGGACTCGACGTCCTCATCCTGAGCGGAGCCCCGAAGGGGCGTAGTCGAAGGGTGCGCGAGGGTCGCCCGAGCTCCCCGATCACCCGTGGTTCGTCGGCGTGCAAGTGTATCCGCGCTCAAATCCAAGCCCTTCGACCCGCACCCGCACCTCGTTCATCAAGGCCGCAGTCGAGCAGAGCCGGTTGGTATAATTTTCCGAAGCCAGTCTCGAAGTCCTCACCCTGAGCGGAGCCCCGAAGGAGCGAAGTCGAAGGGTAAGGACGCACGAGCGAAATGTCGGTGCTCTATCCGTTTCCGTTCAGAACCGTTGCATCGAAGGCCGGAATCGCGCGAAACTCGCGCACGCATTTAGGGTGGGGGATCCGGATGGCGGCCGATGCGGTGCTAGACGATTGGATTTTATCTGCGTTACGTGAGTGCGGCGGCGCCGCGACGATCAGCGAGCGCCACCGCCACCGCTACGAGGTCAACATCCGCTACAAGCCGCGGCTGGAAGAGGCGGGGCTGCGCTTCTCCGGCATGAGCCCCGACGGCATCCTGCCCGAGATCGTCGAGCTCCCCGATCATCCGTGGTTCGTCGGCGTGCAGTTCCACCCCGAGCTCAAATCCAAGCCCTTCGATCCGCACCGGCTCTCGTTCATCAAGGCCGCGGTCGCGCAGAGCCGGTTGGTGTAGCTCGCAACTTCGATGGACTCTGTCAGCGCTGAACAACGATCGCAGAACATGTCGCTTATTCGCAGCCGGGACACAAAGCCCGAGCTGATAATTAGGCGGCTAGCGCATCGACTTGGATTTAGGTTTCGGCTTTACCGCGCGGACCTACCAGGTAAGCCAGATCTCATCTTCCCAGCGCGACGGAAGGTGATATTTGTAAATGGATGTTTTTGGCATCGACATACCGGCTGCAAGTTTACAACCAATCCAAAATCCAACCAGGATTACTGGCGCACCAAATTCCGTAAAACCATCGAGCGCGATGCGAGAGTGAGAGCGAGCCTTGAAACGCTCGGTTGGGAAGTTCTGACAATATGGCAGTGCGAAATGGTGTTCGAACAAAAAGTCGCGCGTCGGCTTCGCTCATATCTCACGCGTGCGCCGCATAAAAAATTCGGCTGAAAATTATGACATATATATATTGACATTTTTCAGAAATATTGTTTCATAATATATGAAATGTATGGGGAGCCATATGCGTGACAGGCGCTCAAAATTTGTCGAGCTTGCTAATAAGCGCGTTAATCGAGCCATCAAGGACATGCGTCTTATCGGCAATTTGTCCAATAGGGCGGCTTACGAATTCCGAGACGAAGACTCTCGGAAGATCGTGAAGACGCTGCAAAAGGAACTCGATACCTTGCGCCAGCGATTCAACGGCAATAGCGAAGAGGCGGAGAAGGCATTCACTCTTTGACGACGCATGCGAAAAGGTGGTTGACCGATTGAATCGGGCGACCGATACGAATCCTGAGTGATCATTTTGGATTGGGGGGATAATTGTCTTCTAAAGCTTCTAACCGCGCATCTGAGAAAAAGAAAAGTACGCGTCAACTTAAGGTAGGCGCGTTATTTAGTGGAATCGGAGGCTTCTGCTTGGCATTCGAGGCTGCGGGTTTTCGCACCGCTTGGGCTTGCGACTCCGACCCATACGCCTGCGCGGTCTACAGGACCAATTTTCCGAAGAACAGATTATTAGAAAAAGACATTCGAAAACTGTCGGTGAAGCGCGATCGATTAGAGCCTGTTGATATTCTTCACGCTGGCTTCCCATGCCAAAGTTTTTCGCAAGCAGGCTTAAGGGCAGGATTCGACGACCAACGCGGCCAACTATTTTTCGAGATCATTCGGATCGTCAACGAATTCAAGGAATGTAAGCCAGCCGTCTTGGTTTTCGAGAACGCGCCTTATCTGAAGATAGGCGAAGGCGGGGTGTGGTTTGCCGAGATTACGCGGCAGTTACAACAAGCGGGCTATTGGTTCCGTGAAAGCAATGCACGAGAACTTGATCTTTTCGAGCTCACACCAATCCCGCAAAAGCGATCCCGACTTTTTATGGTTGCTTGGTCTCGCGATCACTTTAGAGCTGGAAAGTTTACGTTTCCGAGCGTGAGGAGCACCCCCGAGAAACACATATCCAAATTCGTGGACTTCGAAGGGACGAAAAGCGATGGGTATTACCTATCGGAAGAGAACAGATATTTTAAAATGATAAAGAAGGAAAAAAATGACAGAGGGAAAGTCAAGCATCTCTACCAGCTCCGAAAATATTTTGTTCGCTTAAAGGAACCAAATCTTTGCCCAACGCTCACAGCTAACATGGGCCTTGGCGGGCACAACGTGCCCTTCGTTTGGGACGCGAAGGGTCTTCGGAAGCTTACCGAGAGAGAGTGTTTGCGTCTCCAAGGCTTTCCCGCCTCCTTCAAATTTCCAGAAACGGTATCGAGCAAACAAAGATATACGCAAATTGGCAATGCCGTTGCGCCGCCAGTCGCAAAATTGCTCGCGCAAGCCATTAAACAAAAATATGACAGGGAGAGAGTGAGATGACCGAAGCTATCGGATGGGAGTTTCCGGTGGATAATGCCGATCAGTGGCGCGGCTTCAACGATGCAGGAATCGAACACTTTCGCGGCAGTTTGTCTGGAAGCTTGGCACGAGAAATCCTGCAAAACAGCTTAGATGCTGCGTCCGCACGACCGGTGGTTGTTTCGTTTAAATACCGCGAAGTCTTCGTCACAGAGATTCCAGGCGTCGATCAACTGAGAGCTGCCCTTTCGCAGTGTCTTACGGACGCCAAAGCTGTGGAGGGCAAGAAGGCGGTAGATTTCTTCACCACCGCTCAAAAAGTTCTGAATGCAAAGCAGATCGCGGTCCTTTCGATCTCCGAAAAGAACACAAAAGGAATGCGTGGTCCTTGCAAGAATGGGACACCCTACTTCGCGTATGTAAAGGCAACGGGGCAAAGTAAGAAAGGGGATGGGCTGTCCGATACGGATCTGGGTTCCTACGGTATCGGCAAATTCGCACCATTTACCGTTTCTGACCTTCGTACAATCTTTCTTTCAACCGTTTTCCGGGACGGCAATACGTATCGGCAATACGCCCAGGGAAAAGCGTTGCTGATGTCGCACAGGGATGCGGCGGGGCATACGCGGCAAAATATTGGGTATTGGGGAGTCACCGAGAATTGTATGCCTATTGAGGGGGGCAATCCTAGTTTGCCTCGGTGGCTGATGCGTGCACCGAAACAATCCGATATCCAAGATAGCGTTGGTACCACACTCCACATTTTGGGATTCCGGGCAGCGGATGGTTGGGAAAAATCACTTGTCGCCTCGGTATTAGAGAATTTTTTCGGAGCGATCTGGAAGGGGGCGCTCGTCGTAGAAGTCAATTCGCTCTCGATCTCAAAAGAGTCCATTTTTGAGCTATTCAACGATAAGACAATTCACGACTCAGTAATCGGATCGAAAGGTCAGCCCGAGGGATTCGACAATGCCAAAAGCTATCTCAGCACCCTCGCGGCAACGGAAGAGGTCTTTATAGAAGACCAGGAAAACCGCGAGCTCGGAAATTGTCAGATCAGAATAATACTCGGCGAACAGTTTCCAAAGCGAGTAGCGGTTCTGCGGAACGGAATGTTTATCACTGATGAAATGGACCGCCTAAAGCGTTTTGGAGATTTCAAAGAGTTTGCGGCTGTTATCGAATGCCACAGCAAAAAAGGTAATGAATTGCTGCGAGACATGGAACCTCCCAAGCACAATGACTTTGAACCGGACCGTCTTTCACCCGACGACCAGCCGAAAGGACAGCGCGCCATCGCGGAGCTCGGTCGGTGGGCGAGGGAAATGTTGATGCGTCACGCGCGAGACGTCGTTTCGGAGGTATCAGACGTGAGGGAACTCGCGGACTACTTCGCGGACGACGGGGAGGAGGACGACGGAGAAAAAGGAGAAGAGATTAATCCGGTCGGAAAAATTCAAATCCGTGCACAACCACTCAAACGCAGGTCGGTCGTGACAGAAGACAGTGATGATGAAGGCACTGATGGTGGTAGCGAAGGTGATGGAAATGGGAGTGGAGGCGGCAAAGGCAAAGGCAAAGGCAAAGGCAACAACGGCAAGGTGGCTGCTAAATCCTTACCGCTGAACAACGTCAGAAGTATCGTTCTGTCCGCCAAGAAGCGTCGCTTGGCCGCGACGCCCGAGTTCTCCGGAATAATGGAATTGACTGTCTTTGAAGCCGGTGCCGATACGGACCGTCGGCTCAACGTCGTGAAAAGTTCTGGGGGGAATGTTCGCAAGGGAGCAATCCGGAACCTTAAAGGGAAACGTGGCGCACGGTTTACGCTCGATATCGAACTCGATGCTCCTTTCCAAGGCGCTATGAAGGTGGCGGCCCATGAGGTTCGATAGTCAAAAGGCGTTCCCTTATCCCGTACTACGACCGGATATCGACGATTACAGCGATGGAGAATTCCAGACGACTGTCGATATCGGAAGATCCGCTGACAAAATTCAAATCAACGTGCATGTTGCTCTTAGCATAGAAGCGATAAAGGCTGAAATCGCACGAGGCAATGCGGCAATATCGATCGTAGTGGCTTGCCGCGACACGTATTTTCGTAAAGCGATTTTGAGCAAGAAATTTGATATTGAAGAATCATTTGATGGTGGGAATTTTCGTGGTGAGGTGGAAATCTCTCCGTTCATCGTTGCAACCAAGGTAATAGAGAAATTCCGTTGCCGCGACATCAATTCCGAATTCAATTCCAAAGAATTTTCGTTTGAGCCGGGCGAAGTTCTCGCAGTTGACTCCCCAAAAGTTGTCTACATAGACCGTGAACTCTTCAAGCCCATCAGCTCGATTTTACAACTGGTGAAGCAGGAGAATTTATCCGGATACGACTGGGGACTAAGATTCGACGAAAGCAAGATTCAGGTTCTTTTGAGTCCGGAAGCCAAAGAAAGAATCGATCGCGCGCGGAATAGCCGTAGCAATAAGGCCGTATTGATCAACTCCATATATTTCGCCGCCATAATGGAGGCTGTCTACAAGCTGCGTGAAGACGAAGAGAGTTACGCTCACTTGAGATGGGCTAAGATTCTTACGCAGCAATGCCACAATGAAGGCATCGACATCGGCACGCATGATGCTAGTGCCACAGCACAAAGGCTTCTGAAAAGCCCGCTGAACCTTCTTAATCTTCATGTCTTCGGGGAGGAATAGAAAAATGAAACTTCGTTTCGTGAGAGAACGAGCTCTCGCAGAACTAAAGGCCTCGATTGAAGAGAACCTCGAAAAATATAGGAAAGGCGATTTTGCCTACTTGTCGCTCGATCCGTCTCTAAGCTTCGAAGCTCCAATTGAAGTAAGCGAAACGCAGCTTGCCAAGCTTAAAGCCCCCGACGATGACAAGCTCTTTGATTCGGAAAACTGCATTGTTCTTCTTGCGGCTTTAAAAAAACTCACGCCATTTCAAGCCGCGGATGAAAGGCTTTGGGTAATGCTGACACATACATTAATGCTCGAGTACGGAAGAAAGCGATGGCCAATCCCGCAAAACGATAAGATGGCCATTAAACACATACAGACACATTTCTTCGGATCGACTCAAAGGCAACTTGAGCGAGATAATATTGCGTCCCGCCTTTGGTGGATGGGGCACCTTTGCGCACGGGTCGATGGGTTGGAGGTGAAGGAGGGTCTCGATGTTTTGTTACATCGAACAGATGTGAGAGCAAACATTATTGAACGACCAACTACTGCTCAGAGTATTCCTATCTTCTCAGCAGTCCTGCAGAAGCTCGCTCAGTCGATGGAAGGAAAGGGCAAATTATTCGAGAGGAATGTCTTTCGGCGCCTCATGGTGAGATTGAACGGTTTGGGAGGCTACAAGCTTCTCGATGCCCTCGACACCAGGACGGTGGAAAAATTCATTGGGGATATTATTTCAAAAGATTTGAAGCTCTCGGAAAACGAAATCTGAGCTTCGCATTAGCGGAGATTCGAAATGCCTATCGTTCTCGCGGAGAATGAAGAGACGGAATCCGGTATTCACTACCGCGATCGAACGGGCGTGTCATACCAATATCCTAAAAAGTACGCGAGGATGATCCGTGAAAAGTACGCGAGGATGATCCGTGAGGGTGAGCGATTTATATATTATCGCGGCCGCAAGACGAAACAGGCGAAGCGGCAACCTCAGGTGTATTTCGGCTTTGGCACCATCGGCCAGACGGGACTTGATCATGACGCGCCAGGTCGAATGAAGTGTGCTATTTTCGAATATACAGCTTTCAACCAACCGCTGTTTTTCAAAAGCCCGCATGGTGAGTATTGGGAAAAAGGCGGAATCAGACGCGGTTACTTCCAGGCTGGCGTGAGGCGGATTTCTGAGGAGGAGTTCGGGCGGATCCTCAGCGCGGCGCTATGGCGTCGGCTAAGATTATGCATTGATTGGTACTGGCGCTGATCGCGGGGCCGTGCGCGTAATCTCGTATCGCGCGCTCAACTCGCTTTTGCGAACGCGTCTTGCATAGCTTTGAGATTGCGGTCGATCACCGAGAGATAGGCGCGAGCAGAGCCTTCGGGTTGGCGCGAGCCTTAGATTACCTCGATAACCCGGTTTCCCTGGTTCACCAAATCAAGGATGCCCGCCAATCGCTCGTCGAGCCAGACGCGAAGGACCCGATTGGTCGTGTTGCCGACCCGCAGCCACAAAATCACGGGCGGATTGGCATCGCCGGCGTGAGCGGCGCGCGCGACGAAGTCTTCATCCTTCGTAACGAGGGCCGCGCCTGTGCTGACCGCCTGTTCCCAGATCGCCGTGTCTTCGGCCTCGCGGAGACCGATGTCATTCACATGAACTGCCTCGTGACCTGCCTGCGTGAGCCAAAGCGCCAGCGCAGGCGGTAATTGGGCATCGATTAGGAATTTCACTTGGCCGGCGACATGACCGCGTGGTCGACTTGCGCGGCGGCGTATTCAAGGCTTGCCTGAATATCCTCGGCTTCGAGATAGGTATAGCTGTCGAGGATTTCCGCCGTGGCCGCGCCGCTTGCAAGCATGTCGAGGATATCCTTGACGCGGATACGCATGCCGCGAATGCACGGACGACCGCCGCATTGATTCGGGTTGAAGGTGATCCGGTGCAATTGGCTCATGGAACAAAGGTACGAGAGGTCATCGGATGTGGTCAAGCGATGCTTGACCCGCTAAAACCCCCTCATGCCCACCGCCCGCCACGTCCATATCGGCAATCTGACGCTCGGCAACGATCGGCCGCTGGCGCTGATCGCGGGGCCGTGCGCGCTCGAAAGCCGCCAGCACGCGCTGGAGATGAGCCACGCGCTGGTCGAGCTCACCGGCCGGCTCGGCATCGGCCTCATCTACAAGACCTCGTTCGACAAGGCGAACCGCACCGCGCTGGCGTCGTCGCGCGGCATGGGGCTTGAAGAGAGCTTGCCGATTCTGGCCGAGGTGCGCGAGAAATTCGGCTGCCCGGTCGTCACCGACGTGCACGAGAAGGAGCAATGCGCGCCGGTCGCCGAGGCGGTCGATGTGCTGCAGATCCCGGCCTTCCTCTGCCGCCAGACCGATCTGCTGTTGGCCGCCGGCGCGACCGGCCGCGCCGTCAATGTGAAGAAGGGCCAGTTCCTCGCGCCGTGGGACATGGCCAATGTCGCCAAGAAGCTCGCCAGCACCGGCAACGAGAGCATCCTGCTGTGCGAGCGCGGGGCTAGTTTTGGGTACAACACCCTGGTCTCGGATATGCGCGCGCTGCCGATCCTCGCCGAGACCGGCTATCCCGTGGTGTTCGACGCGACGCACTCGGTGCAGCAGCCGGGCGGGCAGGGCAGTACTTCAGGAGGGGAACGAAAGTTCGTTCCCGTCTTGGCGCGTGCAGCGGTCGCGGTCGGCGTCGCCGCGGTCTTCATGGAAACCCATCAGGACCCCGACCACGCGCCCTCCGACGGGCCGAACATGGTGCATCTCAAAGACATGCCGGCGCTGCTCGCGGAGCTGATCGCGTTCGATAAATTGGCGAAGGCGCGACCGCAGGCTTGATTTTCGCCGCCGTCATTGCGAGGAGCCCCTTCGACAAGAGCTCAGGAGCGACGAAGCAATCCAGGGCCTCGGGTGAAATGCTGGATTGCTTCGCTCCGCTCGCAATGACGCGCTACTCTGGGTTCCCGCTCCTGAGCTTGGCGAAGGGCGTGGGAATGACGAAAGGAAAAAAGGAGCCCCATGTCCGCCATCGTCGACATCCACGCCCGCGAGATCCTCGACAGCCGCGGCAATCCCACGGTCGAGGTCGAGGTGACGCTCGAATCGAGCGCGCTCGGCCGCATGGCCGTACCCTCGGGCGCCTCGACCGGCGCGCACGAGGCGGTCGAGCTGCGCGACGGCGACAAGGCGCGCTATGGCGGCAAGGGCGTGCTCAAAGCGGTCGAGGCCGTCAATCGCGAGATCTTCGATGCGCTCTCGGGCTTCGATGCCGCGAACCAGCTCGCCCTCGACCGGGTGATGATCGCGCTCGACGGCACGCCGAACAAATCGCGGCTCGGCGCGAATGCGATCCTCGGCGTCTCGTGCGCCGCGGCCAAGGCGGCGGCCGAGGAAAAGGGCGAGCCGCTCTTCCGCGCGATCGGCGGGCCGATGGCGCGCACGTTGCCGGTGCCGATGATGAACATCGTCAATGGCGGCGTCCATGCCGACAACCCGATCGATGTGCAGGAATTCATGATCGTGCCGGTGGGCGCTGCGGATTTCGCCGAGGCACTGCGCTGCGGCACCGAGGTGTTCCATGCGCTGAAAGCCAAGCTCGCCGAGGCCGGCATGAACACCAATGTCGGCGACGAGGGCGGCTTCGCGCCGGCGCTGAAATCCGCCGACGAGGCGCTCGGCTTCATCATGCGCGCGATCGAGGCGGCGGGCTACATGCCGGGCAGCGACGTCGCGCTCGCTTTGGATCCGGCCGCGACCGAATTCTATGCGGGCGGCAAATACCAGCTCAAAGGCGAGGGCAAGACGCTCGATGCCGCCGGCATGGTGAAATATCTCGCCGATCTGGTCGCGCGCTATCCGATCGTCTCGGTCGAGGACGGCATGGCCGAGGACGATTGGGATGGCTGGGCGCTGCTGACGCGCGAGCTCGGCGCGAAGGTGCAGCTCGTCGGCGACGATCTCTTCGTCACCAACAAGGCGCGGCTGGAGCGCGGCATCAAAGCCGGCATCGCCAACTCCATCCTCATCAAGCTCAACCAGATCGGCACGCTCAGCGAGACGCTCGAAGCGATCGAGGTCGCGCATCGCGCCGGCTATACCGCGGTGGTCTCGCATCGCTCGGGCGAGACCGAGGATGCGACCATCGCCGATCTGGCGGTGGCGACGAACTGCGGCCAGATCAAGACCGGCTCGCTGTCGCGCTCCGACCGGCTGGCGAAATACAACCAGCTCCTGCGGATCGCCGACCTCCTCGGCCCGGAGGCGGTCTATCCCGGCAAAGCGGCGCTGAAGCGATAACGCGTAGCACAGGCGAGGCGCGAATCTTCCAGCGCCGAGCCGTCGTGCGAAGCAAATCAAAAGACGCCGCATTCCTCTGCTTGATGCCGCGCGCACAACCTTCCTCATCCTGAGCGGAGCGCAGCGCAGACGCCCTTCGACAAGCTCAGGAGACGCGCGGTGTTTCTGCAGCGTTGCAAAGCCATCCAGCGTCCTTCGACTACGGCTTCGCCCCTTCGCTAAGCTCAGGGCTCAGCCTTCGCTCAGGGTGAGGAGATATTTTTGTCTGGCCTCAAGCGCCGCCCGCTCATGTCGATGCCGCGCACAATCCAACCTCATCCTGAGCGGAGCGCAGCGCAGTCGCCCTTCGACAAGCTCAGGAGACGCGCGGTGTTTCTGCAGCGTTGCAAAGCCATCCAGCGTCCTTCGACTACGGCTTCGCCCCTTCGCTAAGTTCAGGGCTCAGCCTTCGCTCAGGATGAGGGAGATATTTTTGTCTGGCCTCAAGCGCCGCCCGCTCATGTCGATGCCGCGCACAATCCAACCTCATCCTGAGCGAAGCGCAGCGCAGTCGAAGGACGCACGGTCTTTCTGCAGCGTTGCAAAGCCATCCAGCGTCCTTCGACTACGGCTTCGCCCCTTCGTTAAGCTCAGGGCTCAGCCTTCGCTCAGGATGAGGGAGATTTTTTCTGGCCTCTACCACTTGTCGCCCCGCGACAGAATGGCCGCGCGCTTGTCGGCGGCGGTGCGGGCTTTCAGCGCTCGCCCGCGCTCACAGATCGCCGCCTCTCACAGATCGCTTGGCCGCGCCGCGATCAGATGCGTGACGCGCGGCGTGCCCTCGCTGTGGAAGCGGCTGGCGGCCGCCTGCACGATCGTGTCCTCGGCGGTGACGCGCTCGTGCTGGCGCAGATGCTCGAGCCAGGAATCGACGCGGAAGGTCTCGAGGAAACGGCCCTCGCGCGCCGTATCCTCGAACACGTCCCAGTCATAGGCGCCGAGGCGCCGCCGCTGCTGGCGCAACCCGTCCATCGCCGCGAGGAAGGCGACGCGGTCGGCCGGCCGGATGAGATAGTCGACCGTCACCAGCACCGGCCCGCGCTCGGACGGCACGTCATGCGCGATCACCGGCGCCGGCCATTGCATCGACGGGCTGAGATCGACGCCGGTCCCGGTCGCGAGCTTCCAGCGCCGCGTCAGCGGCACGGCGAGGGCAAGCAGCACGGCGGCATCGAGCAGCGCGGTGCGGATGCCGTAAGAGGCGGCGACCTGTCCCCAGATCAGGCTGCCGAGGGTCAGGCCGCCGAACATCACCGTCGCATAGACCGCGACGCCGCGGCCGCGCACCCAGGCCGGCAGCACGACCAGCGCCGAGACGTTGAGCGGCGCCATCACCGCGATCCAGGAGATTCCGGCGACGGCGCTGGCGGCGAAGGCCACCGCGGGACGAACCGAGACGCTGAAGAGCGCCAGCGCCAGCGCCGTGCCGAGCATGCCGCAGGTGGCGATGCGGTGGGCGCCGAGCCGGTTCTTCAAGCGCGGCAACAGCAGCGCGCCGGCGATCGCGGCGAGGCCGATGGTGCCGAGCAGCAGGCCGTACGTCGCCGGCCCGCCATGGATCTTCTCGCGCGCGACCAGCGGCAGGAGCGCCCAATAGGCGCTGGCGAGGGGAAAGAACACCGCCGCGCGCTTCAGCGTGTCGCGCAGCGCGGCGTTGTTGCGCGCATGGCGCAGCCCGATCACCATGGCGCCGATGAAGCGCTCCGGCGGCAGGCGCGGCGCGCTGCCGGAAGGCTCGCGCCACCACAGCAGCGCCGCGATGACGGCGAGGTTGCTGACGGCGTTGAGCCAGAACGGCGCGGCGATGCCGAGCCAGGCGATGACGGCGCCGGCCAGGGCGGGACCGACCGCGCGGCTGACATTGATGCCGATGCTGTTGAGGGCAACGGCCGGCGGCAATTCCGCGCGCCCGACCAGCAGCGGCACGATCGATTGCCAGGCGGGCGCGATCAGCGCCGCCGCGGCGCCGCCGCAGGCGGTGACGAACAGCAGGAACACCGGCGACACCTCGTCGAGGGCGACAAAAATGGAGAAGAACGCGATCACGACGGTGATCGCGAGCTCGACCCGGAGCAACAGCCGCCGCCGGTCGACGATGTCGGCGATCGCGCCGCCGGGCAGGGCGAGCAGGAACATCGGCAGCGCGGTCGCGAGCTGCACCAGCGCCACCATCAGCGGATCGGGATCGAGGCTGGTCATCAGCCAGCCCGAGGCCGCGCTCTGCATCCAGGTGCCGATATTGGAGATGACCGTCGCGGTCCAGAGCACCGCGAAAGCGGTGCGAGCGAAGGGACTCCAGGGCGACTCCGCGCGTGGCGCGGCGGTGGTCGCGGATGTCGCCGTGTCGGTCAAAAATGCCTCCCGCGCGGATTGGGGTTGTGAGAGTAGCATCTTCGGTCGCGCCGTGGAGATTCGCCGCACGCCAGTCCTTTGCGAGATTGGCAGGATCAGAAAGTACCGTGGCATTGGCGCCACGCGAACGAGCGCCGCGCCACCTCGCTTTCGATCCCAAGCCGCAGCTGATTGCCCGGACGGACGACCATGATTTGTGGATGGCGTTCTGGAGCGATCCTGACGGTCATTCGCTTGCCCGGTGCTCACGAGGGGATAATCCCCTTCACAACCGCAGCCAGCCGCGCTTGTTGAGCCAGAAAGCGGTCATGCCGACGACGAAAGCGATGCCGACGTTCCACATCGCCAGCGCGCCGGTGATCACGACGACGAAGCGCTCGCCCTTGTCCTTGGGGATGTCGCAGGCGCCGAGCGCGAGCTGCGCGCCGGTCAAGAAGAGGATGACGCCGAGGATCGCCGGCGGGAACAAGCGAAAAAGGACCGCGACCGAGCCGCTCAAGAGCAGCGCCGTCGCGATCAGCACGCCGCCGAGAATCACCGTCGCGCCGCCGGTGCGCGCGCCGAATTGCACATGGCCGGCCATGCCGCCGGCGCCGTGGCACATCGGCACGCCGCCGATCGTCGCGCTGAGGAGATTCATCAGGCCGGTCGAGGTCGCGATCTTGCCCTCGCTCACCGGGCGGTCGGGAAAGAGCAGGTTGTTCTCCTCGGTGATCGCGATCACCGCGTTGCCGAGGGTCAAGGGCAATTGCGGCAGCGCGAGGAAGATCGCGCCGATGGTGAAGTCGGAAAAGCTCATATCGCTCAGCGCGAAACGCGGCAGCCGCCATTCGAGATGCACGCCGCTCAGCGCCGCAAGCAGGGTCGGATCGCTGACGACGCCGTAAGCCGCGCCGCCGAGCAGCAGCACGAACATCGCCGGGACGCGCTTGTTGGCGAGCAGCAGCGACGTGCCGAGCAAGGCGGCGCCGCCGATCCACCAATTCTGCGCCATCATCTTCGCGCCCTCGATCATGAAATTGAAGCCGAGGCCCAAAATGATGCCGAGCACGACCGGGCGGTTGACGAGACGCGCGACGCGATGCGCGGTGCCGGTGAGGCCGAGGACCAGCCACACGATCCCGGTCGCGAGGCCGGCGCCCCACACCATCGCCGGGGTGATGGTCAGGGTCTGCACCGCCTGCGTCGTCGCGATCGCGCCCGCGGCTTTCATCGGCTGGACCGGGACCGGCGTGCGATAGACGAAGCCGCAGACCAGCATCGAGACGCCGAACGCGAACAGCACCCCGAACGGATCCATGCCGAGCACGCCGATATAGGCGACGACGAAGGGGATGAGCGTGCCGAGATCGCCGAAGGCGCCGGCAATCTCCATCCGGTCGAAGCGATTGCGCGAGACCGCGATCGCGGGTGTGAAGTCGTCGCTCATGGGTTGCGAGCGTTCATATATCGCTCACCCGCGCCGCGATCAAACGCGCGCGGCGCGGTCTTCCCCAATCCCTATGCAGCGCAGGCCGGATGCAGGGCAGGGAGGCGCGCAAGCGCGAAATCTGCCCCGGGAGCAGGCATGGAAGGTCCCGGCCATTCGTTGCACGTGGCGACCGGGCGGGCTGACTATGCCACCTTTCCGGCACATATGATCGAGATCATATCGGGAGGCAAAGCAGATCGAATATCTATGGGCCAACCAAGGAGAACCCTATGTTGACCCGACGCCAATTGTTCCACACTGGCCTTGTGACCGGCTGCGGCGTGTGTGCTGCCACGGTGACTAGCCGGCTCTTCGCGGCCAGCGCGATCGACGCACCTTCCAATATCGACGGACCCGGCTACTCGCTATCGTTTGTGGGTTCCCAGCGCCAAACCATCCTCACTGGCGATCGGGCCGCTCATCTCGACTTGCTGACCCTCAAGGACAGGCCGCATCTCTACGGTATCGGTCCGATCCAAGGAATGACGGGCGAAGTGACGATTGCGGACAGCCGACCATCGCTCGCGCGCGTCGGTGCCGACCACCTTGTCCACGTGCAGGAGAGCTTCAAGGCGGGCTCGCCGTTCTTCGTGTGGGCCGAGGTCCCCGCTTGGCAGACTCAAGACGTTCCGGAATTGTCGACCTATGCAGACGTGGAACGCTTCGTCGGGCAAGCCGGTGCTAAAGTAGGGCTGACCCAGGCGTTTCCATTCGTAATGACGGGAAGGCCGGAACTGGTCGATTTCCACATCGTCAACGCAACGCCCGACACCCCGCCCGGCATGGAAGCCCACCAGAAAATCCAAATCCCATTCGAGCTACGCGGTCGGGACGTGAAGCTCGTCGGCTTCTGGTCAAGCCAGCATCAGGGCGTCTTCACCCCGATGGGCACGAATATACATACCCATTTTCAGACCCTTGATAACAAAGTCTCGGGTCATGTGCAGGGCCTCAAACTCGGACAAGGCATGACACTGAGTTTTCCGAAGGGCTGATGAACGAATTCGATAACGAAAGCCTGGAGCGACTGTTCGGACGTGGTCCAATCCGCACGCTTGCCCGCGACGAGCCGCTGTTCCGACAAGGCGAGCCGACGACGGCAATATTTCACATCTTGCGCGGGCGGCTCCGCATGGTTCGGCATCTCGCCGCCGGTGATCGGATGACGATCCATACCGGGCGGGCGGGCGAGCTTTTCGCCGAGGGTGCGCTGTTTTCGGATGTCTATCAGTGCGACGCGATTGCCGCCGAGTCCACGCAAGTCCGCGTTTGCAGCAAAGCCGGGATGCTGGCGGTCGTAAGCGAATCGCCCGCGACTATGCTCGCGCTGCTCGAACAGGTCACGCACCTACTTCATCATGCGCGTGCGATGCGTGAATTGCGAAATATCCGATCGGCAAATGATCGCGTGTTGCACCATCTGCACCTGTCGGCATCGAAGGACGGGACGGTCGTCTTCGATCGGCCACTGCTCGAAGTCGCTGAAGACCTGGGTCTCACCCATGAGGCGTACTATCGAGCGCTTGCCGATTTAGGGCGTGTGGGCACAATTAAACGGATGGGCCGGAGGATTCAGCTAATCAAGTCCGACTACGTGAAGGGTCCATCCACCCAACCCGGCTGATTCTCACCCGATTGCTCTCCGCGCTCCTTATTTCGATTATTCTCGAAATGTCGTTGACTCGTCCGCCGGGGCCCGCTTACATTTCGATTGTTGGCGAAATATCGGAGGATGCCCCATGGACGGGAGCCAGGTGGTCGCGGCGCTCGGCGCGCTCGCCCATGAGACGCGGCTCCGGGTGTTCCGCATGCTGGTCGAGCGCGGTCCCGCCGGTTTGCCGGCCGGCGTGATCGCCGAGAAGCTCGATCTGCCGCCGTCTTCGCTCACCTTCCATTTGCAGCAACTGCTGCATGCCGGCCTCGTCACCCAGCGCCGGCTCAGCCGTCAACTCATCTACGCGACCGATTTCGCCGCCATGAACGCGGTGATGGGCTACCTCACCGAGAATTGTTGCGGCAGCGACGTTGTCTGTGTCCCCGTTTGTCGCCCGGCAAAAGCAGGCAAAGCTGCGGCGCAAAGAAAGAGGACCGCATGAAGCTTTATATGTTCGAGCATTGCTCCCTGTGTCTCCGGGTGCGCATGACCGCGGCACCGAAGGGCACGCATCTGCAAGAGACCGTGGTGCTGGACGACGACACCGATACCATGGCCGGTCTCGTCGGCAAGCGCGTCATTCCCATCCTGGTGAAAGACGACGGCAAGCCGATGCTCGAAAGCATGGACATGGTCCGCACCATCGATGGTCGCGGCGAGCCGGTTCTGGCCGGGCAAGAGCGGCGCGAGATTGCCGCCTGGGCCGATGAATTTGCCGCCAGAACCGCGCCGCTCGCCTGGCCGCGCTATCCGCTCGACGACGTTCGCGTTCTGCCGCTGCTGCGCTCCGTCGCCGTCGTCAAAGGACTTCGCTTGCCACGCAAGGTCCGCGACCACTTCGAAGCGATGATGAGCCGCATCGGCTATCAACCGTTGCCGGTGTCTGATGGCGCCTCCCATGGCTGAACGAGCGTACAATGTCCTGTTCCTCTGCACCGGCAATTCGGCGCGCTCGATTTTCGGCGAGGCGCTGCTCAACCGCATCGCCGGCGGCCGCTTCCATGCCTATTCGGCGGGCAGCCTGCCCAAGGGCGACGTCAACCCGCACACCCTCGCGCTGCTGCAGCGCCTCGGCTATCCGATCGCGGGGCTGCGCTCCAAGAGCTGGAACGAGTTCGCGCGGCCCGGTGCGCCGGCGCTCGATTTCGTCTTCACCGTCTGCGACAACGCCGCCAATGAAGTTTGCCCGGTGTGGCCGGGTCAGCCGATGACCGCGCATTGGGGCGTGCCCGATCCCGCTGCGGCCGCAGGCACGCCCGGGCAGATCGAGCATGCTTTCGGCGAAGCGATGCTGGCGCTGCAGCGCCGCATCTCGCTTTTCGTCAGCCTGCCGCTGGACAAGCTCGACCGCATGTCGCTGCAAGGCCGGATCGAGGCCATCGGCAAGATCGAGCCCGAATGAGCCGGCGCGGTTTGTGGCGCCGTGCCGTTGCCGAAGCGCTCGGCACGGCGTTCCTGCTGGCGGCGGTGGTCGGCTCGGGCATCATGGCCGAACGTCTCGCCGGCGGTAATACGGCGCTCGCCTTGCTGGCAAACGCGATTGCCACCGGCGGCGCGCTCGTCGCCCTCATTCTCACTTTCGGCCCGATCTCGGGCGCGCATTTCAATCCGGTGGTGACGCTTGCTTGCGCGGCGCGCGGCGAGGTCGGCCGCGACGCCGCCTTGCTCTACATACCGGCGCAATTCATCGGCGCGGTCGCCGGCGTGTGGGTCGCGCACGCGATGTTCGGGTTGCCGATCCTCGAAACCTCGGCCCATGCGCGCGGCACCGTCGGCGAATGGCTCGGCGAGTTCATCGCGACCTTTGGCCTGATCGGCTTGATCCTCAGCGCGAGCCGGCATGCGCCGGCATCGATCCCTTACGGCGTTGCCGCCTATATCACCGGCGCTTATTGGTTCACGTCCTCGACATCCTTCGCCAATCCGGCGGTCACCGTGGCCCGGGCGCTGACCGATACTTTCGCCGGCATCGAGCCCAACCACGTATTGGCGTTCGTTCTCGCCGAGCTGGCGGGCGGAGCCTGCGCGCTCGTCGTCTTCGCCTGGCTGCTCGATGCGAGAGCAAGCGGCGATGCCTAGTGCTGCCCGAGCATCGGCCGGCCTTCATGCGCAACCAAGAGGTCGTGCATGTCGTTGGCATGCTCTTCCTCGACCGCGAGGATGCCCTCGATCATCACGCGCGTCGCCGGGTCGTTGTCGCCGAAATAGCGGATGAGCTCGCGATAGTGATCGACCGCGATGCGCTCGGCGATAAGGTTCTCCTTGATCATGTCGACGAGGTTGGCGCCCTCGACATATTGCGAGGCCGAGCGCGACAACAGGCCTTCGGGGTTGAAGTTCGGCTTGCCGCCGAGCTGGTTGATGCGCTCCGCCACCGTCATCATGTGTTCTTGCTCTTCGGTCGCATGCTGGGCGAATTCCTTTTTGACGCCTTCGCTCGAGATGCCGGTCGCGGCGATCGCGTGGAAGGTGTAGCGCAGCACGCAGACCAGCTCGGTCGCGAGCACGCTTTGCAGAATCTCGATGGTCTTGGCTGGATCGCCCTTATAGGCCGGGGTCACCGCGCCCTTGTCGAGGCTCTGCCGCGCGCGCTCGCGCAAGGTTTTGACGTCGCTGAGAAATGCACCTTCGGTCGCCATGGAAAGATCCTTTCTCGAGGGATGGTCGCAGTCCACGCCTTTAACTGCTGGCGCGAGAACCTTGTTCCGCGTCGTCTCGTCCCCGGACGCGGGCCTAGGTCGCGGCAAGGCTTGGCGCGAAGGCGGTGATGGACAGCATCACGCGAGATCGAACAGCAGCAGCTCGCTGTCGGCCTCGGCGGTGACGGCGATGCGCGCTTCCTGGCCGATCGCCGCGCCATCGCCTTCCTTCATCACGCCGTCTTCGAGCCGCGCCTGGCCGCGCGCGATCTGCAGCCAGGCATAGCGTCCGGGGCGCAGCGCGAAATCGAGCGTCTCGCCCGCGCGCAAGAGGCTCGCATAGAGATCGGCGTCCTGATGCACGGCGACGCTGCCCTCGCGGCCGTCCGGCGAGGCGACGAGGCGCCAGCGGCCGCGTTTTTCTGCCGCGGGGAAATCGCGCTGCTCGTAGCCCGGCGCGATGCCTTCTTTCTCGGGCAGGATCCAAATCTGGAGGAAATGCACACGTTCGTTTTGCGACGGATTGTATTCGCTGTGGCGGATGCCGGTGCCGGCGCTCATGCGCTGCACCTCGCCGGGCCGGATCACCGAGCTGT
The DNA here is from genome assembly GCA_036501365.1 of Allostellaceae bacterium. Lineage (GTDB taxonomy): Bacteria > Pseudomonadota > Alphaproteobacteria > ATCC43930 > CGMCC-115725 > CAIKMD01. The sequence goes on along the minus strand of DASYAL010000009.1, from coordinate 28,144 downwards.
TGCCGAGCGTGTCCTTGTGCTCGATCGCGCCGTCGAGGACATAGGTCACAATCTCCATGTCGCGATGCGCATGCGGCGGAAAGCCGGCGCCGGGGATGACGCGATCCTCGTTGATCACGCGCAGCGCGCGGAAGCCCATATGGTCGGGATCGGCGTAATCGCCGAACGAGAAAGTGTGCCGGCTGTCGAGCCAGCCGAGCACCGTCTTGCCGCGGTTCTCGCGCGGGCGGATCACGATCATCGCTTGTCTCCCTCGCAGCGATCGCGCCGCGTTTCTAGGGGATAAGCCGGGCCGATCGCAACTTCGGCGTGCAAGGCGCCGAGGGAGACCGTACTATCCATAAAAATCGAGGGGGCTGTTCATGGCGTCGTCGAAGGCAGGACCCACGGGTTTCGGCATCCGCGTCGAAGGCCGCGACGTCGGCATGACCTTCGCGACCGCCAGCGACGCGCATGATAGTGCCGCGCGCTTGGCGCAACCGGCATTCAAGAGCGTGATCGTCTTCGATCGGCTTTCGGGCAAAGCCGTCGAGCGCCGCGCGCCGCCGCGCCCGGCGCAAATCGCGATCAACTGAGTTCGGATTCCTTCATCACCTGCTCGATCCGATCGGCGAGCTTTTCGAGGCGTGCGGCAAGCTCGAGCAAGCGGCGGTCGGCCGCCTGGCCGCCGACGGTGCGGATGCTGGCGATGCCGCGGCATCGCGCGGCATGCTCGCGAAGCTCGCGCGGATCAAGCATGGACCCCATCGCGGCGGATCATGCGCGTCGCCGCTGACGATTTCGTGACGCCGAATGCGGCCATCGAACGCGCCGTCGATTGAAGTTGCCCGCAACATCTTCTCCGTTTACGTGTGTAAGGCATCGCACCGGCAACAATCCGTTGCTGAATTGTCACAAAGCAGCAAATTCAATCGCTTGGCGGGTCGAAGCGGGGACGCAACCGATACGCCCTATCTCGGCGCCGGCGTCGGCTTCTCCAATCTCAACGAGACGCTGAACAGCATCAGCGCCGGCGGGGCCACGGCGACGCTCAATGCGAGCTCGACCGAAACCGATTTCGCCCCAACGGCATCATCGGCGTCGATTACGCGCTCTCGCCGCAGCTCACGGTCGGCGGCCGCTATCGCCTGCTGTTCATCAACACGGCGAGCAACAGCGGCGGCACCGGCTTCGCCGCCGCGAATGGCAACTTCATCGGCCATGTGCTGACCGCCAACCTGACCTGGCATTTCTAAGCGCCAGCGGCCACGCATCGTTAGCGGAAAGCCCCGCTTCGGCGGGGCTTTTCTTTTGCCCTATGATTGCCGCCTCGACGGCTCGCGGGAGGCGCGTCATGACGCGAAACGATCTCTGGCCTGATCTCGCCTATCCGCGCTGGCGCGACACCGCGCTGGCGCTGCAGCTGCGCGCGCAGATCGTCGGCAAGCTGCGTCTCGCGCTGACGCCCTGGCTCAATCACTCCTGGCAGGTGCCGCTCTATGTCGGCGCGCGCGGGCTCGCGACCTCGCCGATCCCGATCGGCCGGGAGATCCTCGAGATCGACTTCGATCTCATCGACCAGCGCCTCGTCTTCCGCACCAGCCGCGGCGAGATCGAGACGCTGCCGCTCGCGCCGCAGCCGATCGCCGATGTCTATCGCGATGTCGCGGCGATCATGCAGCGCCTCGACATCGAGGCGCTTATCAACCAACTGCCGAGCGAGATGGCGAATCCGATCCGCTTCTCCGAAGATCGCGTGCACCGCGCCTACGACGCCGCGGCGGCGCATGATTTCTGGCGCGCGCTCATCCAGATCGACCGCGTGTTCAGGCTCTTCCGCACCAGCTTCCTCGGCAAGGTCAGCCCGGTGCATTTCTTCTGGGGCAGCTTCGATCTCGCGGTGACGCGCTTCTCCGGCCGCCGCGCACCGCCGCATCCCGGCGGCGTGCCGGGCCTGCCCGACGCGGTCGCGCGCGAGGCCTATTCGCATGAGGTGTCGAGCGCCGGCTTCTGGCCGGGCAACGACGCCTTCCCGCGCGCGGCTTTCTATTCTTACGCCTATCCGGAGCCGAAGGGATTCCGCGACCGGGCGATGCCGAAGGGCGCGGCGTTCGATCCGGCGCTCGGCGAGTTCATCCTGCCTTACGACGCGGTGCGCGCGGCCGACGATCCCGACGCGCTGCTCTTGGATTTCCTCGCCGCGACCTACGACGCCGCCGCGGAATGCGGCAAGTGGGATCGCGCCGCGCTCGATTGCGCGCTCGGCGTGCCGGGGCGGGTACGGCGGATCTAGCTGCCGTTACCAGGCGATCTCTTTATTGACGTTCGCCCAGACCTGCTTCAGCGTGATGTGCTGGAAGAACGGATGCCAGGGGCCCGGCGCGGTAAAATAGGTCGTGCCGTTGATGTCCCACATCGGAACGACGGTGCCCTTGAGCCCGGCTTCCCGGGCATGCTGCTGCAGGTTGCCGATGATCGCCTGCTGCTCCGGCGGCGATTTCTGCCCGAAGCTGGCATCGACCGGGATGATCACCATGTCTTGGCCCTGTTCGTTGAGATGGGCGACTTTGAAACGCGGCATGAGCGGCACTCCAAGACGGGCGGCTGACGGCCCGCGGCTTGCTGGGCAGGCTAGTCCGCCACGGTTAACGATTCGCTACCTGCACCCGCGCCCCGCGCCCAACATGTTCATGATTTTTAACGAATTTTTACCATCTTCGGGCAGCATGCTATGGTAGCGCTTAACCCATGACACGATCGCTGCCGCCTCGATGACCAGCCCGCCGCTCGCCGTCTTGATCCTTGCCGCGGGGCAGGGGACGCGCATGAATTCGGCGCGGCCGAAGGTGCTGCACGAGATCGCCAACCGGCCGATGATCGGCCATGCCATCGCCGCGGCTGAGGCCCTGAAGCCCAAGCGCATGATCGCGGTGATCGGCCCCGATATGGACGCGGTCGCCCAGGCGGTCGCGCCGGTCCCGGCGGCGATCCAGCCTTTGCAGCGCGGCACCGCCGATGCGGTCGCGGCGGCGCGCGGCGCGCTCGACGGCTTTGCCGGCGAGGTGCTGGTGCTCTATGGCGACACGCCGCTGCTCCGGACCGAGACGCTCGAAAAGCTGCTCGACGAACGCCGCCGCGCCCAAGCCGCGGTCGCGGTGATCGGCATGCGCCCCGCGGAGCCGGGCGCCTATGGCCGGCTGGTGCTCGACAAGAATGGCGTGCTCGAGGCGATCGTCGAGGCGAAGGATGCGAGCGCCGAGCAGCTCCGCATCGGCCTGTGCAATTCGGGCGTGATGGCGATCGAGGGCCAGCAGCTCTGGCCGCTGATCGACGCGGTCGGCACCAGCAACGCCAAGCACGAATACTATCTCACCGACATCGTCGGCATCGCGCGCGCGCGCGGCCTTGCTTGCGCCACGATCGAGTCGCCGACCCAAGAGCTGCTCGGCGTCAACAGCCGCGCCGAGCTCGCCGCGGCGGAAGGCGCGATGCAGCAGCGGTTGCGCGCCGCGGCGATGGCGCATGGCGTGACATTTACCGCGCCCGAGACCGTGTTCATGAGCGCCGACACCAAGCTCGGCCGCGATTGCGTGGTCGGGCCGTTCGTCGTCTTCGGGCCGGAGGTCGCGATCGGCGAGGGCGTGACGATCCCGGCTTTCTGTCATCTCGCCGGCGCCAAGGTCGGCGACCGCGCGATCTTGGGGCCCTTCGCGCGGCTGCGGCCCGGGGCGGAGCTGGCCGCGGGCGTCCATATCGGCAATTTCGTCGAGGTGAAGAACGCCAAGCTCGCCGCCGGCGTCAAGGCCAATCACCTCGCTTATCTCGGCGATGCTTCGGTCGGCGAAGGCACCAATATCGGCGCCGGCACCATCACCTGCAATTACGACGGCGTCGACAAGCATCGCACCGAGATCGGCAAGGACGTCTTCGTCGGCACCAATGCCGCGCTCGTCGCGCCGGTCAAGATCGGCGACGGCGCGATGATCGGCGCCGGTTCGGTCATCACTGAGGACGTGCCGGCGGACGCGCTGGCCTTGGGCCGCGGCCGCCAGGTGGTGAAGGAAGGCCGCGCCGCTGCGTGGAAAGCCGCCAAGCGCGGCGCGACGAAGCCGGGCAAGAAGAAGCGGTGAGCTCGGGCATGAACAGCGCGCCTTACTTTCATCGTCATGGCCGGGCTCGTCCCGGCCATCCACGGGTGTGCCGCCAACACGTGGATGCCCGGAACAAGTCCGGGCATGACGGAGCAGTTTTGGGTCCAGCCTAAATGTGCGGCATCGTCGGCATCATCGGTCGGCAAGACGTCGCGCCGCTGCTCATCGACGGGCTGCGGCGCCTCGAATATCGCGGCTATGACAGCGCCGGCATCGCCACCCTGGTCGACGGCGCGATCGAGCGCCGCCGCGCCGAGGGCAAGCTCGCGGCGCTCGCGGCGCTGATCGAGCGCCAGCCGGTCCAGGGCAAGATCGGCATCGGCCATACCCGCTGGGCGACGCATGGCGTGCCGTCGGAGCGCAACGCCCATCCGATCGCGACGCGCGAGGTCGCGGTCGTCCATAACGGCATCGTCGAGAATTTCCAGGCGTTGAAGGCCGAGCTCACCGGGCTCGGCTTCACCTTCGAGAGCCAGACCGACACCGAGGTCGTGGCGCTGATGGTGACGCGCTATCTGCGCGAGGGCGCGTCGCCGGAGCAGGCGGTCGAGCAGACCTTGAAGCGGCTCGAAGGCGCCTTCGCCCTGGTGATGCTCTTTGCCGGCCATCGCGATCTCTTGGTCTGCGCGCGGCGCGGCTCGCCGCTCGCCATCGGCTTCGGCGACGGCGAGATGTATGTCGGCTCGGATGCGCTGGCCTTGGCGCCGCTGACGCGCCGCATCCTCTATCTCGAGGAAGGCGACTGGGCGGTCGTGACCGCTTCGGGCGCCGCGATCCGCGATGCCGGCGGCCGGCGCGTCGAGCGCGAGATCAAAGAGACCGCGCTCACCGGCGCGGCGATCGGCAAGGGCAATCACCGTCACTTCATGAAGAAGGAGATCTTCGAGCAGCCGGCGGTGATCGGCGACACGCTGATGGCGCATTTCAACCCGGTGACGCGCTCGGTGCATCTGCCGCATCTGCCGTTCGATCTGGCGAAGATCGAGCATGTGACCGTGATCGCTTGCGGCACGTCGTACCACGCCGGTCTCATCGCCAAATACTGGATCGAGCAGCTGGCGCGAATCTCCTGCGAGGTCGATATCGCCTCGGAATTCCGCTATCGCGCGCCGGCGATGCCGAAAGGCGGGCTCGCGCTGTTCATCTCACAAAGCGGCGAGACCGCCGACACGCTGGCGGCGCTGCGCTATGCCAAGAGCCAGAAGCAGCACATTGTCGCATTAGTGAACCAGCCGGAAAGCTCGATCGCGCGCGAGGCCGACGCGGTGCTGGCGACCCTCGCCGGGCCAGAGATCGGGGTCGCGTCGACCAAGGCCTTCACGACGCAGCTCGTCGTGCTCGCCTGCCTTTCGATCGCGCTCGCCCGCGCGCGCGGGGCGATCGACAAAGAGAAAGAAGCGGCGCTCTCGACCGCGCTTACCGAGGTGCCGTCGCGCGCCGCCGAGGTGCTGAACCACGACGAGCGCATCGAGAAGATGGCGGCGTGGTTCGCCGAAGCGCGCGACGTGCTCTATCTCGGCCGCGGCACCTGCTATCCGCTGGCGCTCGAAGGCGCGCTGAAGCTCAAGGAGATCTCCTACATCCACGCCGAGGGCTATGCCGCCGGCGAGATGAAGCACGGGCCGATCGCCTTGATCGACGATCGGGTGCCGATCGTCGTGCTGATCCCGCGCGATGCGCTGTTCGAGAAGACGCTGTCGAACGTGCAAGAAGTGCTGGCGCGCGGCGGCAAGGTGGTCGCGATCTCCGACCGCGAAGGGCTGGCGCGGCTCGACGGCCAGCTCACCGAGGCGATCGAGGTGCCGAGCTGCGATCCGTTCGTCGCGCCGCTGCTCTACGCGATCCCGGCGCAGCTCTTGGCCTATCACGTCGCGGTGGCCAAGGGCACCGATGTCGATCAGCCGCGCAACCTCGCCAAGAGCGTGACGGTGGAGTAGGGCGCGCGTCTCCGGCTACGCAGCCTGCGTCGTGATCGTCTCGATACGGACCGGCGCCAGCCCGCTCTTGATCATGCCGAGGCGCTTCGCCGCCGCTTCCGATAAATCCATCACGCGCTCGCCGACATAAGGGCCGCGGTCGTTGACCAAGACCACGACGGAAAGACCGTTCAGCAGATTGGTCACCCGCACGCGGGTGTTGAGCGGCAGGTCGCGATTGGCGGCGGTGAGCTTGGAAATATCGAAGCGGGTGCCGCTCGCGGTTTTGCGGCCCTGCCAATGCTTGCCATACCACGAGGCGACGCCCGTCAACGCGGCTGCCTGCTCCGGCGTGGCCGGCTCGGCCGTTGCCGCGCCGGCGACCGCGGGCAGCTCTTGCGCGATAAGCGGCGTCGAGCCGCTCAAGGCAAAAGCGCTGAGCGCGAGCACGAGATACGCGATAGAGGCAGTGTAGGCTCGGAACGACATGGGCCCTCCGCCCGGCGAGGCTTTTGAGTGCTTGCGCGATAGCGTCGTCTCGGTGACGCCTGACGTCTCGCCGTTGTCGAAAGGACAGCACAAATTTTATGTTAATCGGAAGCAAATTCGACCTTAATTTCCGCGCCGCGCTAACCATGATTTGGTTGACGACGCGGCGCGCGCGCGCCGCGGTCCCAGCCGTGACGGTGGAGTAGGATGACTTATCTGATTGCGTTGTTTCGCTCGGCGCATGTAGTCGCAGGCGCGGTCGATGTCTTCATGCTGTTGCTCGCCGGGGAGCGCAGCGCCGGCGCGGCGGTCGGCGGCTTCATCGTTCCCGCGTTGCTCGGCAATATCATCGGCGGCACGGCGCTCTTCGGGCTTCTCGCCTATGCGCAGGTGAGGGAGGAATTGTAAGCGCGCGCGAAGCGCGCCCCGCGTCAGTTGCGGGTGTAGTAGAGAGTCATGATGAGCAACGCGTTGCCCTTCGCGCAAGCGCCGTGAAGATCGATGTAGTGGCTCTGCTCCTGGTCCGCGGTGCCGGGAAAGGCGAAGGCGGTCCCGCTCGGGAACCAGACGACCCCGTGATATTCGTTCTTGCCAAGGAAGAGCATCGCATCGCCATCGGCGTTGTTCCCGACCATCCAGAACATTCCCGGCAGCGTGTTGGTCACCAGGTCGACGCCGCGTATGGTGATGTCGAAGGGAAGCCACGGGCGGATGAACTGGTGTTCGGACGGGCCGCCACCGATCTTCCAGGAATAGACCATGTCCGTGTTGGTGCAGCTCCCGGTGAACTGGAAGCTCTGCGAGAAGAGGGTCGCGACACCGGGCGGCGTGGATGGCGACCAGGCGGCGAGGGCGAGAATCAGGACAAGAGCGCGGGCAAAGTGCTTCACGATGATCCCAGGCTTGCCCCGGCAGCCGCTTTTCGCACAGCAAAACGGCGGCGCGTTGCCGCGCCGCCGCTCATCTCGATTGAGGGATCTTCGCTCAGCGATGACGGAAATGGCCGCCGTGGCCGCCGCCGAAGCCGAAACCGAAACCGATCGCCGGGGCGACCACGACCGGCGGCGGCGCGTAATAGGCCGGCGGGTAGTAGGTCACCGGCGGCGGCGCCGGCTGATAGGGATAGCAGTAACCATTGGCGTAGTAGTAGCCGGGGGAGCAGCTCGGATAAGCTTGCGCCGAAGCCGGGCTCGAGCCAATGCCGAGCGCCAGCATTCCCGCCCCCGCGATCGCCAGCGATGCCGCCAAAATTTTGCCGCGTTTCATGGCTCGAACTCCTCCAATTCCGTGAGGCGCACATCGCCTCGCCTCAAACAACGATGTAGGCATGCTTATCATTCCCTGCGAGGATTGCGGCGGAATTGCCACGATTTTACCCTTTCATATCTGCGTGAGATGAATTTTCTGAAAGCTTCGTCGGCATGAGTACAACCGCACCGCGTATCCTCGTCGCCGGCGGCGGCCCGGTCGGGCTGTTCGCGGCGCTGCTGTTGGGCCGCGCGGGCTTGAGCGTGCGGCTCTTCGACGAGAACGCGGCGCCGCAAGAGGATCCGCGCGCGGCGACGACCCATCCCGCGACACTCGAGCTTTTGGGCGCGGCGGGACTCGCCGCGGACATGGCACGCGTCGGACTCGTCTGCCCGATCTTTCAGTTCTGGGACCGGCCCTCGGGCGCGAAGGTCGCCGAATTCGATCACGCGCTGCTCGCGGGCGATACCGGCCATCCGACCGTGATCCAGTGCGAGCAGTTCAAGACCGCGTTGCTCATCCTCGAGCGGCTGCGCGATCTGCCGAATGTCGAGGTGCTATGGGGCCGGCGCGTCGCGGGAGTGGCGCAGGACGCGGCGGGCGTCACCGTCACCGTCGCGCGCGAGGGCGGCGAGGAGCGCCACACCGGCGCCTGGCTGATCGGCGCCGATGGCGGGCGCAGCACGGTGCGCAAGGAAGCCGGCATCGCCTTCGAGGGCTTCACCTGGCCCGAGCGTTTCATCGTGCTGACGACCCCGTTCGATTTCGAGGCCGAGCGCGGCTACTGCCCGCGCAGCTATTTCGCCGATCCCGGCGAGTGGTGCAATTGCTTCAAGGTCTCGGCCGGTGGCCCGCCGGGTCTCTGGCGCACCGTCTATCCAACCGATCCCGCGGCGAGCGATGACGCGCTGATGAGCGATGAAAGCGTGCAGGCGCGGCTGCAGAAATTCTTTCCCGCCTCGCGGCCCTACGAGATCGTCCACCGCAATCTCTATGTCACGCATCAGCGCGTCGCCGCGCGCTTTCGCCAAGGCCGTGTGCTGCTCGCGGGCGACGCCGCCCATGTCAACAACCCGATCGGCGGCATGGGGCTGAACGGCGGCTTGCAGGACGCCGCCAACCTCGCCGAGAAGCTCGCGCGCGTCGTGCTCGGCGGCGAGACCGAGCGGCTCTTGGATCTCTACGACCTCCAGCGCCGTACCGTGATGAGCGAATTCGTGCAGCAGCAATCGATCGCCAACAAGCAGCGCCTCGAGACGCGCGATGCCGAGACGCGGCGGCGCAATCTCGACGAGCTGCGCCGCACCGCCGCCGATCCGCAGCGGGCGCGGCAGTTCCTGCTGCGCTCGTCGATGATCGAGAGCCAGCGCCGCGCCGAAGCGCTGAGCTTGAAGGATTTGCCGGGATGACGCCTATCCTTCGAATAGAAGATGCCGTGTACCTACTTCCCTCATGCTGAGCGAAGTCGAAACACGCAGGGTGAGTTTGCAACGTTGCCTGAACGCCGTGCGCCCTTCGACACGCCCTTCTTCGCCGGGCTCACGGGGGGCTGCTCAGGGTGAGAAGGTTTTTTTGATGGCATCGACCAAAGTGCGTGACCCATGAAAATCGCCGTGCCCGACCTCATCTCCAATTCCTATTTCCCCGCCGTCGCCGCCGCCGCGCTCGGCTTCTTCAAGGCCGAGGGATTGGATCTCGATTTCGAGCTGATCTTTCCCGTCGACCGCGCCTATGCGGCGCTGCGCGACGGCGCCATCGATTTCGTCGCCGGCTCGGCGCATTCGGCGCTCGCGGCCTTTCCCGAATGGCAGGGCGTCAAGCTGCTCTGCGCCCAGGCACAGGGCATGTACTGGTTTCTCGTCATGCATCGCCGCTTCAATCCGCAACGCGGCGCGCTCGACATCGTCAAGGGCAGGCGCATCGGCGCCGCGCCCTGGGTCGAGATGGGGCTGCGGCGGCTGCTGACCGAGGCGGGCTACGACCTCGTGCGCGACCGGATCGCGATCGCGCCGGTGCCGGGCGCCGCGGCCGATCGCGGCGCGACGGTGAATTTCGGTCTCACCGCGGCGAAAGCGCTGGAAGAGGGGCTGATCGACGGCTTCTGGGCGAACGGCATGGGCGCCGAGGTTGCCGTCACGCGCAATGTCGGCACGGTGGTGCTAGATGTGCGGCGCGGCGACGGGCCGAAACCCTGCTTCAACTACACCATGGCATCCATTGCGGCGCGCGATGATTTCATTTCGCGCGAACCCGATCAGGTTGCCGCGGCGATCCGCGCCATCGTCAAGACGCAGCGCGCGCTCGCCGCCGCTCCGGCGCGCGCGACCGAGGCCGCCGTAAAGCTGTTTCCGCCACCCGAAGCCGCGCTGATCGCCGCCCTCATCCGCCGCGACGCGCCTTATTACGACGCGACGATCACGCGCGACTTCGTCGCCGGCATGAATCAATTTGCCCGCGATCTCGGCCTGCTCCGCGGCGCGCCGGCCTACGAAGACGTGGTCGCCGCGCGCTTCGCGCCGCTCTGGCGCGGCTAGCGATAAGGCTTACCGGCCGGCCGGCACCATCATCTGCCCGTTCGGCAGAATGACGAGGTCGTTCGGCAACGGCGCGCCGTTCCATGCCGGCGTATAGGGCCGCAGCCCCGCATTGGATGCCGTGGCGTTGTCGCTCGGCGGTGCGGATTGCACCGCTTGCTGCGGCGCGAGCGGCGTCGGCGCGTCGGTCGCGACCGGCGCGGCTTCGTCGATCGTGCCGCGCGGGCGCGGCTGCTGGCCATCGACATAGCCGAGGTCGTCGCTCGTCGCCGCGTCCGGCGCCGCCGGTTGCGGCGAGGGATTGGCGGTGGCATCCGTCGCCGCGCCGGCTTCCCGCTGCTGCCGCAGCACTTCGGGATCGCGTGACGGCGGCAGGTTGGCGAGCGTGTCGTCGTCGCGTCGCGGCGTCGCGCGATGCGCTTGCGGCTGCGGCTGCGGCGGCGGCTGCGGCTGCGGCTGCGGCGTCGCGAGCGCCGGCGTATGCGGCGGCGGCTGCGTCATCGCCGGCTGTTTGACAGGCGGCGACGCGGCTGCAGGCGCGACTGCTGGTGCCGCCGCCTGAGGAGCTGGCGCTGGCGCGGGCGTCGCTTCCGTGGTCGCGGCCGGCTTCGGCGGCGCGCTCGCCGTGAGGGCCGGCTTCGGCGACGGGGCAGGGGGTACCGTCATCGGCGGGCTCGGCGGCGCTGCGGCGGTTGCCGGTGCCGGTGCCGGTGCCGGCGCCGGCGGTATCGATGCGCTCGGCGGCGGCGCTTGTCCGAAGGTTGCCAGGGACGGCGGCGGGTTTGCGTCCGCATGCGGCGGCGGAGCGGGCTGCGTCACATACCAGGCAACGGCGCCGGCGATGCCGATCGCGGCGGCGGCGACGGTGGCGAATATCTCGAGGAAGCGGCGGCTGCGCCGGCCATCGGGGGGGATGTAGAGATGGAGATCGCGATCGGATTCGCCGATCATGGTCTCGAGCTTCTTGGCTTTCGGCGGCGCTTGCAGCCGCGGCGCTTGCGGACGCGCTGCGGCCACTCGCGCCGGCGACGCCGCGCGCGCGGCGGTTACATCGTCGTCGTCTTCCACGCCGCTGCGCGTCGTGAAGGAGAAGACCGGCTCGGCGCGCGCGCTCGTCTCGTGCTGTTCCGCGCGATGGCCGAAGCGAGTGGTCGATCGTGACATGGATCTATTACCCTTACCGTATCAACGCGCGTGGGGCCACACGGGTCCTCACGCGGGATCGCGTCGCGAGGTCTCCGACGCCAGGCGTAAGCTTGGCAAAAAGGCCGCATCGTCGCGGCTCTGTCAGAGTCGTAAAGGTCTTAGGGCGCCGGAGAGGCGTTTATCGCCGCCGACAGGCTGACGCAAGCCTGGCCAAAAGCGCGATCGAAACTCGATCAGTGGCCGGTCGGCACCGACATCTGCCCATTCGGCGCGACGATGACGTCGTTCGGCAGCGGCGCCGCGCTGTCCGATGGCGTGTAGGGCGTGGTTTGCGCGGCCGGCGCGGCGGCGGGTGTCGGCGTCAGCGATGTCGGCGCATGGCTCGCGGCAGGCGCGGGCACCGTCGTGTTCAGCGAGCCGAGGGCATGCGGCTGCTGGCCATCGATATAGGTGAGGCCATTGACGGTGACGCTGTTCGCGCCGAGCGGCGGCGCGGCGTTGTCCGCGGCGGTCGGCACGGGTGCGACGGGCCCCGGCGCATCAGCGGCGGCGGGTTGCGGCGCCGGCACTTGCGGCTGCGGCTTCGGCAGATCGAGCGCGGCATCTTTCTTCGGCGCCGGCTTTGGCGGCGTTGCGGCGGGCGCGGTGTCGTGTTTCGGTGGCGCGATCTCCTGCGCCTCATGCTTTTGCGGCGGCGGGTTCGCATGATCCGCGGACGGCTTCGCCGGCGTCGTTGCCGGCGGCTTGAAGGAAGCGAGCGGCGTCGGCGCTTTCGGCACCGGAACGCTGGGCACCATATGTGGCGCGGGCGTGGCCGTAACCGCGACCGAGTTCAAATCCTGTCCCGGTGCCGTCGTGCCCGTTGCCGTCGTGCTCGACGTCGGCTGGCTAGCGGCGCCGGGATTGGTCACCTGGCCGGCGCTGCCGAGGGTTTGCGCGTCGTCCTGGCCCGGCGGCTGCATCGGCGTGCTGTAGCCGGACGCGACCGGCTGCGGGGTCGCTGGTGTGTGCGTGTACCAGGCATAGCCGCCGGCGGCGAGTGCCGCGACGACGCCGAGAACGAGCCAGCCGAAAGCGTTTGGCCCACCGCGGCTCACATCGTGGCTGAGATGCAGCGGGCGGTCGGCATCCTCGACCACCGGGCCGGTCTGCTTCGCCGTCCGGCCGAGCCGCGGATCGGCGCGGAAGCCCGGCTCAGCGCGCATCGCGTCGTCGTCCCGCGGCTTGGCGCGGCGGCCCATGCGATCGTCGGTTCGTGACATTCGGTTAATCCTTACACCGGCAATTCTTTAAGCCGGGTTACGTTGCGCAAAATCGCCCACGCCCGCTTTGGCCTTGGCGAGCAGGCCGAAAATCACCGGCCGCGGATCCTTGTCATAATCGCTGTAGAGATAATAGGAAACCAAGCGCCCGTTTATCGCCGTCATCGCCATGACACAAGCCTGATTGAAAGCGCCGCTGTTTCCCTGCGCTTTCGAGAGATAGGCGAAGTAAATCGCCTGCGCGTCGCGGTCGATCGAGCCGAGCGCGGAGAAGGATTGCAGGCCGAGCTGCGATTGCGCGGCGGCGAGTCGCTGATCGAGCGTTGCCTTGACGCTGGTCGCGTCCGGCATGGTGGCGGCGATAACGTCGATTCCGGCGCGATCGATCCGCCGATCGAGATCGACTTTCGGTGTCATCAGCAGGCCGAAATCCTTGAGCCGCGTCTGGCTGGCGGTAGCGTTGCGCAGCTCCGCGCAATCGGCGAAAGCGCCGTCGATGACGTTGTCGGGGTTGAGTTTGGCCTGCTGCAAGCGTACCGCCTCGAGCAGCGGCGGCGGATAGAGGCAGCTTCCCGAAGGCGGCGCGAAGGCCAGCGTCACGCCGCCGATATCGAGCGCGGCGGGGGCGGTGTCGGCGTCCGCCGGCGCTTCGCTGGCGGTCGGCGCGGCGGGAGCGGACGGCGGCGGCTGATGGAGAATGCCGACGGCGGTGTAGAAGACGATCGCCGCGCCGACGATCGTGAGCCGGAGCGGCCATCCCTCGGGATCGATCTTTGCGCGCCACGATCCGGCGCCGGCCGGCGCCGCGTCCGCCCGGCGCAGCAGCCGGACGGTCAGCGCCAGCGCGCAGACGATCGCGATGCCGATGACCGCGCCGGTCCCGAGCGCCATGAGCCATCGCATCCCGTTCGTCTCCTCATCTGCTTGCGCCAGAGCGATAACGTTTCACTCGGCAATTTCGCCCCGCGGCGCAAGATGATTCTCGGCAATATCTGCCGCCGGGCGGCGATTCCGGCTGAAAATCCGGCGCTTTTTTTGGCATGGCGATTGCGGGGCTGTCCGCTGAAGGAGCCGTCATGAAGTCCCTGGCGTCGGCTTGTGGCCTGGTCGCTCTGGCGCTGCTGGCAGTCGGCCGCGTGCCGCCGGCGCGAGCCGATTTCTACACGCTCGACGGCCGCTATCAATGCCTCGAACGCGGCGATGCCGTGTGCGGCGATGCGCGGCTGCTTCCGGCGCCGGCGAAACATCGCGCCGCGCCGCCCGTCGCCGATGCGGCGCCGTCTGACTCGATCTTCGGCATTGCGCCGACACCCGATACGTCTTTGGCCGCGCCGCCGGCGCCGCATGCCGGCGATCCGCTCCATGCGATCGCGCTGCGGCTGCAAGCCGGCCGACCCGCGAGTGGCGATCTCGCCGCGCTCAAAGCGCAAGCGCATCGGGGCAATCCGCGTGCCATCGAGCTGCTCGCCTGGTGCGATCTCAACGCCATCGGCACGCCGCCCGACGCGGTCGAGGCCTATCTGCTCTACGGCGCGGCGGCAAGCGCCAGCCTGCCGCATGCGCGCACCAACCAAGCCGCGATCTTCGAGCGTTATCTCGATCCCGATCAGCGCCAGACAGTGCTCAATCTCGCCAATGAAGGCGTCGCGCTGGCGCAGCTGCCGGAATAACGCGACCGCCTCGGACTCGCGGGACCGGAGCAGCGGGCGCGCCGCTGCGTGCTCCGCTCCGACCGGGAAGACCCGCGAGATCCGCCCCTTCGCGGACGAGTCGCCTGGCTAAATGTTGCCCGCGCGCAACATCCGGTTGAAGAAATTGCCCCCGCCTGAAGTGTAAATTGTATTCAGAATCCGGTAACCCTCAGATTCTATTATCTTCAGGTTTGGATGCACGCTTTGGAGGGGGTCTGATGAAAGCGGTTCGCGGCGCTCTGATCGGGAGCGCCTTTTTACTGGCGACGGCCACCAGCGGCTTCGCGCAGGACATGACGTCGTGGATACCCTACGGCTTCTATGTGCGCGGCGATGTCGGCGGCGCCTTCGGCCAGAAGGTGACCTATACCGATACCAACCCAGGCTCCGCGCTCTGCGGCGTGTGCAGCGGCTCCATTCCGGCCTCGACCGGCAATTCGGTGCTGTTCGGCGGCGGCATCGGCTATCGCTTCAACCCGATGTTCCGTACCGATCTGACGATCGACTACATCCCGTCTTTGCACGCATCCGGCACCGCCGTCGGCGGCGGTCCGCTGGTCGCCGGCGAGACCGATCAGGTCGACATCAGCTCGCTGGTCGGCATGGCCAACGGCTATCTCGACCTCAACGGCTTCATGCCGCACACCTTCGGCGGGTTCCAGCCTTACGTCGATTTCGGCGTCGGCCTCGCGCATAACGAGCTCGGCACCGCGACCGGCAAATTGTCGCCGGCGCTCGGTGCGCTGCCGTTCTCGCAGACCGGCGCGGATCGCACGAATTTCGCCTGGGGCGCGGGCGCCGGCATCGGCTATGCGCTGACGCCCAATCTCACGCTCGACATCGCCTATAAATATCTCGATCTCGGCGCGACGCGCACCGGCACGAGCATTACGGCGCTCGGCGCGACGGGCGCGGTCACGGCGGCGAAGTCCAACGATCTGACGGCACACACCGTGACCCTTGGCCTGCGCTGGGCGTTTGGCGCGCCGCCCGCGTCGCCGCCGCCGGTCGCGGCGCCGCCTGCGCCGCCGCCGGCCGTTGCGGCACCGGCCCAGCAGATGTTCATCGTGTTCTTCGAGTTCGACAAGTCGGCGTTGACGGCGGATGGCAAGAAGGTCGTCGATGCCGCGGCTGCCGCGTTCAAGAGCGGCAAGTCGGGCGTCGCGATCGCTGGCTATACCGATCTCGCCGGCACGCAGCAGTACAATCTCGCGCTCTCCAAGCGCCGCGCCGAGACGGTCAAGGCGGCGCTGGTCAAGGACGGCGTGCCGGCCGCGGCGATCGACGAAGCCTGGCACGGCAAGGAGAACCCGCGCGTGCCGACGGCGAATGGTGTGCGCGAGCCGCAGAACCGCCGCGTCGAGATCACGATGTGAGGGACGGATCCGAGAGGGTCTGAACGACATCGGCCCGGGGCCGCGCCCGGGCCGATGCGTTTTCAGCATCGCCATTCTTGGGGTTGAACCGGCGCCGCGGTTGCTGAATGCTGAGCGCATGGCTGAACCGTCCAAACCCGTCGCCGGTAAAGAGCGCGAGCGCGCGCAATGGGACGAGCGCTTCGATCGCGCCGATTACTGGTTCGGCACCGAGCCGACGCCTTTCCTCGCCGAACAGGCGCATCGCCTGAAGCGGGGCATGACCGCGCTCGCCATCGCCGATGGCGAGGGGCGCAACGGCGTGTGGCTGGCGCGGCAGGGACTCAAGGTCACGAGCGTCGATCTCTCGCCCAAAGGCATCGCCAAATCGCAGCGCCTCGCCGCGCGTTTCGGCGTCGCGGTCGAGACCATCGAAGCCGATCTCGAAACCTGGGAGTGGGGCGCGCCGCGCTTCGATCTCGTCGTCGGCATCCTCTTCCAATTCGCCGGACCGTCCTGGCGCGACGGTATCTTCCGCGGCATGAAGGACGTGCTGAAGCCGGGCGGGCTCGTCATGATCCAGGGCTACCGCCCGGAGCAGATCGGCTATGGCACCGGCGGCCCGCCTTTCGTCGAGAATCTCTACACCAGCGAGCTGCTGCGCGCGGCCTTCGCCGAGTTCGATATTCTCGACCTCGCCGAATACGATCGCGAGCAGCCCGAGGGCATGCGCAGTCGCGGCCTGTGCGCGCTCATCGACATGGTCGCGCGCAAGATCTAAAGATCGCGCTCTAACCAATTAAAATTAAAGCAATTTCGTCCAACGGCGAGGGTCTCGTCCTGACCCTGTTGAGCAAAAATTAACCTTCCGCGCGCAGGCTGGAGGAGCCGCAACAGCTTTGCCCTGCCGAGCCCGGAAAGACGAGCGTGATCCGCCCAGCCAAGACGCCCGCGTCGCTCCTCTTCACCGGAGCGATGGTGATCCTATTCGGCGTCATCGGCTTGACCGCGTGGCGGCTGATCGATACCCGCGACATGGCGCTGGCGAACGCCTATCAGGTCTCGGACAACCTCGCCTCGACGCTCGAGATCGAATTGCGGCGCGCCGTCGAGACCTATGCGCTGTCGCTGCAGGCGGTGGTCGACGGCCTGAACCTGCCCGAGCTCTCCACGCTCGGCCCGCAGACGCGCGATGCGCTGCTGTTCGACAATTCCTCGCATGCGCCGCAATACGGCTCGATCCTCGTCCTCGACGAGAACGGCAAGCTCAAGCTCTCCTCGACCGACCGGCTGCCCCTCGGCACGGATTTCTCCGATCGCGGCTTCTTCACGTCGCGCCGCGACAACCCCGATCTCGGCCTCAGGCTCTCCGGCCCCTATACGCAGACGACCACCAGCGATCCGCTGATCGTCTTGAGCCGGCGGATCGATTATCCCGACGGCCGGTTCGCCGGGGTCGTCGCCGGCGCGCTCCGCATCAGCTACATCGAGCAGCTTTTCAGCGGCATCGCGCTCGACAACGGCGTCTGGGTGACGCTGTTCGCGACCGACGGCACCATCCTCGCGCGCTCGCCGCTGCGCCCGACCGATCTCGGCCATACGGTCCATAACGCGCCGCTGCTCCAGCATTTCGCGACCGCACCGGCGGGACAATTCGAAGGCCGCAGCAACCACGACCAGCAGACGCGGCTTTATGTCTACAAGCGCTTGGCCGAACTGCCGCTGATCGTCAACGTCAGCGTGCCCGAGGCGGCGGTGCTCGCCGATTGGCAGCACAAGGCGCTGGTCGTCGTCGGTCTCGTCGCCTGCTTCATGATCATCGTCGTGGCGATCGGCTGGCAGCTGCATCGCGAGCTGCATCGCCGCGCTTTCGCCGAGAAGGTCGCGCGCGAAAGTGAGCAGCGCTACCGCCTGCTCGCCGACAATTCCTCGGACATGATCGTCCTCGCCCGCGGCGGCAAGCGCCTCTACGTGTCGCCCGCTTCGCGCAGCCTTTACGGCTATGAGCCCGAGGAGATGGTGGGCTCGGTGGTCGGCTCGCTCATCCATCCCGACGACCAGCCGGTGCTCGACGCCACGTATGAGCGGCTGCGCACCGAGGAAGAGGCCCTCGTCACCTATCGCGCCATCACCAAAGCCGGTGAGACGGTTTCGGTCGAGGCGAGCTGGAAGCGCATCGCCAGCGATGGCCCGGACGCGCCCGACCTGGTCGTCGTCGCGCGCGACGTGACGCAGCGCGTCAAGAACGAAGAGGCGCTGCGCGCCGCGAAGGAACGCGCCGATGCCGCCAAGGAGCATGCCGACGCCGCGAACCGCGCCAAGTCGAGCTTCCTCGCGCATATGAGCCACGAGATCCGCACGCCGATGAACGGCATCCTCGGCATGAACTATCTGCTGCTCGGCACAACGCTTGAGCCCCCGCAGCGCGAATATGCCGAGACGATCCGCGATTCCGCGTCCTCGCTGCTCCGCATCATCGACGACATCCTCGACGAATCGAAGCTCGAGGCCGGCAAGGTCGAGATCGAATGCACCGATTTCGATCTCGGCAAGACGCTCGACGACGTGGTCTCGATCCTCCGGCCGCGCGCCGCGCAGAAGGATCTGGAGCTCGGCCTCGCCGTCAGTCCCGCCGCGTGCGGCATGTTCCGCGGCGACGCGGTGCGCTTGCGGCAGGTCCTCCTCAACATCGCCGGCAACGCGGTCAAGTTCACCGATCGCGGCCGCGTCGACCTCGACGTCGCGGTCGCCTGCGAGATCGGCGACAGCGCGGTGCTGCGGTTCGAGGTCGCGGATACCGGCGTCGGCATCGAGGCCCAGGCGCAGGCCTTTTTGTTCGAGAAATTCACCCAGGCCGATGTCTCGGTCAGCCGCCGCTATGGCGGCACCGGCCTCGGCCTCTCGATCGCGCGCCAGCTCGTCGAGCTGATGGGCGGCACGATCGGCTTCACCTCGGCCGTCGGCACGGGCAGCGTGTTCTCCTTCGAGATCGCGCTGCAGCGCGGCGACAGCCTCGCGCCCGCCGCGACGGCGGCGCCCGAGGCTCCGCTCGAGAGCCCGCAATGCGCGCTCGACGTGCTGATCGCCGAGGACAACAAGGTCAATCGCTACCTGGCGCAGCTTGTCCTCGAGCATGCCGGCCACCGCGTCGATCTCGCCGAGAACGGGCGCCAGGCGGTCGAGGCCGCGCGCGCCAAGGATTACGACGCGATCCTCATGGACATTCAGATGCCCGAGCTCGACGGCATCGCCGCGACGCAGCAGATCCGCGCGTTCGAAGGCCGTGCGCGCCACGTGCCGATCGTCGCGCTGACCTCGCATGCGATGGCAGGCACCCGCGAGGAGGTGATCGCCGCCGGCATGGACGACTACGTCTCGAAGCCGTTCGACGCCGAGGTGCTCTTGGCAAAGCTGCAGCACCTCGCCGCCTTCCGCCGCGCCGGCGAGGAAGGGCGGCCGCCGTTGCCCGAATTCGAACGCGCAAAAGAGCCGGGCGAGGCGCGGTTCGACCGCGACAAGCTCGACGAGCTCGGCGCCGCGACGCGGCCGACCGCTTTCACCTCGCTCTTGGCCAGCCTGCTCGAGGGACTGGAACAGCGCGTCACGGAAACGCTGGCGCTCGTCGAGAAGGCGGATTTCGCGGCCGCGGCGCGCGAGGCGCACGATCTCATCGCGGTCGCCGGCAATGTCGGCGGCATGCGGCTCTCTACGCTCGCGCGCCAGCTTCAGACGTGCTGCAAGGCGGGCGACGCCGAGAAATGCCGCAGTGTCGCGGCGGCGCTCGGCGCCGAAGCCAAAGCGGCCCTGCCGCTGATGCGCGACTACCAGGCGGCGCGAGCCGCGTAACCCCGAAGACGGAGGATCGCGACATGCCCCCCACCCCCGAGAGCAAAGGCATCATTGTCGCCGTCGACGATTCGCGCGAGATGCTGGATATCCTCAAGACCGTGGTCGCCGATGCCGGCTACCGCTTCTTCGGCGCCTCGGGCGCCAAGCAATGCATGCGCCTCGTTGGCGACGTGCAGCCCGACCTCATCCTCCTCGACATCCAGATGCCCGAGACCGATGGCTTCGATCTCTGCCGTCAGATCCGCGGCATCGAGGCGTGGAAGCACGTCCCGGTCGCGTTCCTGACGGCGCGGCGCACCGCGGCCGATGTCAAATCCGGCATCGCCGCCGGCGGCAACGACTTCATCACCAAGCCGTTCGACGCCAGGAGCCTGCTCTCGCGCATCGAGCGCTGGGTCAATCTCCGCCAGCAGGTGCGCACTACGCCGGCTGCCTAGAGCACGATCGTATCGAAAACAAGCGGCCGGCTTCTTTTCGATACGTGAATCGTGCTCGCGATTCAAAAATCCAGACCATGATTCACAGCCGAGACGGAAGCCGATGCGCTTCCGTCTCGGCTGATCATGGTCTGAAGCGCGGGAAGAGCGGCAGCGCGTTCTCGCGATCGACCGCCGCGCGCAAGGCTTGCGGCAGATGCAGCGCCGCGAGGCCGGCATCGACATCGGCGATCTTGATGTAGGGGTCGTCGGTGCCGAAGAGGATGTGGTGCGGGCCCGAGAGCGCGTTGACGCCGGCCCATGACCACGGGAAATAGACGCTCGCCGTGTCGACATAGACTTTCTTCAGCTCGTAGATCGGGCCTTTGGGCGCGCGCGGCTGCATCTTCGGGTTTCTGAAACCTCCGGAAATGCGGCCTGCCAGCATCGGCAGCGTGCCGCCGCCATGCGAGAAGATCCATCTGATGTCGGGATACTTCGCGAGCTGGCCGCTATAGAGCAGGCTGGTGATGGTGCGCATCGTGTCGAACGGGAACTCTTCGACCGCCGAAACCACGTCGGGCATCATCTGGCCGCAGCATTGCGGCTGGGTCGGGTGGACGAAGGCGACCGCCTTGCGGCGGTTGAGCTCGGCCATCACCGGATCGAAATCGCTATCGCCGAGATATTTCCCGGCGTAGGACGGCGCGAAGCGCACGCCGTCGCTCTTCAGCGTGTCGAACACATAAGCGATCTCGGCGAGCGTCGCGTCGACCTTCGGCAGCGGCATCATGCCGAAGCAGCCGAAGCGGCCGGGATGATCGACGGTGAGCTTCGCCAGCCATTCGTTGCACGAGCGCACGACGCCGGCGAAATCGCCGGGCAGGCGGCCGTTCAGGTCGGGGCTCGAGACGATCGCGGCCGCGATATGGAACTTGTCCATCTGTGCCAAGGCGTCGGCGAGCGTCCAGGTACCGGTGTCGAGCGGCGAGTGGAAAGTCGCGTTGCCCTCGGCCATCCATTGCACGTAAGCCGGCGGCGGCACGTGATGATGTACGTCGATGCGCCGCGGCCGGTAGGCCGGCGCGGCATGGGCTGCTGGCGGCAGCAGCGTCGCGGCGCCGGCGGCGCCGAGGCTTTTCAAGAATTGCCGACGCTCCCAGGAATCGATGCCGATCATCCGCGTTCCCCCGAACTGATGCGCGGATCGCGCCGCGCTTATGCGGCGCGATGATAGCACAGCCGGCGCTGCGGTCAGGCGAAGACGTAATCGCCCGAATGGATCGCGCTCGGGGAGACGTGTTCCAGGGTCGTCACCACGGCGCCCCAGGGATCGGCGGAGTCGTGCGGATTGACGATCACCTCGGTATTGCCGTTGCCGTCGGCGGTGAAGTTGAGATAGCCGTCGGCAACGGGGTTGCTGCCGGTATAGCCGATCGCCTGGAAGATACCTTTGAGATTGAGCACGTCGGTCGCGGTGTTGAAGTCGGTGATCTGGCCGGCATTCCACGGCAGGTAATTGAAGACGAAGCTATCGTCGCCGCCGTTGCCGGTGAAGATGTTGGCCTCATGGCCGGCGATCAGCGTGTCGTTGCCGCTGCCGCCGATGATGGTCGAAGACTGGTCGTTCGAGGTGATGGTGTCGCCGGCGTTGTTCGCCGTTACGGTCTGCGGCGCGCTGTCGGTCAGGATGATGGTGGTGACGCCGCTCGGCGCGGTGTAGTTGGCGTCGGAGGTCTCGACCGTCGTGCCCGCGCCGCCGCCCGATGAGGAGCCGGCGGTGCCTAGGGTATCGGCGGAGGTAAGGCCGCCAGGCGAGACGCCGTCGAGCGTCGTGATCAGCGCGCCGTAGGGATCGTCCGCATTGTGCGGATTGAAGAGGACCTCTGTGTTCCCGGAGCCGTCGGAGGCGAAGGTGACATAACCGTCGGCGACGGGATCGCTGCCGCTGTAGCCGGCGGCGCCGAGCAAGGCGCTCAGATCGAGCTTGTCGGCGCCTACCGTGAAGTCGGTGATGTGGCCGGCGTTCCAGGGCGCGGCGTTGAAGACGAAGAAGTCGTTGCCGCCGCCGCCGGTCAGCGTGTCGGCCTCGTGGCCGGCAATCAGCGTATCGTTGCCGCTGCCGCCGATGAGGGTCGAGCCGTAATCGTTCGAGGTGATGGTGTCGCCTGCGTCGTTCGCCGTTACGGTCTGCGGCGCGCTGCCGGTGAGCACGACGTTGGTGATGCCGTCGGGCACGGTGTAGGTCGGCTGCGAATCATCGACGGTCGAGCCGCCGCCGGTTCCGGCGCCGGTACCGCCGGAGGAGCCATAGCCATAATCGGCCGGCGTGATGCTCGAGGGCGCGACGCCGTCGAGCGTCGTGATCAGATTCGGCCAGGGATCGGAGGACTGATGCGTGTCGACATAGACCTGCGTGTCGCCCTGGCCGTCGGACTGGAAGGTGAGATAGCCGTCGGCGACCGGATTGCTGCCGGTATAACCGATCGACGCGAAGATGCCGGAGAGATCGAGCGTGTCGGTGGCGGTGTTGAAATCGGTGATCGCGCCGGCATTCCAGGGCAGGTATTGGAACACGAAGGTATCGGCGCCGCCATCGCCGGTCATCGCGACGGATTCATGCCCGGCATAGAAGGTGTCGTTGTTCGGCGTGCCGGTGAGCTGCTGGCCGGCGGTGTCGTTGGCACCGAGCGTCTCGCCGGTCGAGCCCGTCACCGGAACATAGCCGGTGCCGGTGACCTCATAGATCGTGCTGTTGGTGTAGCCGCCCAGCTGTCCGAAACCATCCGTCGCGCCGAAGATATTCCCGGCGGAACCACCGGTCAGGCCGTTACTCGTACTGAAGGGCTCCTCGGCGAGCGCCGTCACCGTGCTCGCATAGAGGCCGTCGGTCTTGGGCAGCTCGTAGAGTTCGCCGCCGCTGGGGCCGCCGCCCGGCAGCTGCTGGACAAAGAGGTTGTCGGCGCCATCGATGATCAAAGAGCCGGCGCCGTCGTTTTCCTGCGGGAAGCTGGCCAAAACGGTCGCGGTGCTGGCATAACCGTCGGCGGTCTTGGCGATCTCGAAAATCTCGCCAGAGCCATTTGCGCCACCACCGTTGGTCACGCCGAAGAGATTGCCGGCGGCGTCGGCGACCAGCGCGCCCGAGGCACCTCCGTCGGCGCTGCTGAAACTGACCAGCGTCGTCGGCGCGCTGTAGCCATCAGCGGTCTTGGCGAGTTCGAACACGGTGCCGTCGCCATTGGCGCCGTCGCTGACCGTCGTGCCGAAGACGTTGCCGTGGGCATCCAGAACTAAGGGATTTGGCAAGTAGTATGCGGCCTCAAACTGGGCCAGGGCGGTCGGCGCGCTGGCGTAGCCGTCGGCTGTCTTGGCCAATTCGAAGACGGTGCCCTCGCGGCTGGCCCCGCTGCGCGTCGCTGCCACGCCGAAGAGATCGCCCGCGGAATCCATGACGAGTTGCGTCGCAGGGACACCATCGGTGCTGTCGAAGGAGGCAAGAACCGTCGGCGTGCTGGCATAGCCGTCCGCTGTCTTGGCGACCTCGAAGATCGTGCCGTCGTTGTTCGCGCCGCCGTTGGAGGTAACGCCGAAGAGATTTCCCGCCGTATCCGAGATCAGACCACCGCTGGGACCCTTTGCGTCGGTGCCTTCGAAGCTGGCGACCGTCGTCGGTGTGGCGGCGTAGCCGCTTCCGCTGTTGGCGACTTCGAAGACGGCGCCATCACCGTTGTCTGTATCTCCACTTTGCGTACCGAAGAGATTCCCCGACGCATCCACAACCATGTAGCCGCTCGGGCCTACCGGGAGCTCGCCGCCATACGGGCCGGGTGCACCGGGGAATGTCGAAACAGTCGTAACCGTCGCCATAAACGCACCTCCTCAAAACATGCGCTCGGCGAAAAAAATTCTGGGAGCGCGTTATTGCTTGAGCGTGACCGAAGGTGCGTTTCTTCTCGGTAAAGTTGCCGGCGGCGTTAACGCGCGATGCCTAATTTCGAAGCAGCGGCACCCCACTTTTTTTGCAAACACCGGGCGTTTCGGCTGCGCTTGCGCCATCACGATGCGAGCGAGATAATCGCGCGCGCGCAAAAAATCGGGGGAGGACGATGACGCAGTACCGCAAAGCAACGCTCGCGCTCGGCGCGGTGGTTGCGTTGCTCGCGAGCGCGAGCTTCTTGCGCGGCCAGCCGGCGCAGAACGATCCGAACTCCGCGCCCAATCCCTATCACATCGTCGATGGCTGGGCGAAGCTGCCGGCCGGTCGGCATTTCGGTCAGGTGATCAGCGTCAAGCCCGATCGCGATGGCCAGCACATCTGGGCCTTCGAGCGCTGCGGCGGCCGCTTCTGCACGGACTCGCCGCTGTCGCCGATCATGGAATTCGACGCCGACGGCAAGCTCGTCAAGAATTTCGGCGCCGGGCTGTTCGTCTTCCCGCACGGGCTCTTCGTCGACAAGCGCGACAACATCTGGGTCACCGACAACGACAGCGACAAGGCGCCGGGCAAGGGCGATGAGGTGATCGAGCTGTCGCAGGATGGCAAGGTGCTGCGCCGCATGGGCAAGGCCGGGGTCGAAGGCGAGGGGCCCGACGTCTTCAACAAGCCGACCGACGTGTTGATCGCGCCCAATGGCGACATCTTCGTCGCCGACGGCCACGGCAATCACCGCATCGTCAAATTCGATCCGCACGGCAAGTTCATCCTGCAATGGGGCACGAAAGGCAGCGGGTCGGGGCAGTTCTCGACGCCGCATTCCCTCGCGATGGATGCGCAGGGCCGGCTTTTCGTCGCCGACCGCGAGAACAACCGCGTGCAGATCTTCGACCAGAACGGCAAGTTCATCGCCGACTGGCGCCAGTTCGGCCGGCCGAGCGGCGTTTTCATCGACAAGCACGACATGCTCTATGTCACCGACGCGCAGTCGAACGATGCGACCAATCCCGGCTTCAAGCGCGGCATCCGCATTGGCAGCGCCAAGACCGGCGCGGTCGCCGCCTTCATCCCGATCGCCTATCCCGATACGCCGACGCCGCAAGGCACCGGCCGCGAGAGTAATCTCGGCGCCGAAGGTGTCGCCGCCGACGATGCCGGCAATGTCTATGGCGCCGAGACCGGCGGCTTCGGCGCGGCGGGCGGGCTGATCCTGCGCAAATACGCGAAGAATTGAGGAAATAAGTATGCGCTTTTCAATTTTATTCTCGTCACGGCCGGACTTGTTCCGGCCATCGACGTTTCTGCGACGTGGCGCCAAATCGTGGATGCGCGGGACAAGCCCGCGCATGACCGTTAAAAAATATCTCACTGCGATTCTTGGCGTTGTCTTGCTGATCGCACCCGCCGCGCAAGCCAACGACGCGGTCCATGTCGGCAAGGCGCAGGGCACGGCCTGGACCTTCCTGCCGGTCGATATCGGTCTACAGCAGGGATTCTTCGCCAAGCAAGGTCTCGATGTCGACATCGCCGATCTCGGCGGCGACGCCAAGGTGCAGCAGGCGCTCGCCGCCGGCAGCATCGATTTCGGCCTCGGCAGCGGGCCGGGCATGGCGTTCTCGGCGAAAGGCGGCGCCTCGATCGGCGTCGCCGCTTTCGCCGGCCCGCCGCGCAACATCTCGGCGATCGTGCTCGCCGACTCGCCGATCAAGACCGTCGCCGACTTGAAGGGCAAGATGATCGCGGTGTCGAGCGTCGGCTCGCTCAGCGACTGGCTGGCGCAGCAGATGGCCATTCAAGAAGGCTGGGGCCAGAACGGCATCAAGCCGGTGCCGCTCGGCGCGGTCGAGACCAGCATCGCCGCGATGAGGGCGCATCAGGTCGATGCGGTCGTGCTCTCGACCGAGGCGGGCTTCGGCCTCGAGGAGCGGCATGAAGGCCGCATGCTCACATCGATGGACCGCTACGCGCCGCATTTCATCACTCATGTCGTCTTCGCGCAGCGCGCCGCGGTGACGAAGGATTCCGATCGCATCGCGCGCTTTCTCAAGGCGTTCTTCCAGGCGATCGCCTATATGAAGACGCATAAAGAAGAGACCGCGGCGCTCGCCGAGAAGGTGCTGCATCAGGACGCGGTCGTGGTCGGCAAGGATTGGGACTTCGAGAGCGGCATGTTCATCGACGACGGCCGCTTCGATCCGCAAGCGGTCGCGGCTTTGAAAGAGAGCTTCGTCGAGATGGGCACGCTGCCGGCGAAGCCCGCCGACGCGGCGATGTTCACGACGCAGTTCGTGCCGGTGAAGTTCTAGAGCGTCCGGCGCGGAACTCGCCCGGCATGGTCTCGGGCAGGAAGCAGAGGATCACGGCGAGACCGGCGGCGCCGATCGCCGCGAGGGCGAGAAAGCCGGCGGCGTAGCCGAAGCCTTGGGCGAGGAAGCCGATGGCGACGGTGCTGACGGCGCCGCCGATCCCTTGCGCCGTCCCGGCGACGCCTTGCGCGAAGTTGTAGCGGCCGCTGCCGCGCGTCACGTCGCAGATCAAGAGCGGCGTGAGGATGCCGATGACGGCGGCGCTGATGCCGTCCGTCACCTGGATCGCGACGATGGACCAGGGTCCGGAAGCGAGCACGAACAGCACCGCGCGCAGCGGCAGCACGCCGAAGCCCGCGAGCAGCAGCGGCTTGCGCCCCCAATCCTGCGCGCGGCGCGCGATCCAGGCCGCGAGCAGCGCCGTCACCAGCTGGGGAACGATGACCAGCGCCGCGGTGAAGAGCTCGGACTGGCTTTGATGCTGCTGGCCGAGCCGCTCGACCGCGAGCGGCGTCAGCGACGCGTTCGCGAGCTGGAACAGCACCAGCGCGCCAACGAAGACGAGCAGCACGCGGTTCTTGGCGAGATCGCGCCATCGCGCCGCCTCGCGCGGCTTGCGGCGGTCGCGCGCGGCGCGGGCGCGGGCATAGTCGATGTCCGCGGGATGGATCCGCGTCAGCGCATAAGCGGCGGGCAGGCAGAGCGCCGCCGCGAAGAGGAACGTCGCCGATTTGGCGATGAGCTGGCCGAGCACGCCCATGGCGGCCGCGGTGGCGGCGTTGCCGAAGGACTGGTAGCGTTGATTGCGGCCGAGCCGCGTGCTGAGCGCGCGATGGCCGACAAGGCCGAGGCCGATCGCGACCTCCGCCGGGCGGATGATTCCGGCGGTCGCGCCGTGCAGGATCTCGGCGATGAAGATCATGACCGGATTGGCGAAGAAGGCGAAGATCAGCGCGCCGGCGGCGATCATCGCCAGGGCGATCGCGATCAGCCGCCGCTTGCGCGCCACCGCGTCGACGATCGCGCCGCCCGGAAGGTCGCTGGCGATGCCGGTCAAGGCGCCGACCGTCAGCAGCACGCCGATCATGCCCTGCGACCAGCCATTGGCGATCAGATAGACCGCGATGAACGGGCCGAACGCCGTCTGCACATCGGCGATGAAGAAGTTGAGCCAATCGAGTCCGCGCTGGCTCTCGTTCCGCGGCGCCGCTTCGTCCTCGTCTTTCGCCGTCATGGAAGGGAAACGCGCCAAGCCGCGAGGCGCTGCATGGCAGCGCGGCGATGACGGTTAGGGCTCGGCGTCGGTCTCGACGATAGCCGGAACCGGCAGCGCGGCGGCCAGGGTCATCGAGTGCGTGCTGCCCATCACCATCAGCATGACCAGCGGCGGCACCGCGAGCAGGATCGCGACGAGTCCCGCCGCCGACAATCCCGCCCAGGAGATCAGCGGCCCGGTCAGGAGGGCGACCAGCACGCTGATGCCGGCGGCGCAGGTGTCGTTGAAGCCGAGGGCGCGGCCGCGCTCCGCGGTCGGATAGTGATCGGCGATCAGCGCCGTCGCCGAGACATTGGCGGCGGCCCAGCCGATTCCCACCAGAAAGGCGCCGATGGTCACCGGCAGAAAGCTGTTGGTGTAGGCGACGAGGCCGGCGCCGGCGAGGGCGGTGGCGACGCCGGGGAACATCACCGCGTCGCGGCCGTAGCGGTCGGTGAGCTTGCCCAAGGGGATGGTGAAGGCGAACATCCCCATCGAATGGAACATGCCGGAGATGGCGATGCCGGTCAGCGAGGTGCCGCATTCCGAGAGCACCAGCGACATCAGCACCATCACGATCGACATGTTGCCCTGGACCGAGCAGTTCGAG
>DASYAL010000008.1:0-18911 GCA_036501365.1 Allostellaceae bacterium | reverse complement strand
TGCCGGTCAGCGCGCTGGCCCTGGCACTGGCGCTCAAGGTCCTGCCCGAATCCTGCGATCCGCAAGGCCGCCGGCTCGATATGCGGGGCCAGACGCTGGCGATCGCGGCGCTTTGCGCGCTGACCCTCGCCGCGATCGAGGGGCCGCACTGGAGCACGGGCGTAACCGTCGTTTGCGCGAGCGTGGCCGTTGTCGCCGCCATTCTGTTCGTGATGGTGGAACGGCGTACCGAGGGCGCGCTGCTGCCGCTCGCCATCCTGAAGCGGCGCGGCCTGACCGTGGCGATGGCGGTGGCGTCGCTGATGACCTTCGGCATGTATGGGATGCTTTTCCTGGTGCCGCTCTATCTGCAGCAGGTCCACGGCGCCTCGGTGGTCGAGGCTGGGCTCGATCTGCTGCCGCTCTCGATCCTCTATGTGATCGTGTCGCATCGCTCGGGCCCGATCGCGACGCGGTTCGGCGCGCGCGCGGCGATGACCGCCGGCATGGCGCTGATGGGCATCGGCAATCTGCTGCTGAGCTTGGTCACGGCGCAGACCAGCCTCGTCGCGATCGAAATCGATCTCGCGATCCTCGGCATTGGCCTTGGTCTCAACACCGGCCCGGTCAATTCGCTGGCGGTGGCGAGCGTGCCGCCGGCGCGTTCCGGCACCGCCTCGGGCTTGCTCAACACCGCGCGCATGGTCGGGGCGACGCTCGGCGTCGCCATCCTCGGCGCCGTCTTCGCCGGCCATGCGGGGCAAGGCTCGCCGGCGGGCTTCGTCGCCGGGCTGCATGCCGCCTTGCGCCTCGGCGGCAGCGGCGAGTTGCTCGGCGCGCTGATCGCGCTTTGCCTCGTCGGCCGTGACGCGCTCGGTCGCGGTCGATGAATGATTATTTCCAGATCAGCTTCGCGACGTCGGGCGTGCCGTTGAGCATCCCCTGCCGCTTCATGGCGTCGATCCACCAGGCGATCATGTCGGGCGTCAGCTCGGGGAGCTGCAGGCCGATCTGGATGGTCTTCATGATCCGCGGCGGGAGCTTCGCATAGACGTTGATGTCGTCCTTGGTCTTGTCGGGATTGGCCTTGGCGAAAGCCGCGCCTTCGACGATCGCCTCGCGGAAGGCCGCGACCTCTTTGCGATGCGCCGCGGCCCAGGCGCGCGTGCTGGTATACATCACGAGCTGCTTGTTCTCGGGCATCACCTGGTTGAGCGTCGTCGCGACATAGCCGGCGCCGGTATCGACCATCTGCGCGATGAAAGGATCGGTCGCGATCACGGCGTCGACGCTCTTGGCCGCGAGCTGGTCGCGCATGGTGGGGAAGGCGACCTCGACGTATTTCACCTTGCTCGAATCGACATGGTTCTGGTCGAGCCAATAGCGGAACATCACCTGCAAGGTCGCGCCGATGCCGGGCACGCCGACCTTCTTGCCGATGAAATCCGGCGCGGCTTTGAGGCTCGTGCCGTTGGCGGCGACCACCGCCTCGGGCGAGAGAGTATGCGAGGTCGCCGAGCCGCCGACGAAGGCGACGAGATCGAGCCCGCCATCGACCGCCTGCAGGAAGGTGGTCGTCACCATGAAAGCGACGTCGGCCGAGCCGGCGACCAGGGCCGGCGGGAAGTTCGGCATCAGGTTGACGAGGATGATGTTGACGTCGAGGCCGCGCTTCGCGAAGAAGCCTTCGCCTTTGGCCGCGAACAGCGCCGCGCCGGCACTGCCCGCCGTGGTCTCGACGTTGATTTTCGCCAGTTGATTATTTGACTGGGCGAAGGCGGGCGTTGTCGCGACGAGCGCCGCGGCGAAAGCGAGACGAATGAGCTTCATATGTTCCCCGTTCAGTTCAACACTTCGAGCTTGATGATCGAAGCGTGGTGGTTGTTGCCCGCCCAGAAAGTCGGCGGGGTGGTCGAATTGTCGATGAAGATGCGGCGGATGTTGGTTTGATGCGGCAGCAGATACTCGACCGAGTGCCCGGTCGCCGGATCGAGGCGGACCACGCGGTCGGAGGCCATGCCCGCCGACCACACCTTGCCGGTCCGATCGAGCGCCGCATCGTAAGGCGCCGTCCAGGGCGTCGGCACCGGCCATTCCTTGAACTGCGCGCTCCTGGTGTCGAACATGCCGATGCGGTCGGCGGCGAACTCGGCGAACCAGATGCGGCCTTGCGCGTCGATCATGCCGCGGCGCGGACGCGAAGCCGGCGTCGGCGTCGGATAGATCGTCGGCGCCAGGGTCTTGGCGTCGATACGCACGATGTTGGTGTCGCCGAAATCCATGAAATAGAGGTCGTTCCGCGCATCGGCGACCATGCCGTAGGGCGAATGCTCCGGCCCCGGAGGGCTGGCCGAGAACGGATCGATCAGCTCGAAGGCGCCGGTCGCAAGATCGAGGCGCATCACCGACTGGCGGTTGACCATGTTGGTCCAGACCTTGCCGT
The DNA here is from genome assembly GCA_036501365.1 of Allostellaceae bacterium. Lineage (GTDB taxonomy): Bacteria > Pseudomonadota > Alphaproteobacteria > ATCC43930 > CGMCC-115725 > CAIKMD01. The sequence goes on along the minus strand of DASYAL010000008.1, from coordinate 16,489 downwards.
CGACGCCGAGGCTGCGCGGCATCACCATCGATTGCTGCGCCGCGTCGCTGTTGAGCGCCGCGGGGATCGCGAAGGTGCGGAAGGTCTTGGTCGCGATGTCGAACTTCGCGAGCCCGCCCTGGAACATCATCGCCAGCCAGTAGCTGCCCTTATTATCGGGCTCGAGAGCGAGCGTGCCGGTCGGGAAGCCGGGCTTCAGCGTCGGGATCGGGTATTCCGTCACCTTGCCGGTCGCGGGATCGAGCGCGCCCAGCGCCTGGTCGCCGAATTCAGAGAACCAGACGATGCCGTTCTTGTCGCGCAGCAGGTCATGCGGCGCCATGGTCGCGCGCGGCAGCGCATATTCGGTGATGATCACGTGCGTCGCCCCGCCTTTGGGCCGCGGCAGGACCTTGAGCGGATAAGACCATCGCGGCCCGGCGCTGAGGTTGATGGTGGCGAGGTAATTCGCGGCGGCGCGGGCGAGATCGGGTTTCGGCGTGCGCTTGGCGACACGGAGCTGCGGATGAAGCGGCGTCGAGTTGTTGGCGTAATTCGCCATCCGCGTCAGCAGGGGCATGAATTCGTCGGCGCTGTGGGTCGAGCGCACGATGCGCTCGATTGTATGGCAGCTCATGCAATCGAGCAGCGTCTTCTTGTCGTTGTCGCTCCCCGGAATGCTTTGCAGCCACTCGGCGTTGGTGAGCTGCGGCGCTATGTCGGAAATCGGCGACAGGCGCAGATCGGCGCTGGCCGGCCGGTCCGGGGCGACCGTCACGCTCGGCTCGCTGTCGAGCGTGTAGCCGGTCGCGCGAACCGACAGCCGGTAGAGGCCGGGCGGCAGCTTATCGACGGGGAAGTCGTAGCGCCCCTGCCGGTCGCTCACGACCGTCACGGTGAGCGCGCCGTCCTGGCGCGTGGCGCTCACCAGCACGCCTTCCATCCGGCCTTCCGGCCCCGACGTGACCGTGCCGGCGATGTCGACCGCGCCGTTGCCGACGAGGGGAGCGGCGACCTTTTGCGCAGGCGCGTCCGCGATGCCGAACAACAAGACCAGCAAGGCCGCGACAAGCGCTCGCATCGCTATTTCTTCTTCAGGATGCAGATCACCTGGATCGGCGCGTTTCCGACGGTCGGCGTGGCGCTGGCGGTCGAATCGGCATAGCCGTCCTTGCTGCAGGTGATCGTCACGTCCTTGGGATCGACGCTCTTGTCGAAGCCGCGGACGAAGAAATGTCCGACCGTATCGGAGCGCAGCACCAGGCTCGAATTCATCTTGGCGATGGTGACGTCGATCTTGGCGTCGGGCACGTCCTCGCCGTCCTGGTCCTGGACGACGCCGAGAAAGGGCGGGCCGGCATTGGCGGTGTCGTCGTCATCGGCGCCGAAGCCGCCGCCGCCTGCCCAGGCCGCGTTCATAGGCGACGGGATCGCGAGCGCCAGCGACGCGCCCAAAGCGATGATGGCCACGCCGGCTCTCAATGGATGAACCAGCCGCGGATGCTGTGGGGGACGGCGGTCATCGCAAAGCGTCCCCCTTTCAACCGTACTTGACCAAATTCATGAAGCCGAAATCCTGATGGTCCTGCATGTGGCAGTGGAACAGCGTCAGGCCGGGGTTGTCGGCGACGAAGTCGATCTCGCCGTCGTGGCGGCCAGGCAGGCCGACGACGTCCTTGATGAGGCCCGACATCGTCTTGCCCATGTAGTTCGTCACCTCGAAGCTGTGGCGGTGGAGATGGATCGGATGCATGTCGCCCGACAAGTTGTGCATCACGAGGCGATAGCGCTTGCCCTGCTGCACCATGATCGGATCGGTGTCAGGAAACGACTTGCCGTTGATCGTCCAGCGGTTGTAGCCGCCGCGGCCGCCCGGGATCTTGTCGAAGACCAGATCGACGCGGGCATCGGGCTCGGGCGCCGGCGCGCTGCTGCCGAAGAGCGTGTAGTCGATCATGCGCGGCTTCTCGGCCGGAGCTTGCCATTGCGGCTCGCCCGAGGCGCCGGCGTATTCGACCACCGCACCCATGCCCATCTGACGCTCGCTGTCGATCATCGAGCCGAACACCCAGACGCCTTTCTGCTTCATCTCGCAGATCGCGTCGATGCGCTCGGCCGGCGCGAGGTAAAGGCCGTTCGCGGGTTGCGGCTTCGCCAGCGGATTGCCGTCGAGGGCGACGATGGTGAAGGAGTGGCTGGGCAAAGCGAGCTCGGTCTCTTGTGTCGCGCTGGTGTTGACAATGCGGAACAGCACGCGCTCGCCTTCCTTGACGCGGATCGGCTCGCCGGCGCCGAGCGCCTTGTCGTTGAAGGAAGCGGCGCCGTAGACGACTTCGAGCCCGTTATTCGGCGGCGGGCCTTTGCGGATGTCCTGCAGGCTGACCCATTGCGGCTCCCAATGATGGAGCGCGATGAACACCTCGCGGTCATAGGCGCCGGGTTCGTGCGCCGGCTCGATATAGAAGAAGCCGAACTGCCCGCCATAGAGACTCTTCGTCAGATCGGTGCCGGCGCGGGCGTGGGTATGATACCAGCGCGTGCCGGCGGGCTTGGCCGCGAAGCTGACGCGCTGCGTCTGGCCGGGATCGATCATCGGCGCGCCTTCCTCCATCGCGCCGTCGGCGAGCGAGGGAATTTGCAGCCCGTGCCAATGCACGATGTCGGCATCGCCGCTGCGATTGGTGATGTCGATCGTGACATTCTGGCCTTCGCGTACGCGGATCAACGGGCCGGGCACGCTGCCGTTATAGGCGAGGATCTTCACCACATGGCCGGGCGCGATCTCGAGCGAGGTCGGGGCGATGGTCAGCGAATAATCCGCCTTCTTCGCGTCCTGCGCGAGCGCCGGCAGCGCCTGCGCCAGCGGCAGAGCAGCCGCGGCGGCGATGAGTTGTCGTCGATCGAGCAGCAAGCGCGATGAAACCATCTTTCCTCCCGATCTCTACGCTAGCCGAAGCGGTGCCGGGCAGGCAACCGCGGGAAGCGCTATGATCGGCGGCGCGGGAGGAAAAACCGATGGCAGCCATCAATAAGAATCGCTTGCGTCTCGGCATCATCGGGCTCGGCCAGGCCGGGGCGATGATCATCGACGAAGTTCGCGCCGCGCCCGACGTGCCTTGGACAATCGTCGCCGGCGGCGATCCGCGCGCGGCGGCGCGCCGGCGTTTTGCCGCGGAGTTCGGCGGCGGCGCTTATGCCGACGCCGAAGAGCTGTGCCGGGCCGCCGATGTCGACGCGGTCTACATCGCCTCGCCGTCGTGGATGCATCTGGAACACGCGAAGATCGCGGCCCAGCATAAGAAGCACATCATCTGCGAGAAGCCGATGACCTTGTCGCTCGACGACGCGATCGAGATGATCGCGACGGCCGAGCGCGCCGGCGTGGTGCTGCTCGCCGGCCACACCCACAGCTTCGATGCGCCGATCGTCGCGATGACCGAGCTGGTCAAATCCGGGGAGATCGGCGCGTTGCGCGCGATCAATGCGTGGAACTTCAACGAATTCAACCATCGCCCGCGGCTGCTCGCGGAGCTGCGCGCGACGCGCGGCCCGGTGCTCAATCAGGGGCCGCATCATGTCGATATCATCCGCCAGATCGGCGGCGGTCTGGTCAAGTCGGTGCGAGCGACGACCATTCCCGATGCCGTGACCGGCTGCGAAGGCGGCTATGTCTGCTATCTCGAATTCGAGAACCGCGTTCCTGCGACCCTCGTCTATGACGGCCGCAGCCTTTTCGATACGGCCGAGCTGTTCGACTGGGTCGGCGAGGGCGGCAATCTTCGCGATCCGGCATCGAACCAGAAAAATCGCCGTGCCTTTCTCGATCTGATGCGGCGCCCGGAGAGCGAGCGCGACGCGCAGCTCGAAGCTGGCAAGGAAAGCGGCCGCTACGGCGGCGCCACCGCCGGCCAGCTCCTCAACGCCCATGCCGGCCGCGCCCGGCCGCATCAGCCATTCTTCGGCCTGGTCGTCGTCAGCGGGGAGGAGGCGACGCTCAGGCAATCGTCCGGCGGACTTTATCTCTACGACAAGAACGGCCGCCGCGAGATCGCGGTGCCGCGCAAGGAAGGCGGCCGGCTCGCCGAGCTGATGGAGATGCATCAGGCGCTGAGCGGCGGGCGCAAGCCGTTCCATGACGGACGCTGGGGCCTTGCGACGCTCGAAGTGTGCTTCGCCATTCTAGAATCGGCGCGCACCGGCCGCGAGGTCGTAATGACGCGGCAAGTGGCGATCTGACGGCTTCGCGCGGCCGGCGCGCGAAGCACCTTGCCAGGAGAGTGCCAACAGGGCCAAACTCGTCGGAGAGAGCGGCGGAACAAACGCCGCAGCCAAGGGAGGACCAATCATGCGCCAAGCGCAATCGTCGGTTGTCGGAATTATCCTCGCGGCGGCGCTTTTCGCCGCGCCGTTGGTTGCAGCGGCAGCCGAAGCGCCGGCGGCGAAGCCCGCGCTCACCGGCACTGTCACCGGGCCCGACGGCGCGCCGATGGAAGGCGTCGTCGTCAGCGCGACGCAACCGGCCGCGACGATCACCATCTCGGTCGTCAGCGACAATACCGGGACCTATCGTTTCCCCGCCGGCAAGCTGGCGCCGGGCCGCTATTTCCTCGATATCCGCGCCACCGGCTACGACCTCGCGGGCGACGGCGCCGCCGCGGTTGCGGCGGGCAAGACCGCGATGGTCGATCTGAAGCTGAAGCCGACGCACGACCTCGCGGCGCAGCTCACCAATGCCGACTGGCTGACGAGTTTCCCCGGCACCGATCAGCAGAAGCTGCCGCTGCTCGCTTGCACCGGCTGCCACACGCTGGAGCGGATCGCGCGCTCGACCCATAACGAGACGGAATGGCTCGCGACCATCAAGCGGATGGCGAGCTACGCGCAGGAAAGCAGCCCGTTGAAGCCGCAAAAGACCGAGGACAGCTTCCTCGGCCGCACGCCGCCCGAAGTGCTGCAGCACCTCGCGGCCTATCTCGCGAGCGTCAATCTCAGCCAAGGGCCGGAATGGAAATATCCTCTGAAGGTGATGCCGCGCGTCTCCGGCCGCGACACCCATGTCGTCGTCACCGAATACAAGCTGCCGCAGGTCTTCGAGCCGCATGATGTGATCCTCGACAACAAGGGCACGGTGTGGTTCTCGGATTTCGTCGAGCTGAAGCTCGGCAGTCTCAATCCCAAGACCGGTAAGGTCACCGAATATCCGCTGCCGTTGCGCAAGCCGGGTGCGCCGGTCGGCGAGCTCGATATCGAGACCGCCGGCGCGCACGATCTGGTGCTCGGCATGACGTGGCAGGCGACCATCGCCCGCTTCGACACCAACACCAAGAAGTTCAACTTCTATCCGATCCCGGCGGCGGCCAATGACAAAAACGCGCAGCTCATCATGACGACCAACCGCGCCGATGTGGACGGCAAAGTGTGGACGGACAATGGAGGAGCGCCTCACCAGTTTTATCGCATCGATCTTAAGACCGGGCAGACGGAGAAATTCGGGCCGTTCCCGCATACCAGCTACGGGCTCGCGGCCGATTCACACGACAATTTGTACTTCGCCGATTTCGGCAACGATACGATCGGCCGGGTCGATGCCAAGACCGGGCAGGCGACCTTCTTCCAGACCCCGACCAAGATGTCGCGGCCGCGCCGCGGCCATATGGACGCGCAAGACCGCTTCTGGTTCGCCGAGTTCAATACCAACGCCATCGGCATGCTCGACCCCAAATCGGGCAAGATCAGCGAATGGCAGGTGCCGACGCCATGGACCGCGCCCTACGATGCGGTCCTCGACAAGGACGGCGAGGTCTGGACCGGCGGCATGACCACCGACCGCGTGGTGCGGCTCGATCCGAAGACCGGGCAATCGGTCGAATATCCGCTGCCCGACGACACCAACATCCGCCGCGTCTTTGTCGACAACCGCACCACTCCTCCGACCCTCTGGACCGGCAGCAACCACGGCGCGGCGATCGTGAAGGTCGAGCCGCTGGATTGATCGAAGGAAGACACGTAGGGACGGCGAACCAAGGCCGTCGGTACGGTCAGGCGGCGACTGCGGCTTTGACCGCGGTTGGCAGATAGATGTCGAAGCGCGTTCCCCTGCCGGGCGCGCTTTCGACGTCGATACGCCCGCCATGGTCGCTGACGATCACCTCGATGATCGAGAGGCCGAGGCCGGTGCCCTGTCCCACTTCTTTGGTGGTGAAGAACGGCTCGAAGATGCGGTTTCGCGTCGCTTCGTCCATGCCCTTGCCGGTATCCGCGACCGACAGCCGCACCATGTCGCCGTCGCTCGCCGTCACCGCCTCGACCGCGACGGTGATGGTGCCGGTATCGGCGATCGCCTGCGCGGCATTGGTCACGAGATTCGTGATCACCTGATGGATTTGCGAGGGGTCGGCGAGGATCGACGGCACCTCGGCGATCCCGGTGTCGAGCTGAATCGACGAGGGTATCGTCGCCCGCAACAGCAGCAACGCCTCGCGGATGATCTTGCCGGGATCGGCCAGGACCTTCTCGGCGTTCTCGCGGCGGCTGAAAGAGAGGACGCGGCGGACGAGGTCGCGCGCCTGCTGGCTGGCGGCGAAAATCGTCTCGAGCATGCCGCGGGTCTCGTCGTCGGAGGCGACGCGGCGCGCGGCGATCTTGCTGAGCGCCATGATCGGAGTCAGCGTGTTGTTGAGATCGTGGGCGATGCCGCCGGCAAGGGTGCCGAGTGCCTCCAGCTTTTGCGAATGGAGCAAGTGCCGCTCGAGGTCGCGTTCGCGCCGTTCGGCGAGCCGCTGCTCGGTGATGTCCTGGAGCGTGCCGTAGCGGCGCATGACGCGTCGATCGTTGCCGTAGACGGTTGCGGTGTCGCGGCGCACGATCCGCTCCGCGCCGTCGGGGCGGATCACGCGGTATTCGATCGGCTGCGTCGGCAGGCCCTGGAGCTCGGCGGCGCGGTGCTTGCGGAATCTATCGCGGTCGTCGGGATGGATGAGCGTAATCAGCGTCTCGGGTCCGGGAACCGCGGCGCTCTTGGCGAGACCGAGGATGCGATAGAACTCGTCCGACCATTCCGACGCGCCGGTCGCCGCGACGTGCTCGAAGCTGCCGACATTGGCGATGCGCTGGGCGCGCGCCAGCCGCTCGTTGCTGCGATTGAGCGCCAGCTCGTAGCGCCTGTTCTGGACGATGCGTTGGAGCTGGTAGGCGGCGACGGCAATGAAGATCAAGGTCAACCCGGCTGCCGTCGACAGTAACCAGGCCTTGCGCTGGTTGTAGCCGGCGAGGACCTCCGGCAAGGCCGCGCTGACAAGGACGACGAGCCGATAATCGGGCAACGAGCGATAGGAATAGATCCGCGCGATGCCGTCGACCGGCGAGACCGCCGTGTAATCGCCGTTGGGCGCGCGTTCCAGGGCGGGAATCAGTTGCGCATTCGGCACGCTCTTGCCGACGAGGTCCGTGGCTCGGCCGGAGCCGCGGATCATGTCGCGGATCACCATGTCGCGGCCGACGATGGAGAAGCTGCTCTGATTGCCAATCGCCAGATCGCTGAAGAAGCCGGAAAGATAATCGGGGTCGAAGGACACGAAGACGATACCGGCGAAGCTGCCGTCCGGATGGTTCAGGCGGCGGCTGAGGGCGAGCGCGAGCTTGCCGCTGATCCGGCTGATGATCGGCGGGCTAACATAGATGCGACCCGAATTGTCGTTCACCAGCGCGGTGAAATAGTCGCGGTCGGCGGCGGAATTGTGCGCCGAAGATGCCGAACCGGCTTGCTGCCGCAGGGCAACGGTTTCGAGATTCGAGGCGACGATGTTGCCGGCGCTATCGGTGAGGCCGATCGGCACGGTGCTGGGGCCGGCCGCCGTTTCGTCGAGCGCGCGGCGCAGAGAATCCGGATCCGGCGATCGGTGCTCGTATTCGCCCGTGATGTGCAGCAGCGCCCGGTCGAGCGGCTGCAATGCGCCGGCGACATGCTCCGCATAGGCGCGCACGAGGTTGCTGGTGTTGACCTGCGCCGCGCCGAGAACCGTCGCGCGGTCGTAATGGATTTCGTAGGCGATGCTGCCCCAGAGAAGAGCGAGCAGAAAGCCGGTGAAGCCGATGACGAAAGCGCGCGCAGCGACGGCCGAGGAGTCGAAGCGTCGCGGCGGTCCGTCGCCGCCGCCGCTCTCGGCCGTGCCGGTGACCGCTGACGCCGCCGCGCCGGCTTCCCCGTCGGGCAGCCGTCGAGAAAGAGGGCTCCGCAACTCCATCTCCGCGCCGCTTTGCAACCTTTCGTGCGCCCAGAGAGTGCGGAGAGACCGGTAAATATTCCCGAAATATCGTGCTGCTGAAGCAGTTAAGGGGTGGTCTTTGCCCGAATTCAGGGTACTGGACGGTGGCCCAGGCTCGCGCATCGCCGCTTGGGAGCGCCGTGGGGGGCGCGGCCGGCCGCCGCTAAGCTTTGTGACACGCTAGCGGCGCGCCACGTCCTCAAGCACTTTCCCCGCCTGCGCCGCGGCGGCATTCGTCCGGCCGTCGGTCTGCGGATACATTAGCGGCAGCAGGGCGCGGCGCCAATCGTCGCTCTTCGGCAGCACCAGCTCGGCCGCGCGCGCCTCGTGATAGCTCGCGCCTGTGCCTGGCGGATCGTCGCCGCGCGCGACGGTATCGAGCGCGTCGAGCAGCAGCCTGCGGGTTGCGACCACGGCGCGGTCGGCAGGGCCGAGATTCTCGCGGCTGCGATCGACGATCGGCCCCATGCTCTCTTGCACCGCGCGGTCCTGCTGGTTGATGCCGAAGACGCCGCTGAAGGTCTCGGTCTTCTGCGCCTGGCGGTCGATCATCCAGTCGTTGGCGCGGTTACGGAACGGGCGGAAGCCGTTCTTGATGTCGACCTGCGAGCCATAGGCATTGCCGCTGCTCGCCTCGGCCTCGCGCTCGCCGACCGGCGCGGCGCCATAGCTCTCGTAGAAATTCCACACCATGCAGGTCGTATCGTCCATCGGCACCCAGTAATGGCCATGGACCTCTTCCTTGCCGGGGCCGGGCGGACGCAGCTGCGTGAACGGCATCACGAAATGGTAGCCGCGGACATAGAGCTTGTCGTCGCCGACCGGGCGGATGCCGAAATAGCGATAGCCGTAATCGGTGATATCGACTTCAAGCGAGGGCGCGCCGCCCTTGATGCCGACATTGTCCGGCGCGATGCCGATCGCGCTCTGCTTCAAGGCGCGGTGAAGGATGGTGAAATGCGAGGTGTCGATGCCGCCTTCCAAGGCTTGCAGCCAGTTGCAGTCCTCGACCACCTTGCTGACCGCGCGATGGGTTTGCGGCTGCTGCGTCCACTCGAATTTCGGTGGCGCCGGCTCTTTCTCGGGCGGGCCCATATAAGCCCAGATCACGCCGCCGATCTCGCAGGTCGGATAGGCGACGGCGCGGATCTTGGCGCAGAACGGGCGCCGCTCGTTCATCTGCTCGACGCACTGGCCGGTGACGTCGAATTTCCAGCCGTGATAGACGCAGCGCAGCCCGTTCTCCTCGTTGCGGCCGAGCCACAGCGAGGCGCGGCGATGTGGGCAGAATTCTTCGATCAGGCCGATGCGCCCGTCGGCCGTGCGGAAGGCGACGAGATCCTCGCCGAGCAGCTTGACCCGGACCGGCGGGCAATCCGGCTCCGGCAACTCCCAGGAAAGGGCCGCCGGCAGCCAGTAGCGGCGCATCAGCGTGCCCATCGGCGTGCCGAGGCCGACGCGGGTGAGGCGCTCGTTGTCTTCGCGGCTGACCATCGTGGCTCTCTCCTAATGCACCGCTTCGCCGTGGGCGTCGGCGAGATAGGTCTCGGCGCGTGCATAGTTGAAAGCAATCGGCTCGATCTTGCCGGCGACGATCTCCTTGACGCGCGTCTCGGTCAGCGGATGGGTGAACTGGGCGTTGCGCATATAGAGCCGGCGCTTGAGGATCTCGCAGGTGACCTCGGTCAGCTCGCGCCAATCGGCCGCGCTCATGTCGTCCATCTCGACGCCGACGACGCCGTACATCATATGGCCGAACTCGTCGTCGAAGACTTTCTGGCACGCCTTGGCGATGCGGCCGTCGACGCCGGGCTTGCCCTTGAGTTTCGCGCCTTCGGAATAGAGCGTGCAGTAGCCGCCTTCGGTGAAGCCGATGGCGCGCGCAAGCTTGCTGCGGTTTTTCCGGATATCGAGGCGGTAGCGCGCGAGCGCGTCCTCCTCGGACCAGGTCGTCAGCCGGTTGGCGTTGAGATGCGGCTCGCCCGGTTCGAGCAAACTGTCATAGACATCGGCGAAGAGGCAGTAATGCGTGAACTCCGCATAAACCTTCTCGACCTCGTCGCGCATGTCGTGCCGGTCGACCGTGACGTCGAGGCGCGAGACGTTCTGCTGGATGTAGCCGGCGAGGGAGGTGAGCATCGCCACATCGAGCGTCTCGGCGGAGCCGACCGCCGAGCCGACATATTCCTTCCAGCATTGGCGCTTCAGCCATTGCTTGTCGGTCTCGCGCGTTCGGATCGGCGACGTCCAATAGGTGCGCACGATCTCGGCCTCGCCGGCCCAGAGCGGCGCATTGGCCTCGATAAGGCGCCGAAGATTTTGACTGATCGGCATCGCGAATCTCCCTCTTGCTCTGTATTTTTCCCATTCTCCGGCGTCAGCCGGGGGCGGTCAAAGCAATTTCCGCACGCCGCGTCCGCTGGCGGCGGCCGGGATCACCAGCGCGCGGCGCCCTCGACCGCGAAGGCCGCCCGCCAATCGCCATCGGTCTTGAGGATGCCCTCATGCGGGCGCACGCCGCGATGCGCGGCGGGATCGACGCCGGGCGGCGTCTCGCCGCGCTCGACCGCGGCGACCGCCTCGAGCAGCATGCGGCGCAGGAAGACGATCGCGCGGTCGGAGGTGCCGAGATGCTCCTGCGTGCGGTCGACGACCGGGCCCATGCCCTCCTGGACCGCGACGTCCTGGGTGTTGATGCCGGGGATGCCGGTGAAGCTCGTCGTCTTCTGCAATGCGCGGTCGACGAGATAGTCGTTGCCGGCGTTCGTCTTGAGCCGGAAGGTGCCGGGAATATAAGCGTCGCGGCCGCGGCCGAAGCGCCGCTCGAAGATATCGAATCCCTCGGCATCGATCGGCGAATTCTCGTCGTAGCCGCAGGTCCAGTTGTAGACGCAGGTGTGCCCGTCATCGACCGGCACCCAGATATGCCCGTCATAGCCCGGACGGTGGCGATTGGCGCCGGGCAGGGACGAGCGGACATTGGGCCGCATCTGCTGCACCGGCATGATGTATTGGTAATGCCGCACCCAGATGTCATCGCCGCCGATGTTGCGGGTGCCGGTATAGGAATAGCCGTAGCCGGTCGCGAAACAGTCGATCTTCGGCGCGTTGTCGCGCGCGAAGAGATAGGACTTGTCGCGGATGTTGCTGTTGTGCAGGAAGCCGACATGCGCCGTGTCGAGGCCGCCTTCGAGGCTCTGCAGGTAGTTGTTGTCCTGAAAATTCTTCGACACCGCACGATGCGTCTCGGGCGCGCGCGTCCATTCGTAATCGGGGGCGGACGGCTGCTTCTCGGCCGGGCCGAGATAGGCCCAGACGATGCCGCCGCGCTCGACCGTCGGATAGGCCTTGATGCGGATGTTGCTTTTCATCGGGCTCGACGCCGGCTCGCTCGGCAGGTCGACGCAATGGCCTTGGGCGTCGAACTTCCAGCCGTGATAGACGCAGCGGATACCGCATTCCTCGTTGCGGCCGAAGAACAGCGGCGCGCGGCGATGCGGGCAGTAGGCGCCGACCAGCCCGATGGCGCCGCTGGTGTCGCGGAACGCGATCAGATCCTCGCCGAGAAGCCGCACCCGGACCGGCGCGCCGTCGCGCTCGGGCAGCTCCGCCGCCAAGAGGGCCGGCTGCCAATAGCGGCGCAGCCATTCGCCCGCCGGTTGGCCAGCGCCGACGCGCACCAGACGTTCTTGCTCTTCCGCCCGCATGACAGCTCCTTTCGTCCGACGATCGGCAGTTTAGCGAAGCTCGGGGCGCCGCGCCAACCGCCTGAGCGATGCCTCAGGGCGCGGCGCGGCGGGTCTCCGGGCGTTCGATTGCGTAGCGCTTGTCGACGACGGCGGTCGCGCGCAGCTCCGTCTTGATCGCGCTGATCGAGCGATACCAGTCGATCTGGTCCTGAACCGCGGCCATGTCGACGCGGCCGTCGCGGTCGATTTCAGGCAGGCCGAGCTTCACCCTGTCCGGCGACTGGCCGAGCCACTTCGCGATCATGTCGAGCGCGGCGTCAGCGGTCGGGCCGTCCTTGCGCAGGCCTTTCTCGTCGGTGAAGGCGTCGTAGTAATCGTGATACGCCTTACGCATCGCGGCGAGGAATTTCTTCACCGTGTCGCCGTGGTTATCGACCATGTCGCGCGAGGCGAAGACGAGATAGGCCGGCGCATAGCCGGCGAGATCGCCGACCCAGCCGAGCAGCTTGACCTCGCCCTTGTCGATCATCGGTTGGGCGTTGGTCGAATCGAACACCGCGGCATCGGCCCGCCCGCCCGACAGCGCCGAGGCGATATTGGGGTTGGACTGCAGCGGCATCAGCTTCAGCGTGTTGACGTCGAAGCCGACCTTCTTGGCGATCTGGCCGAGATTGTATTGCAGCCCGGTGCCCATCTGGGTCAGCGCGAAGGAATGGCCGGGAAGATCGTTCGGCGTCTTGAGGCCGGCGGCATAGGCCTGGTTCGACGCGACGAGCGCGAGCGAGTGAAAGGTCGGCGCTTCGTTGGCACCGCTGGCGATGACGCGGGTGCGTCCGCCAGCCGCGAGATTGTAGAGCGCGGCGGTCTCGGCGGCGTCGCCGAAATCGAGATCGCCCGACGCCACGGCGACGGCCACCGGCGCTTGCGATTCGAAGAAGGTCAGCTTGGGATCGAGCCCCTCGGCGGTGAAATAGCCTTTGGCGATCGCGATCGCGACCGGCGCGACATTCGCGATCTTGCTGACGCCGAAGCGGACCGTCTCCGCGGCGGACGCGCCCGATGCGTCCCAGGCGAGCGGCAAGGCGAGCGCCGCCATCGCAACAACCGTTCTAAACCGCATCGATGCCTCCCTCCGATTTTTGCTTATCGCGCTTAGTCTGAGGGCAACAGGCGGTGATTGGCAAGCGCCGCGGGGGCGCAGCGCGCCGCGCGTGTGCGAATCGAGCGCCGCCGGGCAAACGCTTGTATATTCGAAGCAATAAGAACAACCCCGCGGGCCCGCCGATGCTGTGGCTGCAATTCGCCGTCATCTTCCTGCTCATCCTTATCAACGGCTTCTTCGCTCTCGCCGAGATGGCGATCGTCTCGGCGCGCCGCGTGCGTCTGCAGCGTGCCGCCGAGCTCGGCAGCATCGGTGCCAAGACCGCGCTCGAGCTGAAGCGCGATCCCGGCCGGTTCCTCTCGACGGTGCAGATTGGCGTCACCGTGATCGGCGTCGTCGCGAGCGCGCTCGGCGGCGCGACCGTCGCCGAGCAGATCGCCGGCAAGCTGACGATGTTGGGTCCCAATGCCGGGCCGGTGAGCCTCGTGCTGGTCGTCGTGGTGATCTCCTATCTGACGCTGATCCTCGGCGAGCTGGTGCCGAAGCGCGTCGCGCTCAGCCGACCCGAGACGATCGCGCAGCGGCTCGCGGCGATGCTGCGGGTGATGACGCGCCTCGCGGCGCCGCTCGTCTGGTTCCTCGCCGTATCGAGCAATCTCGTCCTGCGCTTCATCCCGCGCGGGCCGAGCGAGCCCGCGGTCGTCACCGAGGAAGAGATCACCATCATGCTGCGCGAGGCGCAGGCGGCGGGCAGCGTCCACGCCGCCGAGACCGCGATCGTGCAGATGGCGCTGCGCCTGGGCGACCGCCGGGTCAACGCGGTGATGACGCCGCGCACCCAGCTCGAATGGCTCGATCTCCAGGACGGCGACGAGGAGAACCGGCGCAAAGTGCGCGACAGCGACTATTCACGCTTCCCGGTTTACGACGGCGGTCCGGCGCAAGTCGCCGGAATCGTCCAGGTGAAGGATCTGCTGACGGCAGAGATGAATGGCGCGGCTTTCGATCTGAAGCCGCTGGTGCGGCCGGCGATTTTCATCCCCGAGACCGCGACAGCGCTGCGCGCGCTCGAGATGTTTCGCAAATCGGGCGAGCCGATGGCGCTCGTGGTCGACGAGTTCGGCGATCTGCAGGGCGCGGTGACGCTGACCGACATCCTGCAATCGCTGGTCGGCGATATCGCCGAGCCGGGCGAGCCGCAGAGCCCGTCGATCGAGCGGCGACCCGACGGCTCGTTCATCGTCGACGGCATGACGCCGCTCGACCAGGTGCGCGATCTGCTCAACCTCGTCGGCAACGACGACCAGGAGAGTGGCGACTATCACACGCTCGGCGGCTTCGTGATGGCGCGGCTGCATCGCATCCCGACGGTCGGCAGCCGCGTCACTGCCGAGGGCGTGCAATACGAGGTCATCGGCATGGACGGCCGACGCGTCGACCGGGTGCTGATCGTGCCGGCCGGCGGAGGCGCGGCGGGCGATTGACGCGCGCCGGCGAAAAGCGCTTGGCTAGGGATAACGGGTGGAGTCCAACGGACGAGGTCGTGATGGACGGTACGGCAGGCTATGCGGTGACGACGCGCGAGGAACTGGCGGCGCTCTTCGATCGCCCGGCCGAGCGGGTGGTCAAGAAAGAGCTCGACCATGTCAACGCGGCGGGGCGCGCCTTCATCGCCGCATCGCCCTTCCTGGTGCTCGCGACCTCGGGCGGGCAGGGGCTCGATTGTTCGCCGAAGGGTGACGGGCCGGGCTTCGTCGAGGTCGCGGCGGACGGCAAGACGCTGCTCGTCCCCGATCGCGTCGGCAACAACCGCATCGACGGCCTCAAGAATCTGATCGAGGATCCGCGCGTTGGGGTGATCTTCTTCGCGCCCGGCGCGAACGAGACCTATCGCGTCAACGGCCGCGCGCGGATCAGCGTCGATCCCGCGCTCAAGCGGCGTTTCGCGGTCACAGGAAAAGAGCCGAAGGTGGTGCTGGTCGTCGCGGTCGAGCAGGCCTTCCAGCATTGCCCGAAAGCGTTGCTGCGCTCGGATCTCTGGAACGCGGGCAAAGACGGGCGACCCAAAGGCGTGCCGACGCTGGGTGGCTTCGCCAAGGCGCGCGATCCCGCCGCCGACCAGCCGGCGCTCGACGCCGCCTATTATGGCCGCGTCATGGACGAGCTCTACTAGGGCCCATGACCGGCGCACCACTTCCGACGCTCTTCATCTCGCATGGCGCACCGCCGCTGGCCTTGCGGCCGGGCGAGATCGGCGATTTCTGGCGCGCCCTCGCCGAGAGCCTGCCGCGGCCCAGCGCCGTGCTCGCGGTCTCGGCGCATTGGATGACCGATCTGCCGCTCCTCGGCGCGGCGGAAAAGCCCGAGACCATCCACGACTATTACGGCTTCCCCGAGGAGTTCTATCGCATCTTCTATCCCGCGCCGGGCGCGCCCGAGCTCGCCGCGCGCGCGGTCGCGCTGCTGCAGGCGGCGGGGATTCCGGCGGCGGCCGATGCGCAATACGGCCTCGATCACGGCGCCTGGGTGCCGCTCAAATCCTTCTATCCGAAAGCCGACGTGAAGGTGGCGCAACTCTCGGTGCAGCCCTATCGCGACGCGCGCTGGCATTATCGCGTCGGCGCGGCGCTGGCGCCGCTGCGCGACGAGAATGTGCTGATCCTCGGCACGGGCGGCGCGACGCATAATCTGCGCGAGATGGATCCGCGCGGCGGACCGCCGCCGGCCTGGGCTACGGCTTTCGATGACTGGCTGGGGCAAGCGCTCGAGCAGGGGCGGCTTGACGAGCTCTTCGACTGGCAGAGCAAGGCGCCGCAGGCGCTGCGCGCACATCCGAGCCCCGAGCATTTCCTGCCATTGTTTGTCGCACTCGGCGCCGCGGGCTTCGGAGCGTTTTCCGGCGAAGTGGACGCCGGTTCGCCGCAGAAAACGCGACCGGATCAAAAGCCCGCGCAGGCGCAGCGCATCCATCGCGGCTTCTCGCTCGGCGGCCTCAGCATGTCGGCGTTCAAATTCGCCGACGCCGCCTAGGGTGGGTACTGCAGGGGAGGGGCTTCAGGCGCCTAACTCACAGCGCCGCTAGGTGGGTTGCTGTGCTGATTGACGAACGAACGCTCGAGCTCGGCCGCATGCTCGTCCATTTCCGCGGCAATGCGCATTAACTCAGCGGCCAACTTCGGATCGGGCTCGCGCATCGCGATCGTCCGCAGCGACTCCACGCTAAGTCGTATTGTACGAGCCGTCTCAATTTTTTCGGTCATTGTTACTCCTCCCCGATATCGCGAAGCTCGTGATGGTCAGCGCAAAATGTCTTCGGTGCTGGTGACGAGGACGCAGGTGCAGCCGGTCGCGCTCCAGACGCGCTCGTCGCCCGTGCCGGGCGGACCATAGTTGTAGTCGCCCGGACAGAGCTTGCGCTCGTCGATCCACAGCTCGCCGTCGAGGAGGTGCAATTC
>DASYAL010000007.1:0-31944 GCA_036501365.1 Allostellaceae bacterium | reverse complement strand
CGCTAAGGAGGAGTGCACATCATGGGTCTCGCACCGTATTCGCCCGCCCGGCGCGTCGTCACCGGCCACGACAAGACCGGCAAGGCCGTGGTCATCATCGACGACAACACCCCCTATACCGCGCGGCGCGACGAGAAGACGCTGCAGCAGCGCATCTGGGTCACGGACAAGTCCCCGGCCGACATGAAGGGCGACAAGGATCGCGGCGGCATCGAGGTGCGGATCGCGCCGCCGCCGGGCGGCAGCGTCATCCGTTATCTCGATATTCCGTCCGAGAGCGAGGAAGCGAAGAAGCTGCCCAACGACCATATGGCAAAGATGCTCGGCGACCAGCATCACTCGCCGCCGGGCGTGCGCCCGCCGCGCCATCCCTCGATGCACCGCACCCGCACCATCGACTACGCGATCGTGCTGTCGGGCGAGATCGATATGCTCCTCGACGACACCGAGGTGCATTTGAAGGCCGGCGACGTGCTGATCCAGCAGGCGACCAACCATGCCTGGGTCAATCGCGGCAAGGAGACCTGCCGCATCTGCTTCGTCCTCATCGACGGCGCAGATCCGCTGGTCTGATCCATCACCGGTTCGAGAAGAAGAAAATGGCGACGCAGCCCGCGCGCAAGGGAGCGGCGATCGAGATTGCGGGCGTGCGCAAAGTCTTCGAGACCGCGCGCGGGACCGTCGAGGCAATCGCCGGCATCGATCTGAAGATCGCGGCCGGCGAGTTCTTCTGCATCGTCGGGCCCTCCGGCTGTGGCAAGTCGACCCTGCTGCGCATCCTCGCTGGGCTCGAGCGCCAATCCGCCGGCACCATCGTCGTCGACGCCGCCGGCTGGAGCGTCGAGAACGCGATGGTGTTCCAGGACAGCGGACTCTTTCCCTGGATGTCGGTCGAGGAGAATGTCGGCTTCGGGCTGATGACCCGCGGCGTACCCAAACCTGAGCGCAACCGCCGCGTCGAGGCGGCGATGCGCCTCGTCGGCCTCACCCAGTTCCGCCGCCATTTCCCCAACCAGCTCTCAGGCGGGATGCGGCAGCGCGGCGCGATCGCGCGCGCCTTCGTCACCGATCCGGCGGTGCTCTATATGGACGAGCCTTTCGCCGCGCTCGACGCGCAGAACCGCACCATCCTGCAGGAAGAGCTGATACGGCTCTGGGAGACGACCGGCAAGACCGTCGTCTACATCACCCATTCGATCGACGAGGCGCTCTTCCTGGGCGACCGCACCGCGGTGATGACGGCGCATCCCGGCCGCATCAAGGAGATCATCGACGTCCCTTTTCCCCATCCGCGCAATCTCATGGAGTTGTCGGTGACGCCGCTCTTCGGCGAGCTTAAGCTCAAGATCTGGCGCGTGCTCGAGGACGAGGTCAACCGCGCGCGCGCGAGCGAGGACGGCGCATGAGCGTGGAAGGCGCATGAGTGTAGAAGGCAGGGGCGAGGCGGCACGGCAAGTCCGGCAGGAGCGGCTGCTCTATTTGCTGTCGCCGATCGGGTTCCTGATCCTGTGGCAGCTCGCGATCATGGCCGGGCTCGGCGACCGCCGCTTCGTGCCGGCGCCCAGCGACATCGCCGAGCGCTTCTGGCTGCTCTGCGTCTCGGGCGAATTGCCGTGGGACACGGCGGTGACCTTGTGGCGCATCGTCGCCGGCTTCCTCCTCGGCGCGATCCCGGGCGTCGCGCTCGGCCTCGCCATGGCAATGTGGCGCGGCGTCAGGATCATCGTCGATCCGCTGATCGCGGCGCTCTTTCCGATCCCCAAGCTCGCGATCATGCCGCTGATCCTCCTCGCCTTCGGCTTCGGCGAGACCTCGAAGATCGTCGTCGTCGCGATCGGCGCGTTCTTCCCGGTGATCGTCAACGCCTATGCCGGCGCCGCGAATATCGACAAGATCTATATCGACGTCGCGCGCAATTACGGCGCCAGCCCCAGGGTCATGTTCACCCGTGTCGTGTTCTATGGCGCGCTGCCGCTGATCTTCGCCGGGCTGAGGGTCGCGCTCGCGATCTCGTTCATCATCGGCACTGCGGCGGAGTTCATCGCCGCCAAAAGCGGCATCGGCTATCTCATCTGGTCGTCCTGGGAGCTGTTGCAGGTCGATGCCATGTTCGTCGGCATCGTCACCATCGGACTCCTCGGCGTCATTACCTCGACGCTCTTCGTCGAGGTCGAGCGCAAGGTCATACCCTGGAAGGCGCCATGAAAAAGCACATGCGATTTGCGGTCCTGCTGTCGGCCCTCGCGTTGCAGGGCTGCACGTTCTTCACCATCTCGGATAATTACGGCAACAGCTACGGCGGGTTCTTCGATTACGGCAACAAATACCTCTATCAGCTCGCGACCTGCGAGGCCGCTCCCGGCCTGGTCGAGGCCGCGGCGGCGCAGCGGCCGCGCTGGATGCAGTGCTGCATGTGGCGGAATGGCGTGCCGATCGACGATTCGACCGGCTGCGCCGCGCCGCCTTTCTACAACGGTTGACGCGCGCTCGCGCGGCGGAGGGGAACGATGAAGCGCAGCGCCGACCGCATTCTGACGACCCATACCGGCAGCCTGTCGCGCCCGAAGCCCTTGGCCGAGCTCTTGATGCGCAAGGATCAGGGGCAGGATTACGACGCGGCGGCGCTCGGCGCCGCGGTGCGCGAAGCCGTGCGCGATATCGTTCGCCGCCAGGTCGAGGCCGGCATCGACATCGTCGACGACGGCGAGATGTCGAAGCCCGGCTATTCGACCTATATCGCCGACCGCTTGAACGGCTTCGACGGCCACGCGCCGCGCAAGCCGCCGCTCGACACGGCGGGCTATCCCGAATTCGGCGCGGCGATGACGCGCATGACCGGACCGCAGACGCTGCGCCGCTCGACCTGCGTCGGGCCGGTCACGTTGCGCAACCGCGCGCCGATCGAAGAGGACATCGCCAATCTCGGCGACGCGCTGGGCGCCGCCGGCGCCGGCGAGGGCTTCATGACAGCGGCCTCGCCCGGACTCGTTTCCGCCTTCCAGCCCAATACCTTCTATCCGACGCACGAGGCCTATATCGAAGCGGTCGCGGCGGCGATGCAGCCGGAATACGAGGCGATCCACCGCGCCGGCTTCGTCTTGCAGCTCGATTGCCCGGATCTCGCCATGGCGCGCCACACCGGCTTCCAGGATCTGAGCGAGGCGGAGTTCTTGAAGCGCGCGCGCCAGCATGTCGAGATCCTCAATCGCGCCGTGCGCAACATCCCGGCCGAGGCGATGCGGCTCCATATCTGCTGGGGCAATTACGAAGGCCCGCACGATCACGACATCGCGCTCGCCAAGGTCGCGCCGATCCTCCTGAAGGCGAAGCCGGCGGCGCTGGTGATCGAGGCCGCCAATCCGCGCCACGAGCATGAATGGTCGCTGTGGCGCGATCTGAAGCTGCCGGAGGGCAAGCTGCTGATCGCCGGCGTCATCGATACCTCGACCAATTATGTCGAGCATCCCGAGCTCGTCGCCGAGCGCCTGGAGCGCTTCGCCGGCATCGTCGGGCGCGAGCGCGTGATCGCCGGCACCGATTGCGGCTTCGGCACCTTCGCCGGCTACGGCAAGATCGATCCCGCGATCGCCTTCAAGAAGCTCGCCGCGATGGTCGAGGGCGCGGCCATTGCGTCGCGGCGGCTGTGGAAGAAGGCGAAGAAACGTGTAGCGCCCGCGAAAACAACCACTCACAGGAAATCCGCAGCAGGTCGGTCTCGCCGGATCAAGCGCCGCGCGCGGCGATAAGCAGTTGCAAGACGATCGTGCGCCCTTCGACTTCGCGCTCCGCGCTCCGCTCAGGGTGAGGAGAGAATTTTTTACGGCACCTTCCGTTGGACGATGCCGTGCACCCGAATTCACCTCACCTGAGCGGAGCGAAGCGAAGTCGAAGAGCGCAGGATGAAATTGCAACTCTGTTTCGAGGAGCGACCTCACTTCGCGAGGCGGAACGTCGCGCCGAGCGAAGGCGGCCCGTCGCAAATCACTTTCCCGAGCTCGATCAGCTCGACCAGGTGCGCGAAGACCGAGCGGCCGGCGGCGGCGATGAGCTTGGCATCGAGCCCGATATAGACACGCGCGACGATCGCCGGGATGGTCGCGTCGCCGGCCGCGAGCGCGGCGAGGATCGCGGCGCTGCGCTCCTGGCGATGGGCGATGAAGGCGCCGACGAACGGCTTGGGGTCGGCGATCGACGGGCCGTGGGTCGGCCAGTAGAGCGCATCGTCGCGATCGAGCAGCTTCTCGAGCGAGCGCAGATAAGCGGCCATGTCGCCGTCGGGCGGCGCGATCACGCTGGTGGACCAGCCCATCACATGATCGCCGGTGAAGAGCACGCGCTCCTCGGCGAGCGCGAAGCAGAGATGATTCGAGGTATGGCCCGGCGTCTCGACAGTCGCGAGCCGCCAGCCCGGCCCTTCGAGCGTGTTGCCCTCGCGCAGCGTCACATCGGGCACGAAATCATGGTCGCCGCCCTCCTCGGTGACGCCGGGGAGATGATCCTCGGCGCGGCCCGAGCCGTGCGGGCCGAAGCCGTAGGTCTTGGCGCCGGTCGCGGCCTTGAGCGCCGCGGCTGCCGGCGAATGATCGTTATGCGTATGGGTGATGAGGATATGCGTCACCGTTTCGCCGTCGAGCGCTTTCAAGAGCGCGTCGATATGGTCTTGCAGCTTCGGCCCGGGATCGATCACCGCGACCTTGCCGGTGCCGACGATATAGGTGCCGGTGCCTTTGAAGGTGAAAGGGCTGGGATTGCGCGCGACGACGCGGCGGATCAGCGGGCTTAAGCGCTCGGCCCGCCCGTATTCGAAGGCGAAGTCGCGGCGGAAAGGGATTTCACCGGCCATGCGCTCGGCATTATCCCATGGCTGCGGTCTTGCCAAGCTTTTCCTGGCTTTAACCTGAGCGCGCGCTTCTCGACGAGATGCCAGGAGAGGAAGGCGAGGGCGCCCGCGAGCAGGGTCGCGCCGAGAAAGACCTGCCACCAGGCCGCCTGTCCGTGCATCAGCCAGATCACGATCTGCTCCGACGGCCAGCCGAAGATATAGAGGCCGTAGGAGAGATCGCCGAAGCGCGTCGCGGGAATGATCGGCAGCTTTGGGTGAAGCGCGAGATAGAGCGCGAGATAGCAGCCGAAGACCGGGAACAGCAGGATGAACTGGCGTGAGGGGATGCTGAGCGCGAGACCGGCAAGCGCCAAGAGCGCAACGCGCCAATCATTGATAAGGATGGCGAAGATGCGCGTGCCCCGCAGCTTGTAGAGCACCATGCCGGCGGCGAAGAAGCTCAAGGTCCAGCCCCAGCCGCCGAGGAAGCCGAGCGCGTCGGGCCAGTGAATGCAGGCCATGCCGAGGGCGAGGAGCGCGAGGCAGACCGGCAGCTTCAAGAGCCGCAGCACGCCGAGCGCCAGCACCATCAGATACATGTCGAACTCGCAGCCCAGCGACCACAGCGAGCCGTTGACCTCGAGCCCGACCGGGTTGTCGACGAACATCACGCCCGGCAGCTCGTGCACGCGGATGTCGAAGAAGGAATTGTAGAAGAGGTAGCGCCAGGGCTCCGGCCGCTGCAAATAATCGCCGAGCGACAGGGTGGTGACGATCGGCCCGAGCACCAAAGCGGTGAGGATCAGCACCACGTAATAGGCGGGAAAGATGCGCAAGGCCCGCTTGGCGAGGTAGCGCAATGGCGAGCCGGTCTGCTCGAAGCTCTGCGTCACGAGGAAGCCGCTCACCGCGAAGAACACGAACACGCCGGTGAGGCCGAGCATGCATTGATTGCCGGTGAGGAGGTTGAGCGGATCGTTCTTCTCGGTGCCCTGGGCGATGAGGAAGGCGTGCGACAGGATCACCGCCAGCGCCGCGACGAGGCGCAGCGCGTCGAAATTGTTTTTTCGCATATCCCTCTCCGCGCGAAGCGGGGAGAGGGAAGGGACCCCGAGCGTTAGCGAGGGGGAGGGTGAGGTGTCCATCGACCGCTCGGCTTATTCAGCATGCTAGCCCACCTCACCCGCTCGCCTAGTTTATCCTGAGCGCCGCCTCGGGTGGCGGCGAAGGGCTCGCACCCTCTCCCCCAACGGGCGGAGAGGGTTTTTATTCCGGGGAAAATGCCGTTAGCCCGGCGGCTTCATCGCCACCGAGAACATCACCGTCGGCAGCATCTCGCGGATCGCCGTGCGGAGGCTCGCCTCGTCGGTGCCTTCGGCGACGGCGATCGCGCCGCGCGGAGTGCGCCGCAGGACGGTCGCCGTCGCGCGGCCGGAAGCGTTGGAGCTCAGCGTCACGAAGACCTCGGCGGGGTCGAGGCGGCCGATGCTCTTGGCGAGCGCGGCGCGGCCTTTCTCGGTGTCGAGATCGTGCGTCGGCAGCTCGCCCGAAGGCGACACGGGATCGGGCGGCACCGCGGCGTCGACCGCCTCGACCGGCTGGTGGCGGGCGAAGCGCTGGAAGATGGCGCGGCCCTCGCCGGTGTCGATGCGGAACTGCAGCTCCCAGGTCTCGCCGCGCGCGGCGAGCTCGCTGATCAGCGCGAAGAGATCGTCGCAATCGGCGTCGTGGCTGCAGGTGATGAAGGCGAAGCGTCCCTCATGCTCGATCACGCGATCGTCGTTCTCGGCAAAGCCGAGCTCGTCGAGCGCGTTGGCCAGCGCGCGCTCGGAAGCGACGAGCAGCGTGCTGACATGCAATCGGGAAGTCTCGCGCGAAGGGTCGATAGCGTCCATGGGACCTCACTTAGCGATTCACCCCCTATTCGGCAAGCGACCCCGCGAGGCTCGCCCGATCTTGCCCGACGCACTATAAACGGCCTGTCGACGCCCGGGGTTCACCAAGAAATCCGGGCGGGGAGGCGACCATGTTCGGGCTCATCCAGGATCAGCCGCTGCTGATCTCCGCGCTGATCGCGCAGGCCGACCGCCATCACGGCGCCACCGAGATCGTCAGCCGCTCGGGCGATGCGCCGCTTCACCGCTATACCATCCGCGACGCCCATCGACGCGCGCGCCGCCTCGCCAACGCGCTGACCCGGCTCGGCATCGCGCCGGGCGACCGCGTCGCGACCCTCGCTTGGAACAGCCACCGCCATCTCGAATTCTATTACGCGGTCTCGGGGCTCGGCGCGGTCTGTCACACCATCAATCCGCGTCTCTTCCACGACCAGCTCGTCTATATCGTCAATCACGCCGAGGACCGGACGGTGTTCTTCGATCCCCTCTGCCGCGAGGTGGTCGAGCGGCTGCGGCCGCATTGCCCCGGCGTCCGCCATTGGGTCGCTTTCGCCGATCGCGCGGCGATGGCGGCGGTGCCGCAGGACGCGCTGTGCTACGAGGACTTGCTGGCCGCCGAGAGCGACGATTTCGCCTGGCCGGTGTTCGACGAGCGCCTCGCTTCCTCGCTCTGCTACACCTCGGGCACCACCGGCGATCCCAAAGGCGCGCTCTATCAGCATCGCTCGACCGTGCTCCATTCCTACGGCACGGCGCTGCCCGATTGCCTCAATCTCTCGGCGCGCGACGTGATCTGCCCGGTGGTACCGATGTTCCATGTCAATGCCTGGGGCTTGCCCTATTCGGCGATGCTGGTCGGGGCGAAGCTGGTCTTCCCCGGCGCGGCGCTCGACGGCAGGAGTCTCTATGACTTGTTCGAGGCCGAGCAGGTGACGATGAGCGCCGGCGTGCCGACGGCGTGGTTCGGCCTGCTGCGGCATCTCGACGAGAATCGCTTGCGGTTCTCCTCGCTCGAGCGCCTCGTCATCGGCGGCTCGGCCTGCCCGCCGGCGATGATCGAGCGTTTCGAAGGCGATTACGGGATCGAAGTACTGCATGCCTGGGGCATGACCGAGATGAGCCCGGTCGGCACCTTCGCCCAGCTCAAGGGCAAGCATCGCGGGGCGGGCGCCGCGGATCTCGTCGCGCTCAAAGCGAAGCAGGGCCGCGTCATCCCCGGCGTCGACATGAAGATCGTCGATGGCGACGGGAAGGAGCTGCCTTGGGACGGTGTCAGCGCCGGCGATCTCATGGTGCGCGGCTGGTGGGTGACGACCGGCTATTACAAGGCGGCGACGTCGGCGCTGCGCGACGGCTGGTTCCCGACCGGCGACGTCGCCACCATCGACGCCGACGGCTATATGCAGATCACCGACCGCTCGAAAGACGTGATCAAGAGCGGCGGCGAGTGGATCGGCTCGATCGAGCTCGAGAACATCGCCGTCGCTCATCCCGCCGTCGCCGAGGCGGCGGTGATCGCCGTGCCGCATCCCAAATGGGGCGAGCGGCCGTTGCTCGTAGCGCAACTCAAACCCGGCGCGAGCGTCAGCCGCGAGGCGCTCTTGGGCTTCTATTGCGGCAAGGCCGTTAAGTGGTGCGTTCCCGACGACGTCGTCTTCGTCGACGCCTTGCCGCACACCGCGACCGGCAAGCTCCTCAAATCGGAGCTGCGCCGCCGCTACAAGGATTACCGGCTACCGGCGACGCCCGAGACCTGAAACCGCTTGTCGAGATCGTCGAGCGCGGCTTTGAGCTGATAGTCCTTGGCCGTGCCGATGGCGGTGACCTCGATCAGCGTTTCGCTCCGGACCGGCGACACCGTCTTCGCCGCGGCAGTCTTGGCCTTGGCGCCGGTATCGAGCGCACCGGGCAGATCGGCCTCGCGCACCAGATCGACATCGGCGGTGTCGGTGCCTTTCGGCTCCTCGACGACCTGGTCGGGGGTGATGCCCTGGCCCTGGATCGAGCGGCCGCTCGGCGTGTAGTAGCGCGCGGTGGTGAGGCGCAGCGCGCCGTGGCCTTCGAGCGGGATGATGGTCTGCACCGAGCCCTTGCCGAAGCTCTGCGTGCCGAGCACCTTGGCGCGGTGGCGATCCTGCAGCGCGCCGGCGACGATCTCGGCGGCGGAAGCGGAAGCGCCGTTGATCAGCACCACCATCGGCACGCCGGGCAGGCGGTCGCCATTCGCCGGCGCCGGGAAGACGCGATTGTCGTCGGGCGAGCGGCCGTGGATCGAGACCGTCAAGCCGCCATCGAGGAAATCGCCCGAGACGCGGACTGCCTGATCGAGCAGGCCGCCGGGATTGTTGCGCAGATCGAGCACCAGGCCTTTGAGGTGGCGGCCATGCGCCTTGGCCGTCAGCTCGTCGAGCGCCTTCGCCACCTCGCGCTGCGTCGTCTCGGCAAAGCTGGTGATGCGGATATAGCCGACATCGTTGGGCTCGAGCGCCGACTTCACGGAATCGACGTGGATGATGGCGCGGGTCAGGCTGACATCGAAGGGCGGAGTGCTCTTGCGGCCGATGGTGATCTGCACCTTGCTGTCGGCCGGGCCGCGCAGCGCGTCGACCACGTCCTTGAGGCTCATGCCGTCGGTGACTTCGCCGTTGATGCGCAGGATGGCGTCGCCGGGATGGATGCCGGCGCGCGCCGCCGGCGTGTCGTCGATCGGCGACAGCACCACCGGGTGATCGGCGTCGCGGGTCAGCTCGGCGCCGATGCCGGCGAACTCGCCGGCGCTGTCGTCGAGCATGTCCTGATAGTCGTGCTCGGTCATGAAGTCCGAATGCGGGTCGAGGCCGGTGAGCATGCCCTTCAAGGAATCGTCGATCAGGGTGCTGTCGCTCACCGGATCGACGTAGCTCGCATGAACCTTGTCGAGCACGGAGCGGTAGAAGGCGAGGTCGCCGGCGCTCGCCGTGCCGGCGGCGTCGGGCGAGCCGGTGGTGGAGGTGCCGCCGCAGCCTGCGAGGGCGAGGGCGAGGGCGAGGAGCGGCAGGGAGGGACGCAGGGTACGAGTCATGGAAGCGGCGATGCCTTCACGGTGCTGATGCGTTGATTTCATGCGTTCCGGGCCGTCCCCGACCGCGGCACGGAACGCACAATTATGCCGCACGGGTTTTGCCGAGGCGAGCGCCTCAATGTCGCAGCTTCTCGTTCACCAGCTCGCGCACCTTGCGCTTTTCCCAGTCCTGCGTCGTCCAGGGCAACATTTCGAAGGTATGGAGCGCATGAAGGCAAAGGATCAGGCCCCAGCCGACGAGCGGCGCATAGAACCAAGCCGGGCCGGGGGTGGTCGAATCGATCAGGAACAGGACGAAATTGATCACGACATAGGCGGCGAGATGGCTATAGAAGATGCGCAGGGAGCGCGCCCGGCCCCAGGCCCATTTCTCCAATTCGGCGATCCGGGCGGCCTCGCGCACGCTGGCGCCCGGATGGAGCTCCATCGGCTCACTTTGTTGACCGCGTATGGCCATTCGCAATCCTGTCCCAGAGGGCGAGGGAGTGTACTCCGTCCCCTCCCGGTCAAATAGTTAATTGTCTCGACGGGTTAGGGGCTCAATGGTCGGAGTGAGAGGATTCGAACCTCCGGCCCCCGCCTCCCGAAAGCGGTGCTCTACCAGGCTGAGCTACACTCCGGCGCCACTGCGCGATATAGCGGGAAGCCCGCCCTTATTCAATATACCGGGCATTCAATATCCCCGCTCGAGGCAAAACTCGATCACCTCGTCGAGCGCCTGGCGCTCGGGCCCGTCGCGGAAGCCGGCGAGGATGCGCCGCGCCACGGTGCAGTATTCGCGCGCGCGCTCGAGCGTCGCGGCGAGGGTGCCGTGGCGGCGCATCAGCTCGATCGCATGGGACAGATCGCCGTCGCGCTGCTCGCTGTCCTCGAGCGTGCGGCGCCAGAAATCGCGCTCGCGCTCGTCGGCCGCGCGCAGCGCCAGCACCACCGGCAGGGTGATCTTGCCATCGCGGAAATCGTCGCCGACGGTCTTGCCGAGCTCCGATTCCAGCGCCGCGTAGTCGAGCATGTCGTCGATCAGCTGGAAGGCGATGCCGAGATTGCGGCCGAAGGCTTCGAGCGCCTGCTCCTCTTGCGCCGAGCGGCCGGCGACCACGGCGCCGATGCGGCTCGCCGCGGCGAAGAGCTGCGCGGTCTTGGCATTGATGACTTCGAGATAGGCGGCCTCGGTGGTCGCGACGTCGTTCGAGGTGACGAGCTGCAGCACCTCGCCCTCGGCGATCACCGCCGAGGCGTTGGAGAGGATGTCGAGCACCGGCAGCGATCCGTCCTCGACCATCAGCTCGAAGGCGCGGCTGAAGAGGAAATCGCCGACCAGCACCGAGGCCTTGTTGCCCCAGACCGCGTTCGCGGTGGCGAGGCCGCGGCGCAGCTCGCTGTCGTCGACCACGTCGTCGTGCAGGAGGGTCGCGGTGTGGATGAACTCGACGGCGGCGGCGAGGGCGATGTGGCGATCGCCGCGATAGCCGCAAAGCCGCGCGGTGGCGAGGGTGAGCATCGGCCGCAGCCGCTTGCCGCCGGCGGCGATGATGTGGCCGGCGAGCTGCGGGATGAGCGCGACCGGGCTGCGCATGCGCTCGAGGATGAGCGCGTTGACGCGTTTCAGATCGTCTTGCAGCAGCGCGGTGAGCCGGTCGAGCGAGGCCTTGGGCGGAACGTTCTTCTCCCGGGCATGCGCTGCTAATGCCACGTTGGGGCCTCTTTCCCTTGCTTGACGGAGCCTCGACCGCAAGCGAGCATAGAACCATCGCTTGAAGGGTCAAGCCCGCGAGGCCTCGGGCGCCCGCTCACAACCGCTTGAGAGGATCATGCGGGAGCTGCTCCGCACCAACGATTCCGTCCGTCTTTCCTACCTGCAGGCGATGCTTGTCTCGGCGGGCATCGAGGCGGTGATATTGGATTCGCATACCAGCATCATCGAAGGCAGCATCGGCGCGATCCCGCGCCGCCTGATGGTGAAGGACGAGGACGAAACACGCGCGCGCGACGTAATCAAGGAACTCGAGGCGATATGAGCTTCGATGCTTCCATCGCGGCGACCAGCGACGACACGCTTTTGGGCGGCCGCGTCCGGCTGCGTCAGCCGCGCGACGGCTATCGCGTCGCGATCGATCCGGTGCTGCTCGCGGCGGCGGTGCCGGCGGGCGCCGCCGACACCGTGCTCGATATCGGTTGCGGCGTCGGCGCGGCGAGCCTTTGTCTTGCCGCGCGCGTGCCCGCTTGCCACATCGCCGGCATCGAGCGCGGCCGCGCGCTCGCGCGGCTCGCCGGCGAGAACGCCGCGGCCAACGATGTCGCCGCGCGGCTCGCCGTGGTCGCGGGCGACCTGCTCGATCCGCCGCCGGCGCTCGCGCCCGGCCGCTTCGCTCAG
Organism: Allostellaceae bacterium; assembly: GCA_036501365.1. Classification (GTDB taxonomy): domain Bacteria; phylum Pseudomonadota; class Alphaproteobacteria; order ATCC43930; family CGMCC-115725; genus CAIKMD01. The sequence continues at coordinate 19,789 of DASYAL010000007.1, read as the reverse complement.
GCAATGATGAACCCGCCCTTCCTCGATGCGGCAAGCGCCTCGCCGTCGCCGCATCACGGCAAGGCAGCAGCCTCGGTCGAGGGCGACGCGACGCTCGCCGACTGGCTTGCTTTCGCGCTGGCGATGCTGCGCGACAAAGGCGGGCTCACCCTCATTCACCGCGCCGATCGTCTCGGCGAGATCCTCGCGCTGCTCGAAGGTCGCGCCGGCGGCGCGATCGTGTTCCCGCTCTGGCCCGGCGAGGGCAAGCCGGCAAAGCGCGTGCTGCTGCATGCGCGAAAAGGCAGCGCCGCGCCGCTCACCCTCGCGCCCGGGCTGGTCCTCCATCGCGCCGACGGGAGCAACACCGAGGCCGCCGAGGCGATCTTGCGCCACGGCGCGCCGCTACCGCTGGTGCCATGATGATGCCGGAATTCCTCGAACGCTGGCTGGGGCGATTGCGCCCGGCCGTTCCCACCGTCGCGGTGGTGCGTCTCGAAGGCGTCATCGGCCCGCGCGCCGGCCGCCGCACGCTCAACCTGCGCCGCTATGCCGGCGCGATCGACCGCGCCTTCAAGCTGCGCGGCCTCAAGGCGGTCGCGCTCGCGATCAACTCGCCGGGCGGCTCGCCGGCACAATCGGCGCTGCTCTATCGCCGCATCCGCCAGCTCGCCGCCGAGCGCGCGGTGCCGGTGATCGCTTTCGCCGAGGATGTCGCCGCCTCGGGCGGCTATTGGCTCGCCCTCGCCGCCGACGAGATCTATGCCGAGGACACCTCGCTGGTCGGCTCGATCGGCGTCGTCAGCGCCGGCTTCGGCTTCGTCGAGGCGATGACGCGGCTCGGCATCGAGCGGCGTCTCATGACCGCCGGCGAGAACAAGTCGCTGCTCGATCCTTTCCTGCCCGAGCGCGAGCGCGACATCGCGCGGCTGAAGACGCTGCAAGGCGATCTGCACGACAGCTTCAAGGACCTGGTACGCGAGCGGCGCGGCGCCAAGCTCAAGGGCGACGAGGCGCTGCTCTTCAGCGGCGAGGTGTTCACCGGCCGGCGCGCCCTCGGCCTCGGCCTCGTCGACGGCATCGGCGAGTTGCGCGGCATCGTGCGCGGCCTCTTCGGCGAGAGCGTGCGGCTGCGCCCCGTCGAGCCCGAGCGGCGGCGGTCCTTGCTGACGCGCTTCATCCCGCCCTTCGGCGCCGAAGCCGCGGGCGATCTCGTCGGCGATCTCATCGCGCGGATCGAGGAGCGGTTGACCTGGGCGCGGTTCGGCCTTTGATGGATTCGAGAAGCGAAGCGACGAAGCGATCCCGGATGTCACGCGTTGCCCTGGATTGCTTCGCTGCGCTCGCAATGACGATGATTGTGCTATTCGCGCCTTCCGCCTCGCGCGCCGCCGCGCCGCCGCTGATCACGCTGCCCGACGGCACCTATCGCGCGGTGGCGCCGCCGCATTGGGACGGCAAGCGCAAGCTGCCGCTGGTTCTCTATATTCACGGCTTTCGCGAGAACAGCGCCGAGGTCATGGCGCGCGACGATCTCGTCGCGGCAGTGACGGGCCTCGGCGCGCTCTTCGTCGCGCCCGACGGGATGAATGGCGGCTGGTCGCATAGCGGCGCGCCGAGCCATGCGCGCGACGATATCGCTTTCCTCCATGCCGTCGTCGCCGATGCCGAGCAGCGCTATCCCATCGACCGCGCGCGCGTCTTCGCCGCCGGCTTCTCGATCGGCGGCTCGATGGTCTGGGATCTTGCCTGTCACGGCGCCCAGGGCTTCACGGCGTTCCTGCCGTTCTCGGGCGATTTCTGGATGCCTTATCCGACGCATTGCGAGACCGGGCCGTTCGATCTGCGCCACACCCATGCCGATAACGATCACACCTTTCCGATGGCCGGCCGGCCGCTCGGCGGCGGCCGGTTCCATCAGGGCAATCTCCATGACGGCATGGAGATCCTCGAGGCGACCGATGGCTGCGCGGTCGATCCGGACAAGGAGAGCCGCGAGGGCGACCTCGATTGCGAGAGCTGGAGCAAATGTTCGAGCGGCAAGCGGCTCGAGCTCTGCATCCATCATGGCGATCATCAGATCGAGGGCGTTTGGCTGAAGCGCAGCGTCGAATGGGCGCTGAAACGCACCGCGACGAAGCCGCTCTTCGTGAAGGATTGAGGACGATGTTGGGTATGAGTCTCGGTAAGCTCTTAGTGCTGATCGCGCTGATCCTTGCCGTGTGGTACGGCTTCAAATACGCGGCGCGGATCGAGGCGGTGCGCCAGGCCTTGCGTGCCGAGGCGCGGCGCCGCCGTGGCGGTGGCGCGGCGCGGGTGCAGCAGTCGGCGCGGCCGGTCGAGGATCTGCTGAAGTGCCGGCAATGCGGCGCTTTCGTCGCGGCGAGCGGCGCCGCCAATTGCGGCAAGCCCGGCTGTCCCTGGAACGCGTGATCGCGGGATGGAAGCGCTCGCGGCGTGGCGCGATTTCTTCACCGTGATCGGCGCCGCCGCCGGCACCTTGATCGGCGCGATGTTCGTCGTCGTCTCGATCGGCAGCGGCCTCGTCAAAGGCAGCAACCTAGCGAGCCGCATCTTCGTCACCCCGACCATCATCCATCTCGCGGTCGTGCTGATGGCCTGCGCTTTCGTGCTGGTGCCGTCGCTGACGCCGACGACGTTCGGCGCGGCGGCCGGCGTCGCCGGCATCGTCTTTCTCGGCTATGCGGCGCGCAATATCTTCCATATCGCCCGCCGCGACGCGATCGAGTGGAGCGATCATCTCTGGTACGGGCTCAGCCCGCTCGTTGCCTATCTGGTGATGATCCTCGCCGCGGTGCTGATCCTTGAAGCGAAGCCCGGCGCCATGGAAACGCTTGCGCTGGCGATGGCGCTGCTGGTGATCAGCGGCATCCGCAATGCCTGGGATCTGATCCTGTTCTTTCTCGAGAAGCAGGACGGAGAAAGTGCCGGCTGAGTCGGTCCTTCGCTTGACCCTTTCCGGGCCGGGTTTTATGGTGCGCCGCAATATCAACCGGCTGCGGATGGCTTAGTTGGCGGGCGCTTCGGCAAGCTCAGCGCGGGGTCCCGCGACGAGCCACAGCTTTCAGTCGCTGATCCTGAAGTTGCAATCCTTCTGGGCCGATGAAGGCTGCGTCATCCTTCAGCCTTACGATGTCGAGATGGGCGCGGGCACGTTCCATCCGGCGACGACCTTGCGCGCGCTCGGGCCGAAGCCGTGGAAAGCGGCTTACGTCCAGCCCTCGCGCCGCCCGACCGACGGGCGCTATGGCGAGAATCCCAACCGGCTGCAGCATTACTACCAGTTCCAGGTGATCCTGAAGCCGTCGCCGGCCGACAGTCAGGCACTCTATTTAAAGAGTCTCGAAGCGCTCGGCATCGATCTCCGCGGCCACGACATCCGCTTCGTCGAGGACGATTGGGAAAGCCCGACGCTCGGCGCCTGGGGCCTCGGCTGGGAAGTGTGGCTCGACGGCATGGAGGTGACGCAGTTCACCTATTTCCAGCAGGTCGGCGGCATCGAATGCGATCCGGTCTCGACCGAGCTCACTTACGGGCTCGAGCGGCTTGCCATGTATGTGCAGGGCGTCGAGAACGTCTACGACCTCGACTATAACGGCCCGGGGCCAGACCACGTCAGCTACGGCGACGTCTTCAAGCGCGCCGAATACGAATTCTCGGCGTACAATTTCGAATACGCCGACACCGCGATGCTGCTGCGTCACTTCGCCGACGCCGAGAAGGAATGCCAGGCGCTGCTCGGCAGGAAACTGCCGCGGCCCGCCTATGATCAATGCATCAAGGCGAGCCATTGCTTCAATCTGCTCGATGCGCGCGGCGTGATCTCGGTCACCGAGCGCCCCTCCTATATCGGCCGCGTGCGCGCGCTCGCCAAAGCGAGCTGCGAGAGCTGGCTCGAAGCGCAGGGCGGGTGATGGGCGGTGCGTCACGACGCGCTGGCATCGACATCCTGCGCCCTTCGAGACGCGATCCCTCGCAATGCTCGGGATCGCTCCTCAGGGTGAGGAGAGATGGGCGATGGCATTAAGAATATCACCTCACCCTGAGCGCGAGCCGGAGCAGAGCGACGGTGAGCAGTCGAAGGGCGCAGACTGCGTATCCCAGCGAGCACTGGTTTAGCCGATGGCCGAGCTGCTGCTGGAATTGCTGACCGAGGAAATCCCGGCACGGATGCAGACCGTCGCCGCGGAGGAGCTGCGCCGTCTCGCCGAGATCGCGTTGCAGGAGGCCAATCTCGCGGTGACGAAGCTGACGAGCTTCGTCACGCCGCGGCGCCTGACCTTGCATGCCGAAGGCTTGCCGGTGGACCAGCCGGGCTCGGTCGAGGAGAAGCGCGGCCCGCGCGTCGGCGCGCCGCAAAACGCGATCGACGGCTTCCTCAAATCGGCCGGCCTTACCTCGCTCGATGAGTGCGAGAAGCGCGCGACCGACAAGGGCGAATTCTATTTCGCGGTGGTGAAGCGTGCAGGCCAGGCGACCAAAGACGTGTTGCCCGGGCTGCTGCTCGAAGTGATCCGCGGCCTGCCCTGGCCGAAATCGATGCGCTTTCCGGCGGCGCCGTTCCGCTGGGTGCGGCCGCTGCAAAGCGTGCTTTGCCTGCTCGACGGCCGGATCGTGAAGCTCGATCTCGGCGCGGTGCCGGTCGGCATGGAGACGCGCGGCCATCGCTTCCTCGCCAAGGCGAGCTTCAATGTCAGCCGGTTCGCCGATTATCGGCAGGAGCTGCGCAATTTCTATGTCGTGCTCGATGCCGGCGAGCGCCGCGCCATGATCGCCGCGGGCCTCGCTGCCGCCGCGCGCGACGCGCAGCTCACGCTGAAGCCGGACGAGGCGCTGCTCGAGGAGGTGACCGGCCTCGTCGAATGGCCGGTGGTGTTGATGGGCCGCATCGATGCGGCTTTCATGACCCTGCCGCCCGAAGTGCTGACCACCTCGATGCGCACGCATCAGAAATATTTTGCGTGTCTCGATCAGAACGGCGCACTCGCGTCGCATTTCCTGCTGGTCTCGAACATGAAGACCGCGGATGGCGGCAAGGCGATCGTCGCCGGCAACGAGCGCGTGCTGCGCGCGCGGCTGTCGGATGCGAAATTCTTCTGGGACCAGGATCGCAAGGCGAAGCTCGAGAGTCGCGTACCGAAGCTGAAGGAACGCGTGTTCCACGCCAAGCTCGGCTCGATGCTCGACAAAACGTCGCGCAATATGCGGCTCGCCGAGGTGCTCGCCGCCAGCCTGGGCGCCGATCCGCAGCAGGCGCGGCGCGCCGCGGAACTCGCCAAGGCCGATCTCTCGACCGGCATGGTCGGCGAGTTCCCCGAGTTGCAAGGCGTGATGGGCCGCTATTACGCGCTGCAAGACGGCGAGGATAAGGCCGTCGCCGCGGCGATCGCCGAGCATTACTCGCCACTGGGGCCGAGCGACCGCTGCCCCGCGGCGCCGCTCAGCGTCGCGGTCGCGCTGGCCGACAAGCTCGACACGCTCGTTGGGTTTTTTGCGATAAACGAAAAACCGACCGGCTCGAAGGATCCTTACGCACTGCGCCGCGCCGCGCTCGGCGTGATCCGCTTGATCATCGAGAACAAGCTGCGGCTGCACCTCTTGCCGCTGTTCCGCGCGGCGGTCGCCAAAGGCGATCCGAGCGCCGAGCTCTTGGAGTTCTTCGCCGACCGGCTGAAGGTCGCATTGCGCGACCAGGGCGTGCGCCACGATCTCATTGCCGCGGTCTTTGCACTGGGTAACGAGGACGACCTCGTCCGGCTCCTGGCGCGGGTCGAGGCGCTGGGCGCCTTCCTCAAGACCGAGGATGGCGCCAACCTCCTGGTGGCCTATCGCCGCGCCTCGAACATCGTCCGGATCGAGGAAGGCAAGGATAAGACCCGCTATGCCGACCCGCCCGATCCGGCGCGGTTCTCCGAAACGGCCGAAACCGTGCTCGCGGCACGGCTAAAAGATGCAACCGCCGAAAGCGGCAAGGCGTTTGAGAGTGAGAATTTCGCCGGCGCCATGGCGGCGCTGGCGCGGTTGCGCATGCCTGTGGACGAATTTTTTAATAAGGTCACCGTCAACGCCGACGATCGGGAGCTTCGGGCAAACCGGCTGAGGCTGCTGTCGCAGATTCGCGACACGCTCAACCGGATGGCGGACTTTTCGAGGATCGAGGGCTGAATATGGCGAAATGGGTCTACAGCTTCGGCGGCGGCGCGGAAGGCCGCGCCGATATGCGCAACCTCCTGGGCGGCAAGGGCGCCAACCTCGCCGAGATGGCGAGCCTCGGCCTGCCGGTGCCGCCGGGCTTCACCATCACCACCGAAGTCTGCACCCATTTCTACGCCAACAATAAGAGCTACCCCAAGGACCTCGCCGAGCAGGCCGCCGCCGGCCTTGCCAAGGTCGAGAAGCAGGTCGGGCGCCGCTTCGGCGACGCCGCCAATCCGCTCTTGGTCTCGGTGCGCTCGGGCGCGCGCGCCTCGATGCCGGGGATGATGGACACGGTGCTCAATCTCGGTCTCAACGACAAAACGGTCGAGGGCCTCGCCCGGGCCAGCGGCGACAAGCGCTTCGCCTATGACAGCTATCGCCGCTTCATCCAGATGTACGGCCAGGTCGTGCTCGGCGTCGAGCACCACCATTTCGAGGACGTGATCGAGGCGAAGAAGCTCGACGGCGGCGTCAATCTCGACACCCAATTGAAGGCCGAGGACTGGCAGGACGTCATCGGCGATTACAAGGCGCTGGTCGAGCGCCAGCTCGGCCAGCCGTTCCCGCAAGATCCGCAAGAGCAGCTTTGGGGCGCGATCGGCGCGGTTTTCGGCTCGTGGATGAACCAGCGCGCGATCACCTACCGCCGGCTCCACGAAATCCCGGCGGATTGGGGAACCGCGGTCAACGTCCAGGCGATGGTCTTCGGCAATATGGGCGATGATTGCGCGACCGGCGTCGCCTTCACCCGCAACCCCTCGACCGGCGCGAGCGAATTCTACGGCGAGTATCTCGTCAACGCGCAGGGCGAAGACGTGGTCGCCGGCATCCGCACGCCGCAGCATTTGACGATCGCCGGCAAGAAGGCGAACAACTCGTCGCTGCCGGCGATGGAAGAGGTGATGCCGCAGGTCTTCGCCGAGCTCGAAAAGGTGCGCGCGAAGCTCGAGAAGCATTACCGCGACATGCAGGACATCGAGTTCACGGTGCAGCAGAGCAAGCTCTATATGCTGCAGACGCGCAACGGCAAGCGCACCGCGCAGGCGGCGTTGAAGATCGCGGTCGATATGGCGAATTCCGGCCTCATCGACCGCAACGAGGCGATCCGCCGCATCGAGCCGATGTCGCTCGACCAGTTGCTCCATCCGACGCTCGATCCCAAGGCGGAGAAGACCGTGCTCGCGCGCGGCCTGCCGGCCTCCCCGGGCGCGGCTTCGGGCGCGGTCGTGTTCTCGGCCGACGAGGCGGAGAACCGCGCGCAAAAGGGCGAGGCGGTGATCCTCGTCCGCATCGAGACCAGTCCCGAGGACATTCACGGCATGCATGCGGCGCGCGGCATCCTGACGACGCGCGGCGGCATGACCAGCCACGCCGCGGTGGTGGCGCGCGGCATGGGCCGCGCTTGCGTCGCCGGCGCCGGCGATCTCCGCGTCGATTACGCCTCGCAGACGATCTCGGCGCGCGGCCAGGTGGTGAAAGCCGGCCAGCTCATCACCATCAACGGCTCGACCGGCGAGGTGATGCTCGGTGAGGTGCCGACCATCCAGCCCGAGCTCTCCGGCGATTTCGCGACATTGATGGAATGGGCCGACAAGGTGCGGCGCATGGGCGTGCGCGCCAATGCCGACACGCCGACCGACGCGAAGAATGCGCGGCGTTTTGGCGCCGAAGGCATCGGCCTCTGCCGCACCGAGCACATGTTCTTCGAGGGCAACCGCATCACCGCGGTGCGCGAGATGATCATGGCCGACGATGCCGAAGGCCGGAAGAAGGCGCTCGACAAGCTGCTGCCGATGCAGCGCGGCGATTTCGAGGAGTTGTTCCGCATCATGGCGGGGCTGCCGGTGACGATCCGGCTGCTTGATCCGCCGCTCCACGAATTCCTGCCCAAGACCGACGCCGAGATGCGCGAAGTCGCGAAAGCGACCGGCAAGGACATCGAGACGCTGCATCAACGCGCGGCGGCGCTGCACGAGGCCAATCCGATGCTCGGCCATCGCGGCTGCCGCCTCGCCATCACCGCGCCCGAGATCTACGAGATGCAGGCGCGCGCGATCTTCGAGGCGGCGGCGAATGTCATCAAGGAGAGCGGCGCCAAGCTCGTGCCCGAGATCATGATCCCGCTGATCGCGACCAAGCAGGAGCTCGATCTCCTCAAGGCGATGGTCGATCGCGTCGCCGCCGAGGTGATGAAGGCCAAGGGCGTGACGCTCGACTATCTGACCGGCACGATGATCGAGCTGCCGCGCGCCGCCTTGCGCGCCGCCGAGATCGCCGAGACCGCCGAGTTCTTCAGCTTCGGCACCAACGACTTGACCCAGACCTGCTTCGGCTTGTCGCGCGACGACGCCGGCAGCTTTTTGGGTGCCTATCTGAAGCAGGGCCTCATCGATCACGATCCTTTCGTCAGCATCGACCGCGACGGCGTCGGCGAACTGATGCAGATCGCGGCCGAGCGCGGCCGCCGCACGCGCGCCAAGCTGAAGCTCGGCATCTGCGGCGAGCATGGCGGCGATCCCGCCTCGGTGCGTTTCTGCCAAGAGATCGGGCTCGATTACGTCTCGTGCTCGCCCTATCGCGTGCCGATCGCGCGCCTCGCCGCGGCCCAGGCCGCGCTCGACAAGGCGCCGGTCGCGACCACGGCGTGAGGTACTTCAGGCAAGGCGTCGTCGCGCTCTTGCCGGCGCGGCACCATAAAAAGGCCAAACTGCTTGGCTTTGTTAGCCGCCGTTGAGTCGGAACGGCGCGGCCATGGTCGATCCTTCGCGGATGGAAACGACACAGCAGATCGGCGCGCGGCCACGCCGCCGCGATTTCATCCTCTTTGCCGTGCTCGGCGCGGCGCTCGCCGGCTGTCAGGCCGCTCCGCCGCCCGCTCCGCCTCCGCCACCTTCGCCGCCGCGCTTCACGCAAATCGGTCTCGCCTCGTGGTATGGGCCACATTTCTCGGGCAAGCGCACCGCCGACGGCGAGCGCCTCAACGCCAACGCGCTCACCGCCGCGCATCGGACGCTGCCGATCAACACCATGGTGCGCGTCACCGATCTCGAGAACGGCCGCTCCGTCGTGGTGCGGATCAACGACCGCGGCCCCTATCATCGCGGCCGCATCATCGATGTCTCGGCGGAGGCGGCGCGCATGCTCGGCATGCAGGGGGACGGCGTCGCGCGCGTCCGCATCGAAGCGCTCGATCTTAAAGGCGCTGCGTTCTGAGGCCGAGAACCGGCTCGTGCGGCGAATCCGAAATTCGCCACATCTCGGTGCGAGACCCAGAGCGAATTTCGGATTCAAGCCACACTAGCAGTCTATTTGAATCTCGTGTGGTTTTCGGATTTGAAGTTCCTAAACGCAGACGCCATAGAGGTCTTAGGAACTTCAAATCCACCGCACTAGAGCTTCACCCAGTCGGGCTGTGCCGGCACGACGCGCGCCGTGCCCGCGACCAGCGCGGCGCCGCCCGCCGCGGCCGCGACCGCGTCGAGCCGCAACAGCGCTAGCGCGTGGCCGTCGCGGCCCGAGAGCAGCTCGCCGGCCTCGGCGCCGTCGCGGGTGATTGCAGTGCCGGGCGCCGGCAGCGCGCCATCGATGATCACCGGCAGCAAGCGCTTCTTGACGAGGGCGCGGTATTTCATCCGCGCCGTCAGCTCCTGGCCCATATAGCAGCCCTTCTGCCAGTCGATGCCGTTGAGCTCGTCGAAGCCCGCTTCCATCGGCAGCGCTTTCTCGGGCGGCAGGTCGCGCGCGCCGTCGGGCACGCCGAGAGCGAGGCGATGGCGGTCATAGGCGTCGTCGTCGGCGCGGGCGAAGCCGGCTTTGGCAATCGCCTCGAGCCCGCTTTCGCGCGGTCCGAGGAAGCGCGCGCCGAGCGCGCCGAGCCGCGGATCGAGATAGGCGCCGCCGCCGGCAAAGGATTTCGCCGCGCCGGTGCCGGAAAGGCCGAACGCGGTGTCGGTGCCGTCGCCCCAGGCGGCCGCCACCACGAAACGCGCGCTCGCATCGGCGAGCGTCACCTTGGCGCGCAGCTTGTAGACCGCGAGCCGCTTCTGCAACTCGGCGAGCCGCGCCGCCTCGGCGTCGAGATAAAGCGCATTGCCCAGCGCGACGATGAAGAAGTCGAAGAGATAGCGGCCTTGCGCGGTGAGGAGCGCGGCATAGATCGCGCGGGTCGCGCTCGCCTTGGCGACGTCGTTGGAGACGAGGCCTTGCAGGAAGGTGACGCGATCCTCGCCCGCGACCTCGATCACGCCGCGCGCCGGGAGTTCGGTGAAAAGATGCACTGCCATCGCCCTCATCCTGTCTCGCCTAGAGTTAAGGGCGGCACCGCTTCATAGCAAGGATCGGCGCGAATCGGGGTTTGCGCGCGCGCCGATTGCGCCTACCATCCACCGATCGGGCGCCCGGGAGGAAGTCATGCTCAGTCCGGAAGAGAACCAGCGGTTTACGCAGGTTGGTCGCGGCACGCCGATGGGCGAGCTGCTACGCCGCTATTGGCATCCCGTCGGCTGCTCGGAATTCATTTCGAAGAAGCCGCAGCGGGTCAAGGTGCTGGGCGAGGAGCTGGTGCTTTACCGCGGCGACAGCGGCAAGCCGGCGCTGATGCAGCTGCGCTGCGCGCATCGCAGCCTGGCGCTCGATTACGGCCGCGTCGAGGGCGATTGCCTGCGCTGCCCCTATCACGGCTGGCTCTACGACGCCGCCGGGCAATGCCTCGAGCAGCCGGCCGAGCCCGAAGGCAGCTCGTTCAAAGAGAAGATCAAGCTGCGCGCCTATCCGGTGCAGGAAGTGAGCGGGCTGATCTTCGGCTATCTCGGGCCCGAGCCGGCGCCGCTCTTGCCGCTCTACGACGTGCTGTTGATGGAGGACGGCGTCAAGGAAGTGCAGGTGCAGAACATCAACGCCAATTTCTTCAATCACATCGAGAACATCGTCGATATCAGCCATCTCGCCTGGCTGCACGGCTACACCTTCCCGGCCTATGGCGGGCGCAAGGTGACCTATCACTGGGAGCGCACGCCTTACGGCGCCAACAATGTGATGCTGGTCGACGGCATCGCCGACACGCATATCTCCTGCTACGGCTTCCCGACCATCAACCGCTTCGCGCTGCCGCCGGTCGATCCCAACGGCGAGCTGGTGCGCTCGATGATCTGGCGCGTGCCGGCCGACGACGCGACCACCTTGCTCTATTTCGTCCGCTTCTTTCCGAGCGACAAACGCTCATTCCACACCTCGAAGCGCGAGGTGAAGCTCGGCGAATACCAGCCGCTCGCCACGGATTGGTGGGGCATCGACGTCAACGACCAGGATCGCATGGCGGTCGAGCAACAGGGCGTGATCGCCGACCGGCCGAACGAGCATCTCGGCGTCTCCGACGGCGGCATCATCCAGATGCGCCAGATGATGCGCGAGAGCCTCGCCGCCATGGAGCAGGGCAAGGATCCGCTCTGCATCATCCGCGATCCGGCGCAGCAGAAAATCGTCTTCCCGCAGAAATCGACCATGATGGCGCAGAAGCAGCAGGACGCGGACTACACCCTCGGCTTCATGGCGACGAAGGCGGCGGAGTAGGGGAAGCGCCCGGCTCGCTCATGGAACGTCACCGCTTCGGCACCACCGATCTCACGGTCTCGGCCATCGGCCTCGGCTGCTACGGCATGTCGGGCGTCTATGGCCCGGCCGACGATGCGGAATCGATCGCCACCATCCGCCGCGCGCTCGATCTCGGCGTCAATTTCCTCGACACCTCGGCGAGCTATGGCAACGGCCATAACCACCGTCTGATCGGCGAGGCGATTCAAGGCCGCCGCCACGAGGTCGTCATCCACTCGAAGAGCGGCAGCCCGCGCGACGGCAGCGGCGGCGGCAGCGATGCCGCTTATCTGCGCCGCACCTGCGAGGACAGCCTCCGGAATCTCGGTGTCGAGACGCTCGATGTCTTCTGCATGTCGCGCGTCGATTCCCAGGTGCCGATCGAGGACAGCGTCGGCGCCATGGCGGCGCTGGTCAAGGAAGGCAAGACGCGCTTCATCGCGCTTTCCGAATGCTCGGCGGCATCGCTCCGGCGCGGCAGCGCCGTTCATCCGCTCGCCTCGCTGCAGATGGAGTATTCGCTGTTCTCGCGCGATGCCGAGGCGCAGGGCCAGATCGCGGCCTGCAAGACGCTCAGCATGGCGCTGATGGCCTATGCCGTGCTCGGCCGCGGGCTCTTGAGCACCGCGCCGCCCCAGGCGGCGGCGCTGGGCGAGGGCGACGTGCGCAAGCGCCTGCCGCGCTTCGAGATCGCGCATTTCGAGAAGAACCTCGCGCTGCGTGCGGCGCTCGAGGCGCTCGCGCGGCGCAAACACGCGACCTTGGCGCAGCTCGCGATTGCCTGGACGATGGCGATGGGCAAGCGGGCAGGGGCCTTCGTCGTGCCGATCCCGGGCGCCAAATCGCGCCGTCATCTCGACGAGAACCTCGCCGCCGCGGCGCTCGCGTTGAGCGACGCGGAGCTGGCGGAGATCGACCATATCGCGCCGCCCGGCGCCGCTTCCGGCACGCGCTACCCGGCGGGACAAATGCATCGGCTGAACGTATAACGCGCGCCAAGCGCGGGACAGGGAGGAAAGATCATGACCATCGAGCTTCGGCGCGGCGCTGTCCGCGCCGCCATCGCCTTGGCGCTGCTCGCCGCGGCGCCGGTCGCGGCACCGGCCGAGACGACGCTCACCGTCGGCAAGGCGAACGCGACCTCGGATGCGATCATCCCGGTCAATGTCGGCGACCAGCTCGGCATTTTCAAAAAGCATGGCCTCGATCTGAAGATCCTCGACTTCGGCGGCGGCAGCAAGTCGGCGCAGGCGATGGCCGCCGGCGCGATCGATATCGAGGACGGCGCCGGCACCGAGATGGCTTTCGTCGCCAAAGGTGCGCCGATGCTCGCGGTGTGCGAGAGCACCGCGCCGGCGCCGTTCATGGCGATCGGCGTGCCATCGGATTCGTCGATCCATTCGATCAAGGACTTGAAGGGCAAGACGATCGGCGTCTCCTCGCCGGGCTCGTTCAGCGACTGGCTGGCGCACGAGCTCGCGCGCAAGGAAGGCTGGGGCGATGACGGGGTGAAGACCGTCGGCATTGGCGGCGCCACCACGGCGACGATCGCCGCATTCAAGGCCCACCAGATCGACGCCGAAATTGGCGGCGCCTCGCAATTCTTCGCCTTCGAGGAGGACAAGATCGGGCGGCTGCTCGCCTCGGTGTCGAGCTACGAAGGCAACGTCGCCTCGGGCGCGCTCTTTGCCTCGAACAAGCTGATCGCGAGCGATCCCGCCGCGATCCGCGCCTTCCTCGTCGGCTGGATGGAGACGGTCGACTACATGCGCGCGCACAAGGCCGAGACGGTGAAGATCGAAAGCGGTATCACCCATTTCAACGAGAACGTGATGTCGAAGGAATACGATCTCGTCATCGGCATGTTCACCAAGGATTGCCGCTTCGATGCGGAATCGCTCGCGACCTTGAAGCGCTCTTTCGTCGAGCTGAAGCTGCTCGAGGAGGAGCCGGACATGTCGAAGCTCTATACCGAAGCCTATCTGCCGAAATAACCGCGTGGGTCTTAGGGGGAAAGAATGAACTCGTCGTTTCGCCAGGGCGCCGTTGGCGCCGTCCTTGCCGTCGCGCTGTTCGCGGCGCCGGTCGCGACGCGTGCCGACACCACGCTCACCGTCGGCAAGGCGGCACCGACCTCGGATGCGATCATCCCGGTCAATGTCGGCGACCAGCTCGGCATCTTCAAGAAGCACGGGATCGATCTGAAGATCATCGAGTTCGGCGGCGGCGCCAAGATGGCGCAGGCCCTGACCGCGGGCGCGATCGATATCGGCGACGGCGCCGGCAGCGAGATGGCCTTCGTCGCCAAAGGCGCGCCGATGATCGCCGTGTGCGAGAGCACCACGACCGTGCCGTTCCTCGCCATCGGCGTGCCGCCGGATTCGCCGATCCAGTCGCTTCAGGACTTGAAAGGCAAGCTGATCGGCGTCTCGAATTCGGGCTCGTTCAGCGACTGGTCCGCACATCAACTTGCCAAGAAATACAACTGGGGCGATGACGGCGTCAGAACCGTCGGCCTCGGCAACGGCGCCGGTCCCGTCGGCGCCGCGTTCAAGACGCATCAGGTCGACGCTTTCGTGACCAATACGACGCTTTTGCTCGCCATGGCGGAAAAGAACGAGGCGCGGCTGATTGCGCCGGTGTCGAGTTTTGAAGGCAATGTCGCTTCGGGCGCGCTCTATGCCTCGAAGGAGCTGATAGCGAAGAATCCCGAGGCGATCCGGGCCTTTCTCGCCGCCTGGATCGAGACCGTCGACTATATGCACGCGCACAAGGCGGAGACGGTGAAGATCGAAAGCGCCATCACCAGATTCGACGAGAATGTGATGGCAAGGGAATACGATTTCGTCATCGGCATGTACACCAAGGATTGCCGCTTCGATACGGAATCGCTGACGAACCTGAAGCGCTCTTTCGTCGATCTGAAATTGCTCGACGCTGCGCCCGATATGGCGAAGCTCTATACCGAGGCTTATCTGCCGAAATGATCGAGGCCGACATAATCGACGCCAACGTAATCGAGCCCAACGTAATCGAGCCCAACGTAATCGAAAGAGGCACCCGATGATGCGCCGCGTTCTTTCCGCCCTCGCCGCCGGGACGGCCTTCGCCGTCCTGTCCACCGCCGCTGTCGCCGAGGAGCCGGTGCTGCTGCGCTACGGCGATCCCGGCCCGCCCGATGCCTCGATCCACACCAACCTCATCGCGCCCTGGGCGGCGAAGGTGAATAAGGAGGGCGGCGGCGCGCTCGATGTGCATGTGTTCGTCGGCTATTCGCTGGT
The DNA here is from genome assembly GCA_036501365.1 of Allostellaceae bacterium. GTDB lineage: Bacteria > Pseudomonadota > Alphaproteobacteria > ATCC43930 > CGMCC-115725 > CAIKMD01. Next base: position 4,721 of record DASYAL010000007.1, on the reverse strand, counting down.
CAACATGGTCAACACGCTCGACCGCGTCGCGGACGGCGTCGCCGACATCGCCTTCTGCATCTTGGGGCCGGTGTCCTCGCAATTCCCCAAGACGCTGGTCTCGACCTTGCCCTTCGAGGCCGAGAACGGGCATGAGGCCGGGCTCGCGCTGCAGCGCCTCTACGACAAAGGCATCATCTCGGACGAGTGGAAGAAGGTGAAGCCGGTCGCGTTCGGCGATTTCGCCAATCTCACCTATCACACCGTGCCGATGGTCAAGACCCTCGACGATCTGAAGGGCCTGAAGATCAGCGCGCAGGGCCGCATCGAGGGCCAGGCGCTCGAAGCGCTCGGCGCCGCGCCGATCACCTTGCCGATCAACGATGTCTACGAGGCGTTGAAGCGCGGCACGGTCCAGGGGGCCGCGATCGGCTGGCCGGCCGCGGTCGACTTCAAGCTGAGCGAGATCGCCAAGCACCATCTGCGCGAATCGCTGGGCGGCGCCTCGGCGGTGATGATCATGAACAACGCCGCTTATGCGAGGCTCTCGGGCAAGGCGAAACAGGTGATCGATGCCAATATCGACACCCCTTACACCAACTGGTTCAACCAGGTGATCGATGACACCGAGCATCGCAACGTCGCCTCTGTCGAGCAGGCGAAAGACCAGACGGTGACGAAGCTCAGCGACGCTGAACGCGCGATCTGGAAAGCCCGCACCAAGCCGGTGATCGACAATTGGGTGAAGTCGACGCCCGACGGCGCAGCGGTGCTGGCGGCGTTCCGCAAGGAGATCGCCGCGATCCGCGCCGGGTCGTGAGCGATAGGGTAAAGGGAAGGTCCTGAATGGCAGCGCGAAACGAAGGCCGGCAATTCGAGCCCGACCGCCGCCAGGTCGTCGCCGGAATCGCCGCCGGGCTCGCGGCGCTGGCGCGGCCGCTGCCGGTCGCGGCGGAGACCGCGGCGGGCAAGCCGTTCCGCATCGATCTCCATCACCATGTCATCCCGCCGAAATGGGTCGACGCGGCGCGGGCGCATAAGCCGGACAACACCTGGGGGCCGGACATCGTCGGCTGGACGCCGGCCTTTGCGGTCGAGCAGATGGACAAGCACCGCATCGCCTACGCGGTGACGGAACTCGGCCTGCCCGGCGTGTGGTGGGCGCAGCCGGACGAGGCGTCGTCGCTGGCGCGCTATTGCAACGAATACGTCGCCGAGATGCGGAAGACCTATCCCGGCCGCTTCGGCATGTTCGCGACCGTTCCGCTGCCTTATGTCGACGAGACCCTGAAAGAGATCGCCTATGCCTACGACACGCTGCATGCCGACGGCATCGGCCTCATCAGCAGCTATGGCCCGCTCTGGCCCGGCGACCAGAAGTTCGAGCCGGTATGGCAGGAATTGAACCGCCGCAAGGCCGTGATCCATGTGCATCCGACGGTGCCGAATTGCTGCGTCAATCTCATCCCCGACGTCGCCAATGCCTATGAGGAATATCTCTTCGACACGGCGCGGGCGATCACCAGCCTGATGGTCAGCGGCACGCTGACCCGCCACCCCGATCTGCGCTTCATCTTCTCGCATGCCGGCGGCGCATTTCCCGACATCGCCGCCCGCGTGACCAACGCGGCCCAGCACAACAAAAAGATCACCGCGCGGCTGCCGAACGGCGATCCCCAGGCGGTACTGAGCAAGCTCTATTTCGACATCGCGAGCTCGGTCAATCCGATCAATTTCGGCGGGCTCCGCCGCTTCACATCGATCGAGCGGATCGTCGTCGGCACCGACCTGCCTTATGTGCAGATGGACTACACGCTCGGTCCGCTCGACCGCGCCAAGCTCAGCGCCCACGATTACGCGCGCATCAACACCCAGAACGCGCTCGACCTCTTTCCGCAGCTCAAGGGCCGCGTGCCGCTGCCGGCTTAGGCCGCGCGAAGGCGCGGCATCAGCAACGCCCCATTGCTATCGATCGCGCGCAATTCGCGCGCGCTGAAGACGCGCGATTGCTTCAGCCCGAGGGCATGCTCAGCGGCGCTGCGGAAGGGAAAGTCGGTGCCGAAAAGGATGTGGGATATCGGTGCCACCTCTTTCAGCGCGAGCAGCGGCGGGCGCGCGGGAATTTGCGCCACGTCGAAATAGAAGCGGTGGAATTCCGGCATGAAGCCGCCGGGCAGGAGCTTCTTCAGCCGCGGCGAGGTTTGCGCGTCGGTGACGAAGCGGCGGATGAGGAACGGCATCGTCCCGCCGCCATGCGAGAAGATCGCGCGGATGTCGGGGTAACGCTGCGAGGCGCCGGTCAGGACCATGCTCGCGATCGCATAAGAGGTGTCGGTGCCGAGCGCGATCTCGGAATCGCCGACCTCGGGGATGAGACGCGAACAGCACGGCGCCACGACAGGGTGGGTGAAGACCACGGCCTTGCGCCGGTCGAGCTCGGCGAAGACCGGATCGAATGCCGCATTTCCGAGCCATTGGTTGCCGTAGCTCGTAAACACGCCGATGCCGTCCGCCTTCAACGTGCCGAGCGCATAATCGATCTCGGCGAGGCTCGCATCCGTATCGGTCAAGGGGATTCCGGCAAAGAGGCCGAACCGGCCCTTGTGTTCGGCGACGAGCTGCGCGCCGTATTCGTTGCAGCGGCGATAGTGGCGCGCGGCAATCGGTCCGCCTTGCGCCTGCGCCGCCAGCAAGTTCGGCGTGAGCGAGAGCATCGCCGTGGTCACCCCGCCTTGCTCCATGTCGTCGAGCGTCTGCTGCAGCGACCAGCGCTTGAACGGCGGCTCGACAAGGTAGGAGCTGCCGACCGTCTCGGGCGTCAGGAAATGGCGATGGACGTCGATGCGAATGTGCTTTGCCGCCGGCGCCCGCGCCCACGCGGCATTGCCGGGAACCAGAGCACCCGCGCCGAGCGCGGCAAGGCCGCCGATGACGTCGCGTCGCGTCGCGGGTGCGTGCGGGCTAGCCACGCGCGAGCATGCTCTTGGCATAGACCGGCGCCGCTTCCTCGAGCGAGAGTCCGCGATGGGCGACGACGGCCATGAGGTCGCGCACCTGGCGCTGCAACGGATTCGCGTCGAGGATGGCATGGCCGCCGGAGCCGGCGAAGAGGGCCTGCACCGCGCCGAGCGCCTCGCGCGCGATCCAGGCCGCCTGGAAGCGCGCCCTCTGCCTATCGTGCGGGTGGAGCACTTCGCCGGCATCGAGCCGGCGGACCCACGTATCGAGGCAGGCGGCTTGAAAAGCCGCGGCGGCTTCGATGCGCGCGCTCTCCATCGCAAGGCCGGATTGGTTGGGACCAACCTCGTTCTCGCCGGCGCGGATTTTGCGCTGCCGCGTATAGGCGATATAGGTCTCGAGGAAGGCTTCGGCGATGCCGATGGCGATCGCCGAGAAGCAGTGCACCGCGACCGTGGTGCGCGGCGTGCGGAAAACCGGCGCCGGATTGAAATCCGTTCCCGGCCCGCTGCCCTCGACGCTGTGGATGTGATCCTGAAAACGATGCGCGGGCACGAAGACCTCGTCGACGACGAAGCTTTTGCTGCCCGTGCCCGCGAGACCCGCGACATGCCAATCGTCGATGACGCGCGCGCTCTCGATCGGGATGAGGAAATCGAAATAAGCGGGCCGAGAGTCGCCGCGCTCGAGCATGCCGCCGCAAATCAGCCAGTCCGCATAATCGATGCCGCTGGCGAACGGGAATTGTCCCGCGATGACGGCGCCGCCTTCGACGAGCCGCGCCTTGCCCAACGGTCCGACACTGGCGGCAAAGCGCACGTCGCGGTTTTTACCCCAGACCTCTTCCTGCGCCTCGGGCGCGAAAGCGCCGACGAGCTGGTTATGGCCGTTGAGGACGGTGCACACCCAGGCCTGGGACGCGCAGCCATGCGCCAGGATCTGGCCGACCCGGCTGAGCACGCCCCAGTCATGCTCGGCGCCGCCATAGCGCGCGGGCTTCGCGATGTCGAGAAGCCCTGCCGCGGCGAGGTCGGCGATCGTCTCCGGCGGACATTGCCCTATCTTCTCGCAGCGCTCAGCACGTTCGGCGAGGACCGGAACCAGCGCCCGCGCGCGCTCGTAAAGCTTTTCCGGCGTAACGGCGGTCGCTTTTTGCGGATTTCGGTCCGGCATGTTTTCTGCTTCGAATCGTCTGGCCTTGCACCCGCCGCGACGGGACGACGCGCTCGACCGCGGGCGAGCGTAGCAGGTCGAACCCCGGCTTGGGATAAAAAACGGCTGGTCGACCGCCGCTTATTCGAAGCGGATCAGATCCGAGCGGCTCAAGGTCGTCGCTTTCGGCTTCAGCGGCTCGTTCGTCGCATTGGCGCTGTTCTGGTTGAGCATCGCATAGATGCCGATCGGCACCTCGTAGTCGGTCGGGGCGTTCGTCGTGTCCGCGGGGACGACGACGGTATAGCCGCGCAAGGTCGCGCCGACCGATGTGTAGAGGATCGAGCCGCTGACCTTCCAGCCGGTCAGGATCACCGTCGTGATGCCCTTGCCCTTGAGGACGTTGTCGAGCTCGGTCGAGTAGAAGCGATCCTGCCCCTTCGAGGCGATCAGCGGATCGCCGGAAGCAGGCGCCACCGCCGGCATCCATTTCGCCATGTTCGCCTCGCGGGTCGAATAGACGACGAGCATGCCGGCCTTGCGCGCCCGCGCGATAAGGCCGGCGATCGCCGCCACCATCCCCGCGGCGCGTTTCGGTTCGCGCGCACAGATCGGCTCGACGATATCCGAGA
>DASYAL010000006.1:0-1564 GCA_036501365.1 Allostellaceae bacterium | reverse complement strand
TGCTCAATCTGGCGCGCGAGGAACGCGCTCATCTGCTGCTGACCGCGCGCAGCGCGCCGAACGGCTGGCCGGTGACCATTCGCGACCTCGCCTCGCGCCTGCGCGCCTTGCCGGCGGTCGTGGTCGCGCCGCCGGATGACGCGCTGTTGCGCTCGCTGATCGTCAAGCTCGCCGCCGACCGGCAAATTCCGGCCGACGAAGCGCTGGTCAATTATCTCGTCACCCGCATCGAGCGTTCGTTTGCCGCGACCCGCGCCGCGGTCGTCCAACTCGACCAGGAGGCGATGCGCCAGCACCGCCCGGTGACCCGCGCGCTCGCTGCCGAGCTGTTTCGTTAACGCGATTGGCAGGCCCGGCTTGACGGCGCGCCCGGGGCGGCGCGAACTGTCATCGAGCCGACATGAATCTGTATTAAAACTCCGGCCTCTCGGGCCCCAGGCGTTATGATCGAGCGCGCACAAGTTACTGCTTTGTCGGAGGAAATCACTCCGGCTGCTGATCGTATTGCGGCCGGTCCCGCGCTTGAAACGGGCGCCGAACCCGCGTTGCGGTCACGGCCGGAGCGCTTCATCAACCGCGAGCTGTCCTGGTTGCACTTCAATCGCCGGGTGCTGGAGGAGGCGGCGAACGAGAGCCATCCGTTGCTCGAGCGGGTGCGTTTTCTTTCGATCTCGGCCAATAACCTCGACGAATTTTTCATGGTGCGCGTCGCCGGCCTGAAAGGTCAGGTGCGGGCCGGCATCCAGACCCAGAGCCCCGATGGGCTGACCCCGACCGAGCAACTCATCCGCATCGGCGAGGCGGTGTCGCTGCTCGCCGGCGATCAGCAGCGTCAGTGGCTCGCGCTGCGCCCGGCGCTGGCGAACTCCGGCGTCATGCTGGTGGACGGCGCCGAACTGAAGAAGAACGAGCGCACCTGGCTCGCCGATCATTTTCTCACGCATATTTTCCCGCTGCTCACGCCGCTGGCGATCGATCCGGCGCATCCGTTTCCATTCATCCCCAATCTCGGTTTTTCGGTCGCGCTGCATCTGACCCGCACGCGCGACGGCAAGGTGATGAACGCGCTCATCCGCATGCCGCAGAAAATCGAGCGCTTCATTCGTTTGCCGGGCGGCTCCGAGCCGGGCATCCGCCTGATCGCGCTCGAAGAGGCGACCGCATTATTCATCGGCCGGCTGTTTCCCGGTTACGCGGTCAAAGGTCAGGGCGCGTTCCGCGCCATCCGCGACTCGGAAGTTGAAATCGAGGAAGAGGCGGAAGATCTCGTTCGCCTGTTCGAGACCGCGCTCAAGCGCCGACGCCGCGGCTCGGTGATCCGGCTCGAGATGGAAGCCAAAATGCCGGCCGAGTTGCGCCGCTTCGTGCAGCGCGCGCTCGCGGTCGCCGATGACGAAGTGTTTCTGGTCGACGGCGTACTGGCGCTCAACGATCTGGCCCAACTCACGCATCTCGACCGGCCCGATCTGGAATTCGTCCCGTACAATCCGCGTTTTCCCGAGCGCATCCGCGAGCAGGGCGGCGATTGCATTGCCGCCATCCGGCAGAAGGACCTGATCGTCCA
>DASYAL010000005.1:0-3651 GCA_036501365.1 Allostellaceae bacterium | reverse complement strand
GTCGGGAGCGCACATGGGCGCAACCACCTGTTGTGCAATAGGGTTCTCGCGTGCCGTCAAACCTCCAATCCACCCTCGGCATCCTCGCCATCCTCGCGCTCGCCTGGCTCATCAGCGAGAACCGCCGCGCGGTGAACTGGCGGCAGGCCGGCATCGCGCTTGGCGTCACCCTCGTCCTTGCGCTGGTCATGCTCAAGGTGCCGAAGGTCGAGGTGGTGTTCGCGTTGATCAACGACGCGGTGAATGCCATCGCCACCGCGACCCGGGCCGGCACGGCGTTCGTGTTCGGCTATGTCGGCGGCGGGCCGCTGCCGTTCGACGTCAAAGAGCCGACCGCCACCTTCATTCTCGGCTTTCAGGCGCTGCCAGTCGTGCTGGTGATGAGCGTGCTGTCGTCGCTGTTGTTCTATTGGGGCATCATGCCGCCGATCGTGCGCGGCTTTTCGAAGGCGCTGGAAAAGACGCTCGACGTCGGCGGCGCGGTGGGGCTGTCGACGGCGGCCAATATTTTCGTCGGCCAGGTCGAGGCGCCGCTGTTCATCCGGCCGTATCTGGCAAAGCTGTCGCGCGCGGAAATGTTCGTGGTGATGACCGGCGGCATGGCGGGGATAGCGGGGACGGTGTTCGTGCTCTATGCGACCATCCTTGCCAACGCGATTCCCGATGCCGCCGGCCATATCGTGGTCTGCTCGGTGCTCGGTGCGCCGGCGGCGATCTTGATCAGTTTCATCATGGTGCCCGATCCGGGCGAGCGGCACACCGGCGGCGCGCTCGGTGAGGTCGAGCAGGTCGCGTCGAGCACCATGGACGCCATCGTCAAAGGCACCGGCGCGGGGCTCGAGCTGTTGCTCAACATCGTCGCCATGCTGATCGTGTTCATCGCGCTGGTTTATCTCGCCAACGCCGTGCTTGGGCTGTTGCCGGATTTGTTCGGTGCGCCGCTCACCTTGCAGCGCACGCTCGGCTGGGTGATGGCGCCGATTTGCTGGCTGATGGGCATCCCGTGGGCGCAAGCGGTGACCGCGGGCGGCCTGATGGGGATCAAGACGATCCTGAACGAGCTCGTCGCCTATCTGCAGCTCGCGGCGCTGCCCGCGGACGCGCTCGATCCTCGCTCGCGGCTGATCATGCTCTACGCCATGTGCGGCTTCGCCAATTTCGGCTCGCTCGGCATCATGATCGCAGGGTTGTCGACGATGTGCCCGGAGAAGCGCGACGAGGTGGTGTCGCTCGGGCTGAAGTCGATCATTTCGGGGACGCTGACGACGTGCTTGCTCGGCGCCATCGTCGGAATGCTGAGCTAGGGATCAGGGATCGGGGATCAGGGATCAACTTGATCCCTGATTTCTGATTTCTGATCCCTGATTACCGACTGTCCACGCCCATGTCCTTGAGGTTACGCAGCGCGAGCGCGTCTTTCGGAACGAGCGCGAGCGCGGCGCGGTACTCGGCAATGGCGTCGTCCTTGCGGCCTTGCTTGGCCAAAGCGATTCCCAGATTGTTGTGCGTGACTATCGCTTTCGGGTCGAGCTGCAGCGCCGCGCGGTACTCGGCAATGGCGTCGTCGAGCCTGTCGCTGCGTTCGAGCGCGACGCCGAGATCGTTATGCGCGGCCGCGTTGTGCGGATCGGAGTCGACGGCCTTGCGGTATTCCGCCATCGCCTCGTCGGTCTTGCCGGCCGCACCGAGTGCGCGGCCGAGCCGCAGATGCGCCGGCGCGTAGCGCGGATTGGCCTCGAGCGCGCTGTGGAATTCCGCGGTCGCCTCGTCGCCGCGATTGGCCGCCTGCAGCGCGACGCCGAGATCGTAGTGGTAGGCCGCGTAAAGCGGATCGATGGCGATGGCGGCGCGGAGCTCGGCGATGGCTTCATCGGTCTTGTGCGTTTGCTCGAAGGCAAGCGCAAGCGCGCTGTGCGCCAGCGCAAACCGCGGCTCGCCTTTGATGGCGAGCCGATACGCGGCCGCCGCCTCGTCGTGCTTCTTGGCCTCCTGCAAGGCGAGGCCTTTTTTGTAGTGCAGCGCCGCGGCGTCGGGATCCAGCTCGATCGCCTCCTGGTACGCCGCCGCCGCCTCGTCGTATTTCTGCACGGCGTGAAGCGCGTCGCCGAGGAAACGGCGCGCGACGATGTTCTTCGGCTCCTTGCGCGCGATCTCCGTGTACAGCGTTATCGCCGTGTTGTACTCCGCGTCGGCTTCGTCGGCGTCGCCATGCCTGCGCAGCGCGTTGCCGAGATCGATACGGGTGGCGATGTCCTTGGGATACTCGGCGACGTGCCGCCGGTATTGCGCGATCGCCTCGACGAATTCGTCGGCCGCCTCGCGGTCGCGATTGAGCAAGCGCAGCAGCTCGCCGAGATTGAGGTGCACCAGCGCGTAATTCGCATCCAGCTTGATGGCTTTTCGATACTCCGCCATGGCGGCGTCGGCGTCGCCCCGGAACGCCAGGCCGACGCCGATATTGTTGTGCACGACCGGCAAGTCGGGATCGATCTTGAGCGCCGCCATGTCCTCGCGCACCGCGCTTTGCCGGTCGCCCTCCACGGCGTCGATCAGCCCGATGCCGAGGTAAGGCCCGGTCAGGCCGGGATTGATGGCGCGCGCCTTCTCGGCGGCGCGCCGCGCCGCCAGATAGTCGCCGCTGTCGTAGAAAATATTGTTCTTGAGATTGTACATCCAGGCGACGTTGTCATCGGATTCCGGACGATGCTCGATCACCAGATCGGCAAGCGCGAGCGCGCCCAGGGGATCGCTGCCGCGCATCGCCGCCGCGGTGAAATACGGCTGAATGCTTTTGAGTATCTCGGGCGCGGCCGCGGCCAATAGGTCATCCGGCTGCTCCAGGCTGCCGGCCGGGCTCGCGTAGATCTGGTGGCCGTCAAGCCGCAGCCGCAGCCACAGCTGGTTGCCCAGGCTGGTGAACTCGCCGGTGACGGAGCGGCTGCGCGTCGACCGCAACAGCGTGCGCAGCGACGATACCAGCGCATCGAGCGAGATGCCGACGCTCGGCACCACGATATTGGGCAACTCGCCTTGCAGCGCGATCTCGGGGTTGCGCATCGTCGTGTTGACCGATTTGGCGAACTTGTCGACCGCGTCGCGCAGGTGCTTGCCGGCGACCTCCGGCGTGTAACCGCGGTCCTCGAGATCCTTCGGCACCGACAAGGCCTCGATCACCGTCACGTGCTCGGTGAGGCCGCGGACGACGATCCACAGCACGAAGACGACCACGATCGCCCACGGCAACTTGACGATCAGCGTGTTGAAATTGCGCCCGACGAATTGCGCGCCGCGCGCCAGGAACCCCGGGCCGTTGGCCCGCAGCCAAGCCCCGGCTCGCGCCACCCGGGCGGCCGCCGGCGATTTGGCATCGTCCTGGACGGGCGGCTTTGCCGCGACCTCGTCGAGCATCGTCGCACCCTTGCGGCTGCATCATAGTCCTTGTTGCAACCGGGAAGAAAGGGCGGCGCGCATGGTGGCGCTCTTGGCAGCGCCAGGCTGGATAAGGGCGGGTTAACGGCCGACGATGTCCGGCGTTCTCGCCGCCGGCGTCGCGCCAAGCGCCCGCCACTCTTCCAACCATCGGGTAAACCGATCGCCCTGCCCCGGCCGCCACATCGCATAAGCCGCGCCCTCCTCCGCGATCATCACCAC
>DASYAL010000004.1:0-1581 GCA_036501365.1 Allostellaceae bacterium | reverse complement strand
GTCGACGTCAATTCGGTGTTCGGAAAGCTGAAGGAGAAAGCGCCGCCCTCGGAGTGAGTGGCGGCGCGCGCCCTTTCGTGGTCGCTTGGCTCTTGGACGCGCCCATCCCCTCATCCTGAGGCGCGAAGCAAAGCTTCGCATCTCGAAGGATGTTCCAGTCAGCACGCACGCTCTTAAGCGTCCTTCGAGACGCGCCTTCGGCGCTCCTCAGGACGAGGCGCACTGGCCCGATGCTACTCCGCCGCCTTGGTGTGGACGGCCGGGTTGTTCGGATGCGCCGTCCAGTTGGCGGGCGGGCGGTCATAGTCGAGCCCGGTGCGCGGATCGACGCCCGCGACTTTATGGACCAGCGTGATGCAGTCCTCGACCGGGCACACGAGCGTGCACAGATTGCAGCCGACGCATTCAGCCTCGTTGACGACGAACTGGCGCTTGCCGTTGATGCGGGCGAAGATCGCCTGATGCGAGGTGTCCTCGCAGACGATGTGGCAGCGGCCGCATTGAATGCAGAGCTTCTGATCAATCTCGGCCTTGGCGACGTAATTGAGGTTGAGATACTGCCAGTCGGTGATCGAAGGAACCGCGCGACCGCGGAAAGCCTCGATCGTCGCGTAGCCTTTGGCGTCCATGAAGTCTGAAAGGCCGGTGATCATCTCCTGGACGACTTTGAAGCCGTAGGTCATTGCGGCGGTGCAAACCTGCACCGTCCCGGCGCCGAGCGCGATGAACTCCGCCGCGTCGCGCCAGGTGGTGATGCCGCCGATGGCCGAGATCGGCAGGCCGGCGCAGATGGAATCGCGGGCGATCTCCGACACCATGGAGAGCGCGATCGGCTTGACCGCGGGGCCGCACATGCCCCCGTGGGTGCCCTTGCCGTCGATAGCGACGTCCGGCGTCATGCGGTCGAGATCGATGTTCATGATCGAATTGATGGTGTTGATGAGCGACACCGCGTCGGCGCCGCCGGTCTTCGCCGCGCGCGCCGGCTGGCGGACGTCGGTGATGTTGGGCGTCAGCTTGACGATGACCGGCATGCGAGTATGCGCCTTGCACCAGCGCGCGACCATCTCGACATATTCGGGCACCTGGCCGACGGCTGAGCCCATGCCGCGCTCCGACATGCCATGCGGGCAGCCGAAATTGAGCTCGACGCCGTCACATTCGGTCTCCTCGACGCGCGCGAGAATATCCTCCCAGGACTTCTCGTCGCAGGGAACCATCAGCGACACGATGAGCGCGCGGTCCGGCCAGGCGCGCTTGACCTCCTTGATTTCCCGCAGGTTGATTTCGAGGTCGCGGTCGGTGATCAGCTCGATGTTGTTCATCGCGATCAGCCGGCGGTCGGGTCCGTGGATCGCGCCATAGCGCGCGCCTGACACGTTGACCACGGGTGGCCCGGCTTCGCCGAGCGTCTTCCACACCACGCCGCCCCAGCCGGCGCGGAACGCGCGCTCGACATTGACCTTCCGATCGGTCGGCGGGGCGGAAGCGAGCCAGAACGGATTGGGCGATTTGACGCCGAGAAAATTGGTGCGCAGATCGGCCATGGGATCCTCGCTTTCAGGCGCGCGATGCGCTGAG
>DASYAL010000003.1:0-39400 GCA_036501365.1 Allostellaceae bacterium | reverse complement strand
CCCATCGCCGCCACAGATAACCCACAAACAACAGCAGCGCTCAGAGCCGCGGCCCCAATGGCCGCCCTCACGCCCGCTTACCCTGCGCCGTTCTTGCGCTCGGCGACCTTGCGCAAGAGGAAATCGCGGAACACGGCGATGCGCTTCGAGGTGCGGAGCTCCTCGGGATAGACGAAGAAGGATTCGAATTCGCCGCCCAGAACGTCGGGCAGCACCCGCACCAGCCCCGAGGTCTCGTGCTCCATGAAATCCGGCAGCGAAGCAATGCCGAGCCCGCCCTCGAGCGCGCGCAGGATTGCATAGAGATTGTTGACGGCAAGGATCGGGTGGCGCTCGTAGCCGGGCCGCGCGCCGGCCTCGAGCAGCCAGTTGGGATTGCGGATCGGCGGCCGCGCATCCGTGCCGTAAACGATGATGCGGTGCTTATCGAGCTCTTCCGGGCGCTGCGGCGTGCCGTATTTCTTCAGATAATCGGCCGAGGCATAGGCGTGGTGACGCACGGTCATCAGATGCCGCTGCACCAGATCGGGCTGGCGCGGGGGCGACATGCGGATCGCGACATCAGCCTCGCGCATCGACAGATCGAGCTCGGCATCGTCGACCACGACCGTGATCTCGATCTCGGGATAGAGGTCGAGGAATTCGCGGATGCGCGGGGTTAGCCAAGCCGAGCCGAAGGCGACCGTGGTCGTGACCTTGAGCGGTCCTTTCGGCCGGTCTTTCGATTCCGTCAGCATCGCCTCGGTCATCGCAAGCTTGGCGAAGACCTCACGCGCGGTGCGATAGAGGAGATCGCCCTGCTCGGTGAGGATCAGGCCGCGCGCGTGGCGATGGAACAGCGGCACCGAGAGGCTTTCCTCGAGCGCGCTGATCTGGCGGCTGACGGCGGATTGGCTGAGGTTGAGCGCCTCGCCGGCATGCGTGAAGCTTCCGGCCTCGGCGACCGCGTGGAAGACTCTCAGCTTGTCCCAGTCCATGGGCGTCGTCACGAGGACTACTCCGCTGCGGCGCGCGATTGGGCCTCGACCGCCGCCAGGAACTTTTCCGCCTCGAGCGCCGCCATGCAGCCCATGCCGGCAGCGGTCACCGCCTGGCGGAAGATCTTGTCCTTGACGTCGCCGGCGGCGAAGACGCCCGGAACCTCGGTCGCGGTCGAATCCGGCTTGGTCACGATATAGCCGCCGAGATCGAGCGTGAGCTGGCCCTTGAACATCTCGGTCACCGGGTCGTGGCCGATCGCGACGAAAACACCGTCGCAGGCGATTTCGCTGAGCTTGCCGGTCTTGACGTTCTTCAGCCGCAGTCCGGTGACATGGCGCGGCGTCTCTTCACCGAGCACCTCATCGACCACGCTGTCCCAGATCACCGTGATCTTGGGATGATCGAAGAGCCGCTTCTGCAGGATCTGCTCCGAGCGCAGCTTGTCGCGCCGATGGACGAGCGTGACATTCACGCAGTGATTGGTGAGGTAGAGCGCTTCCTCGACAGCGGTGTTGCCGCCGCCCACCACCACGACCTTGCGGCCGCGGAAGAAGAAACCGTCGCAGGTCGCGCAGGCGGAGACGCCCGAGCCGCGGAATTTATCTTCGCTCGGCAGGCCGAGCCACCGCGCCTGGGCGCCGGTGCAGATCGCGATCGAGTCGGCGATGTAGATGTCGCCCGAATCGGCGGTGCACACGAAGGGTCGTTGCGACAGGTCGCAGGAAACGATGATGTCGGAGACGATCTTGGTGCCGACATGCTCGGCCTGTTTCTGCATCTCCTCCATCAGCCACGGGCCCTGGATCACCGCGGCGAAGCCGGGGTAATTCTCGACATCGGTGGTGATGGTGAGCTGGCCGCCGGGCTGCAGCCCGGCGACCAGGATCGGCTTGAGATTGGCACGCGCGGCATAGATCGCCGCCGTATAGCCCGCCGGCCCCGCGCCGATGATCAGGAATTTGGTGTGAATCCGCTCGCTCATCAGAATCCGAACATATGATCGAGGCTGAACGCCCCGTCGTCCCCCAGGACGCCATGATAGCCGAAAAGCCGGCAGGTCGTGTCGCGAACGACAATATAGGCATTCTCGCCCGCGCGTGCCCGAGTCGCAGCGTCGTCGAAGATTTCGTGATAGGTCCAGAAGCGCGAGCCGCCGCACGCGATGTCTATGCGTTGGCGGGCGATTTCCTCACCGCGGGCGTTGTGAAGGATGAGATCAGTCACGCTCATTTGGTGCCACAGCCGTGAAGCCGGGTAGATCAAATGGCACAGCGTGTCGTGCGGCGCGGGACCCAGGCGCAGGAACAGCCGGGTCGAGAGGCCGGGCGGCTTGCCGGAATACGATTGCGGCTCGCCTTTATAGGTCAGCACCGTGTTGAAAACGTGTGACCCAAAGCTCGTCTCCGCGCGATGGCCGCTGGCACGATCCTCATAACGGAAGAGCGCATGCAGCCAGCCGTCGCCCTCACCGCCCTTGCTGAAATCGTACAGCAATTCCATATGGCCGCCGATCGTAGGATCGACGCGCCAAATCTGATCGATGTCGATCGCGACGGAATCCCGCCGCTGCACCCGGCCAAAATGATAACGCCCGGTTTCTGCGCCCCACTTGTTGTAGGTCACGACGGCGATCGGCAACGCCTCCTGTAAGCGCGCCATCGGCGTCGGCAGCACGAGAGAACGCCATCGGTCGCCTGGTAGAAGCGGTGCCGGCAAGATATAGCCTTTGCCGAGTGGCTTTTCTTTCACCGCCGGATCCGCGCGCTCCTTTAGGTCGATCTTCGGTCTTGTGAACGCCTTTCCGGCGTCCACGGTATGCCAGGCGCTGCTGAGCTCAGCCAGCTTCGGATCGGGCTTCAGATCGGTCCGCTCGACATTGACATGCGCGATGCGCCGCCGGCCCCGCGATGTCACCTCGTAGCGCGGCCGCACCATGTATTTGCCGGCGCTGATCTCGATCTGCTGCGGCCAGCGCGCCTGCGGCAGGAGGCTCGCGACATCGAGCGCATGGCTGGCGAAAGGCGCGATCGCGCGGTCGAGGGTCGCGCTCTTATCCTCGCCCATGAGGTTGAGGCCGACCGCGCCCGCGGGGATCGCGCAAGGCTGGCTGTTCTGGACCCAGAGCGTCACCGTCTCGCCGGCATCGGGCGCCGGCAATCCCGCATAAAAATCCGCCGGCCAGGAATTGGCGTCATGGGTGCAGGAGAAGGCGCGCTCTTTGTCGTTGCCGCCATAGGTGTCGAGCGCGTATTTCACCACGTCGTGGCCTTGCGCGCCGATGGCATGGACGAAAAGCTGGCCCGTGAATTCTGGCAATGAGAAGCGCCGGCGAGCGTCGCGGCTGTCGATGACGATGGCGGCCGCGCCGGGCGCCACGTCCTCGGTCCATTCGGCCAGCGTCACACCTTCGGCGTCGAACAGCAGCAGCCACAGCTTGAGCGCGTTCGAGCCGTAACCGGCCCAGTAATTCGCTGTGACGAGCCGGGTCGAGAATCCGTCCTGTTCGCGGAAGAACACGAAGTTGGTCGCGAAGTTGAGCGGATCGAGATAGCGCCGGCCGCGCGGCACGATCGCCTCGGGCAGACGCAGCGCATCGAGGCTTTCGACGTGCGCCTCGGGCGGCAGCAAATGGCGAATATGCGCGACGGCGCGTTCGGCATCGAAGCCGGCGACGAAGACGATCGCGGCGCCCGATTCCTGGAGCGCCGTCACCGGCTGCGCCGGGCGGCCAAGGACCTTCTTGCCGACCGCGGTCACGTCCTGGACGAAGCTGCCGGCGCTCTCGAAGCCATTGAGGTCGTAAAGCTCGGCGAAAGCGTCGACCTGGCCCTCGATGTCATAGATCGCGCATCGGCCTTCGCGCAGGCGGCGCAGCAGCGCCGGCGCGGCGCGCGCCGCCAGCGGATGCGTCACCGCCTTGAAAAAGGTGTTGCCGCCGCTCTTGTTGTCGAAAGTCTCGATTTTCAGCATGGGCGCAGCCTTGACTTAGCAAGCATGGCCGCCCCTGGCTACTGTCTCGGCGGAACCGAGGGCGGCGTTTCAAAACGCCGCACCGATTCCCCCGCCCGTCAATCCCCATTAGTCTGTATGCCGCATGGCAGTTGGTACCGACGTCAAGAAACCCGCCGCGGCCGAAGCGGAGCGCAGCCTGCGCATCGCCGTGTTCGTCGTCTTCGCGATCACGGTGGTGCGATTTTTGTGGATCGCCTCGGGCGCGACCGATCTCTATCCCGACGAGGCGCAGTACTGGCTGTGGTCGCTGCACCCGGATTGGGGCTACTACTCGAAGCCGCCGGTCGTCGCCTGGCTGATCGCGGCCAGCACCTGGATCGCAGGCAGCGACAACGAGCTTGCGGTGCGCATGACGGCGCCGCTCTTGCATTTCGGCACGGCGCTGATGGTCTATGCGATCGCACAGCGCCTCTACGATGCGCGCGCGGCGTTCTGGTCGGCGGTGGTCTATGCGACCCTGCCGGGGGTGTGGGTCTCGGCCGTGATCATGTCGACCGACGCGCCGCTGCTGTTTTGCTGGTCGGTAACGCTTTACGCCTTCGTGCGCGCGCGCGAGTCGCAAGGCGCCCGCTGGTGGTGGCTGGTCAGTATCGGCTGCGGTCTCGGCCTGCTGTCGAAATACGCGATGGCGTATTGGATGATCTCCGCGCTGCTCTATCTCGCGATCTACCGCGGCGAGCGGCGGCATCTGCCGCGCTTCGCCGGCGCGATGGCGCTCGCGCTGCTGATTTACGCGCCAAACTTCTTGTGGAACGCCGCGCATGGCTTCGTCTCCTATCACCACACCGAGGCCAACGCCGCGCTCGGCGGCCCGCTTTTCCACCCCGAGAATTTCCTCGCGTTTTTCGGTTCGCAATTCGGCGTCTTCGGCCCGGTGCTGTTCGGCGCGCTCATCGTTTGCGCGGCGCTGGGGCGCCGCATGCTCGCGGGGCCGCGCGAGGCGATGCTGGCCTTCTTCGCGCTGCCGACGCTCGCGATGATGCTGGTGGTGAGCTTCCTCTCCCGCGCCGAGCCCAACTGGTCGGCGCCGACCTATCTCTCGGCGACGGTGCTGGTGGTGGCGTTCCTGCTCGCGCGGGCGCCGCGCGTCCTGCTCTGGGGCTCAGTCGCGTTGCACGTCGCTGTTGCGGTGATGATCGCCGAGGCGAAGCCGCTCACGCATCTCGTCGGCTACGATTTGCCGGGGAAATACGATCCGCTGCATCGCCTCAAAGGCTGGCGCACGCTCGGCGCCACCGTTGGCCGGATGCTGGCCGAGAATCCGGGCACGCATCTGATGGCGGACGATCGCGAGCTGATGGCGGCTCTGGTTTATTACGTCTCGCCGCATCCGCTCGACGCGCTGAAGTGGAACGGCGCCGGCGGCATTCACGATCAATTCGATCTCACCGCCGAGCCCGCGAAATACATCGGCGATAATTTCCTGCTCGTCAGCTTCCGCAACAATATCGACGATATCGTCAGCCGGTTTGCGACCACGGGACCGGTCGAGCGCATCACGATCTTCCTCGGGCCGCCGACCAAGCAAGGCCAGCCGCCCCTCACGCGGGTCTACCAGGTGCGGCTGCTCGGCGGCTTCAAGGGTTATCGCTGAGTCGCGTTTCGAGCGTTAGCGCAACGCCGCGCTGCTTCGCCGCTGCGACCAACGCCCAGGCGGCAACGCTGCCAAAATAGGCGCCGACGATCACGTCGCTCAGGTAATGCATGTCGAGGACGATGCGGCTGGCCATCACCAAAAGCGCCAAGAGCGCATAGGCCGGCCAGAGCGGCGGATAGATCGCGTAGAGCGAGACGGCGAGCGCGACCACGGTGATGCTGTGGCCCGAGGGAAACGACCAAGCATTGGCATGCGCGCTGCGCCACGTGAAGCCATAGAGATTCTCGCGGAACAGCAGCACCGGGCGGGCGCGGCCAAAGACCGGCTTCATGATATCAGCAAGGATGCCGGGAAGCGCGATGGCGGCGAAGACGATGCCGGTGCGCCACGCCCAGTCGCGCGCGCCCTTGCGCCAGGCCCAGAGGAAGGCGAGGCCGAGCGGCACGAGATAGACGCCGCCTTCGCCGAAACGGGTGATGACACCGAAGACCGCATGCGTGGTCGGGCCGATGCCCTTGAAGGCGCGCGCCACCGGGATGTCGATCCATTCATAGGCGATGGCAAAGGCGGCGGCGGTGACAATCGTCAGCAGCGCGCAGCGCCGCAGGCCAGGCGACGGGTGCCGCAAAGCCGCCGCGAGCCTCTCGACATGATCGCCGGTCATGATCAACCAATGCAGCCCCCAGGCGATGCCGCCGACGAAGAAGCCCGCGGCGATAATGTCCGAGAGGAAATGCCCGCCTTGGGCGAGGCGCACCACGCCGAGCGCGCCGCCGCCGACGACGGCAGCGATGATCCCGTTGCGCCGCGCGGCGGCGCTGCCCGCGAGCAGCGCTGCCGAAACGAGGTAGAAGCCCATCGCCGGATCGCCGGCCGGGAAGGAGCAATTGCGGTTGCATTGATCGCTCGGCACGAAGGCCGGGGTGAATTTCTGGGTACCGCCGAACGCGGCGATCTGCACCGGCCGCGCGCGTCCCCAATGGTCCTTGAAGACCGTGTTGACGGTGAGCCCGGGCCCGAGCGCCAGCGACAAAAGCAGGAAGATCGCGGCGCGCGGCGTGAGACCGAGCACGGAACGGCGCAGCGCCAAGCCCGCGATCAGCGCTGCGACGACGGCGAGGGCATAGGCCCAGACCACGATCGAAAGATATTCGTGGGCGATACGAAAGGGCGGCCAATCGCCGAGGAAGAAGCCGTCGCCGGGCCGGTAGAACAGCGCGCTCGTCCAGAGATCGATGCCGGGCAGCACCACCAGCCCGCCGCAAAGCAGCAAGAAGCCGCCGCCGAACCAGAGCAGCGCGCGCACTCAGTTGGCCTTCTGGAAGCGACGACGAATCTCGGCCGCAGCGCGTGCCGTATCGTCGAGCGGCTGATAGCTCCAGTGGCCGAGCGTGCCGGTGAACGGCCGGGCGATGCCGGCGTCGCGGAGCGCCTGATGGAAGCGGGCGAATTTGCGCGATCCGCCCTCAAGCTCGACGATATGGACCGGCTTGCCGGTCGCGGCGGCCTCGCTGATCATCGAAACCGAATCGGCCGTCGCAATGATCGCGTCGGCCAAAGCCAGCATCCCGAAATAGGGGTTGTCGCCGCTGCCGTCCCAAATATAGGCCGGCAGGCCAGCCAGCCGCTGTTGCAGCACCGCGCGCTGCGCCGCGGCGGTCCGGCGCGACGGCGTGATCGCGAGGCCGATGCCGCTCAAAGCAAGACCGACAAGTTGATCGCACAGCGCCGCAAAACGTGTGTCCGTGAGCTTGTAGACGCTATTGTCGCCGCCGATCAGCACCGCGGCGAGCGGCCGCGGCAGCGCGGCGAAGAGCGGCGCGAAGCGCGCGGCGGCCTCGCTCAGCTTCGCCGCGGTCACGCGATGCACCGCGCCCAAAGTGCGCAGCACGTTGTCGCCGGGCGCGGGGTCGTGCAGCGGCGCAACGATCAGATCGACCTCGCGCCGGGCAAAGCGCGGATCTTGGACCTGGACCCAGAGGGTATGCCCGCCGCTGGTGCGCTTTATCAGCCGCGCCGGCGCCACGGCGTTGCGGCCGCAGCCGATGACGATGTCGGGCCAGGGCGGCGCCAGGGAAGCGCCGGCGGGATCCAGCGCCCGGGCCGGGGCGAGCCACAAAGCCGGCGGCAGATGCCGCCAGGGTGTGCGAATCGCAAGCCGCTTCTCGACGAACGGCCAGCCCAGCGCCTCGGCAAGGCCGGTGACCTGATTGGCCATGCCGATCTTGCCGTCATGCAGCGCCCAGACCGCGGGCTGATCGCCGGTGCTTGCCATCGCTCTCAGCCTAAGGTCCTTTGCAATCGATCTTGAAACATTATTACCCGGCGCTACGATCGGCAATTATCGGAATAAAACGGCGGTAAACGGGATTTTTTCATGCGTCGAAGCAAGCTCGACCGCATCGATCGGCGGATTTTGCGCGATCTGCAAGCGGATGGCCGCATGACCAACGTCGACCTCGCCGAACGCGCCGGCATTTCCGCGCCGCCCTGCCTGCGGCGCGTGCGCGCCTTGGAGGAGGCCGGGTTTATCCGCGGTTATCATGCCGAGGTCAATCCCGAGGCGCTCGGCTTTGGCGTCACCGTCTTCGCCCAGGTCGGTCTTGCGACGCAAGCCGAGCCCGATCTCAAGGCGTTCGAGGTGTTGGTCGCGTCCTGGCCCGAAGTGCGGGAGGCGCACATGCTCGCGGGCGAGACCGATTTCCTCCTGAAAATCGTCGCCGCCGACTGGGACAGCTATCAGCGCTTCCTGACGACCAGGCTGACGGCGGCGCCGAACGTGACGCATGTCAAATCGTCGCTCGCGATCCGCGCCTCGAAGGCCGAGCCGGGCGTGCCGATCGAAGCCGAATAAAGCCCTATTTGAACTGGACTTTGACGATCTCGTAAGACCGCGCGCCGCGCGGCGTCGAGACTTCGACGTTGTCGCCGATCGTCTTGCTGATGAGGGCGCGCGCCACCGGCGACGTCACCGACAGCCGGCCTTTGCTGATATCGGCCTCGTCCTCGCCGACGATCTGATAGACGGTCTTTTCCTCCGTCTCCTCGTCCTCGAGGGTGACCGTGGCGCCGAATTTGATCACCTTGCCCGAGAGCTTCGAGACATCGATGACCTCGGCGCGGGCGATCTTGTCCTCGAGTTCCATCACCCGGCCCTCGATGAAGCCCTGGCGCTCGCGCGCGGCATGGTATTCGGCGTTTTCGGCGATATCGCCTTGTTCGCGTGCCTCCGCGATCGCGCGGATGATGGCCGGGCGGTCGATCGATTTGAGTCTCTTCAACTCCTCCTGGAGGCGGTTAAACCCCGGAGAGGTCATCGGTATCTTCGTCATGCGGGCGGGTTGGTCCCCGTGGCGTTAATCATCAAAACGGCCGAGAAAACGGCGCTCAAAACGATCCTACAAAATAGGATTGTACGGGAGCGACTTCAAGGCTGCCGGTTTTCAGGGCATGGATCGCCTGAACCGCCGCCCGGGCGCCGGAAATCGTTGTGTAATAAGGGATTTCGTTGGTCAGCGCGGTCCGGCGCAGGCTGAAGCTGTCGGCGATCGACTGCGCGCCCTCGCTGGTATTGACCACCAGCTGCACCTCGCCCGATAGCATGCGGTCGACGATATGGGGTCGCCCTTCCACGACTTTGTTGACGGTCTCGACCGTCAGCCCGGCCTGGCGCAGGAAGTCAGCGGTGCCGCTTGTCGCGATCAGGGCAAAGCCCATCGCGACAAGTCGCCGGCAGGGCTCGACCACCGCCGGTTTGTCGTGGTCGCGCACCGAGATAAATACCCGGCCCTCGAGCGGCAGGGTGACCCCGCTGCCGAGTTGCGACTTGGCAAAGGCGCGGCCGAAATCCGAATCGAGCCCCATCACCTCGCCGGTCGATTTCATCTCCGGTCCGAGGATCAGGTCGACGCCGGGGAAACGCGCGAACGGGAACACCGCCTCCTTGACCGCGACATGCGGGCGCCGCGCCTTGGCGACGAGGGTGAAGTCGGCGAGCTTCTCGCCTGCCATCACCCGCGCCGCGATTTTAGCAATCGGGACGCCGATCGCCTTGGCGACGAAGGGCACGGTGCGCGAAGCGCGTGGGTTGACCTCGAGCACGTAGACCGTGCCGTCCTTCACCGCGTACTGCGCATTCATCAGCCCGACGACGCCGAGCGCGTTCGCCATCGCCGTCGTCTGCCGCTTGAGCTCGGCGACGATTTCGGGCGGCAGCGAATAGGGCGGCAGCGAGCACGCGCTGTCGCCCGAATGAATGCCGGCTTCCTCGATATGCTCCATGATGCCGGCGATAAAGACGTCGTGGCCGTCAGCAAGCGCGTCGACATCGACCTCGATCGCGTCCTGCAGGTAGCGATCAATCAGCACCGGATTGTTGCCCGAGACTTTGACCGCGCGCGCCATGTAGCGCGCCAGCGCCGGCCTCTCGTGCACGATCTCCATCGCCCGCCCGCCCAAGACGTAAGACGGCCGGATCACCACCGGATAGCCGATGCGTTGCGCCACCGCTTCGGCCTCTTCGGGTGAGGTAGCGGTGCCGTTGTCGGGCTGCTTCAGCTCGAGTCGATGCAAGAGTTCCTGGAAGCGGCGGCGGTCCTCGGCGAGATCGATCGCATCGGGAGAGGTGCCGAGGATCGGGATGCGCGCGGCTTCGAGCGCGGCGGCGAGTTTCAGCGGCGTCTGCCCGCCGAGCTGTACGATGACGCCGCGCAGCTTTCCGGCGCGCTGCTCGACCCGCACCAGCTCGATCACGTCCTCGGCGGTCAGCGGCTCGAAATAGAGCCGGTCGGAGGTGTCGTAATCGGTCGAGACGGTCTCGGGGTTGCAATTGACCATGATCGTCTCGATGCCGGCGTCTTTGAGGCTGTAGGCGGCATGGACGCAGCAATAATCGAATTCGATACCCTGGCCGATGCGATTGGGGCCGCCGCCGAGGATCACGACCTTGTCGCGCGCCGAGGGCTCAGCCTCGCATTCGGCCGGCTGGATGCCGTCACCCTCATAGGTCGAATACATGTAGGGCGTGAGCGAAGGGAATTCGGCGGCGCAAGTATCGATGCGCTTATAGACGGGGTGGACATTCAAGGACGCGCGCGCCGCCGCGACCGCGCTCTCGCTTGTGCCGGCAAGCTCCGCGAGCCGCGCGTCGGAAAAGCCCATGCCTTTAAGCTTCAGGAATGCGGTCGCATTCTTCGGCAAGCCATCGCGCCTCACCGCCGCTTCAGCGGCGACGATCTTGCGGACCTCTTCGAGGAACCACGGATCGTATTTGCATGCAGCATGGATCTCGGCGGTGGTAAGGCCGTGGCGGTAAGCCTGGGCAATGGTCAGCAGTCGGTCGGGCGTCGGCTTGGCCAGCGCGCCGCGGATCGCGTCCTTCTCGCCACTTTCCGCACCGGGGATCTCGACCTCGTTGAAGCCGGTGAGGCCGGTCTCCATCGAGCGCAGCGCCTTCTGCACCGATTCGGCGAAGGAGCGGCCGATTGACATCGCCTCGCCGACCGATTTCATCGAAGTGGTGAGCAGCGGCTCCGCGCCGGGGAATTTCTCGAAGGTGAAGCGCGGCATCTTGGTGACGACGTAGTCGATCGTCGGCTCGAAGGAGGCCGGCGTCACCCGCGTGATCTCGTTCGTCAGCTCGTCGAGCGTGTAGCCGACGGCGAGCTTTGCCGCGACCTTGGCGATCGGGAAGCCGGTCGCCTTCGAGGCCAAGGCCGAAGAACGTGAGACGCGCGGATTCATCTCGATGATGACGAGCTCGCCGTCGGCGGGGTTGACGGCGAACTGCACGTTCGATCCGCCGGTATCGACCCCGATCTCGCGCAGCACCGCGATCGAGGCGTTGCGCATGATCTGGTATTCCTTGTCGGTCAAGGTGAGCGCCGGCGCGACGGTGACGCTGTCGCCGGTGTGGACGCCCATCGGATCGACATTCTCGATCGAGCAGATGATGATGCAGTTGTCGGCGCGGTCGCGCACGACTTCCATCTCGAATTCCTTCCAGCCGAGCACCGATTGCTCGACCAGGATCTCATGCACCGGCGAGGCGCGCAGCGCGCCGCGCACCAGCTCCTCGTATTCCTCCTTGTTGTAGGCAATGCCGCCGCCGGTGCCGCCCAAGGTGAAGGATGGCCGGATGATTGCCGGCAGGCCGACGAGTTCGAGCGCGTCGCGCGCATCCTCGGCGGATTTGACCAGCTTGCTCTGGGGCGACTTGAGGCCGATGCGGTCCATCGCCTCGCGGAAGAGCAGCCGATCCTCGGCCTTGGCGATCGCCGCTTCCGAGGCGCCGATCAGCTCGACGCCGTGGCGCTGCAGCGCCCCGTTCTTGGCGAGCGCCATCGCGATGTTGAGCGCTGTCTGTCCGCCCATGGTCGGCAGCAGCGCGTCGGGCTTCTCGCGGGCGATGATGCGCTCGACCATCTCGGGCGTGATCGGCTCGATATAGGTCGCGTCCGCCAGGCCCGGATCGGTCATGATCGTCGCCGGGTTCGAATTGACGAGGATAACGCGATAGCCTTCTTCCTTGAGCGCTTTCACCGCTTGAACGCCGGAATAATCGAACTCGCAGGCCTGGCCGATGACGATCGGGCCCGCGCCGATGATCAAGATGCTTTTGATGTCCGTGCGCTTCGGCATCGCTCAGTCTTGCTTCTTCATCGCCTCGGTGAAGCGCTTGAAGAGGTAGTGGCTGTCCTGCGGACCGGGGCTGGCTTCGGGATGATATTGCACCGAGAACACCGGCCGATCCTTGAGCTTCAGCCCCTCGTTCGAGCCGTCGAACAGCGAGACATGCGTCACCTCGGCCTCTTGCGGCAGGCTCTCGGGGAGGACGCAGAAGCCATGATTCTGGCTGGTGATCTCGACCTTGCCGGTGGCGAGGTCCTTGACCGGATGGTTGGCGCCGCGATGGCCGATCGGCATCTTCTTGGTCTTGCCGCCGAGCGCGAGCGCGAGGAGCTGGTGCCCGAGGCAGATGCCGAAGACCGGCTTGCCGCTCGCGACCAGCTCTTTGATCACCGGCACGGCGTAAGCGCCGGTGGCGGCCGGATCGCCCGGGCCGTTGGAGAGGAAAATCCCGTCGGGGTCGTGGCGCAGGATGTCCTCGGCGCTGGCGGTCGCCGGCACCACGGTGACATCGCAGCCTTCGCTCGCGAGCATGCGCAGGATGTTGCGCTTGGCGCCGTAATCGACGGCGACCACGCGATGCTTCGGCGCGGTCAGCCTGCCGTAGCCCTGGCCCTGCACCCAGCCGGTCTCGTCCCAGCGATAGCTCTGGCGGCAGCTCACCTCTTTGGCGAGGTCCATGCCTTCGAGCCCCGGCCAGGCGCGCGCGGTCTTCAGCAGCGCCTCGAGATCGAGCCGGCCGTCGGGCGCGTAGCAGATCGTGCCGTTGGGCGGGCCGCCGTCGCGGATGCGCCGCGTCAGCCGCCGCGTATCGATGCCGGCGACGCCGGTCA
The DNA here is from genome assembly GCA_036501365.1 of Allostellaceae bacterium. GTDB lineage: Bacteria > Pseudomonadota > Alphaproteobacteria > ATCC43930 > CGMCC-115725 > CAIKMD01. Next base: position 26,350 of record DASYAL010000003.1, on the reverse strand, counting down.
GGTCGCGCGATTTGAGCCAGGTGTCGAAATGCTGCAGCGCGCGCCAGTTCGACGGCTCGGTGATGTCGACGCGCAGCACCAGCCCGCGCGCCGCCGGGGTGATGGTCTCGATGTCCTCGGCATTGGCGCCGACATTGCCGACATGCGGGAAGGTGAAGGTGATGATCTGACCGGCATAGGAGGGATCGGTCATGATCTCCTGGTAGCCGGTGAGGCTCGTATTGAAGCAGACCTCGCCGGTGCGGGTACCCGGCGCCCCGAGGCCGCGGCCCCAAAAAACGCTGCCATCCGCCAGAACCAGAGCGGCATTCGCGCCTTCGGGGCGCGCGGACGGCAGGGGCGCGTCGGTCATTCTTGCGGCGGGCCTCGTAGCAGGAGGTGGCGACCTGCCCGCGTCAAAACACGCCGCGGGATGGCCGGGCGGCGCGACAAGACGAAAGATTGGGCTAGAAGCGGGAGATAGAACGCGGCCTCCCTTCCGTCAAGGTCCCAAGCTTCCGTAAATCGCAGTCGCGCGCTAATTTCGCGGCTCGGCAATTCGGAGACTTTCATGCTGCGCGAGCAATTCAGCGAGGCCTTGAAAAAGTCGATGCGCGATAGGGAAGCGCTCGCGGTCTCGACCGTGCGGCTGATCCTGGCGCGGCTCAAGGAGCGCGATATCGAGGCGCGGCCGAAGGGCAATGCCGACGGCATCGCCGATCCCGACATCCAGTCGATGCTGCAGCAGATGATCAAGCAACGCCGCGAATCGATCGAGCTCTACGACAAGGGCAATCGCCCCGAACTCGCCGAGAAGGAGCGAAACGAGATCGCGATCATCGAGCGCTTCCTGCCGAAGGCGATGTCCGATGCCGAAGCCGAGGCCGCAATCAAAGGCGTGATCGCCGCGATCGGCGCCGCGAGCATCAAGGACATGGGCAAAGTGATGGCGGCGCTCAAAGAGAAATATGCCGGCCAGCTCGATCCCGCGAAATCGAGCCAGATGGTCAAGAAGCTGCTGGGATAGTCGTCAGCTTCCGTCCACAGTTTTTCGGTCGCGGGCGTTTGACGCTCGACGGCAGAGCACTACACTTCCGCCTACGCCGTCATGCTGACGGCTGATAACTGAAAGCTGATCGCTGATGGCTTTCCCGCCGCGTTTCCTCGACGAGCTGCGCCAGCGTGTATCACTGGCCGAGATCGTCGGGCGGCGCGTGAAGCTGATCCGGCGCGGCCGCGAATTCACCGGTCTCTGCCCGTTCCATAACGAGAAGACGCCGTCCTTCAGCGTCGTCGAGGACAAGGGCTTCTATCACTGCTTCGGTTGCGGCGCGCATGGCGACGTCATCGGTTTCACCATGCAGACCGAGAATCTCTCCTTTCCCGAGGCGGTCGAGCAATTGGCGCGCCGGGCCGGCCTTGAAGTGCCGCAGGAGACGCGCGAGGAGCGCGAGCGGGCGGCACGCGAGGCGACGCTGCAAGGCGCGGTCGACGCCGCTTGCGCCTTCTTCGAAAAGACGCTGCACGGTCCCGAAGGCCGTGCTGCGCGCGCCTATCTCGATGGTCGCGGCCTCGACGACGCAACCATCCGGCGCTTTCGCCTCGGCTTCGCGCCCGAGAGCCGCGACAAGCTGAAGCGCGCGCTCGTCGGCAACATTCCGGAGGCGCTGCTGCTCGAAGCCGGGCTCTTACGCAAGCCCGAAGGCGGCGGCGAGAGCTACGACTATTTCCGCAACCGCGTCATCTTCCCGATCGGCGACCGGCGCGGCCGGATCATCGCTTTCGGCGGCCGTGTCATGGATGACGGCCAGCCGAAATATCTCAACTCGCCCGAGACGCCGCTCTTCCAAAAGGGCCGCAACCTCTATGGCTGGGCGCTGGCGCGGGTCGCCGCGGCCAAGGACCCGTCGGCGATTGTGGTCGAAGGCTATATGGACGTGATCGCGCTGCACCGCGCCGGCTTTGCGACCGCGGTCGCGCCCCTCGGGACGGCCTTGACCGAGGCGCAAATCGAAGAGCTGTGGCGGATGGGCCCCGAACCCGTCCTCTGCTTCGACGGCGATGCCGCCGGCCAGCGCGCCGCCGCCCGGGCGCTGGCGCGCGCCCTGCCGATCCTGAAGCCTGGCCTGTCGCTGCGCTTCGCGATCCTGCCGGCCACGGAGGACCCCGACAGCCTTATCCTCCACCACGGCGCCGCGGCGATGCGCGCGCTGCTCGAGCGGGCCCAACCTCTCGCCGAGGTGCTGTGGCGGATCGAGACCGCCAAGCCGACAGATACCCCTGAGCGCCGCGCCGCCCTCGAGAAGCGCCTCGACCAGCAGGTGCGCCTTATTGCCGACCGGAGCGTGCAAGAGCACTACCGCAACTTCTTCCGCGAGCGTCTGGCCGAAATGTTCGGCGCACGGCGCGGGCCGGTCGGCGGCCGTTTTGCACCGCAGCGACTCGGCGGGAATCGCTGGCCCTATGAACGCGGTGGGACAGATCGTGCGCGGGCGCGTCGTTTTGCGTCGCCCTGGCGCGAGACCGCGCCGCAGGAGGATCCGCAGCTTCTTGCGCGGCGGCGCGAGGAAGTGACGCTCGCGCTGGTGCTCAATCATCCGTCGCTCTTGAATGAGGTCGAGGAGGAATTCGCGCAGCTCGAGTTCCTGTCCTCCGATCTTGACAAGCTTCGAATCGCGATCCTAAAAACCCATGCTCCGCAACCGGACCTTGACGCTGAAACCCTGACACGCCACTTGAAAGACGACGGATTCGCCAAGACGGTCGACGGTGTGCTCTCTGCGCAGGTTCTTAACCATGCCGCCTTCGCGCGGGTCGAGGCCGATGCCGAGACGGTGCGGCTGGGTTGGGCGGATACCAAGGGTCGGTTCGAGAAGCGTCGCCTCGGTGTGCAGATCCGGGACGCCGAGCGCGATCTCGCCGGCGACATGAGCGTCGAGAACTGGACGCGGATGCAGCCACTACTTGAAGACAAGGACGAGGGCGACGGTGCTCTCTGAGCAAACGCAATTGAGGACGGGGATGCCGGGCCGCTAATCGGTCCGGGCGGCGCGACGGGGGTCGAAGCGGCAGATGCTGAAGACGGACGAAAGTTAAGCGGAAGGTGATCGAAGCGGGGCCTTGCTTTGGCATGGCATTCGTTCTTGGCTGAGCGGTATTGCGGGGCGGGACGGAAATGGCGAGCAAGTCGGCGGGCACGACAGACGTTCCCGAGGGTCGCGAAGAGGCGGCAGAAGCACCTTTGCTCGACGCGGTTGCGGCGACGATCAAGAAGATGGTCGCGCGCGGCAAGGAGCGCGGCTACGTCACCTATGACGAGCTGAACGCGGCTCTGCCGCCGGAGCAGGTTTCCTCCGAGCAGATCGAAGATACGATGACGATGCTCTCGGAGCTCGGCGTCAACGTCGTCGAAAACGAGGAAGCCGAGGAAGCCGAGGAAGCGGATGAGGAAGCCGACGGCGAGTCGCGCGCGAGCGGCAATCTCGATGATGAGGATATTGGCCGCACTGACGACCCGGTGCGCATGTATCTGCGCGAGATGGGATCGGTCGAGCTCTTGTCGCGCGAGGGCGAGATTGCCATCGCCAAGCGGATCGAGGCCGGCCGCGAGATGATGATCGGCGGCCTCTGCGAAAGTCCGCTCACCATCCGCGCGCTGCTCGGCTGGCGCGATGCGCTCGTCGAGGGCCGGATGCTGCTGCGCGATATCGTCGATCTCGACGCGACCTACGGCAACAACGCTTTTGAGAGCGAGGAGGCCGCCAAGCAGGCGGCGGCCGCGAACGGCGAAGACCCCGAGGCGGCGGTCGAGGGCGAGCAGCCTCCGGCGGCGGAGGCGACGACCGAAGGCGACGGCGAGGATGCCGATGCCGAAGAGAACGCGATCTCGCTCGCGGCGATGGAAGCGGAGCTGAAGCCCGGCGTGCTCGCGATCCTCGACGAGATCGCCGCGCTCTATAAGAAGCTGCAGAAGCGGCAGGACAACCGGCTCAAGTCCCTCAACGAAGGCGAGGAGCTCGGCAAGACCTCCGAGCGCAGCTACGACAAGCTCAAATCCCAGATCGTCGAGGCGATGCAGAATGTGCGCCTCAATAATGCGCGCATCGAGCAGCTCGTCGATCAGCTCTACGGCCTCAATCGCCGCCTCGTCACCGCCGAAGGCAAGCTCTTGCGTATGGCCGAGGGCGCGGGGGTCAAACGCCAGGACTTCCTCAACCACCATATTGGCTTCGAGCTCGCCCCCGACTGGCTCTCGCAGGTGAAGCGGCTGCACGGCAAGGGCTGGTCTGGTCTGGCCGGCAAGAACGCCAATGATGTGAAGAATCTGCGCCAGGAGATCGTGGTGGTCGCGGCCGAGGCCGGGGTGCCGCCGGTCGAGTTCCGCCGCATCGTCCAGACCGTGCAGCGCGGCGAGCGCGAAGCCGGGCGTGCCAAGAAGGAGATGGTCGAGGCCAATCTGCGCCTCGTCATCTCGATCGCCAAGAAATACACCAATCGCGGCCTCCAATTCCTCGATCTGATCCAGGAAGGCAACATCGGCCTGATGAAGGCGGTCGATAAGTTCGAGTACCGCCGCGGCTACAAATTCTCGACCTATGCGACCTGGTGGATCCGCCAGGCGATCACGCGCTCGATCGCCGATCAGGCGCGCACCATCCGCATTCCCGTCCACATGATCGAGACCATCAACAAGCTGGTCCGCACGTCGCGCCAGATGCTGCACGAGATCGGCCGCGAGCCGACGCCCGAGGAGCTCGCCGACAAGCTGATCATGCCGCTCGAGAAGGTGCGCAAGGTTCTGAAAATCGCCAAGGAGCCGATCAGCCTCGAGACGCCGATCGGCGACGAGGAGGATTCGCATCTCGGCGATTTCATCGAGGACAAGAATGCGGTCCTGCCTGTGGATGCGGCCATCCAAGCCAATCTGCGCGAAACCACCACGCGCGTTTTGGCGTCTCTGACGCCGAGGGAAGAACGCGTGTTGCGCATGCGCTTCGGCATCGGCATGAACACCGATCACACACTGGAAGAAGTCGGCCAGCAATTCTCGGTGACGCGCGAGCGCATCCGCCAGATCGAGGCCAAGGCGCTCAGGAAGCTCAAGCATCCCTCGCGCTCGCGCAAGCTGCGCAGCTTCCTCGATACCTAAAGTTCCTATCGGATTTCCGCCGTCAGCTATCAGGCGGCCGGCTTTCGCGGTAAGCTGAACCGGAGGGCTGAGCGTTTCTTTGGGCCTGTAGTTCAGTTGGTTAGAACGCGCCGCTCATAACGGTGTTGTCGCAGGTTCGAGTCCTGCCGGGCCCACCACCCTTCGCCTTTGCGCAAATCCGGCTATGAGGTTTCTGTCATGAGCGGCAAGATCTATGTCGGCATCGGCGGCTGGACCTTCGAGCCGTGGCGCGGCGTGTTCTATCCCGCGGGCCTGCCGCATAAGCGCGAGCTCGAATATGCGAGCCACCATCTCACCTCGATCGAGATCAACGGCACCTATTATTCGAGCTTCAGGCCCGAGATCTGGGCGAAGTGGCGCGAGGAAACGCCGCCAGGCTTCGTCTTCTCGGTGAAGGCGTCGCGCTATTGCACCAACCGTAGGGAGCTTGCCGCGGCCGGGGAATCAGTCGCACGCTTCATCGGCCAGGGCATGCACGAATTGCGCGACCGGCTCGGCCCGATCAATTGGCAATTCATGGCGAGCAAAAAATTCGACGCCGCGGATTTCGAGGCGTTCCTCAAGCTGCTGCCACGCGAGGTGAAGGGTCTGCCGCTGCGCCACGTGCTCGAGCTGCGCAGCCCGACCTTTGCCGACGAGCGCTTCTACGAGATCGCGCGGCGCCACAACGCGGCGATCTGCTTCGCCGACGGCGGCGAGTTCCCGGTGATCGAGGCGCCGACCGCGGATTTCACCTATGCACGGCTGATGGGCACCGAGGAGGCGATCGCGACCGGTTACAGCGCGGCGGCGCTCGACGGCTGGGCGAAACGAGCGCGTCAATGGGCGAAGCACGGCGACGTTTTCGTCTATATGATTTCAGGCGCCAAAGTGCGCGCGCCGGCAGCGGCGCAGGCGCTGATTGAGCGGCTCGGCTAGACCATGATCGGATGAGGCGGAATCGAAAATCGATTCCGTCTCCTTCGTGAATCAAGGTCTAATCTTTGAATCGAGAGCACGATCCATGTATCGAAAAGAAGCCAAATCGCTTCTTTTCGATACGATCGTGCTTTAAGGCGCAGTCCGTCCGCTGAGTCTGCGGCGCAATTGCCCCGTCGCCTGCAGCAGCGTTTGGCTCTTCGCCAGCCGCCAGTGGCTGTTGAGCAATGCTTCTTCGCAATCGAGGGCCCGTTGCTGCGAATCGGCCGTGAGGGTCGCGGCCGTCACACCGGCGACGGCCCCGTCGCCTCCCGCCGCACCATCCGTTTTGCCGCTGGCGGGCGTCTCGAAAATCCGCCGCGTGCCCTGCCACAGCATTACGCCATGATGTGTATCGCTGCTGGCTTGGGCAATGAACGCCATAATCTGGAGCGCGGCATCATCGTCCGGCGCCGCGAAATCCTGCCGCGCTTCAATGGCGCCGTCAGAGCCAAGAAAAAACAGCCGGTAATCACCCATATTTGCCTCTTGGCGTAAGCATCCCACAGCCTTGGCGACGAAGCCAATCCTTTTTCCATTGGCATGCAACCCTCTAGCCAGTCGTGCGTTTCCGGCGTGGACGGGACTGGCGATGTCGAAATCTCGAACGAAAACAGACCGATACCGATCCGCAACGAGCCATGGCGGCGGCGCGAGCGGACCCGATCCGGCCCTGCGTGAGGGCGCCGCCTCGAGCATCGCTAGCCGAGAGGATGATGCTCGGCCCGGGCAGCCACGGCGGAGGGAAGATGCGAAAGAAGACCGCTGCAGTACCGCGTTTACTTTCTCTCGCGTTCCGGCGATATCCGGAATGTCGATGAATTCGAGGCCCGTACCGACGAGAGCGCCGTGACTTTCGCCGGCAGTATCCACGAGGCCGTCAGCGACCTCTACCGGGGCCATGAGGTGTGGGGCATCTGTCGCGCCGCGTCGCGCGCCGGACGAACCGCGAGCTTCAGAACAGCGAAACCGCATTCTCGCGCAGCCGAATGTTGCTCGAGGCCTGCGCGACGTGGTGAAGGGACGGCAATATGCGGGCCATCGCCCGCGCTGAGCGGGCGGGTCGAGGCTAATCGCCGCTGCGCTTGGTTGCGCTGATATTCCCGTCCGCGGGCACGCGGATGGTGCAGCGTAAGCCCATGCGACGGAACTCGAGCCGCGCCTCGCCGCCGAGCTCGATCGGCAGCCCGCGCTCGATGAAATCGAGGCCGAAGCCAGACTTTTTCCTTTTCGCCGGAACGAGCGGGCCGCCGCTTTCGCTCCAGCGCAGCTCGAGCGCTTTGGCGGCGCGACTGCCTTTGAGCGTCCATTCGATGTCGACGCGCCCCTTTGCCGCCGAGAGCGCCCCGTGCTGGGCCGCATTGGTCGCGAGCTCGTGGATCGCCATGCCCAGGGTGAGCGCCGTCTTGGGCGTCAGCGATATCTCGGGCCCGTCAGTACCGACCTTGCGCCCGCTCCTGCCCTGGTAAGGGGCGAGCTCCGCCGCGATCAAAGCGTGGATCGGCGTGTCGGTCCAATTCGTCTTCGACACCACGTCATGGGTCCGCGCTAGCGCATTGATGCGCTCGAGCAGATCGTCGGAAAAACCTTCGAGCGACTTCGCGCGCTTCAGCGTGTTGGCGGCGATCGAGATGACGGCGCTTAGGGTGTTGCCGAGGCGGTTGTTGAGCTCGGAGGCGAGAATCTTCTCGTGCTCCTCGGCGCGGATCACATTCGTGATGTCGACGAAGGTGATCAGGGCGCCGTTCACCTGCTTGTCCGACATGCGATAGGGAAGAATCCGCATCAGGTAATGCAGGCCGCCGTCCTGCGCCGTCAGCCGGCGCTCGATCGTTTGGCCGCGCTCGATCGCGTTGCGGAGCTCGCGATCGAGATCATGGCCGTCGCCGAGCCGATTGACGATATCGGTCAGCGGCCGCCCGCGATCGCCGGGAATCAGGTTGAAGATGCTCTCGATCGCCGGGGTAAAGCTGCGAATCAGGAGATCGTTGTCGAGGATAATGGTCGCAACCTGCGTGCTCTCGAACAGCTTCTTGATATCGGCATTGGTGCGGTCGAGCTCCTCGACCTTGCTGCTGAGCTCGGTGTTGACGGTTTGCAGCTCCTCGTTGATCGACTGGATCTCCTCTTTCGAGGTCTCCAGCTCTTCATTGGCCGATTGCAGCTCCTCGTTGACCGACAGCAACTCCTCGTTCGAGGATTTCAGCTCTTCGCTCGACGTCTCGAATTCCTCGATGGTCGATTGCAGCCGCTCTTTCGTCGCCTGGAGCTCGCGTTCCAGATGCTGCACCGTGCCGTCCTCCGCATCGGGATGGTCGCCGCTGGCCCTTTCATTGTGGCTGCCGAGCGGGCCGAGATCGGTGAAGAGAACGATGTAGAGCGTCTCGCCGGCCTCAGTGACCGGCATCACGGTCAGCTTGACGAGCTGGTTGCCGCCATTCACCTGCACCGGTATGTTATCGAGCGTCGCCGTCTCGCCGGTCTCGCGCGCGCGGTGCAAGGCGGCGCGAAGATCGAACCGCAATCCCTTACGCGCCATGGTGATGAGATCGCGATTGGGCGGGCCTTCGGCCGGTTCGAGGTATTTGCCGGTCCGGCCCGAGTAATAGACGACATCGCCTTCCTTGTTCGCGACGACGTAAGCGGGCGCGAAATTCTCCGTCACGATCATCGCGACGCGCCGCAGCAGCGTCGCCAACGCCGTGCCCGCCTCAGGAGCGGCGAGATTCGGCAGCAGCCGGTTCACCTCGGACGGCCGGCCGGTGCCGGCGGTCGGAAAGGCGACGACCGAGCGCGAGACGAGATTCTGGCGCTCGAAAATCCGCCATTTCTTGTCCAAGGGTGCGAACAGATCGCCGTGGCGTGATACGTTCTCGGAGGTGCCGAGAAACAAGATTCCGTCCGGTTGCAGCGCATAATGGAAGAGCGGGATGATCTGCCCCTGCAGGTCGGTGTTGAGATAGATCAGCAGATTGCGGCAGGAAATCAGATCGAGCCGCGAGAAGGGCGGGTCGCGGATCAGGCTGTGCGCCGAGAAGACGCAAAGATCGCGGACTTCCTTCACGATCTGGTAGGTCGCGCCTTCGCGAACGAAAAAGCGGTTGAGCCGCGCCGGCGGGATATCCTTAACGAGGATCGCCGGATAGCGCGCGTTGCGCGCGACCGTCAGCGCGTTGCCGTCGATATCGCTGGCGAAGACCTGGATCTTCGGCACGGCGGACAGCCGGTCGGTGTATTCGTGCAGCAACATCGCCAGCGAGTACGCTTCCTCGCCCGTCGCGCAGCCCGGGACCCACACGCGCAGGGCGTCGTCGGCGCCCTTGCCCGCGAAGAGCCGCGGAATGAGTTTCTCCAGCGCTTCGAAGCCTTCGCGGTCGCGGAAAAACTTCGTCACGCCGATCAACAGGTCGCGGAACAGCAGCGAGGCTTCGGCGCTGTCCTGCTGCAGTCGCTTGACGTAGTCGTCGAGCGTATCGAGCTGCAGAACCTGCATCCGGCGCTGCACGCGCCGCAAGAAGGTGCGCTCCTTGTAGCGGCTGAAATCGTGCCCGACGCGCGCGCGCACCAGCGAATAGATCAGCCGCATCGCCGCCGCGTCGCGCGCGGATTCGGTGTTGGGCGCATCGCGGAGGTGCTCGCCGCCGCGCGTATAGGCCAAGAGCCGCGCCGGCATCTCGTCGACCCCCAGCACCAGATCGACGAGACCGGTGGCGGCGGCGCTTTCCGGCATCTCCTTGAAGCGCGCCTCGCTGCCGTTGCTCCCCTGCGCCATGGTAAGGCCGCCCCGCTCTTTCACGGCCTTGACGCCGAGCGACCCGTCGGAGCCGCTGCCGGAGAGGACGATGGCGACGGCGCACTCGCCCTGATCCTCGGCGAGCGAAGTGAAGAACGTGTCGAGCGGCATGCGCTCGGCCGGCGTCTTGCGCTCGCGCACGCGCAGCCGTCCACCCTCGATGGTCATCACCGAATTGGGCGGGATCACGAAGACCTTGTCGGGCACGACCGGATCGTCGTCACGCGCGGGCGCCACCGGCATCTGTGTCCAGCGGCTCAGGATCGCCGGCAGCATACTCTCGTGCTTGGGGTCGAGATGGGCCAGGACGACGAAAGCCATGCCGTTGCGCGCGGGGATCGGCCGAAAGAACGCCTCGAATGCCTCAATGCCGCCGGCCGAGGCGCCGACGGCGATGATCGGAAAGCGCTCCGCGCCGCCGCTCGGCTGCGCGATCGCTTCGTCGCTCGCCTCCATTCTCTGCGCGCGGCGCGGCATCGTTTCGTCCATCGCGCGCGACGTGGTCCTGCGCGGCGCTTTGGCTTTTGTTCTCGTCTGTTTCGGCATTCCCGCTCCGACCGAATGCCTGGCCATTATATCGCGCCGATGGCGCCGGCGTCAGCCCGCTACCGGACGGCCGCCGGCGCCGCCGATCTATCGCCGGCGATTGTCTCCGATGAGTTCCTCGATCCGCAGGATCGATTCCCGGATCACCTCCGCCTCGTGCTCGACTTCCCCGTTCCTTAGCGTCCACCATTCGGCGGATTTGTTGTGTCCGCTCGCGACCGCCTTGTCGCGCAGCGTCTGCGTCACCGCCACCCGCTCATCGAGCGCGCGCAAGGCGCTGGCGAGGGCGCCGGTCAAATTTTCGTCGATGGCAAACTCGGCGGTTTCCGCGGTGTAAGCGTGGCCCACATGGCAGCGGTATCGAACGAGGTCCCCCTCGTCGATTTCCCACATCACACCATGACAATCCGGGCAGGCCAATAGGGACCGCCGGCCGATGCGATCCATTTCGTTCATGTTTGAGTGTCCGCTTCTTGCGATTTCCACCTCGAATTTGATGCGTTCGGGCACCAAGACCGGCTCGCCGGACGGCTGCCGGATCAGTTTCGTCAACAGCGCCGGCATGGCCGAGAGCGCAGCAACATGATCCGGCTGGGCCCGCCGCAGCGCGATCTCCGGCATTTCCGCATAAGCGGCGTCGCTCGGCTCTTGGACCACGGTAATGCCACCGCATTGCTTGAGCGCCAAGAGCCCCGCGGCGCCATCGCCGAGCATGCCGCTGAGGACGATGCCGATGGCCCGCCCGCCGCAGCACAGCCCGACGGACCGAAACAGCGGGTCGATCGCCGGCTTGGCATTGTTCTCGCGCGGGCCTCGTCCCAACAGCAGGCGATGCCCATCCAGGAGCAGATGGCGGTCGGGCGGCGCGAGATAGATGTGGCCCGGCTCGATCTTCTCGTCGTCGCGCGCGAAGCTGGCCGGCAAAGGCCCGTTTTGGCTGAGGAACCGATCCAGCGAAGAAGAAAAGCCGGACGCCAGATGGATGACGACGAGAATGGTCGCATCGAAATCGGGCGAAAGCTTTCGCGTGACGGAGCGTAAGGCGTCGACGCCCCCGGCCGACGTGCCGATGGCCACGATATCGCGATGGGGCACGGGAGGCCCTCCGGGCGGGATATCCGCCACGAGAGTCAAGCCGGACTGAGCGCGGTTCGTTCCGGAAGCGCCGCCGCGATAAATGGCCGGAACGGCTCAGCTCAAGCGAAAGCGAAGCCGGCAGGACATCCGCGCTCAGCGGGATTCTGCCGCGCGCGTCGGGGATGATCGCCTGAGTGGCGCTCGGCGCGGCGACCGGCAGCCGCGCTTGCGTCACGCGCCTTCGCGCAGCCCTGTCCTGCGCATCGCCCACCAGTAGAGCGCGATCAACGGCACCATCATCGCCATCAGCAAGAGCGTGATCGCCGCCGATTTGCCGAAGCCGCCATCCTGCCAGATGCTCCAAACCACGACCGGGAGGGTGAGGTTGTCGCGCGTCGTCAGCAGCACGGCGAGGGTCAGCTCGCGGAAAGTCAGGAGCGCGGTCCAGAGCCAGGCATAGATCAAGGTCGGCGTCAGCAGCGGCAGCAGCACGCGGCGCACGACCGTGCCGGAAGCGACGCCGCTCATCGTCGCGGCCTCTTCGAGATCGCGATGCACTTGGAGGAGCGTGCCGTTGGTCATGCGCGTCGCGTAGCTGAGGCGTGCGATAACGAAGAGGAACAGCAATAGCCACAGGGTGCCGTAGAGCGGCACGATGCGCTGGACGGCGTAGATGACGAAGAGCAGCACGCCGACGCTGAAGACGATGTTCGGGACCGCATGCGGCAGGAAGGCGATGAAGTCGAAGATGCCGCGGCCGGGAATCTTCGAGCGCAGCGCCACCCAGGAGAAGGCGACGGCGAGCGCCAGGGTCACGGTCGGTGTCGCCGCGGTGAGGATCAGCGTGTTGCGCGCGCCGGCCAGCGTGATGTCCCAGGGGATGCCGCGGAAATTGACCAGCGAGACCGAGGCGAGGGCTTCCGCCGAGGGAAGCTGGAAATAGGGCAAGATCGACGCCCAGATCAGCACCGCGAGCGGCAGCAGCTTTGCCAAAGTGAAATAGACGCCGAGAAAAGCCCAGGCCCAGAGCGCGCGGCGGCCGAGCTGGAAGATGCGCGGCCGGTAGCCTTTGCCGGTGACCACCTGGTAGCGATGCGCCTGACTCTGCAGCCGCCCATACCACCAGCTCAGGAGCCCGGCGAGCGCGATCATCACCGTCGAGAGCGCAGCGGCGGGACCGTATTGCGGCAGGCCGTCGGCCGGTGCGAGCTCGTTCACGAGATAGGTCGAGAAGGTGAAGATTTTGTTCGACCAGCCGATGATCGCCGGCACGTCGAAAGCGGCGAAGCCGATGGTGAAGATGTAGATGCCGGCGGCGAGAATGCCGGGCCAGGCGAGCGGCAACACGACGCGCCGCATGATCGCGGCAAAGCCCGCGCCCGCCATTTGCGCCGATTCCTCGAGATTGGGATCGATCGCGCGCAGCACGGCGGCGGTCATGATGAAGCCGATCGGCGCGAGGTTGAGACCCTGCACCCAGCCCATCCCCACGATGCTGGCGATGTTGAACGGCGCGGCATGGAGGCCCAGCATCTGCATGGCCAGCGCATTGAGGAGTCCGATGCGCGGATGCATCAGGAAGAGCCAGCCCATCGCGGTCGCAAAGCCGGGCACGAGCAGGCCGAGCGTCATGAGCGTCAGCACGATCGGCTTGCCTTTGAGATCGGTGCGTTCGACCAGCCAGGCGGCCGGCACGCCGAAGACGAGCGCCACAACGAGGGTGATCAGTGCCACGCCAAGCGTGTTCGCCAGCACGCCGTAGATGTAGGGGTCGCCGAACACCGCGACGTAATGCGTGAGCGAGTAAGCCTGGCCGGGATCGATCGGCCGGCCTTCGCGGAAGCTCAAGAGCAGAACGATTGCCGGCGGCACGACGATGATCGCACTCGCGGCAATCGTCACCGCGACCATGGCCCAACCCCAGGGATCGAGGCGCGGCCAGTTGACGCGCGATGGCCGAGGCGAGATTAAAACGGCGTCGGCCATCGGCTCAAATCGCCACCGAGGTCGTCATTGCGAGGAGCGAAGCGACGACGCATCCAGAGCAACACGGAAACGACTGGATTGCTTCGCTCCTGAGCTTGTCGAAGGGGCTCGCAATGACGCGTTTTGTCGACCAAGCCCCAGCCGTATCGGGCGTCCCAGTCACTTGCTGTGCTGGATGATGTCCGCGATCTTCTTTTGCGCCGCGTTGCCGGCGGTATTGCCGATCTGCCAGTCGATATCGGCGCTCTTGAACTTGGTCCCGAACTCCTTCTCGACCTGCTCGATTCGCTGGCGTTCGGCCGATTCGGGGAAGAGATGCAGATCGGTCTCGGTCTCGTCGCGGATGATCTTCTGACCCGCGACACTCGCCGAGAAAGCGACGAAGAGCTTGCCTGCGTTGGGGTGAACGGCGTTTCGTGGCACGGCGAGATAGAAATAGCTGATCAGCGGCACAGTCGGCTCGATGGCGCGGCCCAGAGGCGCGCCGCGATGGATCGCCTCGGAGGTCGGTCCGTCGCTGCAATCGGTCGCCATCGCCAAGAACTCGCCGGTCGCGAGCCGCTCGGTCTCGCCGCAGCGCATGAAGCCAGCGACTTGCTTCGCGAATTTCTCGGCGAAGGCGATCGCCTTGTCGGGGCCCCAGGCGTCGGTCGCCGCGATCTGGTCCCAGCCGGCGCCGAAGGAGGTGGTCGCGACCTTGCCGGTCCATTCCGGCTTCAACAGATCGGCGAGCTCTTTCGGCTCGGATGGCGCGAGCTTCTTGTTGTAGCTGAAGCCGAGCGTGGCGGATTCGACTTTGACATAAGTGTCGTGCTCGGTGACGGCATCGGTCAGCCGGTCCGGCAGATAATCTTTCCACGGCGCCGGTTGGAAGAGGTCGTATTTCAACTCCGAGGCGATATCGCGCGAGAAGCCCATATAGACGTCGGTCGGCGAGGGCAGGCCGTTGGAATGCGCCATGGCGATCTGGTTGCCGACCACCGGCATCGCGGGGCCGGGCGTCCAGGCGATGTGGAGATGCGTGCCATAGGCGCGGTTGATCGCGGCTTCGAATTTTTGCGCGCCGTCGGCGCCGCCGAGACTATCGGAGCTCCAGGTCAGGAGGATCGTGCCCTCCTTGTCGGCGGCGGTGGCGAGCGCCTTCATCGCATCCGTCTCGCCATTCTGCGCCCGCGCGGGTAGCGCGAACGCCAGCGCGGCCGTGATTGCGCCGAGCGCCGCATAGCTTGCCAAGCGGCTCATCTCAAAACCTCCCCGTCGTTTGCTTTCCGTTATTGCGCGGCGATCGCGCCGGCGAGCTCGAGCTCCCGCGAATATTCAGTGAAAAAGGATTCCTTCGGCCGCCGCCAGGCCTTGGGCTCGCGGCCTTCGGCGAGCGCCTTCAATTCGCGTGCCCACATCCGCCTGAGGAAGATCAGCGCCTTGTCGGACTGGCCGAGCCGGTCCTTCGAGCGGTCGACCAGCCGGCCCTGGCCGGCGAGCGCGACGTTGTCCTGCACATTGAAGAGACCCGGATAATTCGGGTCGATGTCCTGGACGCGCAAGCGCCCGGCGAGCACCTCGTCGGTCAGGACATTGGGATCGGGATGGGTTTCGGGCCGCGGGGTGAGGCCTTTGCCGCCACCTTTGGCCGCGGCGACGATGAAGCTCGCCATCTCGGTGTCGGTGATGGGCACGCGCCAAGCGAGATGCAGCATCCATTCCGGCCGCGACGGCCGGCCGGGGGTGAAGGTCATCAGCACGTTCGGCATCATCCAATAGGCGATGCGGTTGACGTTCTGGCCTTTCTCTTTGCGCAGACCCTTGCGCAGGATGCCGTATTCGGTCTCGGTGACGTCGATCTCGGGGAATTCGACGAGGCCGATCTCGTCGGTCGAGACTTTATGGACGAAATGCAGATGCAACTCGTCCATGTCGTTCTCGATGCGCTGATAATAATTGCACGGCACCGGATGGCGGTTGTAGAGCACGGTGTCCTTGGCGATGTCGATCTCCGGCATCAGCGGGAAATCCGGCGCCGCGCCTTCGCCGAGATAGGCGAAGACGAGACCGAGATATTCGCGCGTCGGATAAGCGCGGATCGAGATCTTGTGCTTGAACGCTTCGTTCTCGGCCGGCTGCTCGACACAGCGTCCATCCGGCGCGAATTTCCAGCCGTGATAAAAGCAGCGGATGCAATCGCCCTCGACCCAGCCGAGGAAGAGTTGGGTCTGGCGATGTGGGCACGCATCCTGCACGACATGGGCGACGCCGTCGGTGCCGCGATAAGCGGTGAAATGCTCATTCAGGACCTGGATGCGCTTCGGCCGGCCCGCCGCAAGCTCATCGCCCACCGCGACCGGCTGCCAGAAGCGGCGCAGGAATTGGCCGGCGAGCGCACCGGGGCCGATATGGCCAAAATCCTCATAGGCTTCCATGACGTTTCCTCGCTTGGCGTTGGCGAAGCCTAGCCTTCGTCGCCGCCGCGCGTCCAGCCTATCCCCGCATCAGTGCTTCAATGCGGCGCGGTAGTAGCTCAGGTCGTAGAATTGGCGCGGGTCGCCGAGTTTTTTTGAGGGCTCGCCATATTCCTCGCGCAGCTTCACCGCGGCGGCGACGCCGGCCGGATCGATGGCGCCGATCGGGCCTTTCGCATCGATGGTATTGATACTGGTCGCGTAGCTCGCCTCGGCGCCCGGACGCGAGAGACTGGGCGCGTATTTCATCAGCACTGCGATTGCGGCTTCCTTGTTGGCAGGTTCGAGGAACCAGCGCGTCGCGGTGATGTAGGCACGGATGAAGCCGACCAGCGCTGCGCGATGGCGCGTCGCCCAGCTCCGCCGCGCCAGCACCACCGCCGTCTGATAATGCGGAAAGACGGTGCTCACCGGCATTAGATCGTGGAAGCCCTTGGCCACGAGCAAATCCGCGACCGGCTTGAACATTACCGCGCCTTGCGCCTGGCCGCCCGACAGCGCCTCGAAGCGTTTTTGCGAGCTGCCCACCGAGAGCACATTGTAATCGCCCGGCTTCAAGCCATGCAGCGCGGCGATGCGATAAAGCACGAAGGCGAAGCCCGTGGTCTTGGCGTCGACCGCGAGGGTCCTGCCCTTCAGTGCCTCGACCGTCTTCACCTCGGGCGCGGTGACGAGATGCAGCGAACCGCTATCCGTGCCCATGAACGCGAAGAGATCGGGCTTTCCCTCGACCGGCACCTCGCCTTGCCCGACGTCGTAGCCGATGACGTCGTCGAGCCCGCCGAAGGCGATCTGATATTTGTCCGCGAGTATCGCCGTTATCTGCGCGACCGAGCCGGCGGTCGATTCGAGATCGACCACGAGCCCTTCCTTGGCGAAAGTGTTGCGCTCGATTCCGGCAAAGACCGGACCGGTGGCGGGGCCGGGGAAATAACTCACCGCGATCTCGGTTTGCGCCTCGCCGGTAGTCGCGCCCAGCGCCAGCGCAAGTCCCGCCAAGACCGCACGGATCGATCGATGCATCACCGTTGTCTCCCCCGAACGTCTTTTGCTTGCTATGAATGAGCGATCGGCGCGCGATCCTAGCGTGGAAGGATATCGGGGTGTCAGCAAAAATCGAACCGCAACGCAAGCGGGAGCCGCACGCGCCGGACGCGGCCGAGATGATCGCCGCGGCGCGCGATCTCGTGCCCTATCTGCGCGCGCGAGCGGCACAATGCGAGGCGGAGCGCCGCATTTCCGATGCGACCATCGCCAAGCTGCATGCGGCGGGACTCTTCAAGCTGGTGAAGCCGCGCCGCTATGGCGGTTATGAGCTGGGGTGGAATGTCTTCAGCGAGGCGGTGATCGCGATCGCCTCGGGCTGCGGCTCGACCGGCTGGGTCTATTCGGTGGTCGGCGGGCATGCGCCCGTGGTCGCGCGCTTCGGCACCAAGTTCCTCGACGAGTTCTGGGGCGAGAATCCCGAGACGCTAGCCTCGTCCTGCCGGCACAGTGCCGGCAGCGTCGCGCGCGCGGCCGGCGGCTATCGCGGCAGCGGTGTCGGCGTTTACAGCAGCGGCTGCCTCAATGCGCAATGGGTGATCGTCGAAGGCATTCCGGTCGACGGCGAGAGCCGCACCATCACCGCCGTGCTGCCGCGCGCCGATATCGAGATCCTCGATACGTGGAAGGTCATCGGCCTCGCCGGCACCGGCTCGCACGATCTCCGCTACCAAGACATCTTCATCCCCGATCATCGCACCTGGTTCCCCGGCAAGGCTCCCGCGGGTGAGGCGCTCGACGGGCCGCTCTTCCGCACGCCCTATCTCGGCGGGCCTTTCGCGCTGCCCTCGGTCGTCATCGGCATCGCGATCGCCGGGCTCGAACATTTTGCCGGGATGACGTATCGGCGGTCCTCGCGCCAGGGCGGCGGCGCGGCCGAGCAGCAGAGCATGCAGATGCGACTGGGCGAGGCCGCGATCGAAGTTGATGCGGCGCTGGCGCTGCTACGGGTGAAGCTCAAGGAGATGATGGCGGTGCTGTCGGGCGGAACCTTCGATCAAAGCGGCGAGCGCGCCGTGCTACCGCCGGGCGGCGTTGCGCATCGCTACGATCAGGCGGCGAGTGGCTTCATCGCGCATGCCGGCTACCAGGCGCTCAACCGGCTGATGGAAGCGGCCGGAGCGGGACAGCTCGCGGTCTCTGAGCCGTTTCAACGCTGCTTCCGCGACGCGCTCGCCGGCACCCAGCAGCCGAGCACCAACTGGGACAACGGTCGCACGATGGGCGGGCGCGAGCTGCTCGACCGCTTCAAGCCGCGGCCGGGCTGAGGCCGCGCGATGGGCACGCCTCGCGCAGCGGACAGACGCCGCAGGCGGGCAGGGTCGGCCGGCAATAGCGCTGGCCGAGCCGCTTGATCAGCCAATGCAGCTCGTAAAGGGCGTCGGCATCCCAATCCTCGGGTAAGAGCCGGGCATACCCGTCATAGGCTTGCTGGTAATCCGCGCCGGCGCGCAAGATTCCCAGGCGCTCGCCGACGCGCAGCAGGTGCGTATCGACCGCGAGGACACGCATCCTGAGGCTGCTGAAATTGAGTACGGTCGCTGCGATCTTGGGACCCACGCCGGGCAAGCCGTCGAGCCATTGCAGCACCGCTTCGACATCCCAATCGGCGAGGAAGTCCAAATCGAGCGCGCCGGTTCGCGCGCGGATCATGCGTAGCGCGCGCGGCAGATCCTCGGCCTTGCGGTCGGCATGGTTGACAGTCGCGATGACACGCTCGATCGCCCGCGGTGCGGCGTGAAGGAGGGCCTCCCACGAATGACAGCGGCGGCGCAAGTGCTCGAACGCTGCCATCGAGACGGCGTCCTTGGTCTTCGAGGCGAGGATGCCATAGACGAGCTGGCTCAGCGGGTCGAAACGTTGCGCATCGCGCTGTGGCCCGAACACCGCGAGAAGCCGATCGCGCAGTTCGGACAGGATCGAACCCTCGCCGAAATCGAAGGAACTTTGCCGCATCGGGCGCCTCCCAAGGCGCGGCTTCTTGCCGACTGGCGACACATAGTAAGGAACAAATCAGGAACATTCAAGAGCAATCAGACACGCACACTCAGAATTGTGCGCGAATACCGGCGAAGGCCGCGATCGGCGCACCAGGGCTTTGGAAGCGATTGTCGACACCCGGGCCGTTGGTTACGGCGCCGGCGGGGATGCCGGGCGTGCCGATGCCAGTCGGATCGCCGTACTGGCCGAAAGTCGCATAACGCACGTCGAAGAGATTATCGACGGTCGCGAAGAGCTCAATGTGCTCGTTGAACTTGTAGCTGCTGTGGAGATTGACCAGCGTATAGCCGGCCAGCGGCTGGTTCTGATTCGATTCATCGCCGCGATAAATCTGCGCGCCGGAATAGGTGACGGTCGCGCCGACGATCCACGCCTCCGTGAGATGATAGTCGCCGTTGAGGGTCACGCGATGCTCGGGGATACCTGGGAGATGGTCGCCCGGTTGCACTTGGATATTGCCCTCGGCATCGGCGGCGGGATTGTTCGGCGATGGCAAGACCAGCGGCGACTGGAAGGTCGCCTCGACTAGGCTGTAATTGAGCTTCACCGCCCAGCGCTCGTCCTTGTAGCCGATGCCGGCATCGAGGCCTTGGCGCCGCGTCTGGCCGATATTCTCGAAGAAGCCGGAACTGATCGAGGTCGCGACGCCGAAGATGTCGTCGTCGAGATCGGTGCGATAAAGACCGAGATTCCAGACAAACGCGCCCGGCGGGGCCGCCAGCGCGAAATTGCCGCGCAAGCCGGCTTCGAAGCTATGTGCCACCACCTGCTTCAGGTTGGGCGGATCGGAGGAGAGCGAGGAGGGCAGTAGACAAGGTTGCGCCGGGTTGGAGCATTCGATCTCGCTCGGATTGGGCGCACGGTTGGCCTCGGCATAGCCGGCATAGGCGGTGAGCGTGGGGCTGATCTTGTAGGTTGCGCCGATCGCGGGATTGAAGCGCCGGTATTGGCTGGTGCCGGTGAGCTGGGAACCGATGCGATCGACCAGCGCGATCTCGGCAAGGTTGTAGCGGCCGCTGGCGGTGACCGAGAGCGCCGGCGTCACGTCGAAAGTATCGGTGACGTAAAGCCCGTAATAATCCGTGGTCGCGCCAAGGCCGACGGGCGTCGGGTTGAAGCCCGCGCCTTCGGGCGTTGCAACGAAGAAGCCCGAGGGAAGGACGGTGAGCGACGGATCGACCATGCCGATTTCCGTGGTCGATTGGAAATCGGTGAACGAGTGATCGATGCTGGCGCCGCCGACGAGATGGTTGTCGCGGTCGAAGAGACTCGCTTGATGCGTCGCCTGCAGCGCCGCGCCGAGCGATACGGTGCGGATTGCTTCGGCATCGTTCTCGCCGATCGGCTGCGTGCCGCCGTTCGAGGGATCGGGGATCGGATCGCCGCTGGTATCGGTCAAGGGAGTCGCGCCGTCGGGTTGGCAAAGAATGCCGCCGCAGCCGAAATAATTCGTGGTGTTGCCGTTAGCGATGGTCTGGCGGAACTCGCGGCGATAGAGATCGCCCTGGAAGGACAGCGCGTCGCTCGCCTGGTATGAGCCGTTCGCTGTGACGAAAGCGAGCTGGTTGAAGGTGTGCTGCGGACCGGTGAAGGTGAGTGAAGGATCGAGCGCGAGCTCCTGCACCGGCGCGACACCCTGGCCGAACAGTCGGTTGTTGGCGCCGGTGAAGCTGACATCGATCGTGGCGCGGTCGTTGCGCGCGGCAAGATCGGCATAAAGCTGCCCCAGCGAATTGCCCGAGAAGCGGCGCCAGCCGTCCTCATCGAGCCCGCGCGCGGCGACATAGGCGGCGATATCGCCGCTTTGCCGCCCGTATTGCAGGCTAAGATTGCGCAGGCCGAAGGAGCCGCCCGAAAGCTCGGCCTCGCCGCCGTGATAGCTGAAGCCGTTCTTCATCGTGATCGCGACCGCACCGCCGAGTGCGTTGAGGCCATAGACCGGATTCGCGCCGACGAGGTCGATGCGGTCGATCGCAAGATCGGGGACGAGGTCCCAATTCACCGTGTCGCCGAAAGCCTCGTTGATGCGCACGCCGTTCTGATAGATCGCGAGGCCTTGCGGCGTGCCGAGCACGGGCGACGCCTCGAAGCCGTGATAGAGGATGTCGGGCTGGAAGCCGTCGCCGAGCGTGTTGTTGACGGCGATGCCGCTCACCTGATCCTGCAGCGCCTTGACGGCGCTCGCCGAGCCTTCGCGTGTCAGATCGCTGGACGACAGCGTCTGAACGATGCCCGGGACCTTGTCGGCGTCGATGCCGATTCCCGGCAGCGGCGTCGTGCCGACGACCGTGATCTCGGGCGCGGAAGCGGGGGCGGCATCACCGCCGGTCTGCGCCGCCGCCGCGGTCGGCAGCGCGACAAGGAAGGCGGCGCACAGAGCTTGTCGCACCATGCGCCGCCGAATCACGCGAACCAGCGAGAAGCGCGCCGCGCCTTCGTTCTAGTTAAGCCCGAAGATCGTGATCTTGGCGTTGCCCTTGGGCGCCTCGAGCGCGAAGACCTGGGTGATCGTGCCCGAGATCACGGCGACCCGCTGCTTGCCGCCGGCCGCATAGGAGACGAGGCCACCGCCCACCCCGCCGTCGAATTTGTGCTGCCACAGCAGCTTGCCGGTATTGGCATTGAAGGCATAGGCGTTGCCATTCATGTCGCCGGCAAAAACGAGGCCGCCCTTGGTCGGGGTGATGCCCGAGAGGACAGGTCCGGGCGCCTTGAAGCGCCACTTGATCTTGCCGGTATCGGCGTCGGTCGCGTTGAGCCAGCCGGCCCAGTGATCGTCGCCGAGGCCGAACGGGTTGGCGTCGTCGTCATCGCCGGTCCAGGGCCGGCCGACGGCGACACGCTCGACCTTCGAATCCGGGGCGAGCTTCACCAAGGTGCAGCGATCGACCGTGCCGTCGAAAATCAGATTGTTGTCGGGGTCGTAGGCCGGGCCGTTCCATTCCGTGCCGCCGCCCGAGCCTGGACAGAATCGCGTGCCCTCCTTGGTTAGCGGCGCCGTCGTGTTCGAGCGCGTGGTGATCGCGGTCTGATAGAGGCGCTTGCCGTTGTCGAGATCGATGCCGTAGAGCAGGCCGTTCTTGCCGGCATCCGCGAGGAGATGCACGCCCTTCTTGGTCGTGACCAGCGCGGGCGCGGCGGAGACGTCCCAATCATGGAAGTCCTCCGGCACGAGCGAGAAGTATCGCTTCAAGGCGCCGCTTTTGGCGTCGAGCACCACGACCGAGCCGGCGAGAAGATTGGCGCCGGGGCGCACGCCCTTGGCGTAATCGGGCGCAGGATTGCCGCCGGGCACGTAGAGCAGACCCTTTTGCGCATCGAGCGTGTAGGAGGTCCAGGTGGCGCCGCCCGAGATCGGCACATCGGCGGACTCGTTGCTCCACGTCGGCAGCGTGACCTTGTTCGTCGCTGCCGCGGCCTTCACGTCGGGCGCGTCGGGCGATGCCGGCACGAGATAGGTTTCCCAGACGATCTTGCCGGTATGGGCGTCGAGCGCATAGATGCGGCCTTTGCCGCCTTTCAGGTCGCCGCCGGCGTTGCCGATGAAGACGAGGCCGTTCCAGGCGATCGGCGCAGCCGGTACGGTCTCGCCCTGGAGGTTGACGATCTTCTGCTCCCAGAGCCGCTTGCCGTTGCTCGCGTCATAAGCGAAGACGCGGCCGTCCTGGGTGCCGCGGAAGAGCTTGCCGTCGAAGAAGGCGGCGCCGCGGTTGACCATGAAATGCGGCGCGCGGACCGGGATGTCCTCATGCGTGCGCCACTTCTCCTGGCAGGTATTCGCGTCGATGGCGAAAATGTCCATCTCGCTGGTGCCGTAAAGCGTGTCGCCGACGATGAGCGGGCCGGTCTCGAATTCGGATTGGTAACCGAGGTCGTAGGTGCAGATCGGCTTCAGCTGCGCAACGTTCTTGGTGTTGATCTGGTCGAGCGGGACATAGCGCTCGGAGGTCAGTGTGCGGTTATAGCTCTGCCAATCGACATTGCCGCCGCTTTGCGCCGCAGCGGTCGTGACAAGCGCTGCGCTGAAAGCCGCGCCAAGAACCGCGCGATGACATGCGGATGGCGTGCCAAATCTGCCCATGACGTCTCCCCCTTCGTGTTTTGTTGCCCCCATGGTATCAGCTTCGCCCGCCGGCATGCAATTTCGCCGGGAGGGGCCGCTATTCGGAAACGATCTTCCCGGTCAGGACCCAATTCGTGCCGTCGAAATACTCGAACTGCATCTGCTTGATCGAACGGTAATCGGTCGGCGAGGTATTGACCGTGATGCCGGGCAGGAGCATCGGCAGCGCAACGTCATGCAGATTGGTCGCCTGCTTCAGGATGTTCTCGCGGCTGAGGTCGTTGCCGGCGGCTTTGAGAATCTTCTCGATCAGGATGCCGGCCATATAGCCGCCCGAAGCGGCGAAGCTATCGCGCACGTCGACCGACGTGTCGTATTTCTTCACCCAGGCGATGAAGTCCTTGACGTCCGGATCGTTGGCCCAGGCCGGGCTGGTCGGGTTCTTCACATAGGTTGCGGTGTAGACGCCCTTGGAGTTGTCCAGACCTGCCGGCTGTAGCACTTGGCTGATCGAGGAAACGATCGAGGGGATGAAGATCCGCGGCTTCCAACCGATCTCGGCGGAATGGCGGATCGCCTGCGCCGCGGCTTTCTGCGTGGCGAAGGCGAACAGCACGTTGGCGCCGGTCGCCTGGAGGCTGACGATCTGGGAATCGATCGTCGGATCGGTGACCTCGTAGCTTTGCTCGCCGACGATGGCCGCGCCGTTGCCCAGGGTTTCCCTGGCGCCGCGCAGAAAGTCCTTGCCGAGATCGTCGTTCTGGTAGAGCACCGCGATCTTCGCGCCCGGCATGGTCTCGCTGACATTCTTGCCGACGAGCTGGCCCTCGGTGTAATTGCTCGGCGCGAAGCCGACGGTCCAGGGCGATTTCTGCGGATCGTAGAACGGCGCGGCGCCGGTCGCGGGAAAGAGCTGCGGGATCTTGCGGTCGTTGAGATATTGCCGCACCGCGAGTTGCGTCGGCGTGCCGACCGAATCCGCCATGAACAGCACGCCGTCCTGCTCGACGAGCTTGCGCGTCTCCTCGACGGTACGCGGCGGCGAGTAGCCGTCATCGGCGGTGATGACGTTGATCTTGCGGCCGTTGACCCCGCCTTCCTCCGTGTTGACCTTGTCGAAATAGGCGGCGAAGGATTTCGTCACCGTGCTCGCCATCGAGACCGGGCCGCTATAGGGTCCCGTCGAGCCGATCTTCACTTCGGTGTCGCTGGCGCCGGGCCCGTAATTCTTTTGCGCCACCGCCGGGGCCGTCATGGCCGCGAGCGCAAGGAAGCCGGCCGCCGCCGCGGCAATCCCAAATTTCATCCGTTCCTCCAATGAAGGTGGTGTGCGGCCGCCGCTTACCCGCGCCAATAGGCGAAAGCCATGGCGTTGCCAGTTCCCGCCGGCGAGCGATAGCACGGCACGTAGTCGATCACCTTCATCCGCAGGCCCGCCTCGCGCATCGCGCCGCACACCGGGATCCAGTTCTTGATCTCGGCTGTGCCGCCCGAGGCAAAGAGCCTATCGTCGATCGCCGCGATCGCCTGATCGTCGTCGGCTTCCATGGCGCGGAGCACGCCGCGGTCGAAATCCTCTTCGATGACGTAATGGGTGAGGCCGCCCGAGCCGATGATCGCGACACGCATGTCCGCCGGAAAGGATTTCACCGCGCGGCCGATGGCGCGGCCAAACTCGAAACAGCGCCGTGCCTTCGGCCGGTTCGGCGGATAATGCGTGTTGACCAGCACCGGCACGATCGGGATCGGCTTGTCTTCCATGACGCGCCGGAAGACATAGCCGAAGGCGTGCGGCGCAGCGTTGGAGTTGCGCGGGCCCACCGGCAGCTTCTTCGACTGGCCGACATCGAAGCCGCTCTCGATGAGCGCGCCGATGACGTGCTTGCCGAGCGCGGAATCGCAGGGATAGCTCGTGCGCGTCAGCGGCTTGTAGCCGACCTCGGCCGGGGCGATGCCGGGGGTAAGCTTCGCCAGCTCCTCGGGCGTGCGCGGATAATTATCGATGCTCTCGCCCCAGAACACGCTGAAAGCGGGGATGTTCTCTTCGGTGAAGATCTCCGACTGATCGTTGCCGATCACGACCGCGACATCGGGTTTGACGGTCCGGTAGACATCGGCGATCGCGCCGATGGCGCGCTGGCAGCGGTCGAAATGCGCCTGCTTCGCCTGCGGCGTCAAATGCGGCTCGAAGCTCTCGTCCTTGCGTGCGGCAAGCAGCGTCTCATAAGTGTAGGGCTTGCCGCGGAACCAATGCTGCGGATTCTGGCGGTCGGCCTTGGCGCGCAACTCCCATTGGTCGGGCTGCAAAAACAGCTGCGGGCCGTGCGAAGTGCCGAGCCCCAAGACGATTTGTGCCATGCCGGCGCTCCTTCCCCTTTGCCCGTATGGTGCGGCCGAAGTCCTGATGTTTCAAGGCATTACGCTGAAGATCGGCCTTTGCCATCTTGCATGGCAGGCGGCGGCATCCTATATAGCAGCAGTCAGACTTCCTTTCGGGTCGGCTTCGGCACGGCGTCTCCAAGAAGCCGGTACGTTCCTTCCAGATCGTGGCTTGATCCGCCTCGCAAGCGCGCGGCGGCCCTTACTCTATGGAAGGAATTCCATGTCGATCGGTACTGTTAAATGGTTCAACCCCGCCAAGGGCTTCGGCTTCATTCAGCCGGAAGACGGCACGAAGGATGTCTTCGTTCACATTTCCGCCGTCGAGCGCTCGGGCATCGGCAATCTGCAGGAAGGCCAGCGCGTGAGCTTCGAATCTCAACGCGATGCACGCACCGGCAAGGTCGCCGCGGCGAACCTCAAAAACGTTTGATCTTCTAGACGATCAGAATTTTCGCGCGGGGCGGCTTCGGCCGCCCCGTTGCATTTCAAGCGGGGTCGGCGCCCCGCATCGCGCGCCAAATGCGCTCGGACGTCGCCGGCATCTCGATATGCGTGACGCCGAATTCGGCGAGCGCGTCGACAATGGCGTTGACGATCACGGCCAGCGCGGGCGTGGTTCCACCTTCGCCGCCGGCGCGCACGCCGAGGCGGTTGGTCGGGCACGGGACCTCGCTGAGCGCGGTCGCGAACGAGGGCAGCATGTCGGCGCGCGGCAGCGCATAATCCATCAGCGAGCCCGACAGCAATTGCCCGCTGCGCCGGTCGTAGACACATTGCTCCCAGAGCGCTTGGCCGATGCCCTGCGCCGCCGCGCCATGTGTCTGGCCGTGGAGGATCATCGGATTGACCGCGGTGCCGACATCATCGACCGCGGCGTAGCGCGTGAGTTCAACCGC
>DASYAL010000002.1:0-68314 GCA_036501365.1 Allostellaceae bacterium | reverse complement strand
CGATGAGCGCCGGGCTGAAATGGCAATAGGCCTGCTCGCGCGCATAGACCGCCATATAGCGACGGAACAGATCGAGCGGCTCCTGGCCGACGCGCAGCGCGCGCCGGTTGCCGGCCGCGCTCACCACGCCTGAATCCGTCAGCCCCGCGATCACGGTATCGAGGGCGGCATCGATTGCGTCGGGCGCCGCGATCTCGTCGCAGATCAGCCGGCCTTCCGGACTCGCGCAATCGAGGCGCCGACCGTAGAGGATCGCCTGACGTGCGATGCGGTCGCCGACGAAGCGCGGCATGCGGAGATTAGCGGCGCCGGGAATGATGCCTTCCTTGCGCGCCGGCAGCGTCATATAGGCGTCGCTCGCCGCGATCACATAATCCATCGCCAGCAGAAGCTGACAGCCGCCGCCGATCGCAAAGCCGTCGACTTGCGCGATCCAGGGCTTTTCCACCGTGCCGCCGGCGATCTCGTCGGGCGATGCGTCCTCGCGCGCCAGTCCGCGGAAAATCTTGTTCACCAGGCCGAGATCGCGCTGCATGTACCAGACATAGGGAATCTTGCCGCGATAGATATGCGTCAAGTTGATCCCAGCGGAGAAGATTCGTTTCCCGCGATATTTCGGATGCTCGACCGTGCCGCCGCGCAAGACCGCGACGGCAGCGTCCGGATCGAGCGTCGCGATATCGATCGCGATCTCCGCTTCATCGAGCGTCGTTCCATCCTCGGCATTGAGGAAGCGCGGATTGCGCAAGGTCACGATGGCGGCGCGGCCGCGCCGCTCGACGGTCGCGGTGGCAAGCTCGATCGTGCCGCGTTGCCGGAATTGCGCGAGCCGGTCGAGCGCTTCGGGCCGCGGCAGGAGCATCGCGTGGCAGAGATGCGCGCCGGCGACAGGGTGGGCAAGCACGTGATTGAGGAAGAGGCCCTGGTCGATCTCGAGACCGCGCTTGTCTTTTTGATCGTGGGTGTTTTCGGCGGCCAGCGCTTCCGGCGAGGGTACGAGCCCCGGCACGGCGCGTCCCGCTTCGATCACGAGGTGCTCGACGCGCACGAAGGTCTTGAGATCGCCGGTCAAAGCGCGATAGAGCGTCTCCGCATGCGCGCCGAGAAATCGCTCGCGGGCCGCGCGGCAATTCGCGGTAATAGCGACGGCCGTGGATTCTTTCGGCGGCAGCTTTTCGAGCAGAGCATCGCCTTGCTGCCAGAACCGGGTGAAAGCGGCGGCGTCGCTCGCGTAGTCGCCGCGCAGCTGCGGCGCTGCCTTCAGCCAATCGGCGCCGCCGTGATCCAGCAATCCGGCTTGGTGCAGCAACGTGGCGAGATCGGGTCCGGTGGGTGCCATGTCAATCATCCGCAGGTTGTTCGATGGCCAAAGGCCGAAGCGACACCGTCGCGATGCGGCGCTGCGCGCGCGGGTCGAGCGCGTCTTGCAGCCCGTCGCCGAGGAAATTGCAGGCGATCACGGTGATGAAGATCAGAAGGCCGGGATAGAGCGCGAGCTGCGGCGCGAGCTCGATGGTCTCTTGCGCGCTGGTCAGCATGTTGCCCCAGCTCGGGATTGGCGGCGCCACGCCGAGGCCGAGGAAGCTCAGCACCGATTCGAGCAGGATGACCTCGCCGACGGCGAGGGTAGTGGCGACGATGATCGGCGAGGCGAGGTTGGGGAGGATATGGACCAGCATTACCCGCCGCCCGCCCGCGCCGAGCGCCACCGCAGCGCGTACGAAATCACGCGACTTGACCGAGAGCGTCGCGCCGCGCACCACGCGCGCCACCGTGGTCCAGCCGACCAGGGCGACCAGCACGATGATGCGGTCAATGCTGATCGCCTGGGAATCGACCAGCGACGCCGGCAGACCGAGTTTTTTGAGATCGAGCGCCGCCAGGACGACCAGCAGCGGCAGCAGCGGCAGTGCGATCACGCCATCGGTGATGCGCATGAGCGCCGCATCGAGCCGGCCGCCGCGATAGCCGGCGATCAGCCCCACTGTCGTGCCGAGGACGGCCGCCGCCAGAGCCGCGACGACGCCGACCAGCAGCGACACGCGGCCGCCTTCGAGGAGCCGCAGCAACAGATCGCGGCCGATCTCGTCGGTGCCGAGCGGATGGGCGAGCGAGGGCGCGGCGAGGCGGTGATAGAGATCGACGGCATCCGGATCCTGGCCGAGCCAGGCCGCCAGCACCGGCGCGGCGAAAGCGGCGACGAATAGGATCGCGAGGACACCGCCGCCGAAGGCGACGCGCTTGTCGCGCAGGGAATCGCGCCAGCGTCTCATCGATAGGCGATCCGTGGATCGATCGCGGCGTAAGCGATATCGGCCGCGAGGTTGCCGAGCAGCACCATGGTGGTGGCAAGCAGCAGGCCGGCGAGAGCGAGGTTGAAATCGTTGCCGAGGATCGCGTCGTAGATCAGCTTGCCCATGCCGGGATAGGCGAACATGGTCTCGGTGATGAGCGCGCCGGAAAACAGCGAGCCGAAGCTCAAAGCGAGCACCGTCACCACCGGAATGAGCGCATTCCGCAACGCGTGGCCGGCGAGGACACGGAACTCGCTCGCTCCCTTGGCGCGCGCGGTGCGGATGTAATCCTGGCGCAGCGTCTCGATCATGGCGGCGCGGATGTAGCGCAGATGGACGCCCATGCTCGCGAGCGTCAGGGTCATCACCGGCAGGACAAGATGGTGGAGGCGGTCGGGGATGCTGCCGTCGCCGATGGTGGCGATGCCACCGGCGGGCAGCCAGCCGAGCGTCGCCGCGAAAATGAGGATCAACATCAGCGCCAGCCAGAACGACGGCACGGAGATGCCGGCGAAGCACAAGAGGTTCACCGCGGCGTCGAGCGTCGAGCCCGGACGGCGCGCGGCGAGGATGCCGAGCGGCAAAGCGAGCGCATAGGCGCAGGTGAGGCTCGTCAACATCAGCAGCAGGGTGTTGCCGAGCCGCGGCACCAGCACGCCGAGCACTGGCTGGAGATAAAGCCGCGAATAGCCGAAATCGCCGGTGAGCGCCGCGCGCCCCCAGGCGAAGTAGCGCTCGATCAGCGGCCGATCGAGACCGTAGAGAGCCTTCAGCCGCACCGCGTCGGCCGAGCTCAGATGCGGGTTCGACGAGATCATGAGATCGATCGGATCGCCCGGCATCAGCCCAATGAGCGCATAGACGACGAAGGACATGATCGCGATCACCGCGGCCACTTGCAGCAAGCGAAGGAGGACAAAACGCGTCATTTCGCGGCGCTCTGGTCGGCGCGCCGCCAATTCTCGATCCATAAGGTCGAGGGCGCGTCGTGGCCGGTCGGCGTCACGCCTTCGAGCCATTTCGGCAGCACGAAAGGATCGGCGCGAAAATAGAGCGGCAGCGCCGGCAATTGCTCGGCATAGAGGACTTGCAGCTGCCGCCAGAGATCGAGACGTTTGGCGTTATCGAGCTCGTCTTCGATCGCATCGAGCAGACGATCGGCCTCCGGGTTGCGGAAGCCGCCGAAATTCTCGCCGCTCCAGCCGTTCTGCGCGCTCGGTATCTGGTTCGACGCAAGCTCGCTGCGCGGCACCTCTTCCGGCGCGCCGATCCACGCGAACATCGCCATCTGGAATTTGCGATGGCTGGTGGTGTCGCCGATCAGCACCCGCGCCGGCTGGTTCTTGAGCCGGATGTCGATGCCGATCTGACGCCATTGCGCCTGCAGCACTTGCTCGATCATCTCGCGCGTGCGATTGCCCGAGGTGGTCGCGAGCTCGAGCGCCAGCGGTGCACCGTCCTTACGGCGGATCCCGTCCGATCCGATTTGCCAGCCGGCCTGATCGAGCAGCGCGCGCGCCTTCTGCGGGTCATAGCCGTAATGCGGCACCTCGGCGGTGAAGGCAGGGTCGAGCGGCGGCACGAAGCTGTCGGCGACCGGATCGCGGCCGACGAAGATCTCGTCCGAGATCGCCTTGCGGTCGATGCCGTAAAGCAGCGCTTGGCGCACGCGCAGATCGGCGAGGATCGGATTGTCGAGATTGAGATCGATATGTTCGTAGCTGAGGCCGGGCTTATAGAGCAGGGTGAACGCCCCGCCATGGCGCTTCTCGAAGGCCAGCCCCTCGTCGAGGGAAAAGCCGAGCTCGCCCGCGACCATATCGAGCCCGCCGGCGAGAAGATTGGCCTCGAGCGCCGCGGTGTTCTCGACCGTCCAGATCGCGACGCGGCGGAAATAAGGCCGCTGCCCGGACCAGGCGGGGTTTCGCTCCAAGACGATGTGCGAGCCCGGCACCAGCTCGGCGATACGGTAGGGGCCATCATAGAGGCCGGGATTGGTCGGGTCGGTGTCGTAAAGCGTGCGGAAGCGGTATTGCGCCGGATCGGCGAAGGCCGCGCGCTCGAGATGCGCCGGCAGAATATAGAAGCTCTGCAGCGCGGCAACGTAATCGAAGGTCAATCGGTCGAGGGTGATGGTGAAGGTCTTGGCGTCCTTCACGTCGATTTTCACGATCCGCTGGTAGACCTTGGCGTCGGCGACCGGAACGAGCGGATCTTTGCCGAGTTCATAGCTGAACACGACATCATCGCTGCTTACCGGCACGCCGTCGCCCCAGCGCGCGTTCGGCTGAAGCGTGAAGGTGACGGCGACGCCGGTCTTGCCGTTGCCGAGATCGACCTTTTGCGCGCGGCCGTTCTCGAAGCTCGGCAACTCGGTGCAGAGCATGCAGACGAGCTTCCAGTCGGCGTCGTAGGTCACTAGCGGTCGATCGACCGCGCCGAGGACATAGTCCTTGACGAACATCTGGTCGATGATGGGATTGAGCGTCGACGCGTATTGCGTGACGCCGATCGACAGCTCGTCAGGCGGACGAGAAGCCGCTACGGCGGCCGAAGCCGCCGTCAACAACATTCCGAAGACCAGAGTGAGGACTCGCCGCATGACGCGGCGAGCATAGCACGCGGCTTAGGCGGCGCGCGGACGCTCGCTCAGCACGACCAGTGCGCCGAGCGGCAAGAGATCGATCGTCTCGTCGAGAATGGCATCGACTTCGTCGGCTTGACCGGCGATCCGAGCAACATCGGTGTCGGACAGAATAGCCGACAGCGCTCGACGCTCGGTCGAGGCGGCAAAATGAGGCATGTGCTTGTTCCTACGCGTTGCGATGACGCAGCGCATAGATAGGCGTCGGTAGTTAAAAAGTCCTTACCGCAAATTGTCGCAGTTCAGAGATTTGCGAATCGCGGCATTACCTTCTCGCCGAACAGTCGCGCCGAGCGCTCGGCCTCGTCGTAAGCGAGCGTGTTGAAGTTCACCTGCAGCGACGCGCTCTCGAAGCCGCCGACTCGGTCGGCATAGTCGACGACCTGCTTGGCGATGTCGTCCGGCGTGCCGATCCAGGCGGCGCCGCTCTTCACCTGCGTATCGATGGTCTCGCGGCTCAGGACGTCGATAATCTTGTCGTAGCCGGGATAGTCCTTCGACTGCATGCCGGCCCATTCCGACGCCGCATCCACCAGCGAGCGGAGATAGCGGTTGAGCGGATCGCGCGCGATCCGCCACGCGGTGTCGCGGTCCTCGTGGCAGAAGAGATGGAAGGCAAGCATCACGCGGCCTTTGCCGGGATGTCCGGCGTCGCGCCAGGCTTTGCGATAAAGATCGACCAATTCTTTCATCGCCCCGCCGGCCATCGGGATCGCCATGATCGCGTGGCCCGCCTTGCCGGTATCGATGAAGCTTTGCGGCGTCGCGATCGCCGCGACCCAGAAAGGCGGGCGCGGTTTCTGGGTCGGGCGCGGCAGGGAGGTGACGTCACGGAAGGAATGGAAACGGCCCTTGGCGGTGACGTTTTCTTCTTCGAGCAAGCGCCGCACCTGCTCCATCCCTTCGGTGAAACGCTCGCGGCTCTCATCGACCGAGACGCCGAAGCGCGAGAACTCGTGCGGCAAAAAGGCGCGCGCGAAGCCGATCTCGAGCCGGCCGTTGGAGATCGCATCGAGCATGCCGATCTCCCCGGCGAGCTTCAGGGGATTGTTGAAGATCGGCAGCACCGCGCCGGTGATAAGGCGCGCGCGTTCGGTGCGCGCCGCGGCGGCGGTGAGGAACAGCAGCGGATTGGGCGAATAGCCGCCATAGGCGTTGAAATAATGCTCGACGGTGCGGACATGACCCCAGCCATAGGGGTCGCATAATTCGGTCAGGCGCAGGCATTCATCGAAATATTGCTGGCCCGATTTCTCCGCCGGCCCGACGTCGGGAAAGAACTGCATCCCGAATTCCATGAGGCGTCTCCCATTACTCGCGCGACTCGCGATGAAGTCCTATTTAACATCCGCATGACGATTTTCACCATTGGCCATTCGACGCGCCCCCTCGCTGCCTTCATCGAGGCGCTGAAAGCCGCCGGCGTCGACGCGCTGGCCGATATCCGGCGCTTCCCGGCTTCACGCCGCTACCCGCACTTCAATGGCGACAATCTTGCGCCGGCGCTGGCTGCGGCCGGCATCGCCTATCGCCACTTTCCGGCGCTGGGCGGGCGGCGGGGCAAGCGCGCCGACGGCGTGCCCTCGCCGCATACGCTGTGGCGCGTGGAGACCTTCCGCAACTATGCCGATTACGCCGAGACGCCCGAATTCCGCGCGGCTTTCGACGCGCTCGCCGCGATGGGACGGACAAGCACGCCCGCGATCATGTGTGCCGAGGCGGTGTGGTGGCAGTGTCACCGCCGCATCGTCGCCGATTACCTGCTGGCTGCGGGTTTTGCCGTCGAGCACATCTTCGATGCGAAGAAACGTGAGCCGGCGACGCTCACCCCCGGCGCGGTGCCGCGCGCCGACGGCACGATCCTCTATGAAGGCGCGCAGCCGCAGCTGCTGTGATCAGCCGGCAAATCCGATCAGGAGGCGCTGGCGCGGCGGCGGGCGATCTTCTCGCTTTCGGCGAGGGTCTCGCGCAGCGCCTGGTCGGCTTGGAATGTCATCTTGACGAAGGCGCGCAGGAAGGTGTCGGTGCGCGGGAGCTGGAACAGCGTCTGCTCCTCGCCGGCTTCGGCGCGGCCGGAGATCGTTATCGTCGCGTCTTGCGGCGTCAGAAGCAGTTCGACCAGGCCGACACCCGGTCCGGTGACGTATTCGACGACGCGCTGACGTTTCGGCGGCCCGGCCTCGGGCCGGATGGTCATGCGATAGGGCGTGCGATTGCTCGCGGTCTCGATCAGGGCGCGCGAAAACGGGCGCAAGAACGCTTCGTCGAAGCCGAGCAACGCGATCGGCTGGTCGTTGGAGGCGGAAGAGCGGATCTCGAGCGTCGCCCAGAGCGAGGCGCGGCCGCCATAGTAGTCGATCGAGGCGAGGTCGAGATTGAGCGCATCGATCGGCTGCGGCGGCGTATCGGCGTCGCCGCACAGGAACGCGAAGCAAGCCGGCTCGCGACGGAGCGAGAGCGCGGTCGCGGCTTCCAGATTCCAGTCGGTCAGCGCGTGCGTTGGTTCGTGCATGAGCGGCGTTTCTGCCAAAATCGGGGCGCGTGTGCAGTGCAGTACATTCAAAGCGTAGCGGGTTAAGAGATAAATAATGGGTCAAATCGCGTAATAAACCCTTAGTTAAAATTCGAAATAAATACAGTATTATTGGTGTCCTGGCCAAATATTATCCAAATTATACTTTATTTGACTCGAATTGTCGGGAAAACGCCCTTTTAAGCTCGCAGGCCCAATGTGAGCGCCCCCTGTGTCTTCCCGTGCCCGTCCCTTCATGACCAATCTGTCCCCGCTATTGTCCCACACCCTTGACGCGATCGGTCCGGAGGTCGAGGCGCGCATGGCTGCTTTGATCGGCGATTTTGTCGATCAGCCGCTCAGCGAGGAAGATCGCCTGTCAGCGCTCGCCGGCGCGATCGCGACCGTCGCGACGACGCGCTACAGCGAGCATCGCGGCGTATTCATGGCGGCGTTGCGCAGCTGGGCGCTCGAGATCTCGATCACGCTCGACCCGGAGCCGCCCCGCGCGACGCTCGATCCGGAAGCCGGTCCGATTGCGGAGGCGCAGGATCTGTTGCTTGGCGGCATCGACATCATTCTTCGTTCGATGCTGGCAACGGGGATGGCGAAGCATCATCGCCTCGTAACCGAGCTCGCGATCATGGCGCGGCTGCTCGGCAGCTACGACGCGGGCAGCGTTCACCTCGTCCTGACCGCGGCAGCGCGCGCTTGCGACGATCCGGTCTGGCGCAAAGGCGGCGCCGTCCCGGTTTCGCTCTGCGAGAGCGGGATGCCGCTCAGCCGGGACGCGCATATTGCGGCGCTCGCGCCGCGCGGCACTGCTTAGCCGGATTTCCGAATCGCGCGCGCTTCGCTCTCGGGCATCTCTTTGTCCTTGCGGCGGACGACTCCTTCGCTCATCGCAGCTCCTGACCGGTATCAGCTTCCTCGATCGCCGTGGCGGCGGCAAGCCAGCGCGCTTCCGCTTCATCGAGCGCGGCGGCGAGCGCCGCCTGGTCGCGCAACAAGCCGGCGACGTCGCCCGCGCCCGCATAGGTCGCCGGGTCGGCGATGCGACGATCGAGCGCCGCTTTGCGTGCGCTGAGATCGCCGACGACGCGCTCGGCGTCCTTGAGCTGGCGGCGCAGCGGTTCGAGCTCGCGGCGACGATCGGCGGCAGCGCGGCGCGTCTCGCGGCGGAGATTGGCTGCCGCTTTCGCTGCTTCCGTCTCATCGGCGGCGGGGGTCAGCACCATCCGGCGGTAGTCTTCGAGGTCGCCGTCGAAGGCCTTGACCGTGCCGTCGGCGACCAGCCACAGCCGCTCGGCAACAAGCGAGAGCAGGTGCCAGTCGTGGCTGACGATGACCACGGCGCCGGCGAAATCGTTGATCGCGGCGACCAGCGCCTCGCGCGCTTCGAGATCGAGGTGGTTGGTCGGCTCGTCGAGGATGAGCAATGGCGGCGCATCGACGCTCATCAGCGCGAAATTCAGCCGCGCTTTTTCGCCGCCCGACAGGTTCTGCGCGGCGACGAATACTTTGTCCTCATCGAAGCCGAACCGCGCCAGTCGCGCGCGGACCGTCTCGGGCACGGCTTTCGGCATCAGCCGCGCGAGATGGGCGTAGGCGCTGGCGGCAGGATCGAGCTCCTCGATCTGATGCTGGGCGAAATAGCCGCAAGCGAAGCGGCGCGCGCGGTGAATCTCGCCCGAGAACGGCGCGAGCCGGCCGGCGAGCAGGCGTGCGAAGGTCGATTTGCCATTGCCGTTGGCGCCTAAAAGCGCGATGCGGTCATCGGGATCGAGCCGCAGATCGAGCCGGTGCAGCACCGGTTTCTCGGGCGCGTAGCCGGTCGAGACCTGATAGAGGCTGACCAGCGGCGGCGCGAGCTCCGGCGGCTCGGGGAAGGCGAAGTGGACCGGCGGCTCTTCCGCCGAAAGCGAGATCGGCTCGAGCCGCGCCAGCGCTTTCATGCGGCTTTGCGCCTGGCGCGCCTTGGTCGCCTTGGCGCGGAACCGGTCGATGAAGACCTGGAGCCGCTCGCGCTCGTCGGCCTGACGCGCGGCCAGCGCCTGCTGCCGCGCCAGGTTCTCGCGCCGCGCCCGCGCGAAATCCTCGTAGCCGCCGCTGTAGAGCGTCAGCTTGCGCTCGCCGAGATGCAGGATGTGGTCGACGACGTCGTCGAGGAACTGCCGGTCATGGCTGACGAGCAGCAGCGTCTGGCGATAGCGGCGCAGGAATTCCGCGAGCCACAGCGAGGCTTCGAGATCGAGATGGTTGGTCGGCTCGTCGAGCAGCAGCAATTCGGGCTCGGCAAAGAGCACGCCGGCGAGCGCGACGCGCATGCGCCAGCCGCCCGAGAAGCTCGATAATGGCCGCTGTTGCGCGTCATGATCGAAGCCGAGGCCGGCGAGGATGCCGGCGGCGCGCGCCCCGGCCGAATGCGCGCCGATCGCGACGAGCCGCTCGTGGATCTCGGCGACGCGCGCCGCATCCTCGGCCTGCTCGGCTTCCGCCAGCAGGCGTTGGCGCTCGTCATCGGCGGCGAGCACGGCCTGGAGCGGCGTCGTCTCGCCGCCCGGCGCCTCCTGCGCGACATAGCCGATGCGCGCGCCGCGCGGGATCGCGATCATGCCGCCATCGAGCGCGCGCTCGCCGCGAATCAGATCGAGCAGGGTCGATTTGCCCGTGCCGTTGCGACCGATCAGCCCAACCTTCCAGCTGGCGGCGATCTGCGCCGATGCATCATCGATCAGCGTGCGTCCGGCGATGCGGTAGGTAATTCCCGCGAGAGTGAGCATAAGCCGTGATCTAGCATGCGACCGCGGCACGCGACAGCCGCGCGCGTCACATGATCGGCGCCAGCACCGCTGCGGCGAGCGCGCCGAACACGACAACCAGCCAGGGCGGCACGCGCCAGAAGGCGAGCAGCAGGAACGCGGTGACACCGAGGCCGAAATCGGCGGTGTTGAGAATCGCGCTCGTCCAGACGGGCGTGTAGAGCGCCGCCAGCAGAAGGCCAACCACTGCCGCGTTGACGCCCTTGAGCGCCGATTGCACGCCGGCACGCCGCCGGAGCGAGTCCCAGAACGGCAGCACGCCGATCAAGAGCAGGAAGGACGGAAGATAGATCGCCAGCAGGCAGATCAGCCCGCCGAGCCAGCCATTGGGGCCCGGCCGCATGACGGTGCCGAGATAAGCGGAGAAAGTGAAAAGCGGACCGGGCATTGCCTGCGCCGCGCCATAGCCGGCGAGGAAGGCGTCGTTGCCGATCCAGCCGGGCGGCACGACGGCTTTTTGCAACAGCGGCAGCACGACATGACCGCCGCCGAACACCAACGAGCCCGAGCGATAGAAGCTGTCGATCAGCGCGACCGTGTGGCTGTCGCTGGCGGCGGCCAGGACCGGCAAGCCGCCAAGCAGCAGCGCGAAGAGAATGAGCGCGGCGACAGCCAGGGGTCGCGCGATGCGGATGACGAGGTGCGCGCCCGGCGCTCCTGTCGCTGCCGGTAGAAGGCGCCAGCCGATAATGCCGCCGAGCACGATGACGCCGATCTGGCCGATCGCGTTCGGCAGCGCCAGCACGATCAGCGCCGCGCCGACGGCCATGCTCGCGCGGATCCGGTCGGGACAGAGATTGCGCGCCATCGACCAGACCGCTTGCGCCACCACCGCGACGGCAACGATCTTCAGCCCGTGGAGCCACGCGGCTTGCGCGATGTTGCCGAGCCGCGCGACGCCGTAGCCGAAGGCGATCATCGCCAGCGCCGAAGGCATCGTGAAGCCGAGCCATGCTGCGAAGCCACCCGGCAGGCCGGCGCGCAGGATGCCGATGGCGATGCCGGTCTGGCTGCTGGCGGGGCCGGGGAGGAACTGGCAGAGCGCGATGATGTCGGTATAGGAGGCTTCGTCGAGCCATTGCCGGCGCGCGACGAATTCGGCGCGGAAATAGCCGAGATGCGCGACCGGGCCGCCAAAGCTCGTCAAACCGAGGCGAAGGAACGGCAGGAAGACCGAGAGCCAACTTGCGCGTGACGGTGCAGCTTCGAGCGTGGCGGCCATCGCCTGATGCTAAAGCAAGACGCGCCGCCGGGGAATTGTCGCGGCGGCGCCTCCCACCGCCGAGCGCCTCAATGGAACAGCCGGTCGAAGAGGCCGATGCTGAAATTTTCGGGCATGACCAAGGTGAGCGTGTCGCCCTTGTACTGGTCCGGCACCTTCGGGATCGGCGAGGCGGCGTGGATCATGTTGAGCGCCGCCTGATCGAGCAGCGGATAGCCCGAGCTCTTTTCGATCCAGGCGTCGAGAACGGTGCCGTCGCGCGTGAACTTGAAGCCGAGCGCAACGGTGCCTTCCTGCTTTTGCTTGACCGCTTCGTCCGGATATTTCCGGAACCGATTCACCCAGCGCCGCACCCCTTCGAGATAATCATCGCCAGGTCCATTGAGCGACCCATTGCCGACCGCGGCCCGGCCCGGCCCTTCGTCGCCGCGGCCGCGGCCGCCGACGCCCTGGGCATCGCTGCTCGAGGTCGCGCTCCCGGTCTGGATGCCGACTGCCGGCGTCTGGGCAGCTTGTTGCGGTTGCGGCGTTGGCGGTGTCTGCGTGGCGGCTGGAGCGGGCGGCGGCGTCGCGACGACGGGCGTGGGCGGCCTGGGGTGCGGTGGCGTCGGCTTGCGCGGCGGCACCGGTTCGAGCGCTTCTTGCGGCGCCGGCGTCGGAGTGACGCTCGATTGTGCGAGGCTCGGAACTTCAGATGCAGGCTGCGGCTGGGCCTCGGGCGTCGTCGGCTGGGGCGCCCGCGTCGTAGATGGCGTCGGTTCGTGTGCTTGCGGCTCGGGTGCCGTCGCGGCCGGCGTGGACGCTGCCGTCGCAGCGTCGCTCGTTGCGCCTGACGCGGACGCGGCGGTATCGCCATTGCCGCCACCCGCGGCGCCGGACTGCCCTTCTCGGACGACAGTCACCGGAATCGGCGGCAAGGGCATAGGCAGATCGGTTGCTGGCTGCCACAGCAGAAGCAGCAGCGCGAGCACGAGGGCGTGGCCAAGCCCAGACAGGAACATCGCGCCGCGGAAACGCCGGCGCTCCTGCCATCGCACGGTAGGATCGTCTTCGTCGAGGCGCGGGCCGCTGGCGAGGGTGATCTGGGTCATCCCCTTGTTTCCGACCGCGTAACGATAAACACTGGTCTCCGCTCGCCCGTTGCGAAAGCCTGAACCATGCCGAATTTTGCGGCCAATCTCAGTACCCTGTTTACCGAGCTACCTTTCCTGGACCGCTTCGCCGCGGCGCGCAAGGCCGGCTTCCGCGCGGTCGAGTTCCAGGCGCCCTATGATTTCACCGCCACCGAGATCGCGGCCAGCGCGACGGCCGCCGATGTCCGGATCGTGCTGTTCAATGCGCCGATGGGCGATTTCAGGGCCGGCGAACGCGGTTTCGGCGCGCAGCTCGGCCGCGAGGCCGATTTCGATGCCAGCGTCGTGACCGCGCTCTCCTATGCGCGTGCCCTGAACTGCCGGCAAATCCATGTTCTGGCGGGTTTGGCGTTACGCGGCGAAGAGGCGATGCAAGAGAGTGTCTATGTCGCCAATCTGCAGCGCGCCGCCGATCGCGCCGCCGCCCAAGACGCGACCTTGCTGATCGAGCCGCTCAACGCCCGCGACAATCCGGGCTACTTTCTCACCAACACACGCCAGGCGATCGCAATCCTCGATCGCGTCGCGCGCGCGAATGTCGCGCTACAATTCGATTTCTATCATTGTCAGATCTCCGAAGGCGATCTTGCGCAGCATGCGCGCGATCTCCGCGGTCGCTATCCGCATGTGCAGATCGCCAACGTGCCTGGCCGCCATGAGCCGGACCAAGGCGAAATCGATTTCGTTTTTCTATTCGATCTGCTCGACGAGATCGGCTATGGCGGCTGGATCGGCTGCGAATATCGGCCGAAAGCCGGTACCCTGGCGGGGCTTGGCTGGGGGCGACAATGGGGGATTGGAGGCTAGCATGGCCGATCGGCTAAAGAATAAGACCGCGGTGATCACCGCGGCGGCGCAGGGTATTGGCCGCGCTTGCGCGGTGGCTTTCGCTGCGGAGGGCGCGAGGGTCGTCGCGACCGACATCGATCTCCGGACGCTCGATGCGCTGAAAGGCGAAGGCGCGGGGAAAATCTCGACGCATCGTCTCGATGTCACAAAGAAGGCTGAGATCGACGCGCTCGCCGCGGAACTCGGCGCGGTCGAGGTGCTGCTCAATTGCGCGGGCTTCGTGCATCACGGCACGATCCTCGATTGCGCTGAGTCGGATTGGGATATCACCCTCGACCTCAATCTGCGCGGCACCTATCGCATGATCCACGCTTTTCTGCCGGCGATGCTGAGCGCGGGCAAGGGCGCCTCGATCATCAACATGTCATCAAGCGTATCCTCGCTCAAAGCCGCGCCCAATCGTTTCGTCTATGCGACGAGCAAGGCCGGAATCATCGGCCTTACCAAGTCCGTCGCGATCGATTTCATCGCCAAGGGCATCCGCTGCAATGCCGTCTGTCCCGGGACGGTAGCGACGCCATCCTTGGAGCAGCGCATCGCGGCGCAAGGCGGAACCGCAGCCGCGCGCCAGGCCTTCGTTGCACGCCAGCCGCTCGGTCGGCTGGGGACGCCCGAGGAGGTCGCGGCGCTGGCGGTCCACCTCGCGAGCGATGAATCGGCTTTCACGACAGGCGCCGTCCATCTCATCGATGGCGGCTTCACGCTTTAGGAAATGCGTAAAGAAGGGGCGTCAACCCATGAAATTGCTTCGCTATGGACCCAAGGGTAAGGAAAAGCCGGGTATTCTCGACCGCAACGGAAATCTCCGCGACTTGTCCGGGACCGTCGCCGACATCAGCCCCGATCAGTTGGCGCCGTCGGCGCTCGACCGGCTGCGCAAGCTTGACCCTGCCAGCCTGCCGCCGGTGACTGGCGAGCCGCGGCTCGGCGTGCCGCTGGCCGGCATCGGGAAGCTGGTCTGCATCGGTCTCAATTATCACGACCATGCGAACGAGACCGGCAATCCGATCCCGAAAGAGCCGGTCATTTTCATGAAAGCGATCAGCTCGCTGAGCGGACCGAACGACAATGTGATCTTGCCCAAGGCGGCGACCAAGGGCGACTGGGAAGTCGAGCTCGGCATCGTCATCGGCACCACCGCGCAATATATCGCCGAACATGACGCGCTGAAGCATGTCGCTGGCTATTGCATCGTCAACGACGTCTCGGAACGCGCCTTCCAGATGGAGCGGGGCGGGCAATGGACCAAGGGCAAGAGCTGTGACAGTTTCGCGCCGATCGGGCCGTGGCTGGTAACCGCCGACGAAATCCCCAATCCCCAAGCCCTCGATCTCGTCTGCGAGGTCAGCGGTCAGGTGACGCAGAAGGGCACGACCCGCAACATGATCTTCGATTGTGCGAAGATCGTCAGCTATCTCAGCCACTTCATGACGCTTTTGCCGGGCGACGTGATCCCCACCGGGACCCCGGCCGGCGTCGGTCTCGGCATGAAGCCGCCGCGCTTCCTGCGGCCGGGCGATACCATGCGGCTAACCGTTACCGGGCTGGGCGAACAGCGCCAGCGGGTGGTCGCCTATGGGGCATGATGGCTGTGGCGTAAGAATTAAATTCGCGTTATTCTGATTCGTTACGTCTGCGCGCAAGGGGATCCATGTACGACCACCGCCGTCCGGGGTTTTTCCGGAATGATGAGCCTCAGACAGGTCGCCGCGTCGAGGCCAAGGTAAAATGGTTTAACGCCGCAAAGGGCTTCGGCTTCGTTACGCTTTCCGATGGCAGTCCGGATGCGTTCCTCCCGATGGCGATCCTTCGCCGTGCGGGATATGACGATATTCGCGAGGGCGCATCGGTCACCTGCGAGGTGGGTGCCGGCGCCAAAGGTCCGCTTGTCGTCAATGTGCTGAACGTCGACAACAGTACGGCCGCGCCCGCTACCGGCGGCTACGGCCAAGGCGGCGGCTACGGCCAAGGCGGCGGTTTCGGTCGAGATCAAGGCGGCAGCCGCGGCTACCGTCAGGATGGCGCCGCGCCGCGCGGTCCCGCGCAGAGCATGGACGGCGCCGTGAAGTGGTTCGAGCCTGACAAGGGCTACGGCTTCATTTCGCCAGACGGCGGCGGCAAAGACATTTTCGTGCACATCACTGCCTTGCGCCGCAGCGGCGTCCAGACGCTGGGACCCGGGCAGCGCGTGCGGGTCGATGTCGTCGATGGCCGCAAGGGCCTCGAAGCCGATCGCGTTGTCCTGCTCTGACCTGCATTTTCTCCCAAAATGAGCTCCGGCTGCGGAACTAGCGCACCGTGTCGGGCGTGGTAAGGTAATACCGCCGCTGGCCAACGAGTAGAAAGCAAGTATGGATCTGCAGGATACGATCAGGACCTACCGGCTGTTTTCGGGGTCCTACGATGTGGTCTTTGGGCCGGTTTTCCATCTCGGCCGCAAGGACGCGGTCCAGATCGCCAACGCGCTTCCGGGGCAGCGCATCCTCGAAGTCGGGGTCGGTACCGGGCTCTCGCTGCCGTTCTTCCGCACCGATTCCGAGGTGACCGGCATCGACGTATCCGCTGAGATGCTGGCCAAGGCGCGGCGCCGCGTCGATCGTCTCGGCCTCAAGAACGTCAAGGCGCTCTCGGTGATGGACGCCGAGAAGATGGACTTTGCCGATAACAGCTTCGACGCGGTGCTCGGCCTCTATGTCGCGTCGGTGGTGCCCAACCCGGCGCGCTTTGCCGCCGAGATCCGGCGTGTTTGCCGGCCCGGCGGGACGATCGTCCTCGTCAACCACTTCGCCAGCGACAACGGCATCATGTGGGCGGTGGAAAAGGCGCTGGCGCCGCTTGCCGCCTTCATCGGGTTCCATGCCGATTTCTCGCTCACAAATTTCCTCGAGGTCAGCAAGCTTTCCGTGCGCGAGATCAAGCCGAGCAATCTCTTCGGCTATTGGCGGCTGCTGCGCTGTGTGAACGAGAAGCCGGCAACCTCATAAGCGCCGCTATTCGGCCGCGCGCCGCACCGCCGGCTGATAGCTTCCCGCCACTGTCCGAAAGGCGATGTTCAGCCGGTTAGCGCCGTTGATGGCGACAATGGCGAGCGTCAGATTGGCCAGTTCCACCTCGGTGAACTGCGCGCGGACCGTCTCATAGGCCTCTTCCGGCACATGGCTGTCGGCGACGAGCGTCACCGCCTCGGTCCAAGCCAATGCTGCGCGCTCGCGTTTGCTGTAGATCGGCGCTTCGCGCCAAGCGTCGAGCAGATAAAGCCGTTGCTCGCTCTCACCGGCGGCGCGCAGTTCCTTCGTATGCATATCGATACAATGCGCGCAGCTTGACGAGTTCGAGCAGGCTCGGCTCGAGCCCGCAGCGGTGAACGAAAGCGTGCAGCGCGCCAAGGGCTTTCGCTCCTTCGGGGGATGCGTTCCGGTAATCCATCCGAGCTTTCATGGCGGTCAGCCTTTCGGTTTGGCAAAGAGCTGCTGCGCTTCCGCGCGGGTCATTGGGTGGTTCAGCATGCCGAAATCGCCCTTGGCCCGCAATTCCGTCGCCAAAAGCTGGAGCGTGGACATGGCGACCAGCGTCCCGCCCGCGGCGATCGAGACGCGGGCGACGCCGGCTTTCTCGAGCGCCGCCAGCGGCGGCGTGCCGGCGCGGCCGACAATGTTCACCGGCGCGCCGAGCGCGCGCGTCAGCTTCGCGATGATGTCGAGATCGATCAAGCCGAAGGGATAGAGGCAATCGGCGCCGGCCGCGAGATAGGCCTTGCCGCGCCGAACCGCTTCATCGAGCCGCGCGGCCGCATCGCCCGTACCGTGGAGAAAGACATCGATCCGGGCGTTGATCACGAGGTCGAGCCCCGCTTCGGTGACCGCCTGCCGCG
The DNA here is from genome assembly GCA_036501365.1 of Allostellaceae bacterium. Taxonomy (GTDB): domain Bacteria; phylum Pseudomonadota; class Alphaproteobacteria; order ATCC43930; family CGMCC-115725; genus CAIKMD01. Next base: position 50,967 of record DASYAL010000002.1, on the reverse strand, counting down.
CGGCACGAATGCGCGCCGCCGCGTCCTCGGCCGGCCGCAAGCCGCCGGGCAAACGCGCGGCGCCGTCTTCGAGATTGACGCCGACAGCGCCTGCTCGTGCGATCTCGACGACGTGGCGCGCGACTTCGTCGGGCGTCTCGCCATAGCCCGCCTCGATATCGGCGGTGACCGGAACACCGACCGCGGCGACGATCCGTGCCGTCGCGGCAACGACCTCGGGCCAGGGCGCCTGTTCGCCGTCGGCAAAGCCAAGTGCCCAGGCGAGGCCGCCGCTGGTGGTCGCGATCGCGGGATAACCCGCCTTTGCGAAAATGCCAGCGCTCAGCGCATCCCAGGCGTTGGGGAGCAACAGGGCGGGCGGTGCGCGATGCAGTGCGCGAAATGTCTCCGCGCGCCGACGTTGCTCGTTCTTCTCCATCATCCCCTCACAACAGATCGGGACCGAGATTCATCACCGTCTCGCCGCCCACGATCGCCGGCAGCAGCCCTGGCGCTGTTGTCAGGCTTTGTTCGGCGAAGAAGCGGGTGGTAACGAGCTTGGCCGCGCAGAATTCGCGCGCGGCCTCATTTTGCGCGCGGCGCTGCCAAGCAGCCAGCGCGGCTTTCGCCATCAGCCAGCCCGCTGTTACCAAGCCGAAGAGCCGCAGATAAGGCATTGCGCCGGCGAGTGCGCGCTCGGGCTTGGCGCGATAGGCGGCGAGCAAGCTCTCGCTGGCGGTCGCAAGCGCGCCGATGCCGTCGCGTAGATGCGGCCGTAGCGCAGCCAGCGCTCCTTCCGATTCCGCGGCAAGCTCGGCATCGAGCGCGCGCATCTCGGCGATCAGCGCGCGCATCGCCGCGCCGCCGTCGCGCGCCAGCTTGCGGGTCAAAAGGTCGTTGGCTTGGATGCCGTTGGTGCCTTCATAGATCAGCGCGATCCGCGCGTCGCGCAGATACTGGGCCGCGCCGGTTTCCTCGATATAGCCCATACCGCCATGCACCTGGATGCCGGTGGATGCGGCCTCGAAGCCGCGCTCGGTGCTCCAGGCCTTGGCGATCGGGATCAGCAGGTCGGCGCGTGCCTGATGCTGCGCGCGCGCCTCCCCATCGCGATCGTGCCGCGCGCGATCGATCGTGCCGGCGGTGTAATAGAGCAGTGCGCGCGTCGCCTCGGCATCGCTGCGCATCGCCAAGAGCATGCGCCGGACGTCGGGGTGGTGCGCAATCGGCGCCGCCTGTCCATTCTTTGCCGCGATCGGTCGGCCCTGGATGCGGCTCAGCGCATAATCGCGCGCTTGCTGATAGGCGCGTTCGGCGATAGCGGTGCCTTGCAGCCCGACATTCAAGCGCGCGCCATTCATCATCAGGAACATGTATTCGATGCCGCGGCCCTCTTCGCCGATCAGCGTGCCGATCGCCCCGCCATTATCGCCATAGGAGAGCACACAGGTCGGGCTCGCATGGATGCCGAGCTTGTCCTCGAGTTTCAAGCAGCGGATGTCGTTGCGTGCGCCGGGATCGCCGTCGGCGCCGCCCAGGAATTTCGGCACCAGGAACAGCGACAGGCCCTTGCTGCCGGGCAGAGTATCAGGCGTGCGCGCCAGAACGGCATGGATGATGTTGGGGGCGAGGTCATGCTCGCCATAGGTAATGAAAATCTTCTGCCCGGTCAGACGGTAATGATCGCCGTCTTTTACCGCGCGCATGCGCACCGCGCCGAGGTCGGAGCCGGCCTGCGGCTCGGTCAAATTCATCGTGCCGGCCCATTCGCCGCGTACCAGCTTGTCGAGATAGAGCCGGCGCTGCTCGGCGGAGCCATGGGCGATCAGCAGTTCGGCGGTGGCCTGGGTCAGGATCGGGCAGAGCGAGAAGGCGAGATTGGCGCTGGTCCACATCTCGAGCACCGCGATGCCGAGCGCGAGCGGCAGGCCCTGGCCGCCTGCCGCTTCGGGCAGCGCCAAACCGTTCCAGCCGCCGGCGACGAAAGCGTCGTAAGCCGCCGCGAAGCCGGTCGGCAGGCGCACCATCCCGTTGTCGAGCCGCGCTCGCTCACGATCGCCGACGGGATTGAGCGGCGCCAACACCTCGCTGGCGAATTTGGCCGCCTCCTCGAGGATCGCGTCGACCGTCTCGGGCGCGGCGGCCGCCTCGCAGCCCGGCAGTGCCGCGATCTCGCCGAGGCCCGCGATCGCGTCGAGCGCGAAGCGCATCTCCGCGAGCGGCGCCGCATAGCCGCTCACGGCGCCAGGATCTTGCCGGGATTCATGATGCCGTCGGGATCGAGCGCGTGCTTCACGCGACGCATCAGCTCGATCTCGAGCGGTGCTTTGTAATGCGCGAGCTCGCCGACCTTGAGGCGGCCGATGCCGTGCTCGGCGCTGATCGAGCCGTTGAGCCCAACGGCGATGTCGTGGACGATGCGGTTGAACTCGGCCTGACGCGCGAGGAACACGGCTTTGTCGGCGCGTTCGGGCTGATGGATGTTGTAATGGATGTTGCCGTCGCCGACATGGCCGAAAGCGTTGGGCCGGATGCCCGGCAGGCGCTCGGCGATCGCGGCATGGGCGCGAGTGATGAATTCGGCGACCCTGCTGACCGGCACCGAAATATCGTGCTTGATGCTGCCGCCTTCGAATTTCTGCGCCTCGACCAGGCCTTCGCGGATGCGCCAGAGATCGCGCGCCTGCGGGCCGCTCTTGGCGATGACGCCGTCCTTGACGAGGCCCGCTTCCAGGCTTTCGGAGAGAAACCGCTCGAGCGTCTCGAGCAATCCGCTTTGCGTCTCGCTCGACGACACTTCGAGCAGGACATACCAGGGAAATTTCGTCGGCAGCGGATCGGTGACGCCGGCGATATGCTTGACTGCCATATCGACGCCGAAGCGCGAGATCAGCTCGAACGCCGTCAGCTGGTCGCCGCTCGCCTTGCGGGCGCGCGAGAACAACGCCATCGCATCCTCGACGCGGGCGAGGCCCAAGAAAGCGGTCTCGACCGATTTCGGCAGCGGGAAAAGCCGCAAGGTCGCGGCGGTAATGATGCCGAGCGTGCCTTCGCCGCCGATGAAGAGCTGCTTCAGGTCGTAGCCGGTGTTGTCTTTCCGCAGCGCGCGCAGGCCGTGCCACACGCGACCGTCCGGCAGCACCACCTCGAGCCCCAGCACCAGCGAGCGAGTGTTGCCGTAGCGCAGAACCGCGATGCCGCCGGCATTGGTCGAGATGTTGCCGCCGATCTGGCACGTGCCTTCGGCGCCGAGGCTCAAGGGAAAGAGCCGGTCGGCGGCTTCGGCGGCTTTCTGAACTTCGGCAAGGATGACGCCGGCCTCGACGGTGATCGAAAAATCGATCGGCTCGACCTCGCGTATGCGATTCATGCGCGACAGGCTCAAGACGACACCGTTGCCGTCTTCCCATGGCACCGCGCCGCCGGCCAGGCCGGTATTGCCGCCTTGCGGGAAGATCGGCAGCTTCGCTTCGGCGCAGAGCTTCACGATGGCGGCGACTTCTTCAGTCGAGGCTGGCCGCAGCACCGCCTTGGCGGCGCCGTGATAGCTGCCGCGCTCCTCGCGCAGATAAGGCTCCATCGCCGCCGTGTCGGCGATGAAGCCTTTCTCGCCGAGAAGCTCGCGCAGGCGGGCAAGCGCGTCGGATGTGGTCGTCATTTGGCCCCTGCATCTAATCCTCGGCCGGCGGCCGGGCAAGGGCTTCAGCGGGCGGCGGCGCGGCGCAGCCGGTCGTTGATGGCGCGCCCGAGTCCGTGCTCGGGAATCGGCATAACCGCAATCGCGGTGAATTCCGCCCGATCGAGCGCGCGCAGCTGGGCAAAAAGACCGGCGGCGGCTTCGTCGAGATTCCCAGTTTTGCTGAGCCAGCGGGTCTCCGCCGCGCCCGCAGGCGCATCGGCGCCGAAGGCGAGCAATGCCTCGCCGGGTGCGACGGTGCGCGCCTCGAGCCGCAGCGGCAGGTTCGGCGCGTAATGGCTCGCGAGCATGCCGGGCGCGCGCGGCGCGTCGCCTGACTGCGGCGTGGAAAGCGGGCCGAGCAGCGCCTCGATGTCTTCGGTCGCGACGCCGCCGGGCCGAAGCAGCAGCGGGGTCTTGCCGCTCAGGTCGATCACGGTCGATTCGACGCCAACGCGGCAGGGCCCGCCATCGAGCACGGCGGCGATCTGCCCGTCGAGCTCGCTTAGGACATGGTCGGCTGTGGTCGGACTGACCCGACCCGAGCGGTTGGCGCTTGGCGCGGCTATCGGGCGATCGACCAGACGCAGCAATTCCTGGGTCACAGGATGCGCTGGCACGCGCAGGGCGACCGTATCGAGCCCGGCACTCGCCAGGAGCGAGACCGGACAGCCTGGCGCACGGCGCAGGACCAGGCTTAGCGGTCCCGGCCAAAAGCGTTGCATCAAGAGCGCCGCGCGGCCATCGATCATAACCAATCGCTCGGCCAGCTCGGCGTGTGAAAGATGAATAATCAGTGGGTTGAAGTGCGGTCTTCCCTTAGTGCTGAAGATCGCCGCAACCGCCTCATCGCGGGTCGCATCGCCGCCGAGGCCATAGACCGTCTCGGTCGGAAAGGCGACCAGGTCGCCGGCGCGGAGCAGCGCCGCGGCACGGTCGAGGTCGGAAGGCGCGAGGCGAATCGTCACGGAAAAGAGGCATTCCTATTGCCGGACATCGTCACGATATAGGCTCGATGAGCGGCTGGAGGCAAACATGCCGGGCATGATCATCACCGTTGCGCAGCAGAAGGGCGGTGCCGGCAAGACGACGCTGGCGATCCACCTTGCGCTCGCCTGGGCGGTCGCCGGTAAGCGCGTCGCGATTATCGATATCGATCCGCAAGCGAGTCTTTCGAGCTGGTTCCGGCTGCGTCATGAGCGTTCCGGCGCCGGTAGTACGCCGGTCGAAGCCACCGCGGTGTCGGGCTGGCGAGTCGCCGGCGAGGTCGAGCGCCAGGTGCGCGACCACGACATCGTGCTGATCGACAGCCCGCCACACGCCGAAACCGAGGCGCGTATCGCGGTGCGCGCCGGCCGGCTCGTGTTGGTGCCGGTGCAACCGTCGCCGATCGATCTCTGGGCGACCCGGCCGATCCTCGAGCTCGCCCGCGCTGAGAAGACACCGGCGTTGCTGGTGCTCAACCGCGTGCCGTCGCGCGCGAAACTGACCGGGGCCCTCCTTGAGGCCTTCGCCGCGCTCGACGTGCCGCTCGCCAAGACGCAGATCGGCAACCGGGTCGCGCTGGCCGCCGCGATCAACGAGGGGCAGGGAATTCTGGAGTACGAGCCGTCGAGCACGGCCGCGCGGGAGATCAAGGCGCTGGCCGAAGAAGTGCTGCAGCGCTGCGCCGCCTAGCGACGACCCTGCGCCAGAAATTCCAGGTTGCGGAAACCCGGCTTGGCGTAGCGCAGCGGCGCGCCGTCGAAGGTCGTGACGCTGCCGCCTGCGGCCTCGAGAATGGCTTGGCCGGCCGCGGTGTCCCATTCCATGGTCGGACCGAAGCGCGGATAGAGATCGGCCGAGCCTTCGGCGACGAAACAGAATTTCGCCGCGCTTCCGGCGATGCGCTTTTGCACGTTGGGCAGGCTGGCGAGATAGGCGGCGAGCTCTTCTTTGTTGACATGCGAGCGGCTGTGCGCGACGACCGCGCCGCTTACCGGCATTGTCCGTGCGGCGATCGCCACGGGCACCGCATCCTGCTCTTGCCGTGTCGCCGTGCCGAGACCGGCGCCGGCATAGGTTACGTTCGCGACCGGCAGATGGATGACGCCGAGCACCGGGCGGTCGCCGTCGATCAGCCCGATATTGGTGCAGAACTCGCCGTTCTTGGCGACGAATTCGCGCGTGCCGTCGAGCGGATCGACCAGCCAGAAGCGTCGCGCCGCCGCCGGCAGGCCGCGCTCGGCCATTTCCTCGGCGATCACCGGAATGTCGGGAGTCATCTCCGTCAGCGCCGCGATGATGATCGCTTCGGCGCGCTCGTCAGCTTCGGTCACTGGCGAGGCATCGGCCTTCGAGCGTACCGCGAAGGGCGTGCGGTAGATGTCGAGAATCGCCGCAGCGGCGGCGCGCGCGGCGCGGCGCGCGCCTTCCAGCAATTCGCGCAGATCGGACGTCATTGCGCTAACATAGCGATTGCGGGGGACGAAGGCGATGTGCGGTCGCTATGTGTTGAAGACGGCGCTCGAGGAACTGGCGCGGCTGTTCGGCTTCATCGAGCGGCCCAATCTTGCGCCGCGTTACAACATCGCGCCGACGCAAGAGGTGCCGGTGATCCGGCAGCGCCGCGCGCCGGCGGGCGAGCGCAGCCTCGCCGCGCTGCGCTGGGGCTTCGTGCCGCCTTGGGCCGATGATCCGAAATCCGGGCCGCCGCTGATCAACGCGCGCGCCGAGACGCTGATGGAAAAGCCGGCGTTCCGGGGCGCCTTTCAGCGCCGTCGCTGCCTCGTGCCGGCCGACGGCTACTTCCAGTGGCGCGAGGGCGATGCATCGAAGCAGCCCTATCTGGTGACGCGGTGCGACGGCGCGCCGTTTGCGTTTGCGGGATTGTGGGAGCGGTGGGGACCGCGTCACGATCCTGCCACCGCGCGCGACAGTTTCACCATCATCACGACGGAAACCAACGATTTCCTGCGCGGCTTCCATCACCGCATGCCGGCGGTGCTGCCGCCGGAGAGCTATGCGGCTTGGCTCGATCCGGACGCCGCGGCCGAAAGCGTTCGTGGTCTGCTGGCGCCGGCGCCCGACGATTGGCTGCAGGTAGCGCCGATCGACCGCGCGGCAAATTCGGCGCGTGCCGACGAGCCGGAATTGCTGACCCCGGCAGGGCCCGCCGAGGCGTGGCCCGCGTCTTAGCTGCCTTTGCGTGCCGCCGCGATGTCTTTGCGCAGCGTGTCGAGATCGATCGCGCCCGGGATCAGCGTATCGCCGACGACGAGCGCCGGCGTGCCCTGGATGTCGAGGGCGTCGGCGAGCGCGTAATTCTTGTTGATCAGCGTGTCGATGGCGGGCGCTTTCATGTCGCCCTTGAGCTTCGTCATGTCGAGACCGAGCGAGGTAGCGACGTTCAGGACCGTGTCGTCGCCGATATCGCCTTTGGTCGCCATCATCGCGCGGTGGAATTCGGCGTATTTGCCCTGCTGCTTGGCGGCGAGGGCGACATGCGTCGCGTAGACCGAGGCCGCGCCGAGGATCGGGAATTCCTTGTAGACGATGCGCAGCTTGCCGTCCTCTTTCAGCAAGGCGTCGAGCGAGGGTTCGACCTGCTTGCAGTAGGGACAGCGATAGTCGAAGAACTCGACCAGCGTCACGTCGCCTTTCGGATTGCCCTGCACCAGGTCGTCGGCGTCGCCGAGGAGTTCCTTCTGCCGCGACATGATGGTGCGCCGCGACCGCTCCGCGGCCTGCGCATCGGCTTGTTGCTGCGCCGCCTTGAGCGCATCGAGCACGACGTCGGGATGGGCCATCAGGTAATCGTGGATCGCCTGATCGAGCGCGGCGCGGTCTTTGGGGAGCGTCTCCGTCGGCGTGGCCGGGTCCGCGGCAGCAAACGATGCCGGAAAAGCGATCGCGCTCGCCAGGAGCATGAGCGCAGCGAGGCGACGACGGAGACAGACGACGATCATTCGGGGGTCGGCTCCTGCGCCGGCTATTGGTTTCGTGCTTGGTCTTGCTGGCGCTTTGCGTCGGCCAAGAGATCCTGCGCGCGCTGGCGTTGCGGTCCGGGTGGCAACAATTGCGACGCGCGTTGCGCCTGCCCGATCGCCTGCCGGTAATCGCCCTGAGCCATGTTCTGCTCGGCCAGGGCCAGCGCCGCCATGCCGATATTGCCCGAGCGGCCATAGGCGATCGCGAGCCCGCGCCAGGCGTCGGGATTGTCGCTCTCGCCGTTGATCGAGTTCTCGAGCTCCTGCTTGGCCGTGGCGAGATATTTCGGGTCGTTGGTTTCGAGCTGGACCTGGGCGAGCTCGACATTAAGCAGCGGCTCATTGGGCGCGATTTGCACCGCGCGCTGATAGGGCGCGACAGCATCGGCGACGCGACCGTTCTCGAACAGCATCTGTCCCTTCAATTCCTCGTAATAGGGATTGTTCGGGAAGTCGTGGATCAAGCCATCGATGGTCGGCAAGGCGTGGTTGAGATCGGGAATGCGGTAATAGGCAATCGCGCGGGCGTAGCGCGCCGGCTCGGAATTGTCGTTCGGCTGATAACTCGCCAGCACCTGCGAGGGATTGCCGAGGAAAGCGCCGAGCTTCGCCTTCATGATATTGAACATCGCCACCCATTCGGGCGGGTCCTTGGCGTTCGAATAGGGCGACTGGGCGACATGCTCGCGGACGTAATCGATGCGTTCCTGAGTCAGCGGGTGGTCGATCAGATAGGGGTCCTGATGTTGTGCAGTGAGGAACTCCTCTTGCTCTAAGATCTGGAAAAACTCCAGCAAGCCGCGCGCGGATTGATGGGTGCGGTCGAGGAATTTCAGCGCCGCCTGGTCGGCCGATGCCTCGATGGTGACCGAATTCTGCAAGAATGCACGCTCGCCGATGCCTTCACCGGCAAGAACGCCGGCGCCGCCGCCATTGCCGTGGCCGACCGCGGTGGCGGCGCCGCCGAGCACCATGCCGATGATGCTTTCGATCATCGCGTTCTTCATCATCTGGGTCTTGCGCGCCAGGTGACCGCCGGCGATATGGCCGGTTTCATGCGCCATGATGCCGATCAGCTGGTTGGGGCTTTGCGCGCGCAAGATCGTGCCGCTGTTCAGGAAGATATTCTGGCCACCGGCGACGAAGGAGTTGAGGGTCGGATCGTTGATCACGTAGACATGGACCGCATCGGGATCGAGCCCGGCGGCTTTCCAGATCGGGATCATCCACACGCGCAACGTGTGCTCGATCTCGGCGTCGCGCAGGAAACTGATCGAATCATCGGCCTTGGCGCGATGCACGAAGCCGGTGCAAAGCGCCAGTCCGATGCATAGAATGCGAACCCACTTGAGCATCGAGCGTCAATCCTACCACAAATCGGCCGCCAGCATGGGACCATCGCGAAGGCATCGTCAACCGGATGGGGTCCGATGAGCGTCAAGCCGTCGCGGCGCGCGTTGATTCCGCCTTTCATCGCCATGGACGTGTTGCGCGAAGCCAATGAGCGCGCCGCTGGCGGCGCGGACATCATCCATTTGGAAGTGGGCCAGCCTTCGACCCCGGCGCCGCGCGCGGTGATCGCGGCGGCTGAGGCGGCGCTGCGTCGCGACGTGCTCGGCTATACCGATGCGCTCGGCTTGCCGCCGCTGCGCGAGGCTATCGCGCGCCACTACCGCGCCGCCTATGGCGTCGCGGTCGACGCGGCGCGGATCGTCGTGACGACCGGTTCATCGGCCGGTTTTGTCCTGGCCTTTCTTGCCGCTTTCGACGCCGGGGCGCGCGTCGCGCTCGCGGCGCCGTCCTATCCGGCCTATCGCAACACCCTCGCCGCGCTCGATCTTGTTCCGGTCGAACTGCCGGCCGGGCCGGCGGAGCGTTATCAAGCGACGCTCGATCTGCTCGGCGCGGCGCGCCCGCCGATCGACGGGCTGATCGTCGCGAGCCCGGCCAATCCGACCGGCAGCATGATCGAGCCCGCAGCGTTGGCGGCGATCGCCGCACATTGCGAGGCCGCAGGCATCTGCCTGATCTCCGATGAGATCTATCACGGCATCACCTACGACAAGCCAACGGCGACGGCAGCGAGCCTCAGCGACGATGCCTTCATCGTCAACAGCTTCTCCAAATATTATTCGATGACCGGTTGGCGCATCGGCTGGATGGTCGTGCCGGCCTCGATGCTACGCGCGGTCGAGTGCCTCGCGCAAAATCTCTTCATCTCGCCGCCCAGCCTGGCGCAGCATGCGGCGCTCGCGGCCTTCGATGCGGAAGCCGAGCTCGACGCGAATTGCCGCCGCTATGCCGAGAACCGGGCGCTGCTGCTCGCCGAGCTGCCAAAGGCCGGATTCGAGCGCTTCGCGCCGCCCGACGGGGCATTCTATCTCTATGCCGATATCGCGGCGCTGACCAATGATAGCCGCGATTTCTGCCGCCGCATGCTGCGCGACATCGGCGTCGCCTGCACACCGGGTGTCGATTTCGATCCGCAACGCGGCCATGCGACGATGCGGCTTTGCTTTGCCGGCGCAACCGCCGACATCGCCGAAGCCGCGCGTCGCCTGCGCAACTGGAAGCGGTAGCGCCGCGGTCTTGCTCTAACGGCGCCACCAGCCGCGCCGCGGATTGGGCGCGGGGCCGCTGACGTCTTGCGACGGCGAGACGTTATAGGCGGTCGGCGCCCGGTCGGACTCGCTCTCGGACTCGCTCTCGGACTCGCTCGCCGGCGCCGGCGGCGTCTCTTTGTGAGCGGGCGCCGGCTGAGCGGCGACCGGGCGCGGCTCCGGCGTTGCGGGCTCCGTGCTGAGCGGCGACAGCGGTTCCGGGGCGGTTTGCAGATCGATCGCTTCGTCGGCCGAAATCAAATCGGGCGTTTCGCCGAATTCTTCGGCCGGCCCCGAATAGCCCGGTTCACCCGGCCGCAACTCCAGTTGCAAGCGCGGGCCGCGTTCGCTGGAATGATTGTCGCTGCCGGGGCCGTCGGCCGCTTGGCCCCGATGGCGGCGCCGCCCGCCGCGCCGGCCGCGCCGTCGCCGACGAGGGTCGCTGCCTCCCTCGTGATGGAGGTCGGCGGGCTGCATCTCCTCGGCGGCGTCGCCCTCGCTCGGCGCTTCGATGGGGGCGGCGTCGTTGTCCGCAGCTATCGCCGGCGAAAGCGGCTCGGCATCGGCGCCGAGCAGATTGGCATCGCTGCTGCCGAATTCTCCTTCGCTGCGGTCGTGACCGCGCTCACCTTGGCGATCGCCGCCACGGCCGCGCCGCCGCCGGCGGCGGCGCCGGCGACCCGGTCCCTCGCCATGCGGCTGACCCTCGCTGTGGGACTGACCTTCGGCGCCGGCTTCGGTCTCGGCCGCCTCGTCTTCGTCCTCGCCCGCCGGCAACCAGGACGACAGATCGGCAGAAACCGGCTCGCCGTCGGCGCGGTGACGCGATTCGACGCCCGCCTCTTCCGCATCGATCGCCGTCTCATCGATCGCCTCGTCCTCTTCGGGTTCCTCTTCGACCGGCATCGGCGCCGCTTGCGGCACCGGCAAGGCCGTCAGCTCGGCCGGGGTGAAGGCGCGCACGCGGTCGAGTCGGAAAGCCGGCGGGATAAGCGTTTCATCTTCGTCGACGGTGACATGGCAGCCGTAGCGGCTTTCGATTTGCTGCAAGGTCGCGCGCTTCTGATTGAGTACGTAGAGCGCGACAGCCGACGAGACGGCGACCTTGATCTCGGCGGTGCGCCGGCGCATGCCCTCTTCCTCGATCGCGCGCAATACGTGGAGCGCGGTCGACTCGGTCGAGCGGATATGGCCGGTGCCGCTGCAATGGGGGCAGGGCTGGGTCGAGGCTTCGAGTAGCGAGGGGCGCAGCCTTTGCCGCGACAGTTCGAGGAGGCCGAACGGGCTGATGCGGCCGATTTGGATCCGAGCGCGATCATGGCGCATCGCGTCCTTCAGTCGACGCTCGACCGCGCCGTTGTGGCGATGCTCTTCCATATCGATGAAATCGATGACGATCAGCCCGGCCAAATCGCGCAACCGCAACTGGCGCGCGACCTCCTCGGCGGCTTCAAGGTTGGTCTTGAGCGCCGTCTCCTCGATGTTGCGCTCGCGGGTCGACCGGCCCGAATTGACGTCGATGGCGACCAGCGCCTCGGTCGGATTGATCACGATGTAGCCGCCGGAGCGCAGCTGAACGACCGCCGAATGGATCGCGTCGAGCTGGCCCTCGACCTGGAAGCGATGGAGCAACGGCACCGATGGGTCGTTGTAAAGCTTCACGCGCTTGGCATGGCTTGGCATCAGCATGCGCATGAAGGATTTGGCGGTCTCGTAGCCTTCGCGGCCGTCGACCAGGACTTCGTCGATGTCGCGCGAATAGAGATCGCGGATCGAACGCTTGATGAGGTTACCTTCCTCGTAGATCAGCGCCGGCGCAGTCGATTTGAGCGTCAGTTCGCGAATATCGTCCCAGAGCCGCAGCAGGTATTCGAAGTCGCGCAGAATCTCGGCCTTCGAGCGCTCGCTGCCGGCGGTGCGCACGATGACGCCCATGCCGTCCGGCACTTCGAGATCGCTCATCAGATCTTTCAGCCGGCGGCGATCCTGCATCGAGGTGATCTTGCGCGACACGCCGCCGCCGCGCGGCGTATTCGGCATCAATACACAATAGCGGCCGGCGAGCGAGATGTAGGTCGTGAGCGCCGCGCCTTTGTTGCCGCGTTCTTCCTTCGTCACCTGCACCAGCATGATCTGGCGGCGCTTGATGACTTCTTGGATCTTGTAATGGCGGTGCGGCCGCGCCCGCGGCCGCGCGGTTTCCTCCATCTCGTCGCCGCCGATGGTCTCGATGGTGACAGGTGCCTCGGCGACTTCGATGGGTGGCGTGCCCTCCGCCGTCGCCAACTCCGTTGTCTCGCCAACTTCGGCAAAGAGATCGCTGCTCTGGTCGGCGTCACCTTCGCCAAAGGTATCCCCATCGGGCGGCGCGGCAGCAACGGCCGGCTCCTCGACCGAAAGATCGACGGTCGCCGGCGCTTCCGGATCTTCGGGAAAAGCGCCGATCTCGGGCTCATCATCTCCCGCCGGATCCCCGGGATCGTCGTCCATCGCTTCCGGGTCAGGGATAAGATCGACCAGGCGGTCCCCCGCCATGGCGGCGGCGCTACTCTCGCGCCGGCTCTCATCGGCTTCGCCGGCCATCATCTCCTGGGTGAGCGGAAGACCGGCTTCGACGCGTTCCTCTTCCTGCTCGTTGGCCGCGACCTCGGCGGCGCGATCGGCGTCAAGCGCGGCCTGACGATCGGCGACCGGGATGCGGTAATAGTCAGGATGGATTTCGCCGAAGGCGAGGAAGCCATGGCGATTGCCGCCATATTCGACGAAGGCTGCCTGCAGCGACGGCTCGACGCGCGTCACTTTGGCGAGATAGATATTGCCCTTGATCTGCTTTTTGGTGGAAGTCTCGAAATCAAATTCTTCGAGCCGCTGACCGCTCAAAACGACCACCCGGGTCTCTTCCGGATGCGCCGCATCGATGAGCATGCGCTTTGCCATTGTTGGGAACTCCGAGGAACGCGCCCCAACCCGTGCGAAGAACGGGCGGCGCTGTCCTCATTGGGGCGAAGCCGGTGCCGAGGCTCGGTCCGTCGAACGGCGCAGAAGAGGAGGCCATGGCGGAACTCTCAGAGGGTCGGCCCCGGCGCCGGAAATCGGCGGCCGGACGGCTTCGGGTTAAATCCATCCGCGCTTCGCATGTTGCCCTGCTGGGGGCGGCACCGCGCGCGGCATCGCGAAGAAGAGGATACAAGTCGCGCCGCTCGCCGACAACCGCTGCGTAAGGCCCGCGGCGGAGTTGGGGCATTAACCTGCATTTAATCCGAAACGCGCTTGGAATGGTGCCTTGAACGCGCCACAAAGCGGGCGCAAGTTAGACTTGTGCCGGAGCGGCGGGGCGGGAATCTCGCCGACTCGGACCGGTGCAAGCAACGCATGCCGGACCGAGTCGTTGAGACGATCGGATGAAGCTCGTTAAGATACTGATAGCGCTGGTGATTCTTGCTGGGCTCGCGGGTGCCGGGGTGGCCGGGCTCGCGGTTTGGTATTTCGGCCGTGACCTGCCGGATTACGAGCAGCTCGCCAATTACCAGCCGCCGATCGTGACCCGAGTCTATGCCGGCGATGGCCGCCTGATGGCGGAATACGCGACCGAAAAGCGCGTCTTCATCCCGATCAAAGCGATGCCGCCGCTGGTGATCCATGCGTTCCTCGCGGCCGAGGACAAGAACTTCTACACCCATCCCGGCGTCGATCCGTTGTCGATGATGCGCGCGGCGGTGACCGATCTCTTGCATTACGGCAGCGGCCGCCGGCCGGTCGGCGCCTCGACAATCACCCAGCAAGTGGCGAAGAACTTCCTTCTCACCAACGAAGTCTCGCTGCAGCGCAAGATCCGCGAGGCGCTGGTTGCCGTGCGCATGGAGCAGGCGCTGAGCAAGGACCGCATTCTCGAGCTCTATCTCAACGAGATCTATCTCGGCGAGGGCGCCTACGGCGTCGCCGCGGCGGCGCTCAACTACTTCAACAAACCGCTCGACGAGCTCACGCCCAGCGAGGCGGCGTTTCTCGGCGGCCTGCCGAAGGCGCCCAACAATTACAATCCGGTGCGCTTTCCGGAAGCCGCGCGCGAGCGTCGCAACTACGTGCTCGACCGCATGGTCGAGGCGGGTTTCCTGACGCAGCAAGAAGGCGCCGTTGCCGAGGGGCAGCCCATCACCCTGCGCCATCGCGACGAGACCGAGACCGTCAAAGCCGATTATTTCACCGAAGAAGTCCGCCGCGAGCTGCTGCAGCGCTTTGGCGAGAAGGGTCTCTACACCTCGGGCCTCGCGGTGCGCACGAGCCTCGATCCGCATCTGCAGGCGATAGCCGACCAGGCGCTGCGCGATGCGTTGATGGCCTATGATCGCCGTCACGGCTGGCGCGGGCCGGTCACGCATATCAGCACCGCTACCGGCTGGCAGACCCAACTCAAGGCGGTTCCGTTCCCCGCCGGGGCCGATGAGGAGGGCTGGCAGATCGCCGTCGTGCTCGGCATCTCGGCCGCCGGCGCCGAGATCGGCCTCGGCGATGGCAGGACCGGCACGATCCCATTCGACCAATTGAAATGGGCGCGCAAGGAGCTGCCCGACGCCCATGTCGGCGCGGTGCCGTCGCGCCCGTCCGACGTCGTCGCAGCGGGCGATGTCGTGCTGGTGCAAGCGCAAGGATCGACGGCGAGCGGCGCCAAGAACGCGGGCGTCTTCGCGCTGGAGCAGCTCCCCGAAGTATCGGGCGCGTTCGTCGCGATGGATCCGCATACCGGCCGAGTGCTCGCGCTCGACGGCGGCTTCAGCTACGAGATGAGCCAATTCGATCGCGCGACCCAGGCCATGCGCCAGACCGGCTCGGCGATCAAGCCTTTCATCTATCTCGCCGCGCTCGATCACGGCTTCACGCCGTCGACCATCGTGCTCGACGCGCCCTTCGTCGTCGACCAGGGGCCGGGGCTGCCGAAATGGAACCCATCGAATTACGAGCGCAAATTCTACGGGCCCGTGCCGCTGCGCTTCGGCCTCGAGGAATCGCTCAACCTCGTCACCGCGCGGGTCGGAACCGCGATCGGCCTCGACACGGTCGCCGATTACGTCGAGCGCTTCGGCATTCTCGATCACATGCCGCGCGAATACTCTTTCATCATCGGCGCCGGCGCGACCACGCCACTGCGCCTCGCCACCGCCTATGCGATGCTGGTGAACGGCGGCAAGAAGATCGCGCCGACCTTCATCGATCGCGTGCAGGATCGCAACGGCGTCACGATCTACCGCGCTGATACGCGGCTGTGCGAGGGCTGCACCAACGTCGATTGGAACGGACAGCCGCCGCCCGATCTGCCCGACAACCGGCCGCAGATCGCCGATCCGCGCAGCGTCTATCAGATCGTCTCGATGATGGTCGGCGTGGTGCAACGCGGTACCGGCAAGAGCGTGTCGGTGGTCGGCAAGCCGCTCGCCGGCAAGACCGGCACGACCAACGACAGTGACGACACCTGGTTCATGGGCTTCTCGCCCGACCTCGTCGCCGGCGTATTTGTCGGCTTCGATCAGCCGCACACCCTCGGCCAGCGCGAGACCGGCGCCAGCGTCGCCGCGCCGGCGTTCCGCGACTTCATGATCGGTGCGTTGAAGGATCAACCCGCGACGCCGTTCCGCATTCCGCCCGGAATCGAGCTGGTGCGCATCAATCCCGCGACCGGACAGCTCGCGCGGCCGGACGAGAAGAACGCGATCCTCGAGGCCTATAAGCCGGGGACCGAGCCAGGCACGTCCGGCTCCGGCATGGTGGTGAGCGGGAATGTGCCGTCGCAAGGCCTGACCCTCGACGGTTCCGACAGCGATGGCACGAGTGCCGTGGCGCAGCCGGTTCCCGCGACCGGTACCGGCGGGCTTTATTAGCCCCCCGCTTTCGGCTATCAGCTATCGGTATTCACCTGCTGTCGGTTATTCGCCGACGGCCGAGAGTCGAGAGCTTCATCATGCGCGCAGAAATTCTGGCAGTCGTCGACGAGATCCGGTCGTCGTTGGCGCTGCTGAGGAGGCATCTTTGACTGGGACAACGCGACTCGTCGCCTCGCCGAGCTGAACGCGCTCATCGAAGATCCGAATCTGTGGGACGATTCAACGCGCGCGCAAGGGCTGATGCGCGAGCGCACCCGTCTCGATAAAGGCGTCAACGGCTACCTGAAGATCGAGCGCGAAGTCGACGACACGCTGGCGCTCGCCGAGCTTGCCGAAGGCGAAGGCGATCAGGCGATGCTCGACGAGGCGCAGAAGACGCTCGCCGCGCTGCATGACGAGGTTAAAGTGCGCGAGCTCGATAGCCTGTTGTCGGGCGAGGCCGACGGCAACGACTGCTATCTCGAGGTTCATGCAGGGTCGGGCGGCACCGAGGCGCAGGATTGGGCCGAGATGCTGCTGCGCATGTATGTGCGCTGGGGCGAGCAGCACGGCTACAAGGTCGAATGGCTCGAGGAGAGCGCGGGCGAGGGCGCCGGCATCAAATCGGCGACCATCCGCGTCGCCGGCGAGAACGCCTATGGCTGGCTCAAGACCGAGAGCGGCGTCCATCGCCTGGTACGTATCTCTCCCTTCGACGCCAATGCGCGCCGGCACACGAGCTTCGCCTCCGCCTGGGTCTATCCCGTGGTCGACGACAAGATCGAGGTGGAGATCGAGGAGAAATATCTGCGCGTCGATACCTATCGCTCGTCCGGCGCCGGCGGCCAGCACGTCAACAAGACCGACAGCGCGGTGCGCATGACCTATCAGCCGCCCGACTTCGAACACCCGGTGGTCGTCGCCTGCCAGAGCGAGCGCTCGCAGCATCAGAACCGCGCCAAGGCGCAGTCGATGCTGAAGGCCCGGCTCTATGAGGTCGAGTTGCAGAAACGCGAAGCCGTGACCGAGGCGATGAACGCCACCAAGACCGATATCGGTTGGGGCCACCAGATCCGGTCCTACGTGCTGCAGCCCTATCAGATGGTGAAGGACCTGCGCACCGGCGTCGAGACCAGCCAAACCGACAAGGTGCTGGACGGCGACATCGACGCTTTCCTGCAAGCCTCGCTCGCGCAGCGCATCAAGGGCGCCGATGCCGCGGTGGACGAGGCGCGCGGCAGCGCTTAAGTCTTACGCCGCCGCGGGCGCCTGCTCGCGCTCGACGCCGCCATGGCGTGGGCCGGCGAAGCGATAGGGACCCAGCGGCAGCAGCGCCAGGATCGATCCGATCAGCCCGATCTCGAAGACGATCATCGCCGGCACGTAGCTGTGCATGATGTCGTGCGCGAGACTCATCAGGAACGGCCCAAGCCCGACGCCGAAGCTGAAGATCGCGAACATCAGCCCGTAGATCGCGCCGAACGCGCGGATGCCGAAATAGCGGCTGACGAGGAAGGCCATGAGATCGACCTCGGCGCCGATCCCGAGACCGCATAAAATCGTGCCGAGGAACGGCGAGATATCGGCTGCGAGCAACAGCACGCCGATTGCCGCGCTCAAGAAGAAGGTGCAGGCGACATAGGGTCCGTGGAAACGGTCGAGGCAGAAGCCCGAGAAGATCCGCCCGACGGTCAAGGCAATGCCCGACATCGACAGCGCGAAGACCGCGTCCCGGAGCGGCTCGCCGCGATCGGTCATCAGCGCGACGATCTGCGTGAGGGTGCCGTTGATCGCGACGATCGCGACGAAGAACGCCACGGTCATCGCCCAGAAGCGCCAGGTCTGCACCGCCTCGCGCAGATGGATGCCGGGCACCGCCGCGCTGGCGGCGCTGTGGTCGCGCTCGGGCGGGATCGGCGGCTCGCGCTCGAAGAGCCAGGTCGGGATCAGCGCCAGCACGATGATCGCGCCGCCCATCGCCACATAGCCCCAGCGCCAGCCGAAATTCTGGATCACGGCATTGGCGAAAGGCGGGATCGCCGCGACGCCGAGGCCGACGCCGGCAATGGCGATGCCGAGGGCAAGGCCGCGATCCTTGTCGAACCAGGCGGTCAGCGCTTTCGAATAGCCGACCGGCGACTGGCCCTGGCCGAAAAGTCCGTGGAAGAGGAAGAGCAGCACCATGAACCAGAAGGCCGGCTGCAACAGGCCCAAGGTCGCGGTGCCGATCGCGAACATGAAGATCATCGGCAGATGCACGCGCCGAAGTCCGAAATAGTCAATCGCCTTGCCGAAGAACGGTGCGATGCAGGTGCCGGCGATCGAGGCGACGAGCGTCGCACCGGTGAGCGTGGCGCGGCTGATGCCGAGATCTTGGGTGATCGGCTTGATGAAGACCGCGAAAGCGAAATTCGAGACGACGCCGGTGTTCATCATCAGCGCGACCGCGGCGCCGAACACCATCCACCACCGGCTCTTGAAGATGCCCGTCGTCAGCATTTGAACCTCCCCGTGTCGCTCTTTGTGATTGCGTGAGCGATTTGCTGCCAGCATGGCCCAGACGTGCAGGTGCAGGCAAGCCGTTCCGCGCTATCATCGCGCATGGCCGAGGATTTGCCCGAGCTGCCGCCGCAGGCTTTCACGAAGGAGGACCCTGCGCCCGATCCGCTGTTCTACACGTCGCCGCGCTTCGTCACTCATATCGACGAGCGTGCGGTTGCGGCGGTGACGGCCCTCTATCGCGCGCTCTTTCCGGCGGGCGGCACGATCCTCGATCTGATGGGAAGCTGGGTCGCGCATCTGCCGCCGGAGATCGACTATGGCGAAGTGGTCGGCCACGGCATGAACGAGGACGAGCTCAAGGCCAATCCGCGCTACACGCGCTGGTTCGTGCAGGATTTGAACGCCGATCCGATCTTGCCGCTCGCCGACGCCGCCATCGATGCGGCCGCGATCTGCGTCTCGGTGCAATATCTCCAGCATCCTGTCGCCGTGTTTGCCGAAGTGAAGCGCGTGCTGAAGCCTGGCGGCCTCATTGCGATCACGTTTTCGAATAGGTGTTTCCCCACCAAAGCCGTCGCGATCTGGCTCGGCCTGCCCATGGGCCAGCACGACCGGCTCGTCGGGCTGTACCTCGAGCGCGCGGGCTTCACTGCGCTCGAGACGCTGACCTTGATTCCACCTGGCCTCGACCAGGATCCGCTCTGGGCGGTAACCGGCCGAGCGGGATGAGATGGCCGAGTTGCGCGCGCCGCGGCGCGCAGATTGGCTGCCGAGCGTGGCGTGAAAATCCCCTCGCCCGACGGGCGAGGGGATTCCGGGTACGGGTCGCGGCCTACGAGGAGGGCTGCGCGAACATGTCCACATATTTGTTGGTGAACATCTTGGCGAAGTCCTTCTGGGCTTCGTCCTTGTTCAGAATTCCGCCGAAGATCATCAGTTTCTGTGTGTTCGGGAAAGAGGCGGAGTCGTAGCGCGGCACCTCGGGCATCGCCGTTACCAGTACATGCAGCGACTTTTCGAGGTCGTCGTGGTTCGCGCCTTGCATGCGCTTCAGCGCGATCTGCAGCGCCTCGTCCGGGTGCTCGTGGATGAATCTGTGCGATTCGACGTAGCCATGTGCGAGCTTGGCACAGATCGATTCATGGCTGTCGCAGAAGCCCTCCCGCGTCGTGGTCGTGGTGGCGATGGTGGGCGTCAGCTCGGGCAACTCGGTGATGGCGTTCACCAACATGCTCGCCGCACCCTCGCGATCGGCCGTGTCGACCCACGGGTAGTTGAGCATCGCCGCGTCGATCGAACCCGACTTCAGCGCCGCGATCGCCTCGGTCGGCTGCATATAGACTTCGGTCATGTCGGTCTTGGCATTGAGGCCGGCTTTGTCACCGTAGTAGCGCAACAGGACGTCCACCACCGTGTTCGGCGAATCGACGCTGATTTTCTTACCCTTCAAAGCCGCGACGCGCTCTTTGAGCGAGCCTTTCCAGTCGAGGCCAGGAAAGGACGCCTTGCGCGCCATGAGGGCGAAAGCTTCGTGGTTGGCCATCTCGGCGATCCCCAGCATGTGCCGGCCGCGGATGTTGCCGCGGATGAGGCTCGGTCCCGATTGCACAGCGAAATCGACGCTGTTTGCGAGCATGGCGTTGGTCGCGCCCATGCCGGTAATGTTGTGCAGCGTGACGTCGAGGCCGAGCTTCTTCCATATGCCCATGTCCTCGGCGACGTAGACGGGCAGGAAGGTGATGGTCGTCGCCGGCAGCGCGACCGAGGTGTGCTCCATCGTCTCCGCCTGCGCGGGGCCGCTTAGCGCGACCGCGCCCGCCAAGGCCGCGGCGAGCGCAGTGAATCGAAGCATTGTCTTCATGGCTTTCTTCTCCCTGTTGCACCGCTGTTCGCGAGGCCGTTACCGCGCGCCTCGCCCGCGCCCTCAAACCATCATGTCGCGCGCCACCGGGCGCCAGGCGAGCGAGCGCGTCTGCACCCGCTTCAGTGCCGCGTTGACGCCGATGACCAGCACCGTCACGACGACTGCACCCGCGACCACGCCGGTGGTGTCGTTGAATGAGCGCGCGTTCTGGATATACCAGCCGAGGCCGGAATCGGCGGCGATGAACTCGCCCACCACCGCGCCTGAGAGCGCGCGCGGGAGCGCGATCTTCAGCCCGGCGAAAAGGAAGGGCTTGGCCGTGTTCCACACGATCTCGCGGCTGATGAACCATTCGCTCGCGCCGGCGACGCGCAGCATCGCGACGAGCTTGGGGTCGATGCTCATGATGCCGGCGAGGCCGTTGTAGAACATGAGGAAGAACACGATCGAGGCGACGAACACGATCTTCGCGGGGATACCGATCCCGAACCACAGTATGAAGAGCGGCGCGAGAGCGAGCTTCGGCATGCCGAAGGCGGCCGAAATGAACGGGTCGAGCGCCGCCATCAGCCGCGGCGAGAGGCGCAGCAGGAAAGGCAGCAGGGCGCCGGCCGCGCCACCGAGCGCCATGCCTACGGCCGCCTCCCAGAAGGTGATCGCGGTATCGTGCAAGAGCTGGCCCGAGACCGTGATGTTCCAGATCCGCACCAGGACGTCGGCCGGGCCGGGCAGCCATTCCTGGCCCATGATGTTGGTGCCGAGCTGCCAGAGCGCGAGCACCGCGATGCCGAGCGCGATGCGGCCGGCGGGGATGAGTTGGCGCTTGCGGCGCAGACGCGGCAGCGGGCGGGCGATGGCGATGCTCATTGGAGCTGCTGCCTCACCGCTTCGAACATGTCGCCGAAGCCGTCGAGCTTGAAGAGGTTGCCGAGATTGCGCGGCCGCGCGATGTCGATGCGGTGCTGCGCGATCACCTTGGCCGGCGAGCGCGACAGCACCAGCACGCGGTCGCCGAGCGCGATCGCCTCGCCGATGTCGTGGGTGACGAAGATGATGGTCTTGCGCCCGTGGTCCCAGAGCCGCAGCAGATCCTGCTGCAGCTGGCCGCGGGTCTGGGCATCGACCGCGCCGAACGGCTCGTCCATGAGGATGATCGGCGGATCGTAGGCGAGGGTGCGGATCAGCGACGCGCGCTTCCTCATGCCGCCCGAGAGCTCATGCGGGTAATAGCGCTCGAAGCCGGTGAGATTGGTGGCGCGCAGCAGTGCCTGGACACGCTCGGCGGTCTCTTCGTTGTAGCGGCCCTGCAGCTTGAGCGGCAGGGTCACATTGTCGATCAGGGTGCGCCAAGGCAGCAGATTATCGTCCTGCGTGACGTAGCCGATTTGGCAGTTCCAGCCGGGATTGAGCGCCGCCGTGTCGGTGGTCTCGATCAGCTCGCCGCGGAAGAAGATCTCGCCCGCGCTGGCGCCGTCGACCTGGGCGATGATGTTGAGCAAGGTCGATTTGCCCGCGCCCGAGGGCCCGACCATGGTGAGGAATTCCTGGTCGGCGACGCGGAAGGAGAGATCGGCGAGGACCTGCGGTGATTGCGCCTCGCCGGCGCGCGGCGGAAAGCGCTTGGCGAGGCCTCTGACCTCGAGGATCGGCGTCGCGGCGGTCGTCATGTGCCCATCACCCGCATGCTGCCGCCCTGCTGCGGTGGACGCCAGCGCAAGAGCCAGCGCTCGGCGCGCGCCACCAGCAGGTTGATGGCGACGACGAGGATCGTCAGCGTCACCAGCGCGACGAAGACGAGCGTGGTGTCGAAATCGGTGGCGCCCGAATTGATCGTGAAGCCGAGCCCGCGGTTGGAGGAGATGAGCTCGCCGACCACGGCGGCGCCGATCGCATAAGGCGCGGCAATGCGGAAGCCGGCGAAGGCATAAGGAATGGCGCCCGGCCACACGACGTGACGCGCGATGTCGCGCTCCTTTGCGCCGCAGACACGCATGACGTTGACATATTGAGCGTTGACGGCGTTGACGCCGGACATGGTCGAGAAGAAGACGAGGAAGAACACGATCGAGGCGACGAGCGCGATCTTGGGCTCGAGATCGACGCCGAACCACAAGATGAAAAGGGGCGCCAGCGCCAGCTTCGGCACACCGTAGCCGCCGGCGAGATAGGGATCGAGAATCGCGCTCGTCACCGGCCGGCGCCGCAGGACGAATGGCAATAGGGCGCCCGGGACGCCGCCGACCAGCGCGCCGTAGAACGCCGCCTTCAGCGTGTAGACCGCGTTGAAGACGAGTTCGCCACTGCGCAGTTCCGTGATCATGCGCGTGAGCACATGCCAGGGGCTTGAGAACCAAATGGTGCCGAAATAAAGACTGCTGAGCTGCCACAGTCCGATCACGACGATCAGGACGACGAGCCGGTCGAGATAGACGCGCCAACATGGAATGCGCGCTGGCGCAAGCGCACGGCGGTGCGGCCGGTGCAGCGCCGCACCTGCACGGCCAACGGACGGGATCGCACTGTCGCGCGACGCAGGCATCGCTGCCTCCCTAAAGCTCGCGACGCGCCCGCCCCAGCGTGCCGCTTCCCTGTTCCAGGTCCCGAGCGGCGGCTTGCTTTGGGTGATCGCGTGCCGCCGTGCCGCCATTGCTGCGGCCTAATTAGTTAGCTTGAACATACGGTTTGTGCGTTGGCCCGTCAAATCGTTGCTTCGGCCGGGCCGGGCGAACCGGTCAGCGCCTACGTCGCGGGCCACGCTGTACGGTTGCGCGAGGATGTTCGCGGCGATGCGCGCGGGTCCGGGGGTCCCGACCGGGATCCGCTCTGGGCGGTCATCGGCTGCGCTTGACGGCGGGACGGCGTCGGGGGCCAACTCGCCATAGCTCCTCGGGGGAGGAATCATGAAACGATTGGGTGGACTTTTATCGCTTCTTCTGCTGGCCGCTTTGATCGGCTTGCCGGCACCGGCGATTGCGCTCGAGAAGGCGACCATCGGCTACAATTCGGTCGCCGATTTTCTCTTGGCCTTTATCGCCAAGGATCAGGGCTTCTTCGAGAAGCACGGGCTCGATGCCGATTTGAAGCTGACGCAGGTCTCGCTGGTTGCGATTCCGACGGTGCTGACCGGCGGCTCGATCGATATCGGCGGCGTGACGCCGCCGGCGGTGCTGCTCGCCGACGACAACGGCCTCGACATCAAGATCATCGCCGGCGCTGACCAAACCGCCGCAGGCTATCACCTCGCCGGCATCGTCGTGCGCGCCGATAGCGACCTCAAGACCGCCGCCGATCTCAAGGGCAAGACCGTCGCCGTGCCCGGGCTCAACGATCTGCTGCATATCCTCGTCGTGAAATGGCTTCAGGATCGCGGCATCGACAAGGCGCAGGTCCACTTCGTCGAGCAGCCGATGGTGCAGCTCGCCGACATCCTCAAATCGGGGCGGGTCGATGCGGTGGTGCCGGTCGAGCCCTTCATGTCGCGCATGGTCAATAGCGGCGGCGGGCGGATTCTCTCCTACTATGTCGACGATCTGCCGGCTGGCATTCCGCCGGTGGTCTGGGCCTCGACGGGCAAATACGCGACCGAGCATCCCGCGGGGATCAAGGCGTTCCGCGCCGCCCTCGCCGATGCGCTCGACTATGACAAGGCGCATCCCGATCGCGGCCCCGAGGCGTTGTCGCACTACGTCAAGATTCCGCCCGAGGTGCTGAAGACGATCCCGATCCCGCCGATGACGGCGACCGTCGACGCTTCGCAGATCCGCTATTGGGTCGATATCATGCGGCAGCAGAAGATGCTGACGAAAGCGCTCGATCCGGCCAGCGTGATGGTGCCATAGCGGAGGAGTTGCCGATGTACGTGCTCTCGGTCGCGGTCGATGTGAATCCCGAAGGCGCGACCCCGCGCCTTAGTCAGGACCAGGTATGGCGTGGCCTCGTCATGAAGGCCGAGAATGCGGTGCTCTTCGTGCCGCGAATGCAAAGCTGCACCGTGATCGAGCGCCACGCGGACGAACTGTTGCGCGAGGTGGTGGCTGACGGTCATCGCTTCCATGAGAAGATCACCTTCACGTCGCCGGTTGAGGTTCTGTTCGAGCGCGTCGGCACGACCGACAACGCCGGCTGGATCACCAATGTCATCAGCGAGAGCGCGCACGGGCTGCTGCTGACTTTCACCTTCGCCGTGAACCTTCCCGGTGCCGCGCCCGGCACGGCCGAAGAGAGCGCCAAGGGCGAAGCGATGAAGGAGTCCTATGTCGGCGCGGTGAAAGCGACGCTCGCCCGCGTGCGCTCGCTGGTGCAAGAGGGGAAGCTGTAGCACTCTCGCGTCATTGCTAGCTAAGCGAAACAATGCAGAGCGGGCGCGCAAGCTGGTTTGCTTCGTCGCTGCGTTCCTCGCAAAGACGAACTTACCTTACCGCCGCGTCGGATCGTCCGAGATGCGGACGATCACCTTGCCGAAGCTTTCGGCCTTGAGCATTGCCATGAAGGCGCGCGGCGCGTTCTCGAGCTCGTCGACGAATTCCTCGCGGTATTTGAGCTTGCCCTCGCGCAACCATTGGCCGGCCGCACGCTGGAAGTCGGGCATCTTCGCGAACCAGTCGCCGATGACGAAACCCTGCAGGCGCAAGCGCTTGCCGAGCGTCGCCAGCAGCAGCGCCGGCAGCTTGTCTTCGACTTTCTCGCGCGTCGTGGCGTTGTATTCCGAGACTGTGCCGCAGACCGGCACGCGCGCGTAGCGGTTGAGCAGCGGGAAGACCACGTCGAAGACCGCGCCGCCGACATTCTCGAAATAGACATCGACACCCTGCGGGCAGGCGGCCTTGAGCGCGGCGGCGAAATCGGCGCGCTTGTAATCGACTGCGGCATCGAAGCCGAGCTCGTCCTTGACGAATTCGCATTTGGGCGCGCCGCCGGCGATGCCGATCACGCGGCAGCCTTTGAGCTTCGCGATCTGTCCGGCGACCGAGCCGACCGCGCCCGAGGCGCCGGAGACGACCACGGTCTCGCCCGGCTTGGGCTGGCCGATCTCGCTGACGCCGACATAAGCGGTGAAGCCGGTGATGCCGAGCACATGCAGCGGCGCGGTGATCGAGCCGCGCGCCGGATCGAGCTTCGGCAGATTCGCCGCCTGGGTATTGGCGGCGCTGACCGGCGCCTTGCCGTCCGAGATCATGTAATTGGCCCAGATGCCTTGCATGACGAGGAGATCGCCCGCCGCGAAAGCCGGGTTGTTCGATTTGGCCACGGCGCAGACCGTGCGCGCGCCCAACGGCTTGCCGAGCTCGAAAGCGGGCCAATAGGAGCCTTCGTTCATGCGCAGCCGGATCACCGGATCGAGGCCGAGGTAGACCGTGCGCAGCAGCATCTCGCCCGGACCGGGTTCGGGGATCGGCGTTGCGACGATCTTGAAATCGCTGTCCTTCGGCGCACCCTGCGGTCGGGCGGCGAGAAGGATTTGCGTGTTGATATCGCCCGGCATGGTTGCTCCCTCGGCGGGGCTTATACGGCCTCGTAGAAGGCCGCCGCGAATCCCGCGCGATCCCGCGCTGTGTGGTTGAAGGGCGGCTTCAGTCCGCCGCCATGATGGCGGCGCACCAGATCGCGATAGGTGGTGACCGGATCGACGCCGCGCCTTTCGCATTCCCAGCGGAACCAGCGCTCGCCGGCGGCGACATGGCCGATCTCCTCGCGGTAGATCAGCTCGAGCGCGGCGACGCTGGCTTCGTCGCCCTGGCG
Organism: Allostellaceae bacterium; assembly: GCA_036501365.1. Classification (GTDB taxonomy): domain Bacteria; phylum Pseudomonadota; class Alphaproteobacteria; order ATCC43930; family CGMCC-115725; genus CAIKMD01. Next base: position 24,784 of record DASYAL010000002.1, on the reverse strand, counting down.
GCGCAGCTTCTCTATCATGCCGGGTGTCACATCGAGGCCGCGGGCCTCCAGCACCAGCGGCACGATCGCGAGCCGAGCGAGAAGATCGTGGGCGGTGGCCCGCGCGGCTTGCCACAGCCCGTCATGCGCCGGCAGGTCGCCGTAACTGGCGCCGAGCTCGGTGAGCCGTGCGGCGACGAGTGTATGATGCGTCGCCTCTTGCTCGGCGACCGTGACCCAATCGTCGAAGAAGGCGCGGGGCAGATCGGGCGCCGCGAAACGCGCGATCAGATCCCAGGCGAGGTCGATGGCGTTGAGCTCGATATGCGCGACCGCGTGCAGCAAGGCAATGCGGTTGGCGCGCGCGCCGGCGCCGCGCCGGCGCGGCATCTCGTGCGGGTTTTTGAGCTCGGGTTTCGCCGGCCGCGCGGGGCGTTCCGGCGGCCGCGCCGTGCCGACCGCGGCGAGGGCGCCGTCGCGCCAAGCCCGGGCGACGCGATGCGACAGCGCGACCTTTTCTGCCGGCTCGGCCGCGCTCAGCACCGCACAAGCGGAGGCGGTGAGGGACGTCACTTTGCGACGACGGCTTTCAGAACTTCGTCAGCATGGCCCGGCACTTTCACCTTGTGCCAGACCTGGGCGATCTTGCCGTTCTCGCCGAGCAGGAAGGTGGCGCGCTCAATGCCCATGTATTTGCGGCCATAGAGGCTCTTTTCCACCCAGACGCCGTATTTCTCGGTCACTTTGCCTTCGCTGTCCGAGGCGAGGGTGAAGGGCAGCTTGTATTTCTTCTTGAACTTGTCGTGGCTGGCGACGCTGTCGCGCGAGATGCCGATCACCGTCGCGTCCATCTTTTTGAAGCGCGGAAACATCTCGCCGAAGGCGCAGGCCTCTTTGGTGCAGCCCGGCGTGTCGTCCTTGGGATAGAAATAGAGCACGACCTTCCGGCCTTTGAGATCGGAGAGCTTGACCTTACCGTCGCCGTCGGTGGGCAAGGTGAAATCTGGCGCCTTGTCGCCGACCTCGAGTGCCATGATTAACCTCCCGTTGAGGGTGGGCACGATAACAGACCGGCGGAAAAGGGCAAAATCGCGGCGTCCGGACCCCACAACGCAATACTTTCTTTAGCTTTCGCCTTCTTACTCCGGCACCATGGACGCACCGACCGTCATATCCGACTTCCGGAAGAAGCCGCAGAGCCGCAGCTTTACGCGGGCGCCGGTGTTGCTCGACCCGATGGTCGCGGCGGACGAGGCGGGGCTGCGCTATGTCAGCACCGACCGGCCGGGCATTACCCGCCTATCGGCGCCGCAGGGTTTCATCTACCGCGATAGCAACGGCAATCGCGTGCGCGACGCGGCGACCTTGCAGCGTATCCGCTCGCTCGCGATCCCGCCTGCCTATACGAATGTCTGGATCTGCAAGGACCCGCGCGGGCATCTCCAGGCGGTGGGACAGGATGCGCGCGGCCGCAAGCAATACCGCTATCACCTCGAGTGGCGCGCGGTGCGCGACCAGGCGAAATACGCCAAGCTCCAAGTCTTCGCCCAGGTGCTGCCGAAGATCAGGGCGCGCGTCGAGCAGGATCTCGACCTTCCCGGCCTGCCGCGCAACAAGGTGCTCGCCGCGATCGTCTCGCTGCTCGAGCGCACTTTGGCGCGCGTCGGCAATAAGGAATATGCGCGCACCAACAAAAGCTTCGGCTTGACCACCCTGCACAACCGCCATGTCCGGGTGAACGGCGGCAAGATCGCCTTCGACTTTCGCGCCAAGCACGGCATCCAGCGGCGGATCGATCTCGAGGACCGGCGGTTGGCGCGCATTGTCCGCAAATGCCAGGACCTGCCGGGCCAGGAATTGTTTCAGTACCTCGACGAAGATGGCAGTCCGCGCAGCGTGAGCTCGGACGACGTGAACGGCTACTTGCGCGAGATCACGGGCGACGAGATCACCGCCAAGGACTTCCGCACCTGGGCGGGTACCAAGCTCGCCGTGGTCGCCCTGCGCCATATCGGCCCGCCCGGTCCGGGCGGCGGCAAGAAGAACGTCGTCCAAGCTGTTACCGCGGTGGCGAAGCTGCTCGGCAACACCGCCGCGATCTGCCGCAAATGTTATATCCACCCGGCGGTGATCGAGGGCTACCTCAGCGGAAAGCTCGAAGCCTCCATGACGGCGCGGCGCGCCCGCGCGCGCGGCGGTCTCGTAGCGGAAGAGATCGCGTTGGTGAAATTCCTGCAGACGATGCCGGGCATTCGATCGTAAACTGGCGTGGACACGCCGGGGATTCGGGGCAATGACCAGCTCCATGTCTATCGCATCGCGCGGCGAAAGGCGCGAATTCAGGATCACGATCGGCCTGCGCGCCGGCTACGGCGCGGACGGCGTCATTTTCGACGTCGCCCAGGCGGTTGCCGTGGCCGAACGCTGGCTTGCCGACCGGCAGGCACGCGGCCTCGCGGTTTTGTCGGGCATGATGACGCGCGGCGAGATCATCTATGCGAAGGATGGCACGGCGATGCGCGAAGCGGTGGCAATCTTCGCCGGCGAGGTCCAGCCGTCCTCGCCGCATCCGACCGACGCCGATATCGAAACGGCGTTGAACGACCTCGGCTCGTGCCTCGCGCAGGCCCTCGACCAGGAAGAGATCTCGATCGCCTATCGCGACGAGATCTGGCTGATGCGCAGGAACGGCGCGCAACCCTCATAACGCTTTTGCCGCCGCGCGCGACCGCGCTTCGGCTGCCGGCTGTGCGACGATCGCTTCGTATCGCGCCAAGGCGCGGCTGGCGGTGGCAGCCATCTTGTCCTTGAGCGCGGCGAAATCGGCGGCACCGGCGCCGGCGGCGAGCAGCGCCTTGAGCGAGGGCGTCGCCGCGTCCTCGTCGAAGGGCTCCTCAGCGGTGAGCTTCAGGAGACCCTGCACATCACGCCACAACGTCAGCGCGGCGATCAAATCGGCGGCGGCATCGGCGGCGAGGCTGCTGGCGGCCGCGAGTTTCTTGAGGGCGGCGAGGGTATTGACCTCGACGAGGCCGGGCTTCGCCGCAGCGTCGCGCAATTGCAGGTATTGCGCGACGAATTCGATATCGACCAGGCCGCCACGCAGGTGCTTCACGTGCCAGAGCGGCGGGTCGCGATGCTGCTCGGCGATGCGTCGGCGCATGTCGTCGACATCGATCGCGAGCTGGCCGGCATCGCGCGCTCGTGTCAGCACCTGTGCGATCGACTCGGCGACGGTCTCGGCGAGCGCCGGCGGGCCGGCGACGATACGCGCCCGCGTGAGGGCCATCTGTTCCCAGGTCCAGGCGGCTTCGTCGTGATAGCGACGGAACGCCGCAAGCGAGGTCGCTAGCGGTCCTGAGGTGCCCGAGGGCCGGAGCCGCATATCGACCTCGTAAAGCGCGCCCTCCGAGGTCGGTGCGGTCAGCGCGTTGATATAGCGCTGCGCCAGCCGCGCGTAATAGGCCGACGTCGAGAGGGACCGCTCGCCGTCCGACATCTCCGCGCCCTCGGCACAATCGTAGATCACGACGAGATCGAGATCCGAGGTCGGGGTCATTTCGCCGCTGCCGAGCTTGCCGAGCGCCAACACGGTCATCGCGCCACCGGCGATCGTACCGTGGCTGCGTGCAAAATCGGCGACGACGCGCGGGAGCAGCGCGGCGAGCGCCGTCTCGGCGATGTCGGCATAGGCTGCGCCCGCGGCCTCGCCGTCGAGGCGATGGCGCAGCAACTGCACGCCGACTTGGAACTTGCGGTCGCCGACCCAGCGGCGCGCGAGATCGAGCAGTTCCTCGTAGTGACCCGCGCGATCGAGCATTGCGTCGAGCTCGGCAGCGAGCTCGTGACGTGGCGGCGGCGGATCGAAGAAATTCGCCGTCAGCACGGCATCGAGCAAGGCCGGCCGGTGCGCGACGGCATCGGCCAGCCGCGTGCCCGCGCCCATGATCTCGGCGACAAGGCTCAAGATGCCCGGGTTGTTGTAGAACAGCGCGAGGAACGGCACACCCGCCGGCAGCCGGCCGAGGAACTCGTCGAAGCGCATGAAGGCGCTGTCGGGATTGGGCGTCGCGCCAAACGCCGCGACCAGCGCCGGCACCAGCTCGGTCAACAGCTCGCGCGCCCGCGCGCTGCGCGTCGCGCGATAGCGCCCGTGGTGCCAGTTGCGGATGATCGCCGAGATCGCTACCGCATCGGCAAAGCCGAGACCGCGCAGCGTCTTCAGCGTATCCGGATCGTTCTCGGCGCCGGTGAAGACAAGGTTTCCCGGCGAGGCCAAGCTTGGCGCTTCTTCGAACAGCCCGGCATAGACGCTCTCCACCGCGGCGAGCTGCGCCGTCAGCGCCTCGGCAAAACCGGCGGCATCGGCGTGGCCCATCAGCACGGCGACGCGATGGATCGCGGCCGGCTCGCGCGGTACGGAATGGGTCTGGGCGTCGTCGATCATCTGCAGTCGGTGCTCGAGCTTGCGCAGGAAGTGATAGGCCTCGGCCAGCGCCGCGCGCGCCTCTTGGCCGACGAGCCCTTGCGCCGCGAGCGCATCGAGCGCATCGAGCGTACCGGCGAGGCGCAGCTCGGGCTTGCGCCCGCCCCAGATGAGCTGTTGCGTCTGGGCGAAAAACTCGATCTCGCGGATGCCGCCGCGGCCGAGCTTGATATCGTGCCCAGCGACGGCGATCCGTGCGCCGCCGCGTTGCGCGTTGATCTGGCGCTTGATCGAATGGATGTCCTCGATGGCGGCGAAATCGAGATTCTTGCGCCAGAGGAAAGGCCGTAGCTCCGCGAGGAAGGCGCTCGCGGCCTCGCGATCGCCTGCGACCGGCCGTGCCTTGATGAAGGCCGCGCGCTCCCAGTTCTGTCCGGCGCTTTCGTAATAGGCGAGCGCCGCGCGCATGGCGACCGCCGGCGGCGTCGAGCCCGGATCGGGCCGCAGCCGCAGATCGGCGCGGAAGACATAGCCGTCGACCGTGCGCTCGGCCATCATCCGCACCAGTTCATGCGCGAGGCCGGTAAAGAAGGCCTGCACGTCGCGCTTGCCGCGATAGCCGGCGCGCTCGGCGTCGAATAAGACGATGAGATCGACGTCGCTCGAATAATTGAGCTCGCGCGCGCCGAGCTTGCCCATGCCGAGCACGATAAGGCCGCTGCGATTGATAGCGTCCGGCGCGAGCTCCTCCGCCTGGATTGCGCCTGCCAGCAAATGCTGTACGACGATGTCGAGCGCGCATTCGGCAAACTCGCTGAGCGCGCCGGTTACGCGCGGGAGCTCCCAGACGCCGGCGAGATCGGCGAGAGCGATGGCGAGCGCGGCGCGGCGTTTGGCCACCCGCAGCGCCGTCATCACCGCGGCTCGTCCGGCCGATGTCGCGAGTTCGTGATTGAGCCCCGCCAGAATCTCAGCGAAAGTAGCGTCGAGCCCCTGTTCGGCGAGTCGAATCAGGAATGCCGGCTCCTTGAGACAGCTTTGGGTAAGGTAGGGGCTGTTGCCGAAGATCGACGAAAGCAGCCTTAGCCCCGCCGCATCCGCGGCGAGCGCCCGCATCGCGCGGGCAAGCACGGCATCCGCGACGTCGTCCATAGCCTCGTGCCAGCGCGCCAGGCCGATCGCCGCGGCGCTGTCGTCTGCAGGCGGCGGCAGCGCCTGATAGAGGGAGAGCGAAGAGAATGGGGCCGGCATCGCCGTACGCTCGCGCTAGGGCGGATCAAGACTTAGAGCATTTCCGGGCATCGGGGAAACGCGCTCTACCGTTCCCGCCGAATCCGGCCCGATGACAAGACGCCGATTCTGAGATGCGTCGCGGGTTCCGCATTCTCGTGCGCGTCCTGGCGGCGGTGGTTGCCGGCATGGCCGTCATCGCCGGCTTCGCTGTCTGGATGTTGTCGCGGGGGCCCATCTCGCTCGATTCCGTGGCGCCGACCATCGCCGCGGCGCTGTCGCGCGGCAACGGCGTCACCGCGACCGTCGATCACACGTTGCTGAGCCTCAATCTCGACGGCCATATCGGCATCCTCGCCCGCGGCGTGCATTTGAGCCGCAGCGATGGCGGCGCGACGCTGACACTCGAGCAGATGAATCTCGAATTCAGCTTGCGGGCGGCCTTGGCCGGTGTCATCGCGCCGACGCGCATCGCGATCACGCGGCCGGCGCTGCAACTGGTCCGCGAAGCCGATGGCAGCTTCCATCTCGGCATCGGCGGTCTTGCCGCGCCGGCGGCCGAGGATTGGGGCGCCAAGCTGCTTGGCGACCTCGTCAGGCCGCGTGGCGGCGCCGGCACGCTCGGTTATCTGACCCAAATCTCGATCGACCAGGCAAGCCTCGCCGTCGACGACCGCTCGCTCGGCGTCACGTGGCGCGCCGACGCCGTCGATCTCTCGCTGGAGCGCGGCGAGGAGTCGACCAGCGGCACATTTTCGATCGCCGCCGGCAGCGCACGTTTCAGCGGCGACTACATCTATACCCTCGCCGACAACAATTTGGTCGTGCGGCTCGACTTCGCCGACCTCCGGCCGGCGCTGTGGGCCGACGCCGCGCCATCGCTCGCCGGGCTTGCCGCCCTCGACGTGCCGTTCTCAGGCGAGGTCGTCGCTGTGATCGACGGCGCCGCGCTGACGCTGCGCGATGCGACCTGGGATGTCAGCCTCGGTGCGGGCAATATCCGGCAGCCGGCCCTCGCCGGCGGCATGCTCGCGATCGCCGGTGCGCGCATGCAGGCCGGCTACGATCCGGCGCATCAGCGACTCAATATCGGACTGATGACCGTCGAACTGCCGCATGGCGCGATCGGCGTCGCCGGCGCGATCGATGGCGTCGGCGCCGAGTTGCTGTCGGGTGCTCAGCCGCCGGCTCTGGACTTGCGTCTGACCCTCGCCGCCGAGGCGCTGAGGCTCGACGATTTTCCGGCGCTCTGGCCCGACTACGCTGCCGTCGACACGCGCGATTGGGTCACGCAGCATCTGCATGACGGCACGGTCGACCGGCTTCAGGCGCAACTCGATCTGCATATCGACCTCGCGCCTGACGCGCCGAAGCGCGCCATCGTCAATCGCTTCGACGGCACGCTGTCCTTCAGCGGGCTCAGCGTCGAGTATTTCCGGCCGTTGCCGCCGGCGCTCAATGTTTCCGGCGCGGCGCGCTTCGATCGCACCGAGATCGCGTTCACGGCGACGAGCGGCGAGGTCGGCGGCATCAAGGCCAGCGGCGCCACCGCGCGCTTCTATCAGCTCGACACGCACGACGAGCAGGCGAAAATCCATGTCGAAGCCGCGGGACCGCTTGCCGAGGCGCTCGGCCTGCTCGACACCCCGCCGCTCGGTTACGCGCGTGCCATGGGAATCGACGCGAAGCGCGCGACCGGCAAGTTCGCAGCGCAGCTCGACCTGGCATTTCCACTGGTGCGCGATCTGCCGCTCGACTGGATCGATTACAACGCGACGGCGACGCTCACCGGTGTCGGCATCGGCAAGGTCATCGCCGGTCGCGATCTCGGTGGCGGCAATCTGACGCTGAAGCTCGATCGCGATTCCGCCGAGGCGAGCGGCAAAGCGCTTCTTGCCGGCGTTCCCATTGAGCTGACTTGGCGCCAAGCGTTGCAGCCCAAAGCGGCGGTCCGCACCCGCTACGACATCACGTCGCAGCTCGACGACGCGCAACGCGACGCGCTCGGCCTCGGCATGTTCGACGGCTATGTGAGCGGGCCGATCGATCTCACCGCCAACTACACGCTGAGCGCGACGCGGGGCGATCAGCTCGCCACGACGCTCGATCTCTCGAAAAGCGCGCTGACTTTGCCATGGCTCGGCTGGAGCAAGCCGGCGGGAACGCCCGCCACGGCGCGCGCGACGCTCGATCTTGCCCATGACAAGATCACGGAGCTGCGCAACGTCAGCATCACCGGTGCGGGCATGGATGCCGCATTGTCGGTCCAGTTCGGCGCTGCGGGCGTGGACGGCGTCGTCGTCGATCATCTCGTGACCGGACAGACGGATCTCCATGGCAGCCTCGGCATCGGTAGCGATGGGCGCTGGACCATCGCGGCCGAGGGGAAAAGCCTCGATGCAACCGCGCTGATGAAGGAGCTCGACGAGCGGCCGAATCAGGCGGCGGAGCCGCCGCTGACGATCGATGCCCGTGTCGATCGTCTGATCCTCGGCCCCGGCCGGCAAGCGAGCGGAGTGTCGGCGCTGCTCGTCAGCGACGGCCCGCATTGGACCAAGGCTGCGATCACCCTGGGGCTCGGCGGCAAGGCCGGCGCCGCGGTGAATTTTGGCGGCGCGCTTGGCGCGCGGCAATTCAAGCTGACGACCGACGATTTCGGCGCGTTACTGAGGCTCGCCGATGTTTACGACAATGTCCAAAGCGGGAGCCTGACGCTTACCGGGACGGCGCAAGACCGCGATGGCCAGCGCGTCCTCGTCGCCGACGCCGCCGGCGCCGACTATCGCGTCGTCGGCGCGCCGGCCTTGGCGCGGCTGCTATCGCTTGTGTCGCTGTCGGGCGTCGGCGCGCTGCTTAGCGGTGAAGGGATTCCGTTCACCCGGCTCGGTGGACAAGTGATCTTCGCCGGCGATCTTATCAGCTTGAACGGGATGCGCGCTTACGGCGGCGCGCTCGGCATCAACGCCAGCGGCAATGTCGATCGCGCGACCGGCGCGATGAACATCGCCGGCACGCTGGTTCCGGCTTACACGCTCAATTCGGTGCTCGGCGACATCCCGGTGCTCGGCAATTTGCTGGTCGGCGGCGCGGGGCAGGGTATCTTCGCCGCCAATTTCCGGATCTACGGCCCACGCGAGGCGCCGAAAGTCTCGGTCAATCCGCTGAGCACGCTGGCGCCGGGCGTGCTGCGCCAGCTTTTCCTGTTCTCGCCCGGCGGTCCGTAGCGAAATTACGGCACGTTCGGGCTGGTCGGAACGCCGGTGCGGATGTCGTTTTGGACGCCCGCGCCGGCGGCGGAATTGTTGCTATTGCCGAGATTCCCGACATTGCCCGGCGTGCCATAGCCGGCGCCGACCGGGGGCGGCGGCGCGGGATTGTGCGGCTGGTTGTCCTGCAGTTGAATGACGCCGGTGCCGGTCGTGCCGGCATGGGAGGCGGGGCCGCCGATCATGCCGGCGCCGCCGCTGCCGAGGGCGCCGGCACCGCCGCCGCCGATCATGCCGCCGCCACCGCTATTCGTCGATTGCGCATGCGCCGTCGGCGCGAAGGCGAGCGCCGCCGCGATTGCGGCAAAGGCAACGATGTGTTTCGCGGCGCGCGTCAGGTGCCCTCGACGATACGCATGTCGCGCTCGACCGCGCCGGCAAGCGCCTTGAGCGCCTCTTGATAGCCGGGGCTATCATGCGCCGCGAGCGCGTCTTGGACGCTGGGGAATTCGATCACCACCGTGCGCTGCTGGAGGCCTGCTTCGTAGACTTTGGTCGGCATGCCGCGCGCCATGAAGCGGCCGCCGCGCGATTCGATCGCCGGCGCGGCGAGCTTCGCGTAGGCCGCGAGCGCGTCGGGGTTTTTGACCGAGCGATAGAAGGCGATCCAGTATCCTTTGGCCATGTTCGTTTGCTCCCGTTGATTGTCGTTATGCTTCAGCGCGCCTGCGCGCGTTCCGAAAGACGCCGTTGCTTCACCTCGGAGATCACCGGCTCGAGGTTGAAGACGCGTTTGGCATTGCCGCCGAGGATGTTGCGCTTGGCCTGCTCCGACAGGAACGGCAGATCGTAGACCGTCGAGGGCAGGTCGGTGTCCCAATGCGGATAGTCCGAGGAGTAGCAAAGCTGCGTCTCGGCATTGATCATCTTGAAAGTGAGCTCCAAGGCTTCGCGATTGCCGACCATCTCCATCGGCTGAGTCGAGAAATACATCTCGCGCATATAATCGCTCGGCCGCCTCTTCAAGAGCGGCACCTCGGAGCTGCGCATCATCCATTCATTGTCGAGCCGCTGCATCAGGAACGGTACCCAGGCGAGGCCGCTCTCGACCCAGACGGTCTTGAGCTTGGGGAAGCGCTCGGGCATCCCGTTCACCAGCCAATTGGTCATATGCAGGATGTTCGACCACGAGAAGCTCAGCGCATGCGCGGCGATGAAGCGGTTGCAGAGCGCGAGGCTTTTATCCGTGCCCCAGGTGAGGCCGGCATGGAAAACCAGCGGCAGGCCGCGCTCCTCGAGCATGCGATAGATCGGCACGAAGGCGTTGTCGTAGACCGGCTTGGTGTGCGAGGCGATGATCGTGAAGCCGGCGACACCCTTGCGATCGGCGAAATCCTTCACCACCTTGATCGCGCCGTCGGGATCGTTCATCGGCAGATAGAGCGACGAGCGGATACGCGGCTCGTGCGCCAGCACGTTGTCGCAGAGCCAGCGGTTGTAGGCGCGCGCCATCGCGACCTCGATCTCGGGCCGCGGCGTGAAAGGCAGGCCCAGCATGGGCGTCGGAAACAAGCAGACGATGTCGATGCCGATCGCGTCCATCCAGCGCTTGGTCAAGGCGATGTCGCGCTGCTGCCCGTGGGGGATTTCCTCCTTGCGCCGGCCATCCTGGCGCGTGATGCGGCCGCCGAGCTCCTGATAGCTGCCCGATGGGGTGGTGATGCCGCCGCCGCCATAGCCCTGGTATTTGGCCTGGTCGCGCAGCACGGGGTCTTCGATGTACTGAAGGATCTGCGGGAAGGACATCATTTCCCAATGATGGCCGTCGACGTCGACGATCAGGAAATCCTCGTAACGGCGCTGGATCGACTGCTGGCTCGCATGGGCGAGCAGCGTGCGGGTGTCGAACTCTTCGACCGACAGGTCGCGGAAATTGACCGTATCCATCGGCATTCATCCCTCCGTTCACCCGCCATTCTAGGCCCGCCGGGCCAGCGGAGGAAATCGCTATCGCCCCTGGCCGTAATTCCGGGAACCCGGTTCAAGTCCATTCGTTTGAAGGGGATACGGGTCCCCGGAGGGCGGAAATGGCAGTGCGCATCCCCTTGAGCCTCGCTGCGGTATTGTTGGTCGCGGCGCCCCAGTTCGCCGGCGCCGCGGTTTTCCGCGCCGCCGATCCGAGCGTCGGCCCGTCGAACCCGGCGCTGCCGCCGCCTGCCGTCACGCAGCCGGGCGATCCCGACGCGATGAGCGACTCGCAGACCTTCTCGCTGGTCGCCGGACAGATCCTCGGCGCCGCTGCCGCTTGCGAGAAGATCAACGAGCAGCGCATCTCCACCGCCACGAAGCAGGCCGTCAAGATCGCGAAGAACTCCGCCGACAATCAGGCGGATATCAACGCCGCCCAGCAATACATGCTCGATGCCGCCGATAGTGGCCGCGACGCGGTCAAGAACGGCAGCGCCGATTGCGACCGGGTTTCGGCGTCCTTCACGAGGCTCGAATGGATCGAGCAGAACAGCCAGAAGCTGCAAAGCCAGCTTGACGATCCCGAGGCGCCCGATCCGGACGACGGAGAATAGCGCAGCCTCACGGCCGCGGCGCGCCGCGGCTAGTGATAGCCGATCTCGGCGCGCACCTTGCCGCGGAACACCCAATAGGACCAGCCGGTGTACATCAGAATCACCGGCAGCAGGAACAGCGTGCCGATCAGCAAGAATGCCTGCGTGCTCGGTGGCGACGCCGCCTGCCACAGCGTGAAGCGGTACGGCACGATCATCGGCCAGAGGCTGATGGCGATGCCGAGATAGGACATCAGGAACAGGCCGATCGCGCCAATGAAGCATGCCGCTTCTGAGCGGTTGTTGAGCGCCCGCCATTCGAGCCAGGCGATCGCGGCGGTGACGATCGGGACGGGCGAGAGAATCCCGATGTTCGGCCACGAGAACCAGCGATGCGCGATGTTGGCTTCCAGGAATGGGGTCCAGAGACTGACCACCGCGACCGCGACCAGCACGCCGAGGAAGCAATTGCGCCCGAGCCGCCGCGCCCAGTCCTGCAGCGCGCCTTGCGTCTTCAGCACCAGCCAGCCGGCGCCGAGCAGCCCGTAGCCGCAGATCAACGCGAGGCCGGTGAAGAGCGAGAACAGCGTGAAGCAATCGAACGAGCCGCCGCTGAAATGCCGCCCGTCGGTCTGGAAGCCTTGGATGAAGGCGCCGAGAACGATGCCTTGCGCGAAGGTCGCGAGCGCCGAGCCGTAGCAGAAGGCATGGTCCCAGAAAGTGCGGTGCTCGCTGTCGCGATAGCGGAACTCGAACGCGACGCCGCGGAAGACGAGCGCCAGCAGCATGATAAGGATCGGGAAATAGACCGCCGGCAGGATGATCGCGAAGGCGAGCGGGAACGCCGCCATCAGTCCGACGCCGCCAAGCACCAGCCAAGTCTCGTTGCCGTCCCAGATCGGCGCGATCGCGTTCATGACGAGATTGCGCGCATCGCGATCGGGCGCGAAGCCATAAAGGATACCGACGCCGAGATCGAAGCCGTCGAGCAGCACGTAGAGGAACACGCCGACACCGAGGATGAGCGTCCAGATGGGAACGAAGTCGATCATGGCGCGCTCTCCGTTTCGCCGCCGGGCAGCGCCGTCACCGGCCGCTGCGGCCGGCCGCTTTCGATCGGCTGCGATGTCACATCGCCCGGGCCTTTGCGCACGAGGCGCGTGATCATGATCGCGCCGGCGGGATACATCACGAAATAGACGACGGCATAGCCGATGAGCGACAGCAGCACGTCGGCGCCGGTCAGCGACGGCGTCACCGAATCCGCGGTGCGCAAGAGGCCATAGACGGTCCAGGGCTGGCGTCCGACCTCGGTGGTCGTCCAGCCCGCGAGCACGGCGACGAAGCCGAGCGGCGACGCCCATTCGCAGCAGCGGAAGAACCAGCGTGATTCAAAGAGGCTGCGCCGGAGCCGCAGCCACCAGCTCGCGACCACCACCGTCAGCAGGATCAGCCCGATGCCGACCATAATGCGGAAAGCGAAAAACGGAATCGCGACCGGCGGCCGCTCGTCGGCCGGAAAATCCTTGAGGCCTTTCACCGTGCCGTTCAGATCGTGGGTGAGGATGAGGCTGCCGAGCCCCGGCACGTCGATAGCGTCACGATCGGTCTCGGCTTGCTGATCGGGGATCGCGAACAAGGTTAGCGGCACGTGGCTCGCCGTGTCCCAGCGCGCCTCGATCGCCGCGAGCTTGGCCGGCTGGTATTTTTCCGTGTTGAGGCCCTGCTGGTCGCCGAGAAAAATCTGCAACGGCACCAGTACGGTCAGCAGCCACAGCGTCATCGATAGCATGGTCCGCGCTTCCTCGAGGAAGCGTCCGCGGCGCAGGTAATAGGCCGCGACGCCCAGCACGACAAAGCCCGTCGTCACATAGAAGCCGACGACGGTATGGGTGAGGCGGTACGGAAAGGATGGGTTGAAGATGATCGCGAACCAATCCTTGGGAAAGAAGCGGCCGTCGATGATCTGGTAGCCCGCCGGCGTCTGCATCCAGCTGTTGGTGGCGAGGATCCAGAACGACGAGAACAAGGTGCCGAACGCCACCATCAGCGCGGCGACGAAATGCGCCCAGCGCGGCACCAGCGAGCGTCCGAACAGCAGCACGCCGAGGAAGGCGGATTCGAGGAAGAACGCCATCAGACCTTCATAAGCGAGCAGCGGCGAGATGATGTTCGCCGTGGCGTCGGAGAAGCGGCTCCAATTGGTGCCGAATTGGAAGGGCATGACGATGCCCGAGACGACGCCCATGCCGAAGGACACGGCGAAGATCTTCACCCAGAAATTCGCCAGCCGGAAATAGACCTCGCGCCTGGTGGCGAGATGCAGCCCCTCCAGGACCGCGATGTAGGAGGCGAGCCCAACTGTGAAGGCGGGCAGGATGATGTGAAACGCGATGACCCAGGCGAATTGCACGCGCGACAGTAGAATCGGATCAAGGTTCATGGGCGGATTTCCTCGTGCTCGGAGATTAATCTCAACGGAGAAGCACGTCGCGCAGGACCACGGCGTCGTTGCGCTCTTCCTCGCGGGCGGCGAATACCAGCGTCACGGTGCCCTTGCGCGCGAGGCCGCGCAATTCGTCGAGTTGCGCGGCCTTGTCGCCGAGCTCGGCGTGGTAGCGGCGGCGAAACTCGCTCCAGCGCTCGGGATCGTGGCCGAACCAGCGCCGCAGCTCGGTGCTCGGCGCCAAATCCTTGACCCATTGATCGATTGCTGCGTCAGCTTTACTGACGCCGCGCGGCCAGAGCCGGTCGACCAGCACGCGGACCCCGTCGCTCGGCGCGGGCGGCAGATAGGCGCGTTTCAGCTCGATCTGCAACCGTTTCGCGGCCATTCTCGGCGAGCTCCTCCGGGCGCTTCGACTTTATTCTAGCATTCGGCGCGCATCGGGAGGATGTCGACAACGCCGCAGCGCCGTCTGCTAGACTAAGTGACGAAATAAGAAAGCGATCGCAACGGAGGCTTCGATGAAGGCGGTATTGCTGGCGGCGCATGGCGGTCCCGAGATGCTGCGCTATGGCGACGCGCCCGATCCGGTGGCGGGGCCGGGCGAGGTGGTGGTCGATATCCATGCCGCCAGCGTCAATGCCGCCGATTACAAGGTCCGGCTCGGCGGCTCCTACGGCAAGGTGACGCTGCCGCATATCCTCGGCCGCGACTTCTCGGGCGTCGTCAGCGCGGTCGGCGCGGGCGCCGATCTCAAAATCGGCGATGCGGTGTTCGGCGTCACCGATCAGGGCCAGGAAGGCGCCTATGCCGAGAAGATCGCGATCAAGGCCGCGATCGTCGCGAAGAAATCGCCGCGCCTCAGCCATGAAGAGACCGCGGCGATGACGCTGACGAGCCTCACAGCGATCTGGGCGCTCGAGGACACGGCGAAGCTCCAGCGCGGCGAGCGCATCCTGATCCAGGGCGGGGCGGGCGGCGTCGCCGGTTTCGCGATCCAGCTCGCCAAGTATATCGGCGCGGAAGTGATCACCACCGCCAGCGCGCGCAACCACGCTTATGTCAAAAGCCTCGGCGCCGACCGCGTGATCGACTACCAGAAAGAGGATTTCGCCAAGGCAGTCTCGGGCTGCGACGTGGTTTTCGACACGGTCGGTGGCGAAGTGCGCGCCGGCTGCTATCAGGTGCTGAAGCCGGGCGGCCGGCTGGTCTGGATCGCGGGCGCGCCGGAAGGCTTCAAGGTGCCGCGTGGCGATGTCGAGACGCTGCGTCCGGCGGTGACGCGCGACCGCGCGCATTTGGAGCGCCTGAATGCGCTGGTCGAAGCCGGCGCGGTCTGGCCGCCGGCGATCACGCGCTACAAGCTCGCCGACGCCGCCGAGGCGCATCGCGTCAGCGAGAGCCGCCACCTGCAGGGCAAGCTCGTCTTCGTTGTACGCTGAGCCGCGCTCAGCAGCCGGCCGGCGTATCGGTGCAGATCGAGAACGGTGACGGCGGCGGCACTGCTGCGACATAGCCGCCTGGCCCGTAGGAATAGTAATAAGTCGGCGCGGTGTAGTAGTCGGTCCGATAGCCCTGGCTATAGCCGGTATCGGGGCTGTAGGGCGCCGAGACGCAGCCGCCGAGGGCGAGTAGCGCGGCGCCGACGAGAACGAGCTTGAACGACATGGCGATCTCCACGGATTCGTTTCTGAATCCAGGAACCCGCGACCGGCTTGCGCGTTGCGCGGCAAGGCGTGGCGGAATTGCGGCTAGTCTAGACCGCCTTGATCTGTGCGTGGCGCTTGCGGCCGGCGGAGAGCTTGATAACGCCGTCGGCATTGAGATCGGCGAGGGTGAGGGCGCGCTTCTCGTCACTCACCAGTTGGTCGTTGATGCGCGCGCCGTTGCCGCGGAAGAGCCGCCGCGCTTCGCCGAGGCTCGCCGCCAGGCCGGCCTCGTGGAAGGCGGTCAATGCTGAGAACCCTGCCGAGAGCTTCGCGCGCGGTATCTCGAGCGCGGGCAGATCTTCCCCGATACCGCCTTCGGCGAAGACGCGGCGTGCAGTCTCGGCGGCCGCATCGGCGGCGTCCTTGCCGTGACACAGAGCCGTCGCCTCGTTGGCGAGCACGATCTTCGCCTCGTTGATCTCGCCGCCTTCGAGCTTCTCCAGCCGCGCGATCTCGCCGAGCGGCAGATCGGTGAAGAGCTTCAAGAAGCGGCCGACATCGGCGTCCTCGGTGTTGCGCCAGAATTGCCAGTAGTCGTAGGCGCTGAGGCGCTCGGCATTGAGCCACACCGCGCCTTGCGCGGTTTTTCCCATCTTCGCGCCCGAGGCGGTGGTGATGAGCGGTGAGGTCACGCCGAAGAGCGCACGATTGTCGACGCGCCGGCCGAGCTCGACTCCCATGACGATGTTGCCCCATTGATCGGAGCCGCCCATCTGCACCGCGCAATCATGCCGCCGCGCGAGCTCGAGGAAGTCGTAGGCCTGCAAGATCATGTAGTTGAATTCGAGGAAGCTCAGCGGCTGCTCGCGATCGAGCCGCAACTTGACGCTGTCCTGGGTCAGCATGCGGTTGACCGAGAAATGCCGGCCGATGTCGCGCAGCAGCGGGATATAGCGCAACTCGTCGAGCCAATCGGCATTGTTCGCCATGATTGCGCCGGTGTTGCCGCTGCTGAAGGTGAGGAAGCGATCGAAGATGCGGCGGATGCTCGCGAGATTGCCGGCGATGTCGGCCTCGCTCAAGAGCCTGCGGGTCTCGTCCTTGCCCGAGGGATCGCCGACCTTGGATGTGCCGCCGCCCATCAGCACGAGCGGCCGGTTGCCGGTCTTCTGCCACAGCCGCAGCATCATGATCGAGACGAGATTGCCGATATGGAGGCTGTCGGCGGTACAGTCGTAGCCGACATAGGCGGTCAGCGGCCCTTTCGCGAGCAGCGCTTCGAGCGCGTCGCGGTCGGTGCATTGATGGATAAAGCCGCGCTCTGCCGCGGCGGCGAGGAAAGACAAGCGGGCGCTGGACATGGGCGGCTCGTTTAGCACAGGCGTTTCGTGCCCACAAACCAGCTCGTCGGCGCGGCGTTCGCCCCCAGACCTGGACCCAAGGGCCGAGCAAAACGAAAGCCGTTAAGACACCAAGAAGAATTTTGCGCTAGAAGCGGCTTTGTAGCAGGACAAGTTTATGGTTCGATACCGCGCATGACGGAAAAGCTTTACCGCGCCATCGGCTTGATGAGCGGCACCTCGCTCGACGGCATCGATGTCGCTTTCATCGAAAGCGACGGCGAGAGCCGGGTGACGACCGGACCGTGGCTGACGGTGCCCTATGAGCCCGCCTTGCGCGAGGCGTTGCGCGCAACGCTCGGCGGCAAGGGCCCGACCGACGAGGTCGGGCGGCGGCTGACCGAGGCCCATGCCGCGGCGATCCGGCGCCTGATCGAGCGGCATGGCATCGCCGGCGTCGAGTTGATCGGCTTTCACGGCCACACCATCCTGCACGAGCCGGCGCAGCGCCGAACCTGGCAGCTCGGCGACGGCGCGCTGCTGGCGCGTTTAGCCGGCGTCGACGTGGTCGGCGATTTCCGCTCCGCCGATGTCGCCGCGGGCGGCGAGGGGGCGCCTTTCGCGCCGGTCTATCACGCGGCGCTGAGCGCGACACTGGAGCGGCCGCTGGCGGTGGTGAATATCGGCGGCGTCGCCAACGTCACCTGGATCGGCGAAGCGCCCGGCGCGCTGCTCGCTTTCGATACCGGGCCGGGCAATGCCCTGATCGACGATTGGGTGCGCGCGCGCACCGGCGCCGCCGCCGATTACGACGGCGCTCTGGCGGCGGCGGGCAAGATCGACGAGGCGCAGGTGGCGCGCTTCCTCCAGCATCCCTATTTCGCGCGCCAGCCGCCGAAATCGCTCGACCGCGACGAGTTCACCGCCTTCGCGCTCGACGGCCTCTCGACCGCGGACGGCGCCGCGACTCTCGCCGCGATCACGGCGGCGGCGATCGCCAAAGCGCAAGTGCATTTCCCGGCGCCGCCGCGCCGCTATCTCATGACCGGCGGCGGCCGGCACAATCCGGTGTTGATGCAGATGCTGGCGTCTCGGCTCGCCCTGCCCGTCGCGCCGGTCGAGGCGGTCGGCTGGGAAGGCGATGCGATCGAGGCGCAGGCCTTCGCGTATCTCGCGCTGCGTGCCCGCGCCGGCTTGCCGCTCAGCTTTCCCGGCACCACCGGCGTGCCAAAGCCGCTGACCGGCGGGGTCTTGTTTCGCGCCGGTGCCTGACGACATCCTTCAGGGATGAACGACAAAACCCACGAAGCGCTGATCGGCAGCCAATTCGGCGCGCAGGCAAGCGCCTATCTGACGAGCCCCGTCCATGCACAAGGTCCCGATCTCGAGGCGCTGGCGGCGCTGGTCGCGGGGCAAGCGCAAGCGCGCCTGCTCGATCTCGGCTGCGGCGGCGGCCATGTCAGCTTCGCGGCCGCGCCGCATGTCGGCGAGGTCGTCGCTTATGATCTTTCCGCCGAGATGCTGGCGGTCGTCGCCGGCGCGGCGCGCGAGCGCGGCCTCGGCAATCTCGTGACGCGGCAAGGGGTGGCGGAGACGCTGCCCTTTGCCGAAGCGAGCTTCGATTACGTCTTCAGCCGCTATAGCGCTCATCATTGGCGCGATTTCGATGCGGGCTTGCGCGAGGCGGCGCGGGTGCTGAAACCGGGCGGCACCGCCGCCTTCGTCGATACCGTGGCGCCGGCGAATGCGCTGCTCGATACCTTCCTGCAAGCCGTCGAGCTCCTCCGCGATCCCTCGCATGTGCGCGATTATGCGCGCGCGGAATGGCTCGCAGCGATCGGCCGGGCAGGGCTCGTCGCCGGCGTGGCGCGCCAGCATCGCGTCCGCCTTGACCTGCGCTCCTGGCTCGAGCGGATGCGGACGCCGCCGGTCCAGGCCGACGCGATCCGCGCGCTGCAAGCCGCGCTCTCGGCCGGCGTCGCGCGCCATTTCGCGATCGAGCCCGACGGCAGCTTCACCATCGATGTCCTGACGCTGACGGCGTCGAAAGCCTAGGCGCAGCCGAGCCGCTCCGGCGGCGCTTGCCACGCGCTCCGACCTCAGCTTATATTTTTGGTATGTCTACTAAGAAAGGCCGCGCTGCGGCCGGGCGGATCATCGCCGCCGCGCTCGATCTCTTGCGCAGCGAGGGCCTGCCGGCGCTGACCCAGCCGCGGGTCGCGAAAGCCGCGGGCCTGCGGCAAAGCCATCTCACTTATTATTTTCCGACGCGCAGCGCC
Source organism: Allostellaceae bacterium (assembly GCA_036501365.1). GTDB lineage: Bacteria > Pseudomonadota > Alphaproteobacteria > ATCC43930 > CGMCC-115725 > CAIKMD01. The sequence continues at coordinate 5,668 of DASYAL010000002.1, read as the reverse complement.
CTGGTCGCCGCGGTTACCGATTCCGTCGCCGCGCACCTGACCGCCGGCTTCGCGACTGCGGTAGCGGCGGACCGGCCAAGCGCACTGGCGGAGCGCGTCGCGCGCATCGCCGCGCCCGAGCAAACTCGGCTGCTGCTTGCTCTGGTGCTGGCCGCCGATCGCGAGAAATCGGTGCGCGCGCTGTTCCGCCGGATCACCAAAGAGATCCGCGGCCAGATCGCGACAAGCTTGACGCGCAATGGCATCGACGCGTCCGGCAATGCGGTGGCGCTGTTTCACGCGCTCACCGTCGGCCTCGCCGTGCTCGATCTCGCGCGTGCCGAGCCGGCCGCGCGCCGGGAAACGCGCGCCGCGGTCGCGCTGGCGCTGGGCCAATTGCCGAAGCGCCCATTGCCGAATCCAAGGAGGACACGCGCATGACGATCTCGGGGATTTCGCCGGGCGAGCGGCAGCTTGCCGGGGTTCAGACGTCCGGCCGGAGCTATCGCGACCTGTCGGAGCCGCTTTACGACGCGATCGCGACGCCCGACATCGCGGTGCCGATGCGCGATGGCGTCGCGCTCTTGGCGGATATCCACCGCCCGGAGACCGCCGATCCGGTCCCGGCGCTGATCGCGATCTCACCCTATCCGCGGCAGATGCAGCATCTCGGCTTGCCGGTCGGCTTCGTCGAAGCGGGTCAGACGGATTTCTTCGTGCCGCGCGGCTACGCGCATGTGATCGTCAATTGCCGCGGCACCGGCGGAAGCGGCGGCGTCTATGCGCTGACCGGGCCCGATGAGCATCGCGATCTTTACGATCTCGTCGAATGGGTTGCCGCGCAGCCCTGGTGCGACGGCAAGGTCGGCATGATTGGGGTCAGCTATTTCGCGATCGAGCAATTCAACGCAGCAATCCAACAGCCGCCGCATCTGCGCGCGATCTTTCCCTGGTCCGGGACCGTCGACTGGTATCGCGAGATCTTCTGGCACGGTGGGATTCCGACTGGCGGCTTCGCCGCCAAGTATTTCCCCGCCATCGGCATGGCGAACCGCACCAATCCGGATTTTTATCGCCGCCGCTTCTTCACGCTGCTCAACCGGCTGCTGCAATTGCCGGCGCTGCATCGCCGTCTCGCCCAGCCGCATGAGAATCCGGTCTCGATGCTGGGCCGCGCCCTGCGTTTTCCTTATCCGCCGCATCCTTGGGACGACGTTTATCTCGACGTCGTCGCCGAGCATCAACTCTACGACGCGTTCTGGCGGGCGCGGGACATGACCGAGCGCCTTTCCGAAATTCGCATTCCGGTCTATCTCGGCGCCGATTGGGACAACGTCAGCGTCCATCTGCACACGCCGTTTCTCGCGCTTGAGCGGCTGGCGCGGGATGTCCCGCGCCGCGTCACCATGGCGCCGCGCGGCGCGCTGCAATGGCCGTGGGAGAGCCTGCATGTCGAGGCGCTCGCCTGGTTCGATCATTGGCTCAAGGGCCACGATACCGGAATCATGGCGGGCAAGCCGATCCGCTTTTACGTCGAGGGCGCCGCGGAATGGCGCGAGGCCGATACCTGGCCATTGCCCGGAACGCGCTTCGATGCGCTTCATCTCTGCGCCGACGGAACCCTGTCGGCCGCCGAAGGCAATCCCGGCGCGCGCGACTATCTCTATCTGCCGAAGAGCCTTAACCGCCCGCGCAACGTCAATCCGGCGCCGTTGCCGTCGTTGTTGAGCTGGGAGACCGCGCCTTTCGCCGCTTCGGCCGAGATCATCGGACCATCGCGGCTAGAGCTGCGCGCGGCGTCGAGCGCGACCGACACCGATTGGATCGCGAAGCTCCAGGACGTGGCGCCGGACCGCACGGCGTGCGACCTGACGCAAGGCTGGTTGCGCGCGAGCCATCGCGCGCTCGATCCGGCACGCGGCAAACCTTATCGTCCCGAGCATCCGCATGACCGCGCCGAGCCGCTGATGCCTGGCGAGCCGGCACAATTCGATGTCGCCATCCTACCGACGGCGCATCGCTTTCTGCCTGGTCATCGCTTGCGCCTGTCCTTGACCAGCGCCGACGATGAAGGCTTCGCGATGCAGGGCATGAGTCATAACGGTCTCGGCAATCCCGCGCGGAACCGCATCTTCAGCGCTTCGCAATTGATCGTGCCGCAGGACGGCGGCGCGCCGCGGATCGCGTGACTTAAGAGTTCGGCAGGAGCTGTCGCTCCATTGCGCCGGCCTTGATCGCCTTCTGCAATTTCTCAAAGGCGCGCACCTCGATCTGGCGCACGCGCTCGCGCGAGATTCCGTATTTGGCGGACAGATCCTCGAGCGTGGTTGGATTCTCCTTGAGGCGACGCTCCGCCAGGATGTCGCGCTCGCGCTCGGTCAAATGCGACATCGCGGTCTTGAGGAGGTCGCGCCGCAGCCCCAGCTCCTGGCGATCGGACAGTTTCGATTCCTGGCTCGCCTCGTCATCGACCAGCCAATCCTGCCACTCGCCCTCGCCGTCGGCGCGCAGCGGCGCGTTGAGCGAATTGTCGGGTGCCAGCATGCGGCGGTTCATGCTGATGACGTCGCTTTCCGGCACGTCGAGCTCTTTGGCGATCTTCGCCACATGCTCGGGCGTGAGGTCGCCTTCCTCGATCGCCTGGATCTGGCCTTTGAGGCGGCGCAGGTTGAAGAACAGCTTCTTCTGCGCGGCGGTGGTGCCGATCTTCACCAGCGACCAGGAGTGGAGGATGTATTCCTGGATCGAGGCGCGGATCCACCACATCGCGTAGGTCGCGAGACGGAAGCCGCGATCGGGATCGAAGCGCTTCACCGCCTGCATCATGCCGACATTGCCTTCGGAGATGAGCTCGGAGAGCGGTAGGCCATAGCCGCGATAGCCCATCGCGATCTTGGCGACGAGGCGCAGATGGCTGGTCACCAGCCGATGTGCCGCCTCGGGGTCGTCGTGCTCGCGCCAGCGTTTGGCGAGCATGTATTCTTCGCCGGCCTCGAGCATCGGAAACCGACGGATTTCCTGGAGGTATCGCGCCAGCGCGCCTTCCGACGCAATGCTGGGAAGGGCAGGGGTTGTCGCCATTGCGTGAAATGCTAGTCGAAGGCTCCGACGCTGTCCAATTCACAGCCGCTCGAGGATCTCGATGAGTTGCCCCATATCGGCCGGTAGGGGCGATGAAAATTCGAGATACGCGCCGGTGGCGGGATGACGGAAGCCGATCACATTCGCGTGCAGCGCCTGGCGGGGGAAAACGCGCGCGGCTTCCGGCAGACCGGCGCTGCGGCCGCCGCCATAGGTCGGATCACCGATCAGCGGATGGCCGATGCTGGTCAAGTGAACGCGGATCTGATGCGTCCGTCCGGTCTCCAGCCGGCACTCGACCAGCGCCGCCCTGAGCCCCAGCGCGCGCAGTACGCGGTAATGCGTCACCGCTTCCTTCCCGCCGCTCGCCACCACCGCCATCTTCTTGCGGTTGACCCGGCTGCGGCCGACGCGGGTCGCGATTGTGCCTTCGCGCGGGCTCGGTACGCCGCGGGTCACGGCGAGGTAGGAGCGGGTGAGGCGGTGCGCGGCGAAATCGGCGCTGAGCTTTTGCTGCGCCAGATCGGTCTTTGCCACGACCATGAGGCCGCTGGTGTCCTTGTCGATACGATGGACGATGCCCGGCCGCTTGACGCCGCCAATGCCGGCAAGGCTCTCGCCGCAATGTGCCAGCAGTGCGTTGACCAGGGTGCGGTCGGGATTGCCGGGCGCCGGGTGGACGACGAGTCCAGGAGGCTTGTCGAGCACGAGCACCTGCTCGTCCTCGTAGCGGATATCGAGTGCCATGGCTTGCGGCTCGGGCCGGTCGGCAACCGGGGCCGGCAGGTCGATAACGAAGCTCTGGCCGCCTTTGACCCGCAGCGAGGGGTCGTTTATCGTCGCGCCGCCTGAGCTCACGCAGCCGGTTTCGATCAGCTTCTTGAGCCGGCTGCGCGATAACGCGGCGAGACGCGCCGCCAGGAGGCGATCGAGCCGCTCGCCCGCCTCGGTCTCTGCGACCGTGATATGTTCTCGAGCCGCGGGGGCGGCGCTCATCGTGCTCATGCCGGCAAATTGAACGGAACCATGCGCGGTCTCAAGGTCCTTGTCGTCGTCATGGGGTTAGTACTGGTCGCCGGCGTCGTCGCGCTTGGCTTCGCGGTCGAGTACCGCATCGATCACCCGCGGCCAGCCGGCAGCGCACCAAGTGTCCCGCCCCCGCATGCCAGCACGATCGATCTCCCGGCCGGCGCTCGCGTGGTTGGTGCTGAGGCGAGCGGCGACCGGCTGGTGGTGCGAATCGAGCTCGCCGGGGGCAGCGAAAAATTGATTATCGTCAACCTTGCAACCGGGGAGCCGGTCTCGACCGTTACCTTGCGGCCAACGACAGGTGTGCCGTGAACTTCGCCTCGGACAACGTTGCCGGCGTTGCGCCGGATATCCTGGCCGCGCTCGAGGCCGCCAACCATGGCGCGGCGATGCCTTATGGCGCCGATGACGTTACCCGCCGCCTGGAGAAACGTTTTGCCGAGGTGTTCGAGCATCCGGTTGCGGTGTTTCCGCTCGCCACCGGGACCGCGGCCAACGCGCTGGCGCTGGCCTGTCTCGCGTCTCCCTGGGGCGCGATCTATTGCCACGAGGAAGCGCATATTGCGACTGACGAATGCGGCGCGCCGGAATTCTTCACCGGCGGCGCAAAGCTGGTGACCTGTCCGGGCGAGCACGGCAAGCTGACGCCCGAGACTGTTGCGCGGCACATCGCCGGCGCTGGCGTGGTGCATCAGGTCCAGCCGGCGGTGCTGAGCATCACCCAGGAGACCGAGGCCGGGACGGTCTATCGCCCGGATGAGATCGCGGCGCTGAGCGGTCTCGCCCGCTGCCATGGTCTCGCGCTGCACATGGATGGGGCCCGCTTTGCCAACGCCGTCGCGGGTCTTGACTGCTCGCCCGCCGCCGTCACTTGGCGCGCCGGCGTCGACGTGCTGTCCTTCGGCGCAACCAAGAACGGGGCTCTCGCCGCCGAAGCGGTGGTGTTCTTCGATCCCGCCAAGGCCGCGGCTTTCGGCTTCCGCCGCAAGCGCGGCGGCCATCTGCTGTCGAAGCTGCGCTTCGTCGCGGCACAGCTCGAGGCCTATCTCACCGACGATCTCTGGCTGCGCAACGCCCGCCATGCCAACGCGATGGCGGCTCGGCTCGGCAGCGGTCTCGCCTGCCTGCGCGGCGCGCGCCTACTCCATCCGATCGAAGGCAACGAGCTCTTCGTCGAGCTCTCCGAAACCGCGATCGAGCGTCTCGCCGCGGCCGGCTTCGGCTTCTATCGCTGGGGCGAGGCGCCGGTCTTGCGCCTGGTGACGGCGTTCGACACGGCGCCAGCCGCAGTCGATGCGTTCGTCCGCGTCGCCGGCGATGCTTTGAGTTCCTCCGCGGGTGGGTGAGCGCGCTCGCAGCGTGTCGTGACGATCACAATTTTCCGCTCGGGGCAAAAAAATTAGCTCCACTATGAATTTTTTCTTGCATCGCAGGCAGATGCGATTATTTATCGATTTCGCAGACGCACTCGCACGTGCCTATGGCCCATCGTGGTTATGCAACGACGTAACGCGTCCTTTTTGGCAGAGCCGGTCATCGTGGGCCGGTCCCGAGAGGGAGCTCGATATGGTTGCTATCC
>DASYAL010000001.1:0-1540 GCA_036501365.1 Allostellaceae bacterium | reverse complement strand
ACAGCCCGACCGGCTCGCCGCGCGAGCCCTGCACTTGCCAAACCCGCACGTCGCGATGCCAGACCGGCACATCGGTGCGCGGCGTGAAGGTCAGTCCGAACAGCCGCTGCGCGGTGTAGAACACCGCCTCGATCATGCGGTCCAGGTTGAGATACGGCTTGATACTGGCTTCATCCAGGTTGCAGCGCCGCTGCCGCAGCTTCTCGGCGTAATAGCGCCAGTCCCACGGCGCCAGCGCGAAGTTGCCGCCTTCCTCCCGCACCAAATCCTGCAAGGCATCGCGATCGGCGAGCGCATGGCGGCGCGCCCGCGTCCATACCGCGTCGAGGAGACTACGTACCGCCTCCGGCGTCTTCGCCATCTCGTCGTCGAGCCGATAGTGGGCGAAGTCGGGAAAACCGAGCAGCCTGGCGCGTTCGGCGCGGAGCCGCACCATTTCGGCGATGATCGCCTTGTTGTCGGTCGAGCCGCCGTTGTCGCCGCGCGAAGTAAAGGCGCGGAAGACTTTTTCGCGCAGGTCGCGGCGGGCGGAAAACTGCAGGAACGGCTCAACGGTGGAACGCGACAGCGACACCGCATAGCCATCGCGCTCGCGCTCCCTCGCCTCGGATTTGAGCGCCTCGCGCATGAAATCCGGTAGGCCGGCAAGCTCGGCGTCGCTGTCCAGCGCCAGCACGTAGCCCTGCTCGTCGGCGAGTACGTTCTGGCTGAACGAGGTGCCGAGCGCGGCGAGCCGCTCGATGATCTCGGCGAGCCGTTGCTTGGCGGCAGAGTCGAGACCGGCGCCGGCGCGGCGGAACGCGGTGTGGTAGCGCTCCAGCACCCGCTTCTGTTCGGCATTGAGGCCGAGCTTGTCGACATCGCGCATCAGCGCGTCCAACCGGGCGAACAGCGCCGGGTCGGTATTGATCTGGTTCCAGTGCCGGGCGAGCTGCGGCGCGATCTCGCGCTCGATCTCCTGGAGCGCGTCATTGGTGTCGGCACCGGCCAGCAGATGGAACACGTCGCCGACCCGAGACAGCGCCCGTCCACTCAACTCCAGCGCCTCGACAGTGTTGGCGAAGCTCGGCGCCTGCGAATTTGCGGCGATCTTGCCGATCTCGGCCTGGTGGTCGGCAAGCACGCGGGCGAAGGCCGAGCGGAAATGCTCTGGCTTGATGTGGTCGAACGGTGGAACCGCGTCGGGGGTTGTCCACTCCGCCAAAAGCGGATTGGCGGCTGCAAGGCTGGTCATCGGGAACCCTTATTCATTGGCTGGATGGGCATGATATATGTCATCAAGCCACCGCGACCACAGTCGCGCCGCAACAGCACAAGGAGACCGACGATGCCGCGCCACGCCCAATACATTCCTCATGGCGTCATCCCGGCAGTCCTGTTGCCGTTCACGGACGATCTTGGCATCGACGAGAAGAACTTCCGCAGCCACTTGCGCGATGTCGCGGCGGTGCCGAATCTCACCGCCATCACCATCAACGCCCATTCCACCGAGGTCGCATCCTGCACCTTCGACGAACAGCGCCGCGTGCTCGACATTGCC